>CABZOF010000009.1 GCA_902527215.1 uncultured Pelagibacteraceae bacterium | reverse complement strand
TAAAAAAACCTAGCCTTTACGAAAAACACAAAACATCAAATAAAAAAGGAATGGATGGCAATTATACAGGTTCTGCCTTCATGGTGTTAGTATTAGTAAATGAACTGGAGAAAAATAATATTTCTGAACAACAAGCTTTTCAATTAGTTTTCAGAGATTTTTGGATTGAGAGAGCGAAGCACAGAAAATGGGAAAAAGCATTTGAGCAGACTTTTAAAATGAGTGCTGAAGAATTTTATGAAAGACTAAGTAAATATAAAAGAGGTCGCTTAAAAAATATCTTACCGAGTAAGAACTTAAAAATTCAAGATATTTTTAGCTAAAGTTAGTTAATGAAAAAAATATTTATAGTTTTTATCACTTTAGTTTTTTATTCTACATCAGTCGTTGCTGTTGAAAAATTTAAGTTCAAATATAACTTACATGAAAATTTACCAAAAAAATGGGTTACTGAATTCGAAATCATAATGAATATTGTGCAAGAAGTTATGCCTATAAATGAGAACACTAACGATTGGGTTAAAAATAATATGAAATTAACGAGCATGAAACAGGGCTATAATATGGATATCTATGCATGGAAAAGCACAAAAAATCCTTTTCCGGAAAAGCGTATTAATATGAAATACTCAGGTATTGAAGGATGTAATTCACCTGAACCATGGATGCAACTAGACATATTTCCACAAGATTGGACAAGTTCAATTAATAAAATTCGTACTTACACTGTTATTGTTCATGAGTATTTTCATGTTTATCAAAGAGCACTTTCTCATAGAGTTGGGTGTTTGTCTAACAACAGTGCAAAATGGTTGGTCGAGGGAGGTGCTAAAGTTTTAGAAGAGATCTATTCAAGGCAATATTACAAAAAAGACCTTTTAAAGAGCGACATTCAAGAGAGAAAAAGATGGAGTATTAAAAAGGTTACCAAAGAACCTCATTTATACGAACAACATAAGACATCACCAAAAAAAAATGGATTTGATAGTAATTATGCTGGCTCTGCATTCATGTTGCTGGCTTTAGTTAACGAATTAAAAAAAAATAATCTTTCTGAAGAAGAAGCATTTGAGTTAGTTTTTAGAGAATTCTGGATACAAAGGGCTAAACAACCCTCAGGCTGGAATTGGCAAACTACTTTTAAAAATACTTTTGGTATGACTTTGGATGAATTTTACGAAAAATTGAGTAAATACAAAAGAAAAGATCTAAAAAAAATACTCCCAAGCAAGACATTAATGATACAGGATATTTTTAGTTAATCCTTACTGATCTTCAGAAAAGAAGATCATTAACTGAGTAAATAATAAGTCCTAAAATTATTAGAAAAAATACCACAAATGCGATTTGCTCACTAATTTTCTTAGAAACTTTGGTTTCGCCTTTTTTAAATTTTCTAATTTGAAAAATGCCAAACCTCATTACTGCCAATCCTCCTAAAACAAGCGCTATAGCAATAATAAATCCACTTAGCATTTTTATGGAACTAGCCAGTTTTGTTTATTATTTGAAACATCAAATCTTGCTCTTCTATGGCCTTTTGCTGCAAGATAGAGCCACTCAATACTTTCAATATTACATTGAATTACGGTAAAGTTTTTATAACCCTCTTCACTTTGTTCCATAGTAAAGCCTGATTTTTCAATGTCTTCACTTAAACCTGAACTTGGTTCATCCGTTTCTGTTCCTGGTCCATTGTTTACTAAGTAACATTTTCGACTCACATGAGCAGTTTTTGACCATGATTGCTCAGTTATTTCATTTTCATGATTGACAACACATTTAACTTTAACTCGAAGCTGAATTTTTTCTTCTTTATCATAAAATATTAGCGCAGCATTTTTATTTTTTTTTAATTTTGGAATTTTGTCTGATCTAATGTCGCTGTGGAATTGAAGTATATTATTAGATTGGTCTGATTTTCTAAGAACAACAATTCTTCCATCAAAGTCTGATTGATCACCACAAACTAAAACTGGAATTCGAAAAGGTGATGCTCTATTAGTCACTGCATCATCAAGCATCGACCATATTTTTTTCTTGATTTCAGAAAAGTCCTCATAGTATGGGACGGCATTTGACATTGGATTACTTCTTTTTCTTGAGTCTAGCAATTAAACTAGAACTATCCCAACGATTACCACCCATTTTTTGAACATCTG
>CABZOF010000008.1 GCA_902527215.1 uncultured Pelagibacteraceae bacterium | reverse complement strand
GTTTGCTAATAATTCCATCATCTCTAGCTTTATCAATTGCTGCATTAAATTCATTAAGAAGCTTTGAGTCTCCTTTTCTAATTCCTACACCAACTCCATTACCAAATGCTCCTCCTGAGAAAGTAGGACCAGTCAAAACTACTGCTTTTCCAGATTTTTCAGCATAGTCAGTGAATGCAACTGCAGCTGCAAGAGCAACATCACATCTTCCATTTGTCAAGTCTAGATTAACTTCGTCTTGAGTTTTGTAAGTTTTAAGTTTTATCTTACCAACATCACCTGACTCTAAAAAGTTTTGATGGATTGTACCTATTTGTGTACAAACTGTTTTACCAGATAAAGAACTAGTTAATGTTTTAAGAGCTTTGTCAACATCAGAACCACCGATATTAAGGTTAATACCTTCTGGTGTGTTAATATTTTCAATACTTGATCCCTTCATTACAGCTAAGGATGCAACTTCATCAGCATATCCTTGAGAAAAATTTATAGTTTTTAATCTTTCAGATGTAATTGACATTCCAGCCATTATTGCATCAAATTTTTTCGATGTAAGTGCTGGGATCATTCCATCCCAATCTTGCTCAACTATTGTACAGTTATGTTTCATTATTTCACACAAGGCATTGGCTAAATCAACCTCAAATCCGTTAAGATTGCCTGCTGAATCTTTAGAATTCCAAGGAGGATAAGCTCCTTCAGTTCCTATTTTTATCGACCCTGCATTTGCACTAAATACTAGGAAAAAAGAAATTATAATTCCTAGTCCAAATTTTTTAAATTTACTCATTTTACCTCCAAAATATTTTAAGAGATTATTTCATAAATTTAATCAATTAAAAAGAAAATTAGTGGTTTATTGATGATGAAAAGTTCCATGAACAATCAAAACTCGGAATATAAACTCTTGATAATTTTGTATTACCAAAGTTTTCATTGAATACATTTAGCCAACTCTCAACTTGTTTGGGTTTTTTATCTTGGCTACCAACTTGTGCGGTAATAACTCCTTTTGGTTTTAAAATTCTTACAAGTGAATGCATGTTTTTATTAGCCAAATCTATGCAATATTGATCATCATTTAAATCAACATATATCTGATCATATGTATCATCTTTGACTGATTTGATACTCTCAAATGCATCTCCCCAAACACATTTTACTGAATTTTTTTCAGTTGCTTTATTACCAATTTTTCCAAGATGTTTATCACATACATCTACTACTTCTGGATCTAATTCATACCAATCAATAAAACCAAAATTTTTAGATATACACTCTCTAGCCACACCTCCATCACCCCCACCAATTATTGCTGCTTTTTCCTTATTAGAGTTCAAATCTAATCCAGCGTTAACAAAAGTAGAGCTATAAAGATGTTCATCTTTTTCAGCTACTTGAATTTCATTGTCTATAAATAATGCTCTTCCAAATTGTTCTAATTCTAATATCTCAATATGCTGCCCAACATTTGATTTAAAATTTTCTAATACTTTATTAACTACGTATGATTTTTTTAAACCTGATGAGCTATAAATGTCATGATAAAGATCTACTGTATCTCTATTAAATTCTTTCTTAACTATTCTACTGTGTTCAATTTCCTCTTTAATAACATTTATTGCTACTGAAGGTGAAATTTTTGCACATGTAAAAAAGTCAAAACTGATAATACCTTTTTCAGGAAAGGTATGGAAACTGATGTGACTTTCTGCGAGAAGTGCAACTAGAGTAAATCCCTGTGGTTCGAATTTATATTTAGATATTTCTAATACTGTTACTTTTGCAATTTTTGCAATCTTGTAAACTAATTTTTCAAAAAAAACAGGATCATACTCTTTTTTAGTACCTATAATATCAAGTGTAATATGTTCACCAACTTTTGTAGTCATACTAACTCCTTTTATACGTTTTACTTTTAGATAAAACTTTTTTCATTGCATTTAGGCTTAAAAGTTTTGGTCGTCCTAAGACGAGAGCTTTGATATATTGTTTAGCAAGATTGTCAACTTCTTCAGCAAGTTCAAATGCATCCTCGAGACTTTGTCCAAATGTAATTTGTCCATGATTTGCTATTAAACATGCTGATCTATTTTTTAAGGCTTTAAGAATATTTTTTGACAATTCTCGAGTTCCATAAGTTGCATACTTTGCACATTTTATATCTGTACCTCCTGCTAAAGCGACCATATAGTGAAATGGAGGTATTTTCTTATTGTGAGTTGATAATGCTGTTGCATT
>CABZOF010000007.1 GCA_902527215.1 uncultured Pelagibacteraceae bacterium | reverse complement strand
TAACAAAAGCTGGTATGTTAAAAAGTGCATCATTTGAAAATATGTCAGGTGGTGGTGGTGGAAAAGCATTAGCTTACATGATTAATAATAAGCCTGCAAATACAGTCTTAGTTCAATCAACACCATTAGTATTAAGATCAATTACAAGACATAAAGGTTATGTAAGTGGAAGTGGAACTTTATCTTATAAAGATGTTGTGCCAATAGCTGGTGTTATTGGAGATTATGGTGCAATAGCAGTTGCTAAAAATTCACCTTATAAAAATTTTAAAGATGTTGTTGATGCATACAAAAAAGATGCAAGTTCTATTAAAATGGCAGGTGGATCAGTAAGAGGAAGTATGGACCATTTAATTGGTGCTTTAGCTTTCCAAGCTGCTGGTGCTAATCCAAATGATGTTGCTTATATTCCTTATGACGCTGGTGGAAAAGCTTTAGCTGGACTTTTATCTGGAGAAACACAAATAATCTCTACAGGTTTAGGTGAACTTATGGGTGCAAGAGATCAAGTAAGAATTATTGGTATCACAGCCCCTTCAAGAGTTTCTGATGCTCCGGATGCTCCAACTCTTAAAGAACAGGGTTATGATGTACAATTTGTTAACTGGAGAGGTTTCTTTGGACCTCCAGGAATGAGCAATGCAGATAAATCTAAAATTGCAAAAATGTTAGGCGATGTACAAAAGACCTCTGAATGGGAAACTGTTAGAGCAAGAAATGCATGGGTTAATATTTACAATCCAGAAGGTAAGTTTGTTTCTTTCTTAGAAAAACAAACTGAAGAAATGACGGCTCTTATGAAGAAATTAGGAGTTATATAATCTTAACGATTATTAAATATTAGAGCAGTGAATATAAATACTACAAAAGTTATATCACTGCTCTTTTTTATATTTTCAGTATTTTATTTATATACAGCTTATCAAATTCAAGTTTTTGCATTCGATGAAAATGCACCTTTTAATGCAAGAACATTCCCAATTTATCTAGGTTATGCAGGATTATTTTTTTCTGGGTTAAAACTTATTCTCCCAGAGCCTAACAACATTAAAGTAGACCATAAAAATTTAGAGTATAAAAAAACAGTGATACTTATAGTAATTGCAATTATTTATGGAGCTACAATTTTAAAAGTTGGATACTTTTTAACAACCTCTTTATTTTTGTTTTCATCTTATTATTTTTTAGGTGAGAGAAGATGGGTCTTGATGTTTTTGTTATCTTTTCCCTTCGTAGCAGCTTTTATGTACCTTCTTCATGGTATTCTTGATATTTATTTAAGAGACCCATTTTTACAATCAATTGGAGTTATGGGATGATCGAAGGAATTTTAATTGGATTAACCACAGCTCTTACGCTTCAAAATATTTTAATGGTAATGGTAGGTTGTTTTTTTGGAACTATCATTGGAATGTTGCCTGGACTTGGTCCAATGACTGCCATTGCTTTAATGATACCAATTACTTATGGTTTTGATCCTGCTACAGGATTAATTCTAATGGCTGGAGTCTATTATGGAGCTGTATTTGGTGGCTCGACTTCCTCAATTTTGCTTAACGCACCGGGTGTTCCAGGGACAGTTGCTACCTCGTTTGATGGTTACCCAATGGCACAACAAGGAAAGGCAGGTAAGGCTTTAGCAATTGCTGCTTGGAGTTCTTTTGCAGGAGGAACATTATCTGCAATATATCTTTTGTTTATGGCACCCAGTTTATCTAAGGTAAGTTTATCATTTAGATCACCAGATTACTTTGCTTTAATGATTTTAGGTTTAACTGCAATTGCAGCTTTTTCTTCAAAAGGTCAATTTTTAAAAGCAATGATGATGGTAGTGCTAGGATTAATGCTAGCATCTGTTGGCCAAGATAGCTTATCAGATATTACTAGATTTACATTTAATAATATGAATTTAACGGATGGAATTAGCTTTGTTCTTGTTGTTATGGCAACCTTTGCAATGAGTGAAGCTTTAACCATAATTTTAAAGAGAAATGACCCCACAAGCGCTGCTAAGCAAGTGTCACTAACTGAGCTAGGTTCGATTAAAATTAACAAAGAAGAAAGATCAAAAATGTATAAAACAATTCCTAGATCATCAATAATAGGTTTTTTAATTGGTGTATTACCAGGTGCTGGTGCAACAATTGCATCTTTCTTAGCTTATGGAATGGAAAGAAATGTAGTTAACGACGAAGAAAAAGAAAAGTTTGGTAAAGGAAGTGTTAATGGTTTATCAGCTCCCGAAACCGCCAATAATGCTGCTTGTTCAGGATCATTTGTACCCATGCTTACCTTAGGTATACCAGGCAGTGGAACAACCGCAGTTATGTTGGGGGCTTTATTAGGATTTGGTGTTCAGCCTGGACCAAGACTTTATATGACTAATCCAGAAATTTTTTGGTCTATCATTATGTCAATGTATATAGGTATGGTAATATTGTTAATTTTAAACTTACCTCTAATTCCATACATTGCAAGAATCCTTGCGGTTCCAAAAAATTATTTAATACCTTTAATTTTATTTTTCTCAGTTACAGGGATTTATGTAATGTCCTTCAATAATTTCGATATTTATTTGATGATTGGAATTGCAGTTGTTGCAACATTTCTAAGACTATATGATTTTCCAATGCCACCTTTAATACTCGCTTTTGTTCTAGGAGGCCTTATGGAGGAAAATTTAAGACGATCTTTGCTATTAAGCAACGGATCATGGGAGTTTCTATGGGACAGAACACTTACGTTGTGTATTCTTTTAACGACTATTTTAATAGTTGTCTGGCATTTATATAAATCTATAATAAGAAAATGATTAACAGAAGAAAATTTCTAAAAACATCTTTATCGTCATTAGCATTATTAAGCCTACCTAAAATATCCATCGCTCAAAATAATTACGATGTTGTAGTAATTGGTGCTGGAGCTTCTGGATTAGCTGCAACTTCAAATTTAATGGCATCGGGCAAATCTGTACTATGTATTGAAGCAATGAGTAGAAAAGGTGGAAGATGCCACACTGATAATTCTATTTTTGGCGTTCCATATGATATGGGTGCACACTGGTTACATCAATACAGTAAAAACCAAATAGCAGAATTTGGTAAAAAACATAAAGATAAATTTAATATCTACAAAGCTAAAGAGCCTTTGATGATTTATGATGGAGAAAAGAAAATTAAGGGCTTTAAGCTTGGTTCATTGTATTCAAAGGTTGAAAAGAAACAATGGAAAAAAAATGATATTCCATCAAAAGACGAGCCTTTTATGAGCCAAATTCCAGAAAAATGGAAAAAAAATAAATGGTTTCATTCTGTCCATCAATTGCTTGGTCCGTGTCAGCCAGCTGTGGACTTTGATGATTATACTTTAAACGATGGTCATACTAATGGGACACATCAAGGCGAGGGAGATGGATATGTAAAAGAGGGATATGGAACTTTGCTTGCCTATTACAGGAGAAATGTACCAGTTAAATTAAAAACTGTAGTAAATGAAATTAAATGGGGCGGTAAAGGTGTGCAAATAGAGACAAATCAAGGAACTATAAGTGCAAAAACATGCGTGGTAACAGTTTCAGTAGCAGTATTAAATGCTGGAAAAATAAAATTTAGTCCTGCACTACCCCTAGGAAAATACGAAGCATTTGATGGCATAAGATTAGGAACTTACAATCACATTACATTTCAGCTAAAAGATGATTTTTATAAAGAATACAAAGTGAAAGATGACACATATTTAATAAATAGAATTGAAAATACAATAAACGGATCTCCTGCTGGTTCTTGCGCAACGCTTAAAATTTCCGGGACTAATATTTCATATTTTGATGTAGGAGGAAAATTTGCTCAGCATTTAGAGGCTGAAGGTAAAGATGCTTCTATTGATTTTGTATTAAATAGGCTTCGTTCAGCATTTGGGTCTAAAATTGATAAATATTTCATAAAAGCACACGTAACAGCATGGGGAAAAAACCCATTTACACTTGGATCTTATTCAAGCGCCAAACCTGGAAAATCTCATTTAAGAAAAAAATTAAAAATACCAGTTGCAAACAAATTATTTTTTGCTGGTGAAGCGACCACAGGAGTTTATGCAACATGCCATGGAGCAGATCTAAGTGGTGAAAGAGCTGCGAAACAAGTTTTAAATTTTATTTAAGTAATATAAATTTTATCTGATAAACCGTAACAAAGTATAGCCATCATAATTAAAAAGACTGTAGGCGCTATAATGCCTTCATTTGTAGCTTTTTCATTAAGACCAGTTTTATCAATTTTAAGAGAGTAGAAATTTGTTCCTAGAACACATGCATGAATAATAAATATTAAATTAAAAAAGGCCCAAGTTCCCTCAACTCCATTTGGTCTTACAAACATAATATAAATAGCCATTATTACCCAACCAAGCATTAGCGCTCCTACAAATCTAATCATTACAGCTGCACTGTGATCTATACCAAACTTATCCATAAATTTTTTGGTTCCAACAATTGTTTGAAAACAATATGCAGCTATTCCTATAAAATGTGCAAGAAAGATAATTAAGTAAAAAATATTGTTAAACTTTGCAATCATGTTTCTACTTTACAAGATTCTCTTATATTTTTCAATTATCTTATCCCATAGAAAGTTTGTAGAATTAATTTTCGCTTCTTTGCCGTATTCTAAATATTTATTGTTTTTAAAAAGATTATCTATACTTGAATATACATCTTCCAATTTATTTCCATCACATATCAAGCCTGTTTTTTCGTGGATTATTGCATCTGACGCTCCTCCATCTTTACCACCGATTGAGGGGATACCATATTGTGCAGCTTCGACGTAAGCAATACCAAATCCCTCAACAGATTTTTTATAAATTACTGAAGGCATTACAAAAATATCCGACTTAGAAATAAGAGCATTTTTTAAATCTGAAGGAATATCTTTTAAGAAAGTTACTTGTTCTTCTAATTTAAGTTCAATTACTAATTTTTTTAATTTTTCCTCTTCCTCACCGTATCCGATACATGTATAGACAATTTCGGGATAAATTTCTTTTAGATTTCTCACAGCCATAATTACTTTTTCATGATTTTTTCTTTTATCGAATCTAGAAACTGTAATTATTCTATATTTTTTGCCTTTAAGTATTTCTTCTGCTTCATTCAAATATTTCTCAGGAACCTCACTGACTTGGTCAACTCCAG
>CABZOF010000006.1 GCA_902527215.1 uncultured Pelagibacteraceae bacterium | reverse complement strand
TTAAAGATAAAAAAGTAAACTTTGAATTCAATAAAGAATTTATTAAGGTAGTAACTGACAAGATTTCCTCAAATGATGCTGAATTTATCACTAATTCATTTAATGATATGCATCCTGCAGATGCAGCAGATATTATTGAACATTTGAATGAAAACAATAGAGAAAGTTTAATTAAATTAAATAATTTTAAGGTTGATCCTGAGGTGTTTGTCGAACTCAACGAGTCAATACAATCTGAATTGATTGCATATTTATCATCAGATTCAATTGTAAATATATTAAAAAACTTAGAATCTGATGATGCAATTAAAATTTTAGAGAATGTTGATGAAAAAGATAAAAATACTATTTTAGGATCTCTTCCACCTAAAGATCGGTTTGCTTTATTAGAAAGCTTAAGCTATCCGGAAGACTCAGCTGCACGAATTATGCAAAGAGAATTTACTGCCATTCCTAGCAATTGGTCAGTTGGTCAGACTATAGACTATTTAAGAGAAAATAAAGATTTACCAGAAGAGTTCCTTGAAATCTTTATAGTAGATGAAAATTTTAAGCCGATTGGTACCGTCCCTTCTTCAAAAGTATTAAGAACTCCAAGAGAAGCAAAAATGATGTCAATAATGTCTGAGTCTCAGCTTCTAATACCTGTAGATATGGATAAAGAAGAAGTTGGAAATTTATTTGAAAATTATAATTTAAGCTCAGCTGCAGTCACTGATAAAAATGATAAATTGGTGGGTATGATAGCTTATGATGATATTTTAACTGTACTTAAAGAGGAAGCCGAGGAAGATGCATTAAGACTTGCCGGTGTAGGTGATGAAGAAATAACAGATGGTGTGATTACAAAAACTAAGCGAAGATTTAATTGGCTTTTATTAAATTTATTTACAGCATTTTTAGCTACTTATTGTATTAGTCTATTTGGTGCTACCATTGAACAAATGGTTGTTTTAGCTTTTTTAATGCCTATTGTTGCATCAATGGGAGGTAATGCTGGTATGCAAACACTAGCCGTAACTGTAAGATCTTTAGCTACACAAGATTTAACAAAAAATAATTTTACAAATAATATAATTAAAGAATTTAATATAGGTGTTTTAAATGGGATTATCTTTGCAATTATAAGTTCTGTAATTGTTTATTTCTGGTTTAATGATATTCAGCTTGCATTAATAATTTCAATTTCAATGGTTTTAACAATGATAGTTGCAGGGCTCTTTGGAATTTTAATACCAGTAACTCTAAAAAAAATGAATATAGATCCGGCTATTTCATCAAGTGTTTTTGTTACTACAATAACTGATGTTATTGGTTTTGTTTCCTTCTTAGGTGTAGGTGCTTATTTTTTATAGCTAATAATTATCAATTAATCTAACACTGTCTATTTCATAAGCCACAAAAAGCCGATATTTATTATTGAAATTGTTAAGTTTTAAATTTTTTTCATCTCTGAATTCTAAATAATCTACTTTTATATTATATTTTTTTTCTAATTTTATTTTATAATTATGTAAATCAGCTACTAATTTAGCACCCTCCAATTTTGATTTATATTTAACTTTTTTTAAAAATAATGCGATTTCTGAAGCTTTTTTGATAGATCTTTTTTTTAATAATTTGTTTCGTGTAGATAACGCAATATTATTTATTCTGATAGTAGGACATGTATTAATACGAACCTTAAACTTTTTTGATAGAAATTTTTTTATTAGATATAACTGCTGATAATCTTTTTCACCCATATACAAATCTTTTGATTTTATAATAGTCATCAGTCTATTCATCACATTTAGAACACCTTCAAAATGGCCAATTCTATATTTTGCACATAAAATTTTGTCTTTTTTTTTTAAATTAAATTTCTTAGCCTTAAATTTGTATATATCTTTGGTATTAGGTGTGAATAAATATTCTACATTTAATTTTTCTAGTATAGCAATATCTTTCTGAATATTTCTTGGATATTTTTTAAAATCCTCCCCTTTATTAAATTGAGTAGGATTTACAAAAATACTTACAATTGTCTTACTTTTTTTATTTTGTGAAGCTTTTATTAAAGATATATGACCAGCATGTATTCCACCCATGGTAGGTACAAATCCAATATTTTTATAGTCTTTAATCTCTTTATTTAAATCAAAAATACTTGTAATTATTTTCATTTTTTAAATATATGTTTATAAATAAATTATCTTTATGATTAAACAAGCCATTATTCCACTTGCTGGTTTAGGTACAAGACTTTTACCATTAACCAGTGTTTTTGCTAAAGAACTTTTACCTATAAATGGAAAGCCAGGAATTGAGTATATTCTTGATGAATGCATCGAAGCTGGAATTACAGAAATCATTTTTATTATTTCCAAAAAAAAAGAAATGATAAAGAATTATTTCTATAATGATAAATTTTACAAATCATTAATTAAAAAGAAAAAAGACCCACGTATAATTAAAGAATACAAAAAAATTCTAAAGTATAAAAAAAAAATTAAATTTGTTTATCAAAATAAACCATTAGGTACAGGTGATGCTGTTTTAAAAACAAAAAAATTTATTAAAAATAAATATTTTTTAATGCTCCTTCCAGATGATTTAATAATGAAAAGAAACTGTTCAAAGGATATGATTAAATTACATAAAAAATATAAAGCTTCTGTGATGGCTAGTATGTCAGTTAAAAAAAATAATGTAAATCGCTGGGGAATATATTCTTTATCCAAAAAAATTGATAATCAGAATTTTATTATTTCAGATGTTATTGAAAAACCGAATATTAAAGAAGCTCCATCCAATAATGCAGTTATTGGAAGATATATATTAAACAAGAATATATTTAAAATTCTAAAAAAACAAACAAAAGGAAAAGGGGGAGAGATACATATTACTGATTCAATTAAAACAATGATTGACAATAAATATTTATTTATTGGTCATAAGTTTTCTGGAAAATATTTAGATTGTGGTTCTATGAAAGGTTATATTAATTCAACATTGGAGATTGCAAAATTATGAAAATATGCGTGATAGGATCTGGCTACGTAGGGTTAGTTAGTGGAGCATGTTTTTCTGAACTTGGTAATAATGTCATTTGTGTTGATAACAATTCAAATAAAATTTCTAAACTTAAAAATGGAGAAATTCCTATTTATGAACCTGGATTAGAAGAACTAATTAAAAGAAATTTAAAACAAAAAAGACTTCAATTTTCAACAAATATATCAGAGTCAATCAAAAAATCAGATCTTATATTTATATGTGTTGGTACTCCTACTAGTCCTAAATCTAATGATGCTGATTTAAAATATGTGTATCAGGTTTTAAAGGATATAAAAAAAAATTTAAATAGATATAAAATAATTGTTACTAAATCCACAGTTCCAGTAACTACCGGAGACAAAATTCAAAAATTATTAACAACTAAAAATAATAAAAAATTATTTGATGTAGTTTCAAATCCGGAATTTCTAAGAGAAGGTGAAGCAATCAGAGATTTCATGTTTCCTGATCGAGTTGTAGTTGGAACAAAAAGTAAGAAAGCCAATAATATTCTGAAAAATCTATATTCTCCAATTACTAAAAAGAAGGGCAGATATTTTAATACATCAAGGCGTGCTGCCGAGGTTATAAAATATGCAGCTAATGCATTTCTTGCAACAAAAATTACATTTATTAACGAAATTTCAAATTTATGTGAAAAACTTAAAGTTGATGTTACTGATGTATCGGTAGGTATTGGAGCTGATGATAGGATTGGTGGAAGATTTTTAAGGGCTGGACCAGGTTACGGTGGCTCTTGTTTTCCAAAAGATACAAGAGCTTTAGTTTCTACTTCGGAAAAATTTAAAACAAACCTATCTATTGTTAAATCAACAATTTATTCTAATGACAATAGGTACAAATATTTATTAACTAAAATTAAAAAAATATTAAATAATAGTCTGAAAAGTAAGAAAATTACTTTTTTAGGTGTCACTTTTAAGGCGGGAACTGATGATATGAGAGACTCAGCATCTCTAAAATTAATACCATATTTAATTAAAAAAGGTGCAAAAGTTTCTTATTATGAACCTACAGGTATTAAAAATAATTTTGATAAAAAAAAAGTAATCTATTTTAATAATATTAAAGATGCATGTAAAAATAGTGACCTTTTAATCATTCATACAGAGTGGAATGAGTTTAAGCAGCTAAACTTTAATAGGTTGAATAATAAGAAGAAATTTAAGATTTACGATTTAAGAAATTTATACTCACCTTTAAAAATGAAAAATACAAATATCAAATACTATAGTATAGGCAGATAATTATTTTATCTCGAATATTGCGTCAACTTCAACCGCTACACCTAAAGGCAAGCTATTAGTGCTTACAGCAGCACGCGTATGGGTGCCATTATCACCAAATACATCTTTAATTAAGTCTGATGCTCCATTAATTACTTTCGGTTGTTCGATAAAGTCATCAGTCGAATTAACAAAACCTGTTAATTTAATACATGATTTAATTTTTGATAAATCATCTGAGCATGCTTTTTTAGCCTGAGCAATTATATTTAATGCACATCTTTGTGCTGCTTTGTAAGCTTGTTCTGTATTAAAGTCTTTTCCAACTTTACCCTTAATTAATTGTCCATCAGCATCTATTGATATTTGTCCTGATATATAAAGTAAATTACCAGAAATTTTTGTGGCAACATATGAACCAACTGGATCAGTTGCTTTTGGCAAAACTAAACCCATTTCTTTTATTTTTGTATCAATAGACATTAATTACCTTTCTTTTTCTTTTTATTCTTATCGTACTCTTTTCTTTTCTCAATTAAAATAAGAGCCTCCTCCATTGTTAATTCAATTGGGTCTTTTTCTTCAGGAATAGTAGCGTTTAATGATTTGTATTTTATATAAGGCCCATATTGACCTTTCATAATCCTTACTGGTTTTTTATCTTCTGGGTGCTCACCCAGATCTTTAATTAAAGATGATGAAATTCTTCCAGGTTTTGCCTCAGCAATTAATGTTACAGCTCTATTTAATCCAATGCTAAATATTTCTTCCACATTCTCTAAACGAGCAGATTTATTCTCACATTTTAAATATGGACCAAATCTTCCAACATTGACTGTTATATCTTTATCATTTTCAGGATTTTTACCTAAGCTTAATGGCAATGAGCACAAATATTTTGCTCTCTCTAAATCTATACTTTTTATATCAATCCCTTTTGGTATTGAGACATTTTTCATATTATTTTCCTCTTTTTTCAATTTTCTTTTTTTCTTTTTTGCTTCCTCTTCCTCTTTTTCTTTTTCGTATTGCAAATAAGGGCCAAATCTTCCATTTTTTAAATATATATCTTTACCATGATCATTTTGACCAATTAGCTTTGGTTCTGCCAATGTTAATTGCTGAGCAGCCTTAGATTTAGATAAAGGTCTGGTAAATCTACATTCTGGATAATTTGAGCATCCAATAAATGCACCACCTCTGAAACTATTTTTTAAGCTTAATTGGCCACTATCACAAAGTCTACATTTTCTATTTATATTTCCATCTTTATCTACTTCAAAAATTAATGATCCCAGACTTTCATTAAGTAAGTCTAGAACTTCTCTTGTTCTTTTTTCCTTAACATCTGTTACATTTAAATTAAAGTCTCTCCAAAATTCCTCTAAAACCTTAATCCAATTCTCTTTACCCGATGTTATGTCATCTAATTGATCTTCTAATTTTGCAGTAAAATCATAATCAACATATTTTGAAAATAATTTTTCTAAAAACGCAGATAGCAATTTTCCTCTATCTGTTGGAAAAAATCTTTTATTTTCTATATCAGCATATCCTCTGTTTGAAATAACAGATATGATACTAGCATAAGTAGACGGTCTACCAATTCCTAATTCTTCAAGTTTTTTAACAAGACTAGCTTCAGAATATCTTGGTGGGGGTTGAGTAAAGTGTTGTTCATCATTAAAATTTTTATAAGAAATTTCTCCTTTACTTACATCTGGCAAAATATTTTCCTCTTCTTTATTTCCATCTAAATTTGAAACTTTTAAAAAACCATCAAACTTTAAAGTGGAGCCACTTGCTTTAAATATATTTTTTTCATCATCAGATGAGATAGTAATAGTTTTTCTATCAAATTTTGCAGATTCCATTTGTGAGGACAGGGATCTTGACCAAATTAAATTATACAATTTATATTGATCTGTGCTTAGATATTTTTTCATATCATCTGGAACTCTACTTATCTCTGTTGGTCTAATTGCTTCATGGGCCTCTTGAGCATTTTTTGCTTTTTTTCCTGAATAATTTAATGGTGATGGTGGCAAATAATCATTTCCGTAGTTCTGAGTAATGAAATCTCTAAATGAGGTAACAGCATCTTTTGAGATATTTGTACCATCCGTTCTCATATATGTAATTAAACCAACTGTTTCACCATCTATATCTATACCTTGATACAATCTTTGTGCAATTTGCATTGTTCTTGATGCCCCAAACCCTAATTTACTAGATGAAGTTTGTTGTAAAGTTGAAGTAGTAAATGGACCAGATGGGTTTCGAGTGTATGTTTTAGAAGTTATATCACTAATTTTATATTTTTTGTTTTTTATTAATTCTACTCCTGAATTAACTTCCAGTTTATTTTTAAATGAAAACTTTTCAATTTTTTTTCCATCAAGTTGATTAATATTTGTATTTATTATTAAATTATTTTTTGTTAAAAAATTTATATTTAGTGTCCAAAACTCTTTAGGTTGAAATATCTCTATTTCATGCTCTCTCTCTGTAAGCAATCTAAGTGCTACAGACTGAACTCTTCCTGCTGATTTTGATCCAGGTAGCTTTGTCCATAAAATAGGTGATATATTAAAACCTACTAGATAATCTAAAGCACGTCTTGCCATGTAAGCATCAACAAGTTCATTCTCAATATTTCTAGGATTATCTATCCCATTTGTTACAGCTTTTTTAGTGATTTCGTTGAAGACTACTCTTTCAACTTTTTTGTCTTTCAGAAGTTTTTTTTCATCTAAAAATTCTTTTACATGCCACGCTATTGCCTCACCCTCACGATCAGGATCTGTAGCAAGTATAATTTTGTCTGAATTCTTGGCTGTATCAGTTATCTCCTTTAAATATTTTTTAGAAAAACTGTCAACTTCCCAAATCATCTTAAAGGAATTTTCTGGATCAACCGAACCATTCTTTGATGGTAAATCTCTGATATGACCATAGCTAGCTAAAACTGTGTAATCTGCACCAAGATATTTATTTATAGTTTTAGCTTTTGCAGGACTTTCAACAATTACAAGATTCATTATTGTTGAAACTACTTATAACTATTTAACTGTCAAATTAATAAATTTTACTCTTTGTTTCTTCTTTGTTTATTAATCTTTTTATATTTTCTCTATGTGTATAAAAAATTAAAACAAACATAATGGTAAAAAAAATAAAATTACCATTACCTAAAATTAATATGTAAATTGGTATTGAGATTGATGCAATTAAGGAAGATAGGGAAGAATATTTAGATATAATAAAGGTTAAAATCCAAATAATACCAAATATTAATGCATAATAAATATTTATTGAAATTAGTATTCCCACAAATGTTGCAACACCCTTACCTCCATCAAATTTTAACCAAACTGGAAATAAATGACCTAAAAAAGCACAAAGTGCTGAAATAAAAATTAAATCAGGATAATAAAGCTTTACATAAATAACAGGTATAACAGCTTTTAAAATATCTAGTATTAGGGTTAAATATCCTAATCTTTTATTACCTGTTCTTAAAACATTTGTTGCTCCTATATTTCCAGACCCCACATCTCTTATATCTTTTTTAAGAAATATTTTTGTAAATATGTATCCAAAAGGAATTGAACCAAATAAATAAGATATTAAAGCTGTAATTATGTAATCCATTATTCAGCTTTAAATAATTCTTCTCCATTAACAAAAGTATTCATTACTTTACCTTGCAATTTTTTATCTTCTATTGGAGTATTTTTTGATTTTGATATTAATTTTTCTTTTCTCACTACCCATGGTTTGTTTATGTCTACAATACAAAAGTCAGCATCATTACCTATTGATAAATTACCTTTGTTAATTTTAAGTATTTTTGCAGGACTAGATGTTAAAGCCTTTATAATAGTTTCTAAATTTACCGATCCATTGTGATATAACTCTAAACTTAAAGGTAATAAAGTTTCGATACCTGATGCACCAGTTTCTGCTTGTGCAAAAGTTAATCTTTTATTTTCCTCGTCTTCAGGTTTATGATCTGATACTATTACATCAATCGTTTCATCAACCAACCCTTGAACTAGAGCGTTTCTATCATCTTCGGTTCTTAAAGGTGGAGACAACTTTAAAAATGTTTTGAAATCACCAATATCATTTTCGTTTAAAGATAAATTATTAATTGAAACACCGCAGCTAAAATTAACTTTATTCTTTCTCTCTCTAATTATTTCAACTGAACTTGCTGATGAAATTTGTGATATATGATATCTGCAATTGTTATACTCTAATAAAGTTAAATCTCTTTCTAAGACTAACAATTCTGCACTTACAGGAATTCCCTGCAAACCAAGTTTTGTAGCAATTATGCCATCATTAATCATTCCATCTTTTGATAACTCTGCATCTTCTGCATGTTGTATAATTAAAGAATTTAAATCTGAGGCTGAATTTATAATTCTATTCATTATCCTCGGGTTTTGAATAGTTTTAATTCCATCTGTAAATCCAATAATCCCTTTTCCTTGCAATAACCCAAATTCTGTCATGTTCTCTCCCTCTGTATTTACAGTTAATGCAGCAGTTGGAAAAATATTTATTTTAGATTTATCTCTTCCTCTTCTTCTAAGAAAATCAACAATCGAAACATTATCAATCACTGGATTTGTGTTAGGCATTGTTACAACGGATGTCACTCCACCTGATAAAGCAGCTTCGCTTAATGTTCTAAAATTTTCTTTATATTCAAAACCAGGCTCACCAACAAATACACGCATATCTACTAAACCAGGGAATATATGCTTACCTTTTAAATCGATTACTTTTTCTCGAGATGGAATATTATTAGTATTTACTTTTTTACCAACACCTTCAATTTTTCCATTTTCGTCAATTATTAATCCACCTGTCTCATTTAATGAATTATACGGGTCAATTATATTTGCATTTATAAAGTATTTTTTTTTCATTTATTCACAAAATATCTTTAAGCAAGCCATTCTTACTGCTACTCCTAATTCAACTTGTTCTTTAATTACACTTTTATTAATATCGTCTGCTAAGTTTGTATCAATTTCAATTCCTCTGTTCATTGGGCCTGGGTGCATTATAAGCGCATCTTCTTTAGCAAATTTTATTTTGTCTGGTGTTAAACCGTAATATTCATAGTATTCTCTGTTAGAAGATAGAAAAGAACTTGTCATTCTTTCATTCTGAAGTCTTAACATCATCACTATATCACAGTCTTTAACCCCTTTTTTCATATCTGAAAAAATATTGACACCAAATCTTTCTATTTCATTTGGCATAAGATTAGTTGGAGCTACTATATTTACTTCAGCACCTAACATGTTTAGTAAATAAATATTTGATCTTGCTACTCTTGAATGAAGAATATCTCCACATATAGCTATTTTAAGACCTTCTATTTTTTTTCTTCTATTTATTATAGTTAACGCATCTAGTAGAGCTTGAGTAGGGTGTTCTCTTCGTCCATCTCCTGCATTTAGAACTGCACAATTAACTTTTTGAGATAACAAATTACAAGCACCAGAATCTTGATGCCTTATAACGATGATATCTGGATGCATTGCATTTAATGTCATTGCTGTATCTATTAGAGTTTCACCTTTTTTTATAGCAGAGTTTGTAATATTCATTGACATTACATCTGCACCTAATCTTTTTCCTGCTAATTCAAAAGAACTTTGAGTCCTGGTCGAAGGTTCAAAAAATAAATTGATTTGCGTTTTACCTTTTAAAATATCAAGCTTTTTGTTTTTGCTTTTGTTTAACTCAATGAATTTTGAAGCTTCATTCAAAATTATATTTACATCTTTGACTGACAAGTCTTGAATACCTAACAAATGTTTTTGAGAAATTTTAATAGCTTTTTTAGATTTAATTGCCATTAAAATTAACTCTATAACTATATAGAGTTAACTATGCAAGCATTAATTCTGTAAATAATCTAGGGCTCCTTGTAAAATAAATGCTGCAGCAAATTTATCTATATCTTTCTCTCTTTTGCTAACGTTTATATCTAATTCACTTGACAAATTAAAAGCTCCAACTGTAGATAATCTTTCATCCCATAGGCAAACAGGAATGTTAATTTTATCTGCAAGATTGATTGCTATGTCTTTAGCTGATTGTGATGATTTTCCGTATGAACCATCCATATTTATTGGATTCCCAACTATTATGCCTTTGACATCGTTCTCCTTGATAATACTCTTAATATCTTCAATTAATTTAGAAGACTTTATTTTTTCTAAAGTTTTATAAGGTGTAGCAATTTTTTGATTGCCATCGCTCATTGCAATTCCAATCCTTTTTGAACCCAAATCTATACCTATAATTCTTGATCCATCTGATACTTTTGATTTGAATTCATTAATTGTGATCATATTGTATATTTTTAACTTAAGTGGTAGTTTGCGACAATATTTTTTACCATATGACTATAGATCTTAAAACTGTAAAACACATATCAAAATTAGCTAGAATCTCACTAGATGAGAAAAAAGCAGAAAAACTAGCAACTGATATGAATTCAATATTTGAATTTATTGAAAAATTAAACGAATTAAATACAGATAAAGTTGAACCATTAACTTCTATAGCCGAAACAACGTTAAGATTTAGAAATGATAAAATAACTAGTGAAAATATAAGAGAAAAAATATTAAAAAATTCACCTGAAAAAAATGATGATTTTTTTGTTGTACCGAAAGTTGTTGAGTAATGTCTGAAATAACATCTTTAACACTTTATGAATTAATTAAAAATATTAAAGAGAAAAAAATATCTTCAAATGAAGCTGTAAAATCTTTTGTTTATAGAGCTGAAAAGTCAAAAAAAATAAATGTATATGTAACTGAAAATTTTGAAAATTGTCTTAAACTTTCAAAAGAGTTTGATGATAAACCAAATTTTGATTTAAAACTTCCAGGCATTCCAATTGCTGTAAAAGATCTCTTTTGTACAAATGAAGTAAGAACAACAGCTGGAAGCAATATCTTAAATAATTTTGTACCAACCTATGAATCTACTGTAACACAAAATATATGGAACGAAGGAGGCATATTGCTTGGCAAACTAAATTGTGATGAATTTGCAATGGGATCATCTAATGAAACAAGTTTTTTTGGTAATGTTCAAAACCCAATCGCAGAAGATTTAGTTCCTGGTGGATCATCTGGTGGTTCTTCAGCGGCTTTAGCAGCTAATTTAACACCTGTAACAATAGGTACTGACACTGGTGGATCTATTAGGCAACCTGCCTCATTCACTGGTACAGTAGGACTAAAACCTACTTATGGTAGCTGTTCAAGATATGGAATTGTTGCTTTTGCATCATCTCTAGATCAAGCAGGTCCAATGAGCAAAGATGTCAAAGATAGCTCCATTCTTTTAGAGGTGATCTCATCATTTGATAAAAAAGATTCAACCTCAATTGATTTTAAAAGAAATAATTATTCATCAGAGCTAACTAGAAATATTAAAGGTTTAAAAATCGGTATTCCAAAAGAATATAGAGTTGATGGGATGCCAGACGAAATTGAGAAACTTTGGAAAAAAGGTATTGAGTATGCAAAAGATTGTGGAGCAGAAATAATTGACATTTCATTACCTCATACTAGCTATGCTTTACCAACTTATTATATTGTAGCTCCAGCTGAAGCATCATCTAATTTAGCAAGATATGATGGTGTTAAATATGGTCTAAGATCTCCCGGGAAAAATTTAATTGATATGTATGAAAAAACTAGATCAGATGGATTTGGTGAAGAAGTAAAGAGAAGGGTAATGATTGGCACCTATGTTTTATCTTCTGGATATTATGATGCTTACTATCTTAAAGCTCAAAAAGTTAGACAATTAATCAAACAAGATTTCGACCAAGCTTATAATAAAGTAGATGCTATTTTGACACCTTCAACACCAAGTTCTGCATTTAAAATAGGAGAAAAATCTAATGATCCAGTTTCAATGTATTTAAATGATATATTTACTGTTCCAGTAAACCTTGCAGGTTTACCTGGGATTTCAATACCTGCAGGTGTAGATAAAAATAATTATCCATTGGGTTTACAAATAATAGGTAAACCGTTTGATGAACAAACAGTTTTAAATATTGCTTATTCAATGGAGGAAAAAATCAATTATAAAAATAATATAACTGATTGGTGGATGAAATAATGTCTAAAAATAATTTGGAATATTTAATTGAAAGAAATGATAATGTTTATGAAGTTGTTATAGGACTTGAAGTTCATGCTCAAGTAACATCAAATTCAAAACTTTTTTCATCTTCTTCTACAAAATTTGGCGCTGAACCTAATACTCAAGTAAGCTTAGTTGATGCAGCTTTTCCAGGCATGCTTCCAGTAATTAATGAATTTTGTGTTAAACAAGCTATAAAAACTGGTATTGGTTTAAAAGCTAAGATCAATAATAAGTCTGTTTTTGATAGAAAGAATTATTTTTATGCAGATTTACCTCAAGGTTATCAAATTTCACAATATAAATACCCAATCGTGGGTGAGGGTAATGTTATTTTGGATATGCCTGAAGGTCAAAAACAGGTTGGAATAGAAAGATTACATTTAGAGCAGGATGCAGGTAAAAGTATTCATGATATTGATCCTAGTAATACACTAGTTGATCTTAATAGATCAGGTGTAGCTTTAATGGAGATTGTTAGTAAGCCTGATCTAAGATCACCAGATGAAGTGAATGCCTATATAAAAAAACTTAGATCTATCATGAGATATTTAGGAACTTGCGATGGGAATATGCAAGACGGATCATTAAGAGCTGATGTTAATGTGTCTGTAAGAATAAAAGGCTCAACAGATTTAGGAACAAGATGTGAAATTAAAAATGTTAATTCTATCAAATTCATGCAAATGGCAATTATTTATGAAGCAAATAGACAAGTCGATTTAATAGAAGAAGGTCAAAAAATAGATCAAGAAACAAGGCTTTTTGATACAAAAAAAAATGAAACAAGATCAATGAGGTCGAAAGAAGATGCTCATGATTATAGATACTTTCCAGATCCAGATTTACTTCCATTAGAAGTTACGGATGAATTTATTGATAAACTAAAATCTGAAATCCCTGAATTACCAGATGATAAAAAGAAAAGATTTATTGATGAATTAAAAGTGTCACCTTATGATGCAACAATATTGGTCTCTGATATCGATACAGCTAAATATTTTGAAGAAGTTGTTGCCAAAATGGGTAAAAACCGTGACATAAAACTAGCCGTAAATTGGATTACAGGAGAATTATTTGCTGTTTTAAATGATAAAAATATTGAAATTGCTCAAAGTCCAATAAGTGCAAAAAACTTGGCAAAATTGATTAATTTAATTAAAAATGGAACAATTTCAGGAAAAATTGCTAAGACAATATTTGAATTAATGTTGGATGGTGACATAGATCCCCAAATAATTGTTGAGGAAAAAGGATTAAAGCAAGAAAGTGATCCTAAAGCACTAGAAGCATTAATTGATAAAATAATCAATGATAATAGAGAAAAAGCCATTGAGTATAAACAAGGAAAAGAAAAGCTATTTGGTTTTTTTGTGGGGCAAGCTATGAAAGCTTCTGGTGGAAAAGCCAACCCTCAATTAATTAACGAAATATTAAAGAAGAAACTTTAATTTAACTAAACCTATAGTCATTATATAATTAAGATAGATGGGAAAGAATATTGAAATTTCTGAAAAAATTGAAAAATATATTAATAATTTTAGTTTTAAACTAAACTCAGTTCAAAAAGAAATCATAGATTATAATAATACCCTTGGAAATGAAAAGAAAATGCAAGTAGCAATATCTCAATGTCATTTTCTCCATTTAATAATAAAAATATCTAATATAAAAAATGTGCTTGAGATTGGAACTTTTACTGGTTTAAGTGCACTTTCTATTGCCCTTGCACTTCCTGATGATGGAAAACTTACAGCACTTGATAAAGACAAAGAGACAAACAAGATCGCAGTAAGTTTTTTTAAGAAAGCTAATCAAGATAAAAAAATTCAAACGATTGTAAAACCTGCGCTAGATAGTTTAGATGAATTAAAAAAACAAAAATATGACATGGTTTTTATTGATGCTGATAAGCTTAACTATAAAGAATATTATGAAAAATCATTAAAGATAATAAAAAAAGGTGGTTTGATCATTATTGATAATGTTTTATGGCATGGTGAAGTTGCAGATGAAGATAATATGGATAAATTTACATTAAATATTAGAGAATTAAATGAGCATGTATCAACTGATGAAAGGGTAGAACAAATAATTATCCCATTAGGAGATGGAATGACTGTTTGTAGGGTTTTATAATGTTTAATATTTTTGGTTTTTATAAATTTAAAAAACTTAATAATCTTAAAAAATTAAAAAATAAATTAGAAAATAATCTTAAAGATTATGAAATTAGAGGAACAATAATAATTTCATCTGAAGGTGTTAATGGAACAATTTCAGATAAAAAAAATAACCTTTCAAAATTCAATAAACTTCTAAAAAAAATATTATCTATAAAAAAATTTAATTCAGAAAATAATTCTAATAGTAAATTTAATCCATTTCATAAACTTAAAATTAAAATCAAAAAGGAAGTTGTTCCAATGGGTTTTAAAGTTAGAAACTATAATTATCCAAAGAACAACCTCAATCCAAGGGAATGGAATAAAATAATTAAAAAAAAAAACACAGTTTTGATAGATGCACGGAAATCTTTTGAGTATGATGTGGGTACTTTTAAAAAATCTTTAAATCCAAATATAGAAAACTTTCGTGAATTTCCTAAATATTTAAATCAATTTAAAAATAGCGAAAATATAGCAATGTTTTGTACAGGTGGTATCAGGTGTGAAAAAGCAAATATTTATTTGAAAAAAAAAGGATTTAAAAATGTATATATTTTAAAAGGTGGAATTATCAACTATCTGAATAATACTAATAAAAAAAATAGTCAATGGAACGGAGAATGTTTTGTTTTTGATAATAGAGTTTCAATAAAACATGGCTTGAAGCAGGGCAGTTATTCAATTTGTAGTGGTTGCAGAAAACCTCTTTCTATCAAAGAAAAAAAATCTTCTAAATATTTAGAAGGCATTCATTGTCCAAAATGTCACGATTATTTAACAGATGATCAAAAATCAAGATTTGCAATGAGACAAAAGCAAATAATACTTGCAAAAAAAACTGGCAAGAGACATATCTTTAAAAAAGAGTATTAATTAAATTATAATTTTTATGGATTTGCTTAAAGAAAATATACCTTCACTTGTTAGAAAACTTGCAATTCCAGCAAGTGTAGGTACGCTTTTTCAAACATTATACAATATTGTTGATACTTTTTATTCAGGATTAATCTCACCTGAAGCACTTTCTGCGCTCAGTAAATCATTTCCAATATATTTTATTATTGTAGCAACATCAATTGGAGTAACAGTTGCGGGAACTTCCTTAATAGGGAATAGCATTGGAGAAAAAAATGAAAAAAATGTATCTTATTATTTCACTCACATTGTTATCTATGGACTGATCATATCAGTTTTTATTACATTCATAGGTTTATATTTTGCTGAAAAAGTTTTTAACATAATGGGTTCGAATGAGGAAATTACAAATTTAGGACTTCAATATACAAATATTATGTTTTATGGATCATTTCTTTTTTTTCTTGTTGTATCACTTAACTCTTTATTACATGCAGAAGGAGATACAAAAACATACAGAAATGTTTTGGTTTTAAGCTTTCTACTAAATATAATTTTAAATCCTATCTTAATATTTGGGTTTTTATTTATTCCAGCAATGGGAATGATGGGAATAGGCTTATCAACAATTATTGCGCAATTAATCGCTTTTCTTATTATTTTTTTTAAAATTTTAAAAAACACAAGAGTAAAAAAAATTACAATTGAATTTTTTAAAGTAAAATTAATTTTTTTAAAAAATATTTTCTTTCAATCAATGCCAATATCAATTGCAATATGTGGATATGCAGTTGCTGCTACATTTATATTTACTTATGTTGGTCAAACAAGTGAGCTAGCAGTTGCTGGTTATGGTGCAGCTACGAGAATAGAGCAGGTTGTTTTACTACCAATACTGGGAATAAATACTGCAATAATCTCAATTATAGCTCAAAATTATGGTGCAAATAACTTTGATAGAGTTAAAGAAACTTACTTCGTTTCAATTAAATATGGACTTATCTTGATGGTTTTTTCAGGAATATTAGTTTATTTAACAGCTGATATAGTTCCAAGATTTTTTTCTAGCAACGAAGTGGTATTAGAATATGGAAGAAGGTATTTAAAAATCGCAGCTTTTATATTACCAGCTTACCCAATTTTCTTTTTATCAAACGGTTTTTTTATGGGATTAAAAAAATCTAATTATGCAATGATAAATAATATGTTGCGAAATGTTTTTGTTCCAATTTGTGTTTTTTACTTAGCCAAATATCTATCTGCAGATTTTGATAGTTTTTTTTGGTTGTGGTTTATTTTTCAATGGACGCTTTCGATACTTTTATTTAGTTATGTGAGTTATTACATAAAAAAAAAATTAGATAAACCTAGCGCTATCCTTAATCCACAACAATAAATCTTCTGAGAAGGATCTTCTTACAAAAAGATTAATTTCATTAATTTCTTTATGGTGGATAATCACATCTGTGTGGTTTAACAGAGTTTGAGTAACTGAATTTTTAGTTATTTTGAAATTGTTAAAATCAAATGGCGATCCAGACGAAAGAAGATCAAAAGTCTTATTTCCTTTAATATTAATACAAATCCATTGATTTGAAACATCAACGACTGAACCAAAATTAAGTTTTGAAATTTCATTAAAAAGGTTATTGAATAATTGTCGATCTTCACCGTTAAAATATACTAACCATTCGTCTGGACTTAACCACAGCGTACTGTATTGTTGATTTGATGAACTTGTATTTGGCTCAATAGGTAAAATTATAGATAAGATTTTTCCTATTTTGGTAAAAAATTCTTTCTTTTTTCCTCTTAAATTTATTTTTACAATTGGTTCAGATAAAGAAATTTCGAGACCTTCAAATGAACCTTTTTCAAATTTAGGATATTCTTGATTAAGCATAAATCCTCTTATTTTCTTTATCTAGAAAAACTGAATCAGACACTGTTACATTTATGTTTTTATTTTCCATTGGCACAATAAGTTTTTGGCCATTCATTTTTTTTCCACTTTTAACGACAGCAAGTGCGATTGATTTATTTAAATTTGGGCTAAAGTAACTCGATGTTACATGTCCAATCATTTCTATTGGTTTTTTGTTCACATCAGAGACAATCTGGGCTCCTTCTTCTAAAACTTCATTTGGATCATCTGTGAGTAATCCTACAAGTTGTTTTCTATCTTCTCTTATAGTATCACTTCTATAAAGAGATCTTTTTCCAATAAAATCATATTTTTTTTTGCTAACTATCCAATCCATTTGAAGGTCAATTGGTGTCATAGTACCATCTGTATCTTGACCAACAATAATAAAACCCTTTTCAGCTCTTAATAAATGCATTGTTTCTGTTCCGTATGGAGTAATTTTAAATTCTTTTCCTACCTCAATGCATTTCTCCCATAACGATTTTCCGTATTTTGACTCTACATTAATTTCATAACTAAGTTCACCAGTAAAACTTATTCTCATTATTCTACAATTAATCTCATCGATTTTGGCATTTTGGTAAGACATATGTGGAAATGCTTCATCACTAAAATCTTTATCAGGAAATATTTTGGTTAATATTTTTTTAGAGTTTGGACCACATACACTTGCTGTTGAGTAGTGGTCAGTGACTGAAGTTAAATAAACATCTAATTCAGGCCACTCTGTTTGTAAATAATCTTCAAGTTTTGAAAGAACATTCGCCGCCCCTCCTGTTGTTGTAGTCATTAAGTAATGATTTTCACCTAATCTTGTCGTAACACCATCATCATATACCATTCCATCTTCATTTAACATCAATCCATATCTGCATTTTCCAATTCCTAATTTTGACCATGCATTTGTGTAAACTCTATTTAAAAATTCAGATGCGTCAGTTCCTTGAATATCTATTTTTCCAAGTGTAGAAGCATCTAAAATTCCTGCACTATCTCTAGCTGCCTTACTTTCTCTTTGAACAGCATCATGCAGACCTTCGTCATTAATAGGGTAGTACCAAGGCCTTTTCCATTGTCCAACATTTTCAAATTTAGCATTATTTTGACTATGCCATTCATGAATTGACGTTTTTCTTATAATATCAAAAAACTTACCTACACTTCTTCCAACTATTGACCCAAAAGTTAATGGTGTGAACGGTGGTCTAAATGTTGTTGTTCCTAATGTACCCATTTTAACACCAGCAGTATCTGCAATAATCCCCAATGCATGCATATTGGATAGTTTGCCCTGGTCAGTTGCCATACCAGTTGTTGTGTAACGTTTTACATGTTCAATAGATTTAAAACCTTCTCTAAGCGCAAGTTTTATATCTTTTGCAGTAGAGTCATTTTGAAAATCAATAAAAGATTTACATTTACCCTCTGATATATAATTTGGTAGTAGCCATATATTTCTTTTATCTAATTCTTTTGAGTTAAGTACAGAGGTGTTGTCAAATTCAGTTTCGCTGACCTTCAAAAAATTCTTTACCTTTTTATTTGTATTATTAATTATTTCTTCAAGCTCAAAGTCACCATTACATGAACCAACATTAATATGATTTTCGTCGATTTCAGTTGGTATAAAAGTTTGATCATTTTCTCTAAAATCTAATTTTCCACCAGATTGTGTATGCATGTGAACCATTGGCGTCCAACCACCACTTACTGCTAAGCAATCACAGTTAATTCTATTTTTATCTCCAACAACATTTGATCCATCTTCTGATAAATTCATTATCTCAATAGACTTTATTTTTCTATGACCAAAAGTATTAACTATTGTTGAGTTCCAATAGATTTTAACTCCAAGTTTTTCAGCATTTTTAACAATTTTGGAATTAGATTTTTTTCTTATATCTATTATTTCAACAGATATTCCTTTTTCTTTCAATGAAACAGCTGTTTCGTAAGCACTATCATTATTAGTAAATATCACATTATTAAATCCACAAGATACACCATAAAAATCTAAATATTTTTTTACAGAGTTAGCAAGCATTATTCCTGGTCTATCGTTATTATTAAATACAAGCGGTCTTTCAATAGCACCTGTTGCTACTAATACTTTATCAGCTCTAATTTTCCATAATCTCTGTCTGATGCCACCATTTTTTTTATCCAATGGTAAGTGGTCTGAAATATTTTCTTTTGCTAAGAGGTAATTATAACTATGATAAGCAGCTAAGCTTGTTCTAGTTTTGATTGTTAAATTATCTAATTTTTGAAGTTCAGCAATCTCATCATCTAACCATTCACTAGAATATTTATTATTAATTTTATAATTTTCATTCTTTTGAAATATTGTTGATCCACCAAGAATATTTTTATCTTCAATCAATATTGTTCTTAAATTGTTTTTTGCAGCAATTTTTGATGCAATAATTCCAGAAATACCACCACCTATTATTAATACATCACAATGAACATGTTTATGGTCATACAATTCAGGGTCGGGTTTTGTTGGTGATTTTCCTAGTCCCGCAGACCATCTTATCAGCGGTTCATAAATTTTTTTCCAGAAACTTTTAGGCCACATAAAAGTCTTATAATAAAAACCTGCGGGTATAAATTGAGATATAAAATTGTTAATTCCTCCTATATCAAAATTAACACTGGGCCAACAATTTTGACTTGAGGCTTTTAAACCTTCATACAATTCAATCTCTGTAGCTCGAACATTAGGTTCTGTTAAATCTGTATTTTCGTTTATTTGGCATATCGCATTAGGTTCTTCCGATCCACAAGACATTATCCCTCTCGGTCGATGATATTTAAAGCTTCTACCAACTAAATGAACTCCATTTGAAAGTAGGGCAGATGCCAAAGTATCACCATCAAAACCGTGATAAGATTTTCCATCGAAATTGAATGAAACTGTTTTAGTTTGATCTACATGTTTTGTCTTATTAACTCTAAATTTTGTCATTTATTCTACCGGTGGTTTTTCACCCATTTTATAAACCGCATGTATCTTGTCATTAGATGTGTCTCTAACCATATTAAACCATTTCCTACATCCATGAGCATGGTTCCATCTTTCGAACTGAACTCCTTTAATATTCTTTCTCATAAATAGATATTCTGCCCATTGATCGTCACTTAGCTCAGTTGGTTGTTTGGGTCTAACCATGTGAGCTTCACCTCCACATGAAAATTCACTTTGGTCTCTTTCACCACAATATGGACAATTTATTAAAAACATTAGTGTGCTACAGCGGCTGCACCATGTTCGTCAACTAGATCTCCACTCACAAATCGATTAAGATTAAATGCAGCATTTAATTTATGTGGTTCATCATTAGCAATAGTGTGTGCAAATAAATCACCAGATCCAGGTGTTGCTTTAAAACCTCCAGTGCCCCAACCACAGTTAAAATAGAGTCCTTTTATATTTGTTTTACTAATTATTGGACTTGCATCAGGACATATATCAACAATTCCACCCCATTGTCTCAACATTTTCATTCGGCTAAAAATAGGGTACAGCTCCAATATTGCTTTTAATGTTCCTTCAACAACATCATGACTACCTCTTTGAGTATAAGAAACATAAGCGTCCGTACCAGCGCCAATTACTAGTTCACCTTTGTCAGACTGACTAACATATGCATGTACTGCATTGGACATTACTACAGTGTCAATTATTGGTTTGACTGGTTCTGAAACTAATGCCTGTAAAGGTTTGCTTTCCAGCGGTAATTTTAATCCTGCCATGTTAGCAATTACACTTGAGTGTCCTGCTGCAACAACACCAATTTTTTTTGTTTTAATAAATCCTTTTGATGTTTCAACACCTTCAACTTGATCTCCATTTCTTTTTATACCTTTAACTTCACAATTTTGTATTATATCAACACCCATTTCATCTGCACCTCTTGCATAACCCCATGCAACAGCATCATGTCTAGCAGTTCCCGCTCTTCTTTGTAATGTTCCACCAAGAACAGGGTATCTTATATCTGGAGAAGTATTTATTATTGGACAAAATTCTTTTACTTGATTTGTATTTAACCACACAGCATCAATGCCATTAAGTCTGTTTGCGTGAGTTCTTCTTTTTAAATCCCTTACATCTTGAAGGTTATGGGCTAAATTCACAACTCCTCTTTGACTGAACATTATATTATAGTTTAATTCTTGAGATAAATTTTCCCAAATCTTTAATGCATGGTCGTATAATCCAGCACTTGCATCCCACAAATAATTTGATCTTATAATTGTAGTATTTCTTCCCGTATTTCCTCCACCAATCCAGCCTTTTTCTAAAACAGCAATATTCCTCATGTTATGCTTTTTAGCTAGGTAGTAAGCTGTTGCTAGACCGTGGCCACCGCCACCAATTATAATAGCTTCATATTCTCTTTTTGGCTTAGGATCTCCCCATGCTTGCTTCCAGTTTTCATGCTGCGAAAAAGCATTTTTAATTAGTGAGAATATCGAATATTTGTTTTTCATAATTGCCAGAAATTACTTGATTAATATTGAATATTCAATGATTTCAAGTTACACATCTAAGTACGGAAGGATGGGTGAGCTGGTTGAAACCAGCGGTTTGCTAAACCGCCGTACGCTTGAAAAGGTGTACCGAGGGTTCGAATCCCTCTCCTTCCGCCATTAATATAGTGGCTTATTTTCAAAAAAATCGCTGAGATAAATTGGTTTTTGAGACAATATGTACCTATAAACATTATAATTTTCTAAAACTCTTTGAACGTAATTTCTCGTTTCTTTAAATTTTATTAGCTCAACCCAATCCACATAATCTATTTGTTTTTTTTGAGGATCCTTGTTTAATTTCTTCCAATACTTAACTCTTTTTGGTCCTGCATTATATGCAGCTGTAGCAAAAGGGTAGGAGCCTTTATAATTACTAATCAATCCAGCTATATAATGAGATCCTAAATTTATATTATATTCAGGGTCGGTTGTTAATTTTGATTTAGAGTAACCAAGTTTAGCTTGTTTTGAAACTGTTTTAGCAGTGTACGGCATAAGCTGCATTAATCCTTGAGCACCAACTCTGCTTCTAGCCGAAGTATCAAATTCACTTTCCTGTCTTATAATAGATAATATTAAAGCCGGATCAGGAATTTTCCTGCCACCAACAAATTTTGGCACACTCATGATTGGATAATTAAATTGGTTATGAAATCTTTTTTTGTATGAAGCTATTTTGGAAACCTGTATTGCAAAATCAAATCGTGAAATATTGGACGCCAGTTTCGCAGCCAAAACCTCGCTTCCCTTTTCTATATTATCATTAGCTAAATGTCTTAATATATGTTTAGTGTATTTATCTTTATTTAAATAATCAAGTAGATCCACAATTGCGACAAGTTTTTTTAAATAAAATTCTTGCTCATATTTATCATCAACAAACATTAATTTATCTAATTCAAATTTTTCTTGTGGTTTAACTTTCATATGTGAAAGTTGACCATAATAAGTTGTTAAATAATTTGATCCTTCAAAATACCATTTGTTAGAATTTTCTTTATCACCAATCTTTTCATAAGTTCTTCCTAACCAGTAAGCACCTCTTGAAAGACTTATTGGGTAGTTAACACTGTAATAAAAATTTTTAAAATGGTTTTCTGCCAGCTCAGGTTTTTTTAAAAAACTCAATGCTATCCAGCCGCTCATCCATTCGGCCTCAGCATATTCAGGGCCCTCTGACATTGCATGTTTTGAAACTACTTTATAAGCAGTATTATATTTTTTTTTATATAATAAAGATCTTCCAATTATTGATCTTTCTTTCCACCATATATCAGGTCTAACTAAATATTTCTTTGTATTTTGAATATCATTTAATATTTCTAATGAACTATCTACACGACCTTTTTTCCGTCTCCATTTCAATCTGTCATATTTTAGACCAGGATCATTTTTTAATTTTTGTGGTACTTTTTTTATTGCCTCATCAACACCATAGCCTCTACTTATTAATATTTGTCTAGCAGTATAAAGTAATTGATAATCCTTTGGTAAATATCTAATAATTCTTTTAAGGTCCCAGTGTTTACCTTCCCACGCATAATAATCTGCTCGTTTGATATAATCTGAAGTATCTAAAATATTTTTAAATTTTTTTCTAAAATATTTTAGACTATTTGTATTTAAGTCAGCATTTACAAAACCTTCTTTGACTAGTTTAATACCTTCCCCAGATTTACCAATTTTTATCAAACTTTCACCTAACATCATTTTTCCATATCCACTTAATGGCTCGTTACTTTGAAACCAATTAATGATTTCTGTAGAAGAATGGTTTTGTAAATTTATTTTGTGTTCAGCAAGATATTTAATTCTATCAAATCTTGGATAATCCTTAACTCTTTCGATAAACCTTTTATATTCAGAGAAAGTTGCTCTATTTCCTGAAGTAAGTAAATGTCTCCATTCAATGAAATCATATATGGATTGAGCTCTAGCTTTTTTTGCTGTATTTTTTGCATCTTTCCAATTAGATTTTTCCATAAATCTAATTGCTTGTTTTGCATATTCAAAATCTCTCTCACTATAGTATTTTGTTTTTTTTGCAGTTCTTAGTAACTGTTTTTTAACAACAAGTGGTTTTTTTGGAGGTAATAAAATTCCAAATATCTCTTTAGGTAAATCCTTATCATCCTTTAAACTTTGTTTTTCATCAAATGTTCCAGGTTTCAACGGAGGTATTAATATCTGATTTTTAAATGTAGGTTTTTTCTTAGGTATTATTATTTCATTTGAATATGATGATTGAAAAAAGCTAAAAAAAAATATAGTTGTTAGTAGTAATATAGATTTTCTAAAAATCATTTTTAATAACTTATGATATAAATATTTATGTTTAAAGGTTCAAATGTAGCTTTAGTAACGCCATTTAATGGCGATAGTCTTGATGAGGAAACTTATGTAAAAATTATTAATTTTCATTTAGAAAATGGAACAAATGGGCTTGTGCCAGCTGGTACAACGGGTGAGTCTCCAACTCTTTCACATAAAGAACATGAAAAAGTTATAGAGTTATGCATACAAGAAGCAAAAGGAAAAATTCCTGTAATTGCAGGCACTGGATCAAATTCTACTGCAGAGGCCATATCACTCACGGAGCA
>CABZOF010000005.1 GCA_902527215.1 uncultured Pelagibacteraceae bacterium | reverse complement strand
ATGGTTTTACAGCAGATGGTGATAAAAACTTTACAGAAGTCAAATGGAATGGAAACAATGTACTACTATTTGGATCTGAAGGACATGGCCTAAATCAACATACTGTAAAATATACTGACTTTTCATTAAAAATTAACATAAATAAAGAAATTGAGAGTTTAAATATATCAAACAGTGCAGCAATTGTTTTTCATCATATAAATCAACAAAAATAATTTCTTGAATATATATTAAATGCTATTAAAAAAAGCTTCACGCCCTTGTAGCTCAGTTGGTAGAGCAATTGATTTGTAATCAATAGGTCCGCGGTTCGAATCCGTGCGGGGGCACCATCACTCAATAAAATCAACACTTATTATTTTTGCTAAAACTAAAAAAGTTATACTATTGTGTCGAGAGTGTGTCGAGGTAGTGTCGTGATCAAGTAGTCGTTTAACTTAGTAACAAAAGGTTCTATTATATCCACCAACTTTTCTTGTAGAACAATTAATTGGTCTAGTTTTTAAATTATTAGATGTAGTATTACTTCCAAGATGTTCGAGATTACCTTTTAACTTTTCATAATACGCATTCGTTGCCTCACCTTTTATTATACCCTCTTCTTTGTAAGGTGAACAATCAATCCCACGCTCTTCAATCATTTCTCTTCTAGGGGTAGAGTGTATGTTTCCAGTTATCAAAGCTTCATAGTAATCAATGCATAAAGTAGACTCGGGTGTATTAACATATCGATTTTTATCTGTAGTAAAACTTATTCCAGCGCCTCCACAACCTTGTAAAAATAAACCCAGAACCACGATCCCTAAAAGTTTTTTCATATTTTGATAAATAATCTCTTTATTAAAAATACAACACTTGCAATGATAAGAATGCCATCAAATCGAACTAAGTCAGTAATTGCATAGGTAGTATTAATCATAAAATGAAACAATACCGTTAATACAATTGTTCCAACGAAAAATACTAGCAGAAAGATTTTAAGGTTTTTATCTGATGCAATGACACCAATTAATAAACCTGAAATGATTATAACTGGATCTGTCATTATTGCCATTAATCCTCCAAATAGAGTTCCGACAAAACCTGAGTTAGTTGCGATACCAAGTACTAAAATTAAAATATTTGCAATTAAAATAGCTGAGGGGATTGTCCATAATTTTTTCATCATCAAAAGTTTATCATTGTGTCGTACGCGTGTCGAGATTACTGATGATTGATTAAAAGTATTGCTAAGGCATATATTCTTGATTGGCGATACAAGATTTGTAATCAATAGGTCTGCGGTTCGAATCCGTGCGGTGGCACCAATCCTACTTTAAAGATTTAGATGTAATTTGTTTTTTTGGATCAAAAAAAGGTTTTTCAATAACTTCACATTTGAAATTTTTATCGTCAATTTCAACATCAATTACACTACCAATTTTTGAACAATTAATATCTACTATTGCAAGAGCAATATTCTTTTTTAAACGTGGAGAATAAACAGCTGATGTTACTTTTCCAATTTTTTTATTATTTGATTTAAGAGGCCAAAATGTAGTATTTGGTCCACTTAATTTTTCACATTTAATTTCTAAACCAACTTGTAATCTTTTTACACCATCAGCTTTAATTTTTTTTAATGATTCTTTTCCAATAAAATTAATATCTCCATCTAAATTAACTAAACGATCTAAACCTAATTCAAATGGATTTGTATGTATATCAGCATCAGCATGGTAAGAAAGCATGCCGCCTTCTATTCTTCTAATAGAAGAAGTGTGACCTGGTTTTAATCCAAATTCCTTTCCTACAAGCATAATTTTTTCATATAGTTTATTTCCTTTTGAACCATCTCTTAAAAACAATTCATAACCAAATTCACTTGACCAGCCAGTTCTTGATACAATTAATGGTATTCCATCTAAATCTAATTCTTTAAACCAATAATATTTTAAATCTTTTATACTTGCTCCAAATAATTTAATCATTATTTCACCAGACTTTGGTCCTTGTAATTGCAATGGAGAAACATCAGGCTCTGTTATTTTGACATTTAATCCTGAGTTAACAGCTACACCTTGAGCCCACAATAAAATATCACTATCACCTAGAGATAACCAAAAGTGATTTTCTCCCAGTCTTAAAAGAACGGGATCATTTAATACACCACCATCGGCATTTGTAATTAAAACATATTTACATTGACCAACAGATAATTTTGATAAATCTCTAGGTGTTAATAATTGAATAAATTTAAAGGCATCTGGTCCAGTTATTTCAACTTGTCTTTCAACTGCAACATCACAAAGAATAGCTGTTTCAATTAAGTTCCAAAAGTTCTGCTCGGGGTCACCAAAATCACGCGGAATATACATATGATTATAGACAGAAAAACCTTTTGCTCCCCATTTAACTGTTGAGTCAAAATATGGAGATTTCCTAATTTGAGTTCCAAACCCAAAATTTTTGTTGCTCATTAATTAGTTTCTTTTCTGATTTGTTCTATTTTAATTTTTTTTTGAAGACTTCTATTTGAATCATATAAAAGATTAAATTTAACTTTTTTATTAATCTTAATAGATACTGTCTTTGCATTTCTAACTTCGTAATTGTCAGCAACTGCACTTATTGGTCTTTTATTAATATTTAGATTTTTAATTGTAATTTTTGATTTATCACTCACAATTCTTCCCTTCCATCTTCTAGGTCTGAAAGCACTAATAGGCCTAATAGAAAGTTTTTTAGAATCTAAGTTTAATATTGGTCCATAAACTGACATATTATATGCAGTGCTTCCTGCAGGTGTTGATATCAATACACCATCAGAAACTAGTTTTTTAATAATTTTTTGCGAACCGTTAGAAATTTCAAGTGATGCAGTTTGTCTACTTTGTCTTAAAATTGAGACTTCATTGATAGCAATAGACTTTTTAGTTTTATTAAACTTATTCCTTACACTCATTTCTAAAGGCGAAATCGAAACTAGTTTTGCTTTAGATAAATTTCTAATAGTGTTTTTTGATGAAAATTTATTCATTAAAAAACCAAAACTGCCAGCATTTATTCCATAGAAAGGTTTTTTGTGTTTATTATACTTTTTCAATGACGAAAGCATAAAACCATCACCTCCAACAACAATTATTAGATTGCATTTAGCTAATGATATATTTTTAATTTTATGATCTAGAAAATTTTTAATTTTTTTTGATGTTTTTGTATGATCAAAAAGTATGTGTGGCTTTAACATTTAGTGGTGCCCTCGGCCAGACTCGAACTGGCACTCCATAAATGGCAAGGATTTTAAGTCCTTTGTGTCTACCAATTTCACCACGAGGGCTCCTAGAGTTTGCATTGTTATATCTGTCTTTTGTTTTAACACAACTTCTTTTACTTGTTCAAGTTTTCTCGGTGTCTAACTGGTGACTAACTTTATTAAAAAATTATAGTAATTTAATCTAATATTTTACTACTTTACCCCATAGGGATTGAGATGGTCCATACCCTATTCGAGCATCTTCCATTTTGAGAACTCTACTATGATCAACCATCATATTTATACCTGGACCATAGATCTCTATGTATTTTGATAATACATCCTGATCATCAGCCTCAACCATAAACTGGTACAATTCTAGTGGACTAATGATTTTATCAATTACATTCCATCTATAATCTTTCTTATCAAGGTTTTCTGTCAAACCCTCTGATTCTAGTAATATTTTCCAAGAACCTGCCTCAATAAATCTTTTAGATTGCATTTTAATTCTTTCTACAAAAATTTCTTCCTCGATAACCTTGGAATGTGCAAACGCAACTCCAACCTCATTAATAACTTTTATCCCTTTGCCTGTTGCATTTTCGATAAGTCTACACATCTCATCATCATCTAAAGAACGAGCTATTCTTGAAATTTCAATTATATCAATACCAAGATTAACAACAGTATCTAGATAATCATCTACCACTTCTTTCCCACCAGACAATGCAACGTCCATTATTGGATTCCCTAATGCAACTTGAACACTATGTTTTTTGCAAGTTTCGATAAATCTCAAAAGAGATTTTTTGCTCATCATTGCACCTTGTTTTCCAGAAATCTTAAATATATCAACAAGGTTTGCATATGCCTCTAGGTAATCATCTATACAATCTCCCACCATCACAGGTGCCCTAACATAATTTATGCCTGTCTCACGAGGTTTTTCCGTTCTTTTTATGAAAGGTAATTTTGGAAATGTTATTTCAGTCATTATAAATTATATTCATTTAATTCAATTGCCCACCTAGCCACCAAGGTAAATCGATAAATAATCCTATCAACCCATTTGGAAACTGTAAAGTTAGCAGAGACGATAACGCCCAAAGTATTACCATCAATGCAGCAGAAATGCAAATTGATGATACATAAGTTTTCCTATTGTGAAATAATATAAACATATTTATAAAAAGTGCTGCTGCAATTGGAAAACCAAATATAAAATTCATTAATAAAAAACCAATAAAACTTAAATAATAAAAAAGTTGATTATTGAAGTTCCCACTAATTTCAAAAATATTTGACCTAGCAAACTTCATAAATGTATTATTTAAAAATTTTAAATTTTTTAAGTCTGCAATTTTTACAATAAGTATAAAAACCAAGAGTGATAAAGCTATTACACTTAGGCTTATTGGAAACAAATTAGCTCGATAATCTAAACTACTTGTAAACCAAATCATTGATAATGGCAGACAAAGTAATATGACTATATAATAAATTTGAGTAAGCTTACCTTTAATAAGATCAGACCTATAATTGTTGTCAAACTTTTGTTTTGTTAAAAGAACGATGGTAGCAAGACACAAAATTATAAGAATTATTGAAACTGGACGGGATAAAAAACTTAAACCATATACTGCTTGAGTTTGATAGCTTAGAAGTTCAACTTTGCTTGATAAAAAGAAACCAATTAAAAGTGCAGGTCTAGACCAACCAAAGTTTTTAAAAGTAATACCAATTATACCAAATGATAATAGTCCAATAAAATCATACCAGTCCCTATTAATGTTAAATGTTGCAAAAAATATTAAACAAACCATCACAGGTGCAAGTATGTAATATGGTACTAAAGTGAATTTTGAAATCTGGGATGAAAAACCCATACAAATTCCAGCACCTAAAATATTTGCAATAGCTAATGACCAAATCATTAGATAAGTAAGATCTAAGTTTGTCGTTACCATATCTAAACCAGGTTCAATTCCTATTAGAACAAAACCTCCAAGTAATAAAACTTTATTACCAGATCCAGGTATTCCAAATATTAATGTTGGAATTAATGCTCCACCCTCTTTAGCATTATTAGCAGACTCAGGTGCTATAACTCCTCTGATATCACCTTTACCAAATTGAGAAGTATCTTTTGTGGTTTGTTTTAAGTGACTATATGCAATCCAATCAACGACTGTTCCTCCTAAACCTGGTAAAGCTCCAACAAGACAACCAAGAGTAGAACATCTTAAAACTAAAAACCAATTTTTTACTACATCTTTTAAACCTGTGAACCAACCTTTTTTGGTATTAAGTGATTTTGCAATTGAGCCTTTTGAATCAAGTAGGCCAACTATTTCTGGAATTGCAAACAATCCTAGTCCAACAACAACAAGAGGAACACCTTCTAGAAGATATAATGTATTAAATGTGTATCTTGGATCTCCTGTTATTGGGGCAGTTCCGATTGATCCAATAATTAATCCTAAAAAACAAGAGGCAATACCTTTAAATAAATTGTCTCCTGTAAGAGCTCCAACCATTAATAAAGCAAGCACAACTAATAGAAACTGTTCTCCAAATCCAAAAGCCATAATTATTGGAATGGCGTAATAAATAGATATTGATAATATAAATGCTCCAAAGATACCTCCAAGCAACGAGGCACTAAAAGCTGCACTTAGCGCTCTTGCTGCCATGCCTTTTTTAGAAAGTGGAAAACCATCCATTACTGTTGCTTGAGATCCTGCAGTACCAGGTACCCCCATAAGTACGGCAGGAAAAGTATCTGAAGTTGTCGTTGGTGCTAGAACTCCAATCATCATTGCAAGAGCATGTGAAGGCTCCATAGTAAAAACAAAAGGTAAAACAAGGGCTAAACCTGATGTTCCACCCATACCTGGAAGGATACCAACAATTAAACCAAGTAAAGTACCTGCAAATAGAAATGCTAAATGAGTAGGCTCAAAAAGTTGAAAAAGTGCAGCTAATAATTGTTCCATAAAAAAAGCTGCTAGCTATTAGCTAGCAGCACTTTTTTTATTTGTTCTATTGAACTCTATATGTGAATTTATGTTTCTTTAAAGCTGCATTTAGTTGCTTTTTAGTAGTATCTGAAAATACTGCAGCCTTTTTAATAATTTCACCTGCTTCTTCTCCTATGATTAATGGAAATGGTCCAAGAGCTTTTACAGCTTTAGCCTTAAACTCTGGGTCATTTGTCATTTTAATAGCTGCATCTCTATATGCTTTTACTATTTCATCGGATGCATCTGCTGGAAGCATCATTGCTTTAGATGCTTGAGACCATGCAGCACCTATTGCATAGTATGCTTCTAGGTCATCGCCTTCAAGTTTTTTACCATTTACCTTCTCATACATTTCAGGAAATGTTGGTGCATTTGGTGCCAAAGGATTTCTAGAAACTGACCCGTCAGCTCCAATAATTCCTAATGTCATTAAATCTACAACTTTTCCTTTTTCTATTTCAGGCTTAACTTTTTTTACATAATTCGCTGCACCATGCGAACTTAGATGAATTTCACCTCTTAAGAATGCTTGATAACCTCCTGAAGATGAAAGACCAGGTATAGGTTTAGCTCCTTTGATACCAAGTTTCTCATAAATCCATATGTGAAATAAATCTGCAGATGCAGGAGTTTTCAATGCATAAAGAACTAACTTTCTTTCTTTAATTTTAGATAGATCGTGAGGTTCAGCTAAATCTGAACGTGTGAACCAATGAGTATTTTGTGGTAACAAAACTACTGGTCGATATTCACTAAGATTATATTTAACAAGTGGATTTCCAGTAGCAACATTGACTATTACTGAAGTTGAGCATCCAAAAATAAAAGTTCCATCTGCTTTAGCATTTTTTTCAAAGTAATTTGAACCTTTAATAGCTCCACCTCCTGGTATGTGCATGATTTGGACATCAGGATTTCCAGGTAAATATTTTTTTAAGAAAGGTTGAATAAATCTTGCAAATCTACTCGTACCACCACCTTCTTTAAATGGCACAACCCATGTAACTGTTTTGCCTGCGAAATTCACATCTGCATTTCCAATGGATACAAACGAGAATAACGACATTAATATTAATATTAGAATTTTACGCATAATTTCCCCCCTTGAGAATATTGTTAGAGATAGTATAACGTGTTCATTATGGGTCTTTCAACTAATTATATTTTTTTTACATCCCCAAGAACTATGAAAATGACGTATTTAGTTAGAAATATATCTATTTGACTAATATAAAAGCAATAAAGATGTCTAAAACAAAAAATTCGATATCAAAAGTATTTGATTTAAATGCTATAGAACCAAAGCCCAGAACTAAATCACAACTATGGTTGAAAGATGTGGGTTTTGATGAAGGCCCTTGGTACCACGAGAGAATGGGACTTCGTGAATTAGAAGACTTTCTAGAGGTTGCTGGTAACAGGATTGACCATGTTAAAATTGCAACAATGCAAGTTCTGGGACATCCAAAGGAATGGTTGGAACGTAAAAATGATCTTTACAAAAAACACTCGATAGAGCCTTACTTGGATCATGGTTATTTTATAAAAGCTTTTAAAAAGGGAAAAGTAAATGAAGCAATTGATGTTGCGGCAGATTTAGGATTTTCTGCAATGGAATTCATGAATACATTTGGAGACATTCCTGAAAATCAAATTAAAGCTTGGTGCAATCATGCAATTAAAAATGGAATGAATATAATTTATGAACATCATCCAGAAAGTGGATGGGATAAAACAAAAAAAAATACTCCTGCAACATTAAAACAAATTGTTGAAAGCGCAGAACCTTTTTTTGAATATGGAGCATTTTCAATGCTTATTGATCATGAAGAAATTGAACTTCATGATAGTAAGTCAGATGTACTAACTGGAGTGCTCGAACACTTTGGTAAAAATAGGGTTGCATTTGAAGTTACATCACCAAAGGAAGCTGAAGTGAGATGGTATTCAGATATACTTAATTATTTTGAACTTTTTGGTACAGATTGTAATTTAACTAATATTATGCCTAGCCAAGTAATGCTGATTGATCCATTAAGGTCTGGAGAGCGACCTGCTGAAATCTTATTTGATAAGTATCCAGAATTAGTCTCAGTTAAAGATAAATAAAAATAATTAATTCTTAAAATTTTATTTAACTCTTTGAATTATACTGAGGATGTTTTGATTGAGGTCTATTTTTATGATTTACAACGATTGATCCATCAACAACTTTAATATCATAACCCCAATTATCCCATCCTGTTAATGATAATGGTTCACCAAGTTTGTCCTCGAGTGTTCGTGGGTAAACATAACACCCTTCACTTTCTCCATACTGAGCTCTCGCTTCTTCCATTTTTTTTTAACTTCCATGTGCAAATCTAGTGGAACATTTAAATGTTGACCAAGTAAGTAACTTAAATTCATATCTTTGCATGCTAAATCCATTGTAAACCCTGCTTCATATTTTTGATTAAAAATGTGAGGCACAACTGTTTCCCACGCAAAGGAGTTTCCGGCTGAAATTCTAATAGCATCAAAAAAACTCTCTAAATCTAATCCTGCTCTTTTAGCAATCATCATGCATTCAGATGCTGCAACCATATTAGTAAATGCAAGCATATTTGAGACAACTTTTGCAATTGCCCCTGCTCCTATATCTCCACATAAAACAACAACTTCACCAATTGCATCTTGTAAAACTTTTTTCCACTTATTAAAAATTTCTTTATCTCCTCCAGCTAAGCAAACCATATTATTATTTTGTAAAGCATGAACACCTCCAGTTAGAGTTGCCTCTAACATTGAAACACCATAGGTTTTTGCTTTTTCAGCTAATTTTTGTGTTTGTTTAAAATCGGTTGTGGATGTGTCTATCCATATCATTCCTAATGAAGCATTTTGTAATAAGCCATCTTTACCATCAACAACTTACAAAACATGCTCTGGTTTTGGTAAACAAGTTAAAACTGCCTTACATTTTTGAGCAAGATCTTTGATAGAATTTGCTTTACTAATATCTTTTGGAACATCATTGAGTTTATTTTTATCAATATCAAAGGCTACAAGGTTATACTTCTTTGATTTGTATAAATTATTTAAAATTGGTGTACCAGCATTTCCTAAGCCAACCACCCCTATTGTTATGATATTTCTCATAATCTCTCCTTTTGTAGATAAGTTAGTTATTAAATTAATATAACTACTAAAAATAACATCTGAACAAAATTAATCACAACAGATATAAAATGTGAATATTTGAATTTTTTATCCTGTTTATTATCTCTATATTTATTAATTAATGGCATTAATAAATAATTTGAGGCAGCAAACAAAAGAGTGATTGCTAGAATTAAGTAAAAATCTATTCCTAATTTACTTAAGAATAAAAAAGTTAATAGAACAATTAAACTTAAGCCTAAATTTACATTATAGTAAAAAGGGAATATTCTTCTTATAAACTTTCTAGCACTTTCTTCATCTAAGGTAGTGAATACAACAGGAGCTATAACAAAAGAAAAGAATAGCATTATTCCCAAAATCATTGCAGTTAAATAAATACTAATCTGCTCAATCATTATTTAGTTTTCTATTGAATTTTCCTCTCTCATTAATATTGGTCTGCCATCGTGTGCGGTATTAAGAGGTATAATTTTACCTTTATATTTGCACATAAAGTTGGAGCACTTCTAACTTCTTCACCTAGCCTTACTTCTAAATCAACAATTACTAATTTTGCATCTTCTAATTCTTTTAATATTCTCATTTTAATCCTTTGGTAAATTAATTTAATTTAATGACAGGCCTGATTATGTTTTTTAAGCCTCCAATAGTTGTAAGGCCAAGGAGTAACAAATCCAACCGCTAACATTATTGGGACTACCCACCAGGTAAGCATGGCTCCACCTGTTAATACATAATCTGTAATATTCATTGCAACTTCCATACTAATCATAGAAATAAAGCTCATGCCTAGTGCAGTCTTTAATGCTTTTTGAAAAGTAAAACTTTGTTTCATTAAAATAAATGTCTCTAGAATTACACTTGTAATCAAACCATTAATTATTGCTAAAATCATAATACTCAATACAGGGAATGGAATTTTAGTTAATTGAAAAAATAATATTGTTCCAAAATCACCAATAGCGCAACCTAACAGACACCAAGCAGTATTCTTGGCACTTCTTCTCCAGGTATGTTTACATTTCCAATTAAAACTTATTGCTTCAGCACTCATTTATTTCAACTTTTTAAAGGATGTATTTATCACCAAGATACATTGCAAATGCAATCGCAGCGCCCAATAAAATATATTTCATATATTAGTCTTATACCTAAAATAATCTGTGTTTAAAATGTGATATTTTTTCATAATCGTAACGAAATTAGAACCTAATTAAAACAAATCAATATTCTAGAGATAGAATCATGAGATTGTCATTATTCTTTTTTCTTCATTTAGTTGCTTTTGTGATCTTACTAATCGTTCATCCGCATGCGAAAGCTGCAGGTGAATGGTTAGTAGAGGATGTAGGAAGTCATGTCATTACAAGTGTTTCTGGTGAAGTAATTCACGGTGATAAATTAAAATTTATATTAAATAAAAAAAATTGTGATGAGGTTGGTGTTTTTTTTACATTTATGACTACTAAGGCACCAAATACTATTAAAAGTCTTGAGGGTACTAAAATACCTATTCAAATTAATGATTTACCCACTACTGGTGCAGCTGAGGTTTGGATAGTAAAGCCCTTTCTAAAATTTGGTCATTTAGTATTAATGTCAGCACCTGGTCCAAAAAATCTAGAGAAATTTTCAAATGCACTTATGGTCATATATTCAAGACAAAATAAGTTTGGAATTAAACTATTAAATGAGGATGGCTTTAATCCTAATAAATATTTTGATTTAATAGAGAATAATTGGGCGTTAGATAAATTTCCAGAGCATATTGGTAAAGCTTATGAAATATGTACTGGTAAACCATCAAAAATATTAAGGAGTTAACTGTGTTTGTTGGAATGGAAGCCCTGCTTATACTTAGTCTTTTTGGAATAATATTTTAATTACTTTTTTGAAGCTGATAAATTGAAACATAATGTTTCTTTTTAGGTAATGGAATAATTACAGGTACATCTGTACATCTAGGGACTATTGATTTTTTTCCATAGATAATATTTGCGTCATAATTTTCAAAATTTGTCTCCGGATGTGGATTTCCGTCATTAATTATAGGCCAAGCATCACATGCTCTATAACCAAATAATATTAATGGTCGTGAACCATTTGTATGATTTAAGCCTGAGCCATGAATTGTTCGACAGTGAAAGAAAGCAACAGAACCTGCTTTTCCAGTCAAAGAAACTGATTTTTTTAAATTAATTTTGTTTTTTTTAGTATTAATTTTACCTACAAAGTAATTATCATTGCTGTGATGACTAAATAGTTCTTTTTTATGAGAACCTTTGATAACTTTTAAAGGTCCATTTTTTTCATAACAATCTTCAAGATAAATGCCTACTGTAATTAAATCATCATTTGTATGAGGATAAAAAGCAAAGTCCTGATGCCATTCAACCAAACTTCCTTTTTTCTTATTTGGTAATTTAAAATTTAATTTTCCAAGGTGAAATCGCACCGTTCCACCAATCAACTTTTTAACAATATTAATGATTTTTTTATTTCTTGATAAATCGTAGAATAATTTATTGTTATTTTGCGGGTTATTTAATCTAAGTATTTCTTTATTTTTTGAAGAGTTACTATTGAATACGAAATGATAATTATTGTAACTTTGAGTTCCACCTTGGTCTTTAACTTTTTTTTTACTATTCTTTTCTTTTGTTACAATCTTATTAATAAGAGAATTTAACTTATTAATATCTTTCTTTGAAATAAGCTGATCTTTAACCAAGTAGCCATTTTTTTTGTAGAAGTTACTTTCAGATCTGGTGATGCTCATTAGTTAATTTTATAATAAAAATATAATAATCCAATATGAAAATAGACCAGATATAATCGTTGCTATTACATTTCTTGAAAAATAACCAACCAATATGGCAATAATTGCTCCAAATATTTTTGGATCATTCATTTCTATAAAAGTTCCATAATCATTAATAAATATTCCTGGAAATATTATCGCTGGAAATACTGCTGATGGAACATAAGTTAATACAGCTTTTACTCTCTCTCCTAATAAATTCCTATCTACCAAAGCAACCATAGTCATTCTCATAAAGTAAGTAATTATTCCTGCGATTATAATTGTAAACCAAGTCACTTTTTTAACCTCAAAACTAATGCAGCAACAAATAATGCAATTATAGGTGATATGATTATGTATGATTTAAAAGGTGCATCAAAAAATAATAAAGAACTTAATCCGCAGGTAATCATAACTATTACATGATCTAATTTTTTAATATCTTGAACAACAATTGCGATAAAGGTTAAAGGAACTGCAAATTTAAGTCCTAATTCCTCTGGCACAAATGAACCAAGAATTATTCCAGCTAAGGTAGATATCTGCCAGCAAACCCATAAAGTTCCACCACTCCCTAATAAATGATAATGAAGATGTGTTTCATTTCTATTTTTTTGAAAGAATTTATTAGATTCTGCAAACCCTTGATCTACAACTAAATAGGATATCAAAAGCTTTTTGATAAATGATAATTTTTCTAAATATTCAGATAAAACAGCCCCATACAATAAGTGTCTTGAATTAATTACCCCAACTGATGTTACTGCAATTAATGCAGATGCTCCTCCAGATAGAAGTTGTAAAAAGACAATTTGAGAGGCTCCACCAAAAATAATGATAGACATTGCATAAACTAAAACAGGACTAAAACCTAACTCAATACCAATTGCTCCACATACAATTCCAAAAGGAATTACTGAAAACATATGCGGTGCAACAGCCAATATTCCTTTAGAAAAAATTTGTCTTTTAGAGAGCATTTACTTAACTGGTTGAAGTGCAATTTTTAAATATTTGGTATCTAACTTACAATCTTTGTAGCCTTGCTTTACAACATTTAAATACCTTTCAGTTGGATATCTAAATTCAGTTTTATTAACCATAATGTAAGTCATTACTGTCTTATTATAGTAAGTAAAATATAATTTATTATAAAGAATTGGATAATCTTCATAAACATCTAGTTTTTTTTCATCACTTTTTGATATTTCAAATAAAGCACCAGGAACTAAAGAATTTTTGCTCTTTTCTATATCAGCAGCTCTATATTTGCTTCTAAAGTTTAATCTATAGCCTTTAAGTTCATATTTTTTTAAGAAAATAGAGTCTTTACATCTTCGCTTCATTTGAAAAAGATTAAGATTACTTCCGTAAGCAAAATATAACATTACTCTAGTTCAACTATTTTAATATTTTTTGCTTTTACAAATTCAAGGATTAGTGAGTTACACAGGTTTATTTTATCTTGGTCTTTTGACCTTAATACAATTGATACACCTAATCTACCTTGTCTAAAAAAAGGATAACTACCAATTTCTACATCTTTATTATTATCTTGAACGTTAGTTAATGAGCTTGCAATTTCACTTTCATAGGTCATCAAGTTTATTGTTTTACTTAATATTGGATCACCTCCGACTAAAACATTACCAAGTCCTCCAATCATTGCTTTTAATATTGATGGGACACCTGGAAGAGAAAAAACATTTTCTACGTAAAACCCTGGAGCACCACTAGTTGGATTTAAAATAAGATTAGCTGTAATTGGCATCTTTGCCATTTTTTGTCTACCATCATTAAAATTGCCTGGTTCGTAATATTTTTCTAGAATTGCAAATGCCTCTTTATGAAATCCATACTCAATATTAAAAGCTTTTGATATTGATTCTGCAGTTATATCATCGTGAGTAGGACCAATGCCACCTGTAGTAAACACATAGTTGTATTTAACTCTTAACTCATGAACAGTATCTATTATGGTTTTTTCCACATCAGGAATTACTCTCACTTCTCCAACAGAAATTCCTAGAGAATTAAGCCAAGTAGCTAATGTGCTTGTATTTAAATCTTTTGTTCTACCTGATAATACTTCGTTACCTATAATGATAATTGCTGCAGATATTTCTTTTTTATTAGTCATTTCCAAATATAAATAAAATTCTATGAAATTTACCAACACTTTATTTAAAGGCAAATTACAACGGAGATATAAGAGATTTTTCGCAGATATAGAAGTAAATAATAAAACTGTTGTAGCACATTGTCCAAATACGGGCTCTATGATGGGCTTATTAGATCAAGGAAATGAGGCTTGGATCAGTGAACATAACGACCCAAAGCGTAAATTGAAGTTTACCCTTGAGATGATAAAAGTAAAAAAAAGAATAATTGGAGTAAATACTCATAGAGCAAATAGAATTGTCGAACATGCTTTAGAAAATAAATTAATAAAAGAATTTAGCTCTATAAAAAATATTAGAGCAGAATTTAAATATTCTGATGACACTAGATTTGATTTTTTGTGTGATAAAAAAATATTAGAGGTAAAAAATACAACATTAATGAGGGAGTATGACATAGCAGAATTTCCAGATGCTGTTACTTCTAGGGGTACAAAACACCTTCAAAAGTTAAAAGAATCAATCAAAAAAGGATATAAACCTTATGTCTTATTTTTAACTCAAATTCAGGGTATAAATAATTTTAGAATAGCAAAAGATATAGACTCTACTTATTATAAAGAATATTTAGATGCTAAAAAATCTGGTGTAAGCTTTCTTGCTTACAGATGTAGTTTAAATTCTAAAGAAATTAAAATTGAAAAAAAAATAAAAATTATAGATGAGTAATTATTCAGAAAAATTTGAAAAAATGAGAATTGCTGGGAAACTTGCATCTAGAACTTTAGACATGCTAACACATGAAGTTAAGGAAGGTGTTACTACAGATAAAATTGATCAACTTGGTTATGAATTCATAAAAGATAATGGTGGACACTCTGCTCCACTATACTACAGGGGCTTTAAAAAATCTTTGTGCACATCTTTAAACCATGTCGTTTGTCATGGGATTCCATCGGATAGAGTTTTAAATGAGGGCGATGCTGTTAATATTGATGTAACAGCTATAGTCAATGAGTACTACGGTGACACCAGCAGAATGTTTACGATTGGAGATATTCCAGTAAAAGCAAAAAACTTAATTGAAACCACATACGAGTCGATGATGAAAGGAATAGCTATTTTAAAACCAGGTGTAAAATTGGGTGACATTGGGTTTGAAATTCAATCCTTTGTTGAAAAAAGAGGCTTTTCAGTAGTTAGAGATTTTTGCGGTCACGGTATTAGCAATACTTTTCATGAGCAACCTAATATACTTCATTATGGTAAGAAAAATACAGGTCACGAACTTACACCTGGCATGACCTTTACAATAGAACCAATGATTAATGCTGGTAAATTAGATGTAAAAGTCCTTAATGATGGATGGACAGCGGTAACGAAGGACAAGTCTTTATCTGCACAATTTGAGCATACAATAGGAATTACAGAAGACTCTTATGAAATTTTTACAGAATCTGTTAAAGGTTATAAGAGGCCCCCATATAATTAATGATAACAAGATACTCTAGAAAAGAACTTACAGATATTTGGTCTGAACATAATAAATATAAAATCTGGTTAGACGTCGAAATTGCTGCAGCTGAAGGAATGGAAAGATTAGGAACTATTCCAAAAGGTGTAGCAAGTGCTGTGAGAAAGAAGGCTAAAATTAATGTTAAAAGAATTCATAATATTGAAGCGAAAGTAAAACACGATGTTATAGCTTTCTTAACCTCAGTTACTGAAAAAGTAGGTATTAAAGCTAGATACTTGCACCAAGGAATGACCTCGTCGGATGTAGTAGATACAAGTTTTAATATTCAATTAGTCCAGTCTGGAAAGATTTTAGTAAAGGATATTGATCACATATTAAAAGTTTTAAAATTAAAAGCTAAAAAATATAAATTTACACCATGTATGGGTAGAAGCCATGGTATTCATGCAGAGCCAATTACATTTGGTCTAAAATTAGCTTCATATTATGAGGAATTTAAAAGAAATAGAAAAAGACTAATTAGTGCAATAGATGAAATCTCAACATGTGCAATATCTGGTGCTGTTGGTACTTTTGCAAATATTAATCCAAACGTAGAGAAACACGTTGCTAAAAAATTAGGATTAAAAGCTGAGCCAGTATCAACACAAATTATCCCAAGAGACAGACATGCTTATTATTTTTCAATTTTAGGAATAATAGCTGGATCAATTGAGAGAGTTTCAACTGAAATTAGACATTTACAAAGAACTGAAGTTTATGAATTGCAAGAATTTTTTTCAAAAAAACAAAAAGGTTCGAGTGCAATGCCACATAAAAAAAATCCAATATTAAGTGAAAACTTAACGGGATTAGCAAGAATGGTTAGAAGTTATACTATTCCAGCACTAGAAAATATTGCACTTTGGCATGAAAGGGACATTTCACATTCAAGTGTTGAAAGAAATATTGGTCCAGATGCTAATATTACTTTGGATTTTGCGTTAGTAAGATTAGCAAACCTATTAGACAAGATGATCGTCTATCCAAAAAAAATGCTTAATAACCTTAATATTACTAAAGGTACCATTTTCTCACAGGAGTTGATGTTAGAACTAACAAAATCAGGTTTGACTAGAGAAAACTCTTATAGATTAGTTCAAGCACATGCCAAAAAATGCATAGCAGATAATCTGAATCTTTTAGATGTTGTGCTGAGTGACAAAAACATTACATCTAGAATATCAAGCAAAAAAATGAAAAAAATATTTGATTATTCCTCACATTTTAAAAATGTTAATTTTATTTTTAATAGGGTCTTTAAATAATGAAAAAAGGTAAAAAGTTATACGAAGGTAAAGCTAAAATTATTTATGCTTCTAATGATAAGAATTTGGTAATTCAACATTTCAAAGATGATGCAACCGCTTTTAATAATCAAAAAAAAGATGTCATTGAAGGTAAAGGAATATTAAATAATAGAATTTCAGAACATATTCTTACGCAATTAAGTAATGTTGGAATAAAAAACCATTTAGTCAAAAGACTTAATATGAGAGAACAACTTGTTAAGTTAGTAGAAATAATTCCAATTGAATTTGTCGTTAGAAATATTGCAACAGGTTCTTTAACGAAAAGATTAGGAATAGAAGATGGAACAGTGCTTGATTATCCATTAGTTGAATATTGTTTAAAAAACGATGATCTAGGTGATCCTCTTGTAAGCAGAGAACATATTTTAGCATTTAAATGGATGGATGTTTTCGAATTAGACTTTATTTACGAAGAGGTAAGAAGAATAAATGACTTTCTGCAAGGCATGTTTAGAGGTGTTGGAATTAAATTAGTAGATTTTAAAGTTGAGTTTGGAAGATTTGAAGCTGATGGCAAAAGAGAAATTATGTTAGCAGATGAAATTAGTCCTGATACGTGCAGACTTTGGGACATGAGAACAGATAAAAAACTAGATAAAGACAGATTTAGAAATAACCTTGGAAACTTAGTTGAAGCATACCAGGAAGTGGCAATTAGGCTTAATATATTACATGAGCAATCAAATATAAGACCATTAACTTATCCTAAACCTAAAGCAGTAAAAATTAAGAAAAAATGAAAGTAAAAGTAATAGTCACTTTAAAAAATGGAGTGCTAGATCCACAAGGTAAAGCAATTCAACAAACTTTAAATGGAATGACCTTTGATAATGTTTCAGAAGTAAGACAAGGTAAATATTTTGATATTGAGGTAAATGAGAGTGATGAAAGTAAAGCTAAATCACAAGTAGAAGAAATGTGTAAAAAGCTTTTAGCAAACTTAGTTATTGAGGATTATGAAATCTTATAACTGCTGAATGAAATCATCTGTAATTATATTCCCTGGTTCAAATTGTGATAGAGACATGGATGTGGCTTTGAAAAAATTTGGTTTTGAAAATCAAATGGTTTGGCACAATGACGCTAAAATTCCTAAAAGTGATTTAATTGTACTGCCTGGAGGTTTTTCTTACGGCGATTACCTTAGATGTGGGAGCATTGCTGGAAAATCAAAAATAATTAAATCTGTGATTGATTTTGCAAATTCAGGAGGATTAGTTCTTGGAATATGTAACGGTTTTCAAATACTAACTGAGACAGGCTTGTTACCTGGGATACTTCAACAAAATAAATACTTAAACTTTATTTGCAAAAATGTTTTTGTAAAAATTAAAAATAAAGAAAATAAATATTTTAAAAAAATTAAAAAAGAAGTTTTAGAACTCCATATTGCTCACAATGAGGGAAACTATTTTTGCTCAAACGATGAATTAAAATCAATTGAAGACAATGATCAAATTGCAGTAACATATTGTGACCATAAAGGAAATGATGACGAAAAAAATAACCCAAACGGCGCCTTAAAAAATATAGCTGGCATATTTAATAAAGATAAAAATATTTTAGGAATGATGCCTCATCCAGAAAGAATGATTGATCCATTTTTATCAGGTGAAGATGGATCACTATTTTTTGAAAACTTAATTGAAAGTTTATAATGGTTAAAGTTAATGAAAAAATAGCAATTGAGCATGGATTAAAAAGTGACGAGTATAAGAAAATTTGTAATCTTTTAAAGAGAACGCCAAATATTACTGAATTAGGAGTGTTTTCAGCAATGTGGAATGAGCACTGCTCTTACAAATCATCTAGAAAACATCTGAAAAAATTACACACCAAAGGTGAGCAGGTAATTCAGGGTCCAGGAGAAAATGCTGGAGTTGTAGATATTGAAGACGATGATGCAATTGTATTTAAAATAGAAAGTCATAACCATCCGTCATTTATTGAACCTTATCAAGGAGCAGCAACCGGTGTTGGTGGGATTATGAGAGATGTATTTACAATGGGTGCAAGACCTATTGCTAATTTAAATTCTATTCATTTTGGCGCTCCAGATCATGAAAAAACAAGAAATTTATTAAGAGGAGTCGTAAAAGGTATTGGTGGCTATGGTAATTGTATTGGTGTTCCAACAATTGCTGGTCAAACTTGCTTTGATGAGTCTTATAATGGAAATATTTTAGTTAATGCAATGACACTAGGTTTGGTTAATAAAAATAAAATATTTTATTCAAAAGCTGCAGGAATTAACAAACCGGTAATTTATGTTGGCTCAAAAACAGGCAGAGATGGGATACATGGCGCGAGTATGGCATCAGCTATTTTTGACGACAAAATAGAAGAAAAAAAACCTACCGTTCAAGTTGGCGATCCATTCACAGAAAAACTTCTTCTTGAAGCTTGTCTTGAACTTATGGCAGGTAAATCAATTATATCAATTCAGGATATGGGTGCTGCGGGATTAACTTCTTCCAGCATTGAAATGGCATCTAAAGGTGATTTAGGTATTAAAATAGATTTAACAAAAGTTCCTTGTAGAGAGGAAAATATGACACCTTATGAGATAATGCTTTCAGAAAGCCAAGAGAGGATGCTGATAGTTTTAGAGGAAGGAAAAGAAAATGAAGCAAAAAAAATATTTGATAAGTGGAACTTAGACTTTGCAGTAATTGGAAAGACAACAAATAGTAAAAATATTGAATTGTTTTTCAAAAATGAAAAAGTTGCTGAAATCCCGGTTGATTTTTTAGCAGAGAATGCACCTATATATGACCGAAAATGGATAAAAGCAAAACTTCCAAAAGAAAATAATTTTGCAAAGGATCAATTTAAATCTTTAAAACTTAGTGATTGTTTAAAAAAAATTTTAATTGATCCAAATATTGCAGATAAAGAATGGATCTGGGACCAGTATGATCATACAGTTATGGGAGATACTATACAAAAACCTGGAGGGAATGCTGGTGTTGTTAGAGTTCATGGTACAAATAAAGCTGTTGCTGCATCCGTAGACTCATCTGCAACTTATTGTCATGCTCATCCATTAACAGGTGGTAAACAAGTGGTTTGTGAAAGTTGGAGAAATATGATTTCTGTAGGTGCAAAACCAATAGCGATTACAAATTGTCTAAATTTTGGAAATCCAGAAAAAGAGAAAAATATGGGTGAATTTGTTGAATGTGTAGAGGGAATTACGGAGGCATCTAAATATTTAAATTATCCAGTAGTTTCTGGAAATGTTTCTTTTTACAATGAAACAAAAGATAAGGGAATTAAACCTACACCCTCAATTGGAGGTATAGGATTATTGTCAGATTACAAAAAAATGATGACAATGGAATTAAAGAATGAAGGAAATTATCTTTTAGTAATAGGTAAAACTGAGGGACATTTAGATCAATCAGTATTTGCAAGAAATATATTATCAGAATTAAATGGTCCTCCACCAGAAGTTAACTTGTTCAACGAAAAACAAAATGGAATGTGTGTTTTAAATTTAAAAAATAAAAAATTAATTGAGACCTGCCACGATGTATCTTTAGGAGGAATTTTAACAGCTATATCTAAAATGGCTATTAAAGGTGATAAAGGCGTAAAATTATTTACTTTAGAGGGCTTAGTAAATAAATTTGAGTATTTTTTTGGTGAAGATCAAGGAAGGTATATTATTGAAGTTAAACCAGAAAATTTAGAAAATGTTGAAAACATGCTTAAAAAGGACTCTATTCATTTTGACAAGTTGGGTTTAGTAGAAGGCAATCAAATTTCATTAGAAAATGATCTAAAATTATCAATTGACGATATTAAAGAAGGCTATAAAAATTGGCTAAAGGAATATATGGTTAACTAATGGCAATGGATTTAAAAGAAATTGAAAGCTTAATAAAAGAAGCATTGCCAGATGCTAAGATAGAAATTCAAGATCTTGCAGGAGATGGTAATCATTACTCTGCCACAGTAATTTCGTCGCAATTTGCAGGAAAGAGTAAAATTCAACAACACAAAATGGTATATAATTCACTCAAAGGAAAAATGGGCAACGAATTACATGCACTAGCAATTAAAACTAAGGAGAACTAAATGGATAATCAAACTAATGAATTAATTAATAATGAAATTAAAAGTAACGACGTTTGCTTATTCATGAAAGGGACGCCAGATGCTCCCCAGTGTGGATTTTCTATGGCTGTTACAAATATTTTAAAAATGCTTGAGGTGAATTTTAAAGGTGTAAATGTTTTAGCTGATCAAAATCTTAGAGAAGGAATTAAAGTTTTTAGTGATTGGCCTACAATCCCACAACTATATGTAAAAAATGAATTCATTGGTGGATGTGATATTGTTAAAGAAATGTACGAAAGTGGGGAATTAGCAAAACTTCTTGAAGATAACGGAATAGATTTTAAAAAGAAAAGCTAAGGTTACGTTTAGTCTTATAGATTAATTATCTAGAATAGTACTCAATTACAAGGTTAGGTTCCATCACAACAGGGTAAGGAACTTCTTCAAATTTTGGAATTCTTACAAATTTAACTTTTTTATTTTTTTCATCTAGTTGTAAATACTCAGGAACTTCTCTTTCTTTGTTGGCAAGAGCTATATCTATCAAAGCTAATTGTTTAGATTTGTCTCTTATTTCAATACTATCTTCTTCTTTAACTTGGTAACTAGAGATATTAACTTTTTTACCATTAACTCTCACGTGTCCATGATTTATTAATTGTCTAGATGAAAAAATAGTATTTGATAATTTTGATCTATAAATTACTGCGTCTAACCTTCTCTCAAGTAAACCAATTAAATTTTCTGCAGTATCACCTTTTTTCATAATGGCTTTCTTATACATATTTCGAAATTGTCTTTCGTTCATGTTTCCATAGTAACATTTAAGTTTTTGTTTAGCTTGAAGTTGAATGCCGTAATCTGATGGTTTAGTTGATTTGGTTTGACCGTGCTGCCCCGGAGGATATGCCCTAGTATTAAAAGGACTTTTAGGTCTACCCCATAAATTTACTTTAAGTCTTCTATCAACTTTATGTTTTGAATTTAATCGTTTTGTCATATTGTAGTAATGGGTTTTATAGACATCAAAATATTTTTGTCAATCAAGGTTTTTTGATAAGACCAGCAAATACACTTGATAAAATGCGAATTTCTTTTTTTGAGAGTTCCATTTTATAAAAAATACTTCTTAGATTTTCTATCATAATAGGTTTTTTTGCCTTTTGTTTAAAAAAATTTTGGCTTTCTAAGGTGGATAGACAGAAATTCAGCAAACTAGATACTTCTTTCTTAGTGGCTGTTTGTATTTTTTTTGACTTTTGAAAATCAGCTTTTTTTACTGATATTAAGTAGGAAACTGTTTGAGCTACAATTACTAAGCTGTGTGATAAATTTAGTGATCTAAATTTACTATTACTTGGAATTTGCATTGTGTAATCGGCAAAACTTACTTCATCATTTGTTAATCCAGAAGCTTCTGAACCAAACAAAAAACTAACTCTCTTTGTAAAGTTGATTTTTTTTAAGTCAACTAATGAAATATGTTTAATATTTTTATTTCTAAACCTTGCTGAAGTTGCAATTAAAATATCAGTTTTAGCTAATGATTTTTCTAAGTTTGAATAAACTTTAGTTTTTTTAATAATATCTTTTGCTCCAACGGATGTTGCTATAATTTTATCATTTGGAAATGTCAGCTTTGGTTCTATTACTAATAAATTATTAAAACCAAAATTCTTTAGAGCTCTTGCACATAAACCGATGTTTTCAGATAGCTGAGGTTTGTGAAGAATAAATGAGATGTTATTAAAATTCATTAAGCACTTGCTGGTGCATTATCTTTAAATAACTTGTAATCAAGACTATCTATTAATGCTTTAAATGAAGCATCAATAATATTTGGTGATACACCTATTGTAAACCAATTCTTTCCTTGGGAGTCTGTACTTTCAATTGAAACTCTAGTTACAGCTTCTGTTCCAGTATTTAAAATTCTTACTTTATAATCAACTAATCTTAAATCTTTAAGATAATCAGAATATTTAGATATCTTTTGTATATTGTTTCTGATTGCATTATCAAGAGCATTTACTGGGCCATTACCTTCTCCCTCACAAACGATTGTTTCCCCATCAACTTCAAGCTCTGCTTTAGCTGATGAAACAATTTCTCCAATGGTATTTTTTTTAACTGATACATCGTAAGCTTTAATGATTAAATACCTTGGAATTTCTCCCACTATTCTTCTAGCTAGTAATTCAAACGAAGCATCTGCACCGTCATAACTATAACCAATAAATTCCCTTCCTTTAACCTCTTCTAAGAGTTGTTTAATTTTTGGATCATTTTTTTTTATGTCGATCCCTATAGTTTCTAAGCGAGATAAAATATTTGATTGCCCAGCTTGATCTGAAACAACAATATTTCTTGTATTTCCAACTTCTTTGGGATCAATGTGTTCATAAGTTTTTGGGTCCTTTTGTACAGCCGAAACATGCATCCCACCTTTATGCGAAAATGCTGCTGCACCAACATAAGGTAAATGTTTATTTGGTTTTCTATTTAAAATTTCATCTAATAGCCTTGAACATTGTGTAAGATATTTGATATTCTCGTCATTTATATTTATTTCATAATTATTAGAAAATTCGTGCTTTAAATATAATGATGGAATTAGTGACATTAAATTAGCATTTCCACATCTCTCTCCTAAACCATTAATAGTTCCCTGCACTTGTCTAACACCAGCTTGAATTGCAACCAATGAATTAGCAACTGCATTTTCTGTATCGTTGTGTGCATGAATACCTAAATTTTTGCCTGGTATGTGTTTTGAAACATCTGTAACTATTTTAGATATTTCATGAGGTAATGTTCCACCATTAGTATCGCAAAGAATAATCCATCTGGCTCCTTGATCAAATGCAGATTTAATACAACTTAACGCATATTCTTTGTTAGATTTATAACCATCAAAAAAATGTTCAGCATCAAACATAAATTCTTTTCCAGAATTAATAATATGTTTTGCACTTTCACTTATATTTTTTAAATTTTGTTCTTTAGATATACCCAAAGCAACATCAACATGGAAATCCCATGATTTTCCAAACAAACAAATAGAATTTGCCTTAGAATTTAATAATGATGAAATCATTGGGTCATTTTCAGCGCTATGATCAGATTTTTTAGTCATCCCAAAGGCTGTTAATATTGAATTACTAAAATTATGTTTTTTATTAAAAAATTCTGTATCTGTTGGATTTGCTCCTGGCCAACCACCTTCGATATAGTCTACACCTAGTTTATCTAATGCTACTGAGATTTTTTCTTTATCGTCTAAAGAAAAATCAACTCCTTGTGTTTGCGCTCCATCCCGTAAGGTAGTATCAAAAATATATATTTTGTCTGACATTATTTAAATTTCCACGAGGTTTTACCATCTTTATCTTCTATTTGAACTCCTTTTTCCAAAAGCTCATTACGGATTTTATCAGCTAATTCGTAATTTTCATCATCTCTAGCTTTATTTCTTTCCTTAATTTTTATTTCAATCAACTCATTACTTAAAGTGGATTTATTTTTTTTAAAATTATTCCATTCTTCTTTTGTTTCATTTAATAGTCCTACAAAATTACATGCTGATACAAATTCTTTTTTATCTTCTAGATTTCCTGATTGTGATTTTTCGTATAGTTTATGAAGATTAGCTATATACTTTGGTGTATTTAAATCATCGTACAAAGGATGAAGATCATCATCAGAGATTAATTTAGGTTTATCTAATTCAACGTAGCTGTTGTACCATTTATCAATTGTTTTCTGACTTTCTTTTAAAAGTTTATCATTCCAATCTAGTGACTGTCTATAATGTGTACTGATTAGAGCCAATCTTAAGGCTTGACCGTTAACATTCTCTTTAAAACTACTTATTTTTAAAATATTTCCTTGCGATTTAGACATTTTTTCATTTGATTGCGTAATAAATCCATTGTGAACCCAATAATTAGAGAAAGCATCGGTTCCATTGGCACAACATGATTGTGCAATTTCATTTTCATGGTGTGGAAATAATAGATCTCTTCCACCTCCATGAATATCAAATTGATCACCAAGGTATTTTTTTGACATTGCTGAACATTCTAAATGCCAACCAGGTCTACCTTGTCCCCACGGTGATGTCCAACCAGGTTCATCTTCAATTGAAGGTTTCCATAATACAAAATCTTCAGCATTTTTTTTATTATTTGATATCTCTATTCTAGATCCAGATATTAAATCATCTAATTTTTTATTAGATAATTTTCCATAGTCTTTAAATTTATTAACTTCAAAATAAATATGGTTCTTACTTTCATATGCGAAACCTTTTTCAACTAAAATACTTATCATCTGTATCATCTCTTTAATATTCTCAGTTGCTTTTGGTTGAAAGTTCGGTTTATCACAAATAAGATAATCACAATCTTCTTGAAAATTATTATTTATTTTAGTTGTTAGATCCTTAATTGTAGTTTTTTTTTCTTTTGCTGATTGGATTATTTTATCGTCAATATCTGTGATATTTCTAACATATGTAACCTTATCATTACCATATTTGCACTTTAAGACTCTAAAGAGTAAATCAAATACAACCAGTGGTCTTGCATTACCTATATGTGGATCATCATAAACTGTTGGTCCACAAACATACATTTTGACATTATTTTTATCAATTGGTTGAAATTTTTCTTTTTTTCCACCATAACTATTTGTTAAAAAAATATCTTTATTCATTATTCTAGGAATATACTTAAATTATAGATTTGTGAATCTATTTGATTAGTTAGGAATCTTGCAAACTGGAATAGGATCCATTTTATGCAAATTTGCGTTTCTTATTTGGATATATTTATCTCTATTTTTTGAATTTTCATTTTCCATTGCTTCTTCAAGTTCTTTATAACTTAAACCTAACTGACCTTCGTCTGTTCTACCATCGTCCCATAAACCATCTGTTGGAGGAGCATCTATGATTTCTTGTAAAATTTTTAATTCTTTTCCTAATTGCCAAACTTCTGTTTTATTACAATCAGCTATTGGTGATATATCAACTCCACCATCACCATACTTAGTGTAAAAACCTACACCAAAGTCTTCAACTTTATTTCCAGTACCAACCACTATTCCATTGTTTGCTGCAGCAACCTGATAAAGAGTAGTCATCCTTAATCTTGCTCTAGAATTTGCCATTCCATGCAAACTATTAAAATCTTTTAAAGTATTTTCAAATGTAGAAAAAAGACTATCTAGCTCTACTGTAATTCCTTCAACATTTTTAAAATTTTGTTTTAACCACTCTTGATGCTTTAAACTTAAATCATGTTGTGCACTTTTTTGTTTTATTGGCATGGATAAAACAATAGTTCTAAGTCCTGTCATCGCACTTAACGTGCTTGAAACAGAAGAGTCTATTCCACCAGAGATTCCGATTACTAAAGACTCAGCTTTTTTAGGCATCGAATTTACATAATTCGATATCCAGTCTTTAATAAATGTAACTTTTTTGCTCGGGTCCATATTTGAAATATAATAATTAATTTAAAAAATTAAATGATTAAGATGCCGCTCTAATACCATTTTTAGCATACAAGGTATTCTTTTTAATCTCATCTGATATTAAAAATGCTAACTCAAGGGCTTGATTAGCATTAAGTCTTGGGTCACATTGGGTATGATATCTACTTGATAAATCAGTGTCAGATATTTTTTGGGCTCCACCAGTACATTCTGTCACATTTTGACCTGTCATCTCAATATGAAGACCTCCAGCATAAGAACCTTCACTTTGATGCACACTAAATACATTTTTAACTTCATTTAAAACATTATTAAAAGGTCTTGTTTTAAATCCAGTTGTTGATTTAATTGTATTTCCATGCATTGGATCACATGACCAGATCACATTTAAACCTTCTTTTTTAATTCCTCTAATTAGTTTTGGTAAATATTTTCCTACCTTATCATGACCAAATCTAGAAATTAAAGTAATTTTACCTTTTTCATTTTTAGGATTAATTAATTCACAAATTTTAGCTATTTCCTCAGGTTTGGAGGTTGGTCCACATTTAATTCCAATTGGATTTTCAATTCCTTTACAAAATTCAACATGTCCTCCATCGATTTGTCTTGTTCTATCACCAATCCAAACGAAATGTGCTGAGGTATCATGATATTCGCCAGTTGTTGAGTCTACTCTAGTCATAGCTTCTTCAAATGGTAAATGTAGCGCTTCATGAGAAGTCCAGAAATTAACAGTGTATAGTCTTCTATTAAAGTCAGATGTAATTCCACAAGCTTCCATAAAAGCTAAAGCATCAGCAATTTTATCTTCTAATTCTTTGAACTTTTTGGCTTGCGCGGCAGATTTAATATATCCTAAATTCCACATATGAACGTTTTTTAAGTCGGCAAAACCCCCATTAGAAAATGCTCTCAATAAATTTAAAGTTGAAGCAGATTGTGAATAAGCTCTAAATAATCTTTTTGGATCATAAGCTCTTCCTTTTTCTGTAAATTCTATAGAATTAATATTATCTCCTAGATAACTTGGAAGTTCTATATCTCCAATTTTTTCTGTTGGTGCACTTCTTGGCTTAGAAAATTGTCCAGCAATTCTTCCAAGTTTAACAACAGGTAAAGACGCTGAATAAGTAAGTACAAGAGACATCTGTAACATTAATTTAAAATAGTCTCTTATATTGTCAGGATGAAATTCTACAAAGCTCTCAGCACAGTCTCCACCTTGTAACAAAAATGCTTTGCCATCTACAACGCTAGCTAACTGATCTTTAAGATGTCTTGTCTCACCTGCGAAGACTAAGGGAGGAAAGTTTTTTAATTTACTCAAAACTATGTTTAATTCATCCTGATCTTTGTATTCAGGAATGTGTTTAACAGGGAAATTTCTCCAGCTATTTACTTTCCATTTTTTCATATTCAACCTACAAGTGTTCTAGCAGAGTTTATATATTATTCAACAGTGACAGATTTTGCTAGATTTCTTGGTTTATCTATATCATATCCTTTTTCCAAAGCTGAATAAAAGGCTAGTTTTTGAAGAGGGATAGTCATTAAAAAAGGTATTAATTCATCATCAAGCTGATCCACTTCAATCTTTTCCCAAATATTTTCTGAGATTACTTCATCTTTATTATTGTTAGTTATTAATAAAACTTTTGCACCTCTAGCAATTACCTCTTGCATATTTGATATTGTTTTTTTGTAATGTTCATCTCTTGGTGCTAAAACCACAACAGGCATTCCTTCTTCTATAAGAGCTAATGGACCATGCTTCATTTCACCAGCTGGGTAACCTTCAGCATGAACATATGCTAATTCCTTAAGTTTTAACGCTCCCTCTAAAGCAATAGGAAAAGAATAACCTCTTCCTAAAAACATTGAACCTTTTGCATCAGCAAAAGTTTTGCCAACATTAAAAATTTTTTGATCTAGTTTTAATGTTTTTTTTGCAGCATTAGATAACTTTAGTAAATTATCTACCTTTGCTTGATATTCTTTTCGAGAAATACATTTTTGATCAAAAGAAATTTTAGTTGATAAAATATACAAAACTAGCATCTGGCCAATAAATGCCTTAGTTGAAGCAACGCCAACTTCTTGTCCACAATAGATTGGTAACACTAAATCAGCATCTCTTGCTATTGAGCTTTCTATAACATTCACAACTGCACAAGTTTTCATTTTGTTTCTTTTACATAAATCTAATGCTGCGTGAGTATCAGCTGTTTCTCCAGACTGTGAAACAACAATATAAAGGCAGTTTTTTTTAAATTTAACTTTTCGATATCTAAATTCAGAGGCTATATCAACACTGACATCTAAATTGGTATTTTGTTCCATCCAGTATTTTGCCATCAAACACGAGTGGAAAGCTGTTCCACAACCAATTAACATTACCGATTCAATTGAGCTTATTTTCCATGGGAAATTATAAATATTGATTTGCTTGTTATGTTTATCAATGTACTCATTTATACAAGCAGTAATTGTTGATGGCTGTTCGTCAATTTCTTTCTCCATAAAATATTTGTAATCACCTTTATCGTAGTCAATTGCATCTTTAGATAAATTCATCACTTTTTTATTTATTTTAGTGCCCTCAGTACCAAAAAATTCAATTTGATCCTTTTTAATAATACAAAATTCTCCATCATCTAAATAAGAAATTTTATTAGTCATAGATTTAAGCGCGTATGAGTCTGAACCAATATAATTTTCATTTGGACCATAACCTACAGCTAATGGAGATCCTCTTTTCGCACCTACCATAAGATTACTTTGGCCTTTAAATATTATTCCTAACGCAAAACTACCATGAAGTCTTTTGAGAACCTTTATTATTGTATCTTTTATTGAATTCTTTTTTAGATATTCAGTAACTAAATGAGCTATTACTTCAGTGTCTGTTTGTGATTTAAATTCATAACCTTTTTTTTCTAAAAACTTTTTTAATATCGTTGAATTTTCAATAATTCCATTATGCACTACCGATACATGCTCAGATGAATGGGGATGAGCATTAATTTTACTTGGTTTGCCGTGCGTTGCCCACCTCACATGTCCTATACCAATATCACCTTTTAAATTAAATTTAGTGATATCTTTTTCTAATACTTCAACCCTGCCCTCGCATTTGACTTCATTAATATTTCCTTCAACTAATGTAGCTATGCCAGCAGAGTCGTACCCACGATATTCAAGTTTCTTCAATGAGTTTAATATTCTTCCAGTAACCTCTTTAGAACTAATTATTCCAACTATTCCACACATTTATTTTTTTCTTTTATAATTTTTAATTTCAATCTGCTCAGCTCTAGTTAGAGCTAGCGCTTTTTTTGAAACTTTTTTGGTTATAACTGACCCAGCACCAATTACACTTCTTTTTTCTAACCTGATAGGAGCAACTAAAGATGAATTAGACCCAATAAATGCATCATCGTTGATTATTGTCTTGCTTTTTTTTATTCCATCATAATTACATGTTATTGTTCCTGCACCAATATTCACTCTCTTTCCTATTTTAGAGTCTCCAATATATGATAAATGGTTTAATTTTGAATTATTTCCTATCACACTTTTTTTTACTTCAACAAAATTTCCAACCTTTGTTCCCGATTTAAGAATTGTTCCTGGTCTTAACCTTGCATAGGGTCCAATACTAATGTTATTTTCAATTTTTACACCTTCTAAATGAGAGAAAGATAATATTTTTACATTATTTCCTATCGTTACCTTGTCAGCAATAACAACGTATGGTTCTATAGTTACATTTTTGCCTATTTTTGTATTTTTAGAAAAAAAAACAGTTTCAGGTGCAATCATTTTTACACCTTTTTTTAAAAATTTGTTTCTAAGCCTTGATTGAATATTTTTTAAATAAATTTGTTTCATTGATATTTTTATATATTTGAGTATTAGTTTAATTAATTCACAATTTATTTCTTAATAATACTTTTAAATGACTCAAAAATTCACTGTTATATTTGATCTTGACGGAACTCTTGTTGATACTGCTCCAGATTTAATGCTTGCACATAACCATGTAATGAAGAAGTTTGGTTATCGAAGCAAATCATTAGATGAGTTAAAAAGTGCCGTTGGTCATGGTGCGGGTGCAATGATTGGAAGATCAATTTGGAGCCAAGCTAAAAAAGAATTAAGTTCTATTAATGAAAAAATTAAAAATGAAATGACAGATGAATTTATTTCGTATTATAGCAAAAATATATTAAATGAGAGCACTTTAGTTAGTGGTGTAGAAGATTTTTTAAAGTGGTGTAAAAAAAAAAATATATCTATGGCTGTATGTACAAATAAAACTGAACATCTGGCTGTTGATCTTTTAAAAAAAATCGGAATTTATGATTATTTTGAATATGTGGCAGGCTATAATACATTTGAGTATTGCAAACCTGATCCAAGACATATAACGACAATTTTAGAAATTCTTGACGGTAATATAAATAGATCAATTATGATTGGTGACAGTGAGTCAGATGCTAATGCTGCTAAAGCAGCTGAAATTCCAATGATTTTGTTAGAGGATGGATATACAGAAAAAAAAATTGATGAAATTTATCATAATCACTTAATAAAAGACTTTGTAGATATTGATAAAATTATCTCTAAATATCTTTAATATTGATTAATTTATTTTAACTATTAAAACAAAATTATAAGTAAGGAGTTATTTTGTTGTTAAACACGGTTAGAGTATATCCATCAAAAATCAATCTTCCAAAGAAGAAACAGCTTGCATGGAAAATTGCAGAAATTGCATCTGATAAGGCAAAATTAAATAATGATGCAGTTGAAATGTCAATTAATAGAATTATTGATAATGCGTCTGTTGCTATAGCATCATTAAACAGAAAACCAGTGATATCGGCTAGAGAAATGGCCAAAGGCCATTTAAGAAAATCAGGCTCAACTATATTTGGTATTAATTCTGGAATGAAATTTGATGCTGAATGGGCAGCATGGGCAAATGGCACTGCAGTTAGAGAATTAGATTTTCACGATACTTTTTTGGCAGCTGATTATAGCCATCCAGGTGATAATATTCCTCCTATATTAGCTGTTGGTGAAAAGCTTAAAAAAAGTGGAGCAGACTTTCTAAGAGGAATTATTACAGCTTATGAAGTTCAGGTTAATTTAGTTAAAGGAATTTGTCTTCACAAACATAAAATTGACCATATTGCTCATTTAGGACCAAGTGTGGCTGCAGGCATAGGTTCAATGTTAAAATTAAATACAGAAACTATATATCAAGCTGTTCAACAGGCCCTTCATGTAACTATTTCTACTCGACAATCTAGAAAAGGTGAAATTTCAAGCTGGAAAGCTTATGCACCGGCACATGCAGGTAAATTAGCAATTGAAGCAGTTGATAGAGCTATGAGAGGTGAAGGAGCTCCTAGTCCTATTTATGAGGGAGAAGACAGTGTAATTGCAAGAATATTAGATGGAAAAAATGCGAAATATAATGTGCCATTACCAAAAAAAAATGAGCCAAAAAAAGCTATCCTAGAAACGTACACAAAAGAATATTCAGCAGAATATCAAGCTCAGGCATTAATAGATATAGGTAAAAAATTAAATAAAAGAATTTCAGATTTAAAAAATATAAAAAAAATAGATATCTATACCAGTCACCATACACATTTCGTCATAGGAACCGGTGCAAATGATCCGCAAAAGATGGACCCTAATGCGTCTAGAGAAACTTTAGACCATTCAATTATGTATATATTTGCAGTAGCCTTAGAGGATGCGGACTGGCATCATGTAAGGTCATATACAAAATCAAGAGCCAATAAAAAAAGTACTATAAAAATATGGAAATCTATAACAACACATGAAGATAAAAAATGGACTAAAAAATATCATCATCCAGATCCAAAAAAGAAATCATTTGGAGCAAAAGTCGTGGTTACTTTAAATAACGGAAAAAAAATATCTGAAGAATTAGAGAGAGCTGATGCACATCCATACGGAGCGAGACCTTTTCAAAGAAAAGATTATATTAAGAAATTTTTAACTTTAACTAATAAAATATTATCTAAAAAAGAAAGCGATAGATTTTTAAAAACTGTACAAAATTTAAAAAAATTAAAAAAAGGAAGTCTAAATAAATTAAATATCGAAGTTAGCAAAAAATATTTAAAGAAAAATAATAAAAAAGGGATTTTTTAAATGCATTTTGTTGAAAAAGATTTAACCCAAAAAAGAATTGATCTAGATACCAAACTTAAATCCAATAAAATTTTAAGAGTACCTGGTGCATACAATCCTTTAACAGCCAAGTTAATAGAGGAAATCGGTTATGATGCAGTCTATGTGTCTGGTGGTGTGATGGCTAATGATTTAGGCTTTCCAGATATTGGTTTAACAACCCTTCAAGATGTTAGCACTAGATCTTATTTAATTTCTAGAGTAACAAATCTTCCAACAATAGTTGATATTGATACTGGATTTAAATCATGCAAAGAAACAATTGAGACATTTGAAGAATTTGGTGTAGCTGCTGTTCATTTAGAGGATCAAATAGAACAAAAAAGATGTGGTCATCTAGATAACAAAGAGCTTATTTCTAAAGAAAAGATGGTTTCTAAGATAAAGGAATGTGTAAGTTCTAGAAAAGACAAAAATTTTAAAATCATAGCTAGATCAGATGCAAAAAATGTAGAAGGAATAGACAGCATGATTGATAGATGTAAAGCATACGTAGATGCTGGTGCTGAAGTTATATTTCCTGAAGCTTTGAAAGATGAAAAAGAGTTTGAAATAGTTAGAAAATCCCTTGGATGTTATCTTTTAGCTAATATGACAGAGTTTGGAAAATCAAAATTACTCAATTACAAACAACTTGAGGACTTGGGATACAATATTGTTATTTATCCAGTCTCCACCCAAAGATTAGCAATGAAAAATGTGGAGGATGGTTTACGTGCCATTTTTGCTGATGGACATCAAAACAATATTATTGATAAAATGCAAACGCGAAAAAGATTATATGATTTAGTTGAATACGAAAAATATAATGCTTTAGACGAAAAAATTTATAATTTTAATACTGATGGACACGAATAATGAGTGACGAAATCAAAAAAGGTTTACTGGGTATAGTTGTTGACGAAACAGAAGTTTCTAAAGTAATGCCAGAGATTAATTCTTTGACTTATAGAGGATATGCTGCTCAAGATTTGTGCGCAAAGTGTAAATTTGAGGAAGTAGCTTATCTTATTTTAAATGGTGAACTTCCAAGTAAAAAACAATTAAAAAAATTTGAAAAAGAAGAGAGAAAAGAAAGAAAATTATCTAAAACATTATTAGATGATATAAAAAAATTTCCAAAGAAGGCACATCCAATGGATGTAGCAAGAACAGCAGTGAGTATCATGGGTCTAGAGGATAAAGAAACAAAAGATAATTCACCTAAAGCAAATATGAGAAAAGTAATGAGAATTTTCGCTAAAATGCCTGTTGCACTTGCAGCATTTTATAGGGCAAGAAAAGGAAAGAGAATTATACCTCCAAAAAACAAACTTTCATTTTCTGAAAACTTTTTTCATATGTGTTTTGGCAAAGTACCCAACAAAGATATAGTTAAAGCTTTTGATGTTTCGTTAATTTTATATGCAGAACATAGTTTTAATGTTTCAACCTTTACAGCTAGAACAATAACAAGTAGTCTATCGGATATTCATGGCGCAATCACTGGTGCAATAGCAAGTTTAAAAGGACCTCTTCATGGAGGTGCTAATGAAGAAGTCATGCATATGATGAATAAAATCAAAAAACCAGAGAATGCACTTAAATGGATAAATAAAGCACTAAATAACAAAGATGTTGTAATGGGATTTGGCCATAGAGTTTATAAAAGTGGAGATTCAAGAGTTCCTACAATGAGAGAATATTTTGGAAAAGTTGCTAAGATCAAAAAAGATAGAAAGTTTGAAAAAATTTACGACATTGTAGAAAAAGTAATGATAGATCGAAAAAATATCCATCCAAACGTAGATTACCCTACTGGACCTACTTACCATTTAATGGGATTTGATACTGATTTCTTCACACCAATTTTTGTAATTTCAAGAATTACTGGTTGGTCAGCTCATATTATTGAGCAGCATGCTGCTAATAAACTTATTAGACCTTTAGCAAGCTATAAAGGTAGTAAGCACCGTAAAGTTGTGCAATTAAATCAAAGATAAACTTAAGAAAAAGCTTCTGTCCAAGACCCTCTTGTAGATGCTTTTGAATATTCAGTAGCTCTACCTTCGAAGAAGTTCATATGTTCAACTGCATTTAACATAGTATCAAGCCATGTTAATGGATTTTTTTGAACATCATAAATTGGCTCTAAACCTAATTGATCCAATCTTCTATTTGCAATAAATCTTATATATTCTTTAACTTCTTTCGCGGTTAAACCTTCCATTGGACCCATTTCAAAAGCTAAATCAATAAAAGAATCCTCATGCTCAACGATTGTTCTGCAAGCTTCATAAAGTTCTTTTTTAAGTTTTGGCGTCCATATTTCAGGGTTCTCTTTAATAAACTCCTTAAAGATTCTAATCATTGAATTGCAGTGAAGTGTTTCGTCTCTTACTGACCAAGTAACAATTTGGCCCATACCCTTCATCTTGTTATGTCTTGGGAAGTTAAGCAAGATTGCAAAGCTAGCAAATAATTGCAGTCCTTCTGTGAATGCACTAAATACTGCAACAGTTTTTGCAATATCTTCTTTTGAATTTACATTAAAGTTTTGCATGTAATCATATTTATCTTTCATCTCTTTATATTTCATGAAAGCCGAGTATTCAGACTCAGGCATTCCAATTGTATCTAAAAGATGTGAATATGCTGCTACGTGAACTGTTTCCATTGAAGCAAATGCAGTCATCATCATTAATACTTCAGTTGGTTTAAATACAGTTGTGTAGTGTCTTAAGTAACAATTATTAACTTCAACATCAGCTTGGGTAAAAAATCTAAAAATTTGGGTTAATAAGTTTTTTTCTGGTTGTGACAAGTTTTTTTGCCAGTCTCTAACATCATCTCCTAATGGAACTTCTTCAGGTAACCAATGAATTCTTTGTTGAGTTAACCATGCATCATAGCACCAGGGGTATCTAAAAGGTTTGTAAACTGGGTTCTCCACTAATAGACCCATTTTTTTTGGTTGAATTATTTCTTTATTAATTTTTTCTGCTACTGACATGATAAACACTCCTCATAATCTTGTTGGTTGTTACTTTCATCTTTTGATTTATAAACGTTTGCTGCAATGTCAGTTGAATTTGCATCGTTAACATTTTCAGCACGTTGTATTGATTTAGACCTACAGTAATAAAGACTCTTCAAACCTTTCTTCCAAGCTTGGAAGTGAATTTGATGTAAATCTCTTTTGTGCACATCTGCAGGTAAAAATAAGTTAATAGATTGAGCTTGAGAAATATGAGGTGTTCTATCTGCACTCAAATCAACAAGCCATCTTTGATCTAACTCAAAAGCTGTTTTAAAAACGTCTTTTTCATCTTGAGTTAAAAAATCTAAATGTGAAACAGACCCCTGATTAGTTGTAATACTTGACCAAACTTCATCTGTATCTTTTCCGTGTTTTTCTAATAGCTGTCTTAAATATTTATTTCGAACATTAAATGAACCGGACAAAGTTTTGTGTGTAAAACTATTAGCTGCAATTGGTTCAACGCCTGGAGATGTCCCACCACATATTATTGAGATAGAAGCTGTAGGTGCTATCGCAGTTTTATTAGAAAATCTTTCCATTATACCATAATCTGCAGCGTCAGGGCATGAACCTCTCTCCTCAGCTAAATCTTTTGATGCCTTATCCACATTTTTATGAATGTGCTCAAAAATCTTTTTATTCCAGGCTTTACTCATTACAGATTCTATTGGAATCATCTTTTTTTGATAATAAGAATGTAATCCCATTACACCCAATCCTACACTTCGTTCTCTCATTGCTGAATATGTGGCATCGCTAAATTGTTCAGGTGCATTTTCTATGAAGTCAGTCATAACATTATCTAGAAATCTCATAACATCTTGTATAAAGTTTTCATCTTCTTTCCACTCATCATACTTTTCTACATTTAATGATGATAAACAACATACGGCAGTTCTATCTCTTCCGTCTTTATCAATTCCTGTAGGAAGTGTAATCTCGCTACAAAGATTTGAAGTTTTAACAGTAAGACCAGCAAGTTTATGATGTTGAGGAATTTGTCTATTAACAGTATCTATGAAAACAATGTATGGTTCGCCTGTCTCAATTCTTGCTGTTAATAATCTTATCCATAAATTTCTAGCTGAAACAGTTGCTTGAACTGCTCCATCTTTTGGACTTTTAAGTCCCCATTGTTCATCTAGTTCAACGGCTCTCATGAAAGCATCTGAAACCAAAACACCGTGGTGTAAATTTAATGATTTTCTATTAGGATCTCCCCCGGTTGGTCTTCTCATCTCAATAAACTCTTCAATCTCTGGATGATCTATTGGTATATAACAGGCCGCAGAACCTCTTCTCAATGAACCTTGGCTAATTGCCATTGTTAAAGAGTCCATTACCTTAATAAAAGGAATTATTCCTGAAGTTTTGCCAACTCTTCCAATTTTCTCACCTATTGATCTGAGATTTCCCCAGTAACTTCCAATACCTCCACCACGTGCTGCAAGCCAAACATTCTCACTCCATAGGTCAAGAATACCATTAAGACTATCGCTAGCTTCGTTTAGAAAACAAGAAATTGGCAATCCTCTTGTAGTTCCTCCATTTGATAAAACTGGTGTTGCTGGCATGAACCAAAGATTACTAATGTAATTGTATAATCTTTGAGCATGTAAATTGTCGTCAGCATAATGACTTGCAACTCTAGCAAATAAATCTTGAAAAGATTCGTTAGCACCTAAATATCTATCCTTAAGGGTAGCTTTTCCAAAGTCAGTTAAATTATCATCTTTACTTCTATCAATTTTAATTGTTATGCCTTTTGAATTTTGAAATAGTTCTGTTTCACTATTAAGAGAAAATAAATCTAATCTTTTATCCTTAGGATCTTGATTCAATTGTGGTGTATAATCAGAAACAGCTTTCCTAATAGCTTGTGATAAAATCTTGTTCATTTAGCTCCTTTTTTGTACTATACTTAGTTTTGTAAAACAACTAGATGTTGTATGATGGTTTGGTAAATATACTATATGACCAACAAATCAATAGAACATTTATAGAACTTGATAAAAAAATTATCAATAAAAAAATAAACAAAATATAAAAATATTAACATGAAAAATTCAATAAAAATTGATCCTTTTGGCTTTAGAGAGTACGACGCGCGATGGTTGTACCCCGATAACATCAATTTAGAAGGTGTGACAAATTTGGGAAAAGGTTTAGGAACTCAGATTATTAATCATACAAAAAAAGGAAATCCAAGAATCATAGTTGGTCATGATTACAGATCTTATAGCGAGGAAATAAAATCAGCTTTGAAAAAAGGACTTATCTCAACGGGTTGCTATGTTGAAGATGTAGGATTAGCCTTATCGCCGATGGTTTATTTTGCACAATTCAATTTAGAAAGTGATGCTGTTGCAATGGTAACAGCAAGTCATAATGAAAATGGTTGGACCGGTGTAAAGATGGGAATCAAGAAAGGATTAACTCATGCACCAGAAGAGATGAAAGAATTAAAAGATATAACTTTAAACAACAAATTTATTGAAGGTAATGGAAATGAAAAAGAAATATTTAATTTCCAAAGTGTTTATAAGGATGATCTTATAAATAAAAACAAAATTAAGAAAAAAATTAAAGCTGTAGTTGCCTGTGGAAATGGAACAGCAGGAATATTTGCACCAGACATATTAAGAGGAATAGGATGTGAAGTAATAGAACTAGATTGCAATTTGGACTATACCTTTCCTAAGTATAACCCAAATCCTGAAGATCTTGAAATGTTACATGCAATAAGTAAATCTGTAAAAGAAAATAATGCTGACATTGGATTTGGATTTGATGGAGATGGTGATCGTGTAGGCGTAATAGATAACGATGGTAATGAAATTTTTTCAGATAAAATTGGATTATTGATTGCAAGAAATTTATCTTCAAAACACAAGGGATCTAAATTTGTTGTAGACGTTAAATCAACTGGACTATATTCAACGGATGATGTTTTAAAAAATAATTCCTGTAAAACATTGTATTGGAAAACTGGTCATTCTCACATAAAAAGAAAAGTAAATGATGAAAAAGCACTTGCAGGCTTTGAAAAAAGCGGTCATTTCTTTTTCAACAAACCTTTAGGTTACGGATACGATGATGGTATAAATTCAGCTATTCAAGTTTGCCATTTGCTAAATAATAATCATAAAAAAATGAGTGAAATCATAAGTGAATTACCTAATACCTATCAATCACCTACTATGGCTCCTTTTTGTAAAGATAATGAAAAATATCAAGTTGTTGAAGAAATAATTAAACAAATTGAATATTTAAAATCAAATAATGTTAAAATTGATAATCAAGAAATTGAGGACATACTTACAGTAAATGGTATTAGATTTTCTTTTAAAGATGCCTCGTGGGGTTTAATTAGGGCCTCATCTAATAAGCCTTCTCTGGTAGTTGTTACTGAAAGTCCAACATCTGATGAAAGAAAGAAAAAAATCTTTGAATTTATCGACAATTTGCTCCAAAAAACTGGTAAAATAGGTGAATACGACCAAAAGATTTAATTAAAGATCTAAAAACCTAATCAAAAACAGAGTCCCTATTACATACAAAAATACCCCAAACATTCTTTGAGTTTTATTTTTATCGGTGGTGTGAACCATATTTGCTCCAACTCTAGCCATAAAAGATGTAATTGGAATAAATATCAAAAAAGCAGGAATATTTACAAAACCTATGCTTAAAGGAAGATTTGCATTCAGCAAAAAACCAGATGTCAAAAAACCAATTGAACCAATAGCTGCTATCACAAATCCAATAGCAGCAGAACTTCCAATTGCTCTACTGATAGGATATCCAAAATATCTTAGAATTGGAACATTCATCATAGCTCCTGTAATACCCATAGGTGCAGATATAAAACCCGAAAGAAAACCAAAAGTTGCTCTTGGTAGAAACTTAAATTTTTTATTTTTTTTTAACTCCTGTTTTACTAGTAATAAATATCCACCAAAAAAATATACAACTACAGCAAAAAATAAAATTAAAGATTTTGTATTTAATAATGCTGCCATGTATGTACCAAGCAAAACACCAAAGATAACAAATAGACCATAAGTTTTTAAAATATTTGTATCTACAGCTTTATGTTTTCTATGAGTCATAACTGATACAAAAGCAGTAAATATTGTGATAGAAAAAGCTGTTCCTACTGAAAGATGCATCAAATAAGATTTATCGACATCTGCTGTTTCAAAAATAAAAAAAAGTACAGGCACAGAAATCAGACCTCCGCCTATCCCAAAATAGCCTGCAAAAAATCCTACTGGAAAAGCAGTTATTATCATTAATAAAATTAAAAGATAATACTGATTAGAAAGAATAGTATTAATCAATTCGACCTGCCGAATGTAATTTAGGAGAAAGTCTTACTTTATCCATAATATGATCAATTTTTTTTACATCCGCATCTCTTACACACATATTTTCACTCAAATATTTTTTCCAGTGGCTTGAACCAGTTTGTCCATGGAATAAACCTAGTGTATGTCTCATAACTTGATTTACTCTTGTACCCATTTGTACTTGAGCCTTAACATAATCAATTAACTCCTCAACAATTTCTTCTCGCTCTTTAATATTGCTATTTTTAAAAATTTCTTTTTCAATATCAGCTAAAAGATAAGGAGAATGATAAACAGATCTTCCAATCATTGCGCCATCCACTTTATCTAAATGAACTTTTACTTCTGCCACAGAAGTGACACCACCATTAATAATTATTTCAAGGTCTTTGAAATCTTGCTTTAGTTTATACACATAATCATATTTTAAAGGAGGTATATTAAGATTTTGCTTAGGCGTAAATTTACCTAGCATAGCTTTTCTAGCATGAATTATAAAAGTTTTAACCCCAGTCTCTTTTAAAGTTTTTATAAAATTAAAAAAATGTTCGTAATCCTCAACATCGTCATATCCTATTCTAGTCTTAACTGTAACTGGCAAAGATGTTGAATTAATCATTTCTGATAAACAATCAGCCACTAAATTTGGTTCCTTAATTAAACATGCACCAAATTTATTTTTTTGAACTTTTTTACTCGGACAACCTAAGTTTAAATTAATTTCATCATATCCATAATCTTCACCAATTTTCGCAGCATTGGCTAATAATTTTGACTTGGAGCCACCCAATTGTAAAGCAACTGGTTTTTCTCTTAAATCAAATGATAATAGCTTATCTTTATCCCCCCTATCAATTGCCTCGGAAACCACCATTTCTGTGTAAAGAAGTACATGTTTACTTATCAATCTTAAAAAGTATCTTTCGTGCCTATCAGTGCAATCCATCATAGGGGCAACTGAAACCAATCTATTAATTTTAGACATATTTTTTAATTTTATTGGATATATTAACTTTTTTCTCGTTTACATATTCTTGGTGATTTTTTTCAATTTTTGCTAATTCGTATCTATAATTAACCATTACGCCAAAAGATCTTTGAAAACCAATTTCAGATACATTTGCATTTACTGCTATATCATCAATATCAGCTCCATTTTTCAAATGAAATCTACAAACATCATTTATTGGATAACCAAAATCATTTTTCTGTTTTGCTAAATAATTTACTGCAAGCTTGCTTATCATAGGTTTATTATCAGCAATTCTTTTATCTCCAATTTTTAAATCAGAGGACTTTAAAAAATCTAAACTATTTTTATTTGCTTCACCTAAAATCTCTGCTACTTGAGTACTATTCATTTTTTTAAACCAATTAGCAAAACCAATCATTGGCGACAAAGTTCCAAAATATTTTACATCTGGAAGTTCTTCTTGAAGTTCATAAACAACTCTTTTAATTAAAAAATTTCCTAGAGTTACTCTTGATAAACCATCTTGACAGTTACTTATTGAATAGAAAGTTGCTGTATCATAGTCTTTTATTTTTTCATCTGAAGGTCTTGTCAATTCTTGTATGGATTGACTTAATCCTTTTGTTAAAGCTATTTCAACAAATATAATAGGCTCATCTTCTAAAGCAGGGTGAAAATATGCAAAGAACCTTCTATCTTTTCCAAGTCTTCTTTTTAATTCATTCATATCTTTCATTGAATGAACTTTCTCGTATTTTAGCAATTTTTCTAAAATATTAGCTTTAGTGTCCCAAGTTATTTTTCTTAATTTTAAAAAGCCTGGATTGAACCAATTTTTAAATATATCAATTAAATCGTAGTCTAAGCTTTTTATCTCGGGCTTATCCTTTATTAATTTTAATAAATCTTCTCTTAAAGATACAATTTCTGAGGTTCCATTTGGAGCCATGTTTAATCTAACAAATAGTTCTTTTCTGATACCAGAAGTTACCTTCGATAGATTTAGAATTGAGTAATCATCTTGGTTGTTACTATATCTCTTAATAGCTTCATCAATCTTTAATGGGTCAGGTTTGTATTTTTCATTAACCTCAACTAAAAATTTATTTTTTTCTTCAGTAGATAAATTTTGATATCTAAATAATATATCTCTTGCGAGTGTAATTCCAAAGGCTGCACCTTTTGTAGACAATAGGTCATCACATAGATCCAATAAATCTCTTTTTTTTGCTATACTTTTAAAGGATTTTTTTTCTAAAATCTTTTGTCCAGCATCAGCTATGGTCTCAAAAATTCTTTTTATATTCAACATGGTGTTTTTTATATATTAAAAACCTAAACTTTTGCCCATTATTTTATCAGGAAGCCACGTAACAATTTCAGGAAAAATACACAAAATTAATATGGCTAAAGCCATAATTATCATAAAAGGTATAGAACCTTTTAATATTTCAGATAAACTAACGTCTGGTGTAATACCCTTGATTATATAAAGGTTTAATCCAACAGGTGGAGTAATAAGGCCAATTTCCATATTTATCGTAAATACAATTGCAAACCAGTATGGATCAAAACCTAATGTAGTTATAACTGGTAACAATATTGCTGAAGTCATCACAATGACAGCAACAGGAGGTAAAAAGAATCCTGCAATTAAAAGAAAAATATTAATTAAAATAAATACTACCCATTTGTTTGAACTTAATTCTACCATACTTTGGGCTAATGATTGAGTTACGTAAAGTTGAGATAATGTAAATGCAAAAAGATAAGATGCTGCAATGATGAACATTATCATCACACTTTCTTTCATAGATACTTTAACAATGTTCCAGATCTTTTTTGGTTGATAAATTTTGTAAACTACTGCGATTAATACAAAAACCAAAAAAGCTCCAACACCAGATGCTTCTGAAGGTGTAGCTACTCCGCCATACAAAACATAAAGAACACCAGCTATGATTGCTAAAAAAGGAAGAATTCTTGGTAGCACCTCAATTTTTTCTTTTAATGTAGGAGGTGTTCTGTTTTTTAAAGCTTTTGCAGAATCCTTGTCTATAAAGTAACTATGTATGAGGGCCCATATAGCAAACATGCCAGCCAACATAAATCCAGGTATCAAACCACTTAAGAATAATCTTCCAATTGATGTTCCTGTAGCAATTCCATAAACAATTAAAACAATACTGGGAGGAATTAAAACTCCAAGCGTACCACCTGCTGCTATTGTTCCTGTTGCTATTTGATCTGAATACCCCCTTTTTCTCATTTCAGGTATTCCCATAGTTCCAATTGCTGCACATGTTGCAGGACTTGAGCCACTTAAGGCAGCAAATATTGAGCAAGCACCTATATTAGAAATTACTAATCCACCTGGTACTCTCCAAAGCCATCTATCTAATCCAGTGTATAAATCTTTTCCTGCTGGTGAATTAGCAACTGCCATTCCCATTAAAATAAACATTGGAATTGAAAGCAAAACAAACGAGTTTAGACCTGCATAAAAAGTTTCTGCAAAAACATCTAACATTTGGAAACCTTCAAATGCAACTAATAATGTGATCGAAACAAAACTCAAACCAAAAGCAATTGGTATTCCTGAGAATAAAACAATTAATGTAAAAACAGCAACTATTATAGCAATTAATAATGGATCCATTAATTATTACCCTCTTCGTCAATAAGTTTAATTATTTCAGCAATATATTGAAGGATCATTAAGGCTGCCCCTATCATCATTGATGAATAAGGTATCCATAAAGGAGGATCCCAAACAGTTCCAGTTGAATAGTTTTTTGTAAATGCTTCCTCGACCATCAAATACCCAAAATAAAATAAAATTAAAAAAAATAGTAAGCTTATTAATGATGTAAAAATTTTTAATCTAATTATGTTTTTTTTTGATAAAAAATCATAAATCCACTCCATGCTAACATGTGCTTTTTCACTTAAAACATAAGCACTTCCTATAAAAGTTGAAGCAACTAAAAGCATTGTTACTAGCTCTGTTTGCCAAGTAATTGCTCTTTGAAAAAAATATCTTTCAAAAACTAACTCAACTATTACCAATATTGATAACAATAAAGCTAGAACTGCAAAAGCACCACATGCTTGTGAACTATAATTACAAAATTTTAAATATTTTTGTTTCATAAAAAAAACCCCTATTTAATATTTTAAATAGGGGTTCTTTATATATTGTTTTATTTAACTGCTAAAGCCATTTCCATCAGCTTATCGCCACCTGGAACTTTCTCAGCAAATGCTTTGTGTGAAGATTGTTTGGCAATCTCAACCCAAGCTGCATGGTCGTTTGCATCCATATATACTAATTTTACACCTGCTGCTTTATAAGCGTCTTCAAATTTTTTATCTAAATTTTCAACTTGTGCAGTCATATATTTTTCAGCAACTTTACCAGCTTTCATTAAAGCATCTTGTTGTTTTGAATTTAATTTATCAAAGCTCATTTTTGACATTAAAATTGGCTCATACATAAACCACAATCCAAATTTTCCTGGAGGTGTTGCGCATGTTACTTGCTCATAGATTTTGTAACTAACAAAACTTCCTGAACTAGTATTTGCACCTGTTAATACTCCAGTTTGCAATCCAGTATAAATTTCTGATGAAGGCATACTTTGAATACCAGCACCTGCTGCTTCTAACATTTGGTTAAAAGCTTTACCAGCTGCTCTCATTACTTGTCCTTTAGCATCTGATGGGTTTTTAATACATTTCGACTTAGATGCGAAGCCACCTCCAAGCCAAGCATCAGACAATACAACAACACCAGCATCATTTATAATTCTCTTAATCTCAGTCATCATTGGACCTTTATTAAATCTTAATGCATGATCGTGGTTTTTTACTGTTCCTGGCATTAAAGTTGCGTCAAATTCTGGATGGAATTTTGATGCATAAGCTAATGGAAATGCAGAAATATCTAACTGACCAGTTGTCATTGGTTTCCATTGTTCTTTTGGTTTATATAATGATTTAGCTGGATAAATCCTAATATCTAAATCTACTCCTGCTTTTTTAACCTCATCTGCAATTATTTGAACCATTTCATGTCTTGGATCATATGAACCATCAGCTCTAGGCGTTCCAGGCCATTGGTGACTAGCTTTTAGCGTCACAGCATATGCTGATCCAATTAATGAGAAGGCTAAAAATAATGTTGTGAAATAAAAACTTATTTTTTTTAACATGTTTTCCCCTCTATAAATTAATTTAATAAACATATTAAATTGAACTTATTGGTAAGAGTCAATATAAGGAAATGTCGTATATTTTATTATGGATGGACCACTAAAAAATTTATTAGTTGTTGATTTAACAAGGGTTTTGGTAGGACCTTATTGTACAATGATACTCTCAGATTTAGGTGCGAGAGTTATAAAAATTGAAGCACCTGAAACAGGTGATGACTCTAGAAAATTTGGTCCTTTTGTAAAAGATTATTCTGCATACTTTATGTCGTTAAATAGAGGAAAAGAAAGTATCGCTTTGAATTTGAAGAACGATGAAGATAAAAAAATATTTGATAAAATATTATCAAAAGCAGATATTTTAGTAGAAAACTTTAAACCTGGTACATTAGAAAAGTGGGGTTTTGGCTGGAAAGATGTAAGTAAAAAATATCCCAAATTAATTTATGCATCGGCATCAGGGTTTGGCCAAACTGGACCTTTAAAAGAGCTACCAGCATATGACATGGTCGTTCAAGGTATGGGAGGTTTGATGAGTGTAACTGGCCATCCAAACTCAGAACCAACAAGGGTTGGAACCTCTATTGGTGATATCACAGCAGGTCTGTTTACAGCAATTGGAATTAATGCAGCTTTATACGATAGACAAAAAACTGGTAAAGGAGCTTTTATAGATGTTTCAATGTTAGATTGCCAAATAGCAATTTTAGAAAATGCAATTGCAAGATATCTTTCCAAAAATGAAATTCCAGGACCAATGGGTTCAAGACATCCTTCTATTGCTCCCTTTGAAGCTTTTAAAACGAAAGATAGTTATATAATTATTGCTGCAGGAAATGATAAACTTTTTACAAAACTTTGTGACGTATTAAAAATTCCTGAAACTGCAAATGATGAAAGATTTAATTCTAATTCACTAAGATGTGAAAACATGGATCACTTAAAAGAAATTTTTGAAAAACAATTGAGTTCCAAATCTACAGATGAATGGGTTAAAGAAATGGAAGAATTGAAAATTCCATGTGGGCCAATTTTTAATATAAAACAAGCTGTAGAAAATCCTCAAATTCAAGAAAGAAATATGATTGTAAAATCATATCATAAAATTATTGGTGAATTTAAATCTGCAGGAAACCCAATCAAAATGTCTACCTATAAAGATGAA
>CABZOF010000004.1 GCA_902527215.1 uncultured Pelagibacteraceae bacterium | reverse complement strand
TTTAATTTTTAAGGGTACTTTGCTAATTTTTTTTTTCTTATTACCCTTCTTTTTTTTATTTTTTTTCATTATTACTGTTTAATTATTTATCAGTAATATTTTAATAAATATAGTCCCGAGTATTAGGGACAGATACGTTATCCTTTGATAACTGAAATTGAAATACAACCTGGTCGCCCCATTTAAATGCCATTTCGCAACTAGCTAAGTAAAATTCCCACATTCTAAAAAATTTTTCATCAAACATCTCTAAAACAGTGTCTTTTTTTGATAAAAATCTTTCTTTCCAATTTCTAAGTGTATGCGCGTAGTGCATTCTTAGAACCTCAATATCAGACACTATCAGACCTGAGTTTTCAATTGGTTTAGCAACTTCACTTAAACTTGGTGTGTAACCACCTGGAAAAATATATTTTGTAATCCATGGTTGTGGGTCTCTTGGGGGCATTGATGAACCAATAGTGTGAATTAAGGCAATTCCTTTTTCGTTCAAAAGTTTAAAAACAGTATTAAAATATGTTTTATAAAATTTTCTCCCTACATGCTCAAACATTCCAACGCTTACTATTCTGTCAAATTTTTCATTTAGCTGCCTATAATCAACAAGTTTAAAATCTACCTGATTAGACAAATTCATCTCTTTTGCCTTACTCTTACTATACTCAAATTGATTTTCTGACAGTGTTATGCCTGTAACACTTGCTTTTGTCTCCTTGGCAATTGCTAATGCTAATGTACCCCATCCTGAACCAATATCTAAAACTTTTTGATTAGGCTGAATGTTTAATTTTTTTATAATATGATGGATTTTATTATTTTGAGCTTGCTCTAATGTATCATTATCGTTTTTAAAATAAGCACAAGAATATTGTCTATTCTCATCTAAAAATAAATCATAAAGTTTTTCTGATATATCATAATGATGGGCCACGTTTTCTTTTGATTTTACGATTTTGTTAAAATTTGTAAGATATCTGAAAGTTCCTTTTATTTTTTTTATTACCGAACCATAAAAATTTATATTTCCCCTACCTATATTTTTGAAAGCTAATTCTAAAAATTCTGTAAGCGTTCCATTCTGTATCACTAATGATCCATCCATATAAGCTTCTCCAAAATATAGATCCGGGTTTATAAGTAATTTTTGCATTAATTTTTGATCAAGTAATTTAATTACTATTGGTTTTTCTTTTTTTAGGATTTCCGATTACATATTTTTTTGAATTGGAGTCTACAAGTTCAAAACCATCTTCTTTAAACAAATCATTTAAAAAATTTATTAAACTCATTTTATGCTGCTTTTAAATTTGCTATTTCAAATTCTAAATTTCCTAAGTTTGTTAATATCTCTTTTTTTTGATTATTATCTAAAAGCTTTAAAGGTGGTAATAAATTTTCAAATATTTTATTTTTTTCTGACATTACTGTGTGCAAACCAGATATTAAATTATATTTTTCAAAACATCCTCTTACATCACATAATTTTTTGTTTGAAGATAAATCTGAATTATTTTTAAAGCCGTCGTAAACTTCTCTAGCCAAAGTTCCAGTGATATTTGTAGTTGCTGTTATTATTCCATCACACCCAAGCTCTAACCCTTTTAATAATTTTGATTCAGAACCAGGAAATATAGAAAAATTATTAATTTTTAAAGTTTCAAATAAATTATAAGAACTATCCTTTACACCAACAATTTGATCTGGAAATTTTTTAACTAAGGTTTCAATACATTCAGGACTAAACTTATAACCTGAAAGTTTTTCAAAATTATACAAAATAATTTTACAATCATTGACTTCTGCAATTATTTTTGAATAAAAATTTATAACATCACTGTCATCATATTTATAATATGCAGGTGGCATTATTAGAAATGTATTAAAATTCATAGACTTAGAAATTTTTATTAAATTAACGTTATCTGCGAGTGAATTTAAGCCTGTCCCTATTATAAATTTATCTCTATATTTACTTCTTGGTAACTGATTAATTAGTTGTATTTTTTCGCTCAGAGATATTAATTGTGACTGACCTGTGCTTCCAAAAAAAACTGCACCATGACAACCCATGTCTATAACGTTTTCTGCATGCTTAATCGTACTATCTATATCAAGGGATAGATCATTTTTTAGTATTGATAAAGAAGCTGCAAAAATACCTTTTAATTCAATCATAATATAAAATTAATATAAAATAAAATTTAGTAAAGTATTAATATCCCTTAAGATTTATATACTCTTGATTACTATTTCTTTTGCTTCATTGACAATTGAAGCAAGTCTATTTAACTCTGGACTGACATCAGGATGAATTTTTTTCATAATTTTTTTATATGATTTTAAGATTTCACTTTTTGAATATTTTTTTTTGGGATCTAAATTTAAAATTTTATATGCTTCATCTAAATTCATATTTTGTTGAGTGTTTGACTGATTAAAATTATTAAAATTAAATCTTCCAGAGTTTCTAAGAACTCTGAACAAACCCCAAAGTCTTAGTAATTGGAAAAGTGAAATTCCTGCTTTAGTTTTTATTAGCGGCAAAATAGCTAAAACAAATGGTAATGAAAAAATATATCTACCAGCGTACACCATTAAAAAAGCTAACAAAATTGAAGATAAAATTATGATTAATCTTATTATTTTTGAAATTCTTTTCGCAGAGGTTGTAGCAAACCATGTTAGAAGAACATAAACTATTATAAAAATTATAACTGTTATAAAAAAAATATTCATATATTAATAATTTTCTAAATGAAAATACCACAACTTGAAAAGAAACCTGAAATAAAATCTTGTCACAACACAACTTGGGAGGATAACTATAGTTGGATTCATCAATCAAATATACTTGAAGTTTTAAAAGATAGCTCAAAATTATTACCAGAAGTTAGAAAGTATCTAGAAAAAGAGAATGATTACTTTGAATATCAAATGAATGATACCAAAGAAATTAGAAAAAAAATTTTTAATGAAATTAAAGGAAGAATTAAATTAGACGATGAGTCTTTACCCTTCAAAGATAAAAATTTCGAATATTGGACCAAAACCACAACAAAAGGTAACTACTCGATAAAATTAAGAAGAAAAATTGGAGAAGAAAAAGTTGAAGAAATATGGAATGGAGATCTTGAAAAAGAAAAACTAAATACAGAATATTTTGGTTTAGGAGATCTTGAGGTAAGTTTTGATGACAAATTTCTTGGATACTCTTTAGATTTAAAAGGTTCTGAATATTATACAATTTATATAAGAGACATAAAATCAGGTAAATTAGTTACAGAAAAAATTGAGGAAACTAGTGGAAGTATAGAATTTAGTTTAGATGATAAATTTATATTTTATTCTAAATTAGATGAACATCATAGACCGAGAACAATATACAGACATAAAATTGGCACTCCTGTAAAAGAAGATAAGTTGATATTTGAGGAAAAAAGTGAAGCTTTTACAGTAGGTATAGGTTTAAGTTCAGATGAAAAATATTTTATGATTACAAGTTCTGATCATAATACATCGGAACAGTATTACTTCAAAATTGATGAAAATAATCCAAATCCAAAATTAATCCAAAAGAGAAAAAGAGGTATAATTTACTCTGTAAACTCCTGGAATGGATATTTTTACAAACATACCAATGAAAATGCTGAAGATTTTAAGATTGATAGATGTAATGATTTAGTTGAACAAAACTGGGAGCCATTCGTTAATGCAAAAGATGAAGTATTGATTGGAGGTTTAGTATTTTTAAATCATTGGATAATTAGATCTGAAACCTCTAATGCGTTAGGAAAAATAATTTTGAGAAATCCCAAAACAAATGAAGAGGAAGAGATAATTTTTAGTGATGAGAAAGTAATAGTTCCAAGTATATCTTTAATTCAAAAAGATAAAGATACTGATAATGTTTATTTGTCATATTCATCTCCTAAAACTCCAGGAAGGACTTTTTTATATAATTTAAAATCAAAAGAAAAAAAACTTGTTAAAGAACAAGAAATACCATCTGGACATAACCCGAATGATTATATTGTTGAACGAATTGAATGCCCGTCTCATGACGGACGAATGGTACCAATAACTATAACAAGACATAAAGATACAATTCTCGACGGGTCATCAAACATTTTATTATATGGCTATGGTTCTTATGGTAATTCAATGTCGCCTGGGTTTTCATCTACACGATTAAGCTTAATTAATAGAAATATAATTTGGGTTACAGCACATATAAGAGGGGGAATGGAAAGAGGAATGAAATGGTGGAAGGAAGGAAAACTTTTAAACAAAAAAAATACATTTGAAGATTATATTGCTGTTGGAAAATTCTTGATTGAAAAAAAATATACCTCTGAAGGAAAAATTATAGGAATGGGTGGTTCAGCAGGTGGGTTGTTGATGGGGGCAGTTGTAAATGAAGCACCTGAGCTATTTTTAGGGTTAATAATGGCTGTGCCTTTTGTTGACTCTTTGACTACTAACCTTGACCATTCTCTACCATTAACAATTGGAGAATTTGACGAATTTGGAAATGCTAAAGATAACAAAGATCATTTTGACTATATTTACTCATATGCTCCTTACAATAATATTAAAAAAATGGATTATCCAAATATTTTAATCACTACTAGTCTTAGTGACAATAGAGTTCTATTTGATGAACCTGCAAAATTCACTGCCAAACTAAGAGACTATAAAACAGATAATAATTTATTGTTATTAAAAACTGAAATGAATGCTGGTCATGGAGGAAAATCTGGTAGAGATGGTGCTATAGAAGAAATAGCTCTTGATTATGCTTTTGCTTTAAAAATTGCAGAAAAAATTTAAATAATCTTGTATTGAAATTTTATAATTAGTCACCATATAAAAGATGTAGGTCGCCTTATGGGGCTTACATAAATTAACTTGCTTAACAAAAGGAGTAAATATGACAAGTAAGGATCTATCTATCTTTAACTCACTAAGACCTTTTTCTATTGGTTTCGATGATATGTTTGACCAATTTGAAAGTATGCTTGGTAATGGTGGCATGACAATGCAATCAAATTATCCACCATATAACATAAGAAAAACTGGCAAAGACAACTATTCAATTGAAGTTGCGTTAGCTGGTTTTAATAAAAAAGATGTCGAGGTTGAGTTTGAAGATAATATATTAACTGTAAGAACTAAACAGCTTAATAAGTCTGAAGATCAAAATGCAGACGGTGAAATAATTCACAAGGGTATATCTCAAAGACAATTCGCAAGATCTTTTACTATTGCAGATGATGTAAAAGTAAATGGAGCTGAACTTAAGGATGGTCTTTTGACAATTGCATGTGAAAGAATTTTACCGGATCATAAGAAAAAAAGACTTATTGATATTAAGTAATAAATTTTAACCTTGCTTGTGGGGTTCGCCCCACAAGTTTAAAAACATCCACTAGAACTAAATGCAATTATAGTTCCACCTGCGTTAACTTCAAATCTTCTTTCACACGGTACACCGTATTTTTTTGTTTTATAAATTAACACTTCATTGCCAGTATCATTGATCATATCTTCGCTAGGAGCCCCTAATTCTAATTTCATTTTATTAACTTCTCCACCGACAAATAATCCATATTTTTGATTTTCCTTTTCTACAACCTCGTCAGTTTTTTTTTGAATAGTTTGGCAGCCTGCAGTAAAGAAAAGAATTGGTATTAATATGATAGCGAATTTGTTTTTCATTATTCTATTATAATACTGAAATGTGACAAAAGATTAACTTAAAAGTTGAAAAAAAAATAAGTTTTCCATCAAAATTAGGTAAATATATTGTATTTATATTACTTAATTCTTTATTTTAATTACTATCAAACCGATTCTAATGAATACAAAACTCAAAGTATCAGAAATTTCAAAAATTTACCCAGGATGCATTGCAAATGACAAAGTATCATTGGAATTTGGAAGTGGGAAAATATATGCTTTATTGGGAGAAAATGGTGCTGGAAAGTCTACGCTAGTTAAAATCTTGTCTGGAGTAGTAAAGCCTGATGAAGGTGAAGTTTTTTTAAATAATGAAAGTATTAAACTTAACTCTCCGCTAGATGCCAAAAAAAATAATATTGGAATGGTCTTTCAACATTTCAATCTCTTCGAAACTTTATCTGTATTTGAAAATTTAAGTATCGATAGTGACAAAAAGGATGAAGAACTAAGAGCATTAATCAAAGATATATTAAAAAAGTACAATTTTAAAATTGATCTAGATATTCCAGTTCTGAATTTATCGGCAGGTCAAAAACAAAAAGTAGAAATTATAAGGTGTTTAATTAGAAATCCAAAAGTGTTGATTATGGATGAACCTACATCAGTTTTAACTGAGCAAGAAACTGATGATTTATTTATTTCTTTAAAACAATTTTCTAAAGATGGAATTTTAATTATTTATATTACTCACAAATTGAAAGAAGTTTTGTCACTTTGTGATGAGGTAGCCGTAATGAGAAAAGGCAAAGTAGTTTCGGTTAGTAATACAATTGATGAAAAAATTGAGAGTTTAGCTAATAAAATGGTAGGTGAAAATTTAAATACTATTAAAAAAAAAATTAACAATTTTAAAAATAGCGAGGAAATTTTAAAAATCTCTAATTTAAATTTTAAAAGTGACGACCCATATGAAACAAATTTAAATAATTTAAACCTTTCTTTAAAAAAAGGAGAGTGTTTAGGTATAGCTGGGATTTCAGGAAATGGACAAAATGAATTATTCCAAATACTGAGTGGAGAAATAATTACCGAAGGTACTTCTATAATGTTTAGAAATAAAGAAATTAGTAAGTTGAACCCTAGAGAAAGAAGAGAATACCTTATGGCTTTTTCACCTGAGGATCGCATCTCTCAAGCTGCAGTCCCTGAGTTAAAGATATATGAAAATGTTGCATTAAACAATTTTAAGTCATCAAACTTTTTTGAAAAAGGTTTAGTGAATGAAAAGAAAATAAAAGAACACTCAAAGAAGATACTTTCTAATTTTTCTGTTAATACAGACAATGTTGAATTAAAAAGTCAATTTTTATCTGGTGGAAATCTTCAAAAATTAATTATTGGAAGAGAATTAATAACTTCGCCTGAATTATTGGTTTGTTTTAACCCCACATGGGGTCTTGATGTTGGTGCCATCAACTACATTCATGAAACATTAATTCAAATTAATGAACATGGAAAATCATCAATATTAATTTCTACTGATAACGATGAACTATTAAAATTAAGTGACCGAATTTGTGTAATCTATAAAGGCAAACTATCTAAAATAATGAATGCAGATACTGTTACTGCAGAAAAATTAGGAATTTTGATGGGAGGAGGTTCAATTGATTAAAATTGAAAAGCGTAACGATGTATCTCGATCAATTTACTTTTTAACACCAATTTTAGCCATTTTTCTAACATTAATTGGTGGTGGAATTATTTTTTATATTTTGGGGTTTAGTCCTATTGAGGCTTTAAAATTTTTTTTTATAACCCCCATTTCAGATTTATACGGATTAAGTGAACTTTTGGTAAAAGCAACACCTCTTTGTTTAATAGCGATAGGTTTATCTTTTTGTTTTAAAAGTAATAATTGGAATATTGGTGCAGAAGGTCAGCTTATTTTTGGTGGAATAGTCGGTGGCGGAGTTGCTTTGTTATTTTATAATCATGATGGATATTATGTTTTACCAATAATTATTTTATCTGGAGCAGTTGGAGGGATGTTATTTGCAATGATACCAGCAATTTTAAAAACCTATTTTAACACTAATGAAATTTTGGTCAGCTTGATGCTGGTGTATGTTGCAAAATTATTATTAGATTATTTAGTGGTTGGTCCTTGGAGCAATCCAGAAGGTTTTAATTTTCCAGAAACAAGACAATTTAGTGAGTCTGCAAGAATGCCAATTTTATTTGACGGTTTAAGAATTCATGCTGGAATATTTATTACTCTAATCACTGTTTTCTTAAGTTGGCTTATTTTGTACAAAACTTATTTAGGTTTTCAAATAAAAGTTTCAGGCTTAAGTTTAAAAACTGCAAAATATGCAGGGTTCAAAGGTAAGACAATGATTATTATTGTTTTTATGATTAGTGGAGCATGTGCCGGGCTTGCGGGTGTAGGAGAGATAACAGGGCCAATAGGACAATTACATAGAAATATTTCTCCTGATTATGGTTTTACGGCAATAATTGTTGCTTTTTTAGGAAGACTAAATCCAGTTGGAATTATTTTTGCATCTCTAGTTGTTGCTCTGACATATTTAGGTGCAGAAACAGCTCAGATATTCTTGCAAGTACCAAAATATACAGGTCAAGTTTTTCAAGGAATGATTTTATTTTTTCTTCTTGGGTCCGATTATTTATTATTTTTTAAAATAAAATTTTTAGGTTTAAGAAAAAATGAGCTTTGATTTAAATTTTATAGGTATTTTAATTGGTGCCATCATGGCATCATCAGTTCCTTTGATACTTGCTGCATCTGGGGAATTAATTACGGAGAGGTCTGGTGTTTTAAATCTTGGGGTAGAAGGAATGATGATAATTGGAGCAATCTCTGGATTTGCTTTAATGGTAGTGACTGATAATTTATTTTTTGCAGTAGTAGGCTCTATGCTGTCAGGTTTAATTATATCTCTTATTTTTGGATTGCTTACCCAATCACTCCTCACAAATCACGTAGCTACAGGTCTTGCACTAACTATCTTTGGTATTGGAATGTCAGCAATGATAGGTAAGAATTTCGTTGGAATTCCAGGAAAGGAATTTCCCTTATTATTCCTTAATTTAAAAGAAAGTATTCCGTTTTTGGGTCCAATATTCTTTGGTCACTCAATTTTATTATATTTTGCATTTGGATTACCTTTTTTGACAAATTTTTTTTTAAAGAAGACTAAAATTGGTTTGATTATCAGAGCCGTTGGGGATTCGCCAACTTCAGCCTCAAATCAAGGAATTAATGTTACATTAGTAAGATATAGTTGCATTCTTTATGGAGGTGCAATGTGTGGATTGGCAGGTTCATACCTGTCATTAATATACACTCCCCAATGGATTGAGAATATGACAGGGGGTAGAGGATGGATTGCACTAGCTTTAGTAGTTTTTGCAACTTGGAGTCCAATTAAAGTTCTTATTGGTGCATTAATATTTGGTGGAATTACAATTTTACAATTACATATGCAAGCAGTGGGTTTAAGAATTCCAGTTCAATTATTAAGTGCATTACCTTACATCATGACAATAATAGTTTTAGTTGTAATTTCTCGTGATAGTAGAAAAATAAAACTGAATACACCAACTTCGCTGGGACAAATCTTCTATAAGGAAAAGTGATGTTAGCTATTCCAAAATAAATATTTTTTTTTATTAGAATATTGAATAGTTTGTAGTATCACAAAATTAAATTTAAAGGGGAAATCAAATGTATAAACTATTTTTAAGAAGTTTAATTTCTGCATTATTTATGCTTGGCTTTAGCTTGAATGCAAATGCAGAATTTAAAGTTGGATTTGTTTATGTTGGTCCGACTGGAGACCATGGATGGACATACCAACACCATGAAGGAAGAAATGCAGTGGAAGCTTTGGGAATAAAAACTACTTATGTAGAAAGTGTACCTGAAGGTGCTGATGCAGAAAGAGTTATAAGACAATTAGCACAATCTGGTCACGACCTAATCTTTACGACTAGTTTTGGATATATGGATCCAACAAATAAAGTTGCTAAAGATTTTCCAAATGTAAAATTTGAACATGCGACTGGTTACAAAAGAGAGCATTCAAATGTCTCAACGTATTCAGCAAGGTTTTATGAAGGTAGAACTTTATTAGGACATATGGCTGGGAAGATGACAAAGACAAATACTATTGGATACATTGCTTCTTTTCCAATTCCTGAAGTTATAAGAGGAATTAATGCAATGACATTAGCTGCTCAAAAAGTAAATCCTGATATTAAGACAAAAATTGTTTGGGTTTTTACATGGTATGATCCAGGAAAAGAATCAGAAGCAGCTCAAGCTTTGATTGATCAAGGTGCAGATATAATTATGCAACATACTGATAGTACAGCTCCGGTACAAGTTGCAGAAAAAGCAGGTGTTTGGTCTTTTGGTCAAGCAAGTGACATGCAAAGATTTGCTCCAAAATCCATATTAACGTCGATTATAGATGATTGGGCGCCTTACTATGTAGAAAGATCAATTGCAGCAAGAGATGGTACTTGGAAACAACAAGATACTTGGCATGGATTAAAAGAAGGAATGGTAGCAATGGCACCATATAATTCTGCAATGGGAAGCGACTTAGTAAAAGAAGTGGAACAACTTCAAAAAGACTTAGCTTCAGGAAAAGTTCACTCATTTACTGGTCCAATTTATGATCAAAAAGGAAATATTCTTGTAGCCGAAGGTGCTGTAGCAGACGATGGAATGCTAGCCGGAATGAATGTTTACGTTAAAGGAGTAGAGGGAGACATTCCACAGTAAGAAATTTTATCAAAAGATTAAAATTAAAGGCCAGCTTAGTCTGGCCTTTTTTTATTTAGAATACTTTTTTTTCAAACCATCTATATCAATTTCATCATAGTACTCTGATGGTTGAACAATCCATGGATCATTATCTAATAAAATTGGACAGAAATCAGGTGTAAAAGTGGAAGATTTTTTTTTCCAAAGACACGCTGTTTTAATTTCACTTATGTGGTCCTTAACAGGTTCATATTCTTTAAGCCACTCAATACTTTTATTTAAGGTAAGTCCGGTGTCTGAGAGATCATCTACTAACAGTACTTTTTTAAAATCTTCGTTAGTTGCAATTGCACTTATATCTCTTGCGAATATTAGCTCCCCTTGTTTATCTTGAACCGTATCACCAGAATAACTTTGAATTACAACATAAGCAGTAGGTAATTTAAAAATTCTAGATAAAATATCTATAATTGGAGCTGCACCTCTCATGATACCAACTAATACTGTTGGCTTATATTTTTTTTCAATTTCTAAAGCAAGTTTTTCGACGACCTTTTTATATTCTCCATAAGAAATTATTAATTTATCAGCCATAAAAATTTGGTATCATAAATAAAAATATTAAAAAAGGATAAATATGAAAACTTACTGGATAAGTCTATACTTAGAAATCTCAAGCCAGAACAACTTAAAAAAATATGGAGAAAAGGCTGTTCCTATAATAAAAAGTTACGGGGGAAAACCAGTAGTTAGAGGTGGAAAATTAAAGTCATTTAGCGGGCCAAACATTTTACGTACTGTAATATGGGAGTTTCCAACTTACAATGATGCTATTTCATGCCATGATTCAACTGAATATAAATCTGCTTGGACTCATGCAGAGGATACAACTAAGAGAATAATGTTTATTGTTGAAGGAGTAGAACAAGAACAAATTTGATAAAGTAAAAATTACAATATACAATGGGTGCAAAGGAGAATTATGAAGGGTTACATAGTTTGTGTGTGGGAAAAAATTAATAGTGAGGAAAAATTAAAAGAATATGCACTAAAAGCCAAGATAGCCGCAGATAAATACTCAGGGATATTTATAATTAGAGGCGGAAAAAATAGAATAAATGAGGGAATAAACTCTCCTAGAACAACTGTAGTTGAATTTCAAGATTACAACACAGCAATAGAATTTTATGATTCTCCAGAATATCAGGAAGCACTAGACGTTATTAAAGGCCATGCTGTAAGACATCATCAAATAGTTGAAGGCACTTAATATTGTATAGGCTCATCGTCTATGGAACGCCATAAATACCAAGTAGCTACGGAACAATACGGAGAAAACCTCTTTTTCAATCGATTTACATAGCTCATAGGTGGTAAATAGCTTTTCCTATAATTGTTTGAAATAGCTCTAAGTAAACCAATATCTTGAACTGGCCATATGTTAGATCTATTGTAAGTAAATAGTAATATCATCTCTGCAGACCATCTACCTATTTGTCTTAACTCAGATAAATAAAGAATTGCCTCCTCGTCTCCCATTTTTTTTATAACTCTTGGATTAAATGTTTTATTTACAAATTTTTTTGCCAACTCTTTAATTCCTCTAACTTTTTGTCTGCTTAAACCACATTTTTTCAACCGACTTGGGGTAATGGCATTTACTACTTTTGGATTTATTTTTCCTTTACATTCTTTTTTAAACTTTAAAAATACAGAATTTGCTGCTGCAACACTTATTTGTTGTCCTATTATACTTTTACATAGTGATAAAAAAATATCTTTTCTTGTCGTTAAGGTTTTATCTTTATATTTAGAAATAAGTTTATTCATTATCTTATCCTTAGAAAGAAACTTTACTGCCTTTGACCAATAAATTGGAGGTTTACTCATTTTTAAAAATTAAGTTTGGTTTTTTCAAATAGATTTCTCTTCTAAAAATAATTAATGAAGATAACACTACAAGCAATGAACCCAATAAAGTTTTATAAGACGGTATTTCGTTCCAAATAAGATAACCAAATACAATTGCAAATACTAAACTTAAATACTTGAGCGGAGTAACTAAAGAAACTTCTGAAAGTTTATAAGATTGTCCAAGTAGTAAATTAGCAATACCTCCAAGCAAACCAATCATACACAAAAGAATAAAATCTATTAATGAAGGCATTACCCATCCAAATGGAATTGTAAACAAACCTAAAATAGATATCGCTACTGAAAAATAAAAAGAAATAAGCCAAACTGGTTCGGATGTAGATAACTGCCTGATAGCAATTGCTACATATGACATTCCTAAACAAAAAATAATTGGATAAATATAATAAAAATTTAAATTAGAAATACCTGGTTGTGTAATAATTATTACTCCAAGAAAACCAATTAAAACTGCTAACCAACGATACTTACCGATTTTTTCTGACAAAAAATAAATAGATAAAATTGTTGCAAAAATCGGTGCTGCAAAAGAAATACCTACTACAGTTGCAAATGGTAAATTTCTTAGTGCAATAAATACTGATACTATTGCCATTAATCCCGCGGTACATCTAAAGAAATGCAATTTAGGTCGATCTGTTTTATAAAAATTTGAGTAGTTTTCTTTTGGTATTAAAAAAAATATAGGTATTAGTCCACAAATTCCTCTAAAAAAAAGAACTTCACCAACAGGATAATTATCAGACCACTTAACAAGTACATCCATCATTGAAAATGCACACACAGACAAAAACATGTACAAAAAGCCTAATTGATTTCTAGATAACATGGATTAGATTATATTATTATTATAACATTAATCTATGGAAATAGCAGTTTTAGCTTTGGGATGTTTCTGGGGTCCAGAAAAAAAATATGGACAGTTAGATGGAGTCTATAGAACTGAGGTTGGATATTGCGGAGGAAACAGTCCAAATACAAATTATAGAGAAGTTTGTACAGGAACAACTAATCATGCGGAAGCTGTAAAATTAGAATTTGATCCTAAAATTATTACATACGAGCAAATAATTAAGAAATTTTTTGAATTTCATGATCCAACTACATTAAACTCTCAAGGTCCTGATTTTGGAACACAATACAGAAGTGAGATATTCTACCTTAATGATGATCAAAAAAATATTGCTCAAAAAGTGGTTGATGATGTAAATAAAAAATTATCTGGAAAAGTGGTAACTAAGCTATCTGAGTTGAAAAATTACTGTACTGCTGAAGAGTATCATCAAAAGTATTTAGAAAAAAGATAGAATGTCACTTGTATCATCAGATTGGTTGGAAAAGAATCTAAGTGCAGTAAAAATAATTGACTGTTCGTGGCATATGCCAGGAATTGATAGAAATCCTGAAGAGGAATACATGAAAAATCATATTCCAGAAGCAATTTTTTTCGATTTAGATAAAAACTCAAATCAAAGCACAGATTTACCTCACATGCTTCCTACAAAAGAAAAATGGGAAGAGATAGTATCTTCAATGGGCATATCAAATACCGATAGAATTGTAATTTATGATAACTCTGATGTTCTAAGTTCATGTAGAGGTTGGTACAACTTTATTTATTTTGGTCATGATAAACACTTAGTAAGTGTTTTAGATGGTGGTTTAAAAAAATGGTTAATTGAATATAGGAAAACGACAAGTGAAAAGACAATTTTAAATAATTCAACCTACAGAGCAACAGAAAATAAAAATATGGTAAAAAGTATTTTTGAAATAAATGAAAATATTGAAAAAAAAAATTTTACTGTAATCGACGCTAGAAGTAAGGAAAGATTTAATGGAAGTGTTCCAGATCCCAGGAAGAATGTGAGGAGTGGATCTATTCCAAACTCTGTATGTCTTCCATTTAAAGAAATTATAAATAGCTCAGACAATACTTTTAAAGGGGTAAGTGAGATCTCAAAAAAGTTCAGCGAAATTATTGATTTAAATGATGATAAAAGAGTTTTTTCATGTGGATCTGGTATAACAGCATGTGTTTTAGGTCTTGCATATTCCCTAGTAAATAATACATATTCTCCTACAGTTTATGATGGTTCATGGGCTGAATATGGAAGAATATAAAAATGAAAAGATCTACTAAAATAACATCAATAATAGTTATTTTTTTTCTAATTATTGCAGGTGTGATCATTGCCCGGACAATGATTGGAAACCACTTTAAAAAGAAATTTAGCAAAAGACCACCACCGGGTATTATAGTTAAAACAGTTGAGCAAAGAAAATTTCAAAATATCATTGAAACTTTTGGAACAGCGGTTCCAATTAAAACACAGTCATACAATATTGAAAAATACGAAATTCTAGAAGAAATCAAATATAATACTAAAGTTAAGTCTGGTGATGTTATCGCAAAATTAAAAAATAGAACTTTAGTAGCACCTTTCGATGGAGTAATTGGTAAAAGAAACTTTTCTGATGATATTAATGTTTCGGAAAGTTCTGTTGTAATTGATATAGAGGACGCATCTTCTTTATTCATTGATGTTGATGTTCCAGAAGTATTCGCACCGTTCGTAAAAAAAGGACTTGGTGTTGATGTAAAATTTTCTGGTAATAAAGATAAAACTTATAACGGAATAGTAGACTCTTTAGCTAGCAAAATTGATGTAAGCAACAGATCTTTAAGACTTAGAGTTAAAATGCAAAATTCAAATTCTGAGATTTTACCTGGTGCTTTAATGGAAGTCACAATAAAATATAATGAGAGAGTTTCGTTAGGAATACCAGATACAAGTGTAATTTTAGAAGGTAACAAGGTTTATATTTATAAAGTAGACAATGAGAATGTAACTAAAAGAGTAGAGGTCACTGTTGGTAACAGAAACAAAGGTTATCTTGAAGTAGAGTCTGGTTTAAACGAGGGTGACATAGTTGTTGCTGAAGGATTAAAAAAAGTAAGACCCAATGGAAAAATTAAACCTATTAAAAATGGCGAAAAAAAAAGTAAGTCTGGTTGGGGAAAAAAAGAAAATAAAAGTAAATAATTAAATGTATTTAACTGATGTTAGTATTAGGAGACCTGCATTGTCATGGGTGCTATCCTTGATATTGGTCGTCTTTGGAACTTTTGTTTTTTCGAAGTTACCTGTGAGAGAACTCCCATCTGGTCTGCAACCCCCTGTGGTTCAAGTTCAAGTGGAATATGCCTCAGCGTCAGCTCCTATTGTTGATGAAGAGGTAACACAAGTAATAGAGGAAGTTATAGGTGGTGCAGAGGGAATTAAAAATATAGACGCTAAATCAGAAAATGGAAAAAGTACTATAAATATCGAATTTGACACTGATATTGACCTTGATAATGCCGCAAACGATGTAAGAGAGAGAGTTGCAAGAATTGTCGGAAGATTACCCGCTGAGTCTGAGGCCCCTAGAATACTTAAACAATCTGCGGGTTTTACAACTACAATGTGGCTTGCTTTATCTTCAGAAACCTGGAGTGATCTTGAGCTTGGAGATTATGCAGAACGATATTTAGTTGATCAGTTTTCTAGCATTAAAAATGTTGGCCGAATAAGAACAGGCGGCCTTAGAGAACAGAGTATAAGAGTATGGATAGATCCAATCAAATTAGCTGCAAATAACTTAACTATTCAAGAAGTAGAAAGATCTTTAAGAAATGAAAATGTTCGATTACCAGCAGGTACACTTGAGGCTGAAAATATAGATTTAACGATCAATATCGATAAATCATATAATGACTTAGATAAACTTAAAGAACTCCCAATTAAGAAAGCTAAAGATAACATTGTAAGACTATCTGATATTGCAAATTTAGAATTAGGTCCTGTCACAGAGAAAGTTTTATTTAGAGCACAAAGTAAAGGAGCACTAAATTTAAAAACCATGGGTATAGGAATTTATGCAAGAAGTGGAGCTTCAACTGTTGAATTATCAAAAGATGTTGAAAAAAAAATCAAAGAAATTAGAAAAACTTTACCTGGTGATTTAAATTTGGAAATAGCTTTTAATAGAGCTACTTATATTGGCGAGGCAATAAATGAGGTTTATAAAACTTTAGCTATAGCCTTTATACTTGTTGTAATAATAATTTATTTATTTTTAGGAAATTTAAAAGCAGTCATTGTTCCTGCAATAGCTTTACCTGTAAGTCTAATTGCTACATTCTTGGGTTTATATATATTTGATTTATCTATTAATATATTTGTTTTATTAAGTTTTATATTAGCAATTGGAATAATTACCGATGACTCAGTCATTATGACCGATGCAATATATAGAAGAATTGAAAATGGTGAGACACCGCTGGTAGCAGCATATAAAGGCTCAAAACAAATTACATTTGCAATTGTTGCAACAACTCTTATTTTGGTTGCAGTATTTTTACCTTTAATTTTTATTGAGGGTATTGCGGGAACTTTATTTAAAGAAACTGCAATAGCACTATCATTTGCAATTGTAGTGTCATCATTTGTTGCTCTAACACTTTCACCAATGCTAGGTAGTAAATTTCTTGATAAAAAGAAAAAGTCTAATTTCTTAACAAGAGGATTTGATAAATTTTTTCAAGGTTTTTTAAAATTTTACGCAGAGACATTAGGATTTTGGATGAACAAGAAGAAAACAATAATAACATTCATAATTTTTATCATAGTTGCCTCTGGGGGTTTGTATAACTATACAAAAAAAGAATTGTTACCATTAGAAGATCGTGGAGTTTACTTAGTTATAGGATTTACTGATGAGGGAAGTTCATTCCAATATACTCAAAAAAGGGCGGAGGATGTTGAAAAAAGACTTATTCCTCTGCTTGATGGGGAAAATAGTCCATACAATAGATTTTTAATGATAGTTCCAGGTTTTGGCTCTGAAAATAGCTTCTTAATTATCTCACTTTTAGATAACTGGAAAAATAGAAAACAGAATTCTCAAACAATAATGAGGCAAGCAATTGGAAAAATAGTTACAGTACCTCAAACACTAGCTTTTCCAATTTCTCCTCAGTCCATAAGAGTTTCTAGTTACAATAAGCCTGTTCAAATGGTTATTTACGGAAATACTTATGAAGAACTGGAACAAATACAGTCTCAAGTTATAAGAATGTTAAGAAAGAACAGAAATTTGTCAAGACTTGAGTCTGACTACACCAGAAATAAACCTGAAGTAAATATAAAAATTAATAAAAATAAAGCAAAAGACCTAGGGATATCAACTGAAGCAATTGGTCAAACTTTAGAAACTTTGTATGGAGGTAAAACGGTTACAAAATTTAATAAACTTGGAAAAGAATACCCAATCATTTTACAACAATATTTAGAAGATAGAAAAAATAAAGAAAGTTTGAGTAAAATATTTGTTCGATCAGAAAAAACTGGTAATTTAGTTTCACTCTCTAATCTTGTTGAGTTTAAAGAAAAAGGAACAGCTAGTAAGTTATCAAGATATAATAGACAACGTGCTGTAACAATATCAGCTAATATAAGTGAAGGTTATACTTTAGCTGAAGCGATTAAATATTTAGAGGAAACCATGACAAATATTGCTCCGGATAAACAAATTACTTGGAAAGGAAAGTCCGAAGAATTAAAAGAAACCAGTAATGAACTTTATATTATATTTGCTTTAGCATTATTGACTGCTTATCTTGTAATGTCAGCTACTTTTAATTCGTTTATCCACCCATTTATAATTATATTAACTGTTCCACTTGCAGTGTTTGGAGGATTAGTATTTATTTTATTCTTAAATTCATCAATAAATATATTTTCACAAATAGCCTTAGTAATACTCATAGGAATTTCAACAAAAAATAGTATTCTTATAGTTGATTATGCTAATCAATTGAGAACAAAAGGTAAAGATATTGAAAAAGCCGTAAAAGAAGCCTGCAGTCTAAGATTTAGACCAATTATAATGACATCCCTAAGTACAATGATTGCGATGTTGCCTTTGGTTATTGGAAATATTGGACCAGGTGCTGGAGAAGGTTCGAGACTTGCTGTAGGTGCAACTATACTTGGTGGAATGATAATTTCTACATTCTTCACTTTATATGTAACTCCGACGATGTATTTAACTTTAGCGAAAAATACGAAGAGAATTGATGCAGTTGATATAGAGCTTAAAAAACAATTAAACTAAAATATAATATATTTTTTAGTAGTAAGTGATTTTCGACAATTATTCAGCTGTGCCTTGTATTTCTTAGATTGATTTTCAACTTTTTTTGCTAAAAGAATAATTTTTTGATTTTTTTTATAATTTTTGTAGTTTCCCCAGCCCTCATGATAAGCAACATATTGTTTAAAAGCATCATTTTTTGGGATTTTTAGGATCTTTTCTGTTTTGTTTGTATACCAACCAATAAAATCTACACTATCTTTAAATCTTGTCCTAGTTGCATACTTGTTTCCTGTTTCCTCTTTGTATTGCTTCCAGGTTCCTCTGACTGCTTGAGAATAACCAAAAGAACTTGATGGTCTTTTATAAGGAATAACTTTAAATAATTTTTGTCTAGGTGGTTTTGCCAACCAATCGAAATCTGACTCCATTTTAATTATAGCAAGTTGCAAATTAATAGGAGTTCCCCATTTTTGTTCAGTTTTTTTTGCATGTTTGTACCAAAGATATCTTTCGGAAAAAATTGAACAGCCATCTGCAGTATTTTTAGGAATTGAGGAGCAACCAGAAAATAAAATAGAAATTAAGAATAAATATATAATTTTGTTTCGAATCATTTTCATTATTATCTATTTTTTTTTCTCCATATCCAAGGATATTCAAATTGCATTTGCCATAAACCCAATGAAAATTTTTTTGCAAAAGTCTGGTATTTTCTAAATTTACCCTTTGAGTATTTAGGATAATCAAATGCATAACCATTTTTGACCATAAAAACTGATAGGCTTTCATTTTTTAAAAAACATTCACCCATTAACCTGCTATATTGATCTTTATTTTTTTCTATTTTGCAATTAACAACCTGATTTCCAATTTTTTCAATGAGCTTATCTTTAGATAACTTCCCACATAGAATTTCAACATTATTTAAAAAACATGATTGTTTTTTTCCAAAAAAAAAACTTTCTGGAGCATCAATTCCACTAAAGCGAATTTTTTTATTATTAATCTTAATTGTGTCACCATCTGTAATTTTTGGTTTACCTGAAATTAATAAATAATTTTGGTCTGAAGATAATAAGTGATTAATATTAAATAAGAGGAAAAAAAAACTAATTAAAATCAGTTTTTGCTTTTTCATTTAGTTCATCCATTTTTTTTCGTAAATCTTCATCTGACACATTTTTTTCTTTCAAATCCTCTTTAATTTTTCGAAAAACGTCTTGATCTCCTGCTTCAGCAAAATCTGCTTTTATGACAGATTGAATATATTCCTTTTGTTGATCTGGATTAAAATTTAGCATCTGAGAAACCCATTCTCCTAAATATTTGTTTCTTCTAGCGCTAACTTTGAATTGAAGCTCTTGGTCGTGAGCAAATTTCTTTTCAAAACTTTTTTTTCTATCTTCAAATGAACTCATTTTAACAAATTAAAAAGATTTAGCTTTATGTCAATCTAATTTAATTTATATTTATGTTAAATTTATGAATAATTTAATACTTGTTAGACACGGACAAAGCGTATGGAACCTAGAAAACCGTTTCACTGGGTGGGTAGATGTAGGTTTAGCTGCCAAGGGTAAACTTGAAGCTTGTAAGGCAGGTGAATTAATTAAGGAATTAAACCTTGAATTATCTTATTTTTATACATCATTACAGACAAGATCGATCGAAACACTAAATTTAATCCTTAATACTATGAGAATTAAAGATCAAAATGTTACTAATGCTTGGGAACTAAATGAGAGGCACTACGGAGCGTTAACTGGTTTAAATAAAGATGAAATGAAAAAACTTTATGGAAAAGAAAAAATTCATACTTTTAGAAGATCCTGGGATAACCCACCTGAGCCTCTAAAAAAAACAAGTCCCTATCATCCTTTGAATATTGATATATATAAAAATATTCCAAAAGATAAAATTCCAGATACAGAATCATTAAAAAATACTTATGAAAGAGTAATACCTTTTTATAAAAAAAACATTGAACCTAAATTAGATGAAAATATTATTGTATCAGCTCATGGAAATTCAATTAGATCATTATGTAAATACTTATTTAATTTAGATAATGAAAAGATTTCAAGCTTAGAAATACCAACTGGTAATCCTTTATTGGTTGAAACTGAAAAAGGAAAGATTAAACACGCAAGATATTTAGATAAAGATAGAGCAAAAGATCTTTTAGTTTTCTAAATAAATAATTTTTCGTATATTTCAAAATCAGTTAAATGCTTAAATTCACCTTCATGCTCATAGCCATAAAGTTTACTTTCTCTTAAAAGTGCATCCCATATTTCGGATATGGGAAAATAATTTAATTGCTTATGTAATATTAATTCCTTATTAAATATTTGACATCCAGTATATTTAAAATTGTTTATTTTTTCCTTTAGAAGGACATTATTTTTTACCTCAAAATCTCCATTAAATCTTTTATCAAAACACGTCGAATTATTTACAATTAATAAAATGTTTTTAATTTTTCTTTCAAAGTAAATTTTCTTCATTTTATCAATTGAGTTGATATAACTATCATCCCAAATTGTATCTGGATTAATTACTAGAACATCATTCTCATTAGATTTTTTTATAAGACTTAGAGTACCACCCCCTGTTCCTAAGATTGTCTCACCATCATCAACAATTTCAATATTTATTGGGAAATTTTTACTATTAATAAAATCAATGATCTTTTCTTTTAAATAAAAAACATTGATTTTAATTTTTTCGATTTTTATTTTTATAAGAAAATTAATTGTATTTTCTAATAAGGTTTTATTTTTATAAACTATTAATGGCTTAGGTAAACTGTCTGTTATCGGTTGCACTCTCTTGCCAAATCCAGCACAGAGTATTAGGGCAGTTTTAATTTTCATAAGATTTTCTAATTTTTCTATCAAAATTTTTACTTAAAAGGTAATTTAAGTCTTTAAATATTGGATTATTCAAAGTTCTGTAATCGATTAAATCCCATGCATAAGGTATAAGTTTAAGATATTGTTTTTTTTTATCTCTTACAGATAATCTAGTAAATATGCCAATTATTTTTAAATTCCTTAATACAGATAAGATCTCAAAGTCATTTTTGAACTTTTTAAGATTTAATTGTTTATTTTTTTTTATGAATTCATCAAAAATATAATTTTTAGTCTTTATGTCTGTTTTAAACCTAACATCATCGATAAGAGAAGCTAAATCATATGCAATATTACCATAGACAGCATCTTGACTATCTATCAGCCCTAAACCTTTTTTAGTAATCATTAAATTAGATATATGAAAATCTCGATGTACAAAAACTTTATTTTTATAATAGATATTATTTAATAATTTTTTAAATATCTTATTAAATTTGATTTTTAAAATCTTATTTTTTCCTCTTTTAACGTATTTTGGTAAATACCAATCTAAGAATAAATTAGACTCATCTAATAATTTTTTTAATGAATAGTCTGGCACTTTATAATTAGTTTTCAAAAATGTTTTTTGATACTTAGTTTTTATATTTTTCATTTTGATTAATAAATTTAAAATTTTTTTATAATAAATTTTTTTATTTACTGTTTTTTTTTGAAATTTTTTAAAAACTGTTAAATCACCAAAATCTTCAATCTCAATATAATTATTTTTGTAATTCTGGGATATTAATTTAGGGGCTAAAATATTTTTTTTAATTAATATTTTATTAACAGCATCATATTCTAACAAATTACTTTTTTTGTTTTTTACACAATAAACAAGAATATATTTTTTTCCTCTATAAAAATTTCTAAATGATGCATCTCCAGTTAGTTTTTTTAACTTATTTAAATTCATTAATTATTTTTTTGTTTTTAGAAATTATTGTAAGATAACGTTTAGTATAGCTTTGATTATATCTGAATATTAAACTAATACTATTTTTTATTTTGATTTTTTTTGCTATTTCGGGCCACTCAATTAGGGTTATTTGTTTTTTTAAATTTTCTTGGATACCTAAGTTATTAAGCTCTTTTTCATTTTTAATTCTATATAAATCGTAGTGCTTTATTAAAATTTTTTTTATCTGATACTCATTAGTAATATTAAAAGTAGGACTAGGAACTTCCGATATTTCCTGTCTGTTTTTTCTTTGAAGAGAGTTAATAATGTATTTAATGAAAGTAGTTTTCCCTACGCCTAGATTACCAGTTAAAAGTATGAAATCTCCTAAATTAATGAACTTACATAGGCGTTCGGCTACAAGTTTAGTATCTTTTTCTTTAGAAATATTTATTTTGCCACTTCTAGTAGCGATAAGCATGAGGCTTGTATGGTCCCTCTGGTGTTACACTTATATAATCAGCTTGCTCTTTAGATAATGGTGTTAATTTTGCACCAACTTTATCTAAGTGAAGTCTTGCAACCTTTTCATCTAAGTGTTTAGGAAGCACATAAACTTTATTTTCATAGTTATCTGAATTATTCCAAAGCTCAATTTGAGCAATTACCTGGTTAGTAAATGATGCACTCATAACAAAACTTGGGTGACCAGTTCCACAACCTAAATTTACAAGTCTTCCTTCAGCTAACAAAATTAATCTTTTGTCATCTGGGAATGTTATTTCATGAACTTGGGGTTTTACTTCATCCCATTTATAGTTTTTCAGAGCCTCAACTTGTATTTCATTATCAAAGTGACCGATATTACATAGAATAGATCTATCTTTCATAGCTCTCATATGATCTGCTGTTACTACATCTTTATTTCCAGTTGCAGTTACAACAATATCTGCTTGACCTATCATTTCATCCATTAAAACCACTTCGTAACCTTCCATAGCGGCTTGCAATGCACAAATTGGATCAGTTTCAGTTACCAAAACCCTTGCTCCACTTTGTCTTAAGGATGCAGCACTACCTTTTCCAACATCACCAAAGCCTGCAACGATTGCAACTTTTCCTGACATCATTACATCAGTGGCTCTTTTAATTCCATCAACTAAACTTTCCCTACACCCATATAAGTTATCAAATTTTGATTTTGTAACTGAGTCATTTACATTAATTGCTGGAACTAACAATTCTCCTTGTTCTTCCATTTTTTTTAGTGCTAGAACCCCCGTTGTTGTTTCTTCACTTAAACCTTTTATGCCTTTTAATAAATCTTTATAATCTTTATGCATAAGAGCAGTAAGATCTCCGCCATCATCTAAAATCATGTTAGGGATCCAATCTTTTTTACCCTCAATAGTTTGTTTAACACACCACCAGTATTCTTCCTCTGTCTCACCCTTCCAAGCAAATACTGGTATACCAGCTTTTGCAATTGCTGCTGCTGCATGATCTTGTGTTGAAAATATATTGCATGAAGACCATCTACATTCTGCACCCAAATCAACTAAAGTTTCAATCAAAACTGCCGTTTGAATTGTCATGTGAAGACAACCTAAAATTCTTGCACCTTTAAGTGGATTTTTGCCTTTATATTCGGCTCTTACCGCCATTAATCCTGGCATTTCAGTCTCAGCTAGAGAGATTTCTTTTCTTCCAAATTCTGCTTCGTTAATATCTTTTACTTTATAATCTGTCATAAGGTAGGGCTTGTAACAACTTTATTTATATTAATCAACTTTTCATTGGGTCGCCGGGAAAATTATTTCAACTTTTGCACCCTTATCTTTATTATTTTCAGCTTTGATTTGTCCATTATGCAATTCAACTAAGTTTTTCACTATATTTAAGCCCAAGCCAGAGTGTTCTCCAAAATTTTGAGGTCTATTGCTGTAAAATCTATTGAAAATTTTAGTAGTGTCCTTCTCACTAAAACCAGTCCCCTCGTCAATTACGACAAGTCTTGGCTTTCCTTCTTTGTCTTTGCTGACCTCTACTATAATCTCTTGATTCTCATCGCTAAAAGAAATTGAATTTTCAAGTAAATTTGCAATAATTTGCTCTATCCTATTGTTGATACCAAGTATAAAATAATTTTCAGATCCATTAGACTTTAATCTTATTTGTATTTTTCTTTTTGAATTATAAATATTGTTAAAATCATCAACTACAGATTTTGCAATATCCTTTATATCAATTTTTTGCATTGTTTCTGTGGAAATTACTGCTTCATCTTTCAGCATTTGAGAATAATCAGTAATCAATCTTTCTATTCTCTCAACATCATGTGATACTATATTAATTAATTTCTCTCTTTTAGATTTATCCTCTGTTTCTGAAATTATCTCAGATGCACTTTTTAATGAGGCAAGAGGATTTCTAATTTCATGAAGTAAGTCTGTTGAATAATTTTCAGCAGTAGTAATTCTTTTATTTAATTCGCTGGTCATTTCATCAAGTGATTTTGATAATATTCCTAATTCATCATTTCTTGTCTTAACCCTTTCTATATCTGTTTTTTCGTTACTTTTGTCTTTTATGATTTTTGTATAAGTAACTAAATTTTTAATAGGTTTTAAAAAATATCTATTTAAAACATATGAGAAAATAATGATAACCAAAAGTACCACAAGAGCTGTTCTAATAATAAAGTTCTCTCTCTCTTCAATTTGTGCAATTATATTATCGGCGTTTTCAGATATAAGAATATAGCCACTATTATTCAAATAATTAACACGCTTAATACTAAAAACAAAAAACTGTTCTTGGATTTGTTTTAAATTAGTTAAAGATTTTTCAGATCCTGATAAATAATATTTATTAAGATCTTCATCGAAAATTGTTTCATTTTTATTTTCTTGATTATTAAAATTATTCTCACTTGATTGTTCAGTTAATTCTTCAATTAGTAATAATGATGATGGAATAGATCTTGTATCTCCAATCCAATTTAATTTATCGTCAAAAAATATTACTCTATCTAGTTTTTCAAAATAAGGAAATCGGGATTTTTTGGAAAATAAAAATTCGCTTATTCCATATTCATTTAATTTTACATTTGATTTTTCAAGATTTAATATTGTTTGAGTAATTATATCTGTATGATTATTTTGTTTTTCATTAATCAAATTTTTTTGAATAGCACCTAAGTAAAAGAACGTGATAATTATTATAAATATAAAGACTATTAGATTAATAAATAAAAATTTCTGTAATATAGAGAGATTTTTTAGTATTTTTCCCATAATTATTATTTAACATTCCATCTATATCCACTTCCATATCTTGTTTCAATTGCTGAAAAATCACTGTCTACCTTTTTAAATTTTTTTCTTATTCTTTTAACATGACTATCAATAGTCCTATCTTCAATATCTGTATCTTCTCGATAAGCTACATCCATGAGCAAGGCCCTCTCTTTAATCATTCCTGGTCTTTTTGCTAGCTCCTCAACAATTTTAAATTCTGTTGTAGTAAGTTTATCAGGCAATTGTTTACCATCCCACTCACATTCGAGTTGGGAAGGATCTAATTTTAACTTACCATGAGAAATTACATTTTTATTTTCTTCTATATTGATGTCCTTATCTTTTTTTCTTAATTGCACTTTAATTCTTTCAACTAAAACTTTGGTTGAAAATCCTCCAGTTTTACCAACAAAATCATCGGCTCCGAGTTTTAAACCACTAACCTCGTCGGTTACTTCATCTTTAGAAGTTAAAAAAATAACCGGCATAGAAGTTTTTTTTCTAAGTTTCCTTAGAAGTTCTTCACCATCCATTCTTGGCATTTTAATATCAATTACAGCAAGATCTGGCGGTGTTCTTGATAATCCAACAAGAGCATTTTCACCATCAATATAAGTTTGAACTTTAAAACCTTCCTTTTCTAAAGCCATCTGGACAGATGTTAATAGATTTCGATCATCATCTACTAACGCAATTGTTTGTGACATAAATTAGAATAAAAATACTAAATTGTTCAGATTAGGGCAATTGTTTGTTTTCAATGAAGTTCGCCCCAATTTTCTCCAATATTCACATCGACTAAAAGAGGTATTGAAAATGAGTGAAGTTCACTATCTTTTACACTCAACATCAAATCCTTTATTAATTTAGTACTTTTTTTTGTTTCCTTTGAGCTTTCCTCAAAAATTAACTCATCGTGTATCTGTAACAACATTTTTAAACTATTATTTTTATTATTGGAGATTTCTTTATTTATCCTGATCATTGCTAATCTCATTATCTCTGATGCTGACCCTTGAATTGGAGCATTTATCGCAGCCCTCTCTTGAAAATTTCTCACATTAAAATTCTTATCGTTAATTCCAGTGAGATGTGTTTTTCTTCCAAATATATTACTTACATAGCCACTTTTTCTACAAAAATTCACAGTTGATTTCATATAATCTTTAATTTCTGGAAATTTTTTAAAATAAGAATTTAAAAATTCTTCTGCTTCATTATTAGAAACATTGATTTGTTTAGCTAAACCATATTGCGATATGCCATAAATAATTCCAAAGTTGATTGCTTTTGCTTTTCTTCTTGTTTCTGAATCAATTTTATTAATTTCTTTTCCAAAAACCTGACTAGCTGTCAAAGTATGAATATCCTCATTATTTAAAAACGCCTTTTTCAACTGTTTTACATCTGCAAGGTCTGCCAAAATTCTCATTTCAACTTGGTTGTAGTCTGCTGAAATCAATTTATTATTTTTTTCAGAAACAAAGGCTTTTCTTATATCCTTGCCATCATCTGATTTTATTGGAATATTTTGTAAATTTGGATCACTAGATGCAAGTCTACCTGTTGTAGTAGCTGCTAACAAAAAAGATGTATGAACCCTTTTAGTATTTTGATTTATATGTTCTGGTAATGCATCTGAGTAAGTATTTTTAAGTTTACTTATTTGTCTCCATTCCAGAATGAGTTTTGGAAATTCATAACCTTTAAAAGCTAGGTCTTCTAAAACTGAAGCACTAGTAGCAAAACTTCCTTTTTTTGTTTTTTTTAAAGCTGCTATTTTTAAATCGTTATACATTATTTCACCAAGTTGCTTGGTTGATCCAATGTTAAATGTTTTCTTTGAAATCTTAAAAATAGATTTTTCTAATTTTTCAATTTTATTTGAAAATTTTGAAGAAAGTTTGTTGAGTGAAGATTTATCAAGTTTAATACCTTTTATCTCCATCTCTGCTAGTATTTTAATTAATGGTTTTTCAAATAACTCATAAATGTTTAATAATTTCTCTGCTTTTAATGCTTTTAAAAAAATTTTGTACAATCTAAATGTAATATCTGCATCTTCAGCCGCATAATCTTTAGCTTCAGATATATTAACTTCAGAAAAATTAAGTTGTTTTTTTCCCGTCCCAACTAAATCTTTAAATTTAATAGTTTTATGACCGAGATGGATCTCTGAAAGGGTATCCATATTATGCCTATTTTTTCCAGCATCTAGTGTGTAAGACATAAGCATAGTATCTTCCATGGAATTCAAGGTGATACCACGGTGATAAAAGACAATAAAATCAAATTTTATATTTTGTCCTACTTTTTTAATGCTCTCATCTTCTAAATAATTCTTTAAAATACTTAAGACTTTTTTTTCGTCAAGATTGTTTCCACTAACGTGATTTAATGGAATGTAACATGCATTTCCAATACTGTTAGATATTGAAATACCTACTAACTTTGCTGTATGAGGGTCTAACGAAGTTGTTTCAGTATCTATTGCAAATTCACCTGTTTCCTCAGATTGCTTCATCCAATCTTCAATCTCCTTCTCGTTTTTAATTAATTGATAATTTTTTTTCGTAATTTCTGTTGTTTTTTCTGAATTTTTATCATTATCTTTAGTTACAAGGTTATTTGTGTCTCCATACTTTGAGATAGCAGAACTTAATAACCTATTAAATTCCATTTCTCTTAAAAAAGAATAAAGCTTGTCTTGATCAACACTTTTCAGTATGAATTCTTCAATTTTATTTTTTATAGGTACATTTTTTTTTAACGTAACTAATTTTTTGCTAATAATTGCATCGTCCTTGTTATTTATTAAAGTTTCTCTTCTTTTATTTTGTTTTATTTTTGACGCATTTTTTAATAAATTTTCTAAAGTTCCATATTGATTTATCAATTCAGCAGCAGTTTTAACTCCTATACCAGGTACACCAGGCACGTTATCTGTGCTATCACCAGCTAAAGATTGGACATCTATTACTTTTTCTGGAGTAACTCCAAATTTATTGTGGACATCGTCTTGATTTATAAATTTGTTCTTCATTGGGTCATAAATTCTCACACCTTTTTTATAAAGCTGCATTAAATCTTTGTCTGAAGAAACAATTGTTACCTTTGCACCTAAGTCTAAAATTTTTTCTACATATGTTGCAATTAAATCATCTGCCTCATAATTGATTAACTCAATTGAAGGTAAATTAAAGGCTTTTACGGATTTCCTGATGTATTCAAATTGAGGAATTAGATCGTCAGGTGCATCAGATCTATTTCCTTTATACTCTGAATATATTTCATTTCTAAAATTTTTTCTTGCTGAATCAAATATCACTGCAAAGTGAGTTGGTTTTTCTAAATTATCATCTGATTTAGAGTCCTCTAATAATTTAAAAAGCATGTTGCAAAAACCGCTGACAGCACCAACTGGTAATCCATCACTTTTTCTAGTTAAAGGAGGGAGGGCATAATATGCTCTAAAAATGTATCCCGAACCATCTATTAAGTAAAAATGGTCACTTTTTTTAATTTTCTCCATAATGTAATGATATCTTAATTTTTATAAATGTAATAAATGTATGCCCTCATATGAATAAAAAAAACGTTTTAACTGTTAAAAACTTGAATAAAGTTTATTCAAAAAATGGTTCGAAACAAACTCATGCGCTTAATAATTTAAACTTAGAGGTGAAAGAAGGTGAAATTTTAGGTCTATTAGGACCAAATGGTGCTGGAAAGAGTACATTTATAAACATATTAGGTGGATCAGTTGTAAAAACTGGTGGTGAAGTAAATGTTTGGGGGTTTAACCTAGATAAAAACCCTAGACAAGTTAGAGCCTCTATTGGGATTGTTCCACAAGAAGTAAATTTTGATCCATTTTTTAGTCCCAGAAAACTTTTAGAACTTCAAGCAGGACTATACGGAATTAGAGAAAAAGATAGAATTACAGATACTATATTGAAGTTGGTATCATTAGAGGAACAAGCTGACAGTTATGCTAGAGCCTTGTCTGGTGGTATGAAGAGAAGATTACTTGTGGCAAAAGCGATGGTGCATCAACCTCCAATTATAATTTTAGATGAGCCTACCGCAGGAGTTGATGTGGAATTGAGAAATACATTGTGGGAAAATGTGAAATCTTTGAACAAACAAGGGGTAACAACAATACTAACAACTCATTACCTTGAGGAAGCAGAAAAAATGTGTGATAGGATTGGAATCCTAAGTGGAGGAAAATTAGTTGCTTTAGATACGACTAAAAATCTCTTAGAAAGAATTCAAACAAAAATTGTCTATGTCACCACAGATAAAAAAACTAATATTAATTTCAACACTTTTGAGTCATTAAAAGTTATATCTAATTACGAAAACAAATTGGTTTTATCATATGAGAAGAGTAAACTAAGCATAGACTCAATAATCTCAGAAATAAAAAAACAAGATATAAAAATACAAGATATTTCAACAGATGATGGAGATCTTGAAGATGTATTCTTAAGACTCACAAAAAATTAAACTATCTTGGAGATCTTTTAGACAGTATTCTTTGAAGAGTTCTTCTGTGCATTTTTAGTCTTCTTGCAGTTTCAGAGACATTTCTGTTACATAACTCAAAAACTCTGTGTATGTGTTCCCATTTTACTCTATCCGCTGACATTGGGTTTTCTGGTGGGGCTGGTTTTTGATTTGGATCAGCTAAAAGTGCTTTTTCAACATCATCCGCATCTGCAGGCTTGGCAATATAATCAATTGCTCCCTCTTTAATTGCAGCAACTGCTGTTGGAATATTTCCATATCCAGTTAACATAATAATTCTACTTTTAAGGTTTGCTTTTTGAATTTCTTTTACTACCTCTAGCCCATTTCCGTCATTTAATCTTAGATCAACAACAGCAAATGCTGGACTTTTTGATTTTACAGTATCAATTCCAATCTTTACACTCTCAGCTTGTGTAACTATAAAACCTTTTTTTTCCATAGCTCTAGCTAATCTTTGTCTAAATGGATTGTCATCGTCTACGATCAATAGCGATTTATCCTCAAAATCACTTAATTTTTGCAGTGTTGGTTGATTAATCATAGCCTTTATATGGAAGTAAAATTTAATATTTCAATAGCATTATTTACTTTACATTATTAATTATTTCCCCTAAATGCTGCATTTATGAAACTTGCATACGTGATATGCAGGTTTTTTTTGTAAATTTTTTTTAGAGGTGCAGATATGCAAAAATTTAAGTCAGTTGATGAATTAGTTAATCAACTGAGACCGACAGGACCTGTTTATTGTATTAGAAAAGAGTCAATCAAATTGGCTTCTAAATACTTTCAAAAAAATTTCCCTGGAAAAATACTTTATGCGTTGAAAACGAACCCTCATCCATTAGTTCTTAAAACTATTGTTGAAAGCGGGATTAATCATTTTGACGTAGCATCTATAAAAGAAATAGAGGCTATAAGAAAAATAAGTCCAAATGCAAATTGTTCTTATATGCATACAGTTAAAAGTAGAGAAAGCATTAAAGAGGCATATTTTAAATATAATGTAAAGGCCTTTTCTTTGGATACTAAAGATGAATTAATAAAAATTTTAGAAAGTACAAATTATGCTAAAGACTTAGAGTTATTTGTTAGAGTTTCTGTATCTAATGAACATGCAGAAATTGATTTATCAAAAAAATTTGGAGCAATTAATAATGAAGCGGCTGGACTTTTTAGGTTAACAAAACAATATTCTAAAAAAATTGGACTTAGTTTTCATGTTGGATCACAATGTATGCACCCAATATCTTATTCAAAAGGAATATTTGAAATCAATAATATAATTAAAAAAACTAAAATTATACCTGATGTGATTAATGTTGGAGGAGGCTTTCCTACTATTTATCCTGATCTTATTCCTCAATCTTTAGATGCTTATTTTAATGAAATTAAAAAAGGTTTAAGTAATTTAAAATTGGATAAGCTTCCAGAAATTATTTGTGAACCTGGAAGAGCAATTGTTGCTGAAAGTGGCTCAACAATTGTGAGAGTTGATTTAAGAAAAAAACAGAAACTTTATATAAATGACGGGACGTATGGAACTTTGTTTGATGCTGGAGTTCCTAACATTGTTTACCCATCAAAAATGATAACTGATGGAAGAATAATCTCCAAGAAATTAACATCATTTGATTTCTATGGTCCAACTTGTGATAGTATGGATTATATGAAAGGCCCTTTTATTTTACCTAATAACATTAAAGAGAAAGACTATATAGAATTAGGACAGCTTGGAGCGTATGGATTAACTTTTAGAACTAATTTTAATGGATTTTACTCAGACGATATTTACGAAGTTGAAGATAATCCAATCATGACGATGTATGACAAAGAAGCAAATAAAGATTTTCTTGTTGCTTAATGTCAGATAATAAAAACCAATCAAGTAATAGAAAAATTGATTTACTTAGTAAAGAAGTAGAGCATATTGATATAACTTCTTTTGATGCTAGAAAAATTGTTTCTTCGATGGAAAAAATGTCTTTCGTTTCAAGAGAGACAGCAAATGCAGCAAATATTTACAATGAAATGATAAAAGATAAAGATTGTACAATCTTTTTAACACTTGCAGGATCAACTTCTGCAGCAGGATGTATGCATATTTATAGAGATTTAGTTAAATATAATATGGTTGATGCAATAGTAGCTACTGGGGCTTCAATTATTGATATGGATTTCTTTGAAGCACTTGGTTTTAAACATTATCAGGGATCCCAATATCAAGATGATACAGAGTTAAGAAATAACTACATTGATAGAATATATGATACTTATATTGATGAAGAAGAGCTTCAGATGTGTGATAAAACTATTGGAGAAATTGCAGATCAATTAGAGCCCAAAAGTTATACATCAAGAGAATTTATAAAAGAGATTGGTAAATATCTTAAAACTAATGCAAAGAAGAAAAATTCATTAATAGAGGTTGCTTATGATAACGACGTTCCAATTTTCTGTCCAGCTTTTACTGACTCAAGCGCAGGATTTGGGCTTGTAATGCATCAAGAAAAAAATCCAAAAAATCACATCACAATCGACTCAATCCGAGAGTTTAGAGAATTAACTGAAATTAAAATTAAATCTAAAGGATCAGGCCTTTTTATGATTGGAGGAGGTGTGCCAAAAAATTTTATTCAAGATACTGTTATATGTGCTGAACTTTTAGGTAAAGATGTAGATATGCATAAATATGCTATTCAAATAACAGTCGCTGATTCCAGAGATGGAGCATGCAGTAGCTCAACATTAAAAGAAGCAAGCTCATGGGGCAAAGTAGATATTACAAAAGAGCAAATGGTTTTTGCAGAAGCAACAAGTGTATTACCATTAATAGCAAGTGACGCCTATCATAAAGGTGAATGGAAAAATAGAGAGAGAAAAAATTTTTCCAAGATATTTTGATTGATGATCAAAAAAATCAAAATCGGTTTAATACAAAGTAAATCTTTAGGTACTATTCAATCTAATATTGATTTAGCTTTAAAAAATATTAAAAAAGCTGCAAAAAAAAAGGCAAAGATAATTTGTCTTCCTGAGCTGTTTTTGACTAATTATTTTTGCCAAACAGAGAGTCATTCGAACTTTAAATTAGCAGAAAAAATTCCAGGAACAACCTCTAGAATATTTTGCGATCTAGCAAAAGAGCTTGGTGTTATATTAAATATAACAATGTTTGAAAAAAAGACATCTGGGTTTTATCATAACACTAGTATCATTATTAATGAAAATGGAAATATTTTGTCTAAATATCGTAAGATGCACATACCTGATGACCCAGGGTATTATGAAAAATTTTATTTCAGTCCTGGAGACCTTGGATTTAAAAGTGTTAAGACAAAATTTGGAAAGATAGGTCCTCTTATATGTTGGGATCAATGGTTCCCCGAAGCTGCTAGACTAACAGCTTTAAAAGGAGCTCAAATTATTTTTTATCCTACTGCTATTGGATGGCATCCAAAAGAAAAAAGAAAGTTTGGAAAATCTCAATTAGAATCCTGGATAACTATGCAAAAATCTCATGCTATTGCTAACGGAACTTATGTGGCTGCCGTAAATAGAGTTGGAGTAGAGACAAAAGGTAAGAAAAAAATTGAATTTTGGGGTAACTCAATGGTGATAGATCCTAGTGGAAAAGTAATTGCAAAAGCAGGAAATAAAAAAGAGGATATTTTAATTAGTGAAATAGATTATAAAAAAATAGAAACTACTAGACAGCACTGGCCTTTTTTAAGAGATAGGAGAACTGAATTTTATAAAAATATTCTCAAAAATCCTCAAGATGAGTAAAAAAATAAATGAATTTAGAATGCCAGCAGAATGGGAGCCTCAAAAATCAGTTTGGATTGCGTGGCCACATAATAAAAATGATTGGCCTGGATTATTTGAAAAAATTCCAAATGTAGTTGGAAAAATAATAAAATATTTAACAAAAGATCAAAGAATAGATTTATTAGTCAATAATAACAAAAGTATTGATACCACAAGAATATATTTAAAAAAAATAGGTTGTAATATTTCTAAAATTAAATTTCATAAACTTAGGACAGACAGACTTTGGCTCAGAGATTCTGGACCAATATTTTTAGTCAACAAGAAAAGTAGAAAAAAGACCATGCTTGATTTTAAATTTAATGCCTGGTCAAAATATAAAAATTTCGAAAATGATAACAAAATCAATAATTATATTAGTAAGTACTTAAATATTGAAAATATACTGCCTAAAAAAGTAAATTCAAACAAATTTCAAAGAGTAGTAATGGAAGGAGGTGCGTTTGATAATAATGGATCTGGATCAATATTGTTAACAAGAGAGTGCTTATTAAGCAAAAAACAAGAGAGAAATAAAGGTTTCAAAAAAATTGACTATGAAAATCTGTTTTCAAAATATTTAAATGCGAAAAATTTTATTTGGCTTAATAAAGGAATTGTTGGAGATGACACACACGGTCATATCGATGATATCGCAAGATTTGTTTCAAAAAGTACAATTATGATAGCAGTAGAAAATAATAGATCAGATAGAAATTATAAAGCTCTTAAAGAAAATTTAAAAATATTAAGTAATAGTTATGATGAAAATGGAATAAGATTTAAAATTATTAAGATTCCTATGCCAAGCCCAGTTATCATAGACAAAACTCGCGTCCCAGCAAGTTATTTAAATTTTTTCATAAGTAATAAAACAGTATTAGTTCCGGTATTTAATGTAAAAGAAGACAAAAAAGTTTTAAAAATTTTTAGAAAATTTTTTACAAATAGAAGAGTTGTTTCTATTGATTGTAGTGATTTAATTTGGGGTTTTGGAGCCATTCATTGCATGACACAACAAGAGCCAAAAATTTAAATTAAGCAGCTCTTAAAGTACCTAATAATAATCTAAAAGGTATCAACATTACTAAAGCTACAAAAATCTTCACTGCTAAATCTCCTAAAGAAAGTGTCACCCAAGGTATTCCTGTTCCATAAAATGAAATCGAAAAGAATAAAAATGTATCAACAGTAGAACCAATTAATGAAGATGTAAGTGGCGCAATAAACCATTTTTTTTGTCTTAATTGATCAAATATTTGTACATCCATTAATTGAGCTATAATAAATGCTGTTCCTGAACCAATTGCTATTCTTACTGAGATTAAATCTGCAAAATTTGTTGAGAAAATTAGTGTAAACAAAATACCTATTGTAAATCCTATATATACAATTTTTCTAGCAACTAATTTACCAAAAGATCTATTTGCTAGATCTGTTATTAAAAAAGCTACTGGATAACTGAATGCTCCATATGTAAGAATTTCTTGAAGACCAAAATATTGAATTGGAAATTGAACTAAATAATTAGATGCTAAGACCACCAATCCCATTAAAAATGAGAGTGTTAAAAATACTCTATTCATTATGCTGATTTACTAACTAAGGATTTTTTTATTTTTTTTAGTCTTAATGATAAATCTCTAGACTTAGCTGAGATAAGAAATTGGTCAAAACTGCCTTTTTTATCTACTGATCTAACACCGGCATTTGAGACGGTTAATCTTAAACTTCTCTTAAGTAATTCACTTTTAAACTTGACTTTTTTTAGATTTGGAAGAAATCTTCTTTTAGTCTTATTGTTAGCATGACTAACGTTATGACCCTTGAGTGGGATTTTTCCGGTAAGTTCGCATTTTTTTGACATAAATTATGAGCCTGTATAGGATCTGAATCTTATCACGTCAAGATTAATTTTTAGTTCCAATAGCCTCTGAAACATTTTTAAACCCCTTATTTTTTAATAAATCAATTAATTCTTTACTTATTTTTGAAGCTATACGAGGACCTCTATAAACCATTCCAGTGTATAATTGTACGAGTGTTGCGCCAGAGGTGATTTTTTCAAAAGCATCTTGTCCATTGCTCACACCTCCTACTCCTATTATTTTTGTTTTATCTTTTAAAATTTTATAAAATTTAGAAATTACCTCATTTGAAATTTTTTCAATTGGTTTACCTGACAGTCCACCTTTTTCTAGTTTATTTATATTTATTAAATTTTCTCTATTCTTATCTGTTGTATTAGAAACAACAACTATTCCTATTTCTTGTTCTAAAATAATTTTAGATACTTTATTAATTTGATCATCATTCAAATCAGGTGAAACTTTTATTGCTAGTGGAACTTTAGAATTTAACTCTTTTTTTTCATTTTTTAATTTACTAATCAATGAATTGAGTTCATCCTGGTTATGAAAGTCTCTTAAATTTTCTGTGTTTGGAGAGGAAATATTTATTGTGATATAATCAGCTAAATTATAAAATTTACGAAAACAAATTAAATAATCCTCCTCTCTATTTGTGGAATCTTTATTTGGTCCAATATTTATTCCTAAAAAACCTTTTTTATTATTTTCTTTAATTCTATTACTAATTTCTTCTGAGCCAGAATTGTTAAAACCTAGTCTATTAATTAAAGCCTCGTCTTCTTCAAGTCTAAAAACTCTCGGTTTAGGGTTTCCAAACTGTGGTTTTGGAGTAATTGTACCTACTTCAACAAAACCAAACCCAAGATTAAATAGGGGATTATATACTTCAGCATTTTTATCAAATCCAGCTGCAACACCAATTGGTGAAGGTAATTTTTTTTCACAAAAAATTGTTTCTAAAAAATGATTATCTTTAGGTTGAGTATAAGGAATATTATTTAATTTTAGCGCTCTTATTGCTAAAGAATGAGCTACTTCAGGACTAAATTTAAAAATTAAGGGTCTTAAAATATTAAACATTTTCTAATTTACTTTTTATTAATTCTTTAGTTTCTTGAACTCCAAAAAAGCTTATAAAAAAACCAAATCGTGGTCCATTTTCTACCCCAAAAACTACCTCATATATTAATTTGAACCAATCTCGCAAATTTTCTTTATAACCATTTTCTTTGCCAACTGTATAAATTGTAGTCTGAATATCCTCAGGTTTCATTGTGTCATCGCAATTATCTAAAGAGTTTACTAGAGCCACTAAAGCATTCTTTTCACTTTCATTTGGTTTTTTATAAGTCTTTTTAGATTTTATAGCGTCATTAAAATATTTAATTGCATAAGATATTAAGTTGTCAAAAATTGGATGCATATCTTCATTAATATCTTTCTTATATTTCTTAACAAATTTCCAAAGTAATTCTTTATTATCAGCGTTGCTAGTCTCAACTAAATTTAATAACATAGAAAAGGACATAATTGAATTTTCATCTGGAATCTCTGAATTATGAACATGCCAAACAGGATTCATAAGTTTTTGAAGTTCGTTTTGAGTTTTACTTTTTTCAACAAAATCAAGATACTCATCGACAGCTTTTGGTACTACTTCTCTATAAAGTTTTTTTGCTCGTTTTGGATTTTGGTACATATATAATGAGAGACTTTCGGGCGAGGCATATTCTAACCATTGATCAATGGTGATACCATTTCCTTTTGACTTTGATATTTTTTCACCTTTTTCATCTAAAAATAATTCATATGCAAACCCAGACGGATTTGTTTTTCCTAATAATTTTATGATTTTTGTTGATAAAATCGCACTCTCAATCAAATCTTTCCCATACATTTCAAAATCAATATCTAAAGCGTACCATCTCATAGCCCAATCTACTTTCCATTGTAACTTACAATTACCATCTAAAATACTTTGTTCTAGTTTTTTACCATTGTTATCAAAAATTATTTTTGAGTTTTTGGTATCTAGTTCTGAAACTGGTATCTCCAATACAACCCCTGTGTCTGGACATATCGGTAAAAATGGAGAATAAGTTTTTTGCCTTTCTTTACCAAGCGTGGGAATAATTATATTCATTATTCCCTCATAATTTTCTAAAATTAATTTTAATGAGTCATTAAAAAAACCAGATTTATATAAAAGTGTAGAACTTTTAAAATTATATCTAAAATTAAATTTATTTAAAAAGTTTTTTAACATTTCATTATTGTGCTCTCCAAAACTATTAAATTTCCCAAAAGGATCTGGAACTTGAGTTAAAGGTTTATGAAGATTTTGCTCTAGTTTTTTTGAATTAGGAATATTGTCAGGCACTTTTCTTAGTCCATCCATATCGTCAGAAAATGTAATTATTTCTTTAGGAAGATCTGTTAAATGATTTAAGGCGTTAACAATCATGGAGGTTCTTGCCACTTCGCCAAAGGTACCAATGTGAGGTAAGCCACTAGGACCATATCCTGTTTGAAGTATTATTTTTCCCTTTTTTTCAATATTTTTTTTTCTATCTCTTAGAAGCTTTTTAGCTTCAACAAAGGGCCAAGCATTTGTTTTGTCTATGTTAGTTTTATCTATCACTTTTAATTAAACAGCCTATAAAATAACGTTTTTAATAATTCTTATAGAGTTGAAATTTATTTACCATAAAATAATGTCCAATCAAAATGTCCAATTATAAAACAGTTTTCTTTACGCTGGGAGTTTTGCAAATTATTTTAGGTTTGTCGATGATTGCGCCAATTTTAGCGCAGTTTTTTTATAATGAACTCGACTCTGGTTTCATAAGTTCTGGAATTGTAACTATTATTTTTGGAATTCTTTTTTTACTTACAAATTTAGATCATGATAGGAAAATTACTTTACCACAAGCCTTCCTTTTAACAGCTTTATCTTGGTTGAGTATTGCTATTTTTGGTTCACTTCCATTTATATTTTCTGAAATTGAATTGAGTACAACAGATGCATTTTTTGAGAGCATGTCAGGTATTACTACAACTGGATCAACTATAATCACAAACTTAAATGAAACACCCAAAAGTATTCTTTTGTGGAGAGGAATGCTTCAATGGCTAGGCGGAATTGGTATTATCGTTATGGCAATTACTTTAATGCCGCTTATGAATATTGGTGGAATGCAGCTGTTCATTATATCCACAAGTGATACTCCAGAAAAAATTTTACCTAGATCAAAAGAAGTAGCATTGAGACTAATCTTGGTATACTCAGGATTAACTTTTGTATGTGCATTATGTTATAAAATATTTGGGATGAACTTTTTTGATAGCATAGTTCACTCAATGACAACAATAGCAACTGGAGGATTCTCAAATTATAATGAGTCTATCGGTTTCTTTGATAATTTTTTAATAGAATTTACATCAATAATATTTATTGTTTTAGGAAGTATTCCTTTTATTGCCTACGTCAAATACTTAAATGGAGACAAAAAAATATTTTTTACAGATACTCAAATTAAAACTTTTATAATAATTGTAATTTTTTCAATTGTCTTAATGTATTTATATTTAATTATAAAAAATCAGAGTTTTTTTGATACCAGCATTAGGTCAGTTGTATTTAATGTAATATCGATTTTAACTGGTACTGGTTATGTAACTCAAAACTTTAACGATTGGGGACAATTCCCATTAATTTATTTTCTTATTCTTATGTTTATCGGTGGTTGTGCAGGCTCTACGGCTTGTGGAATTAAAATATTTAGAGTCCAAATTTTATTCCAGTTTATATCTGTTCAACTTAAGAAAATAATTTATCCAAGAGGTATATTTAAAATAAAATATGAAAATAATAATATTGATGAAAAGTTTTTAGCATCAATTATTTCCTTTATATTTTTATATATTGTAATTTTTTTTGTTATAACTGCTCTTTTATCAACAAGTGGTTTAGATTTGACTACATCAATATCTGCTGCTGCAACATCTATATCAAATGTAGGGCCTGGTTTAGGCGATATTATTGGTCCAAATGGAAATTTTTCAAATTTATCTGATTTTTCGAAGTGGGTTTTGAGTTTAGCGATGATTTTAGGTAGATTAGAATTATTTGCTGTATTAGTATTATTTATTCCGTCATTTTGGAGGAAATATTAATGTCTGAAACAAAACAGAGCTGGGTCGACTCATTATTAGTTTATAAAGATATAAGGATGTTAAGAATATTGCTTCTAGGAGCAATAAGTGGTTTTCCATGGGTATTAATTGCAAGTAGCTTAAGTCTTTGGCTAAAAGAAGAAGGATTAAGTAGATCAACAATTGGTTGGGCAGGATTAATATTTGGAGTTTATGCTTTTAATTATTTATGGGCTCCAATAATTGATAGAATACAAATTCCGCTTTTGACAAAAAAATTAGGACATAGACGAGGTTGGATCGTCTTAATGCAATTAATCATTTTACTAAGCTTGATAGTTTGGAGTTTTATAAATCCTACACAAAATTTAGCACTTTTGATTAGTGTTGGATTAATAATTGCAATAGCTTCTGCAACCCAAGATATAACTGTTGATGCGTTGAGAATTGAACAAATTGATGCAAATGAGGGGAAATCCATGGCAGCAGGTGCAGCTATGGCAGTAGTTGGTTGGTGGACTGGTTATAAATTAGGAGGCGTTGTAGCATTATTTACTGCTGAATTTTTTCAAAATATGGGGGTAGCAGATTATTGGCAAGCTACTTTTTTAGTTTTAGGTGTTTTAATTATTTTAATGAATATTTGTTTGATGTTTGTTCATGAACCAATTGATAACAACAAACTAAATAATCAAAAAGAAACAGATCAAATGATTATAAACAAGCTTGGATCAAATAATGTTTTAACAAATTTTATTGCTTACATTTCGGGAACTATTGGTGGACCAATAATAAGTTTTTTCAAGAAAAATGGTTTTGCAATTGCAGTTGGGATATTAGGATTTGTGTTTTTATTTAAAATAGGTGAAGCATTTTTGGGACGTATGTCTATTGTTTTTTATAAAGAAATTGGATTTTCAAAAGGACAAATAGCAATTTATTCTAAAGGATTAGGATGGATAACAACCGTTGTTTTCACTTTAATAGGTGGTGTAATGGCTATGAAAGCTGGAACAATCAAAACTATGTTTTTTGCTGGAGGTTTGATGGCTGTAACTAATTTACTTTTTGCATTATTGGCCTGGACAGGTAAATCAGAATTATTATTTGCAATAGCTGTGATAGCTGATGATATAACAGCTGCATTTGCAACAGTTGCATTTGTTGCTTTTATTTCTTTATTAGTAGATAGGACCTACACGGCAACCCAATATGCATTATTAGCATCCATCGGAACTGCTGGAAGAACTACCCTTGCCTCTTCATCAGGTGCACTAGTAGATTGGCTAAATGGAGACTGGGGTACATTTTTTATAATAACAACTGTAATGGTGATACCATCACTAATTTGTCTTTGGTTTATAAGGAAAAAAGTTAAAATTGGTGCAAAATAGCTATTTCTGTAAGAATTCCTATTTAAACGTTTATGAGCTGGCCTCAAAGAAATCGAATATAAGTACACAATTAATTTACGGTGAAAAATTTAGGATAATTGGAAAAAAGAAAGATTTTTTTAAGATCATAACTGATTTTGACAATTACTCAGGTTTTATAAAAATCAAAAAATTTAATAAAGTTTTAAACAAAACTCACAAAGTCAGTATATTAAAATCAAAGATTTATAATAAACCAAAAAACAATATTAAATTTTTAACAAAAAAATACCTTCCATTTTCATCTGAAATTCAGATTATAAATAAAAAAAAAAACTTTGTAATGTTTGAAAAGAATAAATGGATAAAATTAAATGAATTACAAAGATTAAATAAAAGAAATAACAATTTTAGTAAAATATTTAAACTTTTTTTAAATATTAAATATAAATGGGGTGGCAAAACTTTTGATGGTATTGATTGTTCGGCATTACTCCAAATTTTTTATAAATATAACCATAAGTTCTTTCCTAGAGATACAAAAGACCAAGTTAAAATCAAAAAAGGTTTTAAGAATAAAAGAGTTTTTAAGAAAGGAGATATTATTTTTTGGAAAGGACATGTTGCAGTTTGTTTAAATACAAAAGAATTAATTCACGCATATGGTCCAAGAAAAAAAGTAATAATAATGCCAATAATAAAAACCATTAAATTAATTGAAAAAACTACACATCTAAAAGTAATTAAAATTATATCAATTTAGTTTTGATCTCTTCCAAAATCTGGCTTCGCTATATCTTGTTTTAAATTCAATATTTGCTGTCTTACTTTTTTTGAATTAACCAATTTTTTTCTCAATGTATTGTCATCTAAATTTTTAATATTTTTTTTAAAAGATTCTAAATTTTTAATAAATAAATTAATTGCACTAACAACATTTTTTTTGTTATTAAAAAAAATATCTCTCCACATAATTTCGTTTGATGCGGCTATCCTTGAAAAATCTCTTAACCCTCCTGCACTAAATTTAATTATATCTTTTTTTTGAGTTTTTTGAAAATCTTGGGCAGTCTTTATTAAATTGTAAGCTATTAAGTGGGGTAAATGACTTGTAATTGAAAATATCTTATCGTGAACTTTCTCATCCATAATTATTACTTTAGAACCAATTTTTTTCCAAAAATTAACCAATTTTTTCTGTTTAACTTTGTTTTTGTCACTAAAAACTATGCACCATTTATTTATAAATAGACTTTTACTCCCATACTTTGGTCCACTTACCTCTGATCCAGATATCGGATGACTCATAATCCAGTCAAGTGACTTTGGAAGGCTCTTATTTTTTAATTTTTTAACATTTTCCTTTGTGGAGCCCACATCGGTAATTAAAGATTTTTTATTTAAATACTTATTTAAAAAGGGGATAACTCTTTCATACTGACTCATCGGAGTAGCAAGTATAACAAGATCAATATCTGAAATTTTATTATCTAGTTTCTTTAAAATAATTATTTTTTTATTTATTTTTTTTATTTCTCTAAAATGTTTTTTTGATTTTTCGTAAACAAAAAAGTTTTTAGAAATTTTTTTATTTATAGATGCTCTTAGAATTGAGGATCCAATTAATCCACAACCAACGATTAATATATTTTTAAACATTTTTAAAAATTTTTTTAATCTGTTTAATTAAAAGTATATTTTCTTTCACATTTCCAATTGTAAGCCTTAAACAATTTTTAATACCATACGAATTCATTTCTCTAAGAATAATTCCTGATTTTTCAAGATTTCTCTCAACAAAACTTGCATTTAATTTACAACATTTAAAATCTAAAAGAAAAAAATTTGGTCCAATTTCATTTGTTTGAATGTTATAAGAATTCATTATTTTTTTTATTTTTCTAGCCCAATCTAAATTATGTTTTATAGATTTTTTTATAAAACTTTTATCTTTGAGGGACTCAACCGCACATTCCTGTGCTATCTTATTTACATTAAATGGAGGTTTAATTTTATATAAAGCATCCACAATTTTTTTACTTCCGTAACCCCATCCAACTCTCAGAGATGCAAGACCATAAATTTTTGAAAAAGTTCTTAATATAAATACATTATTTTGATTTTTAAAAAGTTCCAAGCCTGATATATAATCTTTATTTAACATATATTCAAAATATGCATCATCGACTACCAATAAAATTTTTTTATTTAATCGTTTCCTTAAGTCTAATAGTTGATTTTTAGAAATATATGTACCTGTAGGATTATTTGGATTAGCTATAAATACAATCTTTGTTCTTTTAGTTGTTTTTTTTATAATTTCATCATTTGATACCTTAAAATTTTTTTCTTTAGAAAATATAACTTTTGCTCCTACTATTTTTGCATAAATTCTGTACATTAAAAAACTGTACTCTGGCACGACTACTTCATCTCCTTTGTTCAAAAATAACTGACATAGCATTTGAATAATTTCGTCAGATCCAGATCCACATATAATCTGATTTTGTTTGCAATTATATTTTTTTGAAATTGTGGACGTTAATTCCTTAAATTTCCCATCCGGATACTTTGATATATTATTTTTGGATTTTATTATTACCTTATTAGCATTTTTACTCATTCCTAAGGCTGATTCATTAGCTGATAATTTTATAATACTTTTTTTTTTATTTAAGAAGGATCTTCCAGGCTTGTAGACCTCTAGGTTTAATTTTCTAAATAATGGAGTATTCATGATGCTTAGTTTTATTAATAAATAGTCAGATAATTAGATAATACAATCAATAATTCTAAAAAAATTGACATCTAAAAAGCTATCTTATAAAAGCTTTTTGCGCTGATTTAACTGAATTGCGAGCGCTTTAAAAAACCTGCTAAATAAGTTTTTTTCTCACAATTCATTTCAGCAAAATTTTTATGAGTAATTTAAATTAAATGAAAAATATAATTATTGAGAAAACTCTTAAGCTTGATTGTGGCAAAGAAATTTCGAACTTTCCATTAGCTTATGAGACCTATGGAAATCTTAATGAGAAGAAAGATAATGCTATATTAATTTTTCATGCTCTAACTGGCGACCAGTATGCTTCAGGAATCAATCCAATTACAAAAAAAGAGGGTTGGTGGAACTATGCAGTTGGTCCAGGTAAGGCATTCGATACTGATAAATTTTTTGTTATTTGTGCGAATGTTATTGGTGGATGTATGGGATCCTACGGACCAGGAATTATTGATCCTTTGACCAATAAACCTATAGGTACAAATTTTCCTGTCATTACAATTAACGACATGGTTAACGCTCAATACAATCTATTAGATTACCTAAAAATAGAAAAATTATTTGCAGTTGCTGGGGGCTCCATGGGTGGAATGCAAGTTTTACAATTCGTATCGAACTTTCCGAATAAGGCTAGAGTAGCTTTACCAATTGCTTGTACGGCTAGTCATTCAGCTCAAAATATTGCTTTTAATGAACTTGGAAGACAAGCAATAATGTCTGATAGCAATTGGAATGAGGGATTGTATGATGAAAAATCAACAAATCCAGATAAAGGTTTGGCTGTTGCTAGAATGGCTGCTCATATCACGTATTTATCAAAACAAGGTTTACAAGAGAAGTTTGGAAGGAATCTTCAAGAAAGATCTGATTTTAAATTTGGATTTGATGCTGACTTTCAAATTGAGAGTTATTTGAGATATCAAGGTTCTGTATTTGTAGATAGATTCGATGCAAATAGTTATTTGTATATCACTAGAGCGATGGATTACTTTGATTTAACTAAACAATACGGAGGAAACCTTTCCAAAGCATTTAAAGATACCAAAACAAAATTTTTCATCATTTCCTTTACTTCTGATTGGTTATACCCAACCTCTGAGAATAAAGAAATTGTAATAGCACTTAATGCAATTGGTGCTGATGTTGGTTTTGTAGAAATAAAAACCGACAAAGGCCACGATTCCTTTCTATTAGACGTACCAGATTTTTTAAGCACTATTAAAAATTATTTAAATACAACTTATTCTAATATCAATGAAAGAAGAATTTAAAGTTATTTCTAAGTTTATTGAGGAAAAATCAAGAGTCTTGGACGTTGGATGTGGTGATGGAATTTTGATGGAATATCTATTAAAAAATAAAGTAGTAGATGTTAGAGGACTTGAAATTTCTAAAGAAAAAGTAAAAAAATGTTTATCTAAAGGTTTAGCTGTTATTGAAGGTAACGCAGAGAATGATTTAAAGCAATTTCCAGATTTATCATTTGATTACGTAATATTAAGTCAAACTCTTCAAGCATTTATGAGCCCAGAAAATGTTATTAAAAATTTATTACGAGTAGGAAAAAAGGTAATTGTTACAATTCCAAATTTTGGACATTGGAAAGTTAGATTAGATTTGCTATTAAAAGGAGAAATGCCAGTTACAAAAAATTTACCTTATCAATGGTATAATACTCCCAACCTACATATGTGTACAATTCAAGACTTTTATAATTTTTGTAACAACAAAAGAGTTAATATTTATAAATCAATTTCTTTAAATGGAGAGAAAATTTCAAATATTACAACTTCAAATTTAAAATATAAAAACCTAATATCTGAATTAGGTATTTTTTTATTAGAAAAGTAAAATGAAAATAGAAATTGTAAAATGTTTAGAAGATAATTTTTCATATTTATTAATTGATGAGTTAACAAAGTCTACCATTGTAATTGATCCTAGTGAAGCAGAGCCTATTATAAATAAAATTGAAAGTCTTAATCTAAAATTAAGATTCATAATGAATACTCACCATCATTATGATCACGTTGGAGGCAATAAAGAGCTCAAGCAACTATATAATGCTAAGGTTATAGGTTTTAATAAGGATAAACATAGAATACCTGAAATAGATATATCTTTAAAAAATGATGAAACTTGGAAAGACGGTATATTTGAAGCAAAAGTTTTTCATATTCCAGGGCATACTTCAGGCCATATATGTTTCTATTTTTTTAATGAAAATGCATTATTTTCTGGAGATACATTATTTTCATTAGGTTGTGGAAGAGTGTTTGAGGGCACTCACGAACAGATGTTTAATTCTTTGCAGTTATTAAAGAATTTACCAATTGAGACAGAAATTTATTGTGGACATGAATATACATTAAAAAATTCAGATTTTTGCCTAAAACACGATCCAGAAAATAAAGCTTTAATTTCGAAAATTGAGTTTATAAAAAATCGTCTCGCCAAAGGCCAGCCAACTATTCCATCGACACTTGAAGAAGAGCTACAAACTAATATTTTTTTAAGATCAAAAAATGTTGAAAACTTCTCAAAATTGAGAGATTTAAAGGATAATTTCTAGGTTATTCAGCTTGACTAAAATAAGGCCCTGACTATATTGCTGATAATTAAAAATTAGGGTCGTTAATGTCATACGCAGTTATACAAACAGGTGGAAAACAGTATAAAGTTTCAGCTGGTGAAATAATTAAAATAGAAAAACTAGCTGAGTCAAATCCAGCCACTAAAGTGGAATTTAATGAAATTTTAGCTTATGGAGATGATAAGAGCATTGAATTAGGTACACCAACTGTAGATGGTGCGAAAGTTGAAGCTGAACTATTAAAAAATGGCAAAGAAAGAACTGTTTTAATTTTTAAAAAAAGAAGAAGAAAAAATTCAAGACGTAAAAACGGACACAGACAAAAGTATTCACTAATAAGAATTAACAAAATTTTTTCAAAAGATGGTAAAGTTTTATCAGAGGCTGAAAAGATGAAAAAAAGCGAAGTTGTAGTTAAAGAAGCTAAAAAAGAAAAAACTGAGGCTTCAAAATAAATAGGTAATTTATGGCAACAAAAAAAGCAGGTGGATCATCAAGAAATGGAAGAGATAGCGCTGGCCGTAGACTTGGTGTGAAAAAATATGGTGGTGAATTAGTAATACCTGGAAATATTATTGTAAGACAAAGAGGCACTAAAATTTTTCCTGGGGAAAATGTCGGAATGGGTAAAGACCACTCAATTTTTTCTGTTGTTAAAGGAAAAGTTGTTTTTAAAAAAAGTAAATCAGACAGAACTTACGTATCAGTAAAGCCTAATTAGTAAACAGCTAATTAATTCTGTAAAATCATGAAATTTCTCGATCAAGTTAAGATATATGTAAAAGCTGGAGACGGTGGATCTGGTTCTCCTAGTTTTAGAAGAGAAAAATTTATAGAATTTGGAGGACCTGACGGAGGTGATGGAGGGAAAGGTGGTTCTATTATTCTTGTGTCAGAGAGGAATTTAAACACACTAATTGATTTTAGATATCAACAGCATTTTAAAGCTGAAAGAGGTAGAGATGGAAGTGGTAAAAATAAAACAGGAAGAGGAGGAGAAGATTTATATTTAAAAGTACCGGTTGGGACACAAGTATTTGAGGAAGACAATAAAACCCTGATTTTTGATTTCAAAAAGGAAAATGAAAAATTTGTTGCAGCTATAGGCGGTAATGGAGGTTTTGGTAACACAAGGTTTAAATCATCAACTAATAGAACTCCAAAGAAATTTACAAAAGGTACAATTGGAGAAGAATTCTGGATTTATTTACAACTTAAGACAATTGCTGATATTGGTATCATTGGATTACCCAATGCAGGAAAATCTAGCTTATTAGCATCAATAACAAGTGCTACTCCTAAAATTGCAAATTATAAATTTACAACTTTAAATCCAAATCTAGGTGTCGCAATGTATGACGATAAAGAGATAACTTTAGCAGATATTCCAGGATTAATTGAAGGAGCACATCAAGGAACAGGATTGGGGATTAAATTTTTAAAACATATTGAAAGATGCAAAGCGCTTTTACATCTAATTGATATATCAGAAAATGATTTAATTAACTCATATCTTCAAGTGAGGGATGAAATGGGTAAATATAGCTCAGAGCTATTAAAAAAGCAGGAAATAATAGTGTTTAACAAAATAGACCTAATTGATGAGAACGAAATAAAAGAAAAAATTAAAGATTTTGAAAAAATTATCAAGAAATCCACTTTTACAACATCAACACTCGATAAAAAATCAGTATCTGATATTAAATCAACATTGCTTTATTATGTATCTTAAAGACTCAAAGACTGTCGTTATAAAAATTGGATCATCTTTATTGATTAATGACAAAAAAATTATTAGAGAAAAATGGTTGTCAGAATTTGCAAAAGATATTCAACATCTAAAAAAATTAAAAAAAAATATAATTTTGGTTAGTTCAGGAGCGATTGCTTTAGGATGTAAAAAATTAAAATTAAGTAAAAAAAAACTGAAACTTGATAAAAGTCAGGCAGTAGCATCAATTGGCCAAATTGAGTTAATGAATCTTTTTAAAAAAACTTTTAATAAGTCAAAAATCAACCTTTCTCAAATTTTGCTTACACTTGAGGATACAGAAAAAAGAAGAAGGGCTATTAATGCAAAAAGAACTTTTGAGAATTTATTTAGTCTTGGTTTTATTCCAATAGTAAATGAAAATGATAGTATAGCTACTTCTGAGATTAAGTATGGTGATAATGACAGACTAGCTTCTAGGGTTGCACAAATATCAAGTGCAGATTGTTTAATTTTATTATCTGACGTTAGTGGTCTTTACTCTAAAGATCCAAAATTAGATAAAAAAGCTAAATTAATTCGAGAAATAAAAAATGTTGATCAAAATGTAGAAAAGTTAGCAACAAATAAAACCGGAGAATTTGGATCAGGTGGAATGAAAACGAAGATTGATGCTGCTAAAATTTGTCAATTCTCAGGGTGTCATATGGCGATTGCTAATGGCTTAATAAATAGACCAATTCAAAAAATTTTAACTAAAAATATATGTACTTGGTTTTTGCCTAAAATCTCAAAATTAGATGCGAGAAAAAAATGGATTATAAGTTCAGTTTCTCCAAAGGGAAAAATAGTTATTGATGAAGGTGCATTATCAGCTTTAAATAATGGAAAAAGTTTATTAGCTGCTGGGATTAAGGATGTTCAAGGTAGTTTTAGCAAAGGTGATCATATCAAAATCCTAAATAATAATATGACCGAATTTGCTAGAGGATTAAGTAGCTTCTCTTCAGAAGAAATTTTAAAAATTAAAGGTAAACACTCTAATAAAATAAATGATATTTTAGGTTATGTTTCAAAATCTGAAGTTATTCATAAAGATGATATGGTATTAATCATATGAGCAAAACTTTAGAAAAAATTGGTTTAAATGCAAAAATTGCTTTTCAAAACAAAATAAGTAATAAAAGAAAAAATAAAGTATTAAATTATTACATTCAACTTATTTTAAAAAACCAAAACAAAATTTTGGTCGAAAACGCAAAAGATATAAAAATTGCCAAATTTAAAAAACTTAAAGAGAATTTAATTAAAAGACTTGCTCTTAATAATGACAAAATAAGATCAATTATTAAGTCAATTAAAACTATTTCAAAATTTAAGGATCCAGTAGATGTTGATATAGATACCTGGAAAAGACCAAACGGCTTAAAACTTAAGAAAGTATCAATTCCAATTGGTATTATTGGTGTAATTTATGAAAGTAGACCAAATGTTACTTCGGATGTGTCCTCACTTTGTTTTAAATCTGGGAACTGCGTAATATTAAGAGGAGGGTCAGAGGCTTACTTTAGTAATAAAATTTTAGCTGATCTTTTTAGAAAATCTTTAGAAAAAAATAAAATAAATAAGAATTTTGTTCAGTTTGTAGAGAATAAAAATAGAAAACTAGTCGACTATATGCTTTCAAAAATGTCAGATTATATAGATGTTATTATTCCAAGGGGTGGAAAAAGTCTTGTAAAAAAAGTTCAAGATTTATCCTCTGTTCCTGTAATTGGTCATCTTGAAGGTATGTGTCATACATATATTGATAAAGATGCAAATCTTAAGATGGCAAAGAAAATATTAATCAATGCTAAGTTGCGCAATACTAGCATTTGTGGAGCTACTGAGACACTCTTAATACATAAAAATAAATCTAAAAATGTAAATGAGATATTAAATGAACTCACTGAAAGAGGTTGCTATATTTATGCAGATAGAAAAATTTCTAAATTGTTTAATGGGAATTCAAAATTAGCAAATAATAAAACATGGTCGAAGGAACATTTATCTGCAAAAATATCTGTAAAATTAGTAAACAATATTAATGATGCAGTAAATCATATTAATAAATACGGAACAATGCATACTGATGCGATAATTACAAATAATAAAATTTCTGCAAAATTTTTTATAAAAAATGTTAAAAGTTCGATCGCTATTCACAATTCTTCAACACAGTATGCTGATGGAGGAGAATTTGGTTTTGGTGGTGAGGTTGGAATTTCAACAAATAAACTTCCACCAAGAGGTCCTGTTGGACTAAACCAGCTAGTTAGTTATAAATATGAGATATATGGATCTGGACAAACAAGGAAATAAAAAAAAAATTGGTATTCTTGGAGGTACTTTTGATCCAGCACATAAAGGACATTTAAGTATCTCTAAAGAGGCAAAAAAAAGATTTGATATTGATAAAATTATTTGGGCAGTAACCAAAAAAAATCCATTTAAAGGAAAAAGTAGTTTAAGTTTAAATAAAAGAATTAATTTTGCAAAAAAAATTTCTAAAAAAAATCTATTTATAAAAGTAAAATATTTTGAGGATAAAATTAAATCAAGTAGAACAATTGACCTTATAAAGTATATAAAAAAAAATAATAAAAAGACTGATATTTATTTCATAATGGGAGCAGATAGTTTGATTAATTTTCACAAATGGAAAAATTCTGATTTAATCTCATCTATTTGTAACATTCTAGTATTTGATAGAGACAGATATAAGGCTAAATCATTAAGTTCTAGAAGCTTTAAAAAATATAGTAAGAAAAGCTTAAAATTTATAAAATTTAATAAGGTCAATATTTCATCTTCTAAATTAAGAAAAATTTGATACTCTTTTAATAATTAATGGACAAAATCTCTTCTCTTCACAAGGATGTGGTCAATCTCTTAGATGCAAATAAAGCCCTAGATATTGTTTCAATAGATTTAGATGGAAAATCATCAATAGCGGATCAAATGATAATCGCTAGCGGGACGTCTTCAAGACATATCCAAGCTTTATCAGAGCAAGTATATGAATATTTAAAAAAAAACGGTGTAAACAATTGTAAAATTGAGGGAAGAGAAAGTAGTGATTGGAAACTTGTAGATGGAATAGATCTTATTATTCATATTTTCAATCCTGAAAAAAGAAAATTTTATGAGTTAGAAAAAATATGGTCTGAATTAATTCCTAAAGAAAAAGTAATTATATGATTAAAAAATTTAAAGCATATCTTTTAACATTATTTATTTTTTTTTTCGTAACTAGTATTCTAAGCGCATCAGAAGAGAATGACATTTATAAAAAAATTGACGTATTTTCAGAAGTCTTAGATAAAATTAATAAAGAATTTGTTGATGAGGTAAATCAAAGTGATGCAATGGATGCTGCAATAAATGGTGTTCTTCAATCCTTAGATCCATATTCTGCTTATATGTCACCAGAATCTTATCAAAGTATGCAAACAGAAACGAGTGGAGAATTTGGAGGACTGGGTATTGAAGTGAGCATGGAAGCTGGAGTAATAAAGGTAATAACGCCCATGGACGATTCGCCTGCAGCTGAAGCAGGAGTTAAAGCTGGTGATTATATTGTAAGAATTAATGATATTCAGGTTCAAGGTAAATCTTTAAGTGAAGCAGTTGATATCATGAGGGGTCCTGTTGGAACAGATATTGAGATAACAGTTAGAAGGAGGGGTGAACGAAAGGCGTTAATTTTTAATATTACAAGAGAAAAAATTAAAGTTTCATCTGTTAAATCTGAAATACTAGATAATCAAACAGGTTATTTAAGACTTACATCATTTAATGAAAATAGCAGTAGTCAAATTAAGGATAAAATTAAAGAATTTAAAAAAAATGAAAATGTTAAAAATTATATTTTAGATTTAAGAAATAATCCTGGGGGTCTGCTTTCTCAAGCAATTAAAATTACGGATTTTTTTTTAGATAGTGGGGAAATTGTTTCAACAAAAAGTAAAAGAAAATATGAAAGTAGAAAATTTTTCGCTAAAAAAGGCGATATATTGGATGGAAATACAATTGTTGTTTTAATAAATTATGGTTCTGCATCTGCATCTGAAATTGTAGCAGGCGCACTCAAAGATCACAAAAGAGCAATAATAGTTGGAGAAAATAGCTATGGTAAAGGTTCTGTACAATCAATCATTCCTCTCAAAAATAATGGTGCAATAAGATTAACTGTATCTAAATATTACCTTCCATCTGGAAAATCTATTTCAGAAATAGGTGTCTCACCAGATATTGAGATAGCAGAAGGATCTGATGACTTTAGGTTCAATACTGATACAGATAATCAACTACTATTCGCTCTAGAGCTTTTAAACGGGTAAAATGAAAGAGAAATATAAAAATTTACCACTTAGAAGTGGAGTTGGGATAGTTGTTTTAAATAAAGATAACAAAATTTTTGTTGCAAAAAGAATAGATAATAAAAAAAACTTTTGGCAAATGCCACAAGGTGGGGTTGACAAAGGTGAAGACTTTTATGAAGCAGCAATTAGAGAATTAAAAGAAGAAACTAGTATTAAATCAGTAAGTTTAATTAAAAAAATTGATGGCTTTCTTACTTATCATTTACCAAATGAATTATTAGGAATTATTTGGAAAGGTAAATTTAAAGGTCAAAAACAACAATGGTATATAATGAGATTTAATGGTGATGAAAAAGAAATTAATATTAATACAAAACATCCAGAATTTCTTGAGTGGAAATGGGTATATCCAGATGAAATTACTGAACTCGTAGTAGAATTTAAACTACATGTATACGAAAAAATTCAAGAAGAAGTAGAAAAAATTTTAGTTAATTGATCTTAATACTTCAAGTTTTTGATCAAGCAAATATCTTTCCTGATCATTTATATCAGCCTTATGAAGTTCTTCCTCAGCAGATTTCTGAATTTCTGAAATTTTTTCTTTATCAATATCTTTTAAATTTAAAATAAGACTTGTAAGTATAGAAAGATTATTATCTTTAAATTCAATTATGCCATCATTTACATAAAAACTTTCCTCACCAGACTTTGAAAATATTTTAATTATTCCTGGTTTTAAAAAAGAAATGATAGATATATGATCTTTTAAAATCCCTATCTCACCTTCAAATGCAGGAACAACTACCTCGGTGACATCATTTTTTGATAAAAATGATTTTTCAGGGTTTACTATTTCTACAAAATATTCTTCGCTCATTATGCAGCAGCTTCGTTAGCTAAACTCTCAGCTTTTTGAATAGCCTCTTCAATAGTACCAACCATGTAAAATGCAGCTTCTGGTAAGTGATCGTATTCACCTTTGCAAATAGCATCAAAGCCTTTGATCGTTGACTCTAAATCTACAAGTTTACCTGGCGAGCCAGTAAATACTTCGGCTACAAAGAAAGGTTGAGAAAGAAATCTTTGTATTTTTCTAGCTCTAGCAACAACTAATTTATCTTCTTCTGACAATTCATCCATACCTAAAATTGCTATAATATCTTGTAAAGATTTATAAGTCTGCAGAACTTTTTGTACTTCTCTAGCAACTCTATAATGTTCGTCACCAACTATTCTAGGATCTAAAATTCTAGACGTTGAGTCTAATGGATCTACTGCTGGGTAAATTCCTATTTCAGCAATCTGTCTAGAAAGTACCGTAGTTGCATCTAAGTGAGCAAATGAGGTTGCAGGTGCAGGGTCAGTTAAGTCGTCTGCAGGAACATAAATTGCCTGAACAGATGTAATTGAACCTTTATTCGTTGTTGTAATTCTTTCCTGTAAGTTACCCATATCAGTTGCTAATGTTGGTTGATATCCTACAGCTGAAGGTATTCTGCCAAGTAATGCAGAGACTTCAGATCCTGCTTGTGTAAATCTGAATATGTTATCAACAAAAAATAGTACGTCTTGACCTTCCTTATCTCTAAAATATTCAGCAACAGTTAATCCGGTTAAAGCAACTCGTGCTCTCGCTCCTGGGGGCTCATTCATTTGTCCATAAACTAATGCTGCTTTAGAACCTTCGCCATCAGTTTTAATAACACCTGAGTCTATCATTTCATGGTAAAGGTCATTTCCTTCTCTAGTTCTTTCTCCTACTCCTGCAAAAACTGAAAATCCACCATGGGCTTTTGCAACGTTGTTAATTAATTCCATAATTAAAACAGTTTTACCAACTCCTGCTCCGCCAAATAAACCAATCTTACCACCTTTAGCGTAGGGCGCTAAAAGATCAATCACTTTTATTCCAGTTACAAGTATTTCAGTTTCCGTTGATTGATCATTAAATTCTGGTGCAGCTCTGTGAATTGGCCAGTTATCTGAACTTTTAACTTCTCCTCTTTCATCAATTGGCTCACCTATTACATTAATAATTCTTCCAAGAGTCTCTGGTCCTACTGGGACTTTAATTGGAGCAGCTGTATCTTTTACCTCATCTCCTCTTTTAAGACCCTCAGTTGCATCCATTGCAATTGTTCTAACACTTGACTCTCCTAAGTGTTGTGCAACTTCTAAAACTAATCTATTTCCACCGTTATCGCACTCTAGTGCAGTTAAAATTTCTGGTAGTTCTCCATCAAATTTTACATCTACTACCGCCCCAATGATCTGCGTTATTTGTCCTTTTCTCATAATTATAAACTTTCTGCTCCTGAAATTATTTCTATTAACTCTTTAGTAATTGCTGCCTGACGACTTCTATTATACTCAATAGTAAGTTTGTCAACCATTTCACCTGCGTTTCTGGTTGCATTATCCATTGCACTCATTCTTGAACCTTGCTCGCTAGCTGAATTCTCTAACATCGCTTTAAAAATCTGAGTTGAAATGTTTTTTGGTAACAAGTTGCTCAATATTTCATCTTCTTCAGGTTCAAATTCATAATTATCTTCTGATGAATTTTCCTCTTTTTCAGATGTTTTTAAAGGAATGATTTGTTGTTCTTGTGGAATTTGAGTAATTACATTCTTAAATTGGTTATAAAAAATTGCACATACATCAAATTCTTTTTTATCAAATTTTTCTATAACTATCTTACCAACTTTGTCAGCATCAAAATAATTTACATTTTTTGACTCTTTAAAAGATATTCTCTCTATAATATTATCACCATAAAGACGTTTAAGTTGGTCATAACCTTTAGTTCCAACTGTAATAATTTTTAGAGTTTTTCCTTCATCTAAAATTTTTTGAAAATATAGTTTGGCTTTTTTAATAATATTTGTATTAAAACCTCCACACAGACCCCTATCGGATGTCATTACAACACATAAATGCACTTTATCTTCTCCGGTGCCAGATAAAAGTTTTGGAGCATTATCTATATCTGAGATACCATTTGATAAGTTTAAAATAATATTATTCATTTTATCTGAGTAAGGTCTGCCTTTTTCAGCACTTTCCTGGGCTCTTCTTAGTTTTGCAGCAGCAACCATTTTCATTGCTTTGGTAATCTTTTGTGTAGACTTAACACTTGATATCCTTTTTTTTAGATCGTCTAAACTAGCCATTATTTTTTATGAGTTAAAATCTTTCTTAAGTTGTAAAATAATTTCATTCAATTCTTTTTCTTTATCATCTTCAAGTTTCCCTGAAGTTGTGATTGACTCAATGATATCTGGCTTTTCAGCTTTACATTTTTCAATAATTTTATTCTCAAAACTTGAAATATCCTTTTGTTCAATATCATCAAGATGTCCTCTAACTCCACAAAATACAGAAATAACTTGTTCTGCAACTGTCATGGGGGAATATTGGTTTTGCTTTAATAGTTCGGTTAATTTTGAACCTCGGTTAAGTAATTTTTGAGTAGATGCATCAAGGTCTGAACCAAACTGTGCAAATGCAGCCATTTCTCGATATTGAGCCAATTCTAATTTCATCGACCCTGAAACTTTTTTCATGGCCTTTGTTTGCGCAGAGGATCCTACTCTTGATACAGATAAACCAACATTAATTGCTGGTCTTATACCTTGGTTAAAAAGTTCAGTTTCAAGGAAAATTTGTCCATCAGTAATTGAGATCACATTTGTTGGTATAAATGCAGAAACGTCACCTCCCTGAGTTTCAATGATTGGAAGAGCTGTCAAAGAACCACCTCCATGTTCGTCACCTAATTTTGCTGCTCTTTCAAGTAATCTACTATGTAAATAAAATACATCACCAGGATACGCCTCTCTTCCAGGGGGTCTTCTTAACAATAGAGACATTTGTCTATAAGCGACAGCTTGTTTTGATAAATCATCATATATTATTAAAGCATGCATTCCATTATCTCTAAAATATTCACCCATAGTACATCCAGTGTATGGAGCTAAAAACTGAAGTGGTGCTGCATCTGATGCTGTTGCTGCAACTATAGTTGTGTATTCCATTGCACCAGCTTCTTCTAGTGTTTTTTCAATCTGTCTAACTGTAGATCTTTTTTGACCTACGGCTACATAAATACAATATAATTTTTTCTTCTCATCACCTGACTCGTTAATTTTTTTCTGGTTTATAATAGCGTCAATAGCCACTGCTGTTTTGCCAGTTTGTCTATCTCCAATAATTAATTCTCTTTGTCCTCTTCCAATTGGAACCAGACTATCAATTGATTTTAGACCAGTCTGCATTGGTTCACTAACAGATTTACGTGGAATTATACCTGGAGCTTTGACTTCAACTCTGCTTCTTTTTATGCTTTTATCTAATGCACCTTTTCCATCAATTGGATTTCCTAAACCATCAACTACTCTACCAAGTAATTCTTTTCCGACTGGTGTATCAACAATCGCACCAGTTCTTTTTACAGTATCACCTTCCTTAACCGCTTTATCATCGCCAAAAATTACAACACCTACATTTTCACTTTCTAGGTTCAATGCCATTCCTTTCGAACCGTCAGAAAATTCTACCATTTCTCCAGCTTGAACATTATCTAATCCATAAATTCTTGCTATACCATCTCCTACTGATAAAACTTGACCAACCTCGGTAACCTCAGCTTTATCTCCAAATTTTTTAATTTGTTCTTTTAATATTTTCGTAACTTCTGAAGGATTTATTTCCATTTAAGCCTCTATCATTGTATTTTCGATTTGTTGTAATTTATTTTTAATAGAGGTATCTACCATAATACTACCAACTTGAATTAATAAACCTCCAATTAAACTTTTATCATATTTATAGTCTAATTTAATTTTTGCATTAAAATTTTGAGATAATTCGTCATTTATTTTACTTACTTGTTCTCCTGATAATTCTTTAGATGAGATTAATTCAGCTTTTACCTCTCCTCTTTTTTTGGAGCAAGTATCTACAAAATCTTGAAGAATTGTTTTAACATAAAAAAATCTTCTTTTAGATATTAGAAAACCTAAAAATTTTGATAATAAAGAATTTAATTTATAATTATCAACAATCTTATTAATTACATCCTGAAGTTCATTTACAGAGTTAGTTGGATCTTTTATTAATGAACTAAAATCTTTGCTCTCATCTATTAATTTTAATAAAGATATTGATTGTTCTTCTACTTCATCTAATGAATTTTTTTCTTTTGCTAATTCATATAGTGCTAAAGAATATCTACTTGCTGTAGTGACTGAAAAACTGTTATTTTTGCTCAATTTTAACTCTTTATTTTAGAAGATTTTTTGGATTAAGTAGCATATGAGTAAGATGTCTTCAAGCATCAGATTAACAATTTAATATCTATTTTGTCTCTTAATTAAAGGTTATTGGATCAACATCAACCGTCAGTTTTATTTCACTGGATAATTTGTGCTTATTTAATATTTCAGACAACTTATTTTGTATTTTTAACCCCTTTTTTGACCTTATTAAAAGTCTTTGTCGATATTTTCCTTTAACTCTATAAATAGGTGCATTCACAGGTCCCAAGACTTTATCATCGAGAGAATTTAGGAGCACTTGTTTTAAATTTTGAGACTCTTCTTCTAATTTATTTTCTTTCGAGGCAGTGAGTATTAATGAAATAAATCTTTCAAATGGTGGAAGGTTATTTTTTTCTCTTAACTTCAATTCATTGTCTAAAAAAATAAATGGGTCATGATGAGTAATTTGATTTATGATATTTTGATTAATACCATGAGTTTGAAAATATACTTTAGCAGGTTTACCAGTTCTTCCTGCTCTTCCGGATAACTGGTGGTAAAGTTGAAGATTTTTTTCAGCTGTTCTAAGATCGTGTCCATTAGATGTTAAATCAATATCTAAAACAACAATACAATTTAAATTTGGAAAATGAAAACCTTTTGAAATTAATTGTGTCCCAATTAAAATATCAACTTCTCCATTTACTATACTTTCAAGTTGATCTTTGGATGATTTTTTGTTCATAGTATCGCTTGAAAAAATTGATATTTTTTTGTCAGGAAATAATATTTTTACTTCCTCTGCGATTCTTTCAACACCTGGGCCGCTAAAAACAAAATCACAAGTGTTTCCTTTACTACAACTTCTATTTAATTTACTTTTGTAACCACAATAATGACAAAGTAAAATATTTTTACCTTTGTGATATACTAAATTTATAGAACAGTTTGGGCACGAGTATACTTTTACACAATTTTTGCATAGTGCAAAAGGTGCAAAACCTCTTCTATTCATAAAAAATAAAACTTGATCATTTTTTTTTAAATGATCTTTAACCTTTTTCAAAGTTTCAGTGGCAATCCATGATTGTTTATTTAGGCTGCTATTGTTTAAATCAATTATTTCGAATGAAGGGAGATTTGCATCTTTATATCTTTTAATTAATCTTGATATGGAATACTTATTTTTTTTAACATTAGCATATGTTTCTATTGAAGGAACTGCAGTTACAAGATTAATAGGAATATTTTCAAAGTTAGCTCTTGCAATTGCCATATCCCTTGCATTATAAATAATACCTTCATCTTGCTTAAATGATTGATCATGTTCTTCATCAATTACTATTAGTCCTATTTTTTTAAATGGCAAAAAAAGAGACGATCTTGCACCAATAACCACCTTTATTAATCCTGATGCTACACCACTCCAAATAATTTTTTTTCTTTTTGGTGTTATTCCCGAATGCCAAATTGCAGCTTTAAAACCAAAAAATTCCTCAAACTTTCTCTCAAATTCTGAAGTAAGTCCTATTTCTGGCAGTAAAATTATTGCCTGATAGTTTTTTTTTAAAATTTCCTCTATTTGCTTGAAATATACAATTGTTTTTCCAGATCCAGTTGTTCCTTGAAGCAAGTGTACTCTAAATTCCTCGTTTTTTTTTAACATTTCTCTAAAGACTTTATTTTGATCCTCAGAAAGTTTAAAATTTTTTCTAGGTTTTTTATTATTAAAGATTAGATATTCTTTATCATCAAATTTGGTTATTGCATCACCACCAAGTAAATGAAGTTTTAAACACATTCCAATCGGTACCAAATTATAATTTGAGAACCAATTCAAAAAATTTATTGTTTCAATTTTTAAAGGATTTAATTCGATAATAGATTTAATTTTTTTAAGTTTAAATTTTTTTTGAATTTTCTTTTCAAATGAGTTCCATACAACGCCTGTTAAATCCTTTTTTCCAAATGGTACCTTCACATAAGTTCCTGGACTTAATTTTTTATCAAATTCGTATGTAAAAGGATGATTAAAAATATTTGGTAATAAAACTGGAATTTGCATTTATTTCAACCAAGGATACTTATCTTGGTAATCCTTAAATAGATTATAATATTTTGAATACTTATCAATATCATAACTAGTAATCTTATTTCTAATTTGAATATTACTTGTGGTCCTAATATCTAAATCATCTCTCTTATAAAATTCGAGTACATTAGTATCCCATTTTAATCCACAAAAATTAAATAGTTCTTTAGAAATTTTTTCTTTATTTTGTGTAAGATTCTCAAGAGATACATCATGTATAATATTCGGATATTTTTTTTTAAAATATTTCATTATTTTTCTATAGTTATCAATATAAGTAATTATATTTTGTATACTATGTGTCCAAGATAAGTCAGGTAGTAATGATTGATAAATTCCTACAATGGAGTCCTTGGGATTTCTATGACAGTGTAAAAATTTAGCTTTGGGAAATATTTTAAGTATAAAATCAATGTTAAAGAAATTCTCTAAAGATTTATCTACAAAATAATTAACATCTTTTTCAATCAGAGAAAATTGTGAATACTTCTTATTAACAAAATCTTTGAATTCATTTACTCTAAAATTAAATGTTCCTTGGTTTTTATCATCTAATAATATTTTAGTTGAAAGTTGATTTATTACACCCATATTAATGAAAGCAGATTCTCCAAACGATGGAATATTGCCTTCTGCAGAAGTTATAATTGCTTCAACTAGTGTTGATCCCGATCTTGGTAAGCCTATAATAAATATTGGTGAAATATCATTCAATAAATGTTCTTTTTTTTCATTTTCTATAAAATTTGATTGATTGTAATGTTCTAAAATTATTTTTGAATAATACTTTTGTGATTGAAGATTATATTCTTTTTTAAAGTCAAAACAGAGGCTGTGTGAATTATTTAAAAAAGCTAATTCTTTTTGATAGTTTTTTTCTTTCTTTTCTTTTTTAGAAAGTAAGAATTTAGATAAAAACTTTTCTAAAATATTTGCATTTGGATTATCGTGAATTTGTTTAATAATTTCAAAATGACTTGTTTTAAGAAAATTTGGATTTAATGTGAAAATTCCATAATACGCTCTAATATCTCTTATATTTATATCTAGAACTTTAAGATAAGTTGATAATGATTTTTCTATATAGCCACTAGACTGCTCTAAATATGCAACTTTTAAATAAGTATTTAAAGATTTAGGATCGATTTTCTTACATTTATCAAAAAATTTTAGACTCTTTTTAATATTCTTTAATTCAAAATTAATAATTGCAAGATTATAATTAATTTCGAAGTTATTATTATTTTTACTCAAATCTAGAAAGATTTTTTCTGCATCTTTGAAATTTTTTTGTGAAAAAAATTTTTTACCTAAATCTAGACTCATACTTAAATATATCACGTCTATACAATTAATATAATGAAAGATATGATTTTAAATTAATCTAAGAGTGTATTTGTCTTTTATCAACTGATAGAGCTGCTTCTTTAATTGCTTCTGAGAAAGTAGGATGTGCATGACAAGTTCTTGCTATATCCTCTGAACTTGCTCCAAATTCCATAGCAACTGACATCTCAGCAATCATTTCACCAGCATGTGGACCAATTATGTGCACACCTAAAACTCTATCTGATGTACTTTCAGCTAATATTTTAACAAATCCCTCTGGCTCATTTATTGCTTTAGCCCTTGAGTTTGCCATAAATGGGAATTTGCCAACTTTAAAGTTTATTTTTTTTTCTTTTAATTCTTCCTCGTTTTTACCAACATATGCTACCTCTGGTGAAGTATAAATTACACCTGGTATGATATCATAATTCACATGACCTGACTGTCCAGCAATTAGCTCTGCTACGGCTATTCCTTCCTCCTCAGCCTTATGAGCCAACATAGGTCCATCTATAACATCTCCTATTGCATAAACATTTTTTACATTGGTTTCAAAATTTTTGTTAACTTTTATTTTTCCTTTTTGATCAAGATTTACTCCAATTTTTTCTAAATTTAATTTATCTGTATAGGGTTTTCTTCCAACAGAAATCAAAACTACGTCAGCTTCAATATTATTTTTTGAATCTTTATTTGTCGTTTCTATAATTACTCCTTTGTCATTTTTAGTAATTTTTTCAACTTTAGTATTTAATTCAAATTTAATATTCTGTTTTTTTAAAATTTTCATAAATTCATTTGAAATTTCTTTATCGAGTCCTGGGGTGATGTGATCTAAATATTCTATGACGTGAACCTCAGTTCCTAATCTTGACCAAACAGAACCCATCTCCAATCCAATATAGCCACCCCCAACAACAACCATTTTTTTTGGAAGCTTAGAAATATTTAGAGCACCTGTAGATGAAAGAATTTTTTCTTCATCAAAATCTATACCTGGAAGAGATAAAGGTTCAGATCCTGTGCTTATTATGGTTTTATCTGTTTTAATTTTTATTTCTGATTTATCATTTTTAACTAAAATTTCATTATTTCCACTAAAAGATCCTACTCCTTTAATGTAAGTAACTTTATTTTTTTTAAATAAAAACTCCACTCCTTTTGTCAGTGTTGAAACTGAATTATCTTTATTACTCATCATTTTTTCCAGATTTAGCTTAATTTCACCAGTTTCAATGCCAATATTAGAGAAACTTTTAGCTTTATGAAAACTTTCTGACATATTTAATAGACTTTTAGATGGAATACATCCTATATTAAGACAAGTGCCTCCCAAAGATCCTCTGGACTCTATACATGCAGTTTTTAATCCTAATTGTGATAATCTAATCGCACAAACATATCCTGCAGGTCCTCCCCCAATTACAGTAACATCAAATTTTTCAGCCATTAGATATTTAAAAACAATCTTCTAGGGTCTTCTAAATTTTCTTTAACAGTTTTTAAGAACGACACGGATTCCTTTCCATCAATAATTCTATGATCATAAGACAAAGCTAAGTACATTATTGGTTTTATTTTTATCTCACCATTATCATTTACTGGTCTTTCAACAATATTATGCATACCTAATACACCTGATTGAGGAGGGTTTAATATTGGTGTTGAAAGCATGGAACCATATACACCTCCATTACTAATTGTAAATGTACCTCCTTGTAAGTCCTCAATTGTTAAACTACCTGAGTTTGCTTTTTCAGATAATTTTTTTATTTCTTTTTCTATTTCAGCAAATGACATCTCATCTGCATTTCTAAGCACTGGAACTACTAAACCCCTTTCAGTTCCAACAGCGAAACTAATATTATAATAATTCTTATAAATTATGTCTTGATCTTCAATCTCAGCGTTAATTGCTGGAAATAATTTTAGTCCAACAACACAAGCTTTAACAAAAAATGACATTAAGCCTAATTTAATTCCATATCTACTTTTGAAATCTTCTTGGTTATCTTTTCTCATTGCCATAATCCCAGACATATCAACCTCGTTAAAAGTAGTTAACATTGCTGCATTTTCTTGAGCTTGTTTTAATCTCTTTGCAATCGTTTGTCTTAAACGGGTCATTTTAATTCTTTCTTCTTCACCGTATTGAATTCTTCTCTGGTTGGGTTGTGGGTTGGCTCCCATCATAGTAATTAGATCACCTTTTAAAATTCTTCCTGCTTTACCTGTTCCCTTTACATTATCTAGGTTGATATTTTTTTCTGCAACCATTTTTCTTACTGCAGGGGAGAGAATAATTGGTTGTTGTGAGGTTTCCTCTGTTTCTACTTCTTCAGTTAAAAGTAAAGGCTCTTCTTCTAATAGCTCCATTGATTTATCTTCAGTTAATACTAATGGTTCTTCTAACTTGGTTTGAGGTTTTTTTTCTATATCTAAATTAATTACATTGCTTTTCTGATCTTTAAATTCTTTCTCTTCATTATCCTCAAGTTGTTCTTTGCTTTCGGGTACATTTTTAATATCAACATTCCCCTCAGAAATTGAGCCCAAAACAGCTCCAACTTCAACTGTATCTCCAGCTCTAAAACTAATTTCTGATAATGTCCCATTAATAGGTGAAGGAACTTCTAAATTTACTTTATCAGTTTCCAGTTCAACTATTGCTTCATCCACCTGAACTGTTTCACCTTCTTTTTTCAACCATTTAGAAACTGTTGCTTCTGTTATACTTTCACCTAACGTTGGAACTAAAATTTTTTCACTCATTAATTAAATACTTCATTTATAATTTCTTGTTGCTCAAGTTGATGCCTTTTAGCATATCCAGTAGCTGGTGATGCATCAGGACTTCTTCCAATATAAGAAACTTCGTTATTTTTAGCTTTAATAGTATCTAAAGTCCATTGTATATAATCTCTCACTGAAAACCATGCACCCATATTTTTTGGCTCTTCCTGACACCAATAAAAATTAGCATTTTTTGCATATGGTTTAAGTTCTTTTACTAAGCTCTTTGCTGGAAAAGGATAAAGTTGCTCTATTCTAAACATTACCACATCATCTCTTTTTAACTTTTCTCTAGCATTTAAAAGATCGAAGTACACTTTCCCTGAACAAATTATAACTTTTTTTATTTCACTAGATTTTTTTAATTTAATAAAATTTTTGGATTGATCGCTTAATGCGTGATCCCACATTATTCGGTGAAATGACGTTTGCTTACTAAAATCATCAATGGTTGATACACAAAACTTATTTCTTAACAAAGATTTAGGCGTCATGATTACAAGTGGTTTTCTAAAATCACGATGTATCTGTCTACGTAAAGCGTGAAAATAATTTGCTGGAGTTGTGCAATTCATAACTTGAAGATTATCATTTGCACACATTTGTAAAAATCTTTCAAGTCTAGCTGATGAATGTTCTGGCCCTTGACCTTCATAACCATGAGGTAATAACATTACTAAACCTGATGCTCTTTGCCATTTTCTTTCACCAGATGTAATAAATTGATCAATTATGACTTGCGCACCATTAGCAAAATCACCAAATTGAGCTTCCCAAAGAGTAAGAGTATTTGGTTCTACTAAACTATACCCATATTCAAATCCTAAAACTGCAAGTTCTGACAAAAAACTATCAACTATTTCAAATTTTTTTTGATGTTTTGAAATATTATTTAATGGAATATATCTGGAGTTATTCGTTTGGTCTCTTAAAACTGAATGTCTCTGACTGAATGTTCCTCTTCCAGAATCTTGTCCTACAAATCGAACTGGAAAACCCTCATCTAATAATGAACCAAAAGCTAATGATTCAGCGGTAGACCAGTCAATATTTAAACCAGCATCGACAGATTTTTTTCTACTTTGTAAAATTTTGCTTATAGTTTTATGAATATTTATTTCGGATGGAACGACATTTATTTTATCTGAAATATTTTTAAGTATTTTTTCATCTGCTCCAGTAATTCCTCTTTTATCTTTCCCTTTTTTAGGTTTATAGCTAGACCATGCTCCTTCAAACCATTCAATTTTAGGATTATAATCTTTAGCTGTTTTAAATTGATCATCTAAAAGATCTTTAAATTTTTTTATTTGATCATTTAAACTTTCTTTAGATATTAAATTTTCATTAATAAGCTTAGATCCATATATATTTGCTGTTGATTGATGTGATCTAATTTTTTTGTACATCAATGGTTGAGTGAATGATGGCTCATCTCCCTCATTATGTCCAAATCGTCTGTAGCAAACTAAGTCGATGACTACATCTCTATTAAACTTTAATCTAAATTCAGTTGCAATCCTTGAGCCATAAACTACAGCCTCTGGATCATCTCCATTAACATGGATTATAGGCGCATCAACCATTTTTGCAATATCTGATGGGTGAGGGGAAGATCTTGCAAACCTTGGACTTGTGGTAAATCCTATTTGATTGTTAACTATTATATGAATAGTTCCACCTGTATTATGTCCAGGTAGACCCGACATTGCAAAACATTCAGCAACAATACCTTGACCTGCAAAAGCAGCATCACCATGAATTAAAATTGGAATTACTTTGTTTCTATCAGTATCTTTATGAAAAAATTGTTTGGCTCTAGTCTGACCCAATACTACTGGATTAACTGCTTCCAAATGCGAAGGATTATCTGTTAAACTCACATGTACAGAATTTCCATCAAATTCTCTGTCAGATGAAGCTCCCAAATGATATTTCACATCCCCAGCACTATCCTCGTCTGTATTGTTTATTTCACCTGCAAATTCATTAAATATTCTTTTGTATGATTTTTGTAAGACGTTAGCTAAAACATTTAGTCTCCCTCTGTGAGACATTCCAATTTTGACTTCTTTAATATTTGACTGACCGCCAATTTTAATTATTTGCTCTAACGCAGGTATCAAACTTTCACCACCATCAAGACCAAATCTTTTTGATCCCACATATTTAGTATGCAAAAATTTCTCAAATCCCTCAGCTTGTATTAATTTGTTTAAAATTGCACCTTTACCATTTACTGTAAATTTCAATGCATTTTCATCTTTTTCAACTCTATCACGAAACCATTTTCTCTCTGTTGGATTTGAAATATGCATATATTCGTAACCAATATTTCCACAATAAATTTTTCTTAATACGGAGAGAATTTCTTTTATGTTAGAATATTCTTTATTTAAGACACCATCTAAGTAAATTTTTTTACTATAATCATCTTTTTTAAATCCATAATTTTCAGGATGTAGTTCGTCAAGATACTCACTTTCTCTCATTTCTAATGGATCAACTTTTGATAATAAATGACCACGCTGTCTATAAGCTCTAATCAAAGAGACTGCTTTAATAGAATTGCTGTTACTTGCAACTATATCGTTTTGATATATTTCTTTATTTTGACTTTCTAGAATCTCGATTTCATTTTCAAATATTTTACTCTCATCAATTTTATTTTTACTTGGACTCCAAGATGGTCCATTAACCTCTTTAACAATTGAATTAATATCATCACCAATATCTATAAAATATGTTTTCCAACTTTCAGGTAAATTTGGATCATTATTTACATACTTCACATACATTTGTTCTATAAATGCACTATTTGATTTATTAAGAAATGAAGTTTTTTTGTATTCTAAATTTTTAGATGATGACATTTTTAAATATAATTATACACGAATAAGGTGTTATCAATTAGATAATTTATTCAATAGAGTTATTCCAATTTCAGATGGTGATTTTGCCATTGTAATACCAGATTTTTCCATAATTTTAATTTTTTCATCAGCGTTACCTTTTCCCCCTGATATTATTGCACCAGCATGACCCATTCGTCTGCCAGGTGGTGCTGTAATTCCAGCTACAAATCCAACCATTGGTTTGTTTATCTTATGATTTTTTATAAATTCAGCAGCTTCTTCTTCAGCAGTCCCTCCGATCTCACCAATCATTACTATAGACTCAGTTTTTTCATCATTTAAAAACAGATCTAAACAATCAATAAAATTTGTACCATGTATTGGATCTCCACCTATTCCTATACATGTAGATTGACCAAGGCCATTTTCTGAGGTTTGGGCTACAGCCTCGTAAGTTAATGTTCCTGACCTAGAAACAATTCCTACTGTTCCTTTTTTATGAATATTTCCAGGCATTATTCCAATTTTACATTCATCAGGAGTTATTATACCTGGACAGTTGGGACCAATAAGTCTCGATTTAGAGTTAAAAAGTCTTCTTTTTACTTTAAGCATGTCTAAAACTGGAATTCCCTCACTTATACATACAATCAATTCTATAGATGAATCAATTGCCTCTATAATTGCTGAAGCTGCAAACTTTGCAGGAACATAAATCATTGTTGCATTTGCACCTGTCTGATCTTTAGCTTCTTTAACAGTATTAAATACTGGTCTTTCCAAATGAATTTGACCTCCTTTTTTTGGAGTAACTCCACCAACCAAGTTAGTTCCATACTTAATAGATTGTTCAGAATGAAAAGTTCCATGAGCTCCAGTGAAACCTTGACAAATTACTTTTGTATCCTTGTTAATTAAAACTGACATTATTTAATTGCCTCAACAATTTTTTTTGCTGCATCGGATAAATCATTTGCAGAAATAATCTCTAATCCTGAATTATCTAAAATTTCTTTTCCCTCTTTGAAATTTGTACCTGCTAGTCTCACTACTAAAGGAACTTTAATTTTAATTTCTTTTGCTGCATCTACAACACCTTGTGCGAGTACGTCACATCTCATTATTCCTCCAAAAATATTTATTAGTATTCCTTTTACATTTTTGTCAGATAAGATAATTTTAAATGCTGCTGAAACTTTTTCTTTAGAGGCACCACCACCTACATCTAAAAAATTTGCAGGCTCTTCTCCAAATAATTTAATAATATCCATAGTAGCCATTGCTAATCCAGCACCATTTACCATACATCCTATATTTCCATCCAATTTAATGTATGCAAGATCATATTTGCTTGCTTCAATTTCAGTTTCTTCTTCTTCATTTAAGTCTCTAAGTTTTTGAATTTCTGGATGTTTAAATAATGCATTTTCGTCAAAAGTCATCTTTGCATCCAAACATACAATTTTGTTTTTTTTGGTTAAAATGAGAGGATTTATCTCTACTAAATTTGCATCTGTATCAATGAACATTTTGTAAATTGATTTTATTAAATTGATTGCTTGTTTACTTGCATCTTTGTCTAAATTAAAAATTTTAATAATTTTGTTACAGTCTTCCTCTGAAATACTTTCATTAAAATCTACTTTAGTAGTGATTATTTTCTCTGGTGATTTTACAGCAACTTCCTCAATATTCATTCCCCCCTGATCACTGGAAATAAATGCAATTTTCGCAGATGCTCTGTCAACAAGACAAGACAGATAGAATTCTTTTTCTATTTCTGATGCATTTTCAACATACAATCTTTTCACTTCTCTTCCTGAGGGTCCAGTTTGATGAGTAACTAATGTTTTACCAAACAATTTTTTCGCTTCCTCTTCCAAAAGAGCAATATTATCAACAATTTTAACTCCTCCAGCCTTTCCTCTACCTCCTGCATGAATTTGAGCTTTTAATACATACTTATCGGCTTTGAGATTTTTTACTTTTTCAATTAATTCATTTACATTAAAAGCATAAACGCCTTCGGGTACAACCGCGCCATACTTTTTAAGTATTTCTTTTGCCTGGTGCTCGTGGATATTCATTTAATCTTTGTTTAAGTCAGGGTCTATTTTAGATGCTGCATCCCATAATTTTATTACTGCTTCTACTGAATTATTAAACTCAGTTTTTTCATTTTCATTAAGGTCGATTTCCTCAATTTTTTCAACACCTTCATTTCCAATGATAACAGGAACGCCTGCATATACATTATTAATTCCATACTCTCCATGTAAGTATGCTGCGCATGGTAAAAGTTTTTTTTGATCTTTTAAAAATGCTTCAGCCATCTCAACTCCAGATGCTGCAGGTGCATAAAATGCTGATCCTTTTTCTAGATATTTTACAATTTCTGCACCACCTTCTCTAGTTCGCTGATTAATGCTTTCTAATTTTTCCTCAGAAATCTTTCCCTCTTTCACTAACTCCATCAATGGTTGACCTGAGACTTTGGTAAATCGTGGAAGAGGTACCATTGTATCTCCATGTCCACCCATTACCATAGCATCGATTTCTTTTACAGGCACATTTAATTCTTCAGATAAAAATAGCTTAAATCTTGAACTATCCAATATACCCGCCATCCCTACAACCTTATGAACGGGGAGTCCTGAATATTTTTGAAATGCCATCACCATTACATCCAATGGATTTGTAATACAAATTACAAAGGCATTAGGCGCATTATTTTTTATTCCTTCTGCAACTTGTTTAATAATTTTTAAATTAATTCCTAATAGATCGTCTCTACTCATTCCAGGTTTTCTAGGAACACCTGCTGTAATTATAATAACATCTGATCCTTTTATATCTTCATACTTATCTGTTCCTGAAAATTTTACATTAAATCCATCTACCGAGGAAGATTGGGCTATATCTAAACCTTTTCCCTTTGCTACTCCACTTGCAACATCAAATAAAACAACCTCATCCACCAGTTCTTTTAAACCAATTAAATGAGCTAAAGTTCCCCCAATTTGACCTGCTCCTATTAAAGAAATTTTACTCATTTTATTTCATTGTTGGCATAATAAATTCAGGATTAGATCTAATTCCTGATGGCCATCTAGAAGTGATAGTTTTTAATTTAGTATAAAATTTTACACCTTCCATACCATGCGTTCCACTATCTCCAAATAATGACCTTTTCCATCCTCCGAAACTATGGAAAGCCATTGGAACTGGTATTGGAACATTTATCCCTACCATTCCAACTTGAATTTTGCTTGCAAATGTTCTTCCTGCATCCCCATCTCTAGTATAAATGCTAACTCCATTTCCGTATTCATGCTCATTAATCATTTTTGTAGCTTCTTCAAATGTTTTTACCCTAACAACAGACAAAACTGGTCCAAATATTTCCTCTTTATAAATTCTCATATCAGTAGTCACATGATCAAAAAGACAACCACCAATATAAAAACCATTTTCATATCCCTGCAATTTCAAATTTCTTCCATCAAGAACAAGTTTTGCTCCTTCTTTAACTCCTAGATCTACATAGCCTTTTACTTTTTCCAAGTGTTCTTTGGTTACTAAAGGGCCCATCTCTGATGATTTATCCATACCAGGTCCAATTTTTAATGCTTCAGCTTTTTTTGATAATCTTGAGACTAACTCATCACCTACATCACCAACCGCTACTGCTACAGACTGCGCCATACATCTTTCTCCAGCTGAACCATATGCAGCACCCATCAAACCATTTACGGCACCATCTAAATCACAATCTGGCATTACAACTAAATGATTTTTTGCTCCACCTAATGCCTGGACTCTTTTTTCATTTTTAGCTGCATTTTCATAAATGTACTTAGCAATAGGAGTTGATCCAACAAAACTTACAGCTTTAATATTTTGGTTTGTTAATATCGCATCAACAACCTCTTTATCACCGTTTACAACATTAAAAACTCCCTCAGGAAGACCAGCTTCATGAAGCAGTTCTGCCAATTTCATCGGGCATGAGGGATCTTTTTCTGATGGTTTTAAAATAAAACTATTACCACATGCTATAGCTAATGGAAACATCCACATCGGTACCATTGCTGGAAAATTAAATGGGGTTATACCAGCTGCAACTCCCAAAGGCTGTCGCATTGAATAACTATCAACGTTTGTTCCAACATTTTCAGAAAACTCTCCTTTAAGTAGGTGTGGAATTCCACATGCAAACTCAACAACTTCTAATCCTCTTATTAATGATCCTTTAGCATCCTCATAAACCTTTCCATGCTCTGAGACTATTAGTTTTGCCAGTTCATCAAAATTTTTTTCTATGAGCTCTTTAAATTTAAACATTATTCTTGCTCTTTGAAGTGGAGGATTTAACGACCAAGTCTGAAAAGCTTTTTGTGCAATTTCTACTGCACAATCTAAATCTGCTTTTGAGGCTAAAATAACCTCAGAGTCTTGTTCCCCAGTAGCAGGGTTAAAGATTTTTCCTTTTCTCTCAGAATTACCCGATATTACTTTTCCACCAACAAAATGTTTGATTAAATTCATGAATGAAATTATTTAATTAAGTAATTAAGCTGTTGCAAGCATTTTCTTTATCTCTGCAATAGCTTTTGCAGGATTTAAGCCCTTGGGACAAGCATTTGTGCAATTCAAGATAGTATGACATCTATAAAGCTTAAGTTCGTCAGCAACCTTTTTTAGTCTTTCTTTTCTGTCCTCGTCTCTACTATCAATTATCCATCTGTAAGCTTGAAGTAAAACTGCAGGACCTAAATATTTTTCACCGTTCCACCAATAACTTGGACAAGACGTTGAACAACATGCACACATAATACATTCATATAATCCATCTAATTTTGCTCTGTCGTCTTTAGATTGGATATTCTCTTTATCATTTACTTTTGAGGTTTTTAACCAAGGTTCAACAGACTCATATTGTTTATATAATGTGCTTAAATCACCGATTAAATCTTTTAAGACTTTTAGATGTGGTAAAGGATAAATATCAATATCTCCATCCAGTTCAGAATGGGACTTCGTGCATGCTAAACCATTTTTTCCATTCATATTCATCGCACAAGATCCACAAACTCCATGAGCACAAGATCTTCTGTAAGCTATAGAAGGATCTATTTCATTTTTTATTTTGTTTAAAACATCAAGGACTTTAGATGAACAATTATCCATATCAACTTCATAAGTATCAAGTCTTGGATTTTCATTTTTAGATGGATCCCATCTATAAATATTTATTTTTCTAATATTTTTTGAACCTGTTTTATCTTTATAATATTGACCTTTTTCTACCTTTGAGTTTGCAGGTAAATTTAATTGAACCATTAATACACTCTTTCCTGTGGAGGAAAATATTGCACATCATTTGTAAGTGTTGATCTATGAACAGGTCTATAATTAATTTTAGTTTTTGAACCATTACACCAAGACAGAGTGTGTTGCATATAATTCTCATCATCTCTTTTTGGGAAATCTTCTCTTGCATGAGCTCCTCTGCTTTCTTTTCTATGATACGCAGAGTCCATTGTAGTTATTGCTTGTCTTATTAAGTTGTCAAATTCTAGTGTTTCAACTAAATCAGTATTAAAGATTAATGACTTATCTTTTACAGAAAGAGAGTCCATTCCATCATAAGGTTTTCTAATTTCATCAACACCCTCCTTTAATGTTTTCTCAGTTCTAAATACAGCACATTTTGATT
>CABZOF010000003.1 GCA_902527215.1 uncultured Pelagibacteraceae bacterium | reverse complement strand
CCATGCTATGGATATTATGAGAATGGAAAGTGGTTTCTTACATTGGGGACATGATATATCACCTGAAAAAAATCAATATCAAGCAGGACTTAATTTTGCAATTAGTTATAAAAAAAATATAAATTTTGTTGGAAAAGAAGCATTATTAAAAATTAAAGATAAAAACCCTACAAAATCATTAGCTATGATGGTATTGAAAGATAGCATACCTGGAGAACCTTTGTTGCTTCATGAAGAGCCAATTTACTTAGATGATAAAATAATTGGCAAAACAACGTCAGGAAATTATTCGTTTAATTTTAAAAAAAATATTTCATTTGGTTATGTCAACTCTGGAAATTCTATTGAAGACTTGATTAATAAAAATTTATCTATTGAAATTGAAAAGAAAAAATACCCTGTAACAATAATCAAAAAACCTTTAAATCAAAAAAATATAAAAAATATTTAATGTTAAAGATAATTTCAAAAAAAAATATGGCTGCAGAAATTATTTGTAACCTTAATAAAATTGATAATAAACAATTAAAAGAAATTAAATCAACACTTGATAAGTATGGAATGATTTATTTTCCAAAACAAAAACTTACTTCCAAGAATTATCTAAATTTTGCAAAAAAATTTGGTAAACCAGCTAATTATCCAAGATTGAGAGGTTTAAATAAAAAATATCCTCAAATAACTGTTGTACAACGTAAATCTACTGACAAAGGACCTAGCTTTGGTGAACAATTTCACACAGACTCCTCTTATACAAAAAAACCTCCTAGATACACCATGTTACTTTCAAAACTAGTACCTAAAAAAGGTGTTGCTAATACTGACTTTTCTTCACAGTACTTAGCTTATGAAAAATTGTCAAAAAATTATAAGAATAAGCTGAAAAAATTAAAAGGTATCTACTCTTCACATGGACCAATATCAATTACAACAGTTGAGAGAGAAAAAGAAAAAGGAAAAATATCTAAAGAGCTGATTTCTAGACATAAAATAATTAGAACTATCAAAAATAAAAAAACTATATACTGTAGCCCAGGGCACTTTTTAAAATTTAATACACATATGACTAAACAAAAAAAAGAACTAAAGAAATTCTTATTCAATCATCAGACAAAAAAAACCTTTCAATATTCATTGGAATGGGAAAAAGATCAGCTTGCTATTTGGGATAATAGAGCCATGCTCCATCAGGCTACACCGTTTAAAGGTAATAGAATACTTCATAGAATAACAATACTTTAATAAAATGTATTCAATATTTCTTGGGTTAACACCTTTTATCTTTATCACACTATTTGGTTTTGTTTTTGGAAAACTTAAAATTTTTGATTTAGGTCATGCAAAAGTTTTAAATTTGTTTTTATTCTATGTAGCGGTCCCTGCTTTAATTATTAAATTTGTTGCTCAAAGTGAAATTGGCCAAGTTGATATAAAACAAATAGTTTCTTATTTTTTAATGCAAGGAAGTCTTGGGTTTATAACATTTTTATTAACATCTAAATTTTTTAAAAGACCTATTCCAGAGTCTATTATATGGGCATTGATGGTAGCACTATCAAATCATGTAACATTATTATTACCTATTACAAAAATCTATTTTGGCACTGAAGTAATAACTCAAGTAACAAGTATAATATTAATGGATGGGGTTATTTTATTATCTGTAATTGCTTTTTTTTTAGAACTTACTACTAAAAAAAATATTCGATTAACCATATTTATAAAGAACATAGTTCTTAATCCAATGATATTTTCAATCTTAATTGGTCTTTTACTTTTTGTATTTAAAATAAATATCGACGATACGCCAATAGACTACGTACTTTCTGTTTTGGCAGCTTGTGTTTCGCCTATAGGACTTTTTGCAATTGGTATCACATTATCTTTTTACACACATAAAGTTATTAATAAATTAACTGCTTCTATATCTATATTGAAATTAGTTGTTTCACCAATCATCCTCTTGATAATCGGCTTTATTATATTTGATGCTGGGCAACCTGAAAAAATTCCTGGTGCTTTTTTTGTTAGTGTTGCACCATGTGGTCATACAGCTGTCGTATTGTGTTCTGCCTATAATGTAAGTCCTGAAAATATAATAAAAGCTTTATTTATCTCAACTTTTGCATCATTTGTTACGATATTTTTTGCTATTCAATATTTAACAACCTAAGTTAATTAATATTTTCTAAGATTTTATTAGCACATTCTTTTGTGTTGCTATCACCATCTAGATCTTTAGTTCTATTTTGTTTTTCTAGCAAAGTTTTTTCGATTGAACTCACTATTCGTGTGGCAGCTTCTTTTTCGCCTAAATAATCTAACATCATAGCGCCAGACCAAATTTGACCTATTGGATTTGCAATACCTTTTCCAGCAATATCAGGTGCTGATCCATGAACTGGCTCGAATAAAGAAGGATGTTTATTTGTTGGGTTAATATTTCCTGATGGAGCTATACCAATTGTTCCCGTACATGCTGGACCCAAATCGGATAAAATATCTCCAAATAAATTTGATGCTACAACAACATCAAACCACTCTGGTGTTAAAACAAATCTTGCAGCTAAAATATCGATATGAAATTGATCTGTTTTAATCTCAGGGAAATCTTTTTTATTTTCATAAAATCTTTGGTCCCAGTATGGCATTGTTATAGAAATACCATTTGATTTTGTGGCATTAGTTAATTTTTTTCTATCTCTTGTTTTTGCTAATTCAAATGCAAATTTTTGAACTCTATCTATTCCATGTTTAGACATTATAGTTTCTTGTATAACAATTTCTCTTTCAGTATTTTGATACATTTTTCCACCTACCGAAGAATATTCGCCCTCAGTATTTTCACGTACTATCATCATATCTATGTCGCCAGGTTTTTTATTTGCTAAGGGTGCATTTACACCCTCAAATAATTTTACTGGCCTTAAATTGATAAATTGATCAAATTCTCTTCTAAACTGGAGTAGGGAACCCCATAAAGTAATATGATCTGGGTATTTATCTGGCATACCTACTGCACCAAAAAATATCGCATCATGATTACCAATTTGTTGTTTCCAATCATCAGGTAGCATTTTTCCATGCTTTTCATAATAATCGCATGATGAGAAATCAAATTCATCGATCTTTAATTTAAATTGATGCTGATTTGCTACTTCTTTAAGTATTTTTAAAGCCTCTGGAACAACTTCTTTTCCAATTCCATCTCCTGCAATGGATGCAATCTTATACTCTTTCATTTTTATTTTGTGAAAGTATCGTTAAATTGTTTTGCAACTCTTACAAAAGTAGTACATTTGCTTAATTGTTTTAATGAAGGAGCACCTACATAAGTACAACTGCTTCTAACACCACCTAGAATATCTTGAATTGTATCTTTTATTTTTCCTCTATATTTAACTCTTACAGTTCTTCCTTCACTGCTTCTGTAATTTGATAATCCTCCATAATGCTTTTTATTTGCTGTTTCAGAACTTGAGCCATAGAATTCAATATATTTTGAGCCGTTTGATTTTACTATTTTCCCTTTGCCTTCGTCGTGACCTGCAAACATTCCACCTAACATTACAAAATCTGCACCACCTCCAAAACCTTTTGCTACATCTCCAGGACATGTACATCCGCCATCTGCAATTATATGAGCTCCTAAACCATGGGCTGCATCAGCACATTCAATTACAGCACTTAATTGAGGGTAGCCAACTCCTGTTTGAATTCTTGTTGTACAAACACTTCCTGGACCAATCCCAACTTTCACAATATCCGCACCAGATAAAATAAGTTCTTGCGTCATGTCTGCAGTAACTACATTTCCAGCTATAATAGTTTTTGTAGGATATTTATCTCTTACAGATTTAAGAAATTTACTAAAGTATTCAGAATAACCATTAGCAACATCAATACAAATGAACTTTATAAATCCAAATTCTCTTAAAACTTTGTTTAAATTTTCAAAATCTTCTTTTTTAGTACCAATACTAATAGCTATATTTTTATAAATAGATTTAATTTTTTTAAATTGCTTTATTTTTTTTACATCATGTTGTTTAGTTAAACAAGTAATCATGCCATATTCAGATAATTTCTCAGCTACTCCAAGCTCTCCGACCCCGTCCATATTTGCAGCCATTATTGGAATACCTGACCACTCATTTTTACTATATTTAAATCTGTATGTTCTTAAAAGATTTACATCTTTACGACTTTGTAGCGTACTTCTTTTAGGTCTAAAAAGGACGTCTGAATAATCTAGTTTTAATTCTTCTTCAATTCTCACAAATCCGAATTTATACAGGTGCACAAAGTAAATTCAAATTAAATATTATTAATATTGATACTAGGCTTTCATTAGTTATAATTTGAAAATTCATATTATTAAGCATGTTTAATGGTTTTAAGTCAAAGTACGTAAAGGTAAAAAAGGGCAAGGTTTTTTGTAGAGTTGGTGGTGAAGGTCCACCATTACTTTTACTACACGGATATCCACAAACACATTTAATGTGGCATAAAACAGCCCCTGAGTTATCTAAAAGATTTACAGTGGTTGCTGCAGATTTAAGAGGATATGGAAATAGTCTTGCTCCAGCATCAGATAGCAAACATTACAACTACTCAAAAAGAGAAATGGCAAGTGACATGAAACAGATGATGATAAAATTAGGGTTTAACAAATTTTTTGTAGCGGGACATGATAGAGGTGGAAGAGTTGCTCACAGGTTAGCAAGAGACCATAGAAAAAATATAATAGCTCTTAGTGTTTTAGATATTTGTCCAACATTAGATATGTACGAACTAACGACGAAAGATTTCGCAAAAGCTTACTTTCATTGGTTTTTTTTAATTCAACCAAAATGGTTACCTGAGAAAATGATAATGAGCGATCCACGTAAATGGATGAAAAGTTGTTTAGATAAATGGTCAGGTAATCACAAATTTGGAAATGTTGAAGAAAATTATTTAAAATGTTTCAAGCAACCAAAAAGAATTCATGGATCTTGTGAAGATTATAGAGCTTCTGCGACTATTGATTTAGATCATGACAAAAAAGATAGAAAGAAAAAACTAAATATTCCAGTTCAAGTGTTATGGGGAAGTAAGGGAGTAATTGGAAAGCAGTTCAAACCATTAAAAATTTGGCAAAGATATACTGAAAAAAAAGTTATAGGTTATCCTATAAACTCAGGTCACTTCATTCCAGAGCAAAATCCAAAGGCAACTATTAAACATTTAACTGATTTTTTTTTGAAGAAAATTAAGTAATTAGCCTTACTTGATGTGATCAATAATCGCGCATATCATTCTTGATAATATTAAAATCACCTTTAAATAGAGCTAATGTCTTCTTTAATTAAAAATTCAGAATTAACTTCAGAAAAAGCAGATAGCATTGTTTCTGAAACTCTAAATAATTGTGATGATGGTGAGCTGTATATAGAGGATACAAAATCTGAGACAATTGTATTAGATGATAACAAAATTAAAAGTTCAAATTATACATCTGATTTAGGTTATGGTTTTAGAGCTGTAACAGGTGATACAGTCGCTTATTCTCATTCAAACGAAATTTCAGAAAAATCATTAAAAAATTCTAGCGAAAATCTTAAGTCAACTTTAAAAAATAATAGAGGAACATATAATTCAGAAATTAAAAAAACTAATCAGAAGCTTTATAAAGACGTTGATCCAATTGAGAGCAAGTCAATGAAGTCAAAAATAGAATTGCTGAACAATATGAATGAGTATGCCAGATCAAAAGATAGTTCAGTTAAACAAGTAACAGCAAGCCTTCTAGCAGAAAAGAAAAATGTTGAGATCATTAGATCTGGAGGAGAATTATTATCAGATAATAGACCTTTAGTCAGAATAAATATGTCAGTAATGGTTGAAAAGAATGGTAGAAAAGAAACTGGTGTTTTTGGTATTGGTGGAAGACAAGATTATGATGAATATCTTAAAAATGATAATTGGAAAAAAGTTTGTGATGAAGCTTTTAGAATTGCAAGTACGAATATAGAAAGTAAACCTTCTCCTGCAGGAGAAATGAAAGTTGTTTTAGGACCTGGTTGGCCTGCAATTTTAATTCATGAAGCTGTAGGTCATGGACTAGAAGGAGATTTTAATAGAAAAAAAACTTCAGCTTTTCATGATTTAGTTGGTAAAAAAGTTGCGAGCGATGGAGTTACAATAATCGACGACGGAACATTAGATAATAGAAGAGGTAGTTTAAATATCGATGATGAAGGAACGCCAACAGAAAGAACAGTTTTAATTGAAAATGGTATCTTAAAAAATTTCATGCAAGATAGACTTAATGCAAGACTTATGAATACAGAATCAACAGGAAATGGAAGAAGAGAGAGCTATAAACATGTAGTGATGCCTAGAATGAGAAATACGATAATGTTAGGTGGATCAAACACTCAAGAAGAAATGATTAAATCAGTAGATAAAGGTATTTTTGCTGTAAGTTTTGGAGGTGGTCAGGTTGACATTACCTCTGGTAAATTCGTTTTTAACTGTACAGAAGCTTATGAGATTATAAATGGAAAAATTGGATCTCCAATTAAAGGAGCTACTTTAATTGGTGATGGACCATCTTCTTTAAAAGAAATTTTAATGATTGGAAATGATATGATGTTAGATCCTGGCATTGGAACGTGTGGTAAAGCTGGACAAGGCGTACCAGTTGGTGTTGGACAACCATCTTTGCTTATCAACAATATGACTGTTGGCGGAACCCAACTATAGTAAGATGATTAAAGATCAACAGTATCTAAAAAAAATTGCTGATATATGCCTTAGTAAATCAAAAAAATTAGGTTCATCTGATGCAAACATATTAGTGCAAAGTTCTGTTTCTGAAAATGTAAATGTAAGGAATAAAAAACTTGATGGATCTGAAAGGTCTGAAAATCTTGGAGTAGTCCTTACAACTTATTTAGGTAAAAAAAAGTCCTCAATAGCTTCATCGAATCTTAAAGAAAGTAATTTAGATGAGTTAGTAAATAGATGTATTGAAACAATGAAAATTACTCCTGAGGATGAATATAATTCATTACCAGATAAAGACCTTCATTTTAAAGGATTAAAAGACTTAGACTTGTATGATGAAACTCATTTAAGCAATGAAGACAAGATTAATTATATAAAAGAGGCAGAAGAGGAAGCTTTTTCAAATGATAAAATAATAAATACTAATGGATCTGGATTTGGTGAGAACAAATCAAATTTTTTATTAGCTAACTCAAATGGATTTGCTGATGGATATAAAACTTCACAATTTACTGCATATTGTGAAGTAGTTTCAAAAAGCAACGGAAGCATGGAAAGAGATTATGAATATACAAGTAAAAGGTTTTACAGTGATATTTTAAAACCTAAACAACTTGGATCTATTGCAGCAGAGCATGCAGTAAAGAAATTAAATCCACAAAAAATAAAAAGTGAAAAAATTAGTCTAATATTTGATAAAAGAATTTCAAAAAATTTTCTATCTATATTTGCAAGTGCAATATCATCAAGTGCAATTGCAAAAGGTACTACATTTTTAAAAGATAAATTAAATCAACAAGTTTTTAACCCTGAAATAAGTATACAAGATCATGGTAATATAAGAAAAGCCAATGGATCTCGTTACTTTGATAGTGAAGGCATAGCAGTAGTTAACCTTGATTTGATTAAGAACGGTATTCTCCAAGACTATTTAATTGATACTTATAATGGGAAAAAAATAAATAGAAAGTCTAATGGTAGGGCAAGTGGTACAACAAATTTGTATTTTCAAAATGGATCAAAAACATTTGAAGATCTAATCAAATCAGAAAATAAAATCCTGTACATCAAAGAAACTATCGGTCATGGTACAAATATTATTAATGGTGATTATTCTGTAGGAGCATCTGGTATGATGATTGAGAATGGAGAGTTCTCATATCCAGTAAGTGAAATTACGATTGCTGGAAACTTAAATAATATTTTTAAAAATATAACTTTAGCCGACGATTTAGAATTTAACTATGCAACAAATTCACCAACAATGATGGTTGAAGGCATGGTTGTTGGTGGAAAATAATTTCTAAATGAAAAAAATAATTACCATTTTTCTTGCTATTTTTTTTATTAGTACCTCATCAAACTCTAATGAAAATGAAATAAGATTAAATAGCTTGTTTGAAAAATTAAAAATTCAAAACCACTCAATTGCAATTGATACAGAGATGAAAATTTGGGATATTTGGACAAAACATCCCACTAATCAAAATTTAACTTCTTTGCTATCAAGAGGAACAAAATTTATGAATCAAGAGCAATATTCAGTTGCTGTAGATATATTTACAACAGTAATTAAAAAAGATCCCGCTTGGGCAGAAGCTTGGAATAAAAGAGCAACTGTCTTTTATTTAATGGGCAAATATCAAGATTCTCAAAATGATATAGACAAGGTATTAAAACTAGAGAAAAGACATTTTGGAGCATTATCAGGACAGGGTCTCGTTCAAATTAAGTTAAAAAATTACGAAAAGGCTTTAAAGAGTTATGAAAAAGTAAAAGAGATTTATCCGTCCATGAGGTCACCACAAATAATGATACCACAGATTAAAGAGTTGATTAAAAACCAATCTGTGTAAATGAAAAAACTACTAATAATATTTTTTATTAATATTTTTGCAGTTAATTCTGCTTATTCTGCAGAAGAAGTCCTTACTTCTTTAAAAGAGGGAGGAAAAATAATTTTTATTAGGCATGCGCTTGCACCAGGGAATGGAGATCCAGAAAATTTTGATTTAAATGATTGTTCTACCCAAAGAAATTTAAATCAAAGAGGAATTGAACAGTCAAAATTTATTGGAAGTATATTTAATAAAAACCAGATTAAAATTGAAAATGTCTATTCAAGTGAATGGTGCAGATGTATAGATACAGCTAAATTTGCTTTTAAAAATTATCAAACATTTAGTGCACTAAATTCTTTTTATGATATTAGATTTGAAGCAAATGAAGAGAGGCAAATAACTCAACTAAAAGAGTTTATTAATCAATGGAATGGTAAAGAAAATATAATTTTTGTTACTCATTTTGTTGTTATATCTTCAATGCTAAATATAGGGACTTCTTCAGGAGAAATAGTAATAACCGATAAGAATTTAAATATTATTGGATCAATTGATACTTTGTAATATATTAATTTAAGATTTATGAAAACAATATTTATTATAGGATCAAAAAAACATACTTTAAAATACACTAGAAAAATGCCTGAAGGCGAAGTAAAAAAAATGAAATCTTTTGTAACTAATAAAGGTCAAAAATTAGAAAAAACATCCAAGTTTAAAATTCTAAATATTTCAGACGAAAAAACAGCAAGAGTGTTTAAGATCAGTTTATAATATTTAATCAAGAAATAGAAACTAAATGAAGAAATCTAAAAGAAGTAATGTAGACCCATTTATTGTAATGGATGTAATGGAGTCTGCTAGAAAAGCAGAAGCTAATGGCAAGCATGTAATTCATATGGAAGTAGGTCAACCAGGAACACCAGCACCAAAGCGTGCCAAACAATTTATTTCAGATGAAATTTCTAATAATGATCTTGGCTATACAGTTACTTTAGGTTTGCCAGAATTACGAAATAGAATTTCTAAATTGTATGGAGATTGGTACAATATTGATTTAAACCCAGACAGAATAATTATTACAACTGGATCTTCAGGAGCATTTATACTTTCTTTTGCAGCATTATTTGATGTTGGAGATAGAGTAGGCATTGCCGCTCCAGGCTATCCTAGCTATAGACAAATTTTAAAGTCTCAAGATTTAATCCCAATTGATATTTTTACAGAGTTGCAAAATAAATTTCAGCCTATACCAAAAGATATTAAAGAAAACAATTTAAATGGTTTATTAGTTGCTTCTCCTGCAAATCCAACCGGTTCAATGCTTGATAAAAAAAAACTAGAAGAACTTATTAATACTGCGCATGAAAATAAAGTGAGTTTTATTAGCGATGAGATTTATCATGGAATTCAATATGAAAATAATCCTACATCTGCATTAGAAATTTCAAATGAATGTTATGTTATAAATTCATTTTCTAAATATTTTTCTATGACAGGTTGGAGAGTAGGCTGGATGATTGTTCCTGAAGATCATGTGAGACAAGTAGAAAGATTATCTCAAAATCTTTTTATTTGTCCTCCTCATGTTAGTCAATTAACTGCTCTATCAGCAATGGATGCAAAAGAGGAATTAAATACAAATGTAGAGGTTTATAAAAAAAACAGATCAATTTTGTTAGAAGAGTTACCTAAGGTTGGTTTAAATAAATTTTCTCCTCCAGATGGTGCTTTTTATATCTACATTGATATTTCAGAGTATTCGAAAGATAGCCTTAACTTTTGTAAAGAAGTGCTTGATAAAGCAGGAGTAGCAATAACTCCTGGACTTGATTTCGATCAAAAAAGAGGAAATTCTACAATAAGGTTTTCATACGCTAGAAGCACTGAGGATATAATTGAAGGAGCAAATAGAATAAAAAAATTTATGAAAGAAGAGTATTTAAAATAATAATGAAAACCGCTGTTTTATTTGGCTCATCTGGGTTAATTGGATCTAATTTACTAGATAATTTAATCAAAAATAATACTTACAACAAAATAAAAATATTTGTTAGAAAATTACCTTCTATTGATAATTCAAAACTTGAAGTGATAAATACAGATTTTTTAGATTTAGACACTTTAAAAGAAAAATTAACAGGTGATGATTGTTTTTTTTGCATTGGCACAACTAACAAAGACACACCCGATAAAAATGAATATAGAAGAATAGAATATGACTTGCCTGTACAATTAGCAAAAATTGCAAAATTTAATTCAATTAGTAATTTTATTTATGTCTCCTCAATTGGAGCAAACCCAAAAGCCTCAAGTACATATTTAAAAAATAAAGGTCAAGTAGAGGAGGAGCTAAAAAAGATTGGGTTTTCTAACCTAAGCATTATTCAACCCTCATTTTTAGTTGGTAATAGAAAGGACTTTAGAATTGTTGAGGTTTTAGGAATTCCAGTGATGAAATTTCTATCCTTATTCTTTTTTGGTGGATTTAAAAAATATACTCCAATAAAAGTTGAGATAGTTGTGAATGCAATGATCAAACTTGCCTCAGGAAATAATAGTGAGCAAACTTATTTATCTGATAGGTTGCAAGAGTTAGGATCTAACTAAATGAGAAAATCAATAATATCGATATCTTTTTTGATTTATATAATCTGTATTTTACCTTACTCTACTTCAATGGCTTATGAGGAATCTCAATATGATGTAGTATATAAATCTGAAATATACGAAGTGAGACATTATAAAGACCGTCTAGTTGTCGAAGTTGTAAGTAGAAATGATGACAGTAGTTTTAGAAAACTTTTTAAATATATCTCGGGTCAGAATAATAAATCCCAGGAAATCAAAATGACTGTGCCTGTAACACAGGGTGAGAAGGATAATGGATACTATATGCAATTTTATCTTCCATCAAAATTTACAAAAGAGAATGCGCCTATACCCACAAATTCAGATGTTAAAATCTCAACAATAGAAGAAGGTTTTTTTGCTGTAATAGAATATTCTGGAAGAGCCTCAGATAATAATTTCTTCAAACATAAGGAAATTCTTAATAAAAAACTCTTAGAGGATAAAGTAATCATTAAAGGACCTCCAATAAGAGCAACTTATAATGGGCCTTTTACGCTTCCTATGATGAGACGCAACGAAGCTATGTTTAAAGTTGAGTGGAGTAAATAGATTACATTTTGCCATATATATTAATTTCTATCGCGTGATAGTTTAACTTCATTAATCAGAAAGGTATTTTATGAAAAAATTATTCTTAATTTTATTTGTATCGTTTGGTTTAAACAGCTCTGTTTTTGCTGATGGTCATGTAAAAAGAATTTTATCAACTAGTCAGACTGGTATGGGTAACGATATTGTTTATCCATCCGGAAAAGCAAAGATCACAGCTTTTGAATTTACTGTGCCCGTAGGAGGCCCTGTAGTTCCGCATACTCACTCGTTCCCTGTTTTAATAATGATACAACAAGGAGAAATTGAACTTACTCAAGGTGGCAAAAGCTATGTTTATAAAGCTGGAGATGCATTTATTGAAGATGTAGGTGTGGCCCATGAATCTAAAAATATTGGAGATGTTCCTGTAAAAGCAATTGTTGTTGCTATAGGAGTTGAAGGTCAAAAAATTATGACTCCAGTAAAATAGAAAGAAAAAATATGGGGCAGTTATTTTTAAATGCCCCATATCTCATTTAAGCTATATTTTTTTACTCTCTTTTTTTAAGTGTCCTAATGTTTCACCAGAATTTTTTCCTGATTTGATAACGTATCCACTTGTACCGTTGGCATTAGTTTCTACGGTTTTCAAATTTCGAAACATTAATTGATTTAGCCTAGCGTTCTTTGAGCCTCGGCTAAACGAACTTAAAACTCTGTGCATTCTTTTCATACACTCTCCTTGTTTGTTTTTCCAAAACTCGCTTTTAACCGATGCGATATCGGCCTCTTTTTCACCATGAGATATGGTATTAATAAATTATCTTTTACAAATAATATTTTCAATTAGATAACTTATTATTATGACCAAACTGGGTTTTAAAATTGTTTAATACTTAGAGAATAATTAAGTCTGTCTTTTGATTACCTAGTCTTTCATTTCCTTTTTCAGTAACAATGTAAGTCTCACCTAGATTCATAGCTAACTCATTTTTACTATCCATTAGAATCATATGCATAAAGAAAACATTTCCTGGTTGGATTACATAAGGATTACCTGTGTAAAGCATTGGCCAATCCATCCAATTAGGTGAAAATGTTGCACCTAATGAATATCCACATGCATTCATCCGACAATTTTTATAACCTAAATTATCAAATATTTTTGCATGCATATCAAAAACCTCTCCAATTTTATTACCTGGTTTTAATGTATTTTCACAATTTTTTAGTGCTTCTTCACAAGCCTCGTGCATTTCATAATGTTTGGGATTTGCTTTTCCAATTGGTATAGTTCTGAACATTGCAGAATGATAATGTCTATACGTGCCTGCCCATTCAATAGTAAGTTGATCTACATCATTAAGTATTTGTTTTTCTGATTGATATCTACATAGTAGTGCGTTTTTACCAGAACCTATTATAAATTCATTTGCAGGATAGTCCCCACCTCCTTCAAAAATTACTCTATTCATTTCAGCAAGAATTTTACTTTCAGTCACTCCCCTTTTAGCAAATTTCCAAACTTCATCTAAAGCTTTGTCGGCAAGGGTTGCTGCTTTCTTAACATAAACTATTTCTTCAGGAGATTTAATTACTCTGAGTTTTGTTATTAATTCAGATTTATCACTTAAAGAGCAAAAATTTTTTAATGATTTATTTAAATTAATTGCATTACGTCCTGTAAGTCCATAAGCTTCATACTCAATACCGATCTTTTTATCTTTTAAGTTGAGTTCGTTTAAGATTTGCTTTAGATCCTCTGTGGGATTAGAATCATCTTTATCAACCCAAATTTTTATATTTTCTATATTTGAAGTATTTTGTGCTTGTCGTAAATCAGGAGCTCTAGTTAATAATATTAAATTACCTTTTTGGTCTAATATTAAGGACTGAAAAAAAACATAACCAAATGTATCGTAACCAGTCAGCCAATACATAGACTCTTGTCTAAACATAACCAAGGCATCTATTTTTTCCTCTTTTAATTTAGTAATAACTTTATTTTTTCTACTTTTGAATTCTTCTGAGGAAAAATGAAGACCCATTAATTGATAGTGGTTCTAACTGATCCGATTTTATCAACTTTGCCTATATATTCGCCCTTGTTTTTTATTGGAACAACTCCTACCGTTGAGCCTGTGAACACGTAGAAATCTTTCTCTAATTTTACTTTTTCTTTCCTAATTTTATTTAAGACAAATTTTAGAGAATTAAGAGGGTTTATATAAACAGTATTTGTATTACCTTTGATATTTAAACCTTTATTATTTTTTAAATTTGTTTTTAAATTATTTAAATTTAATTTTTTAAACTTCTTTTTTGGTCCCGTAATAAATTTAATATTTACTCCAAAATCACTGCATAAATCACCTAAAAACTTAATACCTTTTTTCTTCTGTCTAAAACCTACTACCTCAATACAAGGACCCATATGGGTTATAAATTTTGTGACATTTTTTGGATTTAGCCTACCTTTGAAACCAAAAAAGGATTTTTTAATTATGTAATAAACTTCTACTTCAATACCTAAAGCATATTTATTTACCTTAACTTTACCTCCTGATTTAATAAGGTTTTTTTGAAATACTGTTGAATGGAAAGGTTCTTTTTCTTTTAACTTTTTTAACAGAGCAAAAATAGTTCCACCTGCTTTAAATCCTATTTTGCTATCATTAATTTTACTTTCACATAACATTCTTAATTTATGTGCAAGTTTAATATTTTTGCAGAACTTCTCTGGTATTGGATTGATTAATTTATTTTTGTTGTAGGCATTAACTAGTCTTTTTGAAACTGATTGGATATCATTTTTCATAGTAATAGATTATTGAATAACTGTCATTGGATCAAGTCTAGTTTGAAACCAATTAACTCTAAAGTCTAGATGAGGACCTGTTGATCTGCCAGTAGAACCTACTGTACCAATTATATCACCTTGTTTTATTAAGTCTCCAACGTCAACCATTATATTTTCTAAATGTGAATAGATTGTTGATATGCCATGGCCGTGATCCATTATGATTGTTCCACCAGTATAATAAAGATCATTTTCAGCCATTGTAACAACTCCAGTTCCAGATGACTTTATTGGTGTCCCTTCCCTTGCAGCAATATCTATTCCATAGTGAGGCCATCTTGGTTTTCCATTTAGAATTCTTTGACTTCCATAAACTCCACTAATTATTCCTTTAACAGGCATAATGAATTTATTGCTAAAATAATTTAAGTCTGAATTTATGGCTCTTGCTTCACCTATTTTTCCATTCTCTTTTTTTATTCTTTTGTATACAGACTCTGGGGGTGTTACTTTATTTTCAGGTAATCCATCTATTCTTTGAATATTGTATTTTCTTTTAAATACACGTTTAGTGATTTTTTTTGTTTTACCATTCAAAATTTTTGTAATTAATATATCGTATTTTCTATCTCTATCTATACCAAATACAAAGAAACCATTTTTGGATACTTTTATTTTTTTTTTATCAATTATAATTTTTGAACTTGGATCAGTTTTACCTAAAATATAATGTCCTTGAATAAACTTACCAGTAAATTCAATCGCCAAAATGTTTGTTGGAAATAAAATTGCTATGATAAGCAATATTTTTTTCATTATTTTGCGGTCCACCCACCGTCTATTTTTATAGATGTTCCTGTTATCATTGCTGCAGCATCTGAAGCTAAAAAACAAACTGCAGTTGCTACGTCACTCTCTTTTGCGGCTTTGCCCATAGGAATATTTCCTAGTGCTAATTTTTTAAAATCTCTATTTTTAAAAAATTTTTTCACCATAGGTGTTTCAACAAAGGTTGGCGCTACGGTATTTACTCTTATATTTTTTGTGGCGAGTTCTACACCCATACCTTTAGTTAGTCCTTCAATACCAAATTTAGTCATATTATAAACGTTTCTACCAGACATACCTACATGACCAAGTTGCGATGACATGTTAATAATGGATCCACCTCTTTTCTTATTTTTAATCATCTTTTTTACAACTATTTGAGCAACATTAAATGCAGCTCTTAAATTTAAATCTATCAAATAATTTAAGCTTTCTTGTTTTACTTTATCAAACGGTTCTGGAATATTAGTCCCAGCATTGTTTACTAAAATATCTATTATTTTTATTTTTTTTAATTTTTTACTTAAATCTTTGTAATCCACTACATCACAGTTTATTTTTATCAATTTACTTTTCACTTTTTTTATATCTTTTTCTAGTTTATCTAAATCCGAGGAAGTTCTGCTTAGTCCTATTATTGTTGCACCAGCCTCAGCCATTGCAATAGAACAAGCTCTTCCTAAGCCTTTACCAGCCCCTGTTACAAGAGCATACTTATTTTTAAGATTAATTTTTTTTAAATACATTTAAATAAAAAGTTTTAAATCTGTGTAAATTAGTTCAACTGCCACAAACAATATAGCAAATAAACCAACCCATGCTATCCATTTATAATCTTTTATCCATTTGGAAATTAATGTTGCAGCTGTAGCCATCAAAATAATAGATAAAACAAGACCAAATATTAATAGATAATAATGATCTTTGGCAGCACCAGCAACACCGAGCACATTGTCTAAACTCATCGTAAAGTCAGCTAGCAAAACGGTCCAAATTGCTTTCAACATTGATGAGTTATCAACTTTAATATTTTCCTCACTACCAACTGAATTCTTAATTACATCGATATAAAGTTTATAAACTATGTAAAGAAGCAACAGACCACCTATAAGTCTTAAACCTGTGATTTGTAAAAGATAAGCGGTTAAAAGTGTTAATAAAATTCTTAGTATTACTGCTCCACCAATGCCCCAAAAAATAATTTTTTTTCTTTGTTCTGGTGGAAACTTAGAGGCAACCATTCCAATGATAATGGCATTATCTCCAGCTAAAATTAAATCTATAAATATTATTTGAAAAAAAATTGTTATTTCTTCGGTCATCTAGCATCTTCTATTATCATATCTGCTGCTTTTTCAGCAATCATAATAGTAGGTGCATTAGTATTTCCTGAGGTTATTGATGGCATGACAGATGCATCAACAATTCTTAAATTTTCTAAGCCATGAGCGACTAATCGGTCAGATACAACTGCATTTTCGTCAGTCCCCATTCTACATGTGCTCACAGGATGAAAAATAGTACTACAAAATTTTCCAGCCTCTTTAGCCAATTCCTCATTATCCGTAATATGAATTCCAGGCCTATATTCTTCAGGCTCATACTCTTTATAAGCTTTTGAATTCATAACAATATTTCTTGTAATTTTTAATGCTTTACCTGCAATTTCTCTGTCTTCGTCTGTAGATAAGTAATTCATCTTAATTTCTGGAGATACTCTTGTATCGGATGATTTTAATTTAATTGAACCTCTGCTAGTTGGTCTTACATTTGTGATGCTAGGAGTAAATGCTGTAAATTTATGAAGGGAGCCTTTGCCTAAGACATCTGTGCTAGCTGGAGATACATGGAATTGCAAATTAGGAGTTGCTAAATGATCATCACTTTTTACAAAGCCACATAAATAACTAGCCCCAACCGTTAGTGGTCCTTTTCTAAATAAGAAATATTTTAGTCCAGTCATAAGCTTTTTAGTCATACTATAATAGATATCATTTAAGCTTTCTAAATTTTTAACTTTATAAACTGGTCTTAACATTAAATGATCTGTTAAATTTATACCTACTCCAGGATGATCTTTAACTACATTAACATTATTTTTTTTTAAAAGTTCACCTGGACCAATACCTGAAGCTTGAAGAATATGAGGTGAGCCTATAGTCCCAGAACTTAAAATTACCTCTTTATTTGCTTTAACAGTAATTACATTCTCACCAATCCAATAATTCACTTTGTCTGCTTTTTTATTATCAAACTCAATGTTCTTAACATGAGCATTCGTAACAACTTTTAAATTTTTTCTTTTTTTAACTGGATTGAGATAGCCTACGGCAGTACTACATCTTAGACCATTTCTTACGGTAAAAGGAAAATAACCCATTCCTTCATTGTCACCATTATTAAAATCATCAGTTCTTTTGTGACCAAATTCTTCTGCTGCATCCATAAATAGATCGCACACTTTAAAAGTTCCTCTTATTTGCTGAACTGCCAAAGGACCACCAGATCCATGAAATTCATTTTCACCAAATTGAAAATCTTCAGATTTTTTAAAATAGGGAAGCACATCTTCCCATGACCAACCAACGTTACCAAGCTGTCTCCAATAATCAAAATCGTTCGATTGACCTCTAATATAAAGCATTCCATTTATTGAGGAACTTCCACCTAAAGTTTTACCTCTTGGGTAAACCATTTCTCTATTATCACAAAACTCTTCTTTTTCCGTCTGAAAACACCAATCCGTTTTTGGGTTCAACATTGTTTTAAAATATCCACCTGGAATATGGATCCAAGGGTTTGTGTCTCTACTTCCAGCCTCGATCAATAAAACTTTATGATTTGGATTAGCGCTTAATCTATTTGCCAGTACACATCCAGCAGATCCAGCACCTAAAATAACATAATCAAAGTTTTCCATAATATTTTTATAATTAAATTTTTTTAAAAATCTTTTAACATATACTTTATAAATTAAATAATAACATTGAGTAGTTATATATGAAATATTTAGACGCATTAATTATAGGTGCTGGATTTTCAGGACTATATCAACTTCATTGTTTGAGAGATAAATTAAAATTAAACACATTGGTCCTAGAAGAAGGAGATGATATAGGAGGTACATGGTACTGGAATAGATACCCAGGGGCGAGATGTGACTCAGAGAGTTTTACCTATGGTTTTACTTTTTCAAAAAAAATTTTTAAAAACTGGACTTGGAAAGAAAGATATCCTAAACAAAAAGTAATTTTAAAATATCTCAAATATTTTTCGAAAGAATATAATCTTAAAAAAAACATAGTTTTTAAACAAAAGGTAATATCTACACAATATTTTGAAAAAGAAAACTTATGGAAAGTAAAAACGAGCAATAAGAAAACTTATTTTGCAAAATATTTAATTTGTGCAGTTGGGTCCCTTTCCTCAATTAATTTACCTGCAATAAAAGGAATAAACCAATTTAAAGGTCAACTACACCACAGTGGAAGATGGCCCAAAAAAAATATTAATTTTAAAAATAAAATTGTTGGACAGGTAGGAACAGGTTCTACTGGGATACAGATCGCACCTGAAATTGCCAAAAAAGCAAAAAAATTAGTTTTATTCCAAAGATCTCCGAATTTTAGTATTCCAGCAAGAAATAGAAAATTATCAAATACAAACATTAAAAACTATAAAAAAAATTTTAATAAATTAAGAAGTTTTTTAAAAAGAACACCAGGTGGCCATCCTTTTGAATTTCCAAAAAAATCTGCATTTGATTTTAACGAAGCTAGAAGAAATCAGATATATGAAAAATCTTGGCATTATGGAACTTTATCCTTTAGAGCAACTTTTAATGACATAGTAAAAACCATCAAAGCAAATAAAACAGCAGTTAAATTTATTGAAAATAAAATATACTCAACAGTTAAAAATAGAGAGTATGCAAAGATCCTTACTAATTTTGATCACCCATTTACTGCTAAAAGACCAACCTTAAATACAAATTATTATGAGATGTTTAATAAAAAAAATGTCGAATTAGTTGATTTAAAAGAAAACCCAATAATAAAAATTACCAAAAGAGGAATAAAGACAAAAAAAAATGAATACACACTAGATAAAATTATATTTGCAACAGGATTTGATGCTCTGACAGGTTCAATTGAAAAATTAAATATAACTGGGAAAAAGGGAATTAAATTGACTAAATATTGGAAAAGTGGACCTAAAAGTTTTTTAGGACTTCTTGTTCCTAACTTTCCAAATATGTTTATAGTTAGTGGTCCAGGAAGTCCCTCAGTATTAACAAATGTACCGGTACAAATAGAACAGCATGTTGAATGGATTACTAAATGTATTAAGTTTTTGGAAAATAATAAAAGACAAAGTATAGAAAGTACAAATGAAGCAGCAAAAAAATGGCAAAAAGAAATTACTAGCTCAGTTAAAAAAACATTATTTATGAAAGCAAAAAGCTCGTGGTATAAAGGCGACAATATACCTGGCAAGTCGAAGTCTTTTTTACCTTATCCTGGTGGAATGCCAAAATATAGAAAAGCCTGCTTAAAAGTTGAGAAGACTAATTATAAAGAATTAAAAATAATCTAAATGAATAAAATTAAATTTCTAATAATATATTTTATTTTAATTTGTAATGTTTTTGCCGCAGAAATAAAAATTATTCTTGATAAGCCAGGTGAAGGAAAAAAAATTATTAATCACTCATGGGTTCAAATTGAATACACAGGTTCTTTTGTTGATGGAAAAGTTTTCGATACCAACGTTGGAAAAGATAGACCTTTAGTTGTTCAAATAGGTATGAAAGAAGTTATACCTGGTTTTGAAATGGGTATAGTTGGAGCCAATAAAGGAACTGTCAGAAAAATTAAAATACCTGCTGAACTAGCATATGGAGCAACAGGCGCTGGAAATATAATACCGCCAAACTCCGATCTTATTTTTGAGTTCAAGATTATTGATGTTCTAGATCCAAATTATAATTTAATAACATCTGATGAATTAAACAATTTATTGAAAAAAAATGCAGTAGTTTTAGATATTAGAACAGAAGACCAATGGATTAAAACTGGTGTAATTAAAGAGTCGTTTCAAGAAACAGCTTTTGATAAAAATGGTAAATTTAATGTTTACCTTATGGATAGAGTAAGAGCTTTAGCTGGAGCAGAGTCTCAAAATATTGAAATTGTTTTTGTTAGTCATGATGGTGAAACAGCATCAATTTTAGGCAATGCTTTTGCAGAAGATCTTGGTTTTAAAAATGTTTATGTTCTTGATGGAGGAATTAAAGCTTGGATTAGTGAGGAAAAAGCATTAGTTTCCTTCTTAAAATAACGTCAATCATTTGGGAAATGAAACTTAAAGATAGGGTAGCAATAGTTACAGGCGGAGGAAAAGGAATAGGACAAGAAATTTGTCTTGGTCTTGTAAAAGAAGGTGCAAAGATAGTTATAGCAGAAATAGATATTGAAAATTCAGAAAAAGCTAAAAAAAAAATTATAGAGGCAGGCAGTGAAGTAATAATTATAAAAACTGACGTTTCAAATCAAAAGAGCATCAACGAGATGGTGGATCAAACTATCAAACACTACGGTAAAATTGATATTCTAATAAACAGTGCAGGAATTAGACATGTTAAGAAACTTTTAGATCATACAAAACAAGATTGGGATGATATGATTTCTGTGAATCTCACAGCACCTTTCCTTGCTAGTCAGGCTGTAATTCCTCATATGATTAAAAATGGAAAAGGTAAAATTATTAACTTTGGGTCGATAGCAAGTTTTATGGGAAGACCAGATAGGGTAGGATATGTAGCTGCAAAGAGCGGTGTCTTAGGCTTAACAAGAGCGTTATCTGTCGATCTAACTGGAAAAAATATTAATGTAAATACTATTTGTCCAGGTTTAATATCTACCTCATTTAATCAAAAATATGCTGAAGATCCAAAACATGGTGAAGCCTGGGGGAAAGAAACTGTAGTAGGTAGATGGGGAGAACCAAAAGATATAGTTGGAGCAGCAGTATTTTTATCAAGCGATGATTCTGATTTCATAAATGGCTCTGAAATAAAAATAGATGGTGGATGGCTCTCTTCTAAAGTTAGAAGAGGAGAATTAGATAATGAGTAACTTTGAAAAAAATCTTGAACAAGCAATTAATAATGCAAAAAGATTAACTGATAAAATTTTAATTGATGGCAAACTAATATCTGCTCAAACAAATAATAAGATACCAGTATTAAATCCAAGCACAGGAGACAATATCGGTTCTGCACCTCAATGTAATAAAGATGATGTTAATATTGCTGTTGAGTCAGCACACAAAGCTTTTCAAAAATGGAAAAAAATACCAGCAAGGGAAAGAGGAAAAATGGTTGCTGCTGGAGCAAAAAGATTAGAGGAAAGAAAGTCAGAAATTGAAACTTTATTATCACTAGATACAGGTAATGCTTTAAGGACACAGGCTATACCAGAAACAGGTGCTTCCATTGAACTTACAAATATGTTTGCTGGTTTGTCTGGAGAGTTAAAAGGAGAAAATTATCCAACCAATATTCCAAATAGTATTCATTATACCACGAGAGATCCAATTGGGGTTGTTTGTGCAATCGTACCTTGGAATGCGCCATTATTTTTAACAGTAGCAAAAATTGCTCCAGCTATTGTAGCAGGAAATAGTGTTGTTTTAAAAACAGCTGAACAAGCTCCATTTTGTGCTCTTCTACTATCGGAGATATTTCAACAAGAACTTCCTCCTGGTGTTTTAAATGTAATTTCAGGCTATGGAGAAGAGTGTGGCGAACCTCTGGTAACTCATGAAAAAGTAAGAAAAGTAACGTTTACTGGATCTTTTACTGTAGGAAAGATTATAGCGCAAAAAGCAGCTCCTAAATTATGTCCAGTTACTTTAGAGCTTGGAGGAAAAAATCCAAATATAATAATGAGTGATGCAGATTTAGATATTGCAATTCAAGGGGTTATTGATGGAATGAGATATACTCGACAAGGACAAGCATGTACTGCTGGTTCAAGAGTTTATATTCAGGAAAAAATTTATGATCAAGTACTGGGTGGAGCTGCTGAAAAATTAAGTAAATTAAAAATGGGTAATGCTCTAGATGAAAGTTCTGACATTGGAGCAATTATTTCCGAAGAACAACTGAAACGAACTTTACATTATATGGATATTGCCAAAAAAAACTCTACAACCAATGTTGTGCATGGTGGCAATCAAATAACAGGTGGTGATTATAAAAATGGTTTCTTCTATGAACCTACATTGATGTCAGGTGTTCCAGTAAGCTCTCCAGTTTGTCAAGAAGAAATATTTGGTCCTGTTGCTTGTGCAATACCATTTAAAACATTTGATGAAGTAATGAACAGTGCGAATGATACACCATTTGGATTATCAGCGGTTTTGTGGACACAAAATTTATCTAGAGCTTTACAGTTTGTTGAAGAAATCGATGCAGGTTTTGTCCAAGTAAATCAATGTGTGGCGCCTAGAGCAAATGTTTCATATGGTGGTTTAAAAATGAGTGGGCTAGGAAAAGAGTACGCCTTTGATAGCATGATAAATCATTTTACTCAAAGTAAAACGGTTTTGATTAATAGAGGAAAATCAAATATAGATATTTAAATATGACAGATCAAATAGCTTTTATTGGTGTTGGAAACATGGGTAACCCAATGGCAGCTCAATTAGTTAAGGCTGGTAAAAAAGTTAAAGCTTACGATGTTTCTCCAGAAATGATAAAAAAAGCTAAGGATGCGAATTTAGATGTGGTTGATACATTAGATGAGGTCCTTGAAGGTGCAAATTTTGTAATCTCAATGTTGCCTGAAGGCAAACATGTAAAATCTCTTTTTTTAGGAAACAAAGGTATTATTGATAAAATTTCAAAGGATGCTCTCATAATTGACTGTTCAACAATTGATATTGAAACTTCTTTATTACTAGGCAAGGAAGCAAAGAATAGAGGAATTAAAATGATTGATGCACCTGTTACAGGAGGTGTTATGGGAGCAAGAGTAGGTAAATTAAATTTTTTAGTCGGTGGAGATGATGAAGTTGTAAATTTAGCTAAACCATTAATGGATATAATGGGGCAAAAAATTTTACATGCTGGACCACAAGGAAGTGGAGTTGGAGTAAAGATTTGTAATAATATGTCTTTAGGAATTTCAATGATAGCAGCATCAGAGGCTCTAATGTTAGCGAAAAGACTAAAAATGGATTTAAAAAAAGTTCATGAAATTATGAAAAATGCCTCTGGAAATAATTGGGCTTTATCAACATATACACCGCTGCCAAATTTAACAGATGGCGTTCCCTCTAATAACAAATATAGACCAGGCTTTTCTGCAGCCATGATGACTAAAGATTTAAAGTTAGCTAATGATGCTGCAAAATCTGTAAATGCTTCTACACCTCTAGGAAAACATGCCTTAGATATATTTAATGAATTTTGTGAAGGAGGTGATAGCGAAACAGATTATTCAGGTATATCTAAAAAAATTGGCGGAGATGCTTGGGATTATCCCTTTGATCCTAAGGGTAAGAAATAGCTACTATTAAACCTCTAGTTGTATAAAAAATGCAACAATTAATCGTTTTACATTTGTCATTCAATGAGATTTACTTCGCTCATTATTAAGACTTAATAACAATAAAGAGAGGGATAAATAATGAAAAAAATCACTTCAATGATTTTAGCTTTAGTATTTGCAGTTTCAGTAATTGGATCTGCTTCTGCTAAAACATTAAAAATCCAACTTACTTTTCCTAAAACATCATACGATGGACAAATCGTAAAAATGTGGACTGACAGAGTAACAAAACTAACTCGTGGAGAGTTAAAATTTGAGCTTCTTTCAAAAGGTGAAGTTGTTGGTATGAAAGAAACACTAGAAGCTGTTGACAAAGGTCTAGTAGATGGTGGTGCAGCATGGACTCACTACTGGTCAAACTATCACCCAGCTGCGATGTTATTTGGATCGCCAGTTGCTGGTGGAGGAATTGGTTTAAGCACTAAATCTTGGTTAGCTTGGTATTTCGATAATGGTGGTAAAGAATTATATGACCAATTATGGAGCGAAATGGGAATGAATGTTAAAGGTTTCGTGATGGCATCATCAGGACCTGAAGCATTAGGTTGGTTTAAAGAGCCAATCAAAAACATGGATGATTTCAGAAAATACAGATTCAGAACTCCTCCAGGAATTCCAGGACAAACATACAAAGATATCGGAATTGCATCAGTATCTTTATCAGGTGGTGATATTTTACCAGCACTTGAAAAAGGAACTATTGATGCTGCTGAATGGTGTTGTCCAAAACCAGACTCAGTTTTTGGTTTTCAAAAAGTTCTTAAAAACTACTATCTACAAGGATTACACCAAAACGTAGTAAATGGTGATATATATATTAATGGAGATGTTTACAATTCTTTAACTGACCATCAAAAATATGCAATGGAAGTTGCGTCTGAAGCGATGATCACTAGAAACATCACTAATAGAGCTGTAGAAAATGGTAAAGCGTTAATCGATCTTACTGAAAATCACGGTGTAAAACTTTGGGATACACCAGCTGATTATTTCACTGAGTACATGAACGCTGCTCAAGCAACTCTTAAAAAGAATGCTGCATCAAATGCTTTCTTTAAAGAAGTTTATGAGCACATGACTGCACATGCAAAAATTGTAGTACCTTTTATTGCACAAATGGAAACATCTGATGCATCAATTGGAACTGCATTCGCATCACAACAGTAGTTAAAAATATTAAAACGGGGATTGTTTAAAAAATCCCCGTTTTTTTTACAAATTTAATTTAAATTACTATACTTGTTAAATGGTTGATAAAGACTCAGAGACTAAAGTTAAAGAAAATCTTGATATTACTGACGAGCTTATAGCCGAAAGAAGAACAAGTTTAAAAATGCCTGAGGATATGACTCCTTGGATGGCAAAAACAATAGAATTCATAGACTCAAAAATGTTAATTACCGGCAAAGTATTTGCCTGGTTAACTGTATTTCTAATTTATGCAATGATCCATGAGGTTATTGGAAGGCATTTTTTCAACAGACCTACTTTATGGTCATTTGACATAAGCAGAATGTTGGCTGGTGCTTTATTTATGTTAGGTGCAGCCTATACGTTATCAAAAGGAATACATATAAGAGCAGATTTTCTTTATCGAAATTGGTCAGTAAAAAATCAGGCAAGAGTAGATTTATTTTTATATTTATTATTTTTTATACCAGGGTTTCTTGTATTTTTCCTTGTAAGTTTTGATTACGCCTATACTTCAATTTGTGGAAGATCAAATTTAGAAGAATGCTTAGGTGGTAAAGTTAGAATTCAAAGAGCCATGGATACAACATGGATGCCAATTATGTGGCCTTTAAAAAGTTGTATGCCTATTGGTGCATTTTTACTTTTAGTACAAGGTATATCTGAAATTTTAAAAACTTATTATGCTTTTGTTAAAGGGAGATGGCCCTAATGGATTTGATTAGTCCAGAAATTATTGGAGCAATAATGATTGGTTGCATGCTATTTGCAATCTTTGTTGGGTTTCCAATTTCATTTACTTTAATATTTTTAGGCCTTGTTTTTGGATATTGGGGTTTTGGTAAATTAGTCTTTTACTTAATGACCCTTCAGTTCAATATGATTATGACGGAGAATACACTCGCCGCCGTACCACTCTTTATATTTATGGGAATTTTAATGGAACAAGCAGGTTTAATGGAGAGATTATTTAATGCAGTCCAGTTAATGCTTTCTAAGACGAGAGGAGCATTATTTTATGCAGTAATGTTTGTCTCAACAATTTTTGCAGCTGCAACTGGAATAGTTGGTGCATCAGTTACAATTTTAGGAATTATGGCAGGTAAAACTATGATTAGAACTGGTTATGATACTAGACTGTCTGCTGGGTTAATCTGTGCTGGCGGAACTCTTGGAATTTTAATTCCTCCAAGTATTATGTTAGTCGTGATGGGACCTGTTTTAGAAATTCCTGTCACAGATTTATTTGCTGCAGCCATAATGCCAGGTATTTTATTAGCATGCTTGTACGCTGCTTACACAACATTAAGATGCTATCTTAATCCAAAACTTGGCCCTGTTTTACCAGCAAACGAACAACCAACTAACATGGCTAAGGTTTGGTATGAATTTATTATGGGATTAATTCCTCCAGCAGGTTTAGTTTTTTTTGCACTAGGAAGTATTTTATTCGGTCTTGCTACTCCAACTGAAGGAGCTGGTATGGGAGCATTTGGTGCGATCTTACTTGCTCTAGCATATAAAAAATTAACTCTCCCAGGTTTAAAAGATGCCCTTTTAAAAACATTAGAAATCACAGCCCTTATAATGTTTTTAGTTGCTGCATCGAACTTTTTTGGAGCAGTTTTTTCAAAATTAGGAACCCCATCTCTTTTAACTGATTTTCTTTTAAATTTAGAAGTAAATAGATATGTAATTTTAGCAATTATAATGGCTGCTATTTTTTTATTAGGATGGCCTTTAGAGTGGGTACCAATAGTTTTAATAGTATTACCAATTGTTCTACCTTTAGTAATTGAGTTAGGATTTAATCTTACATGGTTTGCAATATTAGTGGCCGTTAATCTCCAAACCGCCTGGCTCTCACCTCCTGTTGCATTATCTGCTTATTTCTTAAAAGGAGTAGTTCCAGAGTGGGATTTAAAAGATATTTATCTTGGCATGATGCAATTTATGGTGATCCAAGTAATTGGTTTAATATTAATTATAATATTTCCAAAAATAGCATTATGGTTGCCTGGGGTAATGTACCCGTCACCTTAGCTAGACTTATTTATTTGAGGAATAATAGTTCCCACTAAAATTATTGCTAAAGATATAAAAACTTTTGTTGAAATCGGAGAGTCGATAATTAACCAAGACATTGTTGCGCCAATAGGACCTGTTAAAGGATACATTAAACTAATTCTACCTACCGGGACCCTTCTAAGAGCAAAATTATAAAATAAATATGCTCCAAACGTTATACAAGATAAAGTTATAGCCGCTAAAACTGGAGGTGAAAAGTTTAGATAATTTTGATATTCAAAACTTGAATTTGGCCAAATTATAAAAAGAACTATTAAAGATAGTATAGCACCAATAAAATATTGATAAGTATTAACTCCCAGTTGATCAACTTTAGTTTGCATAAATCTTCTTCCCAAAACCTCATTTATAGAAACGCAAATCATTCCTAAAAAGATAATTAAATCACCAATATAATTTCCTTGTCCTGATTTTGTTTGACTTGTAAGTAAAATTAAAGTTCCAATAATTGTTATAAAAGCTCCAATAATTACTTTTATTTCAATTTTTTCTTTTAAAAAAAATCTTGCAACAAATGGTTGCCATATTGGCAAAGTACTAATTAAAGCAACTCCATTTACTGGTGAAGTTAGAAGTAGACCAATATGAAAACTTAGAGTAACTAGAAATGGATTTAATAAACCCATTAAGAAAGGAGTTAACCCAATTTTTCTGATTTTTAAATCTGCCCTCATGATTAAAGCAAAAATTAACATCAAACCAAATGCTAAAGAGAATCGTACCGCCATTAAATCCATTACGTAAAATTCCTGTAATGCTAATTTCACAAACGGTGGACCTGACCCGAAACCTATCACTGCAACGAACATAGAAACGTAGCCAATATTGTTTTTTAGAAAATTCATAGGATTACAAAATTATGGATATCACAATTATAGACATATAAAAATTTTAGTTTAAGGTTACATTAGTGAGTCAGAATATAGAATTAAAAAATTTTGAATTAGCCACAGTTAACCCAAGCAACAAAACATGGACATCAATTGATTTATTTTGCTTTTGGGCTAATAGTATCCAAACCATTGCAGGTTTTGCGTTAATAGCCTCTTTATATTTAATATATAATCTTAGTACTGTACTGGTCTTAACTTCCTCATTAGTCGCCTCTATATTAATCTATTTTTTTATATCATTGATCGGCAAACCATCACAAAAGCATGGATTACCTTTTCCTGTTATGCTCAGAATTTCCATGGGCTTAAGTGGAGCCAAATACTTAAGTCTTTTAAGATTTGTCATTGGAGTATTTATGTTTGGTATTCAAACATTTTTTATATCAAAATCAATTACATATCTAATTAGAATTTTTATTTATTATAACCTAGATAGTCAAATTCTAGATGATCAAGTATTTTTAGCTTTTTTTCTTGGATTAAATATTATTGATTGGATTTCATTAGTATTAACTTTTGTTGTTCAGTTTTTTTTATTTACAAATGGACAAAGGTTTAATCAAAGATTTTTACAGTTTTCAGCCATCTTTGTTTATTTAGGTTTGTTAGTTTTTTTTTTAATTTTAACTTCTGAAAATCACATACAAATTTTTCAGTCTCTTAAATCAAATACAACAGATGGAAATTTTTTTTCAAAATCTAACGTTTTACCTTTTGTAGTTTTAACAGGTACAATTTTCTCATACTTCTCAATTGTGTTGTTAAATTTTGGAGATTTTTCTAGATATGTCAAAACAGATAAAGATCTAAAATTGGGAAACCTTAGTCTTTTTCTAAATATGATTTTGTTTTCATTTTTAGCAACATCTATAGTTGTTGGAGTAGATGTTGTTTTAAATCAAAAGCTTATTGTTGTTGATCAAATATTAACTAAGCCAATGGATATTATTGGAAAATTAGACAATACTGGCTTAACTGTGTTTGTTCTAATTTTTATAATTTTTTCGTCTCTATCTACTAATTTAATTTCTAATTATGTACCTACGCAAAATAGTATAATAAATTTTATTCCTAATAATCTAGATCTCAAAACTTCTGGAGTATTAATTTTAATAATTGGATTTATTGCTGGAGGTTTGTGGCCATATATTTTAAGTCAAATAGGTGTAATAAATATTATCGACAGTCTTGCAGCATTTTTTGGTCCAACCTTTGCAATAATAATTGCTGATTACTATCTGGTGAAAAAGGGGAAAGTAAATCACAAAGATCTGTTTTTTTTGAGGGATGGAAATGAATATATGTATACAAATGGTTGGAACTATAAAGCTGTGTATTCACTTATTATAGGTTTTATATTCTCATTTTCATTATTATGGAATATCAATTTCTCAGATATAAAATCATTTTCTTGGATATTAGGATTTGTCGTATCGTTTTTTATATATTATCTTCTAGCTGAAAAATAATTATGAAAGCTTTAGTTTACACCGGTGTTGAAGAATTGGTTTACAGGGAAGAAAAAGATCCTGTAGAGACTAGTGGAGAAAGTATATTAAAAGTTCATGCCTCAGGTATATGTGGATCAGATATGCACGCGTATCACGGAAAAGATGAACGAAGAATTGCTCCACTAATAATTGGACATGAAGTAAGCGGTGTAATACAAAATGGTAAATTTCAAGGAAAAAATGCTGTTTTAAATCCATTAATTACATGTGGAAAATGTGAATATTGCACAAGTGGGCGAGAGCATTTGTGTCCACATAGAGTTCTCTTAGGAATGAACAGACCATACGAAAGACAAGGAGTTTTTGCAGAGTTAGTTTCTTCTCCTAATCAAAATATTTATGAGGTACCCGACCATTTAAATCTTAATGAAGCAGCTATAGCAGAACCAACAGCAGTTGCTTTGCATGCAGTCTTAATGGGAGAGAATTCTCTTAAAAAACCTCTATCTGAATGTAGAACTTTAGTTCAAGGAGCCGGAGCGATTGGATTATTGTGCTCGTTAATATTATCTAAAATTAAGGGAAATAAAAATATCATTATGTCTGACCCCAATAACCTGAGACTAAGTGAATGTGCAAAATATTTTGAGGGTAAATTTGTTAATCCATCGGACAAAGAAATACAAAATGATAGTTTTGATATTGTCTTTGATTCAGTAGGCTTAGAAGTTTCAAGACAACAATCGATCTCGGTTATTAAACCTGGTGGCACCATAATACATATTGGATTAACCCAACCTGCAGGACAGTTTAATTTTAGAAAAGCAACTCTTCAAGAGGTAACTTTTATTGGTACATATTGTTATACTAATAAAGATTTTGAAAATACAATCAAAATTTTAGCTGACAGAAAAATTGGCAAATTAGATTGGATAGAGTATAGGGAATTAAAGAAAGGCGCAGAGGCCTTTAAACAAATTCATGACGGAACCTGTTCTTCACCAAAAATTGTTCTTTTACCTTAAAGGTAAATTTCAAATTATAGTTGATAATTAAAAATATTTAATTATATGAAGCGTGTGCTTACAAAATTTATCAAAATAATAGCAATCTATCTTTTAATCATGTCCTCGGTTTGTGCCGAAAAACTGATAGTTTTTGATTTTACAGAGGAGGAATTAAATTCATTAGAAGTTAGAAAAGTAAGAGGAGCTGATGCAAAAACAGTCTATTCTATTGGAAATAATGAGAACGGAAACTATTTAAAAGCAGTGGCAGCTAATGCAGCATCAGGAGTAGGTAAAGAAATAAAAATTAATTTAGATAAAACTCCTTTTATAAATATTACTTGGAAGATTGAAAAAGATCTTAAAGGTATAAAAGAAAATACAAAAAAAGGTCATGATTTTGCTGCTAGAGTTTTTGTAATAAAAAAAACTGGTGTAACGCCATTATCAAATAGAGCTATAAACTATGTTTTTTCAAGCAATTCAAATGTAGGAGAGACATGGCCAAGCCCATATACAAAGAAATCTATCGATAGCATTCTGGCTTCAACAAAGTCAAATTTAAATGAATGGGTTACAGTAAAAGCTAATGTAAAAGAAGACTTTAAAAAATTTCATGATTTAGACGTTGAGGAGCTTTCAGGAATTGCAATTATGGCAGATACCGATAATTCAAAACTAACCGCAGTTAGTTATTACCAAAATATTTTTTTTTCCTCTGAGTAAAAGTTTAATTAAGATATTTTTTTAAACCAAAACTTAATAAAGACAGTATTATTGCAGCCAAAACGTCAAGGATTGGAGCGGCTTCTGGGTATCCGAAATTACATAATATAACACCAATTAAACAAATTATATAAATTTTCATATTGTATCAATCATTAGTATAAAAAATATTTTCACTTTGATATTAATATTTTTATGAAAAAATTTAAATCAAGTTTTAATATTTATTATGAGGATACAGATGCTGGTGGAGTAGTTTATTATGCAAATTATTTGAAATTTATAGAGCGTGCTAGAACTGATGCCATTGCTTCTGTAAACTTTACAAATTCTAACCTGAAAGAAAATTATGGAATACATATAATTGTCAAATCTTGTAATTTAAATTTTATAAAACCTTCAAGGTTAGAGGATAAACTTGATATTTTTTCTGAAATTGTAGAAGTAAAGAATGTGTCAATTAAAATGAAGCAAGATATATTTGTAAAAGATAATTTAATTTTAACTGCAGATGTTCATTTAGCTACAATTAATAAAGAGGGCAAACCAACCAAAATGCCTGAAAAACTCAAAGAACAATTAACTAAATAGTATTTTTTACTTTAATAAATAAATTAGTCATTTTATTTACGTTAATTCTTCCTGTATTTACATTTCTTGGACTTGGATGATAAGAACCTACCAATAAAATATTATTTGGGAGTTTAAAGAATTTACTATGACCAAATTTAATATTTGAGTCAATTCTGTAATGTTTTTTGTAAAATTGTATACAAGCATCAAAAGCTATTTTTCCAAGTGCAACAACAATTTTTAAATTTTCTAAGTATTCAATTTCTTTATTAAAATATTTAAAGCAAGTGTTTAGCTCTTTTTTTGTTGGTTTATCTCCAGGTGGGACACATTTTAAAGCAGTAGTTATAAATATATCTCTCAATTTAAGTCCGTCATTTATGTGGTCCGAATTTGGCTGATTAGATAACTTTGCTTTATAAAGACACTTGTATAAAAAATCAGACGATCTATCTCCAGTAAAAACTCTTCCCGTTCTATTTCCACCATGTGCTGCTGGTGCTAAACCAACAAACAAAATTCTGGCTTTTGGGTCACCAAAGCCTGTTATTGGTTTTCCCCAATAATTTTCATTAAAGTATTGTTTTCGTTTTTCTTTAGCTATCTTTTTTCTAAAATTGACCAACCTAGTGCATTTTTTGCACCCCACAATCAAATTTTCAAGTTTTTCAAAATCATTAGCCATAAATATTAATTTTTAATCTATATGACTTATACTATAATTATTTTAAATTATGAATGTAGGTTTTATTGGTGTTGGCTATATGGGTTATGGGATAGCCAAAAATATTTTAAAAAATGGAAATAACTTATTTGTTATTGCAAACAAAAAAAGGGCACCGATAGATAAGATTGTGAGTGATGGTGCTATTGAGTTAAAATCTTACAATGAACTTTGTGAAAAGAATTTAGATGCATTATTTCTTTGTGTGACTAATACACCTATCGCCTTAAGTATTGCTGAAAAAGTATCAACTTTACTAAAAGATAATACATTAATTATTGATGTTACAACACATAACCAAAATGGATCTATTCAAATGGAACAGATTTTTTCAAAACAAAAAATTAACTACATTGAATGCCCTGTTATGGGCGGTCCCGTTCAAGCAGAAGAAGGTGTTTGTGGAGGTATTGTTGGAGCATCAGAGGAAAATTTTAAAAAATCTGAAGCTTATTTAAAAACTTTTTGTAAAGATTATTTTCATTTTGGAGAAGTGGGCAAAGGAGCAAAGTCAAAGCTATTAAATAATTTTTTGTCACTCGGTACTGCAACAAATGTTATAGAATTCATAAAGAGTGCGAAAAAATTAGACATTAATTTAGAAAAACTTTTTGCAGTAGCAAAATTAGGATCTGGAAACTCAACAGCTTTAAATAGAATTTTTGATAATGTGCTTAAAGATGATTATACTGGATTTAAATTTTCAACTTCCAACACTTTAAAAGATCTTACTTATATCCATGAAATGCTAAAAGATTTAGGCAATGCAGAAAAATTAGCTGATGTAAAAAAATCTTTTTATAAAAAAGCTGTTGATGATGGGCATGGAGATTTATTTATAAGTGAACTAATACAGAAAGATTAATTATTCCTTTTTTTTATCAGCAAATACAATAGCTATAAGCAATAATGCTGTCCAAAACATCGCTGCTAAACTTTTTACAGCACTCGTTTCAGCGCCCCACAAATCAAAAAAAAATGCTCCAATAAGAATTCCAATTATATAAATTATTACTACTAATCTAGTTTGATTCATTTAGTTGCTTCTTTTTAAATAAGGACATTCCGTTATTTTTTTTATGTTCATAAGATTCTTTGAAACTTTCTAGTTGCCATCCTTGCATTCTATTCTGAATATCTTTTAAATTTTGTTTTTTCCAATCATCTTTGGTATTCTGGTCTTTCCAAATCTTCTTTTCATCATTATTTCTTCCACAGCCATAACAATATCCTGTTACAGGATCCATTTTACAAATGCTTATACATGGTGAAACTATCATTTTTTTATATATTTATATCCTTTTACACTATTATTCTGATTGGACAAATTAGATCAATACTATATAAAACAGCTTAATTTTGGGCGAGTGGCGGAATTGGTAGACGCGTTGGTCTTAGGAACCAATAGTGCAAGCTGTGAAGGTTCGAGTCCTTTCTCGCCTACCATAAATAGATTATGAAAGTAACAATAGAAAATAAAAAAGGTTTAGAAAAAGATCTTAAAGTATTTATAGATAAAAAAACAATCTCAGGCTTTATGGATGAGAAATATGAAGAAATAAGAAAAGATGTTGTAATAAAAGGTTTCAGACCTGGAAAGGTACCTACTGAAATATTAAAAAGACAATTTGGTAAAGCTGTTTACGGTGAAGTAATAGATAAATTGCTAAAAGACACAACAACAAAAGCTCTAGAAGAAAATAAAATAAAACCGGCCGGACAACCTAAAATAGATTTAAAGTCTTTTGGTGAAGGTAAAGATTTAGAATACATTATTTCGGTTACTGAACTACCTGAGGTATCTGTCAAAGGATTAAACTCTATTAAAGTAGATGAGTATGTTGTAAAAATTGATCCAAAAGAAACAGATAAAAGAATTAGTGAAATTGCAAAAAATCAAAATAACTTTAAAGATGCAGAAGCAAATTATAGCTCAAAAATAAACGATCTTGTTATTTTTGATTATAAAGGAACTATTGATGGCAAAGAATTTAAGGGTAATGAAGGTAAAAATACTCAATTAGTTCTCGGAAAAGATTTATTTATAAAAGGTTTTGATAAACAATTAGAAGGCGTTAAATCAGGTGATATAAAAAATGTAGATGTAAATCTGCCTGATAATTTTCCAGAAAAAGACCTTATTAATAAAAGTGCTGTGTTTGAATGTAAAATTACAGCAGTAAAAATTCCAGAAGAAGTAAAAATTAATGATGATTTTGCTAAAAATATGGGCGCAAAAGATTTAGCGAATTTAAAAGAACTTATTTCAAAACAAATTAATGATGAATATAAAAATTCATTAGCCATGATTACAAAGAAAAGTATTCTTGACCAAATAGAGAAAGAAAAACTAGACCAATTACCTGGTAATTTAATTGAACAGGAGGTTAAAATATTATCTCAAGGAATGAAGGAAGATGAAGTAAAAAAGAACCAGAAATCATTACAGGAACAAGCTAAAAAAAGAATTAAAACTGGATTAATACTAAATGCTTTTGGTGAAGAAAATAAAATCAATGTGTCCCATGAAGAAATAAATGTTGAAATACAAAAACAATTTAGAATGATGCCAGGTCAAGAGAAGATTGTTAAAGATTATTATCAACAAAATCCTGCTGCCATAGATAGTTTAAGGGGACAAATTTACGAAGAAAAAATAATTGAGGAAATTAAGAAAAAAGCAAAAATTACTAAAAAAGAAATTACAAAAGAAGAAGCCGAGAAAATTCTAAAACAAGAAAATGAAAATAATATCAAAGAGCAAGCTAAACTTACGAAAAAAGACGTAGATGAAAAAAATAAGAAAAAAACAGATCCTAAAAAAAAAGAGCTAAAAACAAAATCCAAAGAAATTAAAAAAACTAAAACTCCTGCATCAAAAAATAAAAAAGCAAAAAAGGTTAGCAAAAAGTAATCACAAGTTGTATAAGATTAATCGAATCGATTATGTCTATTAAAATTCCAGAACAATTAAACACCCTAATCCCCATGGTTGTAGAGCAATCTAGTAGAGGAGAAAGGGCATATGATATTTATTCAAGGTTACTTAAAGAGAGGATTGTATTTGTAGTTGGTCCAATAAATGATGCAGTTGCATCATTAGTTACTGCACAATTATTATTTCTAGAGTCTGAAGATCCTAAGAAAGAAATTTCTTTATATATAAATAGTCCTGGTGGACTTGTAACAGCTGGACTTGGTATTTATGATACAATGCAATACATCAAACCAGAAATAAGTACTTTGTGTATAGGTCAAGCAGCAAGCATGGGTTCATTTTTACTAGCAGCAGGTGCTAAAGGAAAAAGATTTTCATTGCCAAATTCTAGAATAATGGTCCATCAACCTTCAGCTGGTTTTCAAGGACAAGCAACAGATATCGAAATTCACGCTAATGAAGTTTTATCTTTAAAAAAAAGATTAAATGAAATTTATTCAAAACATACCGGAAAATCTGTTGATGAAATTAAATCAGCATTAGAGAGAGATAATTTTATGACCCCTGATAATGCTAAGAGTTTTGGCCTGATAGATAAAGTGGTAGAAAAGAGAGAATAGATCACAATATATAGTTTGTTCACAACCTCCACTTGATTACTTTGCAACATATGTATTAAAGTATTAAAATTGATTCGAATTAAAAATTATGAGTAACAATAAAAATATTCTCTACTGTTCTTTTTGCGGCAAGAGCCAACACGAAGTTAGAAAATTAATTGCAGGTCCAACTGTATTTATTTGTGATGAGTGCGTAGAACTTTGTATGGATATCATCAAAGAGGAAAGCAAAGATAATTTTGTAAAACATCAGGATGGATTACCTTTACCAAAAGAAATATGTAAAGTTCTTGACGATTATGTAATCGGACAATCTCATGCAAAAAAAGTTTTATCAGTTGCAGTTCATAATCATTACAAAAGATTAAACTACGAAAATAAAACAAGCAAAACGGTTGAACTATCTAAATCTAATATTATGCTGGTAGGTCCAACTGGATGTGGAAAAACATTATTAGCCCAAACTCTTGCAAGAATACTTGATGTACCTTTTACGATGGCTGATGCAACAACATTAACTGAAGCGGGCTATGTGGGTGAAGACGTTGAGAATATAATTTTGAAATTATTACAAGCTGCAGATTATAATGTTGAAAAAGCTCAAAGAGGTATTGTTTATATAGATGAAGTAGATAAAATTAGTAGAAAATCTGAAAATCCATCAATCACAAGAGATGTATCTGGAGAAGGAGTTCAACAAGCCTTATTAAAAATAATGGAAGGAACTGTGGCAAGCGTTCCCCCTCAAGGTGGAAGAAAACATCCTCAACAAGAATTTCTGCAAGTAGACACAACCAATATACTTTTTATTTGTGGAGGAGCTTTTGCTGGTCTTGATAAAATAATATCTCAGAGAGATAAAGGGTCATCTATTGGATTTGGAGCAGAAGTAAAAACTTTAGAAGATAAAAAAACTGGAGAATGGATGAAAAATCTAGAGCCTGAGGATTTATTAAAATACGGTCTGATTCCAGAATTTATTGGCAGATTACCAATTACCGCTACACTAGAAGATTTGGACGAAAAATCTTTAATAAAAATTTTACAAGAGCCAAAAAATTCTTTGATCAAACAGTACCAAGAATTATTTAGATTAGAAGGAGTAAAATTAACATTTAAAGATCAAGCAGTTAAAGATATTGCTAACAAAGCAATAAGTAAGAAAACTGGTGCTAGAGGTCTGAGATCAATTTTAGAAAATTTATTACTTAAAACCATGTTCGACCTTCCTGGTCAAGATAACATAGAAGAAGTTATTATTGATGGTGGAGCAACTAAGGGCACCTCTCAGCCAATTATTGTTCATACTAAGAACAAATCAAAAACAGAAAAGACTTCTGCGGCTTAATAAGAGTTAATAAACAAAAGTTTCCTATTGCATTATAAAATATAATATCCATATTTATAATTATGGAAGTTAAATTAACACAACCCTTATTACCATTAAGAGACATAGTGGTTTTTCCAAGCATGGTAATTCCACTATTTGTTGGAAGAGATAAATCTATTACTGCTTTAAATGAGGTAATGAAAAGTGACAAAAAAATAATATTAGTTACTCAAAAAAATTCCGAAGTAGACGATCCAAAAAAAAATGATGTATTTTCTTATGGATGTGAAAGTAACATATTACAACTTTTAAAACTTCCCGACGGCACAGTTAAAGTTTTAGTAGAGGGAATTAAAAGAGTAAAAATTATTGATTTCAGGGATGATGAAAAATTTATTACTTGTACATATGAACATCAAAAAGATGTTCTAAACAAAGACGAAGATTTATTGCCGCTAGCCCTTACAGCTGTAAAAAGACTGGAAAAATTAACATCTGTTAATAAAAAAATATCATCAGAAACTATTAGCAATATTAAACAACTAAAAGATCCATCTAAAATTGTAGATAATATTGTTTCAAATCTGAATACATCTATATCTGAAAAGCAACAAATTTTTGAAACATTGGATGTTAAGAAAAGATTAAATGCAGCTATTAAGATGATGGAAAGTGAAACTAGTATAATTGGAGTAGAAAAAAGAATTAGAGGAAGAGTTAAAACTCAAATGGAAAAGACTCAAAGAGAGTATTATTTAAACGAGCAATTAAAAGCAATACAAAAAGAATTAGGTGAAATTGAAGACGGTAAAGATGAAACTACTAACTTAAAAAAATCAATTCAAAAAGCTAAAATGCCAAAAGAAGTTGAGAAGAAGTGCATGTCAGAGCTTAAGAAGTTAAAAAATATGAGTCCTATGTCTGCAGAAGCAACAGTTGTTAGAAATTACTTAGATTGGATGATAGATCTTCCATGGTTTAAAAAAGATGATGTGGACATTGATTTAAACAAAGGCCTTAAAATTTTAGATGAAGATCATTTTGGCTTAGAAAAAGTAAAGGAGAGAATTATTGAGTTTCTAGCTGTTCAAAAAAGGATGGAAAAAATTAAAGGACCAATCTTATGTTTAGTTGGACCACCGGGGGTAGGAAAAACATCACTTGGAAAATCTATAGCTAAAGCTACTAATAGACAGTTTATTAGAATGTCTTTAGGAGGTGTTAGAGATGAAGCAGAAATAAGAGGTCATAGAAGAACATACATTGGATCTTTACCAGGAAAAATAATTCAAATGATGAAGAAAGCTGGTACAAAAAATCCTTTATTTTTGTTAGATGAAGTTGATAAAATTGGAAACGATTATAGAGGAGATCCATCATCAGCTTTACTAGAAGCATTAGACCCTGAGCAGAATACAGCTTTTAATGATCACTATTTAGAAGTTGATTACGATTTGTCTGATGTAATGTTTGTAACAACAGCAAATACTCTAAATATTCTACCACCGCTTCTTGACAGAATGGAAGTTATAAGAATTCCTGGATATACAGAAGATGAAAAAATAAATATTGCAAACAAGTATTTGCTACCTAAACAAGTAAAAGAAAATGGCGTCAAAGAGGGTGAACTTAATTTAGAGGATGGGACAATTAAAGAGATAATTAGAAGTTACACAAGGGAGTCTGGAGTTAGAAACTTAGAAAGAGAAATTTCTAAAGTAACAAGAAAAGTTGTTAAAAAAGTAGTAAGTGGTGAAGTTGAAAAGGTTCAAGTAAATGAAAAAAATATTCCAGACTTTTTAGGAATTAAAAAATTCAAATTTGGCGAAGTAGAAAATAAAAATAAAACTGGAATAGTAATAGGACTAGCGTGGACTGAAGTAGGGGGCGAAATTCTTAAAATAGAGACTGTTAACATGCCAGGTAAAGGTAGAATGTTAATAACAGGAAAACTTGGTGATGTCATGCAAGAGTCTGTTAAGGCAGCAAAGTCGTATGTCAGATCAAAAAGTTTAGAGTATGGCATAATTCCACCTTTCTTTGAAAAAAAAGATTTTCATATCCATGTTCCTGAAGGAGCTACACCTAAAGATGGACCATCCGCAGGTATAGCAATGGTTACATCTATAGTTTCATCGATCACAAATATTCCAGTTAACAGAGAGATTGCTATGACTGGTGAGGTAACAATTACAGGACAAGTTTTACAAATTGGTGGTTTAAAAGAAAAATTATTAGCTGCACACCGAGCAGGGGTTAAAAAAGTGTTAATACCTAAAGAAAACGAAAAAGATTTAGCAGACATTCCAAAAAAAGTAAGAGAGGACATTAAAATCATTCCAGTAGAAACAGCAGATGAAGTTCTTAAAATTGCCCTTACAAAAGAGCTTAAACCTGTAGAATGGACTGAAGTTGAAAAACTTTCTGAGGGCAAAAAGGACGATAAATCTCAAGCTAGTATTCAGTAATAAACAATTTACTTTATTAATCCGTTGATGTAATAGTACCAAGATTTTGGGTGGTTAGCTCAGTTGGTAGAGCATCTCGTTTACACCGAGGGGGTCAAAGGTTCGAGTCCTTTACTACCCACCATTTACACCTGTGGGGGTGTAGCTCAGTTGGTTAGAGCACCTGCCTGTCACGCAGGGGGCCGAGGGTTCGAGTCCCTTCACTCCCGCCATTATTTGAGTAAAACTAGGCATAAAAATGTGACATATCTTCACTTTTAGTTGATATAATAGTTGTTACATAGGAATCATATGCTTGCGGAATTTTTAAAAGATTATCTACCGATAATATTATTTTTGATAATATCTTTAGGCTTGAGTCTTGCTTTTGTAGCAATTAATTATATTGCTGCTCCAAGCAGACCTGATCCTGAAAAACTTTCAGCATATGAATGTGGGTTTGAACCTTTCAATGACTCTAGAATGGAATTTGATGTCAGGTTCTATTTAGTTGCAATATTATTTATAATTTTTGACTTAGAAATTGCATTTTTATTCCCATGGGCGATCTCACTTGGTGAAATTGGTTTGTATGGTTTCTGCTCTATGATGTTATTTTTATTTATTTTAACTGTTGGATTTATTTACGAGTGGAAAAAAGGAGCCTTAGATTGGGAATAGAATGAATTTGCAAGATAGAAAAAAAGATATCCCCGAAGAGTTTAAACAGTTAGCTCAAGACTTTAGTGATAACGGTTTCATAACAACATCACTAGACAATCTTGTTAATTGGGCAAGAACTGGTTCATTGCATTGGATGACATTTGGATTAGCATGTTGTGCTGTTGAAATGATGCAAACATCTATGCCAAGATATGATCTTGAAAGATTTGGTGCAGCACCTAGAGCATCACCACGTCAATCAGATGTGATGATAGTAGCAGGTACATTAACAAATAAAATGGCTCCAGCATTAAGAAAAGTTTACGACCAGATGCCCGAACCAAGGTATGTAATATCCATGGGAAGTTGTGCAAATGGTGGAGGCTATTATCATTATTCATATTCTGTAGTAAGAGGATGTGATAGAGTGGTACCCGTTGATGTATATGTTCCTGGATGCCCCCCTTCAGCTGAAGCGTTACTTTATGGGATTTTACAATTACAAAAAAAAATTAGAAATAAAGGTTCTTTAGAAAGATAATAATGAAAAATCTTGAGGACTTGGAAAAGTTTATTAATTCTGAATTAACATCTAAAATAAATAATTCATTTATAAAGCATGATAATATTTATTTAAACATTGATTATGATGAATTAGTTGATGTTATTTCTTTTTTGAAGACCAATAAAGAAACTAAATTCAGGCAATTAATCGAAATTACAGCTGTAGATTATCCAGAAAATGAAAATAGATTTAAGATGATTTATTTACTATTAAGCCATGAATATAACCAAAGAATTATTATTGATTATTCAATCAAAGAAAATGAATTAATCTCATCAATAACATCAATATTTCCAGCAGCAAATTGGATGGAAAGAGAAGTCTTTGATATGTATGGGTTAAAATTTAAAAATCATCCTGATTTAAGAAGAATTTTAACTGATTATGGTTTTGAAGGGCATCCATTAAGAAAAGATTTTCCTCTTACTGGCCATAATGAAGTTCGTTATAGTGAAGAACAAAAAAAAGTAATCTATGAACCTGTAAAATTAGAACAAGATTACAGAAATTTTGATTATGAGAGTCCTTGGGAAGGAACCAAATACATTAAAGAGATTAAAAAAAGCTAATGTCAAAAGAAAAAAAAACACTAAATTTAAATTTTGGACCACAACATCCTGCAGCACATGGAGTTTTAAGATTAATACTTCAATTAGATGGAGAAGTTGTTGAAAAAGCAGATCCCCATATAGGATTATTGCACCGAGGCACTGAAAAGTTAATAGAAAATAAAACTTATATGCAAGCAGTTCCTTATTTTGATCGTCTTGATTATGTAGCACCAATGAACCAGGAACATGCATTTGCTTTAGCTATAGAAAAAATTCTTAAAATCGAAGTTCCTTCTAGAGCGAAATATATAAGAGTAATTTTCTGTGAAATAGGACGAATATTAAGCCACTTATTAAATGTAACTACTCAAGCAATGGATGTCGGGGCGCTAACACCAACTTTATGGGGATTCGAGGAACGAGAAAAATTAATGGGATTTTATGAGAGAGTGTCTGGTTCAAGGTTGCATGCAAATTATTTTAGAGCAGGGGGAGTACATAAAGATATACCTACAGGACTTGATAGTGATATCGATGAATTTTGTAAAAAATTCCCAAAAATTATTGATGATTTAGAAACTTTACTTACTGATAATAGAATATTTAAACAGAGAAATGTAGATATAGGAATTGTATCCAAACAAGACGCACTAGATTATTCTTTTTCAGGAGTAATGTTAAGAGGTTCTGGTGTAGCTTGGGATTTAAGAAGAAGTCAACCTTATGATTGTTATGACGATTTAGAATTTAAAATTCCTGTTGGTAAAAATGGAGATTGTTATGATAGATATCTTTGTAGAATTGAAGAAATGAGAGAAAGTGTAAAAATTATTAAACAGTGTTTAAAAAATATTCCAAAAGGACCAATTAAAACAGAAGATGGAAAGATTTCTCCTCCACCAAAAAAGGAACTTAAACAATCTATGGAGGCTTTAATTCATCATTTTAAGCTATTTACAGAAGGATATAGGGTTGAAAAAGATGAAATATACACTGCAGTTGAGGCACCAAAAGGAGAATTCGGTGTCTATCTAATTTCAGATGGCTCAAATAAACCTTACAAATGTAAGATCAGAGCGCCTGGATTTGCCCATCTTCAAGCTATGGATTATTTAATAAAAGGACACATGCTCGCTGATGTACCTGCAGTTTTAGGTTCAATGGATATTGTTTTTGGAGAGGTTGATAGATGAGTGTAAAAAAAATTCACAAAGAACAGCCTGAAACCTTTAAATTTAGTGATAAAAGTATGGAGGCTGCAAATAAAATTGTTTCTAATTATCCAAATGGAAAACAACAGAGTGCAGTAATGGCTTTGTTATATATCGCTCAAAGGCAAAATGATAATTGGATACCGTTACAAGCAATGAAATACATAGCCAAATTTTTAGACATGCCTTATATAAAAGTTTATGAAGTAGCAACTTTTTATTCGATGTATAATCTGTCACCAGTTGGTAAATATTTCTTTCAAGTTTGCACTACAACACCTTGTATGCTTAGAGGAGCGTATGATTTAGTAAAAGTTTGTAAAAGCAAAATATCTGAAAAAGAAAATGTATTATCTGAAGATGGAAAAATTTCTTGGATGGAAGTTGAATGTTTAGGTGCATGTGTTAACGCTCCAATGATGCAAGTTAATGAGGATTATTATGAAGATTTGAATGGCAAAAAACTTGAAGAAATAATTGAGACGATATACCAAAACAAAATCCCAAAACCAGGATCTTATTCTGGAAGAATAAATGCAGAACCAGTTAACAATAGAAAAACTTTATTAGGTAACAAAAATGCTTAAAGACGAAGATAGAATATTTCAAAATTTATACAATGACAGTGGTGCTGATATCGAGTCTGCTAAATTAAGAAATGATTGGAATGGAACAAAAGAAATTTTAGAAAAAGGAAGAGAGTGGATAATCAATGAGGTTAAATCTTCTGAGCTTAGAGGACGTGGCGGAGCTGGTTTTCCAACTGGTCTAAAATGGTCATTTGCACCTAAAGAAGTAGGGTCCAGACCACATTACCTAGTTATCAATGCTGATGAGTCTGAACCTGGAACATGCAAAGATAGAGATATATTAAGATTTGAACCTCACAAATTAATAGAAGGTTGTTTAATTGCTTCTTACGCAGTTAATGCCCATAAATGTTATATTTATATTAGAGGTGAATATTTTAATGAAGGACAAAAACTTCAAACGGCAATCGATGAGGCTTATAAAAATAATTTAATTGGTAAAAATGCTTTAAATTCAGGGTGGGATTTAGATATTTATATTCATTATGGTGCAGGTGCCTATATTTGTGGTGAAGAAACTGCACTACTTGAGAGTTTAGAAGGAAAAAAGGGCCAACCAAGATTAAAGCCACCATTTCCTGCATTAATTGGATTATATGGATGTCCTACTATCATAAATAATGTTGAGACTGTTGCAGCTGTTCCCACAATTCTAAGAAGAGGTGCAAAATGGTTTAGTTCACTTGGAAGAGCTAAAAACACTGGAACAAAAATTTATTGTATTTCTGGAAATGTAAATAATCCCTGTAACGTTGAGGAAGAAATGGGAGTTTCACTTAAGGAATTAATCGAAACCCACGCTGGAGGTGTAGTTGGTGGATGGGATAATCTCAAAGCAGTAATACCTGGTGGTTCTTCAATGCCAATGTTACCTAAAGAAATATGTGACAATATGAAAATGGATTTTGATGCATGTGTTGAAAATAAAACAGGACTAGGAACAGCTGGGATTGTTGTGATCAATAATGACCAAGATATTATTAAGTGTATGGCAAGAATAGCTAGATTTTATAAGCATGAGAGTTGTGGTCAATGCACACCTTGTAGGGAAGGATCTGGATGGATGTGGAGAATGTTAGAAAGAATGGCAGCAGGTGAGGCAACTCCAGATGAAGTAGATATGCTTTTTGATGTAACAAAACAAATAGAAGGTCATACAATTTGTGCTTTTGGTGAAGGTTCGTCTTGGCCAGTCCAAGGATTAATTAGACATTTTAAAGATGAAATACTTGAAAGAAATAAATTTGATCCTGTAGTAAAAAAACAAAAAAATATTCCATACCTGGTTGATCAACATTTATTAGAAAAGGAAAATGCCTAAATTAAAAGTAAACGATATTGATATTGAAGTTGAAGATGGTCTAACGGTGCTCCAGGCTTGTGAACAGGCTGGAGCTGAAATACCAAGATTTTGTTATCACGAAAAACTTTCTATAGCTGGAAATTGTCGTATGTGTTTGGTCGAAATGGAAAAATCACCAAAACCTATAGCTTCATGCGCTATGCCCGCAGCTGAAGGGATGGTTATAAAAACAAATACGGAAAAAGTTGAAAAAGCAAGAAAAGGTGTGATGGAGTTTTTACTGGCCAACCATCCTTTGGATTGTCCTGTTTGTGATCAAGGTGGTGAGTGTGATTTACAGGATCAATCTATGTTTTATGGAATTGATAAATCAAGATTTAAAGAGAATAAAAGATATGTACCTGAAAAATACATGGGTCCATTAATAAAAACTCAAATGACTAGATGTATTCATTGTACTAGATGTATTAGATTTGCTACTGAAGTAGCGGGAGTGCCAGAATTAGGAGCTATCGGACGTGGAGAAAATATGGAAATTACTACATATTTAGAGAAATCCATGGAGTCTGAAATGTCAGCAAATGTAATTGATTTATGTCCAGTTGGTGCATTAACTTCTAAACCTTATGTGTTCGAGGCAAGACCTTGGGAACTAAAAAAGACAGAAACAATTGATGTTATGGATGCTGTTGGGTCAAACATTAGAGTGGATACTTACGATTGGGAAGTAAAAAGGGTTCTACCAAGAATTAATGAGCAAATTAACGAAGAGTGGATTTCTGATAAAACAAGATATGCATGTGATGGATTAAAAAATCAACGATTAGACACTCCATTAATAAAAAATAATGGAAATTTTGAGAAAATAAGTTGGCAAGATGCATACAAAAAAATCAAAGAAAAAATTTTAAAAACATCACCAGACAAAATAGTTGGTTTAACTGGTGATATGACAAATATGGAAACTATGTTTGCTGTTAAAAACTTATTTCAAAAAACCTTAAATTCTAATTATTTAGATTCTAGAGCAAACCATACTTACATAAATTTTAAAAACAGAAATAATTACCTATTTAATTCTACCATAGAAGGGATTGAGGAAAGTGATCTTATATTATTAATAGGTACAAACCCAAGATTTGAGGCAACTATATTAAACTCAAGAATAAGAAAAACTTATTTAAAAAATAAAACTGAAATATTTTCTTTAGAAGATGTAGGTGATTTAACTTATCCTTATAAAGTTTTAGAAAATAATTCAAAAGTAATAAATAAAATAATTGAAAATAAACACGATCTTTCAAACAAAATTGTCAATGCAGAAAAACCTTTAATTATCTTAGGTCAATCAATATTAAATAGCAACAATGGCCCATATATTTTTGAAGAGTTAAAAAAGTATTTAACTAGTATTAATAAAATTGATGATAATTGGAATGCACTAAATATTTTATCAACTAATGCATCAGCTGTTGGTTCTTATGATTTAGGCATTTTTTCCTCAAATGATGGAAGTAATGAAACTCTTAAAAAAATTAAGAATGGTGACGCAGAAGTAATTTTTTTACTAGGCCAAGACAACCTCAAATTAAAAAAAAGTAATGAATTTATAATTTATATTGGAAGCCATGGTGATAATGGTGCAGATATGGCAGATATAATATTGCCTGGTGCTGCATATACTGAACAAGATGGTTATTTCACCAACTTAGAGGGAAAGCTTCAAAAAGCATATAAAGCCTCATATCCTCCAGGAGAAGCTAAAGAGGATTGGCAGATAATAAATGAGTTATCTTCTGCTATACTTGGTAATTCTTTGTTTAATAATAAAGATGAACTACTAAAATCTATGCAAAATTATTTAAATAATCAAAATATAAAAAATTTTGAAGTTCCTACATATAATTTGAATGATGAAAAAATACTAGTTGAGGATATTGATTATTACTATTCTAATACGATTGCCCGTGCATCCAAAACAATGTCAGAGTGTAGACATGCAAGAGCTGATTTAAAAAAAACCGGAACTGAGGGTTAATGGACTCTTATTTTTTAATATTATTTACTGAAGTTTATAAAATTATATTTTTATTAGTACCTGTTTTAGTTTCTGTAGCAATGATTGTTTGGCTTGATAGAAGAGTTTGGGCCTTTGTACAAAAAAGGAGAGGACCAAATGTTGTTGGTCCATTTGGTTTATTTCAATCATTAGCTGATGCATTAAAATATATTTTTAAAGAAATAATAATACCTGCAAGCTCAAATAAACTTGTATTTGTATTAGCTCCGGTCGTGACTATGACATTAGCATTAATATCGTGGGCTGTAATACCATTTGGTGAAGATTTTGTTCTGGCTGACATCAATGTTGGTATTTTATATCTTTTTGCAGTTTCATCATTAGGTGTATATGGAATAATTATGGGAGGGTGGGCTTCCAACTCTAAATACCCTTTTTTAGGTGCAATCAGATCTGCTGCACAAATGGTATCATATGAAGTTTCAATAGGAGTTATTATAATCAATGTTCTATTATGTGTTGGATCTTTAAACTTAAGTGACATCGTTATGGCACAACAAAATTTATGGTTTGTAATTCCTTTGTTTCCTATGTTTGTAATTTTTTTTATTTCTGCACTAGCTGAAACAAATCGTCCTCCATTTGATTTACCAGAAGCAGAAGCAGAATTAGTGGCAGGATATCAAACTGAATATTCAGGAATGATGTATGCTATGTTTTGGTTGGGAGAGTATGCAAATATTTTGTTAATGTGTGCAATGGGATCAGTTTTATTTTTGGGTGGCTGGTTATCTCCTATAGACATCTTCCCATTTAATGCTATTCCAGGTCCTTTTTGGTTAATCTTTAAAATATTATTTTTATTTATTTTATTTGCGTTAGTTAAAGCAACTGTTCCAAGATACAGATATGACCAATTAATGAAGCTTGGTTGGAAGATATTTCTCCCATTTTCACTGTTTTATGTTGTTTTAACTTCAAGTTTTTTACTATATTTTGATTTACTACCAGGGAAATAAATGAAAATTTCAAGATTATTAAAAACTATATTCATGATTGATTTTGTGACTGGTTTATTAATCGCAATAAAAGAGACTTTTAAGGCAAAAAAGACAATCAATTATCCTTTTGAAAAGGGATCTTTAGGAACAAGGTCTAGAGGGGAGCATGCTCTTAGAAGATATCCTAACGGTGAAGAAAGATGCATAGCTTGTAAGCTGTGTGAAGCTGTATGTCCAGCCCAAGCTATTACAATTGAGTCGAAGGAAAGAGATGATGGTAGTAGAAAAACTGTAAGATATGATATTGATATGCTTAAGTGTATATATTGTGGTCTTTGTGAAGAGTCGTGTCCCGTAGATGCGATTGTCCAAGGTCCTAATTTTGAATTTGCAACAGAGTCTAGAGAAGAGCTTTATTATACAAAAGAAAAACTCTTGGAAAATGGAGACAGGTGGGAAAATATTTTAGCTGCAAATATAAAGGCTGATAGTTCTCACAGGTAATCTTATGATTGCACACTCAGTATTCTTCTATATTTTCTCCTTAATAGCCATTGTTTCTGCAGTCATGGTAACAGTCTCAAAAAATACAGTTCACTCTGTATTTTTTTTAATCCTAGATTTTATTAGTATATCCTGTTTATTTATTATGATAGGTGCAGAATTTTTAGGCATGATAATGCTTATTGTTTATGTTGGAGCAGTTGCAGTTCTATTTTTATTCGTTGTGATGATGTTAAACGTAGCTGAACAAAAAGGCCAATGGTTTAGCTCAAGGTGGGATGGTGGAACCCATATACCAGTTGGTTTATTAGTTAGCTTAATTATTTTTTTTGAACTTATAATTGTAATTGGAGGATGGAAATATAAACCTGATTTATTAAATAGCCTTTCTATAAATATATCTACTGAGGTCACTAATACTAGATCTATTGGAAATGTTTTATATACGGATTATATACTTCTATTTCAAATTTCAGGAATGATTTTGTTAGTTGCTATGATAGGGGCAATTGTTTTAACTTATAGAGAAAGAGTCGGAGTTAAAAGACAGAGTTATGTTAAGCAAATTTCTAGAGAAAGAGATGAAGGTGTTGATTTAGTTGAGGCTGAGAGAAATAAAGGAGTTAAAATAGATGCTTAGCATAGGTTTAGGTCATTATTTAACATTAGCTGCAATTATATTTACGATTGGTGTTGTAGGGATTTTCCTTAATAGAAAAAATGTAATAGTTATTTTAATGAGTATTGAGCTAATTTTACTAGCAGTAAACATAAACCTTGTTGCCTTTTCAATATTTATCAATGATTTAAGTGGGCAAATATTTACACTATTTATTTTAACAGTTGCTGCTGCTGAGGCAGCTATCGGATTAGCCATAATTGTAGTTTATTTTAGAAATTCAGACACAATAAGAGTTGAAGAAATTAAAAATTTAAAAGGATAAAATGGAATACCTAATTTTATTTCTACCTCTAATAGGAGCTGTGATTAGTGGTTTTTTTGGAAACAAAGTAGGAGACAGAAATTCTCAAATTTTGACAAGTTCGTTTGTGAGTATTTCAGCAATACTCTCTTTACTTGTTTTGTATAAAGTTATTAGTTCAGATTATTCAAACAATCTTGTTATAGCTACTTGGATTAACTCTGGAACATTAAATGTTAATTGGTCGATAAAAATTGACACTTTATCAGCAGTTATGTTTGTTGTGGTAAACTTAGTTTCAGCCTTAGTTCATATTTATTCAATTGGTTACATGTCACACGATCCTCATAAAACAAGATTCATGGCATATTTGTCTTTATTCACTTTTGCAATGTTAACTTTAATAAGTTCAGACAATTTTATTCAACTATTTTTTGGGTGGGAAGGTGTAGGCTTATGCTCATATTTTTTAATTGGATTTTGGTTTAAAAAAGAGAGTGCAAACAAGGCTGCAATAAAAGCCTTTGTTGTTAATAGAGTTGGCGACTTTGGTTTAGCACTTGGAATTTTTCTGATTTTTTACATTTTTGGTACAGTCAATTATGACGAAGTTTTTGAACAAATCCCAAACGTATTAGATAAAAAAATTTATTTTATCGGTATTAATATAGAAATTGTTGATTTGATTTGTTTACTTTTGTTAATTGGAGCAATGGGTAAATCAGCTCAATTTTTATTACATACCTGGTTGCCTGATGCTATGGAGGGCCCAACACCAGTATCCGCATTAATTCATGCAGCAACAATGGTAACAGCAGGGGTGTTTCTGATTGTTAGATGCTCACCTATATATGAATACTCTCCACTAGCTCTCACAGTTATAACCATAATTGGAATGACTACTGCTTTCTTTGCAGCAACAGTTGCACTTGTTCAAAATGATATAAAAAAAATTATTGCTTATTCTACTTGTAGTCAGTTGGGCTATATGTTCTTTGCTGCTGGAGTAGGTGCCTACAATGTTGCGATGTTTCATCTATTTACCCATGCCTTTTTTAAAGCTTTGCTATTTTTAGGAGCGGGTGCTGTAATTCATTCGTTTCATGAAGAACAAGATATAAATAAAATGGGTGGAGTTATAAAGAAACTCCCATACACATATGTATTAATGCTAATAGGAACTCTTGCTTTAACAGGTTTTCCTTTTTTATCAGGTTTTTACTCTAAAGATGCAATAATAGAATTTGCGTACCTAAGAGGAAATGGCGTTGGAATACTTGCAGCTTTTGTGGGTATTGTTACAGCTTTATTAACTTCAATTTACTCATGGAGACTTATTTTTAAAACGTTCCATGGTAATTTTAACAATAAAGAACTTAGTGTTGATAAAATACACGAGTCTCCTTTGGTTATGATTGCCCCATTAGTAATCTTGGCAATAGGAGCTATTTTTGCAGGTATGGCCTTTAAAGGCTTATTTATAGGGCATGAAATAGCATATGAATTTTGGGGTAAATCTATAAAATTTTTAGAACCACTCAGCACAGATCATCCACCAACATGGTTTTTGTTTTTAACACCTATACTTGTAACTGCTGCTATTCCATTTTCTTATTATTTATATCTAAAAAATAAAAACATAGTTATAGGATTGAAAGAAATGAATGAACCAATTTATCAATTTTTAGTTAAGAAATGGTACTTTGATGAAATATATGATTACTTATTTGTTAATCCTTCAAAAAGAATTGGAAAGTTTTTATGGAAAAAAGTTGATGGGTCGATAATAGATAAATTTGGTCCTGATGGGGTTTCGAGTGTAATTAAAAATTTATCAATTAAAGCAACCAAATTGCAATCTGGATTTATTTACCAATATGCATTTGTTATGTTGATTGGATTTTCAGTTTTACTAACAATACTGATATTAAACTGATGAACTTTCCAATTTTATCATCATTAATTTTGCTACCTACAATAGGTGCTTTATTTATATTATTCACAAAATCATCAAGTGGAAAATATCAAAGTTCCAAATATGTAGCTTTATTTATTTCTTTAGCAAATTTTTTATTATCTTTATATCTTTGGTATGTTTTTGATAAAAATTCAATAGACTTTCAATTTGTAGAAAATAGAGAATGGCTGTCAGGATTCATTAATTATAAAGTTGGAATAGATGGTATTTCAATTTTATTTGTAATATTAACAACTTTCATAACTCCAATTTGCATTATTTCAGTTAATGCTACAATTAAAAATAGACTTAAGGATTTCTTAATTGCCATATTAATAATGGAAACATTTATGATTGGTGTTTTCTGTTCACTTGATCTAGTAGTATTTTATTTATTTTTTGAGGCAGGTCTTATACCAATGTTTTTAATAATTGGTATTTGGGGTGGAGAAAGAAGAGTCTATTCGGCTTTTAAATTTTTTCTGTACACTTTATTAGGATCAGTTCTTATGTTGGTTGCTATTATTTCAATTTATTGGATAACAGGAACCACTGATGTTGAAAAACTTTATGAACTTGGCATAAAGGCCGAATATCAAAATTTATTATGGTTAGCATTTTTCAGTTCTTTTGCAGTTAAAACTCCTATGTGGCCAGTACATACGTGGCTGCCAGATGCTCATGTAGAAGCTCCAACTGTTGGATCTGTATTGCTAGCATCAATATTGCTTAAAATGGCTGGATATGGATTTATTAGATTTTCGATAGGATTATTTCCTATAGCTTCTGAATATTTCACTATGTTAGTTTATATATTAAGTTTAATTGCGATTATTTATACATCTCTAGTTGCTTTGATGCAGGAAGATATGAAAAAACTCATAGCATACTCCTCAGTTGCTCATATGGGATTTGTAACACTAGGTATCTTCACAATGACTCAACAAGGTATTGAGGGAAGTATTTTCCAAATGATTAGTCATGGACTTATATCTGCAGCGCTCTTCTTAAGTGTTGGGGTTGTTTATGAAAGGCATCATACAAGACTAATAAATAAATATGGCGGTTTAGTCTCTATAATGCCAAGATATGCAATTGTTTTTATGGTATTTACACTAGGTGCTCTTGGACTACCTGGAACAACAGGCTTTATAGGAGAATTTTTAATTTTAATGGGTGCATTTGAGAAAAATATCCTAGTAGCGATGATTGCAAGTTTGGGAGTAATTTTAGGAGCAGCATATATGCTGTGGCTATTTAAAAGGGTTGTTTTCGGCAAAATTAATAATCAAGAGCTTAAAAGTATGAAAGATTTAAAAACTTTTGAAATTATCACCTTATCAGCTCTAGTAATACCAATTTTATTTTTTGGTTTTTATCCAGAGCCTTTAATGAATTCAATTGAATCGTCAGTCGAGAATACTTTAACCATGTACAACTTTGATTTAATTAACAGCCTTGCATCAAAAGACTAATGGAAAATTTTCAATATATATTACCTGAAATCTTCATATCGGTCTCTATAATGCTGTTTTTACTATTTGGAGTTTTCAAAAAAAATAGCGCAAGTTTAATTTATAATTTATCTAATATATCGCTAGTTATTTTATTGGCACTAATAATAAATCTTAGCTCATTAGAAAAAATTTTCTTATTTAATAATTCATATTTATTAGACAATTTATCTAATTATATGAAGATTATACTTGTTGGATCTGGAATTTTTGTAATGCTAACTGGATCCAAATATATTCAAGTTATCAATTTAAATAAAATTGAATACCCAATCCTCATTCTAAGCAGCATTTTAGGAATGATGATAATGATAAGTTCAAATGATTTAATTGTTTTTTACATGGGCCTTGAACTACAATCATTGGCTCTGTATGTTCTTGCATCTTTTAATAGAGACAATTTACTTTCTACAGAATCTGGACTAAAATATTTTGTTCTTAGCGCATTATCATCTGGTTTGCTGTTATATGGGTGTTCATTAACTTATGGATTTTCTGAAAGCACAAATTTTGATCAAATACTTATAAACTCTACTGAATTTAATTATGGTACTACGTTTGGGATAGTCTTTATTTTAGTTGGTCTTGCATTTAAAATATCAGCTGTACCTTTTCATATGTGGGCCCCAGATGTCTATCAAGGCTCGCCAACATCTGTAACATTATTCTTTGCTATACTTCCAAAAATAGCTGCGCTCTCTGTATTCATTAAGTTTTTGTACACACCTTTTGCTAGTATGAATGACCAGTGGCAAACTATTATTGTATTTATTTCAATAGCTTCAATGATATTTGGTGCCGTAGCAGCCATAGGTCAAAAAAACTTAAAAAGATTAATTGCTTATAGTTCAATCAGTCACATGGGTTATTCGTTGGCTGGATTAGCAACAGTTAGTAACCAAGGAATACAAAGTTCCATTACTTATATATCTATTTATTTGGTAATGAATTTAGCCTTTTTTAGCTGCTTATTTATGCTTAAAAGAAATGATAAATATTATGAGAATATAGAGGATTTATCTGGGCTTTCTAAAAAACATCCAATTTTATCTTTCTCATTATTAATAGTTTTATTTTCTTTAGCTGGAATACCTCCACTAGCTGGCTTCTTTGCAAAATTTTATGTTTTTTTAGCTGTTATAGAACAGTCAATGTATTTTTTAGCAATTGTTGGATTATTAGCAACTGTGGTTGCAGCTTTTTATTATCTAAGAATTATAAAAATAATATATTTTGATCCAGAAAAAGAAGAATTCGAAACATCTCATAATCTAGGATTAAAAATTACTTTAGCTATTTCAACAATATTTATTTTAGCATACTTTATATATCCGAGCGGCATAACAGAAATAGTATCTAAAATTAACATGATCTAATGAAATTAAAAAAATATTTATACAAAAAAGTTGAAAGCACTAACAAAGTAGCCCTAAGATTAATTAAGCAAGGCAATCAAAGAGGAATAATTTTAACAGATCAACAAACAAAAGGTAAAGGACAAAGAAAAAATAAATGGATATCTATTAAAGGTAATTTGTTTTTATCAGTCTTCTTTGAAATTAGTAAAAAAATACCTTTATCAAAAATAATAAATTTAAATTTAAAAATAATTAAAAAAATAATATATAAAAAAATAAACACTCTAATGCTAATAAAAAAACCTAATGATATATTAATAAATAAAAAAAAGGTATGTGGAATTTTACAAGAAACAATTTTTATGCAGAATAAAAAATACTTAATTGTAGGAATTGGAATTAATGTTTCTAGTAGTCCAAAAATTAATAATTATCCAACTACATTTTTAAATAATTATACAAATAAAAAATTAAAAAGACTTGAATTATTTAAAGAAATTAAATTGCTGTATGAAAAAAACCTACACGCATTTGGAGTTTAATATATGTATTTAATTGGCGATATTGGAAATACTGCGATTAAAATTTGTTTATTTAATAATAACTTAAAATTGATCAAAAATATTAAAATTCATAAGAAAAATTTAAATAAAAAAACTCTCAATAAAAAATTATTATTTTTAAGAAAATATAATTCTAAACTTAGAAAAGTACTCTTTAGTTCAGTTGTCCCTAACTCTTATAAAATAATAAAAAAAACCATTAAAGAAATTACTAAATTGAACTGTGTTGAATTAAAAACATGTAATTTAAAAAAATTTATTAATATAAAAGTCAATAGAAAACAAATTGGTTCTGATCGTTTGGCTAATGCGATTGCAGTTATTGATAGTAGGTTTAATTATATTATAGTTGATTTTGGAACGGCTACCAATTTTGATATTGTTATTAAAAAAGATTATATTGGTGGTGTTTTAGCGCCGGGTGTAGAACTTTCCTTGAAAAATTTAATAGATAAAGCCTCTTTAATACCTAAAATTAAGCTAGAAAAGACAGCAAATGTCATTGGCAAAAACACTAAAACTGCTGTAAGAGCTGGTTTTTATCATGGTTATGCTGGTTTAATCGAAAATATAATTAAACTTATTTTAAAACAAACTAGAAAGAAGTTTAAAATTATACTTACAGGTGGATTTGCACACTTATTTAAATCATCAATTAAGGGTATTAAAACGGTTGATAAAAATTTAACAATTAAAGGTATCTTAAGAGTAGCTATAAATTAAAAAAAATGAAAGATGAATTATTATTTTGTCCTCTAGGAGGATCTGGTGAAATAGGGATGAATATGAACCTATTTGCATATGGTAAGCCAGACAATCAAAAATGGATTATTGTTGACGTTGGTGTTACATTTGCAGATGATACAGTACCTGGCGTTGATATCATATATCCAGATCCAGGATTTATAATAGATAAAAAAGATGACTTGCTAGGCATAGTCCTAACACATGCTCATGAAGATCATATTGGAGCTATAGCTCATGTATGGCCAAAATTAAAATGTAAAATTTATGCTACACCTTTTACCTCAGTATTAATTACTGAAAAATTTAAAGAAAAAAAAATTGATATAACTAGTTATTTAAAAATAGTAGAACTTAATAGTACAATTAAACTAGATCCCTTTAAAATAGAGTTTGTTACACTTACTCATTCAATATTAGAACCTAATGGTCTTAAAATACAAACACCAGCTGGAAATATACTACATACCGGAGATTGGAAATGCGATCCAGATCCTTTGATAGGTGGAAATATAAACTCTGAAAGATTAAAGGAAATAGGCAACGAAGGTGTATTAGCTATGATTTGTGACTCTACAAATGTATTTAGTGCAGGTAGAGCAGGGTCTGAACTTGATGTGCGTAAAAATTTACTTAAGGTTTTTGAAAGATTAAAAAAAAGAATAATCGTTACTTCATTTGCATCTAATGTAGCCAGAATGGAAACTGTTTTTTATTGTGCAGAACAAACAGGAAGACATATTTCACTAGTTGGAAGATCGATGCACAGAATATTTAAAGCAGCAAGACAATGTGGTTATCTTAAGAATGTTATTGATCCAATAGATCCAAGAGATGCAAAAAATATATCTAGAGAAAAAATTGTTTATTTGTGCACTGGAAGTCAGGGTGAACCAATGGGAGCTATGAATAGAATAGTTAAATATACTCACCCAGATGTTTTTATTGAGAGAAACGATACTGTAATTTTTTCTTCAAAAATTATCCCTGGAAATGAGAAGAAATTATATAAGCTTCATAACAATTTGGTCAAAGAGGGTATCGAAGTTATATCTGAAGATAATGAATATATTCATGTTTCCGGTCATCCTAACCGTGAGGACTTAAGAGACATGTATAATTGGATTAGGCCAAAAGCAGTTATCCCTGTTCACGGTGAACACAGACACATGATGGAGCACATTGAATTTGCAAAAGAGATGCAGGTTAAATACCCAGTTCAAGTAGAGAACGGTGATATTGTTAAGTTGTATCCTGGAGAAAAACCAGAGGTCTATGACAAAGCACCAAGTGGAAGAGTTTATTTAGATGGAAATGTTCCAGTAGAGGAGGATTCTAGATCAATAAAAGAAAGAAGAAATATTTCATCAAATGGATTTTTAGAAGCTACAATTATGATTACACCAAAAGGAAACATTCACAACAAACCTTTGGTAACTTTTAGAGGTCTACCAGTATATGAGAATGATGAGTTTATTTATGGATTGGAGGAAGAAATAGAAAGAACTATTAAAACATTTTCATTAAACAACACGAAACAACAAGACAATCTCATAGATGCTCTTAAAATAACTTGTCGTAAATTTTCAAAAGAAAAAACTGGGAAAAAACCACTAACAAATATAAACTTGGTAAGAATTTAAATAATAAAATGTATTTTTCAAAATCATTTGTACCAATTCTAAAAAATAATCCTACAGAAGCCAAAATTAAATCTCATCAGCTTATGTTAAGAGTTGGAATGATAAAACAATCATCAGCTGGAATCTATTCATGGTTACCACTCGGTTTCAAAGTTATGAAAAAAATAGAGCAAATTGTTAGAGAAGAACAGGATAGAATTGGCGTTCAGGAGATTCTAATGCCAACAATTCAATCATCAGAAATTTGGAAAGAAAGTGGAAGATATGATGATTATGGAGAAGAGATGTTGCGTATTAAAGATCGTCAAAATAGAGAAATGTTGTATGGACCTACCAATGAAGAGCTTATAACAGAAATTTTTAGATCAAGTATTAAATCTTATAAATCACTTCCACAGCTATTATATCATATTCAATGGAAATTTAGAGACGAATTAAGACCAAGGTTTGGAATTATGAGATGTAGGGAGTTTTATATGAAAGATGCTTACTCTTTTGACTTAAATGATGATGAGGCTCTTTTTTCTTATAACAAATTTTTCCTTTCATATTTAAGAACCTTTAAAAGATTAAATTTATCTGCGATACCTATGGCAGCGGATACTGGGCCTATTGGTGGAAATCTTTCCCATGAATTTATAATTCTTGCTGATACTGGTGAAAGTAAAATTTACACAGACAAAAGAATATTTGATGTGAATAGCTCATCTACTTTATTAGAAAAAAATTCACTTAATGATTTACGACAGCAATATGAAAAATTTTATTCTGTTACAGATGAGAAGTTTGACCAAAAAGAATTTGAAAAAGTAGTTCCGGAAGAATTTAGAGTAAATACAAAAGGAATAGAGGTAGGTCATATATTCTATTTTGGAGACAAATATTCAAAACCAATGGGTGCTGCAGTAGATTTTAATGGTAAAAAAGAATTTGTTAAAATGGGATCTTATGGAATAGGTGTATCAAGATTAGTAGGTGCCATAATTGAGGCTAAATACAACGATAAAGATGGAATAATGAAATGGCCAATATCAGTTGCTCCTTATCATTGTGCTATAATTCCAATGATTAAAAAAAATGATACATCAAATTTAGAAAAATCGAATAAAATATTTGAATATTTAAAGTCTAAAAATATAGATGCTATAATAGATGATACTGAAGAAAATATTTCTGCAAAAATAAGGAAATTTAATTTAATTGGTATTCCCTATCAGTTGATTTTGGGAAATCAAACTGATGGAGATTTATTTGAGTTTAAAGAAATTAATGGAGAAACTCAAAAATTAAATATTGAAGAAGTTGCGTCACAAATTTTAAAAGCTAAATCAAATTGATCTCACAGCTAGAAAAAGAAGTTACATTTAGATTTTTAAGAACTAGAAAAAATGATGGTTTTTTAAATATCATCTCAATTTTTTCTTTTATAGGTATTTCATTAGGTGTTGCGGTTCTAATCATTGTTATGTCAGTGATGAATGGTTTTAGAACTGAATTAATAAGTAAGATTGTAGGTTTTAATGCTCATGCAGTAGTTCAACCAGCAAATAAACCACTGGAATATATTCAAGATTTGGGTTTGACAAAAAATATAATTTCAAATGATGGAGAAGCAGTAATATTGAATAAAAATATTACGAAGGGTGTCTTCTTAAAAGGATATTTAGAAAGTGATTTTAGAAACCTTCAAATAGTAAAAAATAAAGAATTTTTTGGATCGCAAAACCTAAATGATAATAATATTTCAATTGGTAAAGAATTAAGCTTTAATTTAAATGTTGATGTTGGTGATACAATTACAGTTATGTCTCCTGCAGGAATTCAAACTTTAGTCGGCACACTTCCTAAACAAGAAAACTTTAAAATAGTATCAATTTTTGATAGTGGTTTATCAGATTATAATGAGAATATTGCATATATTAATTTACAAACACTGGAAAGTTTTTTTAATAAAAACAAAGAAGATAGGTATTTAGAATTCTATTTTAAAGATCCAAAAAATATTGAAATTCATAAAAAAAATTTAACAGCTCTATTTCCAGATTCGTTAGTTTATACTTGGTCAGATATGAATAAATCATTATTTTCAGCTTTGAAAGTTGAAAGAAATGTTATGTTTATAATTTTATCTTTGATAATTATTGTTGCAGCATTTAATATAATATCTGGACTTACAATTTTAGTTAAAAATAAAACAAGGGATATAGGCATACTAAAATCAATTGGGGTATCAAATAAATCTATAAAAAAAATCTTTTTTTTAGTGGGTTTTTTTATAGGAACTTCAGCGACACTTTTCGGAGTAGCTGTTGGCACTCTTTTCTCTATTTATATAGAAATTATTAGACAATTTATCTCAAATATATTTGGTATTTCTCTTTTCCCAGAAGATATTTATATTTTAAATTCTATGCCTTCCGAAATAAATATAGTTTCAATAATAATAATCTCTTTTTGTTCAATAATTGCTACAATTTTAGTGTCTATATACCCAGCTTCAAAAGCATCTTCTTTAGATACAGTTAAAACTCTAAAATATGAATAATTATATTAAAATAAAAAATCTAACAAAAAAATATGAGAAAAATAAATCTATAAAAGTTTTAAATGATGTTTCATTTAGTTTTGAATCTGGAAAAACTTACTCTATTGTCGGACCATCTGGATCAGGAAAATCGACTTTACTAAATTTACTATCATTAATTGATAAACCTACGACAGGGTCAATTGAAATAAGCAGTAATAAAATAAAATTAAATAATAAAGTTGAAAATGATTTAATTAGAGCTAAGAAAATTGGAATTATTTATCAAGACAAAAACCTATTGTCAGATTTTACAGCTTTAGAAAATGTATACTTGCCTAATTTACTAATTACTAAAGAAAAACAAAAGTCCGTAGATTTAGCAAAAAAATTGATAAAAAATGTAGGTATGTCAACTAGAATAAATTATTTTCCTAATGAATTGTCTGGAGGTGAAAGTCAACGTATTGCCATAGCCAGGGCATTAATTAATGATCCTGATATTATTTTAGCTGATGAGCCAACTGGTAGTCTAGATTTTGAAAATGCAAAACTTATCTTTAAAATTCTATTTAATTTAAAAAATAAAAAAAGGATCATAATTTTTGCAACTCACAATAGATATTTTGCAAATATGGCAGATTGTAAAATTATCATGAATAATGGTAATATACAAACCATCAATGCTGCAGTCTAAAAAAAAATCTTTTAATCAAATTAAAATTCACTCTCAATATTCAATTTGTGAAGGTGCATTAAAAATTGAAAATCTAAAAGAGTATTGCAAAAAAAATAAGATTCAATCAGTAGGTTTAAGTGATACTTATAATTTATCAGGTGCATTAGAATTTTCTGAAAATATTTCATCCGTAGGAACTCAACCAATCATAGGATCACAAATTCAATTTAAATTTAAAAATACTTATGGACTTATTCCACTTATCGCTAAAAATTATGTTGGATATAAAAATATAATTGAACTTTCTTCAAAAGCTTATTTAGAAATTGCCGATACAGATGATCCACATTGTTTAATAGATGATTTAATAAAATATAGTGATGGGATAATTGTTCTTTCTGGAGCAGTTAATAATTTGATAGGTAATATTTTTAATAAAGGATTATTTGATGAAATAGACGAATTAATAAAACTTTTAAATAACAATTTTAAAGAAAATTTTTATTTAGAAATTCAAAGACATGGTGACAAAAATGAAAAAGAATTTGAAATCTTTAATCTTAATCTTTCAAAAAAATATCAAATACCAATAATAGCCACTAATGAAGTTTACTATTTGAATAAGGAGATGCATGAAGCTCACGATGCATTGATGTGTATTGGTCAAAAAACTTATATAAATGATCAAAAAAGGTTCAAACTAACAGATAATCATTACTTTAAATCTTCAACTGAAATGTCAGAGATTTTTAAAGATCTGCCCGAGGCATTAGAAAATAATTATAATTTACCTTACAGATGTGATTTTAGACCTGTTACTTCTAAACCTATACTTCCTAACATTACCTCAAATGTAACAAACATTGACGATAAGTTAAAAAATGACTCCTTGGTTGGTTTAGAAGAAAAATTTAAAAATGATACAGAGCTTATAAAAAAAATATCAAATAATATTGAAATTATAGAAAAATATAAAGATAGGTTAAATCATGAAATAAAAATTATAACTGAGATGAATTATTCAGGATATTTTTTAATTGTTTCAGATTATATAAAGTGGGCAAAAGATAATAATATACCAGTTGGTCCTGGAAGAGGATCAGGAGCAGGATCATTAGTTGCTTGGTGTCTATCCATAACAGATGTGGATCCAATAAAATTTAACTTAATCTTTGAGAGATTTTTAAACCCTGATAGGATCTCTATGCCTGATTTTGATATAGATTTTTGTGAAGAAAAAAGAGATCAGGTTTTTAAATATTTGACAACCAAATATAAGGATAGTGTCGCTCACATTATAACATTCGGAAAACTTAAAGCTAGAATGGTTATAAGAGATGTTGGACGTGTGTTAGGATTGCCATATGGTTTTATAGATAGCATTTGTAAAATGATACCATTTGATCCATCTAGACCATTAACTCTACAAGAAAGCATCAATGTAGAGCCAAGATTACAAAAATTAATTAATGAGGATAAAAGAGTTAGTCGTCTAATCGAGCTATCTTTAAAACTTGAGGGGTTAAATAGAAATGTTGCAACTCATGCAGCTGGTGTTGTTATAGCAGACAAAAAATTAACAGAAACCGTCCCTTTGTATAAGGACTCGTCTGCAGATTTATTACTACCTTCTACACAATTTGACATGTATTCAGCTGAGAATGCTGGATTAGTTAAATTTGACTTTTTGGGCTTAAAAACTTTAACAGTAATTAATAAGTCTCAAAAACTTATAGAAAAAAAACACCCAAATTTTAAAATTGAAACTATTAATTACGAGGATCAAAAAGTATTTGACCTTTTATCTAGTGGCAAAACAGTTGGGTTATTTCAATTAGAGAGTTCTGGAATGAAAGATGCTTTAATCAACATGAAACCTAATCACTTGGAAGATATTATTGCATTAGTTGCATTATATAGACCTGGTCCTATGAGCAATATTCCTATTTATAACGATTGCAAACATGGAATGAGAGAACCAGACTATTTACACCCTAAATTAGAGGAAATTTTAAAACCAACTTATGGTGTGATTATTTATCAAGAACAAGTTATGCAAATTGCTCAAGTCTTATCTGGATTCACAGCAGGTGAAGCAGACATATTAAGAAGAGCTATGGGTAAAAAAAAAAGAGCTGAACTTGAAAAGCAAAAAGAAAGATTTGTTGAGGGGGCTTATAGAAATGGAATTAGCAAAGATATTGCAGCTGGAATTTTTTTAAAAATTGAACCATTTGCTGAATATGGATTCAATAAAAGTCATGCAGCTGCATACGCAATAATAGCATATCAGACTGCGTTTTTAAAAACATACTATCCACATGAGTTTTTTGCCGCTTCTATGTCAATGGAACTTTCAAACCAAAAAAAATTAAGTGAATTTTATGAAGAACTTAAAAGATTGGATATAAATACGATCCGTCCAGATATTAATAAATGTTATGCTGATTTTTCTTCTGATGGTAAAAATTTTCTATACGCATTAGGAGCAATTAAAAGTGTTGGATTTGATGCAATTTCAAAAATTGTAGAAGAGAGAAGTAAAAATGGAGAGTTCAAAGATTTAACAGACTTTATAAATCGTGTTAACCCAAAAGATATAAACAAATTACAGTTGGAGGGCCTTGTGAAAGCAGGCGCTTTTGATACTTTTAATAAGAATAGACAATCTTTGTACAATTCTATACCTAACATCATTTTAAAATCTAAAAACATTTATGAAAATAATTCTGCAAACCAAATTGACCTATTTAATGAAGATGGTGATACGAGCTACTTAGAAAATATAGAAGATTGGAGTATTGATAATAAATTGTCAAAAGAATTTGAAACCCTAGGTTTTTTCATATCAGATCATCCATTGAATCAATACAAATCACTATTTAACCAGTATAACATTATTAATTATGAGGAGTTTGATACAAATGAAAATATTTTAAGTTCAAATATTGCATCCACAATACTAAAGGTTCAAGAAAAGAAAACACAAAAAGGAACTTCCTATGCAATAATTAAATTTTCTGATTTATCTGGTGTTTTTGAATTATTTGTATTTTCGGATGTTTTTGAAACTAATAGAGAAATGCTCATCGAAGGTAATTCTGTCATGATTACTCTTGTTAAAAATTATCAAGATGAAAACAAAATACAAAAAAAAATTAATATTAGAAAAATTATTTCTATGAAAGAAGTTATTGACAAACCATTAGAAGAAGTAACAATAAAAATTAAAAAGATAGATGATATTGCAAAAATTAATAAATTAAGTTTAGAAGTAGGCAAAACTAAAGTGAAAATAGATGTTGAAGTTGATAAAAAAAAGATGTCTTTTCAATTGAATGAAAAAAGAAAAATAGATCACAAAATGCTTAATTTAATGAGAAATGAGGAAAATATTGATGTTCTCTAAAAAAAACTTGTTTTTTTCTCTTTTTTTTGTAAATAGTTCCATAAATTAATACGCACACAATTTCTGGTTTTATACCTCCGGTCCTTTTTAGGCAGTAATTGTGGTGGCACAACCGGGAAAAAATATGAAAATACCAAACTTAACAATAGAACAATTACTTGAAGCTGGCGTTCATCTTGGCCATAAAACTTTAAGATGGAACCCAAAAATGAAAAAATTTATTTTTGGAAAGCGTGATTCCATTCATATAATAGATTTAACTCAGACCCTCGAATTAACTAAAGTAGCTTTAGAAAAAGTATATTCTACGATCTCATCTGGTGGGAAAATTTTATTTATCTCAACAAAGAAGCAAGCATCAGAGGCAATTGCAGACCTTGCAAACGAGACAGAGCAATATTTTGTTAATTATAGATGGCTTGGAGGTATGCTTACAAATTGGGGAACAATCTCTAACTCAATAAAAAAACTTGATAAAATAGAATCTGATTTAAAATCAGAGAATAGAGGTTTTACTAAAAAAGAATTATTAAAAATGAGTGGTCAGAGAGATAAATTACATCGATCACTTGGCGGAATATCAGCAATGAAAAAAATACCTGATCTAGTATTTATCATTGACACTAATTATGAATCTTTAGCAATAAAAGAGTCTATTAAACTAGGTATTCCAATAATTGCAATTTTAGACACAAATTCTAATCCAGATGGAATTGATTTTCCTATTCCCGGAAATGATGATGCAAGAAGATCTATTGATTTGTATTGTTCTCTTTTAAAAGAAACAATTCTAAATGCTAAAAAAGAAGCACCACAAAATACGACTAGTGAAAAAGAAATTGAGGCTTTAAAAATTGAAACTCCAAGTCCAGAAAAATCTAAAGAAGAAAAATTAGAAAAAAAACTTAATTAAAAAAATTAATTTTATTACAGAAAATTATATGAGTGATATTGAAAAAGTAAAACAATTAAGAAAATCCACAGGTGCGGGCTTTAAAGATTGCAATTCAGCATTAAAAGAATCAAATGGTGATTTAGATAAGGCAGCTGAAATTTTGAGAGTAAAAGGTATAGCCAAAGCTTCAAAAAAAATGTCTAGAAGCGCAACAGAGGGAGTTGTAGTTACTTCTGGCGATGAAAAAAAAATGTCTTTAATAGAAGTGAATTGTGAAACTGATTTCGTTGCAAAAAATGAGGATTTCATTGAGTTTGTTAAAGAATTAAGTGAATTAAATAATTATCACTCTTCAAATATAGAAGAATTAAAAAAATCAATGATGAAAAATAATAAAACTGTTGACGAAAATCTAGTAGCATTAATAGCAAAAATTGGAGAAAAAATAACAATTGGTAGAGTCAAAACCTTAGCCGATGAAAATTCAAGAAATTTTGCCTATCAACACTCAGTAATTAAAGACAATGTATCAAAATTAATTGTAATAGTATCTTTGAGCACTAATGAGAAATCTGATAAAATAGATTTATTTGGAAAACAATTATCAATGCATATAGCAGCATCAAATCCTATAGCGTTAAATGTTGATCAGATAGATCAAGAAATAATAAATAAAGAAATCAATTTAATTGAGGAAGAATTGAAAAATTCAGGCAAACCTGAGGTTATAGCAAAGAAAATTAGTTCTGGTAAAATTAATAAATTTAAAGAAGAAAATAGTTTGATGTCACAGGATTGGGTAATGGAACCAAAAATGAAAGTTAAAGATGTTATAAAAAGCTTAGAAATTTCTAATTTACACATTAATAATTTTATTAGGTTAAAAATAGGTGAGTAATGTTTGAGGAGTCAAAATATAACAATAAAATGTCTAAGACTTATGAAGTTTTTCAAAGTGAACTAAGCTCATTAAGAACAGGAAGAGCAAATTCAGGAATGCTAGATATTGTAAAAGTTGATGTTTATGGTCAAAAAATGCCGATCAATCAATTGGGCAGTATCACAACGCCAGAACCTAGAAGTATAAATATACAGGTTTGGGATACAAACAATGTAGCTCTTATAGACTCTGCAATAAAAAAGTCAGAGTTAGGATTAAATCCACAGATAGATGGACAATTAATTAGACTACCCGTTCCTGATTTAAGTGAAGAGAGAAGATCCGAGATAAAGAAAGTAATAAAATCAATGGGTGAAAAATGCAAAGTTTCAATAAGAAATATTAGAAGAGAAGCAAATGATGAGTTAAAAAGATTGCTTAAAGAGAAAGAAATCTCAGAGGATGAAGTAAAAAAAAAAGAAAAAATTATTCAAGATTATACAGATAGTCAAATAAAAGTAATAGATGAGAGAGTTTCATCAAAAGAAAAAGAAATAATGACTATATGAATTCTCCAAAGCATGTAGCCATAATTATGGATGGCAATGGTAGATGGGGAATAAAAAATAACAGGTCTCGAAATTATGGCCACTCAAAGGGTGTAAAAGTTGTAGAGCATATTATCAGCGAAGCAATATCAAAAAAAATAAAATATTTAACATTGTATACTTTTTCTACTGAAAACTGGAAAAGACCACAAAATGAAATTAATTTTTTATTAAATTTGTTAACAAATTATATAAATTATGAGTTAGATAAACTTATAGAAAAAAATATTAAACTAAGAATTATTGGAAATATAAATAAATTTCCAGTGTCCTTGAAAACAAAACTTAAAAAAGCAGAGAGACTAACTAAACTTAATAATAAAATTCAGGTAAATATTGCATTAAATTACGGTTCTAAAGAAGAAATTATAAATACAATTAAAAAGCTTAATAAACTTAAGATAAAAATTAATGAAAAAAATATAAATAATCATTTGTATACAAACAATATACCTGACCCTGAAATACTTATAAGAACTGGTAATAGAAATAGATTAAGCAATTTTTTGTTGTGGCAATCCTCATATACTGAAATTTTTTTTGTAAAAAAACTTTGGCCTGAGTTTACAAAAAAAGATTTTAGTAAAATTATATCAACCTTTTCTAATGTGAGAAGAAATTTTGGTGGAATAAAATGAGTGAACTTGCTAAAAGAATTACAACTTCATTTATATTATTACTTATTATATTAGCCTCTTTTAAATATACTTTAGTTTTAATCTTTTTATTAATATTCATTAGTTTTAATATTTTAATGGAATTTAATTTGATATTAAAAAAGACATTCAAAAAAAAAATTTTTAACCATTTTTTATCAATGATAATTGTTTTGTCTTATGCTGCTACTTTTTCATTAACCATTTACTATTATATGACTCATGAAAATGAAATTTATAAATTTTATATTATTTTTTTATTAATAGTGTGTACCTCTACAGATATTGGAGGTTTCACATTCGGTAAAATAATAGGTGGTAAAAAATTCAGTAAAGTAAGTCCGAATAAAACTTATTCAGGTATAGCTGGTTCATTTATATTTTCATTAATTTTTGGTTTAATTTTTTATGAAATATTTAAAGAATTATTAAATTTCAATATTAACACAACAATTTTAATTATATTAATTTCATTAACTTCACAATTAGGAGATTTATTTATTTCACTTTTGAAAAGACAAGCCAAAATTAAGGACTCAGGTATAATATTACCCGGTCATGGAGGAATTTTAGATAGAATTGATGGAATTTTATTAGCTTTACCATTAGGTATGTTTATTACAGCTTTATAGAAAAATAATGAAAGATTTAATTATATTAGGTTCAACTGGTTCAATAGGAATTTCAACTCTAAACTTAATCAGAAAAGATAAAAAAAATTTTAATGTAAAATTACTGACTACAAATAATAATATTCATAAAATTTACAAACAAGCAGTTGAATTTAAAGTAAAAGAAATAGTAATTTTTAATAAACAAAAGTACATTAAATTTAGCAAAAGATTTAAAAAGAAAAAAATTAAAGTTTTTTTTAGCATTGAAGAGGTATACAAAAAAAGAAATAATAAGGTTTTCCTCACTATTAATGCTATTTCTGGTATAGATGGACTAGAGCCAACTTTAAATATAATTAAATATTCAAAAAATATTGCAATAGCAAACAAGGAGTCAATTATTTGCGGTTGGAAATTTATAAAAAAAGAATTAAAAAAAAATAAATCTAATTTCATACCTCTAGACTCTGAACATTTTTCAATATGGTCCTTGCTTAATGGAGATAATGTTAACAATATTAAGAAAATCTATCTTACAGCATCAGGGGGACCATTTTTAAGAAAAAAATTGAGTCAAGTTAAAAATATTCAGCCAAAATATGCTTTGAAGCACCCAAACTGGAAAATGGGAAAAAAAATTTCAATAGACTCCGCAACTATGATGAACAAAATCTTTGAGATTATAGAAGCTGTAAATATATTTAATTTAAATACAAAAAAATTTGATATATTAATACATCCTAAATCCTATGTTCATGCCATAGTTCATTATAAATCTGGTCTTATTAAATTTTTAGCACACGATACCACAATGGAAATACCAATTGCATCTGCCCTTTATTCTGATGATGCTAATCAAGTATTTAAAAACAATAAATTTCAATATAATATATTGAATGGCGAGAATTTTATTAAACCAAAAGTTAGCAATTTTCCATTACTTAATTTATTAAAATATAATTTTGATAAAACCTATTTTGAAATAATTTTAGTTTCGATAAATGACGAACTTGTTAAAAAATATTTGGAAAATAATATACCTTATATTTCTATTGTTAAAATCATGTTAATATTATTGAAAAATCCATATTTTACGAAATATTACAAATCTTCTCCAAAGAATATTAATGACATAAAAATTATGGTAGAAAAGAGTAAAAAATTTCTTAACGAATATCTTAAGCTAAATGTTAAAAACAATTAAAAAAATAATAGATTATAAATATATTTTTGTAGTTTTATTTATATTTTTCAATTTTACTTTTGCAAAAGCTGAAAAATATAATGAAATAATAGTTAAAGGTAATGAGAGATTATCAATTGAAACAATAATAATGTTTTCAGGGTTAAAAACCGGAATAGATATTAATGATGATGATCTAAATAAATCAATCAAAAATCTTTATGAAACAAACTATTTTGAGGACATCAAAATAATTATAAATGAAAAAATTATTGAAATAATAATTAAAGAAAATCCTATAATACAAACTATTGAGATTAATGGTGTAAAAAATAAGACACTACTTAAAAACTTAAACGAGTCAGTGAAAAAATATGAAAAATACCCTTTTCTTAAGAATGATATTATAAATCAAAAAAATTTTCTATTAAATATAGTAAGAGTAAATGGTTTCTATTTTGCGGATATTAGTACAAGTATTGTAGATAACAAAAATAACTCAGTCGATATTCTCTATAATTTTACATTAGGAGAAAGAGCAATTATCAAGAAAATTAATTTTCAAGGAAATAAAATTTTTAAAGATACAAAATTAAGGAATGTAATTAAATCTGAGGAAGGTAAATTTTGGAAGTTCATAACATCAGATAAATATCTTGATGAAAGGAAAATTAACAAAGATCAAAATTTACTTAAATCATTTTACTTAAATAGAGGATTTTTTAATGTAAATGTGAAATCGTCTTATGCAAAAAATGTAGATAATCAGTATTTTGAATTAATTTTTAATATAGATGCTGGAGAAAAGTTTTATTTTAATAATGTTTCTTTAAGTAATAAAAATAATTTTGACAGTGAAAATGTAAAAAAAATTGAATTAATAATTAATGACTTAAAAGGACAGAGATATTCGCCAAAATTATTAAATAATGTAATAAATGAAATAGATCAAATATCTTTGTTAAAAGAATTTGTATTTACAAACGCTAAATATAATTTAACAATTGTTGAAGAAAACAAAATCAACATAGAATTTATTTTTGAGGATCTTGAAAAACTTTATATAGAACAAATCAATATATTTGGCAATTTTATTACTGAAGAAAAAGTAATTAGGAATTCATTAATAATAGATGAAGGAGATGCTTACAATCAAGTTTTATTCAATAAATCAATTGATAATATTAAATCAAGAAATATATTTAAATCTGTTAAATCAGTTATAAATAATTCGCCTTTGGATAATCAACAAAAAATTATAGATATTACAGTTGAGGAGGATGCAACAGGTGAAATATTTGCAGGAGCTGGTACTGGAACATCAGGTGCGAGTGTTACTGCAGGTATCACAGAAAAAAATTATTTAGGTAAAGGTATAAAACTTTCATCAAATCTTATGGTTTCAGAAGAATCTATAAAAGGAAAGTTTTTTGTAGTTAATCCTAACTATAAAAATACTGATACATCTATTAATAGTTTACTAGAAAGTTCAACATCTGACTTTTTAAGTACAGGAGGTTTTAAAACATCAAGGACTGGTTTTGGAGTCGGAACTGGTTTTGAGCAATATCAAGATTTTTATGTTAATCTTGATATATCTGCTTATTATGAAAAACTTGAAACGTCACCAACAGCAAGTGCACAAAAAAAAAAACAAGAAGGTGATTATATCGAAAATTTATTATCTTATAATTTAACATTAAATAAATTAGACCAGAATTTTCAACCAACAAATGGATATAAATTTAGTTTTAAGCAAACACTTCCAATTTATTCAGATGATTTATCTATAACCAATACATTGAATGCATCAAAATATCATTCGTTAACAGATAATCTTATAATCTCAGGTAAATTCTTCTTAAAATCTGTAAATTCAATAGATGATGACGTCAGAGTTTCTAGAAGAGTCTATATACCTAGTAGTAAACTTAGGGGTTTTGAGCCAGGAAAAATAGGCCCAAAAGATGGTAATGAGTATGTGGGAGGAAATTTTGGTTCTGCTGTAAATTTAAATACAACATTGCCAAATATTCTAAGTGGATATGAAAATGTTGACTTAAATCTATTTTTTGATGCAGCATCAATTTGGGAGGTTGATTACGACAGTTCATTAGAGTCAAGCAACATAAGATCATCAACTGGAATAGCTGTCAATTGGTTTACTCCTGTTGGTCCACTATCTTTTTCATATGCAATCCCTTTAAGTAGCGAAACAAGTGATACAAAAGAGTCTTTCAGATTTCAAATTGGCACATCTTTTTAAAATGAAAAAAATTATAATTTTTATTTTTTTTCTTAATTCATTTTTTCAAACTAGTCTAAGAGCAGAAATTGTTTATATAGATATTAATTTTATATTGAATACCTCTGAAGTTGGAAAATACTTAAATAACCATCTTCAAGAAATTAATAACAAAAATATGACAATTTATAAGAAAAAGGAAATTGATTTAATTGATAAAGAAAAAAATCTAATAGCTAAACAAAATATCCTTGAAAAGAGTGAATTCAAAAAAAAATTAAATAATTTATCTAATGAAGTTCAAAAATATAGATCAGATAGAAAAAAATATTTAGAGGAGATAAATCAAATAAAGATCAAAAATACACAAAAAATACTTAATATATTAAATCCAATAATTACAGAGTATGTTGAGAACAATTCAATTACACTTGTTATACCTAAAAAAAATATTATTGTTGGAAAAAAAAATTTAGATATTACAGAAAAAATAATTATTTTATTAAATGATAAAGTTAAATCAATAGACTTTTAAATGAAAAATCTCTTTTTTAAAAAAAAATTAAATATTAAAATTAATGATATTCTAAATTTATTAAATTTAAAAAAAATAAAGAAAAATATTTCGATAAATGATATAAAAGAACTGGATCAAGCAACAAAAAATGATATTTCTTTTTTCCATTCTATAAATTATTCAGATTCTTTAGTAACCACTAAATCTAATTTAATTTTGACAAATAAAAAATTTGAAAAGTTAATTCCAAAAAACAAGAAAAGTATTTTTGTAGATAATGTATTAACCTCTGTAGCCAAAATAACGATACTATTTTATCCTGAAGCTATGAATGATGTATTTGATAAAAAAATAATGCCAATTAAAAAAAAATTATTTAAAAATATAAACCTAGGAAAGAATATACTAGTAGGAAAAAATGTAAAAATAGGTAAAAATTGTTTTATTGGACATAATACAATAATAGAAACTAACGTTCTAATCGGTAACAATTGTCAAGTTGGATCTAATGTAATATTGAAAAACTGTGTTATAGGAAATAACACACGTATACTTGACGGAGCAATTATTGGAAAAAAAGGTTTTGGTTTTTGGCCTGGAAAAATAAAAAATACTAGGTATCCTCATATTGGATCTGTTATTATAGGAGACAATGTGGAAGTAGGATGCAATAATACAATTGATAGAGGATCTCTCTCTAATACAATCATTGGCGATGGTACTTTTTTAGATAACCAGGTCCATATTGCCCATAATGTAAAGATAGGAAAAAATTGCATAATAACAGGACAAGTTGGATTTGCTGGTAGTTCGTCAATCGGTAATAGAGTAATGATAGGTGGACAAGCAGGTATTTCTGGTCATTTAAAAATAGGTGATAATGTTCAAATTGGTGGTGGCAGTGGAGTAATAAAAAATATTCCTTCAAATACAAAGGTGATGGGATATCCTGCCAAAAATATTAGAAATTTTATAAAGGAATATAAATCAAATGACTAATTTAAATAAAGAACAAATAAAAGAATTATTACCCCACAGGGAGCCAATGCTTCTTATAGATGAGCTAAGAAATATAAAAAAACTTTTTTCAGCTACAGCTATTGTTAAAGTAAAAAAAAATAGTTTTTTTGTAGATGGTCATTTCCCAGGAGAACCCGTTATGCCTGGTGTTTTAATTGTAGAGGCATTTGGACAAGCTGCAGCAGCATTGACTGCAAATGGATTAGATAAATCAACATATGATAACAAACTAGTTTTTTTAATGACAATTGAAAAAGCTCGATTTAGAAATCCAGTAATACCTGATTGTGTTTTAGAACTTAATATTGAGGCTATCAGATCACATGGAAGAGTATGGAAGTACAAAGGTACTGCATTTGTTGGTGATAAAAAAATGGCAGATGCACAGTGGTCTGCAACCATAGTAGATAGAAAGTAATAATCAGTAGTAATAGTTGATAAGTATTAAATTTTAAATTTGTTATTTATTATGAGTGATTCATAAAACTGCTATTGTTGATCCAAAGGCCAAAATTTCAGAAAATGTAACAATTGGACCTTATTCTCTTATAGGCCCACAAGTTGAAATAGGAGCTAACTCAGTCTTACATTCACATGTAAATATTATAGGTAATACCAAAATAGGAAATAGCAATCAAATATATCCATTCTGCTCTATTGGAACTCCACCTCAAGATTTAAAATATAAAGGAGAAAAAAATTCATTAATTATAGGTGATAACAATAAACTTAGAGAGTATGTAAACATTAATCCTGGAACAGAGCAAGGAGGAGGAATTACTAAAATTGGAGATAACAATTTATTTATGGTTTACTGCCATGTAGCACATGATTGTAATATATCGGATAGTATTGTTTTAGCTAATAATGTTCAGGTAGGAGGACATGTTTCTATTGAACAAAATGCAATAATAGGTGGTAGCTGTGCAATACATCAGTTTTCAAGGATAGGTGAGTCAGCAATGATAGGAGGAATGACCGGTGTTCTGAGTGATGTTATTCCATTTGGCTTATCTATGGGGAACAGAAACAACTTAATGGGTTTAAATCTTATTGGATTAAGAAGATCTAAAGTTTCAAATGAAAATATAAAAAAAATACAATTAGCTTATGAAATAATATTTAAAACTTCAAATTTTAGAGAAAATATAAAGGAACTTAACAGTGAACTTAAAAACAATGAGTTTGTAAAAAAAATACTTTATTTTATAGACTCAGATAAAAAAAGACCAATATCACTTCCACCTAACAAATAATGATAGGACTTTTTTTAGGAGAAAAAGATTTACCAAATGAAATTATAAAAAAAATAGAGAGCAAGAAGATAAAATATTTCATTATAGATTTAACAAAGAAAAATAAATTTAAAAAAAAAAAAAATAGTTTTTTTATTAATATAGGAAAATTTGGCGAAATTCTAAAACTTATTAAATCAAAAAAATGTAATAAAGTTATATTTGCTGGAAATATAATTAAACCTAAAATATCAAAACTAAAATTAGATTTAAGAGGATTGTTTTATATCCCAAGAATAGTTAAAGCATCAAAATTAGGTGACGCAGCAATATTAAAAGCTTTAATAAAAATTTTATCTGAAAATAAAATTAAAGTTATTAAATTAAATACTTACAACCCAGAATTAACATTAAATAAAGGTGTCTATACAAAAATTAAACCAACTTTGCTGGAAAAAGATGAAATAGTAAAAGGAATTAAAACATTAAAAAAAATAAATTCGTATAATCACACTCAAGCAGTAATAATAAGAGACAATAAGGTTATATCTAGAGAAACAAGAAAAGGTACAAAAGAAATGATAAAATCTGTACCTAAATCCAAAATAAAAAAGGGTATTTTAATAAAACTGCCTAAAGCTAAACAAGATTTAAGGGTAGACTTACCTACAATTGGAATTGATACACTTAAAGATTGTAATAAAGTTGGCATCAAAGGAGTTGTCGTTAAATCAAATCAAAATATTATATTAAATAAAGAAGTCTGTATAAAATATGCCAATCAAAATAAACTCTTTCTAATTGCTATATGAAAAAAATTTTTGTCCTTACAGGTGAACCTTCTGGGGATAAATTGGCATCAGAGGTAATATCACAAATAAAAACAAAAAGAGAAGATATTGAATTTTTAAGTGTTGGTGGAACACACTTAGAAAAATTAGGTATAAAGACAATCTATGACCAAAAAGAGATAACTTATATAGCTTTTACCGATATATTATTAAATTTTTTAAAAATAAAACGTAAAATAAAAGACACTGTTTATGAGGTCTTGAAATTTAAACCAGATATTTTATTTAGTGTAGATAGTCCAGATTTTACATTAAGAGTAGCAAAATTAGTAAAAAAAAAAGATCCAAAAATAAAAATAATTCATTTTATTGCTCCTAAGGTTTGGGCATGGAGAGAGGGTAGAGTAAAAAAAATGAAGGAATTTTTAGACCATATTTTATTACTTTTTAGGTTTGAAAAAGAATATTTTGATAGAGAAACGTTAACTAATACATTTGTAGGTCATCCTTTATTGGATAAAAAAAATTACGAAAATGTCCAGATAGACCAATTTTTAGATAAAAAAAATATTATATCAATTTTTCCTGGTAGCAGAGACTCAGAAATTAACTATCATATCCCAATTCTAATTAGTTTCATTAAAAAAATGAATATCAAGGATCCCAATTATAATTTCATATTTCATGCAACTGATAAAAATAAAGAACTTATAACTAGTTATATTTTGAAAGAATCTATAAAAAATATAGAAGTTATCAATGACGATAAAATTAAAACCGCAGTTTTAAAGAAATCAATTTTCGCAGTAGTAAAATCTGGAACCGTTTCATTGGAAGTATGTAAAATGAATGTTCCGTCAATAATTATTTATAAGATGAATTTTATTAATTTTTATTTAGCAAAATTTCTATTAAATATAAAATTTGCTAATATAATTAATATCATCAATAATAAAGAAGTTATTCCAGAGTTGATACAATCAGAATGTAATGCTGATGAAATATTTAAAAGTGTTTACTTTTTTCTAAAAAATCCAGATTTAATAGCAAAACAAAAAAAAGAGATAAAAAAAACTCTTGAAACTTTGACATCTCCTAGTTCTTCGTCTGAAGAAGCATCAAATATTATCTTGTCCTACATTTCCTAGTCTTTTTATTACCTCTTTTTTCCCAAGAGATAATATTATATCATAAATTCCTGGCCCAAATTTAGATCCAGTCAACATTATTCGTAATGGCTGTCCAACACCTTTAAAATTTGTATTTTTTAATTTAATTAACCCATTTACGATTTGTTCTAAATTTTCTCTATCAAAAACATCTATTTTAGAAATCTTCTCTTTAAATAAATGAATTATTTTTTTTGCTTCATCGTTTATCAGTTTTTTGTCACTATCATTAAAAATAACTTTATCATTTAATAGGTATTTAGAATTATTAAATATGTCCTCAAGTGTTTTTGCTTTATTTTTTAAAAATTTTAAAGAATTTTTCATTGTATTTTCTTTTTCTTCTTCAATTTTATCTTTATATATCTCACAATATTCTTTTAATTTTTTGTACAATATATTTTCTTCACTATTTTTAATGTAATATTCATTCATAGAAAGAATTCTACTCATATCAAGTTTTGAAGGTGATTTGCCTATTCCTTCTAGATTAAAAAGTTTTATGCTTTCATCTAAGTCAAAAATTTCCTTATCTTTATAAGACCATCCTAACCTTAGTAAGTAATTTCTAAGTGACTCAGGCAGAATTCCAATTTTTGAGTAATCTTCTAATGTTGAGGCATTGTCTCTTTTTGATAACTTCTTACCATCTATTGTATGAATAAGAGGTATATGAGCAAACTTTGGAATATCCCAACCTAATGCTTCATATATCTGTATTTGTTTAAAAGTATTTATTTTATGGTCATCTCCTCTTATAATATGTGTCATTTCCATATTATGATCATCAACTGACGCAGATAAATTATATGTTGGTGTTTCGTCATTTCTTAAAATAACAAAATCCTCAATAGTATTATTTTCAATCTCTACATTTCCTTGAACTAAGTCTTTTAGAAGAGAAGTTCCATTTATTTTACTTTTAAATCTTATAACTGGTTTTATATTCTTTGGAGTTTGATCTTCAGAAATATCTCGCCATTTTCGATTATACACATAAGGAATTTTTTTTTGTTTAGCTCTTTTCTTCTGTTCTTCTATTTCCTCTGCACTACAATAGCATTTATAAGCATTTCCATTTTCTAATAATCTTTTGGCAATAGCTACGTGTTCACCAATCATTTCTGATTGAATATATTCTTCACCATCATGTTCAATTCCCATCCATTTCAGGGAGTTAATTATTTGAATTTTATGCTCTTCCTTAGATCTTTCTTTATCAGTATCTTCTATCCTTAAGTAAAATTTACCTGATTTATTTTTTGAATATAACCAATTAAATAGAGCTGTTCTTAACCCACCAATATGAAGAGGTCCGGTAGGAGAAGGAGCAAATCTAGTTGCTACTTTTTTCATGAAATTTATTTAGACTATTTTACTGAAAGTTTCTATATAAAGATACAAGAATTCCTTGAACTTTCACTCTATCTGGGCCAAAAATTTTTGTTTCGTAGTTTCTATTTGCACTTTCTAATGCAACAGTCTTACCTTTTCTTCTAATTCTTTTCAACATAGCTTCATGATCATCAATTAAAGCTACTACGATTTTTCCATTATCCGCAGTATCGGCTTTTTTAACAATAACAGTATCACCATCATTAATTCCAGCCTCAATCATAGAATCCCCTTGAACCTTTAAACCAAAAAATTCTCCATCTTTTTCAATGTTTGCTGGTAGGGGAATTCTTGAAATTTCATTCTGTATAGCCTCAACGGGAGTTCCTGCAGCAATTTTTCCAAGAACAGGGATTTCTGTATCATTGGAATTATTTAAATTTTCCTCATCTAACCCTCCCTTAATAACGCTTGGAGAAAAACTATTATAAATATCGTTTGCAGAGGCAGTTTCAGGTAACTTAATTACTTCTAATGCTCTTGCCTTGTGGGCTAATCTTTTAATAAAGCCTCTTTCTTCTAATGCACTGATTAATCTATGAATACCAGATTTCGATTTTAAACTTAATGACTCTTTCATTTCCTCATATGAAGGGGACACACCTGTAGATCTCAACCTTTTGTTGATAAAGAGAAGCAGGTTTTTTTGTTTTTTAGTTAACATAGAACAAATTAAGTACATGGATGTTCTATAAAAGTTCCTTAATTTATACAATAGTTAAAAAGCCCTATAAATGTTGGAAAATTTTTATAAAAGGGAAAAAATATTATTATTATCTAAATCTTTTAAAAGTGATTCACCAATTAAAAAAGTGCTTATTGAGGTTCTGTTTTTTATGTCAAGCAATTCCTCTTTTGTTTTGAAACCACTCTCAGAAATTAAAGGTGAAGAGTGATTTGAAACAACATTATATATATCATAAGTTGTATTTATCTCAGTTTTAAGAGTTTTTAGGTTTCGGTTATTTATACCAATTAAAGCATCCGTATATTTTACTGATTTTTCTGCCTCTTCAACTGTATGAACTTCAACAATTACACTCATATTATGCTTTAAAGCTTCCTCGTAAATTTCATCAGCAATTTTTTCAGAAATACCGGCTAATATAATCAAGACTGCATCAGCACCGTAACTTTTTGCTAAAGGTACTTGAAATTTATCAACAAAAAAATCTTTACAAAGAATGGGTAATTCAATTTTTTTTTTAATTTCAGAAATGTGAGATAGATTGCCTAAAAAAAATTCTTCTTCGGTTAATACAGACAAACAAGTGACATTCTTAGAATTATATATACTGGCAATTTTCACCGGGTCATAGTCATCTATCAAAATACCTGCAGATGGACTTGCTTTTTTAATTTCAGCAATTATAGATATTCTGTTTTCTGAGTTTTTCGTTTGTATTTTTTTTTTGAAATCAAAAAAAATGTCCTCATCACTGATTGCATGCAATAAGCTGTTGGTATCAATTTTAAGTTTTAATTTTTCAATTTTAGTTTTCTTTTGATCAATTATTTTCTGAAGGATATTTTCAGACATTTTGTAAACTTTTTATATATTTGAAAGCTGCACCAGACTTAATAAAACCTCTAGTATAATTATAAGCAATTTTAAAATCATCGTATTTTTCAGATATCATTAACCCTGCTGCAGCATTTAAACATACAGCTTTTGAAAAATCATTATCTTCACCTTGAAATATTTTTAAAATTTTATCAGAATTAAATTTAGCATCATCTCCGACTAAATTTTCAAATTTATCTGCATTTACATTTAATTCATTTGGATCAATTATAAATTCAGAGATTTCATTATTTTTCAATTGTACAACATTAGTTTTAGCGTAAGGTGATATTTCATCTAGACCATCCTCACTATTTACAATCCATGCAAATTTTAAATTTAGATCTTTTAGAGCATTAGCAAAAATTTTTAGAAGTTTACTATCAAAAACACCAATTACCTGTCTTTCTACAAGTGCTGGGCTGCTTAATGGACCTATCATGTTAAAAATAGTTCTTCTTCCTATTTTTTTTCTTGTTGGACCAACATATTTCATTGCCGTGTGGTAATTTGGAGCGAACATAAAGCCAAAATTATTATTTTTTATTTGCTCTTCGATTTGATTTGGTTCTAAGTTGATATTTATTTTTAAGGCTTCAAGGACGTCAGCCGAACCACATTTTGACGAAACTGCTTTATTTCCATGCTTTGCTACTTTAACACTCATACTTGCTAACAACAGCGCTGATGCTGTTGAAATATTTAGAGTATCTTTTCCGTCGCCACCAGTACCACAAGTATCAATGCAATCTTCAGTTTTTACTCTTTTTGACTTATCTCTTAATATATATACACCACCAGCTATTTCATCTGAAACCTCACCTTTATCTGATAATAAAGTTAAAAAATCGTAAATTTGTTGATCACTTGCCTCACCATTCATTAAAATCTTAAATGCATTTTTACTTTCATTAAAATTTAAATTTATTTTATTTCTAAGTTTTTCTAAAAATTGATCCATTTTTACTCTTTTACAAAGTTCTCTAAAATTTTTAAACCATATTTTGTTTTAATACTTTCAGGGTGAAATTGAACTCCATGGATTTTGTATTCCTTATGCATAACACCCATAATTGTCCCATCGGATGTACTAGATGTAATTTTTAAATCTTTAGATAAAGATTTTCTGTCAATTACTAAACTATGATATCGAGTAGCTGTGAAATTTTTTGGTAAATTATTAAGAATACCAATTTTTTTATTTATAATATTGCTTGTCTTTCCATGTACAAGTTCTTTAGCTTGAATTATCCTAGAACCAAATATTTGACCAATGATTTGATGACCTAAACAAACACCAAGAATTGGTGTTTGTTTATACAAATTTTTTACAATCTTTAAACAATTTCCAGATTGATTAGGATTTCCAGGTCCTGGAGATATTACAATTTTATTATACCTTTTTTTCAAAATATAATGATGATCTACTTTATCATTTCTACAAACATCTACTTTAGCAAAGGATGAAAGATAGTGATATAAATTGAATGTAAAACTATCATAATTATCAATTAAAATTATTTTCATAATCCTTATTCCAAAGCCTTAATTAAAGCTTTTGCTTTATTTACAGTTTCATTAAATTCATTAATTGGTTTACTGTCTGCAACTATTCCTGCACCAGACTGCACATAAAACTTTTTATTTTTTGAGATTGCTGTTCTAAGTGCGATGCAAGTATCAAAATCACCATTTGCAGAAAAATAACCAATACCTCCTGCATAAACTTTTCTTCTTGTCGTTTCTAATTCATCTATAATTTCCATAGCTCTTATTTTAGGTGCACCTGATACTGTTCCAGCAGGAAAACCAGCTAACAATGTATCAAATTTACCAAATTTTTTATTAAATAAACCTTCAACATTGGAGACTATATGCATTACATGTGAATATCGCTCTATCTTAAAACTTTCGGTAACCTTAACGGAGTTAATTTTAGAGACTTTTCCAGTATCATTTCTTCCAAGATCAAGAAGCATCAGATGTTCAGAAAGCTCTTTTTTATCTTTTAAAAGATCCTTTTCATAAAATTTATCTTCTTTCTTATTTTTACCTCTAGGTCTTGTACCAGCTATAGGTCTAATAGTTATCTTATTATTTCTAAGCCTCACAAGTATCTCAGGACTCGCACCTATAATTTGGAAATCTTCAAAGTTAAAAAAATACATGAAGGGGGAAGGGTTAGTAACTCGTAATTTTTTATAAATATCTATTGGTTCTTTATTAAGAGCAGTTTCAAATCTTTGACTTAGAACAACTTGAAAAATATCTCCTATTTTAATGTAATTTTTAGCTTTTGAAACATTGCTAAGGAATTTTTTTTTTGAGATATTTGATTTAACTTTTGGCTTAGAAATCTTGGTCTTTGATTGATTTATTTTGTAACTATAGTTTGCTAAAAAAATCATTTCTTCTATTTCTTTTTGTATTTGTTCATACTTAGCTTGATAATTTTTGATTTTTTCATCTAAAAAACAGTTAACTATAAAAAATAATTTTTTTTCTGCATTATCAAAAACTACAAGATTTTTTGGTCTCATAATTCTTACATCAGGAATTTTAAGATCATTTTTCGTACTATTAGGAATTTTCTCAACATATCTAATTGTATCATAAGAGAAATACCCAGATATAATTGAACTAATTGGTGGTAATTCACTTGGTATTTTAAAATTAAAATTTTCGATTATTTTCTCAATATTATCTTTTGGAGTCCCTCTTAATTTCTTTCTTTTATTGTCATAGTTTAAAACACAGTTATTATTATTAAATTCCCAAATTTTATCAGGATTTTTGCCAAAAATTGTATATCTACCTTTTATGAAACCTTTTTCTACAGACTCGAATATGAAGCTATTTCTAACATTTAAAAAGTTATTAATTAAATTTTCTATCTCTTTTAGACCATTTGATTTTATAGCATAGTAAAGAACTTGATTTTTTCTGTTTTTGTGATTTTTCTTAAATAACTTTAGATCAATATTCAACATTATCTAAAATAATTTTTAACTCTATCAATTGTTTGATTGAAAATTTTTACCTTGTATTTTGAATTTAAAGATAGGTCATAAGATGTATAAACATCATTAATAATATCATTATCTGCCTTAGTAGAATATTCTTCAACATTATTATTATTTTTTTCCATATCTGAATAATAAATATTCTTAATTTTTGTAAGAAAAACTTTATTTGTTTCACCAGTTACTAATGAGAAACTTTCTTTCGGCAATGTGTATAAAAGCTTTAATGAGTCTGTGTCAAAAATTTTGTAATCATTACTGTTTTTAATAGTTGTAGTCTTAATATTATTTTTATCTTTTGATAATTTCACAAACTCATCATCATTAAATATCTTTTCGTCAATTTTTTCAAAAAGACTTTTATTAAATTCAAATTTCTTTTTTAAAATTACATTATTTTTAACGTTTTCTAAAAATTTTGGATCATTTTTGTTTGGAATTTTTTTGTTAATATTTGATATTTCAAAAATTAGATAATAATCATTTTTATCTATTAGTTGTATTTTATCCTGGTTTCTTTTTGAGTAAATTTCCTGAAGTATTTCATCTGAATCATCATTCAATACAAAATTATCAATTTCATTTAGTTTTAAATTATAAATTTCATTAATTTCTCTAATATTTGATCCATTTAAAATATTATTTTCTATTTCATCAATTTTTTTAAAAAATTCATCATTAAATTCATCTATTTCTATTAGATTTTTAGGAGTAATTTTTGCATAAGTAAGATCAATAAAATCAATTTTCAAAATTTCTTGATTATTTTTAATGAAATCCTCAACTTCTAATTTGGTTGCAGTTTTATCATGAACTAAGTCTAAATCTAAAAATTCGATCTCAATTTTTTTATTTTCATTGATATATATTTTATTTTTTAAAAAATAAGGCGACTTAATTCCTCCACTAATATAATTAAATAAATTTTCTTTTAACTCTTGTTTCATTAATGAATTTTCAAATGTTGAAGCACTTAAGTTATTTTCTAATAGAAATTTTTCATACTTAACTCTTGAAAACTTCTTATTATCATCAAGTAGTATTGAATTAGATCTTATTTTATTTGCCAATGCTTCCTCTGACATTGATACATTTAATTCTTTAATTTCCATCTCAATTAATTTTTCAGATACCAATTCTGATAGTATCTGCTCAATAATATTTTTATCTATGTTTGCTTTTATAATATCATTTGTAAGTCTTGACTCGTTTATAAAATTTAAAAAATCTTTTGATGAGATTGCTTCGTTATTAATCTTAGCAACGTTGTTAGTATTACCTCCGCTAAAAACACTACCCATGCCCCAAAATACAAATGGAATTATAATAATTCCGACAAGTACCCCAGCTAATTTTGAATTTGAGAAACCTCTTAATTTACTTATCATATTCTATAGTCTTTATTTATTGATCTAAAAAAAAATAAACATATAAATTATATTAATCTTTATGACAAATAATAATATGTATTTCATTGCCAATTGGAAGATGTTTGGGTCAGTTAAGTCGGTTAATTCATTAAATAAAGTAATAAGTTATTCAAAAACAAAGAAACTTAAAGCCAATATTATTTATTGTCCACCTTATACATTGATCAAATCTTTTGTAGATAAAACAAAAAAATCAAATATTAAAATTGGTGCTCAAGATTGTCATACTCAACCAAAATACGGACCTTTTACAGGGGCTATAAGCACAAAGATGATTAAAGATTTAGGGGGTAAGTTTGTTATAATTGGACATTCAGAAACAAGAGCGAAAAATGATAATAAAAAAATTAATTTAAAGATTAAGTCTGCACTTAATGAAAAATTAAATGTCATTTTATGCATAGGCGAAAAATTTATTGATAAAAGAAAAAATAAAACAAAATATGTTTTGAAAAAACAGTTACTTGAAGGTTTAAAAAATTTAAAGAATTTAAATAGAGTTATAATTGCTTATGAACCTGTATGGTCGATTGGTACAGGAATTATTCCTACTGAAAATGATTTAAAAAAAAATATTCGATTTATAAGAAACACCTTAAAAATTTCAAAAAAATTTACAAAATCTAAGATTTTATATGGAGGCTCTGTAAACCCAAAAAATATAAAAAATTTAATGAGAATTGATAATATTGACGGTTTTTTGATTGGTGGAGCATCAACTAACGAAAAAATATTTATTGATATAATGAAAAAATCAATTAATTAGGCGTCGTGGAAAACATACTATTAATTATAAATATAATATTGGCCGCAATTCTAGTATTGCTGGTTTTGCTCCAAAAATCTGAAGGTGGAGCCTTAGGTATTGGAGTATCGCAAGATAACTTTATGTTTTCAAGGTCCGCTGGGAATTTTATGACTAAAGCAACAGCTATTGTTGCAACATTATTCATAATTTGCAGTCTAGGATTGACTATTATTTCACGAGGAGATCTTCCTTCAAACACTTCTGTAATTGATAAAATAGAAGAAAATGCAGATGATGCTCCTAAATTACCAGAAAATAATAATTAATACTTTTATTTTTATAAATCATTGGCTATAACATAATTCCATGGCGCGATATATATTTGTCACTGGCGGCGTGGTTTCATCACTAGGAAAAGGTTTGTCATCGGCATCTCTTGCATATTTGCTTAGATCACAAGGCTATAAGGTTAGAATAAGAAAAATGGATCCATATTTAAATGTAGATCCAGGAACAATGAGTCCTTTTCAACATGGTGAAGTTTTTGTAACTGACGATGGAGCTGAGACTGATTTAGATTTAGGACATTATGAAAGATTCACAAATATTTCAGCCAAACAATCTGATAACATTACTACAGGTAGAATTTATAGTGATATAATAAAAAAAGAGAGAACGGGAGGTTATCTCGGAAAAACAGTTCAAGTAATTCCACATGTTACAGATAGAATTAAAGAGTTTATAAAAAAAGATATAACAAATGAAGATTTTGTAATTTGTGAAATTGGAGGAACAGTTGGTGATATTGAGAGTTTACCATTTTTAGAAGCTATAAGACAGTTTTCAAATGATAATGGCAGATCAAAATCATTATTTATTCATTTAACATTTGTTCCATTTTTAAAATCTTCAGATGAAATTAAAACAAAGCCAACACAACATTCTGTTAAAGAATTGAGAAGCATAGGGATTCAACCCGATATTGTGATCTGTAGATCTCAACAGTCTATTCCTTTAGATCAAAGAAGAAAAATATCCTTATTTTGTAATGTAGACATTGCTAATGTTATAGAAACAGTTGATGTAAAAACTATTTATGAAGCCCCAATAAGTTTCTTTAATCAAAAATTAGATAAGCAGGTTTTAAAATTCTTTAAAATAAAATCTAGAAAAAGACCAAACTTGCTACCTTGGAAAAAAATTACAAATATAGTTTTAAAAACAAAAAGAATAGTAAATATTGCTATCATAGGTAAATATGTAAATTTAAAAGATGCTTATAAATCACTTGATGAAGCACTTACGCATGGAGGTATTTCAAATAAAGTTAAAGTTAATTTAGTAAGAATAGAATCAGATAAGCTTAAAACAAAAGAAATTAAATCTAGATTGAAGAATGTGTCTGGAATTTTAATACCCGGAGGATTTGGTAAGAGAGGAACAGAGGGAAAAATTGAGGCAATTAGGTATGCCAGAGAAAAAAAAATACCATTTCTAGGTATTTGTTTTGGAATGCAAATGGCAATGATTGAGTTTGCAAGAAATAGATTAAAAATTAAAAAAGCTGGCTCTAGTGAACTAGATAAAAATTGTTTTCCCGTAATAGGATTAATTGATGAATGGAACAAAGATGGAAAAATTATAAAAGGAACCGACAAAAACCTTGGAGGAACAATGAGGTTAGGTCTATATGAGGCAAAACTAAGAAATAATTCTGCCATAAAAAATATCTATAAATCTAATATGATTAAGGAGAGACACAGACATAGATATGAAGTCAATATAAATTTAATGCATAAATTTGAAAAAAAAGGTTTGATGTTTTCAGGAATTTCTCCTGACAATCAATTACCTGAAATTATTGAACTTAAAAATCATCCATGGTTTATTGGAGTCCAATTTCATCCAGAATTTAAATCTAGACCTTTAAATCCTCATCCTTTATTCTCGTCATTTATTAAAGCTGCAAAATCTTTTAATGGAAAATAAAATAGTTAATTGTAACGGTATAGAAATTTCAAACAAAAATAAAATTTGTTTAATAGCTGGACCTTGTCAACTTGAAACCGAGCAACATGCTCTGGACATGGCAGGCAAAATTAAAGAAATAGTGACAAAGTATAATATTGGATTTATTTATAAAACTTCATTTGATAAGGCTAATAGAACAAGCTTGAAAGGCAAAAGAGGAGCTGGTTTAGAAAACTCCTTGCCTGTATTTGATAAAATCAAAAAAGATATTAGAGTACCCGTTCTTACCGATATACATAATGAAGAACAATGTTCCGTAGTTTCTAATCACGTAGATGTTCTTCAAATACCAGCATTCCTTTGTAGGCAAACAGATTTATTAATTGCTGCTGCTAAAACCAATAAAATTATTAATGTGAAAAAGGGTCAATTTCTAGCACCGTGGGATATGGTGAATGTAACCAAAAAAATTTCAGATAGTGGAAATGAAAATATTTTAGTGACCGAAAGAGGAGCTAGCTTTGGTTATAATACATTGGTCTCAGATATGAGATCTATCCCCATCATGGCAAAAAATGGTTATCCAGTAGTATTTGATGGAACACATTCAGTTCAACAACCTGGTGGTCTAGGTGAAAAAAGTGATGGTCAAAGAGAATTTGTTGAGTATTTGTCGAGAGCAGCAGTTGCAGTAGGCGTTGCGGCTATTTTTTTGGAAACACATCAGGATCCTGATAATGCTCCATCAGATGGTCCAAACATGGTCCCTCTAGACAAATTAGACGAGCTAATTAATCAAATTGTAGAAATTGATAATTTAGTTAAAAAGTAATTAATGAGCAAAATCAAAAGAGTCGTTGCCAGACAAGTGTATGATAGCAGAGGAAATCCCACTATTGAGGCTGAAGTATTTTCAAATAATTTAAGTGCGTCAGCAATTTGTCCTTCAGGCGCTTCAACAGGAACTTTTGAGGCTTATGAAAAAAGAGATAAGAGTAATAAAAAATACTTAGGTAAAAGTGTTTTAATACCAGTCACAACTATTAATAAATTAATTTCAAAAAAATTAAAAAATCGAAATATTCATGACCAAGAGAGAATAGACAGTATTCTCATAAAATTAGATGGTACAAAACAAAAAACAAAGCTAGGTGCGAATACAATATTAGCCGTATCCATGGCTGTTAAAAAATTATCAGCAAAAGTTAAAAAAATACCTTTATATAAAAATTTTATTGTAAAGAATAATTTTAAACTACCTTTTCCTTTGATGAATATTATTAATGGAGGAGCGCACGCTGATAATGGTTTAAGAATACAAGAGTTCATGATCAGACCTGATAAAGCAAAATCATTTAAGGAAGCTGTAAGAATGTGTTTTTTAGTAGTAAACAATTTAAAAGTATTATTAAAAAAAGCAGGTCACTCTATTAATGTAGGTGATGAAGGTGGTTTTGCACCAATGATGAGCAATAATGAGAGTGCTTTAAAGCTTATAGTTCAAGCGATCAAAAAATCAGGTTTTAAAAATGGTAAAGATATATCTATTTGTTTAGATATTGCAGCAAATGAATTAATTAAAAAAGGCAAATATTCAATTCATTCTAAAAATTACATTAGTGTAGAGCAATCAATTAAAAAATATTTACAACTTATTAAAAAATATCAAATAAAATCAATTGAGGACCCATTTGGTGAAGATGATTGGAAGGCATGGTCAAAATTTGTAAATGGAACAAAAAATAAAATACAAATAATAGGTGATGATCTTTTTGTAACTAATCTTGAAAGATTAAAAATAGGCTTTCTAAACTTATCCGCAAATAGTATTTTAATAAAATTGAACCAAATAGGAACTGTAACCGAAACGTTAGAAGTAATAAAATTTGCTCAACTTATTGGTTTTAAAACAATCATCTCTCATAGATCTGGTGATACCGAAGATACATTTATTGCTGATTTTGCAGTAGGAACCAATTCAAATCAAATCAAAACAGGATCTCTAGCTAGATCAGAGAGAATAGCAAAATACAACCAACTAATCCGTATTGAAGAAGATCTTGGTAGATCGGCTAAAATGAATAAAATTGATTAATGTTAGTAAAATTTAAAAAGAACTATTTTATTCTCATCATCACATTCCTATTTATTTATTTTTTCTTTAATTTATTAGATGGTGATAGAGGTCTCATTTCTTACATGGAAAAGAAAGATACATATGAGCAACTAAAAAATGATCAAATTACTCTAAATAGCAAAATAGAAGATTTAGAGCACAAAAATTCACTTTTAACAGAAAATATTGATCTAGATTTCATAGAAATATTAATTAGAGAAAAGTTTTTATTTGGAAAAGAAGGTGAGACTACCTATATAATCAAAAATAATGGAAATAAAAAATAAACCAAGACACCCTGAAAAAGTTAATAAACCAATTAATCCTATCAAAAAGAAACCTGAATGGATTAGATCTAAGCTACTAAATAGTAAAGAATTTTTTTTAACTAAAACAGTCGTTAATAAAGATAATCTTGTAACAGTTTGCCAAGAAGCAAACTGCCCTAATATTACTGAATGCTGGAGCAAAAGGCACGCAACACTAATGATAATGGGTGACACATGTACAAGAGCATGTGCATTTTGTGATGTTAAAACAGGAAAACCAGAAAAATTAGATCAATTTGAGCCAATTAAAATAGCGAATGCAGTTAAAAAATTAAGTTTAAGACATGTTGTTATCACATCTGTTGATAGAGACGATCTTTCTGATGGTGGATCAAACCATTTTCACGATGTCATTGTTGCAACAAGAAAAAAAAATCCAAATACAACAATCGAAGTTTTAACACCTGATTTTTTAAGAAAAGGTGATGCATATAAAAGAGTATTGGAAGCAAGCCCAGACGTTTTTAATCATAATATTGAAACTGTTCCAAGTCTTTATGTAAAAGTTAGACCAGGGGCAAGATATTTTGGATCATTAGAACTTTTAAAAAATTCGAAAAAGTTCAATAAAAATGTGTTTACAAAATCAGGAATTATGGTTGGATTTGGAGAAACAAAAGATGAGATAGTTCAAGTTATGGATGATCTAAGATCTGCAGAGGTTGATTTCTTAACCATAGGTCAATACCTTCAACCTTCAGTTAAGCACTTTCCATTGAATAGGTATTACCATCCAGATGAATTTAAAGAACTTGAAAAAATTGCAAAATCTAAAGGATTTTTATTAGTGTCTTCCTCCCCTTTAACAAGATCTTCTTATCATGCTGATGAAGATTTCAATAAACTTAAAAAAAATAAAACAAATTTTCATTAATGCCAAAAGCATCAGTTAAGAGATTAATTGATAACAAAAAAGACAAACTTATAGAGTTCGTTTTAGATATTGAAAAATACCCTGAATTTGTTCCATTCTGTCAGGGTTCAAAGGTACATGAAAGAAAACAAAAAGGAGATCTAACACTTATTGTTGCTGACTTGACAATTGGAAAAGGACCTTTTGTTGATACCTATAAAAGTGATGTTAAATTTAATAAAAAAGATGACACAATTTTTGTAACAAATATTGATGGTCCTTTAAATTATTTAGAAAATAGCTGGAAATTTGTTGAGCAAGGAGATTTAACAGAGGTGACTTTTGATGTTGATTTTGAAATTAAAAATAAATTTTTGAATATTTTAATGACTAAGTCTTTTCAATTTGGTCTTGAAAAAATAGCAGATGCGTTTCAGAAAAGAGCTGAAAGTTTATAATATATTCAAAATCATTTTAAGAGCTTGTTTGACAGTTGCTTTTTGAATTGGAATTCTTTTCTTACTTTTAAAAAAGTTTTTCTTTACTATTATTTTATTTCCTTTTTTAAGACCTATATAAACTAGTCCAACTGGTTTGGCTTTTGTACCACCATTCGGACCTGCGACTCCTGTGATTGAGATTGATATGTTTGATTTACTAATTTTACTTAAATTTTTGACCATCGATAGACAGGTTTCATAGCTTACTGCTCCATACTTGGTAATAGTTTTTTTTGGAACTTGAAGCATTTTTACTTTTGCATTATTAGAATAAGTCACTAGTCCTATATTAAATACTTTAGATGACCCACTAATAGATGTAATCGAACTTGCTAAAAGTCCTCCGGTGCAGGACTCTGCAAAGGATACTGTTAGTTTTTTTTTAGTTAGTAACTTTACAATTTTTAAGGATAAATTACTCATGAGGTAATAATCATATAAAAGACGAGAATTGCTACCACATATAATCCAGCACAAACATCATCCATTATAACACCAAAGCTATTCTTAAAGTTTTTATCGTAATAACTTACAGGGTAGGGTTTTGCGATATCAAAAATTCTAAAAAGAATAAACATTATAAAATAAAAGGTTAGCACCCTTGCTGGATCCGTTGGTTCTTTATGGGCAATTTCATAAAGGCAAATTGGTATTGATTGGCCAATAAACTCATCAATAACAACCTCTTTTGGATCTTTATTGGTTAAATCTTTAATAAATAAGTTTACTGAAAAAAGTGAAATTATAAAAATAACTACTAATAAAAATAAAAAAACATCTGCTGGTACTGAAAAAATGTGAAATAATACATATAAAAAGATAACTGTAACTAAAGACGCATAGCTGCCAGGTATTCTTGGTAATTTTCCAATGCCAAACATTGTAACAAACAAAGAATTTATTTTTTTAAGCATAATAATTTAAAGATACTATCACTTCACATGCGATAGCCTCTTCTTTTCCAATCAAACCTAACTTTTCAACTGTTTTACCTTTTAAATTAATTTGCTCTTTATTTATAGTAAGCAAATTAGATAATGAAGTGATAATTTTTTCTCTATATTTTGAGACTTTAGGTTTTTCACAAATTAAATTTATGTCGACATTATTTATAAAATATCCTTCTTTATCAAGGTATTTCAAAATAGGAGACAACATATTTGGTGATCTTATATTTTTAAATCTTCTTTTATTGCTTGGATAAAAAGTTCCAATATCCATTTTTCTCATAGCACCAAGCAATCCATCTATTAAGGCATGCAAAATTACATCTCCATCTGAATGACCTTTAAGACCCGAATGGAATGGAATTTTTATACCACCAAGGTACAATTTTTTATTTTTTATTAATCTATGTATATCAAAACCTATCCCATAAAAATTCTTAAAGCTAATTTTTTTCAAATCAGATTTTGTTGTAATTTTGAAATTATTTTGTTCACCTTTTATAAATTTGACTTTTTTGTTATTATTTAAAAATAGTGATGCTTCATCAGTTACTTTTGTTTTATTTAATTTAGATAAGTTATACAGAGTTTTAAAATTAAAACACTGCGGTGTCTGGGTAAATAATAAATTTTCTCTATTTAAATTATTAATTTTATTTCTAATTTTATATTTTACTGAGTTATCCGTTTTAATATGGGGCACTACTGCCTTATTTTTTTTCAAATTTGAGTATAGTTTTTCTAACAATTTAATCGAAAAATTTGGTCGTGCCGCATCATGAATAAAAACATTTGTAAATTTTTTATTCTTTATAAAATTTAATGCCTTTTGAGATGATTGATATCTTTCTTTACCTCCTTTGATCACTTTAATAGATTTATCCTTAATACTTTTAATTGGAATATTTGATACAATTATTATTGATTTAAATAACTTAGATTTTATTGCCTTGTCTACAGAATGCATAAATAAGGGTTTATTTATATAATTTGTAAATTGTTTTGGATTATTTGATTTAAATCTCTTACCTTTACCTGCGGCTAGTAGTATAAAGCAATTAGTCATGATTTTTATAAAATTTTTGTAATATATTTTTAAATTATGTTTGCATTGTTAAAAAGAAATTTGTTTATCATAGTTATATTTATATTAACTATTTCTTTAGGTTTTCTAACATTTTTAACATTTATCAATAAAAGCTTTATCAAACTTAATGAAGAGAGTCTTGAAATTTTACTTATTTCTAACATTGCTTTGGTACTTTTATTTTTTGTATTAATATTTATCGATATTAAAAATTCTATTAAGAACAATATTAACGTAAGAGGTTCTGTTGCGAACAGAAAATATATAATCTCATTTGCTCTCTTTACTTTAATACCATCATTACTAATTGCTATTTTTTCATTATTTATTTTTTCTTTTGCATTGGACAAATATTTTGACAGAAAAATTACTACAGCTGTTAATAATTCATATGAAATAGCTAAAAATTATGTTGATGAAAAAAGAAATAAAATAGAGTCTGAGATTGTGTTAATAGCATTCGACTTAAATAAATATTCTGAATTGTATAAATCTGACCCTGATAGATATCAAATTATATTAAATACCCAGAGATTTCTTAGAGACATTGATCAACTTCACTTAATAAATAAAGATGGCAAACTATTAATATCTGCAGCTAATTCAGATTATAAAAAAATTGAAGATAGAGCTATGCAGATGGTAAGAAATGATGATAGGCCATTAAAGATAATAAATACTTTTGAAAATAAATCAGCAGCAGTAGTAAGATTATCAAATTATGATAATACCTTTTTATATGTATTAAAATATATAGATAAAAATATATCCAATTATCTAATTGAATCTGAAGAAGCTGTAAATTTTTACTACACAGTAGAAAATCAAAATTTGGGTATTAGAATTTCATTTGCCATAATTTATATTACACTTGTAACACTTCTACTCTTCCTATCTATAACAATTGCAATAAGATTTTCATCTCGTTTCTTTATATCAATAAATAATTTGATAACTGCCTCAGAAAGTATTGGTAAAGGAAATCTTGATACAAAGGTACCAGACCTTAAAGCAGATATTGAAATGGAAAGACTAAATAAAAATTTTAATTCCATGATTGAAAGATTAAAGAGTCAGCAAGAAAAACTATTAACTAATGAACGACATGAAGCATGGGAAAATGTTGCAAGAAAATTAGCTCACGAAATTAAAAATCCTTTAACACCAATACAACTAACTATTGACAATCTTAAAACAAAATATTTACCAAATGTTGAAAATGAAAGACAAGAAAAATATTTAAATAACCTTAAAACAATTCTTAAACAAATAAAACAAATTGAAAATTTGGTAAATGAATTTTCTGATTTTGCTAGAATGCCTAAACCATTATTTAAACCAAATAACTTAAATAATGTTATTAATGAAAATATTATCCTTGTTAATAAATTTGATAATTCTGTTAAAATTAGATTAATAAATCATTTACCAAAAGAAGTAGTATTAAATTTTGATAACGAACAGTTTAATAGATTATTTTTTAATCTAATTAAAAATTCTGTCGAAAGTATTCAAGAAAAAGCAGAAAAAGACAGCAAAACAAGTAAAAATATAGATATAGAAATTAGACAAAGAAGAGATTATATAAACATTAATATTATAGATACTGGAACAGGATTTAAAAATAAAAAAACAAAAGATATAATTAAGCCTTATTTTACAACTAAAGAAAAAGGAACTGGATTAGGATTATCAATTGTTGATAAAATTATTAGCGACCATGAGGGATCAATTAAATTTTTAAATCATAAAAATGGTGCAAAAATTCAAATTATAATTCCATATAAAAAATAATGTCAGCTGAAATTTTAATAATAGATGATAACGCAGATATAAGATCAATTCTTGATGAACTAATCCAAGATGCTGGATATAAGACAAGACTTGCTGCAAACTTTAATCAAGCTTTGACTGAAATTGATAAAAAACTCCCAGATGTTGCAATAATTGATGTTAAATTAGACAAAGGCGATAACGATGGTATTTTTTTGTTAGATCACATTAAGAAGAAAAATCCTGATTTACCAGTAATAATGATATCAGGTCATGCAAATATTGAGATGGCTGTAAATTCATTAAAATCTGGTGCGTTTGAATTTATTCAAAAACCATTTGATAAAGAAAGGCTTATAAATTTTGTAAATAGAGCAGTTGAAAATTTTAATTTAAAAATTGAAAATAAAACTCTAAATACAAAACTTTTTCATGCATTTGAATTAGTAGGAAAAAGTTCGAATATTCTCTCAATCAAAGATCAGATAAATAAACTATCTAAATCTGAGAGTAGAATATTTATTAGTGGACCCACAGGATCAGGAAAAGAATTAATTTCAAGAAAAATACATAAAAATTCTAAACGAAAAGATGGTCCATTTGTAGTAATCAATGGAGCACTTTTAGATGCAAAAAAGTATGAACTTGAGTTATTTGGAGAAGAAAAGAAAGATGGGTCTATATTTTATGGAGCTTTAGAAAAAGCATCAGGAGGTATATTATTGATTGATGAAGTTACAGAAATTCCGCTTGAGACACAATCAAAGATTTTAAGAGTTGTAATAGATCAAAAATTCAAAAGAATAAATAGCAATCATGATATAAAGGTAGACGTGAGGATTATTTGCACAAACAGTAAAGATGTTCAACAAGAAATTAAATTTGGAAATTTTAGAGAAGATTTGTTTCATAGATTAAATGTATTTAATATTAAAATAGACCCATTAAATAAACGAATTGATGATATACCAATATTGGTAGATTATTTTATTGAAAATATATGTGAAGCCAACAATTTTAAAAAATTTAAAGTTGTTGATAACAATTATTTGCTTAATTACGATTGGCCAGGAAACGTGAGAGAGTTAAGAAATTTGATTGAAAGAATAGCTATATTATCACCTGGTGATGATAATGAAAGATTAATGAATATAATTAAAGAGTCCTTGTCTAGGTCAATCGAAGATGAATTTTCTGTAACAGAAACTCTTACAGTTCCACTAAAAGAAGCAAGAGAAAGTTTTGAAAAACAATATTTAGTTTCCCAATTAAAAAAATTTAGTGGAAATATTTCTAAAACTGCAAAATTTATTGGCATGGAAAGATCGGCTTTACATAGAAAACTTAAACTACTTGGTGTGAAAGATCTAAACTAATGAATATTATTATTTGTGGAGCAGGTAGAGTAGGGTCTACGATTGCAAAAATGTTAATTGATCAAAATCACTCAATTACCATGATTGATCAATCAAGTGACGATATTCAAAAAATAAACGAAACCTTGGATGTTAAAGCAATTGTTGGTAAAGCAACATCTCCTGCAATCTTAGAAAAAGCAAATACAAAAGATGCGGACATGATAATTGCTGTAACCAGAAATGATGAAATAAATATGTTGATATGTCAAATAGCTTTTTCTTTATTTCAGGTTCCAAAAAAAATTGCTCGAATAAGATTTCAAGAATATCTTGATCCAAAATTTTCAGGATTATTTAGCAGAGAAAATTTACCAATTGATAATATTATTTCCCCAGAAATAGAAATTGCAAAATCTATTCAACGAAAATTAGAGGCGCCCGGAACTTTAGACAATGTGCCTTTTGCAGAAAATAAAATTAGATTATTGGAAATTTTAATTGATGAAAAATGCTCAATACAAGGAATAAATTTAAATGAACTAACAAAAAAATTTCCAAAATTAAATGCTTACATTCTTGGTGTTATTAGAAATGAAAAATTTTTTGTAATGAAAAAAACAGATCAACTCCAACTAAATGATAAAGCTTATGTAGTTGTTAACAGTAGTCAAATGCAAGAAACTTTGACTGTATTTGGACATAACGAAAAAATTTCAAATAAAATGTTGATTGTTGGAGGTGGGAATATTGGTTTTAATCTTGCAAAAAATATTGAACAATCATTCGACTCCGCAAGAGTTAAAATAATTGAAAAAGATAAATCTAGAGCAGAATATATAGCAAATGAACTCAATGATACTATTGTAATAAATGGCAATGGTTTGGACGAAGATGTTTTGAATGAGGCTAATATTGATGAAGTTGAAACAGTTTTGGCTTTAACTAATGATGATGAAGATAATTTAATGGTAAGCGTAATTGTTGAAAAATTTTCTAAAGACAAAAGAACTATGGCTTTGATAAATAAACCTAATTATTCATTACTACAATCCTCTTTAAAAATTGATGATTTAATCGACCCCAGAATGAGTACAGTTTCAAGTATTTTAAAACATGTACATAAAGGAACAATTGAAAACGCTTATACAATTTTAAATGGTGAATATGAAGTTATAGAGGCTGATATTATTGAAACCTCTGAACTAATCAATAAACAATTAAAAGACTCAAATCTACCCGATGAAATCAGAATTGGAGCAATATTGAGAGATGAAAAAGTTATTATTCCAACTTCAAGTTACGTTTTTCAAAAAGATGATACTGTTGTTCTTTTATCCAAAAGAGATCAATTACCTATTGTAGAAAACATGTTTAGAATTAGTTCAATCTAATTTTAATATGACAAAATTTAGTACTCTTTATCTTAGTTCTTTTTTATTTTTGATAAGTGTCTTTTCCTTTTTTAATATTATTTATTCTAATTATTTTGATATTTTTTTTAATATAGAAAATTATATTTATACTTTATTTCTAAGTACTACTTTGGGTGGGATACTATTATTTTATAATAGAAAAAATACTAAAAAAATTACCATTTATGAAAAAATATTTACTGTATTATTGGGTTATGTATTATTCCCAATAATAATATCAATTCCATATTATTTTGGCATTCAAAACATTTCTTTTTTAAATGCATATTTTGAGGCTATATCTGGCTTTACATCAACTGGTTTTACAATTTTTGAAAATATTAAACAGTTAGATGAAAGTTTAATTTTATGGCGATCAACATCGCAGTGGATTGGAGGAATTTATTTTCTTTTTTCTATTTTACTGTTAATTGATATTTTTGATAAAAATCTTAAACAATCATTCACTGAATATTTATCTTTTAATTACAACGAAATTTTTAAACAAACATTTAAAATTATAATTATTTATTCTTCATTAACAATAATTATATTTTTTCTATTAAAGATTATTAATTTAAGAACTTTTGATGCATTTAATTTATCTTTATCAATAATATCATCTGGTGGTTTTTTACCTTTTAATAGAGTTGATAATTTATTTGAAAGTGATTTAAGTAAAATTATTTTATCATTTACTATGATGTTATCATTTTTTAGTTTATTTTTAATTTATAATCTTATTTTTTTTAACAAAAAAAAAATAAATTTTTTAAGTGAGGATTTTAACCTTTTAATTTATTTATTAGCTATAATTTCCTTTTCGTTTGTTTTCTTGAATTCAAGCAACAACTTTCCAACAATTTTAGTTGCTATATCAAGTAGTATTTCAAATATTGGTATTTCATTTAAAGATACACCAAGCAATTTAATATTTATTTTTTTTATTATGGTTGTGATTGGAGGTTCTTTTTTTTCAACCAGTTCAGGTGTTAGGTTTATAAAGATTTTAAGTTTATTAAAATTTTCTTTAAATAATCTATTATCTCATACAAAACCAAATCAAATATATTCAAACAAAGTTACATTAATAAATGAGAACACTGAAAAATCAGATATTAATAAATATTTTTTTTCAATAATTATTTTCATTATTTCTCTCTCCATTTTAACTCTTTTTTTAACACTTTCAGATATCCAATTTGAAAATTCATTTAAGCTTTCTATCTTAACAATTATGAACACTGTTAATTCAAGTATGTTTGAGCTTGATAATTTTGATTTTTATAGTCTTTCTTTTTTAACTAAAATTTATTTAATAATTTTCATGATAATAGGAAGAGTAGAGCTACTAACAATACTAATATTATTTAAAAAATACCTTTTAAAAAATTAAATTAGTATTATAAAGTATTCCTTTGCGCCCTTAGCTCAGCTGGATAGAGCATCGGTTTTCTAAACCGAGGGTCGGAGGTTCGAATCCTCCAGGGCGCGCCATCTTTAATTGATCAATATTGGTGAGGTTATTTTACCATTGATGGTTGTATTACTTTCTGGTTTACTCAAGTATTCAAAAATTACTTTTTGAATAATTTGTTAACAAATAAATAATAAAAGAGGAAAATAATGTTTAAAATAATAAAACAATTGACTTCTTTAGTCGCTATGTTTGCTGTGCTATTTGCATTTTCAACAGAAACAATGGCTGCTAAGAAATCAAAAACTCTTGAGAACACAAAAAAAAGAGGGTTTGTAAGATGTGGTGTTTCTCAGGGTCTACCTGGGTTTTCAAATGCAGATGAATCTGGAAATTGGACAGGAATAGATGTTGATGTATGTAGAGCTGTTGCAGCCGCTACATTAGGTGATGCAACCAAAGTTAAGTTCACTCCTTTAAGTGCAAAAGAAAGATTTACCGCACTTACTTCTGGTGAAATTGACATTTTATCAAGAAACACAACTTGGACACTATCTAGAGATGCTGACATTGGTTTAACATTTGTTGGTGTAAATTTTTATGATGGACAAGGTTTTATGGTAAGAAAAGGTTCAGGTATAGCATCTACAAGTGAATTTAAAAATGGAACTTCAGTTTGTACAAACTTAGGAACTACAACTGAGCTTAACATGAGAGACTTCTTTGACTCTAGAGGAATTTCATATGAGCCAGTAGTTTTTGAAAAAGCTGACGAAGTTGTAGCTGCTTATGATGCAGGTAGATGTGATACTTACACAACAGATAAATCTGGACTTGCTGCACAAAGAACTAAACTATCAGCTCCAGATGATCACGTAGTATTACCTGAAACTATTTCAAAAGAGCCACTTGGACCAGTTGTGCGTCAAGGCGATTCTGTTTGGGAAGATATAGTTAGATGGTCTTTAAATACTATGATCGAAGCAGAGGAATATGGTGTAAACTCATCAAATGCTGACATGATGAAAACTTCAAACAATCCAGCAATCAAAAGATTAGTTGGTGCTGAAGGTGAATTAGGTGCAGCTTTTGGTTTAGATAACGACTGGAACTTAAGAATTATCAAACAAGTTGGTAACTACGGTGAAAGCTATAAAAGAAACATAGCAGACACTGGAATTCTACCTGATAGAGGTCCAAATGAATTATGGACTAAAGGTGGAATACTATACGTACCACCAGCAAGATAATTTTATTTCAAATCAATTAAAAAGGGCTAGATATTTCTAGCCCTTTTTTTTATTATAGGTTTTAATGAACAACATTATAAAAAAATTTATACCTCAAATTTTAGCTATATTATTTGTTGTTCTTATTTTTGGGTTCTTAACCATGAATGCCCAGACCAATATGGATAATAGAGGTATTGATTTTGGTTTTGGTTTTTTATCACAAGAATCCTCATTTGATGTTCAATTTTCATTAATTGAATATAGTGGATCAGACTCCTATGCTCGTGCTTTTCTAGTAGGACTTTTAAATACTTTATTAGTCTCATTTATAAGTATAATTATTTGCACAATTCTGGGTGTTATAATAGGTGTAGCAAGATTATCGTCAAATTATCTAATAAAAAACTCAGCAGCATGGTATGTAGAATTTTTTAGAAATATTCCATTACTGTTACAAATCTTCTTTTGGTATTACGCAGCTCTTAGAGCCTTACCACTTCCAGAGAAAGCTAATGCATGGTTTGGAGTAACTTATATGACTGTAAAAGGCTATTACATACCAGCGATGGTATGGGAAAATTTGAATATATTTCTATATTGTGGCCTTGCAGCAATAATTGCAATTATTTTACTAAGGAATTATGCAAATAAATTAAGAGACAATGAAGGCAAACAAATTCCTGTCCTCCTTTATTCAATATCTCTATTAATTGTTTTACCTCTTTTATCTTTTTTATTTGGTGGGGTATCTTTAGGATTTGAACTCCCAGAACTTAAAAAGCTATCAAAAATTTCTTATATTTATGAAGGTGGAATAAGTTTACCTCCTGAGCTAATAGCGTTAGTGCTAGCACTATCTTTATATACCTCTACTTTTGTAGCAGAATGTGTAAGAGCTGGTATAGAGGGAGTTAGCAAAGGCCAAAAAGAGGCTGCAGCTTCTGTTGGTTTGACACCTAATCAGGTTTTAAAATTAGTAATTATGCCTCAAGCTTTAAGAATTATTATACCACCTACGACAAATCAATACTTAAATTTAACAAAAAATTCATCTTTAGCAGCTGCAATTGCATACCCTGATTTAGTACTTGTATTTGCAGGGACTGCTTTGATGCAAACCGGTAAGGCAATAGAAATTGTTTCAATAACAATGCTAACCTATCTTTCTATTAGTTTAACTATTGCAGCAATAATGAATTGGTATAACAAAAAAATTGAAATTAAAGAAAAGTAAAAAATGCAAACATTTAATTTTTTAAAACCTAATAGGAGTAATATTAAAAATTACTCAATTATTGGATCTTTTTTAGTTTTAGTAAGTTTAATTGATGTAATATCAAATGCCTTTTTAAAAATAAATTTAACATCTTTTTTACCTGGCTCCATAACTACCTTGTTTCCATTAATTACAGGATTAATTGGATTAAATATGATGAGAATTGATTATTCAGGAAATAAAACATTAGATTTATTAAATAAAAATATAAATACAAATAATTTTAATGCTCTATTAACTCTGTTAATATTATTTTCAATTATAAAAGCTCTTCCTCAGTCTCTGAGTTGGATGATTTTTGACGCCACTATTTCTGGCGATTCTAAAGATGCTTGTACAGGTACAGGCGCTTGTTGGACATATATTAAAGTTTGGTTCAGAAGATTTATGTATGGCATGTATCCCAATGAATTTCATTGGAGAATAAATACTGCATTTATATTAGTTATAGCATTTGGCTTTGTTGGGTATTTCATGAAAGAAAATTTGAAAAAATATCTAGCTTTATACTATGTAATTATTTATCCAGTGATTGCATATTTAGTTATTTATTACTTAATATCAGGTGGATCATTCGGTCTACAATGGGTAGAAACTGGTGCATGGGGAGGATTATCACTTACTTTTATAGTTTCTTTTTTCTGTCTAATTTTCTGTTTTCCACTAGGTATGATTTTTGCATTAGGAAGAAGATCTAGTCTTCCAGCAATAAAATATATATCAATTTGTTATATTGAATTTTGGAGAGGCGTTCCGTTGATTACAGTGTTATTTATGTCATCTGTAATGTTTCCAATGTTTCTTCCTGAAGATTTTTTCATGGATAAATTGGTAAGAGTAATAATTGCAATTACTTTATTTGAAGCTGCTTACTGTGCTGAAGTTATAAGAGGAGGATTACAATCTCTTCCACGAGGTCAATATGATGCTGCTAAATCTTTAGGAATGGGTTATTGGAAAATGCATATTTTTGTGATTTTACCACAGGCACTAAAATTAGTGATACCTGGAATAGCGAATACATTTTTAGCCTTAGTTAAAGATACACCTTTGATTTTTGTAGTTGGTTTGGCTGAATTAGCAGGAATGCTTGCGTTAGCAAAAACAAATCCAAAATGGCTCGGCTTTGCTATGGAAGGATATATTTTTGCATCGATAATATTCTGGATTATATGCTATGCAATGAGTAAATATAGTTATAACTTAGAGGCGAAATATAAAACTGAAAGATAATAAATGTCTGATCCAATAATAAAAATTCAAAATATGAATAAATGGTTCGGTGATTTTCAAGTTTTAAAAAATATAAATCTTGAGGTTGAGGCAAACAAAAAAATTGTTGTTTGTGGTCCATCAGGATCGGGTAAATCTACACTGATTAGATGTATTAATAGATTAGAGGAGCATCAAGAGGGAGATATAATTGTTGATGGAAATGAACTATCTGAAAAAACAAAAGATATTGAAAAAATAAGAGCTGAGGTTGGAATGGTTTTTCAACAATTTAATTTATTTCCACATCTTTCAATATTAGATAATTGCACACTTGCTCCTATTTGGGTAAAAAAAATGCCTAAAAAAGAAGCTCAAGAACTAGCATTAGACCAACTTAAAAAAGTTCAAATAGATGATCAAGCAAATAAGTTCCCAGGACAACTTTCAGGTGGACAGCAACAACGTTGTGCAATCGCTAGAGCATTGTGTATGCAGCCAAAAATTATGTTGTTTGATGAACCAACATCCGCATTAGATCCTGAAATGATTAAAGAGGTGCTTGATGCAATGGTTAGTCTTGCAAAAGGTGGAATGACTATGATTGTCGTGACACATGAGATGGGTTTTGCTAAAGAAGTTGCTGATGAAGTAATTTTTATGGATGAAGGTATGATAATTGAGAAGGCAGACACCAAAGAATTCTTTGCCAACCCTAAGAGTGACAGAACTAAGCTTTTTTTAAGCCAAATTCTTTAAAATAATTCTAAAGACTTCATAAAAAGTTACTTGACAGGTTTGGAATAACTTAAAAAAATCATTTTTTTTAAAAATTATTTTACTTGCATAAAGTTTTCTATTTAGATTAACTCTGATTAATATTTTATTTAAAGAGGGGTCTTAAATGGAAGAAAATTTTAACAAACATCTTGGGCATAAACTCAAGCTAAGAAGATTAGCTCTTGGTTTAACTCAAACTAAAGTAGCAAAAGCTATAAATGTAACATTTCAACAAATTCAAAAGTATGAAAAAGGAACTAACGGCGTAAGTTCTATTAGATTGTTACAACTTTCAAATTATTTAAAAGTACCAATTAACTATTTCTTTGAGGATTTTTCAGAATATTTAATTAATCTTGATAAATCAAAAGAGGGACACATGAATGTAAACTATAACTTTTTAGTTAAAGTTTATTCAGAGTTAACTCAGGATCAAAAAATCAAATTTGGAAAAAATTTACAGATAGCACAAATAAATACTTCTAAAGTTGTTTAATTAATTTGGCTCCTCGGGCAGGACTCGAACCTGCGACCAATTGATTAACAGTCAACTGCTCTACCAACTGAGCTACCGAGGAATATTTTCTCACAACTTACTTTTTTTAAAATTTATCTCAATACTTATTTTGGAGGCAACGCCCGGAATCGAACCGGGATACAAGGATTTGCAATCCTCTGCGTAACCATTCCGCCACGTTGCCATCAAATATAAAATATTTGGTAATCGACATTTGTATAATTCATTTTGATCATTAGTCTATAAATTTAGCAATGATTTTCATTATTGTTTATTAATTTGATTAATTTATAAAACAAATCAATGAGTTTTGATAAATATGAGCATAAAAATGTTGAGAATAAAATATATGATTATTGGGAAAAACATGAATTATTTAAACCCAAAGAAAATTCAAAAAAATTCTCAATAGTAATTCCACCACCAAATGTAACTGGAAGTCTCCACATGGGACATGCTTTAAATAACTCAATTCAAGATGTTCTAACAAGATTTCATAGAATGAATAATTATGAAACTTTATGGCAGCCAGGTACAGACCACGCTGGTATTGCAACCCAAGCATTAGTTGAAAAAAAACTTGCAAAAGAAGGTGTAAAAAAAAACGATTTAGGTAGAGAAAAATTTATAGAAAAAGTATGGGAATGGAAAAATGAGTATGGCGATATTATTATAAACCAACTTAAAAAACTTGGATGTTCTTGTGATTGGTCTCGTAATGCATTCACAATGGATGAGAATTTATCCAAATCAGTCCTAAAAGTATTTGTTGATCTTTATAATAAGAAATTAATCTACAAAGCAAAAAAACTTGTAAATTGGGATGTTGTTTTAAAAACAGCAATATCTGATTTAGAAGTTGATCAACGTGAAGTAAATTCTCAACTTTATTATATAAATTATCCTATAGAAAATTCTGATAAATTTATAACAATTGCAACAACCAGACCTGAAACTATGTTGGGAGATACTGCAATAGCAGTTAATCCAAAAGACGATAGGTTTAAAGATATTGTTGGAAAGCTAGTGACCATTCCTTTAGCAAACAGAAAAATAAAAGTAATAACAGATGACTATGCTGATCCTGAACAAGGAACAGGAGCAGTAAAAATTACTCCAGCTCATGATTTCAATGACTATGATGTAGGTATAAGAAACAAGTTAGAAGTAATTAATATATTTACGCCTGATGGAAAAATAAATGACAATGCACCTGACCCATATAAAGGTTTAGATAGATTTGCTGCAAGAAAATTAATTTTAGAACATCTTGAAGAAGGTAAGTTTTTAGAAAAAATAGAAAAGTTAGTAAACAAAGTTCCTTATGGAGATAGATCTAATTCTATTATTGAGCCTTATTTAACAGAACAATGGTTTGTTGATGCAAAAACTTTAGCCATTAAAGCAAAAGAGGTAGTAAATAATGGAAAGACTAAATTTTTTCCTGAAAATTGGTCAAAAACATATTTTCAATGGATGGATAACATTGAACCTTGGTGTATTTCTCGTCAATTATGGTGGGGACATCAAATACCTGCTTGGTACGGACCTGATGGAAAAATATTTGTAGCTGAAAATGAAGATGAATGCAAAAAACAGGCAAAAGAATTCTATTCAAAAGAAGTGGAATTAAAAAGAGATGAAGATGTTTTGGATACTTGGTTTTCTTCAGGTCTTTGGCCATTTGCGACTTTAGGTTGGCCTGAAAAAACTCCAGAAGTTGAAAAATTTTATCCAACAAGTGTTCTTGTTACTGGTTTTGATATTATATTTTTCTGGGTTGCTAGAATGATTATGATGGGAACGGAGTTTTTAAAAGAAGAACCTTTTAAAAAAATATACGTTCACGCTTTAGTTAGAGATGAAAAGGGTCAAAAAATGTCTAAATCAAAGGGTAATGTAATTGATCCTTTAGAACTTATTGAAAAGTATAGTGCTGATGCTTTAAGATTTACTCTATTATCAATGGCATCACCTGGTCGTGATGTAAAATTGTCTGAAGACAGGGTTAAAGGTTATAGAAATTTTTTAAATAAAATATGGAACGCTAACAATTTTTTAAGACAAAATGAATGTGATTTTAGTGACATTAAAAAACCTGAAAATCTTAAATTAACAATCAATAAGTGGATATTATCTGAACTTGTAAAAGTCAAAAACGAGACTGAAAACAGTTTAAAAAACTATAGATTTGATGAAGCCGCAAAGAATATTTATCAGTTTGTATGGCATTCCTTTTGTGACTGGTATTTAGAGTTATCTAAAACTGTATTTAATTCTAAAAATGAGGAAGATATTAAGGAGTTAAGACAAACATCAGCATATGTTTTTAAGGAAATTTTGATAATACTACATCCTTTCATCCCATTTGTTACAGAGGAGATTTGGTTGAATAACAAGTTAGATAAAAATGGAGGTGAATTTTTAATGCATGCCAATTGGTTGGAAAATGATTATCATGAAAAAAAATCTTATGATGAAATTAATAATATCATTAATTTTATTACATCTATTAGATCATTTAAAAATGAATTAAACATTAGCCCTGGATCATTTATTGAAATTTCAACAGAAAACACCAATAAAGAATATAAAAACTTTTTATCAGCTAATGAAAATATTTTAAAAAAAAATGGAAGAATTAAAAGCTTTCATGATAATGATTTAAAAAAATCATCAGCAAGCATCGTTATCAATGGTGAGCTATTTAAATTATATTTTGATGAAGATGTTGATTTAAATATGATCAAATCAACACTAGAGAAGAAAATTAAAAAAATTAGTGAAGAGATGAAAAAAATTGATGTTAGGTTATCAAATAAATCCTTTGTGGATCGTGCACCACAAAATATAGTAGAGCAGGAGAAAAGCAACTTTGCTAATCTAGAAAAAGATGTTAAAAAAATAGAATTAACTCTAAAAGGTTTATAATGAAAAAATTTAATAAGAAAAAATTACCAAGTAGACACACAACAATAGGTGCAGATAAAGCCCCTCAAAGATCATTTTATTACGCAATGGATTTAACAGAAAAGGACGTTGCTAAGCCATTTGTTGGAGTTGTCTCAACATGGAATGAAGCTGCTCCATGTAACATTAATTTAATGAAACAAGCTCAATCAGTTAAAAAAGGAGTTAAAGCTTCAGGTGGAACTCCAAGAGAATTTTGTACTATTACAGTAACTGATGGTATTGCGATGGGTCATGAAGGAATGAAGTCATCATTAATATCAAGAGATGTAATAGCAGACTCAACTGAACTTACGGTTAGAGGACATTGTTATGATGCATTAGTTGGATTAGCGGGCTGTGATAAATCATTACCTGGTTTAATGATGTCGATGGTACGTTTAAATATTCCAAGTGTATTTATATATGGTGGATCAATTCTACCTGGGAGATTTAATGGGAAAGATGTAACTGTTGTAGATGTATTTGAAGGAGTTGGAAAATATACATCAAAAAAAATGACAGCTCATGCATTAAGAAAATTAGAATTAAAAGCATGTCCAAGTGCAGGTGCTTGTGGTGGACAATTTACTGCAAATACAATGGCATGTGTTTCTGAAGCAATAGGATTAGCTTTACCTTTCTCAGCAGGAACGCCAGCGCCATATTTAGAGAGAAATAAATATGCAATAGACAGCGGTAAAGCTGTAATGAATTTATTAGCAAAAAATATTAGACCTAGAGACATAGTAACAAGAAAAGCTTTAGAAAATGCAGCAACAATTGTTGCAGCAACAGGTGGATCAACAAATGCAGGTTTACACTTGCCAGCTATCGCAAATGAAATTGGAATTAAATTTGATTTAATGGATGTTGCAAAAATATTTAAGAAAACTCCTTATCTTGCAGATTTAAAACCTGGTGGAAAATATGTTGCAAAAGATATGTGGGAAGCAGGAGGAGTTCCAATGTTATTAAAGACATTAATGGACGGCGGTTACATCCATGGTGATTGTATGACGGTTACAGGCAAAACCATGAGAGAAAATTTAAAAAATGTAAAATTTAGAGAAAATCAAAAAGTAATGAGATCTTTTAAAAATCCAATTTCTCCAACAGGAGGAGTTGTTGGATTAAAAGGAAATTTAGCCCCAGAAGGTGGAATTGTAAAAATAGCAGGTTTGAAAAAATTACAATTTACAGGAAGAGCAAGATGTTTTGATAATGAAGAGTCTGCGTACAAAGCGGTAATAAATAGAAAATACAAAGATGGAGACATTATTATAATTAGATACGAAGGACCAATAGGAGGTCCTGGAATGAGAGAAATGCTTCAAACAACTGCAGCAATCTACGGTCAAGGAAAAGGGGAGAAAGTAGCCCTTATTACTGACGGTAGGTTCTCTGGGGCTACCAGAGGCTTTTGTATCGGTCATGTGGGCCCTGAGGCCTCCGTAGGCGGTCCTATAGCCCTTTTAAGGAATGGGGATATCATCGATATAGACGCTAAAAAGGGCACAATTAACGTAAGACTTACAAAAAAGGAATTAAGTGCAAGACGTAAAAAATGGAAACCGAGGAAAGTGAATTTTGGCAATGGTACATTATGGAAATATGCACAAACTGTAGGACCAGCTTATAAAGGTGCACCAACTCATCCAGGTGGTAAAAACGAGGTTAGAACTTACGCAGATATTTAATGAAAATTAGACCTGTAATACTTTGTGGTGGCGCAGGAACAAGACTTTGGCCAGATAAAAAAAAACATCAAGCAAAACAATTTATTGATTTTGGTGGATGGAGCTTAATTCAAAAAACTTTAGAAAGAGTTAATAAACCAATTTTTGATTTTCCAATTATAAGCACAAATTTAAAATACTTAAAACAAGTCAAATTAGCTTTAAAAAAAAGTAAAATAAAAAAGTTTAAAATAGTTTTAGAACCAGCTAAAAAAAATACTGCACCAGCAATATTAGCGTCTGCATTAATAAAGGATATTCCATTAGAGCAACCATTAATATTTTTTGCAGCAGATCATTTAATTGATAAATCTAATATTTTAAATAAAGCCCTATTAAAAAATAAATCAAATTTAGATGATCAAAATTTATTTATTTTTGGAATTAAACCGACAAATCCATCAAGTGAGTATGGATATTTTTTAACTAAAAAAATTAAATCTATAAATAAAGTTACAAAATTTATTGAAAAACCAAATTTATCAAAAGCAAAAGAAGTCATTAAGAAAAAAGGTTACTGGAATTCTGGCATGTTTTTTTTAAGAAAAGACTCAATAATCAATAACTTTAAAAAATATCAAAATAAAACTTACAAAAGTTGTGTTGAGGCTATTAAAAAAGGCAAATATAAAAATAATACTTATTACTTAAACAAAAGAGCTTTTGAAAAATCAATCGAGAAATCTTTTGATTATGCAATACTTGAGAAAACAAATAAAATTAATGCTATTAAATTAGACATTCCTTGGTCTGATCTTGGAAGTTGGAAAGAGATTTTAAAAATTTATGATAAAAATAAAAGAAAACACTTTAAGAAAAAGAATGTTTTTTATAGACCATGGGGGAGTTATTTAAATTTATTCGAAGGAAAAGAGTTTTTAATTAAAGAATTATCAGTTAAACCTAAAGGTATATTAAGTCTTCAAAAACATCATCACAGAGCAGAACATTGGTTAGTTACAAAAGGTAATCCAAGAATAACTTTAAATAAAAATATTATTAATAAAAAACCTGATGAGCATATATTTATTCCATTAGGAGCAATTCATAGAATACAAAATCCTGGAAAAAAACCTGTAAAAATTATGGAAGCTCAAGTTGGTTCAATTCTAAAAGAGACTGATATTGTTAGATATCAAGACATTTATGGTAGAGCAAATAAACTTTAATAAAATTGTAATAATCTATAAATATTTTTGTCATCAACATTAATTATAAAATTTTAATAAAATTTTAAATTATAAAACATCTTTATTTTCCCTTAATTTTAAAATTTTGTTGATTAACTACTTTCCCCTTTTTTAATTACAAAAAGGGGAAAGAAGATTTAGAAATTAGTTATTTACAGATGCGGAACTCTCGATAGTCTTCTTTTTAGCTAGTTTTTTTGTTTTTTTTTCAGCAACTCTTTTTTCAATACTTGCAATTTTAATATTAATTTTAGATAATTTTTTTTCTTTTAAATTGATCTTATTTTTAAGTTTTTCTATTAACTCGATAACCTTTTTTTTTCTTTTTTCATTTTTCTTTAACTTTTTACTCATAATGACCTCCTGTGTAATTTTATAATAATTATATTTAAATTAAATATCTTAGTAAAATGATTTTTTGATAAATTCTCTTATTTAAAAGTTATGCTGTTAATATGTTAAAATATTTTCCTGATTTCCTTAATTCTACGTTATCACAATATTGATATTTATCACCATCAATTTGAATTGGAATTTTTTTCCCTTGTCCATCAATTTTTAGCTCACTGGAATAAGATGTTATAACACTCGTAGACTTCGATAAATCTCCAAAAAAAATAATCAAATAAATATAATAAAGTATTTTTATTCTTGTAAGGTCTTTGAATACATAAGTAATAATTTTGTTATCAAATATATTTGTTTTATTAATTTTGTAGTGACCCGCATAATAATTGGTATTAGAACATAACACCCAGTCAGCTATATGATTTTGACCATCTATGTTAACTTTTAATTTTTGATTTTTCATTAACAAAAATTTTTGCAATCCTTTATATCCAAAAATAATTTTACCTAACAGTTTTTTTAGAGAACTATTAATTGAATGGACTATCGTTGCATCCCAACCTATACCTGCCATTAAAATAAAATAATCATTATTGATTTTTACTAAATTAGTTTGTTTTAAATTGTTTGATTGTAAAATTTGAACAATTTTACTTATTTTTTTACTCATATTTAGTTCAGCTTGAAGTAAATTAGCAGTTCCAGCTGGTATATAACCAATAGCAAAATCTTTTTTTGGAACAAAATTATTTTTAATAAGTTTGTTTATTGCAAATGATACTGAACCATCGCCTCCAGCAACTACAAGTCTATCTATATTTAACTTAGAAATATTTTTAAATACTGCCTCTGCTTTATCCACGCTCTCAGTTTCAAAAAAAGAAACATCGTTATACTTAGAAAGTTCATCAGAAATTTTTTTTATAAATTTAGATTTTCTGCCAGAGGAAGCGTTTTTGTTGTAAATAATGCAATATTTCATAATAAATTTTAATATTTCCTTAACATTACTATGGCACAAAGAATTAAACGATTCTAGTGCAAATTGAATTAAAAAAAAAGGATTAAATGAAACCTATATTAAAATACAAAAGTATATTCATTTCAGATGTGCATCTTGGTACTAAAGGTTGCCAAGCAAATAAATTGCTTGAATTTTTTAAAAATACAAGATCAGAAAAACTTTACTGTGTAGGCGATATAATAGATGTTTGGGCACTTCAAAAAAATTTTTATTGGCCACAAGAACATAATGACGTAATTCAAAAAATATTAAGAAAAGCAAGACATGGAACAGAAGTTTACTACGTTATAGGTAATCATGATGAAGTGTTTCGAAAATTTATTCCTATGCATTTTGGACAGATAAAAATGATCAATAGAGTAATTCATCAGTCTGTTTTAAATAAAAAATATTTAGTTGTTCACGGTGATGCTTGGGATGGTGTTATGAGATATGCCAAATGGTTGTCGAAGTTAGGCGCAATAGCCTATGAAATGCTATTGAAATTAAATGTAGTGATTAACTTTTTTAGACGTCTAAGAGGTAAAGGCCAGTGGTCTTTAGCAAAGTTTCTTAAATATAAGGTAAAAAATGCAGTTAAATATATGGGAGAATACGAAAAAACAATTGCAGAATATGGAAAGAAAAAAAAATTTGATGGAATAATCTGTGGGCATATTCATCATGCCCAAAATGAAAATTATGATGGTGTTAATTATTTAAATTGTGGAGACTGGGTTGAGTCTTGTACTGCCTTAGTTGAAAACTTTGATGGAACGTTTGAAATAATTTATTGGGATAAATTAAGAGAAGAATTTTCAGATAGTCGTAATAATTCAGATAAAGAAGTAATTGAAACTCTAGGTCTGAAAAAGGCATCATAATGAAAATATTAATTGTAACAGACGCTTATTTTCCACAAGTAAATGGTGTGGTAAGAACTTTAAATGAAACAGGAAAAAAACTTGAAGCAATGGGTCACGAAGTTGAGTATTTAAATCCCCAACTTTTCTTCACTGTGCCAATGCCTAAATATAATGAAATAAGACTTTCTGTGAATATTTGGCCAAGAGTAAGTCATTTAATAAAAAAAATAAATCCTTCAGCCATACATATAGCTACCGAAGGTCCTTTAGGATTTATGGCAAGAAGATATTGTCTTAAAAATAATCTAAAGTTTACCACAAGTTTTCACACAAGATTTGATAAATATATGAAATTATATTTACCTTGGGTTCCTGAAAAATTATCACAGAAATTCCTAAGCAACTTTCATAACAAAGCAGAAAAAATTTTGGTTACAACCGAATCTATGAAAAAAGAACTAATTCAAATTGGAGTAGATGAAAGTAAAATGGTTGTTTGGACAAGAGGTGCTGATCATGGATCGTTTAAAAATCCAAAAAAAATCAATTTAGAATATAAAAGGCCTATATGGATATATGTAGGTCGAGTGGCTATTGAAAAAAATATTCGTGCTTTTTTAAATCTAAAATTAGAAGGAACAAAACTTCTTGTTGGTAAAGGACCAGATATTGAAAAGTTAAAAAAAGAATTTCCAGATGCTCACTTCTTGGGTGAAAAAACTAACGGTGAATTAGCTTCATATTTTACATCATCTGATGTTTTTGTCTTCCCAAGCAAAACAGATACGTTTGCAATTGTAATATGTGAATCCCTCAGTTGTGGTACACCGGTTGCAGCATTTCCTGTTCCTGGTCCTAAAGATATTTTCAAAGATAGTGAAATTAATTGTTTAGATGAGGATTTAGAAAAATCCGCAATGAAAGCTCTAAAAGTTGAAAGAGAAAAGTGCCTAGAATACTCTAAAAACTTTACTTGGGATAAAACCGCAGAAATTTTTATTAATAATATCTCCCCTAATTAAATAACTAAAATTTAAATAATTGCATATTAAATTTTTAATATGTTAATTATATACTTAACTTTTAGAACATCATGATTGGCCTCTTTGAAATACTATTAATCTGTGTAATTATATTTCTACTAATAATAATTTATTCAAACAGAAACAAAAAAAATACTGATGATAAAATTATTATCTCAAAGTATGAAAAGGATGATAGCAAAACATTTATATTAGATGAATTAGAGGATCAATTTATAGCATTAGATAAATTAAATATTATAAAATATGTCAATCCAAGTGCTGAAAAAAGATTTGGTAAAAATATTTTAAATACACATCTCGGCACAATTTTAAGGCATCCTAATCTAGATGAAAAAATCAGAGAAGTTAAGTTTTCAAAAAAAACTAGTAATTTAGATTTAGAAATAAATTTGCCTTCATATCAGTATTACAGAATTTATGTGATTCCTGGACCAACTGTAATTTTTACAGAAAAAGACTCTGTTGTTTTATTTTTAAAAGATCTTACTGAAATTTCAAAAGCACAAAAATTTAGAACTGACTTTGTTGCTAATGTTAGCCATGAATTAAAAACTCCTCTTGTTTCAATTAAAGGCGCTATAGAGACAATAGAGGGTCCTGCTAAAGATGACGAAATAGCAAAGATAAACTTTCTTAAAATAATCTCTTCACAAAGCAAAAGAATGGAAAATTTAATAAGTGATCTATTAATATTAAGCAGAATTGAACTCCAGGAGCATATAAGACCTGACAAACCAGTTAATTTGAAGAATGTATTGACAAAAGTAAAAGATGTTCATTTTACTAGCTTAAAAGAAAAAAATATTAATCTTGAAATTAATTTAGGTAATGTAAGTGATGTTATTGGTGATGAAGATAAATTAATAACAGTTTTTTCTAATTTATTAGACAATGCTATTAAATACTCAAAAGAAAAATCAACTATAAATATATTAGCTTCTCCAAGCAAAGGGAAACTCATAACAAAAGGAATTAAAATATCTGTATCTGATCAAGGTATTGGAATTCCCGAGGATCAAATTAACAGGGTAACTGAAAGATTTTATAGAGTAGATGTTGAAGAGAGCAGGAAAGTTGGTGGAACAGGTTTAGGTCTTGCAATTGTCAAACATATAATTTCTCAACATAGAGGTGATTACGAAATAAAAAATCTTAATGGTAAAGGAACCGAAATTAACATTCATTTACCCAGTGAATTATAAACTTCATATAATTTAACAATTTTCACAATATAATTTAATTTGTAAATAACGGATTTTTTAAATAAAATTGTTAAATGAAAAAAATAATAATAAATTTTTTTATTTTTTCTTACTTATTTTTTAATTTTATATCAAATTCTTACTCTGAAGACTCTAATAAAAAAGACATTACAACACTTTTAAGAAACCAACAACTTACTGTATTTGATATTGGTATTTTTAGAATGAAAAATGACTTAGAAAATACGAAAAGCACTGTCAATAAACATTTTCCATCTGACAAAGTAAATGTTGATCATATCTATACTGAGGTTTTAACTTCATTCTGGAGAGATACAATTGATTTGATTGTATCAATCCCAATGAACAAAAACTTAAAAAAAGAAAATTATATGTCTGACATGCATAGATGTAAAAATATTTTCTTTTCTGTAAGAGATCATTTGTTAAGAAAACAAAATGAGAGTAATTATAATTTTAATAGGGCCTCAAGTTATATAATTACTACTTTTTCTACCCCCACAAGTTGGCCTTCATGGAAATATGATCAAAATCAAGTAAAAGACCTTATATCAATGATACAACTAGAAGTTACTTTAAGACCAACAAAGAGCTTAGCACTAAGTGAAAATGTCAGCCCAATTCGTTGTCGAGGAGATTTAGCTGCAGATAATGATACCTTAATCATCTCTAAAAAATACAACTAAAAAGTTACCTATTTAACAAAACTGTAACAAATTTGTAATACTAGAGTCCTCAATAAAATTTATTAAGCGAGTCGTTAATTAACTTTAATTCACGAAAGGATATTAAAATGAAAAAACTAACTATAGTTCTTGCTTCAATAGTTGCCATTTCTGTTGCCACTATTGCTCAAGCAAGAGATCAAATCAAAATAGTTGGATCATCTACTGTATTCCCTTACGCAACAATAGTTGCTGAAAGATTCGGGCAAACTGGATTTAAAACACCAGTAATCGAGTCAACTGGTACAGGTGGTGGTGCAAAATTATTTTGTGCAGGTGTAGGAGAAGCTCACCCTGATATAACAAATGCATCAAGAGCAATGAAAGATAAAGAAAAAGCTCTTTGCAAAAAAAATGGTGTTAATGACATTGTTGAAGTTATTATAGGTAACGATGGTATTACTTTAGCATACAGTGTTGATGCTGAACCAGTAAACTTCACTAAAGAACAACTTTGGAAAGCTTTAGCAAAACACTCAGTTGTTGATGGTAAATTAGTAGACAACATATACAAAACATGGGATCAAATAGACCCAAGTTTACCAAAACAAAAGATTTCAGTTATGATTCCCCCAGGAACATCCGGAACAAGAGATGCTTGGAATTCGTTAGTAATGAAAAAAGGTATGCCTAAAGAGGCTAAAGCATTATACAAAGCAGGTTTCGAAGCTGGAAATAAAAAATATAAAAAACCACAAAAACTTTACAGAGAAGATGGTGCTGCAATTGAAGTTGGAGAGAATGATAGTTTAATTATTCAAAAATTATCTGAAGACAAAGAAATGTTTGGTTTCTTTGGATTTAGTTACTTCTTAGCTGCTAGAGATAAATTGCAAGCTGCAAGTATAGAAGGTGGTCAACCATCACTAGAATCTATCCAAGACTATAGTTATGCTGTTGCTAGACCATTATTCTTTTACGTAAAAAAAGCTCATGTTGGTGTAATTCCAGGATTACATGAATTTGTAAAAGAATTCACTACAACTAAAGCTATTGGTAAAAGAGGTTACTTAGCGGAAATAGGACTTGTTCCACTTGATGCTGAAACTTACAGAACAGTTAGAGATAATTCGAAATCTCTTACTGCAATGTCAATGGAGTAATATAATATTTGTTAATAAACTCAAAAGGGGCCCTATTAAATGGGCCCTTTTTTTTGTATAAATCTAAAGGAGCCAATAATTGAATTCAGTAATATTTTTAACAATCGTTCTTTTAGCTTTATCCAGTTACTTCTTTGGAAGAAAAAAAGCTATTTTAATTCAATCTAACAAACGGTTAACAGCTCTTCCAAAATTTTATGGATACTATCTTGCTATATGGTGTGGCGCACCTGCTTTTCTTTTGTATGCTTTATGGTCGATATTTGAACCTAGCATAGTAAGATTTTTTATACTTAGTGATTATTCTTCGCAAGGACTTCTAGAAGGAGAGTTGAATTTATTTTATGAAAAAGTAAAATCACTTTCTCGAAACCAGTATTCAGGAGAACTTACTGCAGAGTTACAAAGATCAGCAGAAAAATATTTAAACTTTAGAGACATAGCAAAGTGGTCTAAGGTCGTTATAGTTTTATCATTATTAATTGCATCAACAGGTTATGCGTATACAAAGATTTCAAACAACACTAAAACAAGAGAACCAGTTGAAATATTTCTTAAAGGAGTATTTTTTTTATCATCACTGGCAGCGATATTAACAACCATTGGTATTATTTTTTCCCTTTTGTTTCAAACAATAGAATTTTTTCAAGTTATCCCACTATTTGATTTTGTATTTGGAATGCACTGGTATCCTGCAAAAGCTTTTGTTCGAGATGCAAGTGAAGCACTTGATCCATCAATGTATAGTGATACTTTTGGTGCAGTTCCGATATTTGCAGGCACCTTTTTTATAGCTTTGATTGCAATGTGTGTTGCAATACCAATTGGTTTGTTAAGTGGTATATATATGGCGGAATATGCGAGCAAACGTTTAAGACAATATGCCAAACCTGTCATTGAAATTTTAGCAGGAATTCCAACTGTTGTTTATGGTTTTTTTGCTGCTTTAACAGTTGGACCTTTTTTAAAAGACCTTGGATTATCATTAGGACTAGAGGTGTCAGCAGAAAGCGCACTGGCAGCCGGTGGCGTTATGGGAATTATGATTATTCCATTTATATCAAGCTTAAGTGACGACGTAATTACAAGTGTTCCTCAAAATCTTAGAGATGGTAGCTATGCCATGGGAGCAACAAAATCTGAAACAATAAAAAGAGTAATTTTTCCAGCTGCTTTACCTGGAATTGTTGGATCTATTTTATTAGGTGTTTCTAGAGCTATTGGTGAAACAATGATTGTTGTAATGGCATCAGGGTTGGCAGCAAACCTAACTCTTAATCCATTAGAGTCCACTTCAACAATAACTGCTCAAATTGTTGTTATCTTAATTGGTGATCAACAATTTGGGGATCCGAAAACCCAAGCAGCTTTTGCACTGGGATTAAGTTTATTTATAGTTACTTTAGTTTTAAATATTGTTGCCTTATCTGTTGTGAAAAAATATAGAGAGAAATATGAATAAAGAAATATGAATAAAGAAGAACGTTTAATTAAAAGATACAAAGCTGAAAAAAGATTTCAATTTTACGGTAAAGCTGCAATATTTATGGCTTTATTATTTCTAGTGGTATTTCTAACAAAGATATTTTCTACTGGTTACACAGCATTTCAAAAAACATGGTTGGTAATACCAGTCAATTATAATGCAGATTTATTATATTTGGATCCAGATAAAAAACCAACAACCGAAGATATTAATGATGCAGACTTTTATGAGTTTGGGATAGAAACATTTATCACTCTCGATCCAGACGCAAGTGAGGATCAAATTATGGAATTAAAAAAAATGTTTGCATTTACTTTTGAGAGAGAATTAAAATATTATCTTCTAGACAATCCTGATAGCTTTGGAAAAACAGTTGATGTAAAATTAACAGCCTCTGACGACTTAGATCAAGTATTTAAAGGAAATTATCCAAGAGATATACCTGAAAATAGAAGAAGAGCATCTGATTATCAATTAAAAATTTTTGATAAATTAAGTGAAGATGGAAGAGTTATAAGTGAATTTAATGCCAGTTTTTTTACAAATGCTGATTCTAGAGAAGCTGAGTTAGCGGGAATAGCAAGCTCATTTATGGGTTCATTATTTTCCATACTTGTCTGTCTGTCAATTGCCTTTCCTGTTGCCTTACTAGCTGCAGTGTATCTAGAGGAATTTGCACCAAAAAACAGATTTACAGATTTTATTGAAGTAAATATCAATAATCTAGCAGCAGTTCCTTCAATTGTTTTTGGATTATTAGGATTAGGTGTTTTATTGGCTGTATTTGGTTTACCTAGATCAACACCCTTAGTTGGAGGTATAACCCTTTCATTAATGACTCTTCCAACAATTATAATAGCAGCCAGAGCATCATTGAAGGCTGTTCCACCCAGTATAAGAGAAGCAGCTTTAGCAATGGGAGCTAGCAGAATGCAAACGACGATGCATCATACCGTGCCATTGGCTTTACCTGGAACTTTATCAGGTACTATAATTGGCTTAGCTCAAGCATTAGGTGAAACAGCGCCTTTAATATTAATTGGAATGGTTGCTTTTGTTAACACAATACCAGGAACCCCTATGGATCCAGCAGCTAGCTTGCCTGTTCAAATCTATATATGGGCGGAGAGTGCCGAAAGAGGATTTGTAGAAAAAGTGTCTGCTTGCATAATGGTATTATTATTTTTCCTAATTTTTATGAATTTAGGAGCACAATTAATTAGACATAAATTTGAAAAGAAATGGAACTAAAATATGAATAAAATAGAAGCAAAAAATGTTGATGTCTATTATGGAGCGAAACAAGCTTTATTTGATATCAATATGGATATCGAAGCAAATAAAGTAACTGCTCTTATTGGACCTTCTGGTTGTGGTAAATCAACATTCTTAAGATGTCTAAATAGAATGAATGATGTGATCGATATTTGTAAAGTCAGTGGTGTCGTAAAAATTAATGACTATGACATAAATCAAAAAGATACAGATGTTGTAAGGCTTAGAGAAAAAGTTGGAATGATTTTTCAAAAACCAAATCCTTTTCCAAAAACCATTTATGAGAATATTTCTTATGGACCTGAGATACATGGGATAGCTCAATCTAAAAGTGAAATGGATAATATTGTTGAAGAGAGTTTGAGAAAAGCAGCACTTTGGGAAGAGGTAAAAGACAGAATTCACGAACCAGGTACTGGTTTATCAGGTGGACAACAACAAAGACTTTGTATTGCAAGAACAATATCAATTAAGCCAGAGGTAATACTCATGGATGAGCCATGTTCAGCTCTTGATCCAATTGCAACAGCACAAATAGAGGAGCTAATTGATGAATTAAGAAAGGAACATACTATAATAATTGTTACTCACTCAATGTCCCAAGCTGCAAGAGTCTCTCAAAATACTGGTTTTTTTCACCTTGGTAAATTGATTGAAGTAGGTTCTACTGATAAGATATTCAAGAATCCGACTCAACAACAAACGCAGGATTACATAACAGGAAGGTTTGGATAATGAATGAAAAACCACACACAGTAAAATCTTACGAAGACCAATTAAAAAAATTAAACAATGATTTAGTTGAAATGGGGGCAAATTGCGAAACCGCTTTAGGTAAAGCAATGAAAGCAATATCAACAAATGATCATAACCTTGCTGATGATGTTATAAATTCAGATGTAGTTATAGATAATTTTGAGTCTCAGATAGAGAATGAGGTAGTAAATTTAATTGCTTTAAGACAACCAATGGCTGTGGATCTTAGAGAAACAGTCGCAGCTCTAAAGATGTCTTCAGACTTAGAAAGAATAGGTGATCTTGCCAAAAATATTGCAAAAAGAACAAAACTTATAAATACGCATTTGCCAAATAATTTAATTGAAGCAATGAATAGAATCTGCATTTTGGTTCAAAAACAATTAAAAATTGTTTTAGACTCATATCTAAGTAGATCAAGCGATGTAGCTCGAACAGTATGGGAGAGTGATGAACAAGTTGATGATTTAACAAATCAATGTATGGAAGAAGTCATCTCATTACTTAAATCAAATATGGAAAATATTGAATATGGCTCACATCTTTTATTTGTAACTAAAAATATTGAAAGGATAGGAGATCATACAACCAACATTGCTGAGCAAGTATATTATTTAGTTACAGGTGATTATTTGGAGGGAGAAAGACCTAAGGGTAGCGACTCAGTATTAACAAAGTAATGAGTGCACACATATTTATTGCAGAAGATGAGGCGCCAATTTCAACCTTATTAAAATATAATTTAGAAAAAGAAGGTCATAAGGTTTCTTCAAGTGAAAATGGAGAGGACTCTTTAAAATCAATAAAACAAAAAATGCCAGACTTAATCTTATTAGATTGGATGTTGCCAGATTTATCAGGTGTTGAAATATGTAAACAGTTAAAAAGGGATAAAAAATATAATGACATTCCAATTATTATGCTTACTGCAAAAGGAGAGGAGGAAGATAAATTAAAAGCATTTGAAACTGGAGCTGATGATTACGTCACTAAACCATTTAGTCAAAAAGAATTAAATGCAAGAATTAAATCTTTGTTAAGAAGGGCTAAACCTTTGTCATCAACTGATGTTGTGGAATTTAAAGACCTTAAAATTGATAGATTAGCAAAAAGAGTTTATAGAAATGATAAGGAAATAATTTTGGGACCCACAGAATTTAAATTATTAGATTTTTTTATTAAAAATCCAAAAAGAGTTTATTCAAGAGAACAATTACTAAATAATGTTTGGGGTGAAAATATTTATGTAGAAAGTAGAACGGTTGATGTTCACATAAGAAGATTGAGAAAAGTTTTAAATGTAAGTGGATTAGAAAGTTTAATTCGCACAGTGAGATCTGCAGGCTATTCGTTAGATAACTAAATCTTTAGGCCTTACAAATTCAGAAATAATTCCTTTCTTTTCAATATTTATCCAATCATTTGTATCGAAAACTATTTTAGCAAATGCACAAGTTGGGAATTTATAATTTAATAGTTTAAAATTACTATTATCTTTATTTTTAGTTAATTTTATAACTAAATTTTTAAGAGCAGGTTCATGATTTATTAGCAATACTTTCTTAAACCTTTTATTGATATTTTTTATATACCCTATAATTTCATTTTCATTAACTAAATAAAGCTTTGAGGAACTTTTAATTTTTTTTGGTTTATTTATTTTTTTCAGTATTAAATTTAGAGTTTTTTTTGTTCTTTTTGATGAAGATAAAAGCACATAATCAAAGGAATATTTTTTTTTAACAAAAAATTCACTTATAATTTTTGCACTTTTGATGCCTCTTTTATTTAATGGTCTTTCAAAATCACTTAAATTTGGGTCTTCCCAACTAGATTTTGCATGTCTCATGACATATAATTCGCGCATTAATTCTAAATATATGACTGCATTAAAAAAACAAGACAAAGAAGAGCTTAAATCTAATTATATAAATAGAGAATTATCATGGTTAAAATTTAACGATAGGGTTCTTTTTGAGGCGCAAAATATTGAAAATCCTCTTTATGAGAGAGTAAAATTTTTATCTATTGCAGGCTCAAATTTAGACGAATTTTTTATGGTTCGAGTTGCTGGACTATACAGTCAAATTAAACAAGAAGTCGACTCACTAAGTTCAGATGGATTAACACCTGAAGAACAGATGGAGATGGTTATCAATGATACAAAAAATCTATTAAATAAACAAAATACCATATTTAATAATTTATCAAATCAGCTGAAGAGAAATAATATTTTATTAACTAAGCCAGAAAACCTTAACACAAAGGAAAAAAAGAAATTATTAGAAATATTTAAGGAAGAAATCTATCCTCTACTTACACCATCAGCGATTGATCCTGCTCATCCTTTTCCATTTATTATTAATCAAGGGAGAGCTTTAGTTATGAAGCTGAAGAAAAAGAAAAAAAAGAGAATTCTTAATTCAATTATTGTAATTCCTAAAGCTTTATCAAGATTTATTGAAATAGACGGAGGAAAATCATTTAAGAAATTTTTAGTTCTAGATGATGTTATTGGTTACTTTGCCTCTGAAATTTTTCCAGATCATTTATTAGAAAAGAAAATGATATTTAGAGTAATAAGAGATAGTGATGTAGAAATTCAAGAAGAGGCTGAGGATTTAGTCAGATCATTTGAACTAGCATTAAAGCGAAGAAGAACTGGTGATATTGTTAGATTAGAAATTTTAGAAAAAAGCGACAAAGAACTTGTAAAATTTATAACAAATAAATTAGAAATTAATCCAAATTATATTTATGAAGTAGCAGGTTTAGTTGGAATCCAGGATATAGACCAAATTTGTAAAATTAAAAATTCTAAATTAAAATTTAAAAACTTTACACCAAGAGACGTAGAAAGATTAAAAGAATACAATAATAATTTTTTTGAGACAATTAAGAAAAAAGACCTAATAGTTCATCATCCATTTGAAACTTTTGATGCTGTAATTGAATTTTTAAATCAAGCGGCTATAGATAAAAAAGTAATTGCTATTAAACAAACATTGTATAGGACTACTTTAGATTCACCAATTGTTAAAGCATTAATTAGTGCTGCCGAAAATGGTAAAACAGTTACTGCTTTAATTGAAATCAAAGCTAGATTTGATGAAGAAGCAAATATACAGCTGGCAAGAAGTCTTGAAAAAGCTGGAGTTCAAATTGTTTATGGTTTTGCAAAATACAAAACACATGCTAAATCATCACTAATACATCGACGTGAGGGTGGTAAAATTCAAACATATTTCCATTTGGGTACAGGCAATTATCATCCTGTAAATGCAAAAATATACACAGACTTATCTCTATTTAGCTCTGATAAAAAAATGGCTACAGATGTAGAAAAATTCTACAATTATGTGACTGGTTATTCAAAACCAAGAAATTTAAATAAAATTTCCATTTCTCCAGTAAATTTAAGAAAAACTTTAAATCAGAATATAGATAAGGAAATAAGTAATGCAAAAAAAGGGAAACACGCTGAGATTTGGGCTAAAATGAATTCATTAGTTGATCCACAAATAATTGATAAGTTTTATGAGGCTTCTAGTGTCGGTGTAAAAGTCTTTTTATTTGTAAGAGGTGTATGTTGTTTAAGACCTGGTATTAAAAATAAATCGGAAAATATTATTGTAAAAAGTATCATTGGAAGATTTCTTGAACACTCAAGAATTTATTGTTTTGCAAATGGAAAATTTATGCCCAACAGAAATGCAAAAGTTTATATTTCATCTGCAGATTTGATGCCAAGAAATCTTGATAGAAGAGTCGAACTTCTCGTGCCAATTGAAAATCAAACTGTGCATGAACAGGTTTTAGACCAAATAATGATGGCCAATTATCTCGACACGAATCAGAGCTGGGAACTTTATCCTGATGGAAATTATCAAAAAATTAAATATAGTCGAAAAGATTCTTTTTCTGCACATGATTATTTCATGAATAATCCAAGTTTATCAGGAAGAGGAAAAGCAAAACTAAAAATTAAACCTAAAAAATTAAACTTAAGGTTGGTTAAAGGTGGAACTTAAAGTAATTAAAAATAAGCAAAATTTAAAATTAAGACAATCAAAATTAGCTATTATTGATATAGGTTCAAATTCTATAAGAATGTTAATTTACGATGATTTTACATCATCTAGAGTACCTTTTTTTAACGAAAAAGCAGTTTGTGAACTTGGTAAAAACTTAGATAAATCAAAAAAACTTCATAAATCAGGCAAGATATATGCTTTAAAAGTCTTAAAAAGATTTTCAGAAATTCTTAATGTTTCAAAAATTAATAACCTTAAAATTATTGCAACAGCTGTATTAAGAGAAGCTACAGACGCAAAGCCCTTTATTGAAGAAGTAGAATACTTATTTAAAAAAAATATAAATATTTTAACTGGTGAAGAAGAAGCCGAATCATCAGCTGAAGGCGTTAAAATTGGATTTGAGAATGTGGATGGACTTGTTGCTGATTTAGGTGGTGGAAGTTTAGAGCTTGCTAGAGTTGAAAACAATATTGTAACAAATAAAACATCACTTCCAGTTGGTGTTTTAAGATTAATTAACAATCCTATTGTTAAAAAAAGAAATTTACCTAAATATCTCAAAAATCTTTTAAGAGATGAAAAATGGTTATCTAAAAAAAAATTTAATAATTTATATTTGGTGGGAGGTACGTGGAGAGCTTTGTTTAAATTACACTTATTTCAAAATGAATATCCAGTCCATATTATTCATCAATACTCAATTGAAAATCAAAAACTTACAAAATTTTTAGAAAAAATTTCTTCATTTAATAAATCTAAATTGAAATCAGTTGAATACATATCAAAGTCTAGAACGCCTTATCTTCCTTATAGCTCAATAATTCTAGAAGAAATTATGAACATAGCAAATCCAAAAAATGTTATTTGCTCAATTAGTGGTATTAGAGAAGGATCTCTTGCCAAAGATTTATTTAAACACTCAGATAGTAATTTTGTTTTTAATAAATCATTAGAGCATATTTCAAAAAAAAGAGGCGATTTAGGATCTACATATAAGAAATATTTTGATTTTATAAAACCTATATTTGAGGGAAATGAGCATTTTAATCAAAAATTGCTTCATCTATCTTGTGTACTAAGTCATATGGATTGGGGTTTGGGAGCATTCCAAAAAGCAGAGTTGGTTTTTCAAGAAACATTAAATACGCCTTTATTAAAACTTTCACATAAAGAAAGAATACAATTGGCACTTTCTTGTTACTGGAGATATTGTAGTATAAAATACAATCCAAAGATAGAATACTTAACGTTTTTAAATAACAACGAGATATATTCATGCAAACAAGTTGGTGCAGCCTTAAGATTTGCTAATTCTCTTACATCAATATCTACAATTTTTTTAGAAGAGTTTAAACTTTATAAAAGAGGTAATTCAGTATTTTTAAAAATTCCATCCCAGCACCAGGAAATTATTTCAAAACAAGTGACTAAAAAATTCAAAGCCTTATCAAGGGAATTATTTCTAGAACCTAGGGTAATTTATTCAAATTAATTTAATATTATTTTAATTTAACTTTAATTATATAATTAAAAAATATAATGAAAAATAATAAAATAGAAGCAATTGTTTTTGATTTAGCAGGCAACCTAATAGATTTTGGTAGTTTGGCACCATCAAAAGTTCTAATTCATATTTTTAATAAGATTGGAATACCAATTAGTAGAAAAGAAGCTATTGGTCCTATGGGTATTGAAAAAAGAGCACATATAAGTCAATTAATTAATACAAAAAAAATAAATCTTCAGTGGAAAAAAAAATATAAAAAAAAACCTAGTAAAAATGATATCGATAAATTATTTAAACTTTTTAATCCAGAATTAAAAAAAATTATTAAAAAACATTCTAAATTTATTTCAGGCAGTAAAAGAACCATAGAATTTATAAAAAAAAAAAATTAAAATAGCTACAAATACTGGATATTCTGATGATATTTTAAAAACTATATTGCCAGAATTAAAAAAACAAGGATTTACTCCAGATATTTCTTATAGTTCATCGCATACAAGAATTGGAAGACCCTCAGCTGAAATAATATATAAAATTTTTTCTGAATTAAATATTACTAAGTGATCAAATTGTATAAAAGTTGATGACACTATTCCTGGATTGTTAGAGGGAGTAAATGCTGGGATGTGGGTAGTGGGTGTTATTTTTTCAGGTAATGAATTTGGTAAAACAGAAGTCGAATTTAATAAACTTTCTTTTAAAGATAAAACTAAATTTAGAAAAAAGATCAAGAAAAAATTTGAGAAAGTAGGTGCTCACTATGTAATAGATACAATTAAAGATTTACCTAAAATTATCAAAATAATTCAAACTAGAATTAAATAAAATTACTTAGTGAAAAGCATTTTCTAAGACAGTGGAAATTACAAAAGCTTCTTTTTGTGTGTCCATGGACCTTTTTTTGTTTTAGGTAAAAATTTTTCAAGATCAATAAGGACTTTTTCAGACAATTTTCTGTAGGTGGTAAGTTTTCCTCCATAAATATTCAATAAAGGTAATTTTTTTATAATTTTTAAATCAAAAACATAATCTCTTGTGACTTTTGAGGCTGTTTTAAAATCTTCAATTAGAGGTCTTATCCCAGAATATGTATCTACGATGTCTTTTGATGTTATTTGTTTTTTTAAGTAATTATTTACTGAACTAATTAAATATCTAATTTCTTTTTTTGATATTCCTTTATTTTCAGGTGATTTCACCTCTTCTTCAGTAGTTCCAATTAAAGAAAACTTCCCTTTATAAGGTATTACAAATATTATTCTTTTATCAGTATTTTGAAATGTGAACGCAACATTTTCTTTGTACAATTTTTTTGTAATAATATGACTTCCTTTAACCAATCTAATTTTTTTCTTAGATTTAATTTTTATATTTTTATTTAAGGTTTCATTTATCCATGGTCCAGATGCATTAATCAAAATTTTTGACTTTACTTTTTCACCATTTTCAAGACTAATAATCCATTCATTGCCAATAATTTCAGCTTTTTTAACTTTGTTGTATTCTAGTATTTTAGCGTTATTTCTTTTTGCATCTTTGGTATTTAATTTCGTTAATTTTTTATCGTCAATTTGTATGTCAAAATATTGGAAACCAGTTTTGTATTTTTCTTTAAGAATATTTGAAAATTTTTTTCTAAGATCAAATGTTTTTGATTTTGGTATATTACTTTTACCACCTAAATTATCGTACAAAAATAAACCAATTTTAATTAACCAGGCTGGTCGAATTTTATCTGCATAAGGAATTATAAAAGGAATAGGTTTTGAAATATGTTTAGCAATTTTATAAACAATTTCTCTTTCTCTCAAAGACTCTCTAACTAATTTGAATTCATAATTTTCTAAATAACGTAGACCACCATGTATTAATTTCGTTGACCAGGATGAAGTTGCTCCACCAATCTCACCTTTGTCAGCTAAACAAACTGATAAGCCTCTACCTGCAGCATCCCTTGCAATACCTGCACCGTTTATACCGCCACCTATTATGAATAAATCGAATATTTTAGACATTTAAATTATGATTTGTTTTAAAATATACAACCTCTTTTAGAAATATTATATATTTTTACATTTAAGTAATCAAAATTTAACGATACTTTAACATAAATAATTTATCATTAAAAAACGTAAATTAACAAAAGAGGTAAAATGAAAAAAATATTGAGTGTTTTAACAATTCTATTTACTTTCTCTTTTACATCACACAGTTATTCAAAAACAGAAATTCATTGGTGGTATGGAAATAGTGGATTTCTTGGTGATGTAATTATTGAAATTGCAAATAGATTTAATGCTTCACAAGATGAATACACCGTCATTCCTACAGGTAAAGGAAGTTATGAAGATAACATGGCGGCAACTATAGCTGCATTTAGAGCGGGAGACCAACCACATTATTCACAGGTTTACGATGCTGGTGCTGCAATTATGGTAGCCCAAGTTAAAAATGGCGTTGTTATTGGTTTTGAAGATATGGCTGAGAAATATGGAATTAAAGTAGATGCAGATAATTATATTCCTGGAATTAAAAACTTCTATGCTGACTCTGACGGAAAAATGATAGGTGTTCCTTTTAATAGTTCAACTTGCTTAATGTATGCAAATATGGACATATTGAAAGAAGTAGGAATAGAATCAGTTCCAAAAACTTATGAAGAATTTGAGGCTATGGCTCCAAAAATTAAAGCTGCTGGATATATTCCTTTAGTTCAAAGTCACTTTCCATGGATCTGGACAGAAAATTTCTTTTCAAGACATAATCTACTTATGACAGATGGAAACAATGGTTACGATGCTGTTCCGACAAAAACTTTATTTGCTGAAACAGATGCATTTGTTTATCATTGGAAAAAAGTAAAAGAATGGTACGAAAAAGGTCTCTACGGTTATAAAGGAAGAGCATGGGGAGATAATCAAGCACCATTTATAGCAGGTGAGGCTGCTTTTTGGTTTGGATCTGCTGCATCATTTGGTGGAATGAAAGGTGTTGTTCCAAATTTTACAGTTAATCATATTCCTTATTGGGATTCAGTAACTGGTGGCAAAGAGTATCCAACATTTATTGGTGGCGCAGCAAACTGGATCTTAAATGGTCATACAGAAGAAGAGTATAAAGGACTTGCTAAATTCATAGAATTTATGGGTTCTCCTGAAATGGATTTATACTATCACAACATGACAGGTTATTCTGCTGTAACTAAAGGTGGTATAGAATTAGCTGAAACTATAAACTTTTATAGAGCTTCTCCATATCACAAAGCTGTTGGTGAACAATTAAGCTTAGAAGGTTCAACTATTCCTGGTGGATATAGAGCTGGTAACTGGCCTCAAATTCGTGAAGTAATTTACGAAAATGTTGAGCCAATGTTAAATGGCAAAATATCAATCGAAAAAGGATTAAAGAACATGGATAAGGGTGCAGCTAAATTGTTAAAACAATTTGCTAAGACTCTTTAAAAAATAATATAAATTAGGAGGGTATTAATATACCCTCCTATTTATTTTATGAAAAAAGTTCAGTTTAAATCAAACTATTCACAGTATTTTTTTTTAGCACCACAGCTAGGTATTTTATTAATATTTTTATATTGGCCAATAATACAAACTTTTAGAGATGCATTTACCATGCAAGATGCATTTGGATTTGGAAGACAATTTGTATGGTTTGATAATTTTTTATTTATTTTTGATGACCCGGCTTATTTAATAGCTTTTAAGTTTACTATTATTTATAGCTTTGTGATTACACTTGTTACAGGAGCCATTGGATTGTTACTTGCTGTACAAGCCAATAATGTAATGCATGGAAAAAGTGCCTACAAAACTCTTTTGATTTGGCCTTATGCTATTGCGCCAGCGGTGGTGGGTGTTATGGCAAATTATTTTTTTAGTGAAAGATTTGGATTATTGTATCATCTATTTAACGATTTATGGGGTTTTAATTGGTATGAAAGTGTTTTTGATTCTTATATCTACTTAATAATAGCAGGATCATGGAAACAAATAAGTGCTAATTTTATTTTCTTCTTAGCCGGTCTTCAAGCAATACAAAAATCTGTTATTGAAGCATCCATAATTGATTGTAAAAGTAGTTTAAGAAGATTTTGGACAATCACTTTCCCTCTATTGATGCCCACAACTTTCTTTTTAATCATTATCAATATAACTTATGCTTTTTTTGATACTTTTGGAATAATTGACACTACAACAATTGGTGCACCCTCAGGTGAAACAAGAACTCTTGTTTATAAAGCATACATGGACGGATTTAGGGGGTTAGACTTAGGAAGTGCTGGTGCTCAATCAATTATGATGATGTTGATTGTTTTAGTTATTACAATTTTTCAATTTAGATACATAGAAGGGAAAATACATTACAATTAAAATGATTAGATATTTTTCATCAAACTTTTCTCATTTAATTCTTTTGATAGGCATTTTTATTATGATAATTCCTGTTTGGTTAATTTTTGCAAGCTCAACTCATACAGCTTCGATAATTAATACCCAAGGTCTTCAATTTTTTTTAGGAGATAAGTTTTTAGAGAATTATACAAAAGTTTTATTATATGAAGGTGGTTTTTTTAAAGAAATTACTGCATTAAAGATGTTTTTAAATAGTTTTTTAATGGCAACTGGAGTTGCGTTTTTATCAGTTATTTCATCTCTTATGACTGCATATGTCTTAGTTTATTTTAGAGTGAAATATGCAACATTATTATTTTGGATAATTTTTATTACTATACTAGTCCCTCTGGAGTTAAGAATTTTTCCTACCTATTCTGTTATGTCTACACTTAACTTAGTAAACTCATATTGGGGACTAATTATTCCAATTTCAGCTTCTGCTATAGCTACTTTATTTTTTAGACAGTTTTATAAAACTATACCTGATGAATTACTTGAATCAGCAAAATTGGATGGTGCAAATACTTGGAGATTTTTTATTGACTTTTTAGTGCCATTGTCAAAAACAATGATTGTTGCAATGTTCATATTTATGTTTGTATTCGGTTATAATCAATATTTATGGCCGATATTAGTAACTTCTTCTGAACAATATTGGACTGTTGTCATGGGATTAAAGATGATGTCTGGATCAATTGTTAACAAATTTGCATTTGTTATCATGTCAATGATACCACCAGTATTAATTATAATTGTATTACAAAAATATTTTATTAAAGGGATCTTTCAAGACAAATGAAAATTAAATTATCACAAATTTTAGCACACATTGTACTTATACTAGGTGTTTTATTAATGGTAATTCCGATTTGGTTATCATTTGCTAGCTCTACCCACGATACTGTAACTATTTTAAAAGAGGGAATGAAATTTGGTCTTGGCGATCAATTAACAAGAAATTATAACGAAGTTTTAAATGAGAAGGGTGGTTGGTCAGAGGAAGTGACTGCTGCAAAAATGTTTATAAATAGCTTTATAATGGCTTTGGGAATTGCAACCCTTAAAGTAATTATCTCAGCAATGTCAGCTTATGCTTTAGTTTATTTTAGATTCAAATTTGCTGTACCAATTTTTTGGTTAATCTTTATTACTTTACTTGTGCCTCTGGAGGTTAGGATTTTTCCAAGTTATAAGATTGTATCAGATTTAGGTTTAACTAATTCATATACAGGTCTTGTTCTTCCATTGGTTGCATCAGCCACCGCTACCTTTTTTTTTAGACAGTTTTATAAAACTATACCTGATGAATTACTTGAATCAGCAAAATTAGATGGTGCAAATAGTTGGAGATTTTTTATAGATTTTTTAGTTCCATTATCTAAAACAATGATTGCAGCGATGTTTATATTCATGTTTGTATACGGATATAGTCAATATTTATGGCCGTTAATAATGACTACGAGTGAGGAATATTGGACTGTAGTAATGGGAATGAAAATTATATTTACTGAAAATTATGAGGGAGTTGCTTTACCAAGAACAGCAGAGAGATTTGCTTATATTATTTTATCAATGATCCCCCCAGTTTTAGTGGTAGTATTTTTGCAAAAATGGTTCATAAAAGGATTAATTCAAACAGAGAAATAAATGAGTTTTTTAGAATTAAATAAAGTTACTAAAATCTATCCAAACGGAACTAAAGCTGTTCATGAGACAAGTATGAATGTAGAAAATGGTGAATTCATGGTTTTTGTTGGACCGAGCGGATGTGGAAAATCTACTCTTTTAAGAATGATTGCTGGGTTAGAAGACATAACTGAAGGTAATATAAATCTTGATGGAATATTAATTAATAAAGTTGACCCTTCAGAGAGAGATGTTGCGATGGTTTTTCAGAATTATGCACTCTATCCTCACATGAATGTTTACAACAATTTGGCTTACGGATTAAAAAATAGAGGTATTTCAAAAGAAGATATTGAAAAAAAAGTTAATGAGGCAGCAAAGCTATTACAAATTTCTGAATACTTGCAAAGAAAACCATCCATGTTGTCAGGAGGTCAAAGGCAGAGAGTTGCTATGGGAAGAGCTATTGTAAGAAGTCCTAAAATATTTTTATTTGATGAGCCATTATCTAATTTAGATGCAAAACTAAGAATACAAATGAGGCTTGAAATAAAAAAACTTCAGCAAAAAGTTGGAGTGACAAGTATATTTGTTACTCATGACCAAGTAGAAGCTATGACCTTAGCTGATAGACTGGCAGTAATAAATAATGGCCTTATTGAGCAGCTTGGAACACCGATAGAAATTTATAATAATCCTAAATCTATGTTTGTCGCAGGATTTATAGGTTCGCCACAGATGAATTTTCTTGAAGGAGAATTAAAAAATAAAACTCTTACTTCAGAAGGTTTTGAAATTAATAATGTTACAAGTGATTTTAATGGACCAGTTATATTAGGAATTAGACCAGAGCATATGTCGCAAACTGATAAAGGTTTAATAAATTTATCTGTAGATCTGGTAGAACAATTAGGTTCAGATAATTTGATTTATGGAGAAATAAAAAATAAAAAAGATTTTTGTTTTAGATGTCCTGGAAGTCAAATTATTAAAAAAGGAAGTAAATTATCTTTGAACATAAATGATAACAATTATTATGTTTTTGATAAATCTAATGGTAATCGAGTAAATTAATTTTGATTTTATCAAAGCCAAATTATATTAAAATTTACGGCCATAGAGGCGCTAGAGGAGATCTTCCTGAAAATACTCTAGAAAGTTTTAAATATTTATTTAAAAACAATATTAATGCATACGAAACAGATATTTTGATTTCCAAAGATCTTATTCCTGTGATTACACATGACTTTAGATTAGATCCAAGTTTTACAAAAGATAATGAGGGAAATTGGATAACGGATGAAAATATAATAATATTTGACTTAAGTTACGATGAGCTTTTAAAATTTGATGTTGGGGCTTTAAATAAATTATCTAGATATGGAAGAAGATTTGTTAATCAAAAAACTTTAGAAAATCAAAAGATACCAAAACTTTCTGAGTTATTAGAATTATCTTCAAAAAACAAATCTGAAAATTTATTAATAAATTTAGAAATTAAATCTACACCTGACGAGGAAAATTTAACTCCAACCCCAGAGGAAATGGTAAAACTTGTTATGCAAGAAGTAAATAAATCAAATTTACAAAATAAAATAATCATTTCTTCATTTGATTGGAGAACACTGACAGAAATCAAAAATCATTACCCTGAAATTTCAAGAGCTTATTTAAGTTTTCAACAACAGACAGGAATTAAAATTAAAAATACAATTTACAATAGATCTCCATGGATGAGTTTCTTACCTTTTTTTGAAAAATATGAGTTACCAAAAATTATAAAATCACAAGGTGGAAAGGCTTGGCATCCATACCATAAAGATATTACAAAAAAACTAGTAGAAATTTCTCATCAGGAAGATTTGCCAGTGAACGTTTGGACAGTTAATGAAGAGTACGATATGTTAAAAATGATTGAGTATAGTGTAGATGGTATCATGACAGACTATCCATTAAGGCTGAAAGAACTTTGTGATAAAGAAAATATAAACTGGTTTTAGTTTATTTTAATGGATTTAAATATAGTTAATAACCAAGAGCAATTTTTAGCAGGTAAACTTAGAGGGTATACTTTAAAAGGTGCAGAAAATAAATTTGACGATAAAGGAAAACCTTTACCATTTCCAGGGTGCACAATAATTTGTAATATTCCTCTTAATACATATTTATCTGATCAAATTATTGGTTTTCAAAAAAATTTAGAAAATTTTAATCCTGAAAAAACTTATTCCTATTTACCTCCATCTAGTTTTCATATGACATTATTTGACTGTTGTAATTTAAATACAAAAAATACTTATTATTGGCCAACAGATATAGATCTTGATATGGATTACAAAGATATAGCTATTCAATTAAATAAAAGAATTGAAAACTATAATTTTCCAAAAGAAATCAATTTAAAAATAAAAACATTTTTTGGTGGCTACAGCATTGTTTTAGAACCCTTTTCCGAGGAGGACGAAAAAATTTTAAGAAATTGTAGAGATGAACTAAGTGATTTATTGAAAATTAAATTTGAAAATCATCAAAGATATACTTTCCATATTACATTAGCTTATATTTTGAGACAACTTAATGAAACTGAAATAAAAAATTTAACTAAATTTAATAAACAATTATCCTCTGATTTTAATAAAAAATTTCCAAAAATTACTTTCACAAAACCTGAAATGTGTACCTTTAAAAACATGCTGGAGTTTGAAAGTATTAATCCTTCTAGCCTGTAATAGTTTTAACTTATAGATATTCTTCATTATTATTTTAATTTTTGATTTTCAATAAATTTTTTAAAAACTGATTTAGAAAATTGACCTTAAATCTTATAGGTTCAATTTTTCTACGAGATAGTTTTATCTCTTGTCCTGTTATTGAAAAGTATTTTTTTAGCCACAAATACAGCAAAAAGTGCACCGATAATTTCTGCCAATATATAAACTGGAGTATACATATAATTAATTCCAGTAAAACTTTCTGTAAATGTTCTCGCTATTGCTACAGCAGGATTTGCAAATGAAGTCGACGAAGTAAACCAATAACCAGCAGTGATATAAAAGGCTACACATGAGGCAACTACCACACTTCCTTTCTTTAAAGATCCAAAAATTATGAGAATTAATCCAAATGTTGCTACAATTTCAGATGTAAATATATGTATTCCGTCCCTTGATTTTGTTGATAATTCAAAAATTTGATGTTCAAAAAAGAAATTGGCAAGTGCTACACCTAACAAACAACCTAAAATTTGTGCAGATATATATGTAGGTAATAAATTTCCTTTTAATTTTTTTGTAAGAAACATTGCTAGACTTACAAATGGATTAAAATGTGCTCCTGAAACATCACTAAAAACAGTTATTAGCACAAAAAGTCCTGCGCCAGTTGCTATCGTATTGGCTAAAAGCATAATACCCGTATCATCTGTAAGATTTTCAGCCATTATTCCTGAGCCAACAATAATCATTACAAGGAAACAACTACCAATAAACTCTCCAAGAAAAAACTTACTATATTTCATTTTTAATCCAATTTTCTATTTTCTTAAATATTGTTTGATATGTATCATTAAATACTTTTTTTTGATTTGTTGTATCAGTATCTAAATTAAATTTTTTTACTGGATCTTCAATATCCCAATGAATAATTTGATTTTTATCAGGCCAAATAGGACACACTTCATTGTTAGCATTGTTACACACCGTAATTACATAATCTAATTTAATATCTGAGTTAATAAAAGTATCAAAATTTTTTGAACTGTAATTTGACAAATCAAATTTCTTTTCTTTTAAAAATTTTTCTATAATTGGATTAATTTGTCCTGAAGGATTGCTACCTGCGCTATAACCAATAAATTTATCATAATATAAGTTATTAATTATGCTCTCAGCTATAATGCTTCTAGCTGAATTTCCTGTGCAGACAAATAAAACTCTTTTCATTAGAAAATCACTTTATAAATTCCAATTACAAAAAGAGGTATTTGTAATCCAAAATTTGTTAAAATAGCCTTATCTTTTGAAATAAATCCAGCTACAGTCCACCCCATAACACCCAGTCCATGAAAATAAATATTTATAGGGTAGATATTAAGATTAGTAAGTAAAATTCCAGTTAAGACTAAAAATGTACTTATCCATTTTAGATATTTTTTTATAAACATAATCACTCCTTGATTTTTGTTTATGTCATTTTTGTTAAGGATTTATGAAATTAAGTAATATTTACTTATTTATTTAATGCATCTTCAAGATAATCTAATCTATCTTGACCCCAAAAAATCTCATTATTTAAGACATACGAAGGAGCGCCAAATACATCATTATCAACCGCATCTTTTGAATTTTTTTGATACTCCAAGTTCACATCTTCAGATAAAGCTAATTTCTTCATTTCTTCAAAGTTTAAATTTAATTTTTCACAAATTTCCTGAAGTGTATTGTGATCAGAAAGATCTTTATCCATAGACCATAAATATTTTAAACATTCATTTCCAAAATGAAGTTTATTACCCAATTTATTTGAAGCTATTACAAATTTTGCTGGTAAGTGTGGGTCTTTAGGTGGAAAAAACTTTGGCTTTTTAATAATCGGCAAACCCAGTTTATTTGAAATTCTCTCCAGTTCTACAAGTCTATATTTTTGTCTTGCAGGATGTCTTTTAGGAACTGGCAATCCACCAGTATTTGGAAATATTTCGCCAACTAAATCAAGTGGTTTTTCTATAACCTCTAAATTATATTTGCTTACTATCTTTGTAAATCTATCAGCTCCAAGATAGCTAAACGGAGATAGGACACTAAAATAATATTCAATTTTCATTTTTTAAACGCATTTCTTGCACAGACCAAAAAATTCTAAATTGTATTTATTATATTTCATTCCTTTATTATCTTTAAAATCTCTTAGATGTTCTGATAATTTATGATCATGAATTTCAGTTACATCTTCACAACTTTCACAAATTGAAAAAATAGTAGCATTAGCAATTTGACATTTTGAATTTTTACAAGCGATGAAAGCGTTTCTACTTTCTATTTTATGAATTTTTCCAATTTTCACTAGTTTGTTTAATGCTCTATAAACTTGCAAAGGAGCATTAATACCTTTTTTTTTAACATCAAATAAAATTGAGTATGCTTTTAATGGTTGATCAGATTTTTCAATTAAATCTAAAATTATTTTTTGGTTTTTAGTTAATGTTTCTTGTTTTTGCATTTAATTATTTTTTTATAATATTCCATTAATTTTTCAATTGTATCGTTTGCTTAACTTTAAGTAATGAAAAAATAAACAACACTAGAGCTGCAGCAATTATGGATGGACCTGATGGAGTGTTAAATTCTAAAGATGAGAATAATCCTATAAACACTGATAACAATCCTCCTATTATTGCAAAAATCACCATCTTTTTCGGGTTATCTGAAAGATTTCTAGCCATAGCAGTTGGTATAATTAACATTCCTGTAATTAATAGCACTCCAACTAATTTGATAGATATGGCAATTATTGCGGCCAATAAGACTGTAAAGACTGCTTTTGCTCTATCAGGGTTTAGACCTTCTGCCTGTGCTAATTCATAATTTACAGTTGAGGCGAACAAAGGTTTCCATATTAATCTTAAAACCAATAAAATTAAGGCTCCACCAACCCATATTGTTATCAAATCTTTTTTATTAACTGCTAATATATCCCCAAACAACAATCCCATAATATCAAATCTAATAAAGGTTAAAAATCCAATCACCACTAATCCAACTGCTAATGACGAGTGGGCCAAAAGCCCTAACAATGCATCACTTGGAAGATTAGTTTTTTTTTGTAGTTGTATTAAAATTAATGCAATTGCTGATGAAATTAAAAATATTGAAACAGCAATATTAAATTCTAATGAATATGCAATTGTTACACCTAGTAATGCGGAGTGGGCGAGTGTATCTCCAAAATAAGACAATCTCCTCCACACAACAAAACAACCAAGTGGTCCCGCAACAAAAGCAATACCAATACCTGCAACCAACGCTCTTATAAAAAAATCGTCAAACATATCAATTTTTTTTTATATCCCCATCATTAGCATGAACATGATCGTGCTTATGTTCATAAATTGAAAGAGTTTGAGAGGCTTGTTCGCCAAACAATGCTTTGTATTCACTATTTTTTGCAACTTCTTTAGGTGAACCTGAACAACAGACATGACCATTTAAACAAACAACATGATCGGTAGCGCTCATTACTGTATGTAAGTCATGGGATATTAATAAAATACCGCAATTTAATTTTTCTGAAATTTCTTTAATTAATTCATACAAGGCAATTTCTCCTGTAAAATCTACACCTTGAACTGGTTCATCAAGTACTAGCAAATCAGGTTTTTTTGAAATAGCTCTGGCAAGTAAAACTCTTTGAAACTCTCCCCCAGATAAATTTCCCAGACTTTTATCTTTTAAATTAATTACTCCAGTTAATGAAAGTGCTTCATCAATTACATCTTCTGTAAGATTATCTGTTAAAAGCATAAAATCTCTAACTCTTAGAGGAAGTGTCCAATCTATTGATATTTTTTGTGGAACATATCCAATATTATTTGTGAATTTTTCAACTTGACCCTCAATATTTTTAAATAAACCTAGAGCAATTTTTGCAGTTGTGCTTTTACCAGAACCATTAGGACCAATTAAGGTAACAATTTTACCTTTTTCGACTTGCAAAGAAACACCTTGAACAAGCCACTTTTGATTTTGTTGAAAACCAACATTGTTTAATTTTACTAAAATATTATTTCCTATGCTCATTTATTCACTTGACTTAAATATGTTATATTATTACACAGCGTTATATTATAACAATTAACAATAACCAAATATTATGAAAAATCTAAAAAAATCTTCAATAATCTTAACAATACTATCATTTTTAACTTTATTTACATCAGCAAATGCCGACATCAAAGTCGTTGCATCAATTAAGCCAATACACTCTTTAGCGAGCTATTTAATGGATGGTGTAGCTAAACCAGATTTAATAGTCGATGGATACGCTTCTCCACATGGATTTGCCATGAAGCCTTCGCATGCAAAAATGTTACAAGATGCTGACATTGTTTTTTGGGTAGGTGAAGATTTAGAAAATTTTTTAGAGAAACCATTAGATTCAATCGCTGCAAAAGCTGAAAAGATTGAGTTCATGGACGTAAAAGGTTTAATAAAATTAAAATTTAGAGAGAGAAATATTTTTGATGATCATGATGATCACGGACATGGTGATCATGACGATCATGCTAAAAAAGATGATCATGATGATCATGGTCATGGAGCTCATGCTTTTGAATGGGCAGGTCTTTTTGAATTAAAGGCTGGTACCTACAAATGGTCATTTGCTAAAGTTGATGGTGACTACGCTGACCCAGCTATGAAAATGGTAATATTATCTGCTCATGACATAGAAGAAGTTGAAGAGGCAGCTGAGAAATTACTTGAGAGCGAAACAGTTGAAGCAAAAAAAGATGGCGAAGTACTTGTAGCTAAAAATAATTCTTACAGTCTAAATTTTGATGCCAATAAAGATGTTTCTGTATTTGATGTAAAAATTGCTAAAGATGGCAAATATGCTTTTTTTACAGAGCATATGCCATTTGAATTTGAAGCAAACGAACACTTCTTTAAAGATTTAGCTGGTAAAGATTTAGAGGCTATTGCTCAAGAACCAGAAGGTGATGGTCACGATCATGGACATGGCGAACATGCAAAAAAAGAGGGTGGACATGATGATCACGAGGATCATGATGGACATGAAGGACACCACCACGGTGAATTTGATCCACATATTTGGTTAGACCCAATTAATGCAAAAGTTATTTTATTTGAAATGTCTAAGCACTTAATTGAAAATGACCCAACAAATGAAGCTGCTTATAGAGCAAATTTAAGTAAGGCTTATAAAGAAATTGATAAACTTACAAATGATGTAACTGCAGAACTTAATGAAAGTACTGCATCAATTGTTTTTCATGATGCTTACCAATACTTTGAAAAAAGATTTAATGTAAATATATTAGGGGCTTTTACAGTTAACACAGATGTATTACCTGGTGCGGAGCAACTTTCAGAGATAAGAGAAGTAATTGAGCACGATAAAGTAGCTTGTGTATTTTCTGAGCCTCAATTTAATCCAGATATCATTAAAGCTGTTGCAAAAGATATGAATATTAAAACCGGTATTGTTGATCCGTTGGGTGCAACTTTAACTCCTGGAAAAGGTTTATATTTTGATTTAATAAAAAATATGTCAAAATCCTTTAAAGGATGTTAATTTAATTAATGGAAGAAACTAACAAACAAGTTCCTGTTACTGTTTTAACAGGCTTTTTAGGTGCTGGAAAAACTACTCTTTTAAATAGAATATTAACTGAGCAGCATGGCAAAAAATATGCTGTAATAGTTAATGAATTTGGTGAGCAGGGCATTGATAACGATTTAGTTGTTGATGCTGATGAAGAGGTGTTTGAAATGAACAACGGTTGCATTTGTTGTACTGTAAGAGGAGACCTAATCAGGATTTTAAGTGGTCTTATGAAACGGGCGAATAAGCTTGATGCAATCATAGTAGAAACAACAGGATTAGCTGATCCAGCTCCTGTTGCACAAACTTTTTTTGTAGATCAAGATGTTGCTGATCGTACAAAGTTAGATGCAATTGTTACAGTTGCTGATGCTGTTCATTTAAGTACACAATTAACAGATCATCACGAAGCAGAAGAACAAATTGCCTTTGCAGACGTTGTATTATTAAACAAAATAGATCTTGTTGATGAAGGTGGATTAGAAGTTGTTAAAGAAAGAATTAAAAAAATTAATCCTTTCGCAAAAATTATAAATACAACCAAATGTGGAGTATCTTTAAATGAGATTTTAAATCTTGATGCATTTAGTTTAAAACGTGTTTTAGATGTTGAGCCTGATTTTCTAACATCAGATCATGACCATGAGCATGATGATGATGTAACTAGCTTATCATTTGTCTCTGATACCCCTTTAGACATGGAAAAGTTTCAAGATTGGTTTAGCAAACTATTACAAACCAAAGGTCAGGATATTTTAAGAACCAAAGGTATACTTGACTTTACAGGAGAAAGTGATCGATATGTATTTCAAGGTGTACATATGCTTATGGATGCCTCACCAATGGGTAAATGGCCTGAGGGTAAAGAACGAAGTTCTCGACTAGTCTTCATTGGTCGAAACCTTGAAAGTATGAATTTAAAAGAAGGATTTGAAAACTGTAAATCGGCATGAAGGCTGATACAAGTCAATTCCCAGAATTAGATAAGACTAAATTTGAACAAAGAGGAACAGAGTTTAAACTTGGAATTCCTGTAACTAATGCGGTTACAGTTGGTAATTCAATAGCAGTTGGATTTGGCGATGGTACAGTAAGAATTTTTACATCTGGTGAAAGTTCTGAACCAATAAAAGCACACAAGGGCATTGTACTCTGTATGTCTAAAGACGGTGATAATATTTTAACAGGAGGGGATGATGGTCGATTTTTAAAAATTTCCCTTGATGGAAAGATTAGTGAGATTGGTAACTTTGGTACTCGTTGGGTTGATCATGTTACAGCAAATAATGGAAGTTTAGTTTGTTCATCTGGAAATATTGTTTATCTTTGGTCACCAAATCATAAAGAGCCAAAATTATTTGAGCATAATAGCACTATTGGAGGTATAGCATTTGATGCTAAAGGTAGAAGATTAGCAGTTTCTCGTTACGGAGGAGTAACTCTTTGGAAAAAAGATTATAGCAACAAATGGAATTCATCGGAATTAAACTGGAAGGGTTCTCATAACAAAGTAATTTTTAGTCCTGATGGTAAATACTTGGTTACGTCAATGCAGGAAAACCAACTACATTTTTGGCGATTAAAAGACAAAATTGACTCAGCAATGTCTGGATATGGTGCAAAAATTAAAAGTTTTGCCTTCGTAGATGATTCAAAATATTTAGCAACATCGGGAGCTAAAGAAGCAGTATGTTGGCCATTCGATGGAGATGGACCAGTAGGTCGAGAACCCATTTGTCTTCCTTATGTAGGAAATAAATTAGTTACATTCGTTGAACCATTCCCAAATGAAAATGCAATTTTAACTGGGTTAAGTGACGGTTCAGTTTTTTTGTCAGAAATCGAAAAAGCAAGTAATACAATTATTATTCGAAGCTTTACTGAATTTGAAGTTTCTGCAATTGCAGTAACCAAAGATTGCTCACATCTATTAATTGGTGACATGGGAGGAAATATTTTATGGACATCAATCTGGGATGAGGAAAAAAAATAATCTATGTTTAATAAAAAAAAACCTAATGCTGAAACTATTAAAAATTTAAAACTTGTATTTTCAAAAAAACATCAAATTCCAGAAAAATCTATTTTAAGTATGGCCGAGTTAAGTTGTCATGAACCTAATTGCCCTCCTATAGAGACAATAATAACTGAGAGAGCAGAGGATGGGAAAGTAAGGAACTGGCGTATAGCAAAGCCCATTAATGAAATTCAAGAAATTGATATTAATAATTTAAACGAAGAGCACAATCACAAACATTAAACTAATCTATTAAGTTTACTTAAACTCTTTATTATCCGCTTTAACACTTTCCTTAAATCTATCTAAGAAATCGGGGATAGCACTTTTTACTCTATGCCAAGTTGGTATAAAAGGTGTATCCATTGGATTTTCAAAGAATGACTCACCAGCTTTCATTATATTTAAAGCAAATAACTCAACCGTTTTTTCTTCATTGTGAGAATCAAACTTTAATCCGTTCATTTGAGCGTCACTTCTATAAATATCAATTAAATCTAAAGCAGATCTGTAATAAGTTGCTTTAATTGATCTAAAAGTTTCTTTACTAAAAGAATAACCTTGTGTTGCAAGTTTTCTTACTAGTGTTTTAATTATATCAATAGACATTTTAGATAACCCCTTAGAACTATCCTTGATAGATAATATCTGATGTTTATGATCGTAGTTGTCGGCCAATTCTACTTGGCATATGTTGTTAGATGAATAATTTCTCTGCATTTCAGATAAAATAGCAATTTCAATTCCCCAATCTGATGAAATTCTAAGTTCTGGTAGAATATTTCTTCTAAATGAAAATTCTCCAGCTAAAGGGTATTTAAATGACTTCATAAAGTCTATGTAATCACTTTTACCTATTGTTTTTTCCATTGCCGTTAGAAGTGGGTTAACGAGTAATCTAGCTACTCTTCCATGCATTTTATTATCGGCAATTCTTGGGTAATAACCTTTACAAAATTCATAATTAAATAATGGATTTTCAACTGGGTAGAATAGTTTTGCTAATAACCTTCTGTCATATGTTTTAATATCACAATCATGTAAAGCAACAGATCTAGCTTCATCTCTAGCTATTGCCATGCCAATACAATACCAAACATTTCTTCCTTTACCCATTTGTTTTGGCGCAAGATCAATACTCTTTAGTTCTTTATCTAATTTTTTCAGTTTAGGACCATCATTCCACAAAATAGAAAATGGAGTTTTTAACTTTTTAAAAAATTTCCATGCCTTTTTAGCTTGTGCTTTATTAGCTTGATCCAAGCCAATTATGACATGATTAAGATATTTAGTTTTGCTTATTTCATTTACTATGTTTGGCAATGCGTCTCCTTCAAGCTCTGAATAAAGACAAGGTAAAATTAATTCTAATTTTCTCTCTTTAGAAAATTTTAATAAGTCTTTTTCAATTTGTTCAGTACTTCGTATCGAAAAATCATGAAGATTTGCTACTATTCCGTTTTGAGAAAAATCACCCATATTTATAAATTAATTTATTTATTTATTTTATCCATTGCCTTTTTGACTACCTCAATCCATCCTTCCGGAGCCTTTTTATTAGTATAAATTTTATTTTTGTTATTAATTTTGATGGATCTATTTGAAACAATACAGGGATATTTTACGACTTTTAACATACTTAAATCATTCTGATTATCACCAACAGCAATGGTTATAATCTTATTTTTATTAACTGATTTAATAAAATTTAATGTTTTTTTAATTGCCATGCCTTTAGTTACATTATCGCCTAAATTCATCACTCTGCCTCCTTGTTGAATACCTAAACCTGCCTTGTAAGTTTTTTTAAATAATAATTTTTTTAGTTTATTATCTCCTTTAAAAATAAAAGGATAAGTAAATTTCCGTTTTGAACTAGCGATTAAATCTTTCCCTTTTAAACCTAAAATTTTAGATTTTTTTTTATTGTCCATTTTATATAAAAAATCACATTTTATTAAAATCTCTTTACTCATATTTTTTAAAAAGATTTTCAAAATTGTATTTCTATCACGCGCTAATGTTATTTTTTTAGGAAGTTTTCTTTCGATCTTATTTAGATTATGAATTTCAGAACCATTTTCGCTTATAAAAGGAAGTTTTATTTTTAACTTCTTAATAAAATTTTTTATCTCTAACTCTGTTTTACTTGAATTAGGAATTATAAAATTACTATCTTTACTAATTTTTTTAATAATTGATTTAGCTGTTTCGAATTTAAAATTTTGAGTATTTAACAAAGATCCGTCTAGATCAGTAAAAACTATTATGTTATTTTTCATCAAAATGAATTTAGGCTGATTAATTTTACATAAAATGAATATTATTATGTTTCAACAATAAGTGTATCTTTAGAACCACCGCCTTGAGAGCTATTTACAATTGTACTGCCTTTTCTTAAAGCTACTCTAGTTAGTCCACCAGTGCTTACGTAAGTAGTTTTTCCACTCAAAACAAAAGGTCTTAAATCAAGGTGCCTAGGTTCTATATCATCTTCAGTGATTGTTGGAGCTGTTGAAAGAGTTTCTAATGGTTGAGCAATATACTCTCTTGGATTTTTCTTTATTTTGTCAATTACTTCCTCACGTTCTTTTTTTGGAGCTTTTGGACCAATCATGATCCCATAACCCCCAGATGCATTTGCAGGCTTTACAACTAATTTACCAATATTTTCAATTACATAATCTCTCTCTGATTTGTTGTGACATAAATAAGTTTCTACTTGATTCAAAATAGGTTGTTCTCCCAAATAATAAACTATCATTTTATTTACGTAAGAATAAACAACCTTGTCATCAGCCACGCCTGTTCCAATCGCATTAATGATACCGACATTTCCTTTTCTCCAACTTTTAAAAAGTCCAGGAACACCAATTAATGATCCTTTAAAAAAAACTTTTGGATCTAAAAAATTGTCATCTAATCGCCTATAAATACAATCAACCTTGAGAGGTCCCTTGACTGTCTTCATATAGACAATATCATTTTCAACAAACAAATCTTTTCCTTCCACTAAAGCAATACCCATTTGCTCTGCTAAAAATGAATGTTCAAAGTAAGCTGAATTATAAATGCCAGGTGTTAATACAACCATATGAGGATTTGATGTTTTTTTAGGAATACATTCAACCATGCAATTAAATAATTTGTTTGTATATTGATGTATAGAAGCAACTTTATACCTTGTAAATAATTCCGGAAAAACATCTCTCATTACCATTCTATTCTCAAGCATGTAAGAAACACCTGATGGAACTCTTAAATTATCCTCTAAAACTAAATAATCACCATTGGTATTTCTTATTAAATCAACTCCTGAAATATTTGACCAGGCTTTATGTTTGGGTGAAAATCCATCACATTCTTTTACATAGAATGGAGATTTAAAAATTATTTCTTTTGGTACTACATTATCTTTAAAAATTTTCTTTTGATTATAAACATCATCAATAAATAGATTTAAGGCTTTCACTCTTTGCTGCAAGCCTTTTGAAACTTTGTTCCATTGTTTTTTTGGTATTATTCTAGGAATTATATCCAATGGCCATTTTTTTTCTTCAGCACGATTGTTAGCAGCATAAACTCTAAAATTTATTCCTCTTGCACTAATTGTACTTTGGCAGTTCTTTTCTATTTCCTGAAGTTTTTTCTTACCGTATCTTTCTAGGATACCTGAAATTATAGTTGCGTGTTTTCTTAGCTTATTATCTTTTGTGAAATAACCATCATAAGCATTTTTAGCATTATAGTTTTTCCATAGTTTAGAGACCATAACGAGATAATGTTTAATAATTGGATAGAATAAGCAAATGCATAATAGATATAGCAGTTATGCTTTTAATAGATTATTAATTAATGTTATAATTCAATAGTAAATTATTCAAATGACTTATTGTATTGGCATTAAAGCACAAGATGGATTGGTATTTGCCTCAGACTCAAGAACGAATGCTGGTTTAGATAACGTAAATATTTATTCAAAAATGTTCACGTACGATGTAGGCGACAGAACAATTATTATTGTAACTTCAGGTAATTTAGGAACTTCTCAAGCAGTTTATAAATCAATTCAAAATGATTTGAAGAAATCCTCTGGAATAATGAATTTGAATACTTGCGAAAATTTTGATCAGATTGCTTCATATATTGGTTCATTAAATATTGAACACTCAGCACCTAAAGGTATTAACACAGACACAGTATTATTGGGATCTACTTTTGTTATTGGTGGTCAGATTAAGGGACAACCAATGGAATTATACTTAGTTTATCCTCAAGGAAATTATATAAGACCCGCCGATAGCAAGCCATATCTAGTTATTGGCGAAGTTAAATACGGGAAACCAATTTTAGATAGAGTTATTAAACCCGAAGTCACTGTTGGTGATGCATCAAGATGTGCTTTAATATCAATGGACTCAACATTAAAAAGTGACTTAACAGTTGGTCCACCAATTGATTTTACGGTTTATAGAAAAGACCAATATAAAATTGCATCACAAAAGTGCTTAAATCTTAATGATGATGAGTATTCAAAAGTCTGTAATCAATGGTCAAATGGTATTTTTAAAATCTTTGACTCTTTTCCACGTTTTGAATGGGAAGATAAAAATAAATAAATATTCTATTTGAAATAAATCTTAAATAATATCTAATAGATGTGTGAGCAATATATCTTTAGAGCTAGATGAAATTTATAATTTAGCAAAAAATACTTTTTTAAATAGTGGTTGTAATGATGAAACTGCAACTATAATGGCAGACTTAGTTACTAAAGCTGAGAAGGATGGATCCTTATCGCATGGTTTATTCAGAGTGCCAGCTTATGTAGCAGGATTAAAAAGTGGAAAAATTAATGGAAAAGGCAAACCAGATATAAAAAAAATATCAGCATCAGTTATTAAAGCTAATGGTAATAACTGTTTAGCTCCTGTGGTTTTAAAAAAAAGTATTCCAGAACTAATTAAACTTGCTAAAGAAAATGGTGTTGCGATTTTAGCTATAACTAATTCTCATCATATGGCAGCTATGTGGCCTGAAACTGAAATGATCGCAGAACAGGGTTTGGTCGCTTTTGCATGCACATCTTACAAACCTGCTGTAGCGCCAGCTGGAGCAATTAAGCCTTTGTTTGGAACAAATCCAATATCATTTGCTTGGCCAAGAAGAAATAAACCTCCAGTCGTTTATGATATGGCAACAGCATCAATGGCTATGGGTGAAGTTCAGGTTGCTAAAAGAGAAGGTCATAAAGTTCCATTAGGAACAGGTCTTACAAAAGAGGGAAAAGATACAACTGATCCTGCTGAGATTGCAGATGGGGGTGTTTTATTGCCTTTCGGTGGCTATAAAGGCTCAGGGATTGCGATGATGGTCGAATTGCTTGCAGGTGCCTTAGTAGGGGATAATTTCAGTTTTGAGACAGCTGAGAAGGATAATAATGATGGAGGTCCTCCAAGTGGGGGAGAGTTTATTTTAGCCATATCTCCAGATAAATTATCACAAAATAATTGGGAAGAACATTCATCAAAATTTTTTGAAAAAATGAAAGCAATGGGTGATGTCAGACTTCCTGGTGAGAGAAGACATAAGAATAGATTAGATAAAGGACCTAGACATATTAATGAAGATCTAGTTAATAAAATTAAATCTTTAGGCTAATTCTAATTCAATTGGCGTATGATCAGATGGTTTTTCTCTACCTCTTGGATATTTATTAACTTTAACATCCTTAATACTATTCAACAAAGTGTTAGTCACTAAAAAATGATCAATCCTCATTCCATTATTTTTTTGCCAAGCACCACTTGTATAATCCCAAAAAGTATATTCCTCTTTATCTGGATAAATATATCTAAATGCATCGTGGAATCCTAAATTAAACATTTCTCTTAATTTTTTCCTAATCTCAATTCTAAAAAGAGCGTCATTTTCATATCCTTTAGGGTCGTGAACATCTTCAGCAGAAGGTATTATGTTAAAGTCACCTGCTATAATTATATTATCGTAACTTTTTAAAAGTGTTTTAAGTTTTTTTATTAAACTGGACAGCCAATATAATTTGTAATCATATTTTTTAGTATCAACCGGGTTACCATTTGGTGTATAGATATTTATAATTTTAATAATTTTAGATTTATATTTTGCATCTGCTGTAATTATTCTCGATTGTTTGTTTTTATCTTTAAATATGTCTTTTTCGATTTTATCTAATTTTTTTTTAGATAGTATAGCAACGCCGTTGTAACTTTTTTGTCCAAATACATAACTTTCATATTTTAATTTTTTAATATCAGCAAACGGATAAGTTTCCTCTTGAGTTTTTATTTCTTGAGTTAATACAATGTCAGGATTGAACTTTTTTAAGTATTCTTGAACATTAAGTATTCTTGCTCTAATAGAATTTACATTCCATGAGCTAATGATCATTAAAGAGAAAATGAAACACCACAACCGCAAGATGATTTGCTTTGTGGGTTACTAATTTTAAATTGGTCTCCGATTAATTCTTTTACGAAATCAACCTCTGATCCTTTCAAGAGATCAGCTGAAGTTTTATCTATTAAAATATTATCTTGTCTTAAATCGTCGTCTTGAGGTGTTTTATCAAATGAGAAATCATACTGAAACCCCGAGCATCCACCGCCTTTGATAGCGATTCTAAAAAAAGAACCTTCATCTTTAGATGACAGAAGGTTATTGATTTGTTTTATCGCATTATCTGTAAATTTAATTTCTTTAATCATTATTTATCGCTGTTATTACTAATATAATTAATATTTACCATTTTTAAAGAATGAATAATTACTCAAAATTAGGTTTTTTTACATCAAAAGGTCGCTTAACTTTAGAGCCAAATAGCTCCTTTAGAACCCCTTTTCAAAGAGATAGGGATAGAATAATCCATTCTGCATCGTTTAGAAGATTAAAGCACAAAACCCAAGTTTTTGTTAATACAGAAGGTGACCATTATAGAACGAGAATAACTCATTCATTAGAGGTTGCTCAAATTGCAAGATCAATATCTAGGTATTTGAATTTAAATGATGATTTAGTTGAAACACTAAGTCTAGCCCATGATATGGGGCATACACCATTTGGGCATGCTGGTGAAGAAGCTTTGAATAAATCAATGGCAATGCATGGTGGTTTTGATCATAATCTTCAAACCTTAAGAATAGTGATGTTCATAGAAAATAAATATTTAAAATTTAAAGGTTTAAATTTAACAATTGAAACACTGGATGGCCTTTTAAAACATAACGGACCAATACATAATATTGATAAAATAAATAGAATAATTGGAGCTAAAAAATTTAAACAAAAAATTAATTTTAAAAAAAATTCTTCTCTTGAGGCGCAGATTGCATCCATATCTGATGATATAGCCTATAATAATCATGACATACAAGATGGAATTAAGGCTAAATTGTTTTCTCTAAATCAATTATGTGAAATTAATTTTTTTAAAGAAATCTATAAATCCTATAAAACAAAAATTAATCGTTCAAATAAAAATATAATTGTTTATCAAATTATAAGAGACTCTATAAATTTAATGGTGCAAGATGTAATTAAAAATAGTATTAAAAATTTAAAGAATAATAAGATCAATACTAAAAGAGACGTTCAAATGTACAAAGATAAAATAATTAATTTCTCTAGTAAATTTTTATCAATAGAAAAAGAGGTTAAAAATTTTTTAAAAATAAATATGTATAATAATAAGACTGTGCAATTGAAAAATAATCGTGGAAAAAAAATAGTAGAAAATTTATTTAAAATAATAGAAAAAAAACCGAAAAAGTTTATTATTAAAAAATTTATAGATAAAAATAAATATAGAGCAATTTCTGATTATATATCAGGAATGACTGACAGATACGCAATACAATTATATAAGTCATACAAATGAATATATTTGAAAATTATTTATTAAAGATAGAAAAAATTATTAAATCTGCCCACAAAAATAATTTGTTAGAGTTGCCAGATAATTTATCAGGTATCAATGTTGATATTCCACCTGCAAAATTTACTGGAGATATTTCCACAAATGTTGCAATGATTTTATCCAAAATTAATAAAAAATCTCCGCTAGAACTTGCTAAGCAGATAGCTGACCTAATAAAAGATAGTGATAACAATATCGACGAAATTAGCATTGAAAAACCAGGTTTTATTAATCTTAAATTTAAAAATGAATTTTGGAATGGCTTCATACTAGATGTCTTAAATAATTCATCATATGGAAGTAGCACGAGTGGAAGAAAAAATAGTTTTTTAGTAGAATTTGTATCTGCAAATCCAACTGGACCTTTACACGTAGGCCACTCAAGAGGCGCTATACTTGGAGATGTAATATCTAATCTTTTATCCTTTAACGGTCATAAAGTTACTAAAGAATATTATGTCAATGATTATGGAAATCAAATTTCTCATTTTACAAGATCTGTTTATTTAAGAATAAAAGAAATTCTTTACGATGAAACTTTCCCGATAGAAGATAATGAATTATATCCTGGAGACTATCTTATAGATATAGCAAAAAAAATAATTTCAAAAAACAAAGATTTAGATTTCAAAAATTTTGAGTCAGTTTCAGAAAAACTAAAAAAACTTTCAATAGAAGAATCTTTAAAATTAATAAAAATCAATTTGGAAAATCTTGGTATAAAGCATGATAATTTTGCAAGTGAAACTGATATAATAAATAACAATGAAGTTGATGAAGTAATTAAAAATTTAAAAGATAAAAAATATATTTATGAGGGAAAAATTAAAGCACCTGAGGGAGAAAGCAAAGAGAATTGGGTAGAAAGAGAACAATTATTGTTTAAATCTACAGATTTTGGTGATGATAAAGATAGAGCACTTCAAAAAGAAGATAAATCTTGGACATATTTTGCAAGTGATGTTGCTTATCATAATACAAAATTAAAAAGAAATTTTAATATTCTTATAAATATTCTTGGTGCTGATCACGCTGGTTATATTAAAAGAATAACTTCTGTAGTTGAAGCGTTGTCAGGTGAAAAAAATAAGTTAATTTGCAAAGTAAGTCAGTTAGTAAAACTCATTAAGGATAAAAAACCTTTTAAAATGTCTAAAAGAAAAGGTGATTATATCACTATAGAGGACCTTATTAATGAAGTTGGCAAGGATGCAACAAGGTTTATTATGTTAAGCAGAAGTAGTGATGCAGAGATTGATTTTGATTTTGACAAAGTAAAAGAAAAATCGAAAGAAAACCCAATTTATTATGTTCAGTATGCATATGCTAGAATTTCGTCTGTGTTTAGAAATACCCAAAATGATATAAATAATAATCTTGAGATAAAAAATTCAGATTTTAACTTTGGCAATGAAGAAGTAAAGCTATTTAAAAAAATTAGTGAATGGCCTAAATGTGTTGAAGTTTCTTCAGAAAAATTAGAACCACATAGAATTTCAGTTTATCTATATGATTTAGCTTCTGAATTCCATTCTTATTGGAATATGGGCAAGGAAGATCTCTCTAAAAGATTTATCGATCAAGATAATACAATTCAAATAGAAAAATTAGTTTTCCTAAAATCTATAGCCAATACTTTGAAAACAGGTATGAATATTTTGGGAGTAGACACCCCTGAAAAAATGTAATGATTAAAGAACTAAAGTATCTTTTTTTTCTTATGATAATTTTCTTCTTTATTTTTTTTACTGCCAGATATTATTTTTCTGATGAAAATATTAAGAAATCTTACAGATCACTTTCTTCAATTGATGAAAAAATTAATAATATAGAAAAAGATCTTATGTTATTAGAAAATGATACAGAAAATATTATTGAATATGTAGAATTTAAAAATAATAAGAAAAAAAATAAATATTCTTTTTGGGAACTTCTTTATAATGACAAATAAGTCCCATAGATCTTTTATATGTGGAATAAAAGGTAAGCATCTTACCCAAAAGGAAATAAGTTTTTTAAAAAAATATAAACCATGGGGAATTATTTTATTTTCTAGAAATATAAATTCTATAAATCAAACTCAAGAATTAATAAATTCCATTAAAAAAATTTTTAAAAATAAAAATTATCCTATTTTGATAGATGAGGAGGGTGGTAGAGTTAGTAGATTAAGAAAATTTATTGATAATTCTATTTTTTCAGCAGAATATTTTGGTAAATTATTTAATAAAGATAAAAAAAAATTTAATATATATTATAATGTCTATGTTAAACAAATTTCATACCTATTAAAATTATTAGGTATAAATATTAATACTGTTCCTGTTCTGGACCTTAAAAGAAAAAATTTTCATAAGATTGTTGATGACAGATCATTTTCAAGTAACAAAAAAATAGTATCAACAATGGGAGATATTTGTATCAATCATTTTCATAAAAACGGTGTTGCAACAGTGATGAAACACATACCAGGGCATGGTTTAGCTAAAGTCGATAGTCATAAAAATCTTCCCAAAATAACCAAAAATGAGGATTATTTATTAAAAAATGATTTTTATACTTTTAGAAATAAGAAAGCATTGATCGCAATGACAGGCCATTTACTATTTCATAAAATTGATCCACAAAATAATGTTACCCATTCAAAAAAAATTATTAATTTAATAAGAAATAAAATAAAATTTAAAAATCTAATTTTAACAGACGATCTTTCAATGAAAGCTTTAAAAGATAAACTTGATGTTAGAGTAAAAAAATCTTTTTTAGCCGGATGCAATTTAGCCTTACATTGCAATGGAAATTTAAGTGAAATGGTTACAGTCGCACAAAATTCACCAAAATTAGACAAATTCGTAACAAAAAAAACATCACAATTAATAAAAATTATAGGTTAGAGTAATTTAAAATGTCCGATGATTCTTTAGACTTTAATGTAAATTTAAACAATTTCAGTGGTTCCCTTGAAATATTGCTCGATCTTGCTAAATCGCAAAAAGTTGATTTAGAAGAAATTTCTATTACAAAACTTGCTGATCAATTTCATCAATATCTAACAGAAAAAGAAAATATAAATTTAGAAATAGCTTCTGAATATTTGTTAATGGCAACTTGGCTTACTTATTTGAAATCAAAATTATTACTTCCTGAAACAGATGAGGAGGAGTTCAAAGCTTTTGAAGTTGCTGAGAAACTTAAATTACAATTAAAAAAATTAGAATTAATTAGATTATTATCGTCTCAAATGTTAGATAGAAAAAGATTAGGTAGAGATGTTTTTATGCGTGGCTCTAAAAGTGGTGTAAAGTCGATATACGACAAAAAAGTTTCTTTAACATTATTTGAATTATTAAAGGCTTACTCAGGGATAGTTATGACTAAAGATTTTCATACTATGAACATACCTAAACTTCCTGTTTTTACTACTGAAGATGCTATTAAAAGAATAAAAGAGTTCTTTGGCACGCTCAATGATTGGAAAAATTTGTCTGAGTTGGTTCCTTCTGGATTTAACAAGTCTCCTAATTTAAAAAGAACAGGTAGAGCAGGAATTTTTGCTGGCTCTTTAGAATTGGTAAAAGAAGGAAATATATCTTTAAAACAAAAAGATTTATTCGATGATATCTATGTTAAGGAAAATTAATGAAAAAAATTAAAAAAAATAATATTGTAAGTTTTCCAACTAAACTCACCGATGTAGAAAGAGAGATTGAGGCTATTGTATTCGCTGCTGCTGAACCTCTTTCAGTTGAAACAATAGAGTCAAAATTATCTAAACAAACAGATATTCAGCAATCACTGAAAAAGTTAAGAGATTTTTATTCAAATAGAGGTATTAATTTGATTTGTATATCTAATAAATGGTCATTTAGAACTGCAGTTAATTTATCCTCTTTAATGTCAGAACAAAAAACTGTTGAAAAAAAATTATCTAGAGCTGCAATCGAAACTCTTGCTATTATTGTCTATCATCAACCTGTTACAAGGTCTGAAATTGAGGAGATAAGAGGTGTAGCTTTTGGAACTAATACCTTGGAAATTCTAATGGAGTTAAATTGGGTTAAACATGAAGGTAGAAAAAATGTTCCAGGCAAACCAATACAATATGGGACTACAGATGAATTTTTAAGTCATTTTAATCTACAAAAATTATCTGATTTGCCAACAGTTAATGAATTAGGTTCGGCAGGCCTAATTGATACATCAAGTGTAGACTCTTCAATATTTGGAACAGGCAAATTTTTTAAAGAAAAACAAGTTGATAAAAAGGAAAATATTTATTCTGATATTGATGAAATGTTGAGTAGTACCCTTAAATCTGACGAAACTTAAAAAATCACTTTTAATAAATCAATAATAAGGTTATAAATAATTTATGAGTATAGGATTTTGGCAAATAGCAATTGTAGTAATTTTAGTAGTATTACTTTTTGGTAGAGGAAAAATCTCTAGCCTAATGGGTGATGTAGCTAAAGGGATCAAAAGTTTCAAAAAAGGAATGGCTACAGATGTTAATGACGAAGACCAAACTAAAAATATTTCAGAAAATCAAGACTCTAATAAAAAAGAATAACAAATGCCGTCAATTGGCTGGCTAGAAATACTAATCATAGTCTCAATAGCAATTATAGTCGTAGGTCCTAAAGATTTTCCTTACATGTTAAAAAAAATCGGTTCATGGATCGGTACAGCAAAGAGATATGTTCGTGATGTGCAAGGACAAGTTGGTGATTTAACAAATGAAACTTTAAATACTGATTTAGACGAAAAACCTAAGTCAGAAAATCAAGAGAAAAAAAAAGATGAGTAAAAATAAAGAGGGTAGTTTCATAAGTCATTTAACTGAATTAAGAAAAAGATTAATAAATTCATTTATATTTTTAGCTATTTTATTTATAATTTCTTATTATTTTTCTGAGTACATTTATGGATTTTTAGTTGAACCATATGCGAATGCAGTAAAAGATGACGATACAAATAGAAGATTAATATTTACTGCTCTTCAAGAAACATTTCTAACATACTTAAAGGTTTCTTTTTTTGCTGCTTTTTTTATCACAAGCCCATTTATACTAATCCAAATTTGGAAATTTATAGCACCTGGACTGTATAATCATGAAAAGAAAGCTATAATGCCTTACTTAGTGGTGACTCCAATCCTATTCTTGCTTGGAGGATTGTTGGTTTATTATCTAATAATGCCTTTAGCTATAAAGTTCTTTTTATCCTTCGAGAGTTTAGGGGCAGCCACAAATTTACCAATTCAACTAGAAGCTAAAGTAAACGAGTATTTATCATTAGTAATGAAGCTTATTTTTGCATTTGGATTAAGTTTTCAATTACCAGTAGTATTAAGTTTATTAGCTAGAATTGGAGTTGTGAATTCTACATTTCTTAAAGAGAGAAGAAAATACGTTGTTGTAATTATATTCGCAGCAGCAGCTATTTTAACGCCACCAGATCCAATCACACAAATTGGATTAGGTATACCCTTATTAATTTTATATGAATTATCAATAATATCAGTAGGAATAATTGAAAAGAAAGCGGCAGAAAAAAATGCACAATATTAAAGATATCAGAAATGACTTTGAAAACTTTAAGGAAAAACTTAAAAATCGAAACATTGATATAAGCCTTGATAACATAATAAGTTTAGATGAGGAAAACAGAAAGCTTATTCAAGAAAAAGAAAAATCTGAAATGGAAAAAAAGACTATTTCAAAATCCAAAGACCAAAGTTTATTTGAAAAATCAAAAGAACTCTCGTTAAAAATTGAGGAAATTAACAAAAATCAAATAAAATTACAAAGGCAGATTACTGATATTTTATCTTCTATACCGAATATCCCATTAAGTGATGTCCCAATAGGACAAGATGAAAATTCTAATAAAGAAATTGAAAAAAAGGGTGAAATAATAGATTTTAATTTTAAACCTAAATCTCATTATGAATTAGGAGATAAATTAAATATGCTTGATTTTGACCTAGCAACAAAAACAACTGGTTCTAGATTTGTATTTGTTAAAAAAGAATTAGCTCAATTAGAAAGAGCAATATCAAATTTTATGATTGATACACATACGCAAAAAAATGGTTATACAGAAATATCGCCTCCATTAATTGCAACTGCTGAAACAATGTTTGGCACTGGACAATTACCAAAATTTGAAAATGATCAGTTTGAAATCAAACTTGATGAAAGTGAAGAAAGAAAGTTTTTAATACCAACAGCTGAAGTAATTTTGACAAATATTGTAAAAAATCGAATTTTGGATAAGAAAGAATTACCTATAAGAGTAGTTGCGGCAACACCATGTTTTAGAAAAGAGGCGGGTAGTTATGGTAAAGATACCAAAGGCATGATTAGACAGCACCAGTTTTATAAAGTGGAACTTGTAAGTATTGTAGAAAACGATAAATGTTTAGAGGAGTTAGAAAGGATGTCTAACTCTGCTACAATGATATTGGATGCGTTAAAACTTCCTTATAGAAAAATTGTTTTATGTACTGGTGATATGGGTTTTAGTGCAGAAAAAACTTATGACATTGAAGTTTGGCTTCCATCTGAAAATAAGTATAGAGAGATTTCTAGCTGTTCATCTTGTGGTTCATTCCAAGCAAGGAGAATGAAAGCTAGATACAAAGGACAAAACAATTCAAAAGAATTTGTTGGTACACTTAATGGTAGTGGATTAGCGGTTGGTAGAACTATGATTGCTATTATGGAAAATTATCAAACTGAAGATGGATCTATTTTGATACCTGATGTTCTTAAGCCATATATGCCAAATATAGATAAAATTTCTATCAATTAAGAGTTGAGTTTGAATAATAGATAGGATAAATACCCTTAACTTAATAGGATACGTTATGGATGCTGGAATTGGACAATTTATACCATTAGTTTTAATTTTTGTTATTTTCTATTTTTTTCTAATTAGACCTCAACAGAAAAAAGTAAAAGACCACAAAGCCATGGTGGAAGCACTTAAAAGAGGAGACAAAGTTATTACCTCTGGAGGAATAGTTGGTACCGTTGAAAGAATAATTGATAACGAAAAAGTTGAGGTAAAAATTTCTGATAATGTGAATGTCGAAGTTGTCAGAGCAACTGGAATTCAAGGTTTAGTCACTACCATCGAACCAAAAAAATAACATAATAAAAAAAAGTGTTATACTTTTCAAAATTAAGAATAATTTCAGTAATTATTTTTACAATTATTTTTTCTTATTTTGCTTTTTCAAATTTTATTAAATTTGATGATAAATTTTTTTCAAAAAATATTAATTTAGGTTTGGATTTACAAGGAGGTTCATATCTACTTCTTGAAATAGATAATCAGCCAGTAATTACTCAAAAATTACAAGCAAAAATAATTGAACTAAAAAGATATTTTAAAGAAAAAGAAATAAGTTTAAAAAATTTTTCATTAAAAGAAAACACAATTTTATTTGAGGCATCAGATAACGAATTTGAAAATGTTAAAAATATCTTAAATGATAAAGAAAGTGATATTAATGCATATTATCAACAATATAAATCACACGAGTTTGATGTATCAGAAAATGGAAATTTTTTTAATTTAACATATTCAAGATATGGATTAGTTTTACTAAAAAATTCCTCATTAGATCAAGCTATTGAAATCGTAAGAAGAAGAGTAGATGAAGTTGGAACGAATGAGCCCAATATTTTAAAAAGAGGAAATGATAGAATTTTGGTTGAATTACCTGGTTTAGATGACCCTAACAGAATTAAATCACTATTAGGAAAGACAGCAAATCTTACTTTTCAGTTTATTTCACAAAATAATGAAGAGTCGTTCGGAACTGAAAAATTATCTTTTGAAGATGGTTCCAGAGACGCAATAGTTGGTAAAAGGATAATTTTAAGTGGTGATAACTTAATTGATGCAAAACCAACAATGAACACAGAAACTAATGAAACAGTAGTTTCTTTTAGTTTAGATAGAGTAGGAGCTAAAAAATTTGGTAGAGCAACTAGTACTGGAGTTGGTAAACAGTTAGCAATAGTGCTAGATGGAAAAATAATTAGTGCTCCAACAATTAGAGAGCCTATAATTAGTGGTTCTGGACAAATTTCTGGTGGTTTCACATTTCAATCAGCAACTGATCTAGCGTTGTTATTAAGATCAGGAGCCTTACCTGCGCCTTTAAATATTATTGAAGAAAGAACGGTTGGGCCTGACTTAGGTCAAGATTCAATAGATGCTGGTATTTTATCTTTAATTATTGGTTTTTTATTGGTTATTCTATTTATGATTTATAAATATAGAACATTCGGTTTAATTGCTAATTTAGCTCTGGTTTCAAATCTTTTTTTATTAATTGGTATTTTAACTTTGTTTGAAGCAACATTAACTTTACCTGGAATTGCAGGTATTATCTTAACAGTGGGTATGGCAGTAGACGCAAATGTTCTGATTTTTGAGCGTATTAAAGAAGAAACTAAAAATGAGAAAAATCCTATAATAGCCTTTGATGCTGGATATACAAAATCAAGAACAACTATTTTAGATGCCAATATCACAACATTAATTGCAGCATTCATTTTATTTTTTATGGGGTCGGGGCCTGTAAAAGGTTTTTCAGTAACATTAGGTGTTGGAATATTAACTACATTGTTCTCAGTTTATTTTATAGCAAGATTATTAACTTCTTTTTATGTGGTAAGAAATAAAGAAAAGGAACAGCTATTATAAAATGACAAATATTTCTTTCAATAAATTTTATAGACAATTTAATGTATTATCATTAATTCTTATTGCTGTTTCTTTAGTATTTTTAATTTTTAAAGGATTAAATTATGGTGTTGATTTTAAAGGTGGTACATTAATTGAATTAAGAACTACAGATAAAACTAACAATATTAGTCTTATTAGAGACAGCTTTAATCAAATGAATTTAGGAGATGTATCTGTCAAAAAATTTGGCAATGAAACAGACTTTATTGTTAAATTTGAAAAGCAAAATTCAAATGATCCTGAATTTATTAAAAATATTCAGAATAAATTATCTAGCTCTATTGGTGATGTCGACTTTAGAAGAGTAGAAAATGTTGGTCCTAAAGTAAGCTCAGAACTCTTAAAATCTGGAATTATAGCTATAAGTTTGTCGCTTGCAGCAATGCTATTGTATATTTGGATAAGATTTGAATGGCAATTTAGTTTAGGTGCTATTTTGGCTATATTTCATGATGTTATTATTACATTGGGCATATTTTCAATTTTTTCACTTGAGATAAATCTTTCTATAGTTGCAGCTGTTTTAACTATTGTTGGTTACTCTATGAATGATACCGTTGTAATATTTGATAGAGTGAGAGAGAATTTAAGAAAATACTCTGATATTAAAATTTTTAACTTAACAAATATTTCAATTAATGAAACTTTATCTAGAACAATTATCACTTCTGTGACTACATTACTAGCTCTGCTATCAATTTACTTTTTTGGTGGTGAAATACTAAAAGGATTTTCATTAGCAATGATATTAGGAGTTATTTTTGGAACTTACTCTTCAATATATATCGCAAATCCTATTTTAGTTGCACTCAAGGTCAGCCAACGAACAATAGTTAAAGAAGAAAAAGATTAATAAAGATTTTGTGCTATTACCATCGTCAGAAGCATTGGTAAAGATAGAAGCGTATTTGTTCTCGAAAATAACATAGCTGTTTTTGCAGATTTAGCTTTAACTTCAGCCTCAACCTCAATAATACCTAAAGCTTTTTTCTGATTTGGCCATATCACAAACCAAACATTAAATGCCATTATAATTCCTAACCACATGCCAATACCTATAGCTGTTGCTTTTCCACCACCTGATCCAATTCCTAATGTCATAGCTTGATGAACATAACCGTTTAAATAAGCTAAGATCAGACCTGATATTACAGTAACTAAAGCTGCCCATCTAAACCAAAACAGAGCTGCAGGAGCTATAACTTTTCCAATAGCTGGTTTTTGTTCGTCGGGTATTTTTGCCATGTTTGGTATTTGAACAAAATTAAAATACCATAGTAAACCTATCCACATAATTGCAACAATGACATGTATATATCTAAATAACCAACTCCAAAAAACTACGTCAATGTCAAAACCGCCATTTCCAAAATATAAACCTAAAAATAGCAAAATGGATAAAACTAAAGAGATATGAACTGTTTTAGATAATGATTGAAGAATCGAAGTCATAATAGTTCTAATTTATAACATTTTTAATAAAAATTTAAGCAGTTTTTTTGAACTTATTGTCCAACATTGGTTTTAAAAATTTACCTGTATAACTATCTTTAACATTAATAATTTCTTCAGGTTTACCCTCTGCTATGATATTTCCACCCTTTACACCACCATCCGGACCCATATCGACTATATAATCAGCTGTTTTGATAACATCTAAATTATGCTCGATGACAACAACAGTATTTCCAGTTGCAACAAAGGTATGTAAAATTTCTAATAATTTTTTAATATCGTGTTGATGTAGTCCTGTTGTTGGTTCATCCAATATATATATTGTTCTTCCAGTTGACCTTTTAGACAATTCTTTTGCTAACTTTATTCTTTGAGCTTCACCGCCTGATAGTGTAGTAGCTTGTTGACCAATTTTTATATATCCTAATCCAACTTTCTTAAGTGTAAGTAATTTTGTTTTTATATTAGAAATATTTTCAAAGTATTCGCACCCTTCATCCACTGTCATATTTAAAACGTCTGCAATACTTTTGTCTTTAAATTTTATTTCTAGCGTTTCCCTATTATATCTAGTTCCTTTGCATTCATCACAAGTTATGTATACATCAGGTAAAAAATGCATTTCATAAGTTATTACTCCATCACCCTCACAAGCTTCACATCTACCACCTTTGACGTTGAATGAAAATCTTCCAGGTTTATAACCTCTACTTTTTGACTCTGGTAAATTTGTGAACCAGTCTCTTATTGGACCAAACGCACCAGTATAAGTTGCTGGATTAGATCTTGGAGTTCTACCAATAGGAGATTGATCTATATCTATAATTTTATCGACTAATTCAATACCTTTAAATCCTCTAAATGGTTTTGGAATTTTTCTTGATTTATTATTATTAAGAGTAAGATTTAATGCATTGTAAAGAGTTTGAAGTATTAATGTTGATTTACCACTTCCTGAAACACCTGTTACACAGGTAAAACTTCCAAGTGGAATTTTAAGATTCACGTTGTTTAAATTATTTCCACTTGCCCCACTAATTTCTAAAAATCTTCCATTTTTAGCTAATCTTCTAGTTCTTGGTATTGGTATGAAGCTTTTGTTTGATAAGTATCTTCCTGTTATACTATCATTATTATTTAGTATATCATTATACGATCCTTGAGCGATTACTTCGCCACCTTTGTTCCCAGCTTCTGGACCAAGATCGATTATATGATCAGCATTTTCCATGGTTTCAGTATCATGTTCTACAACTATGACTGTATTTCCTAAATCTCTGAGTCTTTTTAATGCATTTATTAATTTAACATTATCCTTTTGGTGTAAGCCAATAGATGGTTCATCAAGAACATATAAAACTCCAGTTAATCCAGAACCTATCTGTGAAGCCAGTCTTATTCGCTGAGCTTCGCCACCTGATAAAGTTCCAGATTCTCTTGATAAAGTTAAATAGTCAAGACCGACATTTAAGAGAAAATTCAATCTTTCGTTAATTTCTTTTAAAATATGCTGAGCAATTTTAAGTTGACGTTTATCTAATTTTGTCTCTAGCGATTTAAACCATTCCTTAGCATCAAATATGGATTTTTCAGTTACCTCACTAATATTAAGTTCGTTAATTTTAACACAAAGAGCCTCATCTTTTAATCTGTGCCCATTACATCTTTCACATTTTGTGTCTGATTGATACTGGGATATCTCTTCTCTTTTCCAATCACTATCTGTTTCTAAAAATCTTCTTTCTAAATTATTTACCACTCCTTCAAATGTTTTTTTATGTGAATACTTTTCGTATCCATCATCATACGAAAATTTGATTTCTTCTTCATCAGATCCAAATAAAATTACATCTTTAATTTTTTTTGGTAATTTTGACCACCTATCATTTAATGAGAAACCATAATGTTTCGAAATTGATGCTAAGGTTTGAGCATAATATAAAGAGGAAGACTTTGACCAAGGCTCAATAGCTCCATCTGCTATCGTTTTTTTCTCATCAGGCACAACTAATTTTGGATCCACATTTAATTTAACACCAATACCCTCACACTCTTCACATGCACCGTAAGGACTATTAAAAGAAAAAAGCCTTGGTTCTATTTCTTCAATTGTAAAACCACTTTCAGGACAGGCAAACTTAGTTGAAAATATCAAATTTTCGGTCTTTCTAAATTTTTTTGGTAGTGTTTCATCTTCATATTCTACAAACATTAATCCATTTGCTAGATTGACTGCTGTTTCAACACTTTCAGCTAATCTGTTACCTAATGAAGCATTTAAAACAATTCTATCAACAAGAACTGCAATATCATGTTTTAATTTTTTATTTAATTCTGGAACGTCATCAATATCATAAAGTTTATTATCAACTTTAATTTTTCTAAATCCTCTTTTCTTGTAGCCAAGTATGTCTTTTCTATATTCTCCTTTTCTTCCTCTAACAACTGGTGCATATAAAAAAATTGTTGATTTCTTTGGCAGGGTTTTAATTTTATCAACAATTTGACTTATTGTTTGAGAAGTGATCGGTAGTCCGGTAAATGGCGAGTAGGGGATGCCGGCTCTTGCATAAAGAACCCTCATATAATCATAAATTTCTGTAACAGTTGCAACTGTAGATCTTGGATTTTTTGAAGTATTTTTCTGCTCAATTGAAATTGCAGGACTTAACCCTTCAATTAAATCTACATTTGGTTTTTTCATCTTGTCAAGAAATTGCCTTGCATAAGCAGATAAGCTTTCAACGTATCGTCTCTGACCCTCAGCATATACAGTATCAAAGGCTAAAGATGATTTTCCTGATCCAGATAGTCCAGTAATAACAACAAATTTTTCTTTTGGAATCTCGAGCGTTATATTCTTTAAATTGTGCTCTTTTGCGCCCTTAATAACTATCTTTTTAAGCATAATTTTTGTTGCTTTAAATTAATAAAATTAATATTCAAGTTAATAAGTGATATAATAAACATTCTTAAATATTAAAATATTATGGCTGGTAGTTTAAATAAAGTATTATTAATTGGTCGTTTGGGCGCAGACCCAGAAGTCAAGCAAATGGTGAATGGTAAAAACGTTGCAAGACTTAGTCTTGCTACTAGTCAGTCCTGGAAAGATAAAAATACGGGAGAAAAAAAAGAAAAGACTGAATGGCATAGAATAGTAGTTTTTAATGAAGGTTTGGTTAATGTCGTTCAACAATATTTAAAAAAAGGTGCACAAGTATACGTTGAAGGACAACTTTCTACAAGAAAATGGAAAGATGAACAAAGTGGTCAAGATAAATACTCAACTGAAATCTTAATTCAAGGTTACAACTCATCTTTAACAATGCTAGGTGGTGGTAATCAAAATAATATTGCATCTCAAGATAATAAACAAAATTTCGATGATGCATCTGCACCAGATCAAAGTGGTTTAGACGACGATATTCCATTTTAATTAATATGGAAAAGAACGAAATTCCAAAAATAAATAATAATATTAAACCAATCTCAATGTATGATGAGATGAGTTCATCATATTTGTCTTACGCTATGAGTGTTATAGTGAGTAGGGCACTACCTGATATTAGAGATGGATTAAAACCTGTTCATAGAAGAATTATATATGCAATGCACAAAGGTGGTTTTGATTGGTCAAAACAATTTAGAAAATCCGCAAGAATTGTTGGAGATGTTATTGGTAAATATCATCCACATGGAGATCAAGCCGTTTATGATGCTTTAGTTAGAATGGTTCAAGAATTTTCGATGAGTTTACCTTTAGTAGATGGACAAGGTAATTTTGGTTCTATTGATGGAGATCCACCAGCGGCAATGAGATACACTGAAACTAAACTTGCAAAAGTTTCACAGTTTTTAATTGATGATATAGAAAAAAACACCGTATCTTTTAAAAGTAATTATGATGAAACAGAGCAAGAACCCGTTGTATTACCTGCTCAATATCCAAATCTTTTAGTTAATGGTGCAGGTGGAATAGCTGTTGGAATGGCGACAAGTATTCCGCCACATAATTTGGGCGAGGTTGTAGATGGCACTTTAGCCTTAATTAAAAACAAAGATATTAAAATTAATGAGTTAATGAAACATATTCCAGGTCCAGATTTTCCAACAGGAGGATTAATAATTGGTAAAGATATAATTAAACAAGGCTATAAAACTGGAAGAGGGTCATTTAAAATTCGTGGAGAAATTTCAGTAGAAAATTTAAAAAATGGCAAAGATAGACTTGTAGTCTCATCCATACCTTACCAAATTAATAAGTCTAACTTGAATGAAAGAATTGCAGAACTAGTAAGGGATAAAAAAATTGAGGGTATAAGTGATATAAGAGATGAATCGAATAGCGAGGGAATAAGAGTTTCAATCGATTTAAGAAGAAATGTTGAGCCTGAAACTGTCAAAAGACAATTATACAAATATACATCAATAGAATCATCATTCGGGTTTAATTCTTTAGCAATTGTTGATCAAAAACCAAAGACTTGTAATTTAAAAGATTTTTTAGAAAACTTTTTAAAGTTTAGAGAAGATGTCGTTATAAAAAGAACTAAATTTGATCTTAAAAAAGCTGAAGAGAGAGTTCATATTTTATTAGGACTATCTGTTAGTGTTGAAAATATTGATAAAGTTATTAAAATAATTAGATCATCTAAAAACCCCGAAGAAGCAAAAAATTCACTTTTAAAAACAACTTGGAAAATAAACAAGGCATCAAAACTTATTAAATTAGTTGATAATAAAAATTATAAAGGAAAATATGTATTATCTAATGATCAAGTAATCTCTATATTGGAACTAAGACTTCAAAAATTAACTGCCATAGGAATAAACGAAATAGAGATAGAAATAAAAAAATTAGCTGAGGAGATTTCCAAGTATAAAAGGATAATAAATTCCAAAAACGAGCTATTAAGGGTAATAAGCAATGATTTGCAGATGATAAAAGAGAAATTTTCAGTTCCTAGAAGAACAAAAATTATCGATGCTGTTTTAAATTATGACATAGAGGAAACAATACAAAAAGAGTCAGTTATTATAACAATAACACTACAAGGATATATAAAAAGGGGCGCCCTAAGTGGTGTTAAACAACAAAAAAGGGGAGGTAAAGGTAAAACAGGAATTAAAACACGGGAAGAAGACTCGGTAGTTCAGACATTATCTGTTGATACACATACATCACTATTATTCTTTTCAACAGAGGGTTTGGCTTACAAAGTTAAAGCCTGGAAAATACCAGAAGGTTCTGCTTCTTCTAAAGGTAAATCTCTCTTTAATATATTACCTTTAAAAAACCATCAGTCTATAAGTTCAATTATGCCTTTTCCTGATGAAGATGTTGACAAAAAAAATATGCACATCATATTTGCAACTAGCAAGGGGAAAATTAGAAAGAATAATTTAGAAGATTTTTCATCTATTAATGCTTCTGGAAAAATTGCAATGAAATTAGACTCTGATGATAAGATTATTGGGGTAAAAATATGTACAGATGATCAAGATATAATGTTAAACACAAAATTTGGTAAATGCATAAGGTTTGAATCTAAAAAACTTAGAGTTTTTAAGGGCAGATCATCTAAAGGTATAAGAGGCATTAATCTTTCAGAACAAGATACAATTGTTTCGTTATCTATAATTGATAAAGATGATATTAAAAAAAGTAAAAGCAAGACTAGAGATGAAAAATCTGAAGTGAAAGCTAAAGAAAAATATATATTATCAATTACAGAAAATGGTTATGGAAAAAGAACATCCCATTATGATTTTAGAGTTACAAATCGAGGAGGAAAGGGAATAATTGGTATAGTTAATTCCCCAAGAAACGGTAATGTATCTTCATCTTTTCCTGTTTTTGAGGGTGATCAAATATTAATTTCTACCAATAAAGGTAGAGTTATTAGAACTGCAGTGACTGAAATAAGAATTGCTGGAAGAAATACCCAAGGAGTAAGAATTATTAAATTAACTGGTGATGAAAAGGTTGTCTCTTCAATTAAATTAGTTGATAATTTGGTTTAATGAAAAATATAGCTATATATCCAGGTACATTTGATCCAATAACAAACGGCCACATAGATGTCATTAAAAAAGCTCTAAAATTGGCAGACAAAATAATTGTCGGTATATCTGATGGAAATGAGAAAAATTTTTTATTTCAAATAGATGAGAGATTAAAAATTGTTTCAAAGGCTTTATATGGAGACTTGAAACTTTCAAAAAATAAAATTCAGGTTATTAAATTCAATTCTCTTACAACAGAATTGTGTAAAAAATACAATTCAAACTTAATTCTAAGAGGTTTAAGAGCTGTTTCAGATTTTGAATATGAGTTTCAGTTAGCTGGAATGAATAGAAAATTAAACAATAAAGTAGAAACAGTGTTTCTTATGTCTGATGTTGAAAATCAAATTATTTCATCGAGATTTGTTAAAGAAATAGCCCTTCATAAGGGTGATTTAAAAAAATTTACAACTAAAAGTACCATCAAGTCACTGAAAGAAGCTTATGCTTAAAAAAATTAGTATTTTATTTTTATCAATATTTTTATTAACAACAGTTTTAAATGCAAAGGAGAATACAATGATACTTAAATTAAAAGATGGAGATTTAAAAATTGAATTATTTCCAGATGTGGCACCAAACCATGTAAAAAGAATAACTGAATTAGCAAATAGTGGAAAATATGATGGTGTTGTTTTTCATAGGGTAATTGAAGGTTTTATGGCCCAAACTGGAGATGTTCAATTTGGAAATTCATCTTCTGAAAGTTTTAACTTAAGTAGAGCTGGAATGGGTGGTTCCGACATGCCTGATCTTAAAGAAGAGTTTAATAATTTGCCACACGAGAGAGGAACTTTGTCAATGGCAAGATCTTCAGACCCGAATAGTGCAAACAGTCAATTCTTTATCTGTTTTGGTCCTACACCGCATCTAGACAGACAATATACTGTATTTGGAAAAGTAATTGAGGGTATGGAATTTGTTGACATGATAACCAAAGGCGATGGTCCCAATGGATCTGTTTCTAACCCAGATAAAATAATTAGCTTTAAGTCTGAGTAGAATTGATGGATGGAAGACTTAAAAAAGAATTTTTCTTTTAGTGTAAAACATCAAAAAAAAAATTATCGTGTTGGATTAATTCAAACACATCGTGGAGATATAAATACACCTGCATTTATGCCTGTAGGTACTCAAGCCACAGTTAAAGGTGTTTTTATTGATGATATTATTAAATCAGGGAGTCAAATAATACTTTCGAATACTTACCATTTGATGATTAGACCTGGAACTGAGAGAATCGAAGCAGTTGGCGGGTTACATAATTTTATGAATTGCAAACTTCCAATTTTGACTGACTCTGGAGGTTATCAAGTGATGTCTTTATCGAAATTCAATAAAATTGATAGAGATAAAGGAGCAATTTTTCAATCTCATATAGATGGCAAAACCTTTGTTTTAAGTCCAGAGGAGAGTATTAAAATTCAAAAAAAACTTAACTCAGACATTGTTATGGTGATGGATGAATGTCCAAAAAATACTAATGATTATAATGTAATTAAAACCTCTATGGATTTATCTACAGAGTGGGCTAGACGATCTAAGGAAGAATTTGGAATAAATCCACAAAAAGCTTTGTTTGGTATAGTTCAAGGTGGATTATTTAAAGATTTAAGAAATGAGTCTCTTAATAGGTTAATAGATATACAATTTGATGGCTATGCTATTGGTGGTCTAGCAGTTGGTGAGTCTCAACAAGAAATGTTTGATGTTTTAGACGGCATCAAAGATAACTTACCAATTGATAAACCAAGATATTTGATGGGTGTAGGGACCCCATCGGATATATTGGGAGCAGTTATGAGGGGAATAGACATGTTTGATTGTGTCCTTCCGACACGATCAGGAAGAACAGGATTAGCTTTTACTTGGAATGGTAGAGTTCAAATTAGAAATTCTGAAAATAAATTTGATAATACACCTCTAGATAGCAATGTTACTAAGTTTGACTTAAATAAATACTCTAAAAATTATTTGAACCATCTTCACAATACTAATGAGATATTGGCTTCAATGATCTTAACGTTAAATAACATAAACTTTTATCAAGAACTAATGTATGAAATTAGAAAAAATATAAAAATGGGAACTTTTAGAGAATTTCATGATAAGTATATCAATATTTTGTAAATTTTAACCATTGCCAAATATCAAAAAATCAATATAAGAATTTTCGTGTTGGGCCCTTAGCTCAGTTGGTAGAGCAATTCCCTTTTAAGGAATGGGTCGATGGTTCGAGTCCATCAGGGCTCACCAACACTTCATGCTAATGGTGGATACTTTAAAATAATTTCGTTCATCCAATTGTTAATTTGTTCAATTCTTCTGTCATTTGATGGATGCGTACTCATAAACTCAGGTGGTTCTTTACCTTTATTTGCTTGCTTCATCCTTTCCCATATTTTGGTAGTTTCTCTTATATCGTAACCAGATAAAGATGAAAAAATTAATCCCAAATAATCGGCCTCACTCTCTTGTTTTCTTGTAAAAGGGTTCATTATTCCAATTTGAGATAACAAGCCAACTGTATTCATGCCTGTTGTTCTATTAACTTGAGATAATTTTCCACCAGTTGCAATGTCTATTATTCCAGTTGTTGTATTTAACAAAACTGCTCTGCTTGCTCTTTCGACTGAATGTTTAGCAACAGCGTGGGCAATTTCATGACCCATTACAGCTGCTAAACCATCATCATTTTTAGTAATATCTAACATACCAGTGTAAACGGCAATTTTTCCTCCAGGCATGCACCATGCATTTTTAACTTTTTTATTATCAATTAAAATATACTCCCATGAAAAGTTTAAAGTCGGGTCATCCATATTATTCTTATAAAAATACTCAGATATAGATGTTTCTATTTTTGAACCAATTCCAATAATTTTATCTAAACTCTCTTTATCATCACTTAATTTAGCTTTTTGTTTTACTTTTTCATACAATTGAGCAGCTTGAGAATTTAATTTTGATTCTGGAATTAATTTTAATTGTCTTCTGTCTGTTATCGGAGCAGTAGTACATGCGTGTAAACCTGCAGAAAGACAGCCACAACCCATTAAATATATAAAATTTCTTCTATTCACTTTTCTTAATATTTATATTACATGTAATTTATAATCAATTAAAGTATGTCAAAACTAAGAAGAAAAAGAATTTCATTTATAGCAAGACTAAGAAACTACTTTATAACAGGAATTGTTGTTTTGGTTCCTATTGGAATTACTTTATATCTCACAACGTTTTTTATATCAATTTCATCAAAATTAATTCCAGAAGGGATTAATCCTAACAGCTATTTACCTTTTGCGATACCAGGTTTAGAAATCTTACTTTCTGTAATCTTTATTACTTTTGTTGGTGGATTGTCACTTTCTTTTATTGGTAAAAAATTTTTACAGTTATTTAATGATTTGTTAAAAAAAATACCAATTTTAAGAACCATATATTCTGCTATTGGACAAATGACAGAAACTTTTGCTCCTAAAAAAGGATCAAAAAAAAGTGTGGTTCTAATTCAGTATCCACGAAAAGGCTCATGGGCAGTTGGTTTTGCCACTAAAGAGAATAAAGGTGAAATCTCGAAAAAAACTAACACAGAATTAGTAAACGTTTTTGTTCCCACAACACCAAATCCGACAAGTGGTTTTTTGTTAATGTTTCCTAAAAGTGAGGTTGTATATCTGGATATGACATTTGAGGAAGCTTCAAAGTTTATAGTTTCAGCTGGTACTTCAGATACTAAATCTAAGTAGTCTCATTAATTACAGCAACTTTATCATAAAGTTTTATAAGTTTATTAAAATCGTTTATTTCAACATTATTTTTTTCAATCTTTTTAATTTCTTTTTCAGCAATATTAAAAAGATCCTCATGTTGAATAGGGTCTGCAAGGTTGTATTTTTTTAAACCGCTTTGCTTAAATCCTAATATATCACCATACCCTCTTATTTTTAAATCTTCTTCAGCGATTTTGAACCCATCATTAGTATTTTTAAGAATTGTAATTCTTTTTCGAGCATTCTCACTCAGTCCAGCTTTAAACATCAGAATACACGTCGAATCTTTACTTCCTCTTCCTACACGACCCCTTAATTGATGCAACTGAGATAAACCATACTTATTAGAATTTTCAATGACAATTACATTTGCATTTGGAAAATCAATCCCAACCTCTATTACTGTAGTTGAAACTAATATATCTATCTCTCTATTATTAAACTTATTTAATACTTTATCCTTCTCTTCTTTACTCATTGCTCCATGAACAATATCAACTCTGTCTTTAAAGATTTTACTTAAATATTTATATTTTTCCGTAGCAGACTGGTGGCCAATCTTTTTTGATTCTTTGATAAGTGGACAAACCCAGAATACTTGATTTTTTTTTAAAATTTCACTTTTAATAAAATTAATAACTTCATTAATTTTAGTCTCATTTTTACTATATGTTTTTATTGGTAATCGATTTTTGGGTTTCGATTTAATTAAAGAAATATCCATATCTCCATATATTGTCATCATCATTGTTCTTGGAATTGGCGTTGCTGACATAACTAGTACATCACAATCTTTGCCTCCTTTATCAGATAGTTTTTTTCTTTGATTAACACCAAATTTATGTTGTTCATCAATAATAATTAAACCTAATTTAAAGTAATTAATTTTTTCTTGAAAAAGAGAATGTGTCCCAATTAAAATATCAATTTTATTATTTAAGAGATCATTTAAAATATTTTTTCTTTTTTTATATTCAGTTTTACCAGTTAATATTTCAGGACTACAAAATGTATTAAAATTTTCTAATATAAAATTGTAATGTTGAATAGCTAATATTTCAGTTGGAGCCATTATCACAACTTGATATCCTGCTTTAATAGCATTTAATGCAGCAATTATTGAGACTATTGTCTTTCCTGATCCCACATCTCCTTGTAATAATCTAAACATTTTCTGTTTTGACTCCATATCTTTATTTATATTTTTTAATGAAGTTATTTGATCAATTGTAAGTTTAAATTTTAAATTATTAATTAGTTTATTTTGATATTTAAAGTCTAAAATTTTATTTTTTTTTTTAATTTTTTTAATTTTTTTTCTGATATCAGAAGAAAGTAAAAAATTTGCAAATATCTCATCAAAAACAAGTCTTTTAAAATATTTTGTATCTCTAATTTTTGTAATTTCTTCCTTATGAATTTTGATAATACATTCCTTCCACGATACATTATCAAATAAACTCGATACTTCTTTTGGCAACCATTCTTCTAATTCAGGTAAATTTTGCAAAACACTATTTATTACTTGATTATATTTGTTTAATGTTAGCCCATCAGAAAGACTATATTTACTATCTTCATTTATAATATTTAAATCATTAGTTTTTTTCGTTGTTGGATTTACAAATTGAAATTTATTTCTAAATTTGTTTGCCTTTCCATGTATTATTATTTCTTCATTTAAGGGTAATAATTTTTTTATATATCCCTCATAACTATTAAAAAAAATACAGTCTATCTTTACTCCATTTTTTTCACATAGAACTTTATTGGGTAAATTTCTAATTCGTGGAAAATTATATTTAAGTGGTATAACTTTAATATTGTAATTTTTTCCTACTTGTAAATCATCAATCTCTGTATCTTCAGCAGTTTCAATTCTTGATATAGGTAAATGCCATAATAGGTCAAAAATTGTAAAAATTTTTTTTTTGTTGAATGAACTTAATGTTTTTTTACCAACACCTTTAATTTTATTTATAGGTGACAATAAATATTCAAAATTACTCATTAAATATATATATATGTTTATAAACAATGAATTCAAATAAACAAAATTTAATTAATAAAATTATTTATAGATCTCAATATCGAGGTACAAAAGAAATGGATATATTTGTCAGTGGTTTTGTTAAATCTATTATCGATTCATTATCATTTAATGATTTAGTGGACCTAGATAAATTAGTTAATATGAATGATGAAGACATTATCAAAATTTCAAGGAAAGAAATGATCTTTAAAAATAATAAAATATTTAAATTGTTGATTGATTTTAAATGAATGGCGGAGAGACTGGGATTCGAACCCAGGAAAGAGTTGCCCCTTTGTCGGTTTTCAAGACCGATGCTTTCAACCGCTCAGCCATCTCTCCGTGTGCAAGGTTTTATTATTATTAATATATATTTCAACAATAAAATGACTTAAGTAGTTAGTCAAAATATTCTGATATTTAAAAATGAACAAAAAAAATTTTAATAAGGGAGTTTTGCTTACATCTTTTGGTTCGTTTTGGTGGGGTTTTTTTGGTGTTATATACTTCAAACATATTTCTTTTGCAGGTCATGTAGAAGTATTAATTCATAGAAGTGTTTGGACAGCTTTTGTATTAATAGTTACTACATTTTTCTTTTCTAAATGGAGTATTTTTAAAAAAATTCTTAATGATAAAAAGAAATTATTTATTCTTTTAATTTCTGGTTTTTTAATTTTTATTAATTGGGGTGTATGGATCTATGCAGTTAGTGTAGATAAAATAATTGATGCAAGTTTTGGCTATTTTATCATGCCAATTATAAGTGTTTTTTTAGGTAATTTCTTTTTTAAAGAACCTATTACTAAAAAAGGAAAAATTTCGATCTTTTTAGTAATTATTTCTGTCAGTTATTTATTGATAATAGATTTTAATTCAATTCCATGGGTAGGTTTAATCGTAGCCTTAAGTTGGAGTTTTTATAATCTATTTAGAAAAAAAATTAACGTAGAAACTGATATTGGGCTTCTTATAGAAAGTTTGTATATACTTCCTTTTGTATTAGTTGCATTTTATTTTATAAGCATAAATAATTACAATGATTTTAGTTTATCAAATCCTTCTTTGATGCCTTTATTAATGTTGGCAGGACCAATGACGGTGATTCCTCTTTTTTTATATGTGCGAGGTGTTGAATTAGCAGGACTAGGACCTGCTGGAATGATTTTTTATATTACTCCTACATTGCAATTTATTCTTGGTTTTTTTATTTATAATGAGCAATTTAATATAAATCAGTTAGTTAGTTTTATTTTTATATGGATTGCTGTATTTATATATCTGAAAGATATTTATGAAAAAAATTAAAATTTATGTTTTCTTTCTTTTTATTTTAATAAATTTAAACGTCTATGCAAATGACTCTGAATTTAATGAGTGGAAGAAAAATTTTAGATTAATTGCTTTAGAAAAAGGGGTGAGTTTGAAAATAATCGAAAGTACAATCGATAAATCTGTTTTTTTAAAGAATGTTATAAAATATGATAGATACCAACCAGAATTCTATGAAGATACCAAAACATATATTTCTAAAAGAGCTAATAATAAAAAAGTAAATTCTGGTTTAAAAATTTACAAAATCAACAAAACAAAAATTGATAAAATCACTCAAGAATTTTCTGTTGATAAGGATTTGCTTTTATCACTTATGGGTATTGAAACAAATTTTGGTAATTATTTAGGCAAAATGGATATAGTCTCATCATTAGCAACTTTGAGTTATGATAAAAGAAGAAGTGAATTCTTCACGTCAGAACTACTTACACTTTTAATTTTATTTGATAAAGGAATTATAAATCCAAATAATTATTTAGGATCATGGGCAGGAGCTTTTGGTAATTTTCAATTTATGCCTTCTACAATTAAAAATTATGCAATTGATTACAATGAGGATGAAATTATAAATTTGAAGAATATTGAAGATTCATTTGCTTCTGCTGCTAATTACTTAAATAAGATAGGGTGGAATAATAAAACACCATGTTTTTACAAAGTTGAACTTATCAACGAAACACCACATAAATATCTAAATACATCTGCAAAGAAAATTAAGCATAAAAATAAAATATCCTATTTAAAAAAATATATCAAAAACAGTGAAAAACTTAATGACCTTGATAATTTGAAAGCTGCAATTGTGACTCCTGATTATGACATTATACCTGACGCACAAAAATTAACTCCAGCTTATTTAGTTTTTGATAATTATGAATTAATTTTAAAATGGAATAGATCTTTAAGATTCGCTTTAGCTGTATGCACACTAAAAAACAAATTTAAAAATGCAATTTAAATATATTTTATATCTTTTATTTTTAATTTTATTTGCCTGTGAGCATCATTCAAAAAACATAAATATTAAAAATAAACCTGAAGATAAAAAAATTGTTGTCCAAAAAGATAAAATTAAAATCTCACCAAATAAAAATGAAAAAAATGAAATAATTAATATTGTTTATTCTAACAAAGGTTTTGCATTGATATTTGATGAAGATGTAGATAACTCATTAGAAAGCAATTTAGATAATACTTCACTGAATATATTAAGTCCTAATCTACCTAATGGTACACCTGTTAGAATAACAAATATAATTAACGGAAAATCTTTAATGACTATTGTTAAAAACAAAACTGTTTTGCCTGCCTATTATAATTCAGTAATAACAAAGAGAATTGCTAGTGAACTATCAATAAATCCCAATGAGCCTTATGTGTATATTGAAACTATCAATTCTAACAATTTATATGTTGCAAATGATGTAAAAACATTTGATGAAGAAAAAGAAGTTGCTAATAAAGCTCCTGTTGACGATATAATGGTCCAGAGCATAAGTTTAGAAACTGAAATAAAAGAATCTAAGACTAATAATTTTGTAACAAATTTTAATTATATAATTAAATTTGCAGATTTTTATTTTGAAGATTCTGCTATTATGTTAAAAAATAGGTTATTTGAAGAGCATAATATTGATAATATCTTAATCAAAAAGTTGTCACAAAATAATTTTAGAGTTTATAAAGGACCTTATAAAGATTTTGAGAAATTAAAGAAAGGATTTCATAATATCGAAAATCTTGATTTTGATAGTATTGAAATAATTAAACTATGAGAATAAAAAATTTATCATTGATTTTAATATTTTTATCTTTTTTTATAAAACCAGTTTTTGCAAATTTCGATGTAAATGCGAGAACTGCTATTTTACAAGATTATTTATCTGGAAAAATATTGTATGAAAAGGATGCCGACCGACAAATTTTTCCTGCGTCTATGACTAAAATTATGACTTCGATTATAGCTTTTGATTTACTTAAAAGCGGTGAGTTATCATTAGATGAAAAATTTTTAGTATCTGAAAATGCATGGAGATTGTCACAAGCAGGATATTCATCGATGTTTATTATGGTTGGAGATGAAATAACTGTAGAAAATTTATTAAGAGGTATTATTGTTTCCTCAGGCAATGATGCTTGCATTGCTCTTGCTGAGGGTATTGCTGGCACAGAAGAAGAGTTTGCAATTATGATGACTGAAAAGGCAAAAGAAATTGGTATGGAAAATACTAACTTTTCAAATTCATCAGGAATAAATGCTCCAGATAATTTATCAACAGTTAGAGATATATTAATTATGTCTAATTATTTGATAAAAAATTACCCAAATTATTATGAATATTACAAAGAAACTGAATTTACTTGGGATAGAACAGGTGGAGACCCAATTAAACAAGGCAATAGAAACCCATTGCTTTATAAAAATATAGGAGTGGATGGAATAAAGACTGGATATCTTGCGTATGAAAAATATTCACTTGCTTCAACAATTAAAAGAAATGATAGGAGAATAATTGCAGTTGGAAGTGGTTTTGTCTCTAAAAATGAAAGATCAAAAGAGTCACTTAAATTACTAACATATGGTTTAACAAATTTTGACACAATCAATATTGCAAAAAAAGATGAAATATTTGATGAATTAGATGTTTGGCAAGGAACACAAAAAACAATTAGATCATATATAAATGAAGATGTTTATCAAACAATTCCAAAAGCTAAAAAAAAATATCTAAAAGTATCAGTCAATTATCAAGGTCCTTTAAAAGCACCAATATTGAAAAATGACATAATAGGCAAAGTTAAAATATCATATAAAGATGAACAAATAGGCGAATACGATCTATTAGCTTTTGAAGATGTAAAAAGACAAAATATTTTCTCTAGGTTTATTTCTTCTATAAATTTCCTAATCTGGGGTGATGTCTAAATATCCAGTCTTAGTATTTGAAGGTATAGAAGCTTCTGGAAAATCCACCAGCTTAAAAAAAACAATTAAATATTTAAAAACAAAAAAAATTAAATATGTTTCCTTAAGAGAACCAGGTGGCACAAATCTATCTGAAAAACTAAGATCTTTAATGCTAAATAAAAAATCAGCATTAAGCAATAAAACAGATTTATTTTTACTTATGGCATCTAGATCAGAAAATGTAGATAAAATTCTAAAAAAAAATTATAAAAAAAAAGTTATATTGATTGACAGATTTATTGACTCGACATTAGCCTATCAACATTATGGAATGAAACTAGATAAAGATTTAATTTTAAAAATGAATAATTTTTTATTAGGTAATATAAGACCAAACTTTACTTTCTTAAGTATTGTAAATAAAAATAACATGCTCAATAGATTAAAGTTGAGAAAAAATAGAAATAAATACGATAATTTTGATTATAATTTTTATAATAAAGTTCAAAAAGGTTTTTTAAAAATTGCAAATAAAAACAAATCTAAATACTTAATTTTAGATACCAATAAAGATAATTTAAAAATAATTGAAAATAAATTAATTAACAAAATTGATAAAATTATAAAGTAAATGAGTGAGATAAGTAAAATGATTGGTCATAAGTCTCTTTTCAATAACTTTATTTACCTTAACCAGATACAAAAATTTCCCAATAAAATTTTATTAAATGGTCCAAAAGGTATTGGCAAAAAATTATTTGTAAATCATTTTTTGAATTATTTTTATTTAAAAGAGAACAAACAATCTTATAATTTAAAGAATTATGAATATAATTTGAGTAATAATATATCTAAAATTATATCTTCGAACACTCATCCCAATGTTCTCAAAATTTACCGGAAAAATGATAAAAAAATAATTGATATAGATCAAATAAGAGAAATGATTAAATTCACCAATCAAACCTCTTTTAACAATGATAGAAGGTTTATAATTATTGAAAATGTTAATTTATTAGGAATTAATTCTGCTAATGCGTTATTAAAATCAATTGAAGAACCTAATAACAAAATAAACTTTATTTTAATCAATAACTCAGAATTTAAAGTTTTGGAAACTATTAAATCAAGATGTTTAGAATTTAAATTAAATTTACTAAATTCAGAAGTAATGGAGATTGTGAATTACCACTTTGAAGCTGATATATATAAAGATATAAATTTAGATTTTATAAACAATTACAACTCTCCATCCTTTTTAATATCATTAGTGAACTTTTTAGAAAGTAATGATTTATCAATCAAAGATAACTCTATAGAGAATCTATTGGCCTATATAATCAAAAATAAATCATATACATCTAATGATTTTATAAAAGAATATTTGAATTTATTTATTGAACTTTTTTTCTATAAAAATATAAATATCTCTAAGAAAATTTCATTTAAAATAAAAAAATATTTTTACCTAAAACTTTCTTTTGTTAAAAAATATAACTTAGATTTTGAGTCTTTTTTTCTAGAATTTAATGATAAATTATTAAGTGAATAAAAATTACTACATTACAACACCAATTTATTATCCATCTGCAAAGCCACATATGGGTCATGCTTATTCAAGTATTATTGCTGATTTTTTTGCAAGATTAAAAAGAATACAGGGTTTTAATGTTTATTTTTTAACAGGCACTGATGAGCATGGACAAAAAATACAACGAGCTGCAGAAGAAAAAAAAATGGATCCTTTATTATTTTGTGATGAAATTAGCAAAACCTTTAGAGATTTATCCGACACATTAAATTTATCTAATAATGATTTCATAAGAACAACTGAAAAAAGACATGCTAAATCGGTTGAAAATCTTTGGAATATTTTAGAAAAAAAAGGTGAAATTTACTTATCCAAGTATTCTGGTTGGTATTCAGTATCAGATGAAGCATTTTACACACAAAGTGAAATTGAAGATTTAGACGGTATAAAAAAATCAATTAGTTCAGGTTCAAAAGTAGAGTGGGTGGAAGAAGAGTCATATTTTTTTAAATTATCAAATTGGCAAGATAAATTGATTGAGTTTTATAATAAAAATCCAGATTTTATACTACCCGAAACAAGAAAAAATGAAGTTATCAGTTTTGTAAAATCAGGATTAAAAGATTTATCTGTAAGTAGAAAATCTTTTAATTGGGGTATAAAAGTTCCATCTAATGAAGACCATGTTATTTATGTTTGGTTGGATGCTTTAACAAATTATCTAAGTGCTTTAAATTATCCGAATGAAAGTGATGATTTGTACAAATCCTTTTGGCCCGCAGATCTACATCTTATTGGAAAAGATATATTAAGATTTCATGCTATTTATTGGCCGGCTTTCTTATTGGCTGCAGATATAGAACCCCCAAAAAGAGTATTTGGCCACGGATGGATACTTTCAGGAGATGAAAAAATGTCTAAATCTAAAGGTAACATTTTAGATCCACTTGAGATTATAGATAATTATGGCCTAGATCCTTTAAGATATTATTTAATTAAAGAGGTTTCTTTTGGTAATGACGGAAATATCTCACAAGAAAAACTAGAGTCTTGTATTAATAGTGATTTAGCTAATAATTATGGAAATTTGTGTCAAAGAGTTTTAGCGTTTTGTGAAAAGAATGCGAACTTAGAAGTTCCTGCCATTGAACATCTAACAGAGGAGGATAAAATTATTTTAAATCAATACACCAAATATTATGATAATTTAATTATGTATTCAGATAATCAAGATGTTAATTCATATATTAATTTTATTGTTGAGCAACTATTTTCAGCAAATAAATATTTCAACGATCAAGAACCTTGGAAAAAAAAGAATGATAAATTAAGGATGAATACTATTATTTATGTTGCTTTGGAATTAATAAGAAAAGTAACTATACTTCTTTATCCTATTATACCATCATCATCTCTAAAAGTTTTAGGTTTATTTGGTATAAATGAGGAAAAAATTAATTTTGAAACGATTAAAGAAAATAATTATCTAAAAAAGGGTCTTAAATTGAACAAATTAGATATTTTGTTTAAAAAAATTGAAAAAAATGATTGATTCACATTGTCACCTAGATCACGAACCTTTAGCTCAAAATATTCAAGATGTTTTATCAAGATGCAAAAAGGAAGGAATTAATAAAGTATTAACAATTTCTACAACATTAAGTGGTTTTCCAAAAATTTTGGAGATTATTGATAAAGACGAAATGATATATGGTACTTTTGGTATACATCCTCATGAGACAAACACAGATCAAATTTCAAAAGAGGAAATAATCAGCAAAATCAAATCAAATAGTAAAATTATAGGAGTGGGAGAAACAGGTTTGGACTTTTATTATAACAATAGCGATAAAGATAAACAAATCACAAGTTTCAAAAATCATATTAATGCTGCGTTAGAATTAAATTTCCCTTTAATTGTTCATTCTAGAAATGCTGAAGATGAAACTTATGAAATATTAAAAAATTCAGACAAGAAATTAAAAATCCTGATGCATTGTTTCACAGGTTCACTTCCATTTGCTTTAAAATTAATGGAGCTTAATTCTTATTTTTCAGCTAGCGGTATTATTACATTTAAAAATAGCAATGACCTTCAAAATACGTTTGAACATTTACCTTTAGAAAGATTACTAATTGAAACAGACAGTCCCTTCTTAGCACCTGAGCCAATGAGAGGTAAGAAAAATGAACCATCTTTTGTACGCTATACCTTAAAAAAACTCTCAGAACTAAAAAAAATCACCTCTAAAGAGCTTGATAAAATAACAACAGACAATTTTAATAGATTATTTTTTAATCAATGAGCTTAAAATTTACTATTTTAGGTTGTGGTAGTTCTTTAGGTATACCGAGAATTGACGGTTATTATGGAAATTGCGATCCGAAAAATAAAAAAAATATACGTTCAAGATGTTCAGCATTAATAAGATCTAAAAATTTAAATATCCTTATTGATACATCTCCCGATCTAAAATCCCAACTACTTCAAAATAAAGTAAAGAATATTGATAAGGTTTTTTACACACACGCTCATGCAGATCAAACGCATGGGATTAATGAATTAAGGGTTTTCACATTAAAAAATAGAAAAAAAATACCTATTTATGCTGACTTAATTACAAAAAGAAGTCTTCAAAAAACTTTTAGTTATTGTTTTAAAGATTATAAAAATTATCCATCAATTCTTGATGCGAATACTTTAAAGTCCAAACATATATTAAAAGATGTAAAAACAAAAATAGTAATTAAATCTTTAAAAGTTCATCATGGTTCAATAAAAAGTATCTGTTATATAATTAACGATAAATGTGCTTATGCACCAGATGTAAATAAAATAGATAATAAAGATTTAAAATATTTGAAAAACTTAAAATACTTTATTGTTGATTGTTTAAGATATAATTATCACTCGACGCATTTTAATTTAGATGATGTATTAAACTTAATTAGAAAAATTAAACCTAAGAAATCGATTCTAACAAATTTGAGTAATGAAATTGACTATAATGAAATAAAAAAAATATTGCCGAAAAATGTAACTCCCGCCTACGATGGGTTAACTGTTTTAATTTAATAAACTTTCTATTTTATTTATAATTTTTTTGGAGGTTGGATTTGTTAAAGATGCGTAAGTATCTTCAATTTTACCTTCCTTGTTAATTAATATTTTGTAAAAATTCCATTTTGGTATTGCAGATTTGCCATAGTTATCTTTTGCCCATTTATAGATTTCATGCGCATTATCACCTTTTACATTTGTTATTTCAGTGAGTGGAAAGTTAATATTAAAGTTAACCTTACAAAATTTTTTTACTTCACTATTGTTTTTTTTTTCTTGATTAAAGGAATTTGATGGTACTCCTAATACAATCAAGCCTTTATCCTTATATCTTTCCCATAAGTCTTGCATGTCATTATATTGTTTTGTGAATCCGCAATAACTAGCTGTATTCACTACTAAAACAGGTTTACCTTTATAGTCATTTAAATTTATTACATCGCCTGTAATACTATTTATTTTGAAGTCATAAAAAATTTTTTTATAATCAGCATGTGATGAACTTTTAAAAAAAAACATAATTATTGCTAATCCAATTATTAGTAGATTTTTCATTATTTTAATTATTTATTTGGTGTAAGTAATATTAAAAAGTAACCAAATAAAGTGGATAATAATGACCCAGTTAAAACTCCAATTTTTACACCATCCATGTATTGCATACTCTCAGCAAATGCTAAATTTCCAACAAATAAACTCATAGTGAAACCAATTCCAGTTAAAACACCGACACCATAAAAATTATACCAACTTGTATTACTTGGCATTTGAGCAATTTTTAATTTAATTGATATGTATGAAAAAACAAAAACTCCTAATTGTTTTCCGACAAATAAACCTAAAACTATTCCTAATGGAACTTTATCTAATAGTGATGATAAAGACAAACCTTCCAAAGATACACCTGCATTTGCAAAAGCAAAAATAGGCATTATTCCAAAAGCAACATAAGGACTTATTGCATGTTCTACTTTAATTAAAAGTGAGAAATCTTTATCTTTTTTTCTATGAGGGATTGTCATCGCAAGTAATACACCGGCTATAGTTGCGTGTATTCCTGAGTTATGAGTAAAATCCCATAAGAAAATTCCTACAATCAGATAGGGTAGAAATTTTTTTATATTAAATTTATTTATAACTAATAGAATTATAAATGCTAACAACATCAGAGATAAATATTTAATACTTAAATCACCAGAATAGAATAAAGCTATTATAACTATTGCTCCCAAATCATCTATAATTGCTAAAGCTGTTAAAAAAACTTTTAATGAGAGAGGTACTCTCTTACCCAATAATGATAATACACCTAGAGAAAAGGCTATATCTGTTGCTGATGGTATTGCCCAACCTTTTAAAGTTTCTCCATCTCCTAAGTTTATAAACACATATATTAATGCAGGAACTAACATTCCGCCTACTGCTGCTATAATAGGAAGCAAAGCTTGTTTAATATTAGATAACTCTCCTTGTAAAAATTCTCTTTTAATTTCAAGTGTTACAAAGAAGAAAAAGATTGCCATTAATGCATCATTTATCCAATGCAAAACAGAAAGCTTGAGTCCAAAATTATTTATCCCAATAAATAAATATCTCTCTAATGTTGAAAAATATAGATTAGATAATTCAGAATTACTTATAACCAGCGCAATTACTGCTGCAAAAAGAAGAACTATTCCACTTGCAGCTTCAAGTTTAAAAAATGATGTAAACCCTTTTGTAATTTTTTGAATCATATTTAGTTAGCAAGATCCTTTATAAAAAGCTTGAAATCTATAAGAGTTTCGTAAAAACTATCAAAAAGAGGAGTAATACTTGGAAACATACTAAATAAATAAGACTTAAATGTATCTATTAAAAATATAAGACCTATTAGTGAAATAATAACTACAGTAATATAAACTAATATCATGTTTATTTTTCCTTGTTTTTCATCCTTTTTAATTTCATCTTTTGTATCATCTGCTTCTTTTTCTTCATCTTTCTCATCTTCTGTGCTATCTTCAGAAATAATTCCTTGATTTATATCAGTTAAATTCTCAGTATTTATTTCTTCATTATGCTCGTGTTCCTTTTTTTCTATTTCAGAAATATTAGTATCTAAATTAGTATTTTTGTCTTCAGATATTTTTAGATCATCAACACTCTTAGTTATTGGTATCTTATAATGCCATATATGATCACAACTGCTACATTTAAGAGATCTGCCATTTTCTGGTATTAATTTTTTGTCAATACTGAATTTTTTATTACAATTAGGACATTCTATGATCATATGATCTCTTATAGCATTAAATATCAAATTTATTATAAATTTGTAACTAATATAACCTTTGAATTTTGTTTTATCTGCTGTATTAGTACAGCAATCGGGGCGTAGCGCAGCCTGGTAGCGCATCTGGTTTGGGACCAGAGGGTCGCAGGTTCAAATCCTGCCGCCCCGACCATTATTTATGAAAAAAGCTAAAATTTACAAACCATCAAAAACTGCTATGCAATCAGGCATGAAAAAGTTTAATAAATGGATAATTGAATTTATAACAGAGGATCCTGGAAAAAACCCACTTATGGGATGGGAAAGCTCTGCAGACACTTACTCCGAATTAAATTTAGAATTTAAATCTAAAGACTTAGCAATAGAGTATGCTAAAAAAAATAATATTGATTTTGAGGTAATTGAGTCACAGGAAAGAAAAATAACAAAAAAATCTTATGCCGATAATTTTATAAAATAATGTTTAGATTTTTTACCACAAAAAAATGGTATTTATGGTCTTGGGTAGGATCATTTTTAATCCTTTCATCTCTTTGGATACAGGTTAAAATTGATGTCAAAATTAATGAATGGTTTGGTGAATTTTATGACATGATACAAAAGGCTTTAAGTGCTCCAAATGCAATTACTATTGAGCAATATTGGGCTAGTCTTTTTTCTTTTATTATTCTCGCAGCTATGTACGTGGGAGTTGCAGTTATTGTAAGTTACTTTACTTCTCATTATTTGTTTAGGTGGAGGACTGCAATGGTAGAATATTATCATAGTGTATATGAAAGAGCCCGCAAAATAGAGGGAGCCTCCCAAAGAGTTCAGGAGGATACAATAAAATTTTCACGGATTATGGAGTCATTAGGAACAAGTCTTATAGAAGCAATTATGATATTAGTTGAGTTTATGCCAATTTTATTTGGTTTAAGTATTGGTATTCCAATTTTCTTCTTTGGTGATTGGGAATATGGTTTAATAGTGGGTGCACTTATTTGGTCTATAGGTGGAACAATTTTTTTAATTATTTTAGGTTTAATATTAAAATTAGTTGGTGTTGAATATGACCTGCAAAAAAAAGAGGCAGCTTATAGGAAAATTTTAGTTATTGCTGAGGATGATGGAACAGTCAGACCAAAATCAATTGAGGAGTTATTTGATGATGTTAGAAGTATCCATTTTCTAAGTTATATTAGATATCTTTATTTTAACATTGGAAGAATAGCATATCTTCAGGCTAATGTTTTATCAGCGTACGTATTTCTAGCACCAGCTATTGTTGCAGGTGCTGTTACTTTGGGTGTGATGCAGCAAATAATTAGAGCCTTTGGGCGTGTAGAGGGATCAATGCAATATATTTTAAAAGCATGGCCCACTATTATAGAGTTAGCCAGTGTATACAAAAGATTAAGAGAATTTGAAAATAAGTTAGAAATTGAAGATAGGGATGAAAAGATAAAAATTTAGTATTAAATGAAATTATCTCAAGATCTATTAAATAACATTATTAAAATCACTACTAAGTCAGCAGTTGCATGCTATCCACATATAGGCAAAAATGAAAAAATTTTAGCAGATAAAGCCTCGACGGATGTAATGAGAAGAGAACTAAACAATTTAAATATTAATGGTGAAGTTGTAATTGGTGAAGGTGAATTGGATGAAGCACCTATGTTATATATTGGTGAAAAACTTGGAAGTGGAAGAGGACCTGACATTGATATAGCAGTTGACCCTGTTGAAGGTACAAATTTTGTTGCTAAAAATCTTCCAGGATCAATGTCTGTAATTGCAGTTTCTGAAAAAGGGAATCTTTTAAATGCCCCAGAAACCTATATGGAAAAAATCGTTACTGGCGATCATGTACCTCACCAAGCTATAGATTTAGATTTTAGTGTTGAAAAAAATATTCAAAACTACTCTGATGTAACTGGTAAAAAAATACAAGAGATTACAGTTTGTATTCTTAATAGAAATAGACATAAAGAAATTATATCCGAATTAAATAGACTTAATGTTAATATAAAACTTATAGAAGATGGAGATGTTTCTGGTGCATTATTAGTTTCAGATAAAAAATATAATGTAGATATATTTATGGGTATAGGAGGTGGTCCAGAAGGAGTAATTGCTGCAGCAGCCCTCAAAACATTAAGTTGCAAGTTTCAAGGCAGATTCTTGTTTCAATCAGAGAATGATATAATTAGAGCAAAAAAGATGGGTATAGTTAACTTAAATAAAAAATACGAGGTTAATGAAATAGTAAAAGGTGAGAGTATTTTTTGTGCAACTGGAATAACAACATGTGACTTTATGAATGGTATTATAAAAAAAAATGACAAATATCACACAGAAACCATTTTTACACATAATAATTCAAATTTAGAGTTAGTAAAAAAAGAAATTTCGATTACTTGATTAATTTAAAAAATTACAATAAAAGATCCTCCACTGGTCCCTTCGTCTATCGGTTAGGACACATGGTTTTCATCCATGAAAGAGGGGTTCGATTCCCCTAGGGACCGCCATTATTTTTTTTTTCTTGTACCTGCATTAATTTTCTCTCTCAATGTTGAGAAAATATCGTATACTAGATTATTTTGACTAAATTTTTTTTGTGTTTTTTTATCTGTAGCGATAATCTTATTCATGTCATCTATATCGAGTAGATTTTTTGAAATTAAAATCCCTAACTCATTAAACTCTATTATCAGAACATTATTCATATTTAATTTTCTCTCACCTAGTTTAAAAAGTGACTGACTTTTCTTTTGTCTTTCAATATAAATCCATTTATTCTCAAATTCGCTCACAGTTGAAGGTGGGCCTATTATTTTTCTAACATCATTTTTATTTGATATATTTAATTCAAGAATTTCAAATTTTTTTTCTATAAATCTAATTCCATGTGTATTGGAAACTTTATTTTTTGTACAATTCAGTGTAATTAGAAAAAAAGAAAGTAATAAAAATATTTTTTTCATATGAATAATAATAAATTAAATATTTACAACAATTTAATAAAATTAACTAGAAATAAAAAATTATACTTATCATTAAAAAATAAAGATACTTTTTCTGATAGATTAATTATTCTTTTATTTCATTTTGGTTTTTTTCTTAAAAAGTTTAAAGCAGATGTTACTAAAAAAGAAGCTCAAGAATTGTTTGATTTTTTTATAAGACAAATCGAATTATCAATTAGAGAAGTTGGTTATGGAGATGTATCTGTAAATAAAAAAATGAAACAGTATGTAAATTTATTTTTTTCAATATTAGAAAATATTGAAAATTGGGATCTTTCTAATAAATCAAGAAAATTTGAATTATTAGCAGATTTAATGAATATTAAAGAGGATAACGATTTTTTAATTGATTATTTTGATAAATATAGAGAATTTCTTACAAATAACTCTTTAAAAATCTTCTCAAAAGATATAATAGAAATTAAATTTTAAATATGGCTGTACCAAAACGTAAAACTACAAAATCAAGAGCAGGCAAGAGACGGTCTCACTTAAAAGTCTCTTCAAAAAATATAATTGAAGATAAGAAATCTGGCGAATATAGATTATCTCATCATATGGACTTAAAAACTGGTTTTTATAAAGGTAGACAGGTTTTAGACCCTAAAGAATAGTTTTTATGACAAATCCTATTACTATTGCCGTGGATGCAATGGGTGGTGATAATTCTCCTGATAAAGTTATTGAGGGTATAAGTATACACTCAAAATCATCAACTAACGTCATGTATTCAATCTTTGGAAATGAAAATTTAATACTTCCATTAATTAAAAAATATGACTTAAAAAATAATAAGTTTAGTTTAATCCACACTGAAGAAAAAGTAGACGGTGAGGATACGGCATTATCCGCAGCAAAAAAAGGTAAAAACACAAGTTTGTGGCTTTCAATTGAGTCACTTAAAAATAATAAAGCACATGCAATTGTTTCAGCTGGTAACACTGGAGCACTTTTCTTAATTTCAAAATTAAATTTAAAAATGATTGAAAATATTGATAGGCCAGCACTATCTGCACTTTGGCCAAGTAAAAAATCTATGAATGTTGTTTTAGATTTAGGAGCCAACATTGAATGCAGCTCTAAAAACTTAATTGATTTCTCAATAATGGGATCAGCCTTATTTAAAGCGCTATTTGAAAATGAAAAACCTAATGTAGCCCTATTAAATATTGGTTCAGAGGAATTAAAGGGTAATGCAATTATCAAAGAAACTTATAAATTACTCAATGAAAAAAAATATTCCTTGTTTGATTTCAAAGGTTATATCGAAGGAAATAATATTATGGAAGGCGATGTTAACGTTATTGTTGCGGATGGTTTTACAGGTAATATTGCTTTAAAAACTGCAGAAGGTACCTCAAATTTCATTACAAGTGAGCTAAGGAAAGCGCTATCTTCAAATTTTATTGGGAAACTTTCATCATTAATAAATTATAATAATCTAAAAAAATTTAAAAATAAATTAGACCCAAGACTTTATAATGGTGCAATTTTACTTGGTCTTGATAAACCAGTTATAAAAAGTCATGGATCAACAGACTCAGTTGGATTCGCTAATTCACTAAAGGTTTCTGAACAAATAATCAAGGGAAAATTAATAGAAAGAATTAAAGAAAATATTAATTAAGTGAAAAGAACAAATTTAACAAAAAAAGATATAATTAATTCAATCTATATGCAGATTGGATTTTCAAAAAAAATTAGTGAAGTTTTATTGGAAGATATTTTTCAAGTAATTTTGAGCAATATAATTAAGCATAAAAAAGTTAAAATTGCCAAATTTGGTACTTTTATATTAAGAAAAAAAAATCAGCGTATTGGTAGAAATCCAAAAACAAAGGAAAGAAAAATTATTTCAGAAAGAAATGTAATACTGTTTAAAGCCTCGAAAGAATTTAAAAGATACATAAATAATAATGTTTGATAGAAAAGAAAATAGCAAATATAAAACTATAGGTGAGGTTGCAGAAATTCTTGGACTTGTTAATCAAAAAAATGGAAAATTTTCAACGCATACAATTAGATTTTGGGAAAAAGAGTTCAAGCAAATTAAGCCAAAATTTTTTGTAAATAATAGAAGATATTATGATCAAAAATCAATAGATGTACTAAAAAAAATCAAATATTTATTAAAAAACAAGGGTATGACTATAAATGGTGTCAAAAAGATACTAAATTCAGAAGTTTCTGATATTGATAATTTATATAATCCCACTATAAACCAGAAAAATATTATCAAATCTAAAATAAAAAAAATAAAAAAAATAATTAATAATATAAAAAATTAAATGGCAAAAAAAACTCATGTGAAAGTTAGATTGGTTCCCGAAGAGAAACCAGATAGTCCTTTCTTCTACTATGTAAAAAAACCAGCTGGTGGTGAAAAGGCTAAGATAAAATTAAAAACAAAGAAATACAATCCGGCTACAAGAAAACATGAAGTTTTTATAGAAAAAAAGCTACCGCCACACAGTAAGTAATTTATTTTTTTTTATTAAAATTTCTTCGTTCAAAATCTATATATGCATTAATCATATTTTTCCAAATTTTATTGGTGATTATTGGATCGATTTTATTCTTAATTGATTTTTTTTTAATATTTCTAAGAATTAAATTTATTCTTTTTTGGTCAACTATTTGATTTTTTTTTTCTTTAAGAGCTAGTACTCTTTTAACAAGATAAGTTCTTTTTTTAATTATTTTTATCAATGAATCATCTAATTTGTCCAATTCTTTTCTTATTTTGTTGAGTTTTGCTTTTTTTAATGGCGACATTTATATATTTGGATAATTAAAAAATTATTATATTTATCCATTTATGTACAGTGAAAATCCAAAGATTAATAATCAAATATCAATATGGCTTATAACCATGTTTTGGATTATTTCTGCTATGATTGTGGTTGGAGGCTTAACGAGATTAACCGACTCTGGTTTATCAATTACACAATGGCAATTATTCTCTGGTTTTTTACCCCCACTTAATAATTCCGAATGGATTATGTATTTTGATTTATACAAAGAGATACCTGAATTTAAATTACAAAATTACGATATGACTATGGAAGAATTTAAAGTTATTTTTTGGTGGGAATGGGCTCATAGATTTATGGGAAGGTTAATTGGTATAGGTTTTCTTATACCTCTATTATATTTCACTTTTAAAATTAAATTTAAAAAATTAATTAATCTTTATTTCATATTTGCATTAATTTGTTTTCAAGGATTTATAGGATGGTATATGGTAAGTAGTGGACTAATTGATAGAGTAGATGTTAGTCATTTTAGATTATCACTACATCTATTAATAGCTTTTATTATTTTATCCTTAATCTTTTGGAATTATTTAAAAATAAAAGTTAAAAAAAATTTTCAAAATACAATTAATATAGTATTTCCAGTTACTTTTCTTATTTTGGTTTTTTTACAAATCTCAATTGGCGCATTTGTTTCAGGCATGGATGCGGGTAAAATTTATAATTCTTGGCCTTTAATGGGTACTTCAATTTTTCCAAACGATAATAGTTATTCGAATTTATTTAAATTATCTGCATTTAGCGATCCTTCTTTAGTACAATTTATTCATAGAAAGTTAGCTTATTTTATAGGACTTTTTTATCTATATTTAATTATTAATATTTACAAAAATAAAAAGATTGATCTGTATCAATCTGTTAATATTTTAGGTTTTTTTATAGCTTTACAGATTATTTTGGGAATATTTACTCTGTTATATGGTGCACAGATATTAATTGCATCTATGCACCAAATAAGTTCTATCTTTTTAGTTGCTTCTTGTATTTATTTTTTATTTATAAATACAAAATCTAACTTACTGCCTTCAGACTAGGTTTTCCAGAAGCTCCTAAAGCTTGATCAAGATCAGCGATAATATCGTCCGGATGTTCTATTCCAATTGACAATCTTACATATCCAGGTGTAACACCAGCTGCTAATAGTTCTTCCTCGGTTAACTGACTGTGTGTAGTTGTTGCTGGATGAATGGCTAAACTTCTTGCGTCTCCAATATTTGCAACATGGTAAAACATTTTAAGTGACTCAATAAACTTTTTACCAGCTTCTACACCGCCTTTAACTTCGATACCAACTAGAGCACCATTTCCACCTTTCATGTATTTTTTAGATCTTTCACCAATTTCTCCTTTATGAAGAGTGGGGTAGATAACTCTTTCTACATTCTTATGTTTTTGTAAATAAGCAACAGCTTTTTCAGCATTAGAACAATGTTGTTTCATTCTCAATGGAACAGTTTCTAAACCTTGAATTATTCCCCAAGCATTATCAGGTGCCAATGGAGCTCCTAAATCTCTTAGAAGACATACTCTTGCTCTTACTGCAAACGATACATTTGCACCTGTTAATTGAGGAACTACTTCACCCCATTTTGCTCCACCATAACTAGCATCTGGCTCATTAAATAAGGGTTGCCTTTTTGGATCTTTTGTCCAGTCGAAGTTACCTCCATCAACAAGAGCTCCACCAATAACTGTTCCGTGTCCACCAATAAATTTAGTAAGTGAGTGAACTACAACTGCCGCTCCATGCTCTAAAGGCTTACAAATAACTGGTGCAGCAGTATTATCCATAATTAATGGAATATTATGCTTTCTACCTATATCAGATACTTCTTTAATTGGAAATACTCTCAAGTATGGATTAGGCAAAGTTTCTGCATAAAAACATCTTGTTTTATCATCAATTAATTTTTCAAAATTACTTGGATCTGATGGATCTGCATATCTACATTCAATACCTAATTTTTTTAAAGTGTGTGTAAATAAGTTAACTGTTCCGCCATATAAATCAGTTGAACTAATAAAGTTATCACCTGATTGACATACGTTCATTATAGCAAATGTTGATGCTGCTTGTCCTGAACCAACGGTAACAGCCGCAAGACCTCCTTCAAGAGCTGCAACTCTTTTCTCTAAAACATCATTTGTTGGATTCATAATTCTTGTGTATATGTTTCCAAATTCTTTTAGAGCAAATAAATTTGCGGCATGATCTGTATCATTAAATTGATAAGATGTCGTTCTATATAGTGGTACAGCTACTGCTGTTGTCGCTGGATCGCTTCTGTAATCACCACCATGTAATGCAATAGTTTCTGGATTTTTATTTTTACTCATATTTCCCCTTCTGTTTAAAAAGACTATTTAACTTTAATGAAAAAATACAATCAAGCTTTAATTTAACTTGATAATGGGGGATAATTAGTAGTTATAAATTTCTTTAATACGGTTAATACTCTATCTGCTTCTTCTAACAACATCATATGTCCACAATTATCTATAATATCTACCTGACTACCATCGATAAAAGAAGCTAATTTTTTTCCTTCTTTAACTGGACACATTTTGTCGTCAGTTGCTAAAATTGACAAAGTGGGGCATTTAATTTTTTTAGCAGCTTCAAATCCGTTTTTGTAATTATCACATGCTCTAAAATCTACACCTAAAGTATTCTGTATTGTTCTTGACTTTGCAAGCATTGTTCCAGTATTAATATGGTATAATCCAGGAACTGGATGACCTCCAAAATGACCAGCTGGACCATGTGCCCAATCCATCATTAAATCAACTGCTTTAGGATCGTTATTTTCCGCCAACGATAGCAGTTCTGGGTTCATTGGTATTGCACCAGCACCACCCATTAGACTTAAAGTTTTAATTTTATCTGGATATCTTGATGTGCATTCAACTGTAACAAGGCATCCTTGTGAGTGACCAACTAAGGAAGCTTCTTTATGACCAACAGCATCAATTACATCGTTTATCCAGTCAGCCATTTCTTCAATTGATTTAAGGCTTTCTCCACTTGATAAACCATGACCAGGAAGATCAACAGCTAACACGTTATATCCATGAAAAGCAAAATATCTTGTCTGAAGTACCCATGTCATATGTGTAAGACCACTTCCATGTACAAATATTATTAATGGTTTTTTTTTATCAAAAGGTCTTCCACCAGTAGAGGCAAATACTTCGTTATTATTTACTTTGAATTTCATTGATTTGATACAAGTCTTGGTTTTCTTGCCGCTCTAAAACCAATCTCGAAATCATTTTTAATATCATCAATATCTTCGATACCTACTGACAATCTAATCATGTCGTGGGACAACCCAGCAAACTTCAAAGTTGCCTCATCCATTTGCGAATGAGTTCCGGATGCAGGATGAATAACTAAAGTCCTTGTATCGCCTACATTTGCTAAATGTGATGCCAATTTTACGTTATTAATAAATGCAACACCAGCATCTTTTCCACCTTTAATACCAAACGCAATCATTGAACCTCTTCCATTAGGCAAAAGTTTTTTTGCTAATTCATGATCTGGATGATCTGGGACACTTGGATGTGACACCCAAGCAACACTTTCATGGTTTGATAGATATTTAACCATTTCTTCTGCATTAGAACAATGTTTTTTCATTCTTACTGACAAAGTTTCTATGCCTTGTAAAACATTCCATGCATTTTGAGGACTTAAACAAGGACCAAAATCTCTCATGCCCTCAGCCCTAGCTTTCATTGTAAAAGCTGTTGGGCCGAATTCCTCAGCAAAAGACAATCCATGATATCCTTCATAAGGTTTTGTCATTGTTGGAAATTTATCATTTTGCATCCAATCAAATTTTCCACCCTCAACTAATATTCCTGCCATAGAAGATCCATGTCCAGCCATCCATTTTGTTAGTGAATGAATTACTATATCAGCGCCATGTTCAAATGGTTTACATAAATAAGGAGTTTGATAAGTTGCATCAACCATCAATGGAATTCCAGCATCATGAGCGATTTTAGCAATTTCAGGCATGTTCATTATTTCATTACCCGGATTTCCAACAAGTTCCCCAAAAATTCCTTTTGTATTATTTTGAATTGCTTTTTTAAATCCCTCAGTATCTCTGGGTTTAACAAATGTACATTTAATTCCAAATTTAGGTAAGGTTAATCTAAATAAATTTACAGTACCTCCATAAAGTTGAGATGACACAACTAAATGATCACCTGCTTCACATAATGTCATTACTGTCAAAAATATTGCACTCATTCCCGAAGATGTAGCTAATGCTGCTGTACCACCTTCAAGTGAAGCAACCCTTTCTTCTAATACACCAACAGTTGGGTTTGAAATTCTGCTATAAATATGTCCACCTCTTTCTAAATTGAAAAGAGCTGCTGCGTGATCGACATCATCAAAAAGGTATGAAGTGGTCTGATATATTGGTACTTGTCTTGAGCCAGCATTTTTGTGTGGCTGATAACCAGCATGTAAACTAAGGGTATCAAATTTATACGTATTTGGTTTTAATTCTTTTTTTTTATCACTCATTAAACTCCTTTAATTTATAATTTTGTGAATTTGTTTTTAACAGGCTTATTATTACTAATAAATGGTCATAATTCAATCAACCATTCAGACCAAATAAAATATAATAATTTGACAATATATGTAATAATAAGTATTAATCCCGCATTCATGACAAAGTTTGTTAAAAAAGATGAGATAAATAGCGAGTGGTTTGAAATCGATGCGAAAGGAGCAGTTGTCGGTAGACTAGCAACAGTTGTATCAAAAATTATAAGAGGAAAGAATAAAACAACATATACTCCTCATATGGATCATGGAGATTTTGTTGTTATCAAAAATGTAGACCAAATTAAATTTACAGGAAATAAATTCCAAAATAAAAAATATTACAGACACACTGGATACCCTGGAGGTATTAAAGAAATAACACCTGAAAAGTTGATTGAAAAAAAACCGGGTGAAGTATTAAAGTTAGCTGTTAAAAGAATGTTGCCGTCAGGTGCACTAGGAAAAAAACAATTAACAAAACTAAAAATTTATTCTGGAGAAGATCACCCTCACACTGCTCAAAATCCAAAAATAATTGAAATTGGTAAACTTAATCAAAAAAATATTATAAGAAATTAATATGGAAACTTCCCAAACATCTTCTCCAAAAATAAAATTAGACTTTAAAGATAGTAAATACGCAACAGGAAGAAGAAAAAAATCTGTAGCTAAAGTTTGGCTAAAAAAAGGTTCGGGTAAATTCTATGTAAATGGTAAATCTTTAAACGATTATTTTCCAAGAGCTAACCATGTAATGCAAATTTTAAGACCTTTTGAGATAATTAATCAGTCAACTGATTATGATGTTAGATCTAAAGTTGAAGGCGGAGGACAAACTGGCCAAGCTGGTGCCTTAGTACATGGTATTTCAAGAGCATTACTTAAATTTGATGAAACTTTAAAACCAACCTTACGTAAAGAAAAACTTACAACAAGAGATTCAAGATCTGTAGAAAGAAAAAAACCTGGCAGAGCAAAAGCTAGAAAAAGTTACCAGTTTTCTAAAAGATAATTTCTTTTTAAATTTCAACTGTTATATTAAATTATGAGCAAGAAAAATGTTCTTATATATGGTGCTACTGGATATATAGGATTACAACTTACTAAACTTCTATGTACACATAAAAAAATAAGTATTAAATATTTGTGTGGAAGCACTTCTGTTGGAAAAAAAATAGATTCATATGAACAAGAATTAAAAAAATATAAATTACCAAAAATATCAAAATTTAAAAAAGAATACTTATTAGATGTGGATATAATATTTACAGCATTGCCGAATGGTGAGGCACAATCAATTTCAAAATTTTTAAATAAAAATAATTTACTAATAGATCTAGCAGCTGATTTTAGACTTAATAATAAAAAAGATTATGAAAAATGGTATAAAATCAAACACAAAGCATTAAATCAAATCAAAAAAAGTATTTATTCTATACCTGAAATTAGTGGCAAATTAATTAAAAAATTTCCAATAGTTTCATGTCCTGGATGCTACCCTACATCTGTATTAATTCCATTAATTCCGTTAATAAAAAAAAACTTAATTAATAATCAAACAATTATTATTGACTCGAAATCTGGTTATTCAGGAGCAGGTAGAGGAGTACACAAAAAATATAAAGATAAAAATTTATATGAGTCTTTGAGCGCTTATGGATTGGCAAATCATAGACACAATTCTGAAATTCAACAAGAGCTTGATCTCAAAACTGGAAAAAAAAATAAATTTCATTTCACACCTCATCTTACACCGATGTTTAGGGGAATATTAAGTACTATTTATGTTGATTTAAAAAAGGGTATTAACATAAATAAAATTATCAAAGTTCTAAATTCAGAATATAAGAATCAAAAATTTATCAAAATTTGTAAAATAAATACTTTCTTAAGCACTAATGATGTGATCAACTCTAATAATTGCTTAATTTCTGTATGTAAAAGCAAATATAAAGATAAAATAATAATATTGTCTGCAATTGATAATTTGATTAAAGGTGGTGGAGGTCAAGCAGTACAAAATATGAATAATTATTATGGCTTTAATGAGAGTGAGGGTTTAAATGTTTAAGTATATTTTTATAATTTTGTTAATATCCTCCTTATCACATTGTTCGCTAAATCATCCTGTTTCTATGTGGAATATTGAGGAAGATAGTAACGATAAAGATATTTCAAAATTAAATTTTGAAAATGAAACTTCTTTTGATGAATTTAAAAAAAATGTTATTAAATATGGTAAGATCAGTAACTTTCCAAAATTAGATTAATTTAATGAATAAAAATATAAATATTGCTGTTATTGGACTTGGTCAAATTGGTTCATATGTTTTAAATGAGTTAAATACAAAAAAACAAGATATTGAAACTAAAACCGGAAAGAGAATAAAAATTATAGCTATATCGGCTAAAAATAAAAATAAGAAAAGAAAATTTAAAATTAATAAAAAAATTTTTTATTCAAATCCTTTAGATATTTTAAAGATTAAAAACTTAGATATAGTAATCGAAGCTATAGGCTTATCTGATGGCATATCAAAAAAAATTATTGAAACAGCTCTTAAAAATAAAATTCATGTAATAACTCCAAATAAAGCATTAATTTCTAAACATGGTGATAAACTGGGTGAATTAGCTGAGAAAAATAAAGTTAATTTGGAATTTGAAGCATCTGTTGCAGGCGGTATTCCAATTGTACGAACAATTAAAGAAGGTTTGGCCACAAATAAAATCACAAAAGTTTATGGCATTCTTAATGGTACTTGTAACTATATCATGTCAGAAATGGAGAGAACTAGAGATAGTTTCAAAAATGTTCTGAAGATGGCTCAAAAACTTGGTTATGCTGAACCAGGAAATCCAAAATTAGATCTTAACGGTTATGATGCGTTAGCTAAAATAAAAATTTTGACATCATTAGCTTTCAATAAGAAAATTTCAAAATCTGAATGTTTAATGGAAGGTATTGAAAACATTGATTATACAGATATTAAAATTGCTGATCAATTAGATTTTAGAATTAAATTATTAGGGATTACAGAGATAATAAATAGTAGTATTTTTGAGAGAGTTCATCCATGTTTAGTTAAAAAAGGTTCTTACATAGGTAATGTAGATGGTGTAATGAATGCAGTAATATTAAATGGTTCACCTATTGGAGAGTCTGTATTACAAGGGGAGGGGGCTGGACCAGGTCCAACATCCTCTGCTTTGATGTCTGACTTATTATCTATATTGAGAGGAAATATAAAATATCCTTTTGGTATATCTAAAAATAAAAGATTAAAACCTAAAGTATTTAATAAAAACCAATCATCAAATTCTCTTTATTTAAGATTAGAAGTTAAAGATAAACCTGGGGTTCTATCTTCTATAACAAAGATTCTGGCGAAGTATAAAATTTCTATTCAAAGATTAATACAAATACCTGATCATAAAAGTAAGACGGCTTCGATTGTTCTTATTACTCATAATGCAAATGAATTAGACTCCCAAAGATGCGTTAAATCATTTAAATCAAATAAGAATGTTATTAAAAATCCTGTCCTTATTCGATTATTTTAATGGAACTTTATATAAAATTATTTGAAGTTCTTTTTCCAGTTTTCTTTATTGTTGGTATCGGATATTTTTTAGGAAAAAAAAATCCAAATTTTGATACATCATTTATAACTACTTATTCTGCTAATTTTGGAACACCATCTATAGTAATATTCTCTATTTCGGCAAGCGGTGTAACTTTTGCAATGTTTTCAGAATATTTTTTATATGCAGTAATTCTTTTATCCTCTTTTTTAATTGTTGGACTAATTTTTTTAATTTTAATGAAGAAAGATTATTTGATGGAACTACCAACATTTTTTTTACCTAATACAGGCAATATGGGTATTCCAATATGCTTGTTTGCATATGGTAAATTGGGTATGGGTATTGCGGCAGCTATATCTTCTTTGGTCGTTCTTCTTCATTTTACTCTTAATATTTTTTTAGCTAAACGTGAGTTTGATTTAAAGGTTATAATAAAAAGTCCATCATTTTATGCAATAATTGCTACCATTATTTTTCTATATTACGAAATACCTTTGCCAATATTTGTATTGAATACTGTTATGCTTCTTGCTTATGGAATGATAGTAATGATTTTAATGTCCTTAGGTGTTTCATTAACACAAATGAAAGTTTTTTCCTTTAAGGATGCTTTAATTACATCGACCGGAAGAGTTATTATAGGGCCACTAATTGGCTTTTCGCTGATTTCTTTTTTTAACCTATCTGGGTTTGCTGCTGGTGTTCTTTTAATTCAGTCATCTATGCCAAGTGCAATACTTTGTTATCTTGTTGCTTCAATGTATTCGCCTAAGGAAATTGTTGATAACATATCTAGCACAATAGTTGTTTCAACTTTAATGTCTCTTGTAACTGTACCTATAACAGTATTCTTTGCTTTAAAATACTTTAATTAAGAGATAAGATTTTCATATGAAGGCTGTTATTCTCAATGCATCAGCTTGGATGATTGTTCCATTTATGGATGCTTTGGCAAAATATTTAAGTTCATCTATGGATGTTTTGCAAATTACTTGGGCTAGATATTTTTTTACAGTTGTCTTTGCACTCTCCATAATGCTATTATTTGATAGAAAATCCTTGGTTTGGAGTAAAAAACCTATGCTTCAATTGATAAGAGGATTAATTTTTGTATTTTCAACATATTTATTTTTTTTTGCCATATCTGAGATTTCTTTACCTAAGGCCTTAACACTAGCATTTGTAGCCCCAATTTGTGTAACCGCAATGTCCCCCTTTTTTTTAAACGAAAAAGTAGGCCTAAGAAGGTGGACAGCTGTATCCATGGGATTTATTGGTACCTTAATCGTTATTAGACCTGGATTTATAGAGATTAATTTAGCTACATTAGCAGCCTTGGGTAATGGTATTTGCTATGGTTTTTATTTAATTATTACAAGAAAATTAAGTACCTCTGATAATTCTCTATTAACTTTATTATTTGCTGGCACAGTAGGGACTATTGTTATGTCTTTATTTATGCCCGGTGTTTGGATACAGCCATCAAATAGTCAGTGGATTATGATGGCTTTAATTGGCTTTATAGCAGCTATTGCCCACCTTTTTATCATTTTGTCTCTTAAATACGCTGATGCTTCTAAATTAGCTCCCCTTGGGTATACTGAAATTATTACTAATATTTTGCTCAGTTATTATATATTTAAAGAATTGCCAGATAATTGGACATATTTAGGTCTTTCTATAATAGTCCTTTGTGGTATTTATATTTCTAGAAGAGAGTATTACTTATCAAGACTTTATCTAGGTAAGTAATATTTACTAATATATTAATGTAGTGCTTTATGTTTTTATTATATATAATTGAAATTTAATGTTTTTTTAAATTATAATAAATATAGAATGTTTTTCATTTTTTTTTCTTAATAATTATTACTTTAAAAAAATTTTATTTTTAATGAATTATTTCATAATTTTTTCCAAATTAGACAAGATCTGATGAGAATAGAGTGGGGAATAAATACCAGTTTATAAATAAAATTAGAATTACTAAAACTTAGTGATAAATAACTTAAAAAAACAAGCAAATATGCCAATATTTTAATAATTACATGTTTCAAAGACATTTCAATAAAATTTTTTAAATAATCTTAATTAAATTTTTAGGGAAAAAAAGTAGATTTTGAAATAGCTCTGCAATATTCGAATATACCGTTTAAAAGCCCAAAATTGGGTCTATTTTAAGCATTTGTAATTTTACGGTGCAACTTATAGGTGTTATTATAAAATCAATACTAAATATTGTATATTTATAAAAAAACGTTGGTATTTAACATTTTTAGAGCAAAATACCTTCTAATTTTAGCAATTTTCTCTTGGTATTTATCCCGCCTTTACCTGAATAACCTCCTAAAGAGCCATCTGACCTTATTACTCGATGACAAGGTATTTTTGGAGCATAAGGATTTTTTCCTATGGCATTTGCTACAGCTCTTACTGCTTTTGGCTTTTTGATTGCTATTGCTACTTGTGAATAAGTCCTTAATTCACCTTTGGGGATAGATTTGAGATATTTCCACACTCTTAATTGAAATTTTGTGCCTTTAAGAATCATAAATGAAAAAAACCCTGTTTCCTTGCACCATTTCAGGTACAAAGAACAGTAGTTTTTGGCACGTCGTTGTATGCGCTACCGCCATGCCCTCCACCTTACAATTTTAGCGCTACTCTGCAAGGCTTTCTGCCCTCTGGGCTTGAACCTCTCGGTTTTTCCCCAGATGGTCAGTTAAGAGTTGCCTCTTAATTCATTTTAGACAGTATCAGATAGAGTAGGTTGTATGTATCACTTTATTGTTGAATATACTTAGTTTTTCACAGGGTTGAATAATGGGGATAACTTAATCTAAAGCTTTAACTAAACCATCTAAAACCTTCATACATCGCAATTCCATAAATTGAGTGTCTGATTAGAAACATAATTGATGTTTTAATAGGTATTCCAGTCTTATTAGCAAACACTCCCTGTCCTGTAAATGGTAAAAATATCAGTAATGGTGCTAGTGTTGTGAGAGCTCCAAATATAAAGCCTGAAAAATATGTCATTTTTAGACCTATCATTAAAAAACAAAAATAATAGATTACAGCCCAACAAATCGATACATAATAGTGAAAAATCCAACCAAGTAAAACTTCATACCTAAAATTAGGCATATGGGCAATATTTGGGTTATAAAAAGTAGCATTTTTAAGCATATAATAAGTCCATCTTCCAACAATTCCCCACGATGGTTCTGGAATACCCATCAATTTGAGTAAATAACCTAGAATATCAAGAATTATGCATGAAAATATCCCAGCAACTAAAATACTAATAATATCTATCAATTAACCTCAAAACATTAATAAAAATAGCAGAACAAAAATGCTTATAAAAAATATGCCAAAAATAATCATTAAAATACGATTTTTTGTTTGTTCTTTTAATTTTGGCCAGTAATTCATAATTAGAAATGTTCCAATAACAACAATCAGACCGATTAATACATATTTAGGCATTGAGATTCTTTTACATTAAATGCTTGACTTGTAAAATGTGTTATATTATAATTTCCGATAATTAATGGTTATCGGTAAATATTATGAAAAATTTAGTAGCTGACTTAAAAAACCTTGAATTGGAAACATTAAAAAACTTAAAAAATTCTAAAGCTGGTAATACATTAAGAGCTTATCAATCAGACTTTAAGGATTTTTCATCATTCTGTGCAAAAAACGGCTTGAACTCAATGCCAACAGAACCTAAAATTCTATCTATTTATTTAACTCACTTGGCTACTACTTCAAAATATAGCACTTTAAAGAGGAGAATAGCCTCCATAAGTGTGATACATAAGATGAAAGGACATTATCTAGATACAAAACACCCTATAATAATGGAAAATTTACAGGGCATAAAGAGAGTTAAAGGTACAAATCAAAAAGCAAAAAAACCTCTATTAATCAATGATTTAAAAATCATAATTAATCAAATTGATGAAATATTCCAAGCTGAAAAAAAGAAATTGAGAGATAAAGCCCTTATACTTATAGGATTTTCAGGGGGCTTTAGAAGATCTGAATTAGTAAATATTTATTATGAAGATTTAGAATTTGTAAATGAAGGAGTAAAAATATTCATAAAGAGATCAAAAACAGATCAATCTGGTGAAGGAATGATAAAAGCAATCCCCTACTTTGATAATAAAATATTCTGCCCTGTCACAAAATTAAAAGATTGGATTAATTTTTTAGAAATAAAATCAGGAAAAGTATTTGATTTATCTGATAAAAGTGTGGCTCTTATTATTAAAAAATATGCATTACTATCGGGCTTGAATCCAAATAAATATGGTGGTCACAGTCTTAGATCAGGATTTGCAACATCAGCTGCAGAATTTGGTGCAGAAGAAAGAAATATAATGGCAATGACAGGACATAAAACTACACAAATGGTAAGAAGATATATTCAAGAGGCAAATTTATTTAAAAATAATGCTTTAAACAAAATAAAGTTATAAAAAATTAATAATTTTTTTTTTTATCTGGTCGCTGCTATTTTTTAATATAAGAAATTTATAATTATTATTTTGAGGTTTAAATTCACGAAATGCGTTTTTTGAAATTGTTACGTCATAGATATCTATAACTTTTATATTTAAATAGCTAGCCATAACAGTCATAGTTCCATGAGGTGAAATTACATTGTGTGCATGAGATATGACTTCAAATAAATCATTAATTTTAATATTGTGAAGATAAGTAATATTAGAATTTATAAAATTAGTTTCCTCAGTATCGAAATTAATATAAGAAAATTTTTTAAGAAAAGTATTATTATAATTATTATCTCCTATATCAGAGCTGAGAAATATTTTTGGATTCAAATCCTGAGTATAAATATTGTATTTTCTAGTTTTGACAATTTTGTCTAATAGATCAAAAAATGAGTTTAAGGTCCATCCATTTTTGGAAAACAATGAATGTTTATAATGAATATAAATAAAATCTTCTTTAAATAAACTAAGGTTATATTTTAAAGTATTTGAAATTTTCCTATCAACATATTGAGGTAACTCTCCAATTTTAAGTGAATTCTCGTTACATAGTTTTTCTATTAAATTAGCAATACTATCACCTGGTTTCTTATTTGTGCGATCATTTACATAATATTTATGTAATTTTTTTTTAAGAAAATTATATGGTCTATTTCTTTTAAAATCTTTAACTGTAATTGCATATATTTTAGATTTTGTAATTAGTGGAAAATAAAAATAAATATTTTTTGGAGAGAGAATATAAATTTTATCATAGTTATTTTTAAGTATTTTTTTTATCAAATAAAATTTATCTAATAGGCTAAGATTATAATTTAGCATAGTAGTTTTGACATTTTTTGTTTTAAATAAAAAACTCATTTCTTTTGAAAAATTAGATAAAACAATTTCGATACTACAATTATTATTATGTCTATTCGCTTCAATGATAGAATAAATACCTTTTAGTGAGTGAAAAAGATCACCTACCCTATCATTTTTCAATATTAAAATCTTACTCATTAAAAAAAAAATTTAACCATTCATTTGCAATAATCTCCCAATTATTATCTCTACGTCTCATTTTCATTTTTAGTTTCATATTCAAGTAAAACAAATCATCATTAAGTAGCTTAATAGTATAATCTGCAAATTCTTGATCATTTTTGGCTATAAATCCAGTTTCCATATGTGTAACTCTTTCATCTAATGAACCAATTCCAAAAGTAATTACAGGCAAACACAATTTAATAGCTTCTTCAGCAGTAAGAGTGAAAATATCCGATTTATGACCTAGATATGTTAGTGCTCGATAATTTTTTAATTCATCAATCATTTCTTGTCTAGTACCTATAGATCTAAGAAAAATATTATTTTTTCTATGACTGTTGCTATAATTAATTAATCCTGGTGTGATATAAAGTTTAAATTCATTATTAAAAGGAAAAATTTTTTCACACCAAATTTCTATTAACTTATCTAAATTTCGGTTAGATCTAATATTGTAAACTACTTTCTTTTCGGGAACTTTTTTTTCATCAATTTCAACACTCAAAAATTTAGGATCTACTGTAATAGGAATAGTTTTTTTTCCATAGAACGATGTAAGAAAAGATCTTTTTTTAAATTGATAATCGCACAATGTTATTATGGTAGGCTTATACTTTAAATATGGAAATAATTGTTTCTTTCTTAAAAACTTCTCTAAAGGTTGGTTGCTATTTGAAAAAACAGCCTTTTTAATTGAATTAACTCTATTAAATTCATTCGCATCTGAAATTACTATAGCAAGATCATATATTATTTTTTTACTTATTTTATTTTTATTGAAATAATTTACACCATTTATTTTCTTTTCGGATGCTACACTATTGCAAAAGTCTACATTTAGATGCATCCTTGAAAATTGTTCAGCAAGAAGAATTAATGAAGCCTCTGTTCCACGAACAATTTTACCATCAATATCTTCACCAGTATAAGATAAATTTGAATTATCAATGATTATAATTTTTTTTTGTTTATAATTCATTTATTACATTATAATTGCTTAATCTCCATCCTCTTTTTTTTAATTTAATATTAGAGCCAACTAAATCTGCAACTCTTTTATTTGTAATAACAATAACCTTATCTTTGTATTTCATGTTTATTTTTCTAATGATATTGGGCAAAAAAACTTTTTTCCCCGAACAAATATTAAAATCATGAATCAATTTTCTATTAATCATATTATAGAGTGCTGAATTTATATCCTTTACTGATATATAATCTCTATATGTATTGATATTTTGAAACTTAACTATTTTATTTTTTTTATTAAATTTTTTTATTGCATCATTTATAAAAAAACCCTTTGATTTTTTATTATAATAATTAAAAATGCGAGCAATTCCTATTTTGAAAAAAAACTTTTTATAATTTTTTAATATATATTTTTCCAAAGAAAGTTTCGAAAATCCATAATAATTTGCAGGTTTTTTTAAAGAGTTTTCTTTTAATTTGATAAAAGATTTTTTAAAAACATGACTTGAAGAGATTGCTAAAAAATACTCAAAATTAAACATTTTAATTGTATTTAGGGTTTTTAGTATTTTTATTACAGATGTACAATTTACTTCTAAAGCTCTCATTCTATTTCTTTCACATTTTTTCACTGAGGTTATTGCAGCAAAGTTTATTAAAATATTAATATTTTTATTTTTGATTAACCAATCTTTGACTAATTTATGATTTACAATGTTCCCATTATATTGTTTAAAAATAACTTTTTCTTTGTATTGTTTTATAAACATTTTTGCTAGGTTACTTTTCGTGCCTAAGCATCCTACTACCAATTTATTATTTGAACGATTTTTCAAAAGCAGAAACTATCTTTGTTAAATAATTATTATTAATTTTTCTGGATGGTAGACCAATAAAAAAGCTTTGATTATATACTTTATCGGTGTTGGGGTATTTTTCTTTTTTAGAAAAACCATATTTTATAGCTGCTGGTTGTTTAGCAAAATTGCCACTTATTATTGGTCTAGTCTCTATTCCATTTTTTTCTAATTTTTTTAATATTTTTTTTTTAATGTTTTTTTTGGTTTCTAAAATTTTAACAGAAAGTCCAAACCATGATGGTGAAACAAATTTATTTTCTTTGTAAAAATCAATTTTTTTTCTTAAAAATTTATTTTTTGAAATTTTATTAATAATTTTTTTTCTATTTATAGTTCTAATTTTAATTAAAGAATCAATTCTTTTAAATTGATTATTTCCTATTGATGCTGAAACTTCTGTAGGTCGTAAATTAAACCCTGAATTAAAAAAAATAAACCTTTTATCTAAATGTAAATTTTTTTTATATATTTTATTTTCAAATGATGTGCCTCTAGACCATCCATGTGAACGTAAAGACTTGATAATATTATAATCTGTTTTATCTTTACAACAAATCATACCACCTTCTCCAGAGGAAATTTGATGTGACGAATAAAATGAAAACGATGAAAATTCTCCAAATGTTCCTAAATATTTATTTTTATACTTACTACCTAATGATTCACAAGTATCCTCAATTAAAATAAGATTATATTTTTTTTTAATTTGCATAATTTGATCCATATCACATGAATTTCCTAACACATGAACCAGCATAATAGCTTTTGTTCTTTTGCTTATTTTCTCTTTAATCTGACTCTCATCAATATTTAACGTCTCTGAGTTTATATCGATAAAAATTGGTTTTAAATTTGATTGTATAATTGGCCATAGTGATGTTGACCAGCATAATGTAGGTATTAATATTTCATCACCTCTTTTCAATCTTTTCTTTCTATACGGATTTATAAGACATTGTAGGGCTAACAAATTTGCTGATGAACCAGAATTTACCATTAGTGAGTACTTAGAATTTATTCTCGACTTAAAATTCTCTTCAAAGCTTCTTGTTTCATATGATAAAGTTAATTGTTTTGATTTAAGAACTTTTATACCTTTTTTAATATCATCATTTGAAAATGGGTTTTCCACTAAAGGATAAAAATATTTACTCATGCAAATCTAGTTCGTATTTAATCATATCATTAATTAAATCGTTAGATCTATACTTTGGTTTCCACTTTAAAAGTTTTTGAGCCTTAGAATAATTACCTTTTAAAAAGTCAACTTCTCCAGGTCTAAAATATTTTTTATCAATTTTTATAATTATTTTGTTTGTGCTTTTATCAATACCTATCTCATTAATACCTTTATATTTCCAAATTAATCTAATATTTAGCTTTTTTGCACATTTATTAATAAATTCTTTTACCGTCATTTCTTGATTTGTTGCTATTACCCAATCGTCGGGTTTTTTATATTGTAATATTTTCCACATGCTTTCAACGTAATCTTTGGCATGTCCCCAATCTCTAACCGCATATAAATTACCCAATGATAGTGATATTTGTTTTTTAAGTTTAATTCTTACTAATCCTTGAACAATTTTTTTTGTAACAAATGTGGGACCTCTCCGTGGTGATTCATGATTAAATAAAATTCCATTTGATGCAAAAAGTCCAAAAGCCTCTCTATAATATACTGTTGTATGATATGAAAAAACTTTTGATACACCATAAATAGACATTGGATGAAATGAAGTTTTTTCATTTTGTGCTTTATTTTTTTTTTGTTTACCAAACATTTCAGAACTTGATGCCTGGTAGTATTTAGTTTTTTTTAGATTTAAATTTTTTATTGCCTCTAAAATTCTTAAAGAACCTAAAGCAGTTGAATTAGCTGTATATTCAGGTATATCAAATGATACTCTTACATGGCTTTGCGCAGCTAGATTATATATTTCGTCAGGCTTTATCTTATTTATTAATCCTAATGTACTCGAGCTATCAGTAATATCACCATAATGGATGTAGAGATTTTTGCTTTTAAAATTAATACTATCAAAAATATGATCTATTCTTTCAGTATTTGCACTTGAGGACCTTCTTTTTACACCATGTATAGTATAATTTTTTTTTAATAAAAATTCTGCCAAGTATGAACCGTCTTGTCCTGTTATTCCAAAAATTAGTGCTTTTTTTGATTTCATTAAAATTTCTATAACAATATATTAATAGTTAAAATTTAACATTACTAATTTGACTGCAAATTGATTTAATATTGTCACGATAGACAAGCCTTATGTTGGTCATGTGTTTTGTCCAATAAATTGCAGTTTTTAAACTAATTTTGTTAATTAGAGCAATGGTTTTTATGTTAAATGCATTTGAAACATGACTTATTGCCCCTTCACAACAAACTATAGAAGAACTTTTCTTTACTATCTTTTCAAGATCTCTAAAAGATGTTTGTTCAATATAAATTAAGTTATCCTTATATTTATTTGAGTAGAAGATATTTTTTCTTTTTTTATAAAAGTTGGCTTTTATAATCTTATTAAAATCAGCTATTTCAATATTTCCTGTAGTTAAAATAATTCTTTTTTTAAATTTATTAAATATTGAATTAATTAATAAGTCAAAATTTTTAAAATTCAAACTCATATACTGATAATCATTATGATAGAAACCTTCAAACCACTTTTCATCAAGATGCAATAGAGTGAACTTAGTATTTAGCTTTTCATTTAAATTTTTAAATTTATAATCATTATAATAATTTATTTTTTCAGGTACCTTTAAATTCAAATAATTTATTATTACACTGAAATTATTAAATTGTGAATTTGCTTCAGAATTTACAAAATATTTATCAAAGAATAATTTTAACGTTAAGGACGGTCTAAAATCTTTTAATATTACAAATTTTTTTTTTGCTTTCATTAAAATTGAGTAAAAAATTGATCTTCTTTTACCGTCTAAAATTATTAAATAATCATAGTTAGATTTATTAATTTGAATTAAATTCTTTGTTAACATCGTTAAATTGTATTTATCGAGCACATAAATTTTTTTTATATCCTTAAAATTTTTTATATATTTTGAATTATATTCTGAACAAACAAAATCAATCCTACTATTAGGATATTTTAATTTAATTGACTCTGTTAACATTCTAGAAAAAATAAAATCACCAATTCTATCAGTGCGAAAAATTAAAAATTTAAGCATCCATCCACTTTTCTTTGTTTATTTGATTAATATTCATAGTTTTTTTAACTATAAAATTACTTATTAACTTATTATTAAAAATTTTATGACTTTTTTTATGTCCATTAAATGCAATTTTTTTTATCAATTTTTTATTTTTTTTGAAAAACAAAACTTTAGAATTCAAATGACTGATATTTTTATAAGTCACAATTTCGTCTTTATTAAAAAAATCTTGATAATTGTAGTCACTGTGAATAAAGGTAAGCAATCCATTTCCAAGAAGTGATGCAATTCTATCACTTGAATAATGTTTGATTGGTTTACCTCTACTTAGATTTACCGCCATTGAACATTTTCTAAGTTCATCAAAAAATGATTGTCCCCAAACAGGGTTATTCTTATAACCAAAAATATTGTATGATACCTTTTTAGTAAGTCTTTCTATAACCTTTACCCTATCATCTATAAAATCTCTCTTAAGTATTCCACGATGTTGTCCATGACTAATTGCAATAAACATATCAATTTTCTTATCATTTAAATAATTTTTATAAATATCTATAGATGGATCTATTGGATTGGGAATAAAAAAAGTTTTTTTTTCGTCTGCAAAGTCTAGTTTGTCAACCGACGTTGTTACGAAATTTGTATCACAAAATTGATATTTAAGAAAAAATCTATTTTTATTTTTTTCATAATCTGGACCTTCTTTATTTAGTGGATCTAGAAACCATTGTGCAAACCTTATAGAATTATATCTTTCTTTTAGTTTGATAAAACCTTCGTAATCAAGTCTATCTACATGCCCTAGTAGAATCATGTCTGGTTTGAAATTTTCAATATTATTTCTGATATTGTCTAATAAAAATCTTTTAGAGCCAATATCAAAAATATTTTTTTTTTGATATGTTAAATCTCTGTCAGAAACATTTAGTACATTATGACCATTTAAGATTAGTCCATTATTTAATTTTTTACCTGTAGAATAAAATAATCTTCCATTATGTCGAAAATGTAAATCAGTAATATGTAAAATTTTAACTCTATTCATTTACTAAGTATTTTTTCTTAATTTTAGATCTAGTTAATTTATCCTTCTTTAATTTATATTCATATTTCATAGCTTCTTTTTTTAATGAAAATTCTTTTTTGAAAAGTAATCTCCATTTTTTACCTTTTGTAAATTTAGCTCCTTTTGAATTATTGTGAAGATAAATTCTTTTCTTTAAATCATTTGTATAACCTACATATGAAATAAGTCGATTATTATTGTTTTTTGTACAAATTAAATATACATAAAACTTCATAAATATTTATTTTACATTTTAATCTTCATGTTTAAAAGAAAGTTATTAAAACAATCAAAAATCAAAAGAATTTTACTTAAATTATTAAATGTTTACGCATATGATAAGGAAACATTAAATAATATTAATCCCGAGGATGAGAATAATCACAAAAACTTTATTAAATTTAACGATAAATCTTTTATTTTTTCCAGAGGCTATCTAGACTTAAAGAGAAAAATAAAAAAATTAGATATTTTTTATAGATATTCACCTAATAGCAAATTATGGAATGCATCTAAAAACACAGAGCGTATTATACAAAATATTGACAAAAGAACTTTGATTTCTGTAAGTCTACTTAGTCTCAAAAAATCTATTGAAAATATGTTTTTAAATTTAAACATAGATGTATGCATTCATTTAATTGCTGATAATTCTGATAATATTTTTGACGATCAAATCTCAAAAATATTAACACATGATAAAATTGTTATTAAAAAATATATTTCCAAAATTAAAGGCAACAGAGGTTCTTACTTAGAATGTTGTGACCAGGCTCAAAATTCTGAGGATATAATTTTTTTTATTGAGGATGATTATCTATTTGAAAAGCACAGTATTGAAGAAATGCTAATAACTTATTCAAGAATATCCAGTCTTTTAGAAAAAGATATATTAATTTGTCCATCAGATTATCCATTTTATTATGATGCGCTTTATTCTACGTCTTTATTTATTGGTAAAAATTATAAATGGAGATACGTTGGTGAAACATTGTTAACTATAATGTTTTCAAAAGATATCTTTGATAAAAATAAAAAAAATATTAGATTAGTTGGAGAGAAAATAAATGATCCTTTTGAAAAACCTTTGCATGAAATATATAAAAAAAATTGTTGTATAGCGCCTGTTGGTTCATTAGCCTATCATATTTCAAGACACGTTCCTGATGTAGAAGATAATTGGAAAGATTTATGGGATAAAATGTATCAAAAGTATTTAAATTTAAATTTAACCAGCAATCACAGCCAAAAGTAATAACGCTACAATATTTGTAATTTTTATCATTGGATTTACTGCGGGTCCTGCAGTATCTTTATATGGATCACCAACAGTATCACCGGTTACTGCTGCTTTATGAGCTTCAGAACCTTTCCCGCCAAATTTTCCATCCTCAATGTATTTTTTTGCATTATCCCATGCTCCACCACCTGCTGTCATTGAAACTGCAACGAAAAGTCCTGTGATTATAACACCTAATAACATTGCACCTAGCGATGATAATGCTGCAACCTGTCCTCCTATAAAATAAATTACCAAGTATAAAACAATAGGGGATAAAATAGGTAATAATGATGGGATTATCATTTCTTTGATCGCAGCTCTTGTTAATAAATCAACGAGTTTACCATAATCAGGTTTAGCTTTTCTTTTCATAATTCCAGGTATTTTTTTAAATTGTCTTCTTACTTCAATAACAACGGCACCACCTGCTCTACCTACTGCTTGCATACCCATTGATCCAAATAGATAAGGAAGCATACCGCCAATAAGAAGTCCGACAACTACGTATGGATTAGACAAATCAAAAGTTACAGCTATACCCTCTAAATTAGACCCTGCAACTTTCGAAAAATGTTTAATATCTTCTGTGTATGCCGCAAATAGAACCAATGCACCAAGACCTGCAGAACCTATTGCATAACCTTTAGTTACAGCTTTAGTTGTATTTCCAACAGCATCGAGAGCATCTGTCGTTTTACGAACATTTTTAGGAAGATTTGACATTTCGGCTATACCACCAGCATTATCTGTAACTGGTCCATAGGCATCTAAAGCAACAACCATACCAGCTAGTGCCAGCATTGTAGTTACAGCAATAGCAATACCATAAAGGCCTGCTATATGGTTAGTCCATAAAATACCGCCAACAATTATTAATGCTGGAACAGCTGTAGCCTCCATGGAAACCGCTAAACCTTGAATAACATTCGTACCATGACCTGTTGTTGATGATTGAGCCACACTTTTAACAGGTCTGTAATCAGTCCCAGTATAATATTCTGTAATCCAAATTATTAATCCTGTTATAACTAAACCAATGATACCACAGTAATAAAGACTTAAACCATTGAATGACTTTCCATTAGCCACATATTCTGTCGTAAATCCTATAACATGCTTAGTTATTGGAAATAGTATTACCAATGAACTAATAGCTGTTATTACAAATCCTTTATACATTGCTTTCATAATATTTTTATCACTACCAAGAGTAACAAAAAAAGTTCCAAGAATTGATGTTAAAATACAAGCACCACCAATTGCTAAAGGATAGATCATCATATTAAAATCATTTACAAAAAAAATAGATGAGAGAACCATTGTTGCAACAATAGTGACTGCGTAAGTTTCAAAAAGATCAGCTGCCATACCAGCACAATCTCCAACATTATCACCAACATTATCAGCTATGACAGCTGGATTTCTTGGATCGTCCTCAGGTATACCAGCTTCCACCTTGCCTACTAAATCAGCACCAACGTCTGCTCCTTTTGTAAAAATTCCTCCACCCAGTCTTGCAAAAATTGAGATTAATGAGGCACCGAAGCCTAATGCGACTAAAGCATTAACTATTTCTCTCTCATCAACTCCATTTTTTACTAAAAAATAATAATATACAGCTATTGCAAGTAAAGCTAATCCAGCTACTAACATACCAGTAACGGCACCTGATTTAAATGCAATTGATAAACCACTTGCTAAACTTTTTCTTGATGCTTCTGCAGTTCTGACGTTTGCTTGAACAGATACAATCATACCTACGTAACCCGCAATACCTGATAATGCAGCTCCAATGAAATAACCTAACCCAACTAAAGGACTGAACAATATCGTAATAACAATTAAAACTACAACGCCAACAATTGTAATAGTTTTGTACTGTCTATTTAAATATGCTCTAGCACCCTCCTGAATTGCAGATGCGATTTCCACCATTTTAGCATTACCTGAGCTTGAATTTAAAATATTTCTTCCTGTTATAAAACCGTAAACAATGGATAATATTCCAGCAGCTATAATATAATACATTATTGTTTCAGTTGATGTGTTCATTGGTTCCTTTGTTAATTAAATTTATGAAAAATATGTAATACAAAATATGATATAAAACGCAATATTTAACTTTGTTAGAAATTGTGCAAATATCCATCATTATATGCATGTTTTATACGTTTATTGCCATCAATAATTTCATTATTTTTAGCATCTTTAGTTAAATTGCCAATTAATGTTACTTTCTGATTCATCTTTTTGAAAAATTTTTGAATATAATCTCTCTTTGATTTTGGGGATGTAAATATAATTTGATAGTCATCACCCTTTGAAATGAAGCTTATCTTCTTTTTTTTTGATTTAGAAAGATATTTTTTCAAATTTGTTGAAATTGGAATTTTATTCAATTCTACTTTATAAAATAATTCACTTTTATTGATTAATTTATTCAAATCTCCAAATAAGCCATCTGAAATGTCAATTGAAGAATTTGCAAAGTTTAAAAGATTTGAGCTGATCTTAATAGGTAAGTCAGGTAAATAATATTTTTTAATAAAATAATTATAATTTTTTCTATTTAATAAAATATTTCTTTTTAAGATTTGTAATCCTAAGTAGCTATCACCAATGTTGCCAGTTACATATATATCATCACCATTATTACAATTATTTCTTTGAACTATTTTTTTGGAATAACCTAATGACATTATTGTAAAGCTTGTTGTTTTTGACTTTGTAGTATCACCACCAGATAGTTTAATATCATATTTCTTTTGTTCTTCTTTAAGACTTTTAGAAATCATATTGAGATTTTTTTTTGAAAAAGAATTATTGTTTCCACTAGCACCTATAAAAATGAATTTTGGTTTTACACCCTTGCAATATAAATCTGATATTGAAGATCTTACTATTTTTTTTATAACTAAATCAGGTTTTTTAAAATTAAGGAAATGAACACCTTCCACATAAGTATCAGTTGAAACAACAACGTTACGTTTTTTATCAAAAAAAACATCATCATTTAAGCCTAATGCTGATGGATTATTATTTGTTAATTTTTTAAAATATTTCTGAATTAAAGCAAATTCATTCATTGCTTATTCTAATTTTTTTTGAAATTTTGTCTAATAATGCATTAAGGTATTTTGTTTGTGAGACATCTATAAAAAAATTTGAAGCTTTTAAATATTCATTAATTATAATTTTAATTGAAGTATTTGGCTTATATAATAATTCGAAAATTGCACTTTTAATAATAATTTGAAAAACCTTATCCATATTATTAATTTTTATATCTTTATCTAAATGATTATTGATCTCAGTATTTATTAACTCTTCTCTTTCGAGAGTTCCATTTACAATATCCTTAATAAACTTTTTAAATCTATGTTTTGGAAAAATAATATTTTCCTCATTATTAAAAAGTTTTCCATAGAGTTTTTGTATAATTATTACTCTTGGATTTCTTTGAGGAGAAAATTGGGTAGTCATAATTTATTGAGATAGGACGGACAAAACTGCCTCCGCAGCCTCTGAACCTTTCCTGCCACGAGCAAATGCTTGTTTTTTGTTTAAGCAGGTAATTACACCATTCCCTACAGGTTTCTTGGATGTAATTGATAATGTCATTAATGCATCAGTAGTTGCTTTTGATATAAAATCAAAATGAGGTGTTTGACCTTTAATCACGCATCCTAAGGCAATGAATCCATTAAATTTATTTAAATTTTTTGATATTGTTACAGGTATCTCAAATGCACCAGGTACATTAATCACCTTTATAAAACACTTATTTTTAATTTTATTTATTGCACTGTTTAGTAAAGATCTGGCAATATTTTCGTAATAATTTGCAACAACAATTAGAATTTTTTTTTTCACTTTATAATTTCCTGTTTTTTAATTTTTATTCCATAACCCTCTAAACCTATCACTTTTTTTTTAGATCTAGTAACAAGTATCATATTTTTAATATTTAAAGATTTAATAATTTGAGCCCCTATACCATAGTTTCTAATCAATTTGTCATGTCCTTTTTTATAAAAAGTTTTACTTTTATACTGTTTAAGTGTTTGAGTTACTGATTTTAAATTAGGATCTCTTATAAAAACAAGAACACAATTATTATATTTTTTAAAATATGAGATTGTTTTATCAAATGAATTTGGCAGTTTTTGATTAATTAAATAATTTTGAACTACATTAGATGATATTACTCTTAATCTAGGAACAATTCCTTTTTTTAAGGTTCCTTTTATCAATGCAAAGTTTTCTGACCCGTCAATTACATTTTCAAATACTTTTATTTTAAATTTTTGTTTTTGAACAATTATTGAAGAAGTTTTTTTTAATTTAACAAGTTTCTCTCTCTTTAACCTATAAGCAATTAAATCTTCAATCTTACCTATTTTAAGTTTATGTTTTTTAGCAAAATTAAATAATGTTCTGCCTGTTGCCATTTTTCCATCTTCTGCCATAATTTCGCAAATAACAGCTGAATTATTTTTTTTAGCAAGTTTTGATATATCAACTGATGCCTCGGTATGCCCTGCTCTAACAAGTACACCTCCATCTCTTGCTATAACTGGAAAAACATGTCCTGGAGACACAATATCATTTTTTTTTGCGTTTTTATTTGATGCAGCTTTAATTGTTCTAGCACGATCATAGGCTGATATACCTGTTGTAACACCTTTTTTAGCTTCTATAGAGTAAGTAAAAGCAGTTTTGCTTCTGGATTGATTTATTGGAGAAGCCAAAGTTAGTCCAATTTTTTTTGATTGTGCATTATCCATTGCTAAACAAATTAATCCTCTTGCATGTTTGGCCATGAAATTAATATGATTAGGATTAACAGCTGACGTGGAAATTACTAAATCGCCTTCGTTTTCCATTTCTTCATGTTTGCTTTCATCATCAACAAGAATATACATGCCATTTTTCTTAACTGTCTTAATTATACTATCTATTGAGCTAAAATTATTTTTTTTCATTGATAAATTTTTTTACATATTTTGACATAATATCAATTTCGACATTAACCAAATCATTTTTTTTTAATTTGATTAAATTAGTCAGTTTTAGTGTATGAGGAATAATCCATATTTCAAAAGAATTCATTTTTATTTTGGATATTGTGAGTGAAACTCCGTTTATTAGTATTGAAGCTTTTTCTACCAATTGCTTCTTTAGTGATTTTGCTATTTTAAATTCAAAAATATTTGATTTATCAACTTTCTTAATACTTTTTACAGAACAAACTGTATCAACATGACCCTGGCAGATATGTCCAGAAATATTATCACCAAATTTTAATGGTTTTTCTAAATTAATTTCATCTCCAATTTTAATATTTCTAAATTTTGATTTAGCCAACGTTTCATTTGATAGATAAAATTCTAGAGTCTTATTTTTGTACGAAATTAAGGTAAGACAAACTCCATCACAAGAAATTGAAATCCCTAGATTTTTATTCGAAACTTTCAATGAAGATTTTATAAATAAATTAACTCCCTTTGCTCTTTTTTTGATTCCGTTAATTGTTCCTTTATAAAATATAATTCCATTAAACATTTTAGTAATAGTGAGTAAGTGTATCTTTATCTAAATATGTATTTATTTTTTTTTTATTCTTATAGTTTTTATTAATCATTTTTACTAATGAAGATATATTAATTTTATCTTTATTAGAGATTATTTTGTCGCTTTTAAAGAAGTAGAATTCATTTAATAAATTTTCATTAAGAAAATTCGTCATTAAATTTTTGCCTGTCTCCACTAACAACCTATGAAGTCCTAATGTATAAAGTTTTTGACTAATTTTTCTTAGATTGAAATTCTGATTATCATTCACATTTCGATAAATCAGCCGAACACCTCTATTTTTTAAAAATCTAATTTTTGAGATATTTTTAGAACAATGAAATATAATTAATTTACTTTTTTTTTGAATTTTTAATTACATAAGAATTAATTTTAATTTTTAAGTTCTTATCGATTACAACTACAGTAGGTGAAAATTTCTCTAATCCATTTAATCTACAATTGAGTTTAGGGTTATCTGTATTAATTGTTTTGTATGAAGTTAATATTGCATGATTTTGGAATCTTAAAATATGTGAAACATTTCTTGAATGCTCGTTTGTTATTGGAGAATTGTTTCTTAAAATATTTAAATTTAATGAACTTGCAATTTTTCCAATTATATAAGGAGCTTTGTTAGATCTTATATAGTTATATTCTTTGTAGAGATTATATACATTTCTTTTTTGCAGTCCTGATTTTGCGACAATATTTTTTGATCTTAAAATTTTCTTTGTTTTATTGAAAGTTCGAAAATCTTTATCCTCAATTGAGTAATAAACTCTCTTAACTTTATTCTTTATTATTGCATTTGTACAAGGGGGTGTTACCCCGTGATGAGAACAAGGTTCAAGTGTTGAGTAAAGTGATGTTCCTTTGTTATATTTATTTTTATTTAATGCAATTCTTTCTGCGTGTGGTCTACCACCATTATTAGTAGTTGCAAAAGATAAGATTTTATTATTCTTAACAATTACACAACCAACAGATGGATTTGTCCCAGTTAAATACTTATTATTCTCTGCTAATTCTATAGCAAAGTTCATAATTTTTTTATCCGTAGATTTATAATTATCGTTTTTTAAAGACATCAATTCTATCCACAAATTGAACAAAGTCTTTTTCTTCTCTGAAGTTTCTATAGACTGATGCAAATCGAACATAAGCTACGGGATCAAGCTCTTTTAAACCCTCCATAACCATAGTTCCAATAGTATTAGATGAAATTTCACTCTGACCCAATTCTTCTAATGATCTACTAATTTTTGAGATGAATTTTTCTGCTGTTTCTGTATCAATAGGTCTTTTCTTTAAAGCGACATAAATTGATTTTGAAAGTTTTTCTCTATCAAAAGATGATTTTCTACCGTTTTTTTTAACTACTGTAAGTTCTCTAAATTGAACTCTTTCAAATGTTGTGAATCTTTCACCACAGCTACAGAGTCTTCTTCTTCTAATTGCCGTTCCATCCTCTGTGGGTCTAGAATCAACAACCGAAGTGTCACCTTTTTTGCTGCATGGACATATCATAAGCTTAAACTAACCTAAGTGCTTATATATAGGAAAATTTGAACATAGGCTAACAACTTCTTTTCTTACTTCATTCTCTGTTTTAGAGTTATCTTCAGGATTTTCTGCTAATCCTTTTATAGTTTTTGTTATTAAATCACCTACTATTTGAAATTCTTTTAACCCAAATCCTCTTGTTGTAGCAGCCTGCGATCCAAGTCTTATACCAGAGGTTATCATTGGGCTTTCACTGTCAAACGGAATACCATTTTTATTACATGTAATATTTGCTCTAGAAAGACTTTCTGCAGCAACATTACCCTTTACATTAAAAGGCCTTAGATCAACTAACATCAGATGTGTATCTGTACCACCTGAATATATTTTAAAACCGTTATTTTTTAAAGTCTCAGCTAAAATTTTTGCATTTGCTAAAACAGTTTTAATATAATCTTTAAATTCAGGTTTTAATGCTTCTTTAAATCCAACTGCTTTAGCAGCTATAATATGCATTAATGGTCCTCCTTGGTATCCAGGAAAAACAGCTGTATTAAATTTTTTTGATAAATCTTCGTGATTAGTTAATATAATTCCACCTCTTGCACTTCTGAATACTTTGTGGGTTGTTGATGTAACTACATGTGCATAATCACATGGATTAGGATAACCTTTACCAGCAACCAAACCTGAAAAATGAGCCATATCAACCATTAGGTATGCTCCAACTTTATCAGCAATTTCTCTAAATCTTTTGAAATCAATGACTCTTGAATATGCACTTCCACCAGCAATTATAAGTTTAGGTTTGTGCTCAAGCGCAAGCTTTTCCACATTGTCATAATCAATAAGTTCAGATTCTTTATCCACTTCATATCCAATTGCATTAAACCATTTTCCTGACATAGAAATTTTTAAACCATGAGTAATATGCCCTCCTGAATTCAAGCTCATTCCCATAAAAGTATCACCGGGTTTTAACAAAGCTAAAAATACTGCACCGTTTGCCTGTGCCCCTGAGTGAGGTTGAGCGTTAGCAAATTTACAATTAAATAATTCTTTAAGTCTATCTATAGCTAATTGTTCAGCAACATCCACATGTTCACAACCATTATAGTATCTTTTGCCAGGATAACCTTCAGCATATTTATTTGTCAATACTGATCCTTGAGCTTCAAGGACTGCTTGAGACACAATATTTTCAGATGCAATTAATTCAATATGATTTTGTTGACGAACCAACTCATCATTAATGGCTTTATAAATTTCAGGATCACTATCTAATAAACTTTTTTCAAAGAAGTCTTTGTACTCACTATTTAAATATTTTGTTTCACTTGACATAATTTTTATATTTTTTTAACTCTTTTTAAGTGTCTTCCACCCTCAAACTTAGTATTTAAGAATGCATATATACATTTAAAGGCTAAATTTTTACTAATCAACCTTTCTCCTAATGTAATAACATTTGCATCATTATGCAATCTAGATAATTTAGCGTTTTTTACCGAATAACATAGTGCCGCTCTTATATTTTTATGTTTATTAGCTGTCATTGCCATACCCATACCCGAACCACATACTAAAATACCAATATTATCTTTTTTTATCTTTTTTGATAATTTATGGGCATAATCTGGATAGTTTACTGATTTTTTTGAATGATCTGGACCTAAATCTAAAACTTCAAATTTTGAAGAAAATTTTTTTTTTATACTCTCTTTTAAATTAAATCCAGCATGATCAGATGCGATATAAATTTTTTTCAAATTAATTAAATTTATAATCTAACACACATGCAACTAGGTGTATTCTATTTTCTTCTCCACCATTAAATGCGTTATGATATTTTGTATTGTTAGTAACCCAAACTGATCCATCGGCAGGCATATGCTTTGCTACATTATCAATAACCATTAAGCAACCAGGATTTGTTATAATTGGTATATGCAATCTAGGTTCTGGATCTCTATGCCAGCTTAATGTTGATCTTGGTTCTTTTAATAAAATTCTTACTCTGCCTAATTTATATTTTGATGAAAGAACATCATAAACTTCTTTAAAATAAGTATTTTCGTAATCTTTTATAAATTCACTGTACTTATACTCATCTATGTCAACATCCCTTGAAACTTCTTTCCCAGACTTATCAGGTTTAGTCCAATAAACACCTCGAGCTTTACTACCTTTTATTGAGTCTGGGTCTCCTGGTATTTGTGTTAAAGAAATTGCACCAAAATTAGTTACACCACCTCCATCATCAAACTTTTTAATTTGTATTATTTGGTTATAAGCATCTTGAAGCTTATCAATATCAAATTGTATAGTCTGTTTTTGAAAATCACTAAAGTCTAAAACTCTATCGGTTTGATTATGTAAGTTAAGGTTTACGACTTTGTCTTTATTATCTATCATGAAGATTGTTTTCTACTCATTTATATATATATTTGTATAATAGATTTTGTCGCATAATAAAATACAATATGATTACAGGTAAATATCCAAATTTAAGGCTTAGAAGATCAAGAAAATACAGTTGGTCTAGGAAACTAGTGCAAGAAAGTTCTTTATCTTATAGTGATTTAATCCTACCAATTTTCTTGATTGAAGGAAAAAATAAAAAAGAATCAATAAAATCTATGCCAAATGTATTTAGGTATAGTGTAGACAAACTGAATATAGCCGTAGGTAAAGCAATTAAAAAAGGAATACCTATGGTTGCTTTATTTCCATACACAAGCAAAACAAAAAAAGATGAAAATGGTTCTGAAGCATTAAACCCAGATAATTTAGTCTGTAGAGGTATAAAATTCATTAAAAAAAAATTTAAGAATAAAATTGGTATTATGTGTGATGTGGCCCTAGATCCTTACACTTCTCATGGCCATGATGGATTATTAAAGAAAAATAATATTCTAAATGATAAAACTATAGAAATACTTACCAAACAAGCGGTGCTGCAAGCCAAAATGGGATGTGATGTTATTGCACCCTCAGATATGATGGATGGCAGAATTGGTAAAATTCGATCAGCATTAGATAAAAATAATTTAAATGACGTGCAAATATTATCATATGCAGTTAAATTTTCATCTAGCTTTTATGGACCATTTAGAGACGCTGTCGGATCAAAAAAATTGCTAAAAGGTGATAAAAAAACATACCAAATGGATTTTAGAAATTCAGATGAATCTTTGAGAGAAGTTTCATTAGATATAAAAGAAGGTGCTGATATGGTCATGGTTAAACCTGGTATGCCCTATCTTGATATAATAAAAAAAGTAAAAGATAATTTCAAAATACCAGTATTTGCATACCAAGTTTCTGGAGAATACAGTTTGATAATGAATGGAATTAAAAAAAAATTAATAGATACAACCTCAATAAAAGAGTCTCTTATTTCGTTTAAAAGAGCTGGAGCAAATGGCATTGTAACTTATTTTGCCGATCAAATTGATCTTTAATTATTTCAACAAATTAACAAAATCATTTCTTGAAGAAGGATAGTTCTTGTTATTAGGTTTGATAATTGTTTTATCCAAAAAATCTCCAACTATGGTAAAGCCACTGTATATATCTTTTAAATTTTCAGGACTAATATTTTTATCTATTAGAAAATTGGGTATGATTTTTTGACTTGAGTCTACAATATATTTGGTTTGACCATTTATGCTTTTATCAACCACATAATCTTTAAAGTTAATATCGTATCCTACAGACTTTAATATATTTAGCTCTA
>CABZOF010000002.1 GCA_902527215.1 uncultured Pelagibacteraceae bacterium | reverse complement strand
ATTAGATTGAATTTATGGCTTTTTTTCAACCAGATAAATTACCAAAATTAATGGTAGCTCCAAATGGAGCGAGAAAAGTCAAGAAAGATCACCCAGAAGTTCCTTTAACTATTAAGGAAACAGTTGAGGTTGCTAAAAACTGTTTTGAAGCAGGGGCAGGTGCTATTCATCTACATGTAAGAAATGATAAAGGAGAACATGTTTTGGATGCTGGACTTTATAAAGAGGCATTAAATGAATTAGAACATCAGGTTCCAAAAATGCATATTCAGGTTACTACTGAAGCAGTTGGTAAGTATTCTCCAGAAGAAATGAGGAAACTTGCATATGATGTTACTCCACCAGGTACATCAATTGGTACAGCTGAGTTAATACCTTCCAGAAACCCAACAGAGGAAGATATAAAGTTATATAAATATTTGACAGAAGCTGGAACTAAAATACAGCATATTTTGTATAATCCGCAGGATATAAATTTATTAGTGAACCTTTTAAATAAAGCAGAAATTTCAATTGAAGGAGCTTGGTGTTTGTTTGTAATTGGTCATTACACAGGTAAAATTAGTTATCCAGAAAAAATTACAGAGTTCTTGAAAATAATGAAAGATAATAATGTCAATTTAGATTGGTCGATATGCGCTTTTGCAAAAGAAGAAATGAGTTGCTTGGAAAAAGCTATTAGCCTAGGTGGTAAAATTCGAGTAGGATTTGAAAATTCCTTATATATGCCAAATGGAGAAATTGCTCCAAACAATCATTCAAAAATATTAGCTGTGAATGAGATGTTCAAGTTATCGTAAAATTGAAGAATATTTTTTAAAAAGTACGCCAACATCTTTATTTGATCTTGCTGAGGCTAAAATAAATCTATCAGGTCTTACTAAAATAGCTTTTGAATTAATATTTTTTAAATATCTTGATATTTCACTTAAATTCTTTGCTTTCAATAAGGGGTAATTTTTTAAGTTTTTGGACTTTATTTCTGAAGATAAAATTATCATTCCTTTTTTTGAAAAATGATCGTCTAAGGTTTTATTATTTTTTAGTTTGAATTGAGGAAAAGTTTTTCCTCTATTTTTATCCTTTAGGTTACCTAAGCCTTTTCCTAGTTTAGGTTTAATTGACTGCATGCTTTTAATACCTTTGTCATCAGATTTTATATTTTCTGTTATTTGAATGGACTGAACGGCATTTACAAATTCTCCCATCCTCATAGTAGTTTCAATATATTCTTTAACATTTAGAGATCTTTCTGACTGATATGTGTTTAAAAGTTTTTTATCAAATTTATTTCTTATACAATTAGCAATTTTCCATGCTAAATTTGATGCATCCCTAATTCCAGCACACATTCCTTGACCCATAAATGGTGGCATTAAATGAGCGGCATCACCAGCTATAAAAACTCTACCTTTTCTCCATTTTCTAGCAATAGCAGACTCAAATGTATAAATTGTTTTTCTCTCAATAATTGCTTCGCTTTTATTTAGCCAAGGTTTTAGAAAATTCCAAATATAATTTTCTGATAAAACTTTTTTATCACTATGATTTTTCTTAATTGCAAATTCCCATCTTCTACGTCTACCGACATTTCTACAATATGTTGCTGGTTGTTTTGGGTTTGAATATTGAATTGTTCTATCTGGTAAATTATTTTTTTTCTTTTTTAATATTAGATCAACTACTGCCCATTTTTGAGTAAAACCTAAATTGTCCATTTTTGTTTTCATTTGTTTTCTAGTTATTGAATTGGCGCCATCACAACCAATTACATATTTTGACCTTACGAGATATTCTTTGTGATTATTTATATTTAAATAAGTTATATCCACATGATTTTTTGAATTTTGAATTTTTACAACTTCAGAATTTTGTTCAATTAAAACTTTTTTATAATTTTTTAATTTTTTTCTAAGTTTTTTTTCTAGATCAGGTTGATGAAATCTATAACTTGGATACCATCCATTATCTGTAATTTTTTTTGGTCTTGGCCAATCTAATATTACTTTATCTTTAGAATTAACGAATTTCGTACCTTTATTAATTATAGTATGTTTCAAAAATTCTTTTGTAATTCCTATTGTTTGGAATACTCTCATTATTTCGTCATCAAAATGAACTGCTCTAGGCAGTGGATAAAAGCTTTTTTCTCTATCAAGAATTAATATCGAAAAGTCATGCATTGCCAGAAGGTTTGCTAAAGTCCCTCCCGCGGGTCCTAATCCTATTATTGTGACATCAAATTCTTTCATTGATATTTTTAGAAATTATTTATTTTTTAAATTTGAATATAACCAAGGACAATCGATTAACAATGGAGCTTGTTTTCCTTGGGATGCAGTTTCAAGTCTTTTATTTCTAAATTTCATTCTCTCATCATCTGGTAAATAAAGTCTTTCATGTCCCCAAAAACTAGGCCCCTCGAATGTTTCAATAGGCTGCCATGTATCCGGATTGATAATCCTCCCACCCCATCCATTTTCAATAAAAAAACCAGATGGTGTAATTGAATAAAATGACGTCATATAATCATTGGTATGTCGTCCCATTGTATAAGCAATTGCGTTATCCTTGTATTGTAACAAGTCATACCCTTGACCTACATCATCTAAGTTGTTGTATTCAACCATAAAATGATGGAATCCTGTTCCACCTGAACCAAATAAAGCTAAACTATGATGTCTGCCATTAACATGAAAAAAGCATAAAGATATTGGGGTATGACTATAATCACTTATCTTAAAACCCATTACGTCTCTGTAAAAAGGAATTAAATCATCAATATTTTTAACATGTACAACTGCATGTCCCATACCAAGTGGTCCAGTCTTAAATCCAGAAATTGGCCTACCTGGTTTAAACGGATCTGTATCTAACATAGGCTTATACACAAGCTCAATACGATTTCCTTGTGGGTCGTTAAAATATATTAAATCCTCAACAAAACGTTTGTCAGCAAAAGAAGTCTTTCCGTGATTTACTACTATTTTATTTTCTTCTAATTTATTTGCAAAGGTTTGAAGATCTTCTTTGCTCTCAACTTCCCATCCTAAAAATCCTAATCCATCTCCTTTATCACCAGTGATTGTTAATCGTTGTTTTTGGTCATCCATTCTAAAAGACAGAATTTCTTTTCCACGGTCCATCTGTTGCATGCCGAGATATTTCTGAGAATAATCTGACCAATCCTCAAATTTATCTGAATTAACTCCAATATAACTTAAAGCTTTTACTGCCATTTTATTATTATACTTAATTTTGAAAGAGCCCGCTATGAAATTAGCGGGCTCGAATTTAACTATTAACCGTCTATTTTAGAAATTACTTCTCTTGCTCTTTTTAATACAGCATCTCCATCAAGACCTTTGCCTTTCATTTCTGCTAACCAGTCTGATTCGATTGGAGCTAATATTTTTTTGTATTCAGCTAACACTGAGTCTGATGCAACAGTTATTTCGTGTCCTGGAGTGTTTTCTACTTGAACTCTCATCTTGGCATTCTGAGTATCAATTAAATTAGATGCCCAATCGCCAAACCATTGACCTGAATGTTTATCAACACAACCTTTTGCTGCTGAAGAAAGACCGTTATATTTCCCTTCATTCATAATCAATCCAAAAGTAGCATTAGTGATGTTAACTTCTGTATGGTATTTAGTAACATCAAATAATCTAAATGAACCAATTGCTGTGTATGGGAAAGGCGTTCCATCAATAACACCTTTATTTAAGGCTTCTGAAGTTCCTGGTGCTGGTACTTTAACCCCAGTTGCTCCTAAAGTTTTAAGAATCGTTCCAGCTATTTTGCTTGGAACTCTCATTTTTTTTCCTTTAAAGTCCGCAGGCTTAACTACTTTTGTATCTTTCATATGGATTTGGTATCCTGGATTCGAATGAAGTCCTATTAGTTTAATTCCTGCCATTTCTTTATCTAGGTAACCTTCTTCAAAAAGAGTGTTTAAAGCTCTAGAGCCAGCTTTTGAAGTTTTAGTTAAAAATGGTAGTTCTACAACTGAACTTAAAGGAAATTGACCACCAATATATCCGAGAACAGTCCAAGATATATCTGCAACTCCTGAAGTTACTATATCGTATTGTTTAGGAGGACTTCCTAATACTCCTCCTGCATACATTTTAACGTTTAAAGCACCATTTGAACATTTGTTAACTTTATCTGCCCAAGCAGCTAAAATCTTACTTGCTATAAATGCTTTTGGTGGTTCAAAAGTTGCTAACTTTAATTCTGTTGCTGATGCCGTGCTAATAATGCTTAAGGAAAAAATTCCTATAACAAAACCAATTATTTTTTTTTTCATGTTAATCCCCTCTTATTATTAAATAATTATAGGAAAGTTTAACTTGAAAATTAGATTATTTCATCCTTAATTGTATTAGATAAAGTCCCAATTTCTGTGATTTCTATTTCAACATTATCTCCAGGCTTCATAAATACTGGAGGATTTCTTTTAAAACCTACACCTCCAGGCGTACCTGTGACTAGTACATCACCTGCTCTCCAAGCCATAGCTTTAGAAACATAAGAAATTAAAATTGGAATATCAAAAATAAGTTGACTTAATTTTGCGTTTTGCATGACTTCGCCATTTAATCTAGTTTCAATTGTAAAATTTTTATAATTATTAATGTCTTCGGCTAAAACCATGTGTGGACCAAAACTCCCAGTTTTTTCAAAGTTTTTACCCATCCCAAATTGTCTAGTATGTCTCTGCCACTCTCTTACAGTGCTCTCATTGTAACAGGAATAACCAATTATATGTTTTAAAGCATCCTCAGGTTTTATATGTTTACCGCCTTCACCCATAATTACTGCCATCTCACCTTCAAAATCTAAACTTTGTGAAACAACGGGTCTTTGAATTGGTTGTAAGTGTGCAGTTTGACTTTCTGGAAATCGATGAAAAATTACTGGATTCTCTTCAACAGTTCTGTTGGTTTCTTTAACGTGTTCACTATAATTTAAACCTACACAAATAATTTTTCCAGGATTTGGAATTAATGGTAAATATTCAATATCAGAGACATTAATATTGCCTGGATTATTTGTTGCATAAGATTTCGCTTCTTCAATGCCTTGATTTGAAATTAAATCTTTAAGTGTATTCGAATTAGATATTTTTCCAGTTAGATCTGTAATTTTATTATTATTTATAATACCGAACTTATTTTGTTTATTATGTTTAAAAGAAATAAACTTCATGATTAATACTTTCTATTTTTGAAACTACTTATATGTTAATGTTTAAATAATTTGAAGCAACATTTTTATGATTTCTAAAGTCAGTAAAGTTTTTGATTATTCGGCGATAGCTTCAGGTATTGTTTTGTTTTTATTAGCTGTATTAACTTTTTGTGATGTTTTTGGAAGACGATTTTTAAATTCTCCAGTTACAGGTACAATAGAGTTAGTTGAAATAGGAATGGCATTAGTAGCTTTCCTTGCAATGCCAAGAGCATTTTATTTAAATGCTAATGTTTCAGCAGATTTTATAAATAATTTAAATTTGGGTTTATTTAAAACTTATTTGATAATTTTAAAATTTGTTTTAATGATATCGATTATGTCCTTAATGGCATACTCTACTACTTTGACATCATACAAATTTATGAACAATCAAAGAGTAACGATTGATCTAGAGCTTTATTTTTATCCTTTTTATTTCATATGCTCAATTGGGATGTGGTTAAGTGTTTTTGCTATCATCTTATGGTTTATCAAAACTATTTTTAAAATTAATTCAAAAGCTGAGAATTTGTAATGGGATTAGAAGCTGTAATTAATGGTGGATTGTCTTTTGCTGCTGTATTAATTTTGATGGTATTAAACGTACCAATAGGAATTGCAATGTTGGTTGTTGGTTTTACTGGCTTTGCAATGATTTCAGGATTTGACCCTGCAATATTTGTTTTGGGAACTGCTCCTTTTGATGCTGTCTCAAAATATACATTATCAGTGTTGCCTTTATTTGTTCTAATGGGAAATCTTGCCAACAGTTCAAATTTATCAAGAAATTTATATGACGCAGCCTATGCAATAGTGGGCCATTACAAAGGTGGTTTAGCGATGTCTACTGTAGGGGCATGCGCTGGATTTGGAATGATTTGTGGATCATCGATTGCAACAGCTGCAACAATGTCTCAAATGGCAGGCCCTGAAATGAGAAGACATGGTTACAGTGATGCCCTAATAAGCGGATCTATTGCATCTGGTGGAACGCTTGGAATCATAATTCCTCCAAGTGTAATTTTAGTAATATATGCTTATTTAACTGAACAGTCTGTTCAAGAATTATTTTTTGCTGCACTGATACCAGGAATAATAGCAGTGGTACTGTATATGATTGCTATTAGAATTTATCTTTTAATTTATCCCTCACAAGGCGGTTATGGAACAAAAATGCCTTTGAAGGAAAGAATTTCTGCATTATCAAAAGTTTTTCCAATTTTTTTAATATTTGCAATCATGATGGGTGGACTTTATTTAGGTTTTTTTACAGCAACAGAAAGTGCTGCAGTAGGTGTAATTTTAGTTTTAATTTTTATTTTTTTTAGAGGTCAATTAAAATTAAGTTTATTGAAAGATGCTTTATGGGCCACTATAAAAACTGTTGGTTCTTTATATTTAATTGTTATTGGTGCAAGTATATTTAATTATCTTATAACTGTCACACAGTTACCTTTTGCGGTTGTTGATTTTATAAATTATCTTGAGCTTACTCCATTAGGAATAATTTTAGTAATTTGTGCAATTTATTTAGTTCTTGGTACTGTAATGGACTCTTTGGCAATGTTATTTTTAACTATTCCAGTATTTTATCCAGTGATTATTGATGCTGGAATTGATCCTGTTTGGTTTGGTATATTTGCAGTAATAGTTGTTGAATTTGGATTGATTTCACCTCCTGTTGGAATGAATTTATTCGTTATTAAAGGTGTAATGCAAAAAACACCTTTGCAAACTATATGGTTTGGTACTCTTCCATTCTTAATGACTGACGTAATTAGGCTTGCTTTAATTATTGCTTTTCCTGCAATTTGTTTATATTTGCCTAGTCTGATGGCTCACTAGTATCTTTTATTTTTTTTATATAATTAAAATAAATAAAGCCAAAAACTGCACCTACAATCATTAAAATATATTGATAAAATTTTAATAATACAAACACTATTGGTAATTCTTTACCTGGATTCCGATCATAAAAATTATCTGTACCATCTTTATATAAATCCATTGGACCTAAAGTTGCATATAAACCAAAGATAAATATATAAATACAGGGCAATAAAGAAATAATTAATAAAATTCTATTTCCACGAATTAATTTTATTAAATTTGCAGATACCCCTACTGAAACTAGACAAATTAGCGACAATATTAAAGGGTTCATTACCAAACTCCTATCATAATTCCATCATCTTTTGTATAATCTCTTTCTTTTAAAACAAATTCATCTGTTGCTGCAACCCTATTTTTTCTATTTGTAATTCTTTGAAGCAATATATCCTTCATTTTATCAATAATTTTTTTATGATCTGATGATTGTCCTAAATCATTGAATTCATCTGGATCATTTTTTAAATCAAATAATTGAGGTGGGAAACCTTTGTAATAAATATACTTCCATCTATCATTTCTTATCATATATGCTCTTGCATCTGATGCTCCAATATTAAGAATTTTTCTTGCTTCATTAAATGAATAATCTATTTCACTAAATACACTGTTTTTCCAATTAGGGACTTCATTTCCTCTTATAATTGCTAGCAATGATTGACCCTCAAGACGATGTTTACTTACTTTACTATCTACAGATTCTAAAAAAGTTGGAAGCAGATCAATAGCCTCTACAAATCTTTTTTCTCTTACTCCCCTATTATTATCTGACAAATTACTTGGATCATAAATTATCATTGGAACTTTAACAATTTGTTCATGAAAAAGTTCTTTTTCTCCTAGCCAATGATCTCCCTGATAATCACCATGATCTGATGTAAAAACTATCATTGTATTATTCATATAATTTTTTTCTTCAAGAAAATTAAATAGTCTCCCAAGATTATCATCTATTTGTTTTATCAATCCCATGTATCCTGAAAGAACAGTGTTTCTAACTTCTTCTCTTGAAAAAGTCTTTGAAATATTATTTTCCATGAAAGCTTTGTAGACTGGATGATCTATTTCTTTTTCAGCATTACTTCGATGAACTGAGTAAAATTGATTTGAGGAGTACATATTATGATAAGGTGCAGGAGCAATGTATGGCCAATGAGGTTTAATATATGATAAATGTAAAAACCAAGGCTTTTCTCCACTTTCCCGAATAAACTCCATTGATCTATTTGTCATAAATGCAGTTTCGGAATGTTCTTCTTTAACTCTTGCTGGTTTATTTGAATTTCTTAACCTCCATCCACTCAAAATATTTCCACTTTCATCCTCTGATGAATTTGCCCAACTATCCCAAGGATTATCACCCTCATATCCAAGTTTATTTAGCCACTCATTGTAAGATAATTTTTTGTTTGAGTTTTTAATATGGTTATTTGGGTGAAGACCATCATCTCTTTCATAAGGCTCAAAACCTGGTTCACTAACCGTCAGACCTATTTCTGTATCTTTTGAAATTCCAAGTCTATTCATTCCATCTATATCGGGTCTCATATGTGTTTTGCCTACAACACCAGTTCTAATTCCAGATTGCCTCAAATAATCTCCAATTGTTAGTTCACCGATTGGCAAAGGTATTTGGTTCCAAGTTGATCCATGGCTAAATACCGTTCTTCCAGTATAATAGGATGCTCTTGATGGGCCACAAACAGGAGCTTGGACATAAGCTGACTCAAACAAAACTCCTTTTTTTGCTAAACCGTCTATATGAGGTGTTTTAAGGTGCGGATGACCATAACAAGAAAGATAATCAAATCTTAGTTGATCAGCCATTATAAATAAAATATTTTTAACTTTATTCATTATCTATTAAACATTTGTTTTAAACCGACAGTTGATGCCTGGCATATACCTTTCTCTGTAATTAAACCTGTTACATATTTTGCTGGAGTTATGTCAAACGCTAAATTCATCGATTTACTGTTTTCAGGATAAATTAAAACTTTGTTGATATTATTTTTTTCGTCTTTTCCTTCTATATGAGATAGTTCCTCAGAATTTCTTACTTCAATAGGTATCTTATTATAATCTTTAGTTTCCCAATCAATTGTGGAGCTTGGCAAAGCCACATAAAAGGGCACATTATTATCATGTGCTGCTAATGCTTTCAAATATGTACCAATTTTATTGCATACATCTCCAGTTGATAGAGTTCTATCTGTTCCAACAATGCACATATCAACCTCTCCTCTTTGCATTAAAATACCACCAGTATTATCTGTAATAATTGTATTTGGTATACCCTCTTCGTTTAATTCAAACGAAGTTAGATTTGCCCCTTGATTTCTTGGTCTTGTTTCATCGACCCATACATGAATTGGTATTCCTTTTTTATGTGCTTGATAAATTGGCGAGGTTGCTGTCCCCCAATCTATAGTTGCTAACCACCCTGCATTACAGTGAGTTAAGATATTAACAGTTCTATTATTTTTATTATAAATTTCTTCAATTATTTTTAGTCCATTAAATCCTATATTCTCACAAAATTTTACGTCCTCATCACATATTAATTTTGCTTCTTTTAATGCTACATCCAATAATTCATCAGGCTTCACAAATGATAATTTATTATTCATTCTATGAACTGCCCATTGCAAGTTTATAGCTGTAGGTCTTGAATTAACTAATTCTTCTGAACTTTTTTTAATGAAATCTAAATTTTTATTTTCTTGTATTGCCAATACTATTCCATAAGCAGCAGCTCCACCAATAAGAGGTGCACCTCTTACCTCCATAGTTTTTATTGCCTTTACTGAATCTTTTATTGTCTTTAAATCTTTAATAATAAAATGATGTGGAAGTTTGGTTTGATCAATTATTTTTACTACATTATTTTCATACCAAATTGTTCTATATTTTTTTCCATTTATTCTCATTTAATTACTCCAAACTACAGGAAACCAGTCTTTTCTCATTTTATCCCCTGGTTTTAAATCTATTCCAGCGAAAGGTGGGGAAGTTTCTTCTTTTCTATCAATGTATCTTACATCGTCTCCAATAAATCTTGCAGAAAAAGCTTTACGACTTTTTTTGTCACTATTTCCTGAAGATGAATGTAAAGCTTTAAAATTAAATAATATTGCATCTCCCATATCCATCTCTGTACTAAAAATATTATTTTTATCTATATTTGGAATGTCCATAAAACTCTTGTTATTTTTATACCAAAATGTGTCATTTGACCATTTAGTAGGTCTTACTAACATTGGTAACTTGTGGGATCCTTTTAAAACTTTTAGAGAGTTATCTTTTGATACACTATCTAATGGTATCCAGAAACTTCCTGTATCATTTCCGTCTACGCAATAATATGGAAGATCTTGATGCCATGGAGTTTCTTTTTTTGTGCCAGGTTCCTTTAAGAAAATGTGCTCATGGAATACCTGAATTTTATTAGATTGAGTTGATTGAGCAACAATTTCTGCAGCTGGTGAATTAAAAATAAAATCTTTAAATTCATCTATTCTTTGCCAATTACAATAGTCCTCAAAAAATCTTCCTCCATGTTGTTTTGAAACATTTTCTCTTCCATGTGAACTTGGTTTATTTAATACTTTTTGAAATCCCTTTCTAAGTTTTTCAATCCAAGGCAAAAAAGCTTTTTTGATTAAAATTACGCCATCTTTTTTATAGTCTAAAATTTGCTTATCAGTTAATTTTAAAGTCACTTGTTTAAAACTCTACCGGCTACTGTTTTTAGTTTGTTTTTAGTCTTTTGTGATCTTTTTTCTGGAGCAGTAATTATAGCAACATCTAAACAATTATTTGTTGGGTCGTCAGGATCAATATGAGTTTCAAAATTATCAATAAGGTTTTTAATCATGCTTTTTGCTTTAGAAGCATTATCTAATAATACTTTTATTACTTTTTGGACATCAACATTTTCATGATCTGGATGCCAACAATCATAATCAGTCACCATTGAAACAGATGCATATCTAATTTCTGCTTCTCTTGCTAATTTAGCTTCAGGCATATTTGTCATTCCGATCACATCTGCTTTCCATGATCTGTAAAGATTCGACTCAGCTAATGTTGAAAATTGTGGGCCTTCCATTACCACATAAGTTCCTCCCATTTGATAATCTATTCCTTCTTTTTTTATAGCATCTTCACATGCATTCATTAAGCCTTTAGAGGTTGGGTATGCCATTGATACATGAGCAACTATTTCCTCGTCAAAAAAGCTTTTATTTCGAGCAAATGTTCTGTCTATAAATTGATCAACAATAACAAATTTACCGGGAGGCAAATTTTCTTTCAAAGAACCTACAGCAGAGACAGATACAACATCTGTTACACCCAATTGTTTTAATGAGTCAATGTTTGCTCTAAAATTTATGTTTGATGGTGAAATAAAGTGACCTTTGCCGTGCCTTGGTAAAAAATAAACTTCTTTATTTTTATAAATTGCTTTTAAAATCTTATCTGATGGTTTTCCCCAAGGAGTGTTTAAATCTAATAATTCTCTGTCTTTAAACTCCTCAACATCATAAAGACCACTTCCACCAATTATTGCTAATTTATTATTTGCCATGTAAAAAGTAATTATATCTGAATTATAAATAACTATTATGGATTTAAAAGATTATATTCGCTCAATTAAAGATTATCCTAAAAAAGGTATTTTATTTAGAGATATAACCACATTAATAAAGAATGAGACTGCTTTTGAGGAGTCAATAAATCAAATTGTTGAGAGGTCCAAAAAATTTAAAATAGATAAAATTGCAGCAATTGAATCACGTGGTTTTGTGTTTGCATCTGCTGTTTCTTACATTTTAAAAAAACCATTCATAATGTTGAGAAAAAAAAATAAACTACCCGCTGATGTGCATTCAGTTGATTTTGAGCTTGAATATGGAACAGCAACAATAGAGGTTCACAAAGACTCAATTTCAGAAAATGATTCTGTTCTTATAATAGATGATTTGATAGCAACTGGAGGAACTGCAGAAGCTGCAGCAAAACTCGTAGAGATTTCTAAAGGAAATATTGCAGCCTTTATATTTGTCATAAATCTTTTTGATTTAGGTGGTTGTGATAATCTTCTAAAAAAAGGTTACAAAGTTGAAAATTTAATGGATTTTCCTGGCCATTAATTTGGTAGCGGGAAGTGGGATCGAACCACTGACCTCGGGCTTATGAGTCCCGCGCTCTAACCAACTGAGCTACCCCGCCATTAACAATTGGTGGTTTATACTACTTTTATTTTTTGTTGCAAACAAGTTTTGATTAAAAACCTAATTTAATATTTACAAACCATTGGTGCTGTATTTAATTTTAAACTATCTAATAATTTTATTCTATTAGGAATTCCTTCAAGAATTTTTTTTCTATGTTTTTTTGATGTTTTATCCATACATCGCAAAGCAACCCAAGCTACAGCTGTTTCTGCTAGATCTTCACCAGTATTTTTACCTGAATAATTTGTTATGTGAGTATATTTATCGTTATATGATAAATTTCCCCAATTACCTTTGGGTAATAGACTATCTAATGAAACATGAGCCATTTCATGAACTAAAACAATCCACCTAAAATTTTCTGATATTTTACTCAAATTATCTGGATATATTATAAACCAATTTTCTTTTGGTCTAGCGAACATATACCTTACACCTTTATCAATTCTTATTTTGTTTACACCTTTTGTACAACTAGGGTCAGAAAAACCATCAGGTGAAAGGCCTTTGTTATAATTTTTTAAACAATAACCATTAATTAAAAAACTTGGCACCTGACCTATCTTTGTTGCATATTTTAAAGCTAATTTTTCTGCTCTTTTTTTTTTATAATGGTCATCAATGACAAATTCTATTGTTTTTCCAGAGGAGTAAGTAGCTAAAAAAATATGTGCATCATACTGTTTAGTTTCGGGAAAGCATGCATGTTTTTGAAACGAACAACCCATTTCACCAGATAAGGAGTTATTTTCTGTGGTTTTCAGGTATTCTAATTTTCTAAATAAAGTTGGATCTTTTTTCTTCATCTTAAAATGTCTTAAATTGTCATAAAAGTTTTTAAAAACATATTTTTTTTCATTGGTTTTTAAATTTTTATATTTAACTTTTTTAGTTTTAATTTCTGAACCTTTTTTAGCCATACACTTTGCCTGACTTTGAGAAGTAGGACTTGCGCGCGAAACTAAAAATTCGTTTGATCCATAACTAAAATTGTATGTATTATTATCTCCAGGAAATTGGTAAGTTAAAAAGGTTCCAGATTGTTTTATTACAATAGGTTTAAATTTTTTTTCTTTCTGACCATCAAGTTTAGATGAAATTTTAATATTATTTTTATTAGTATCCACCTCAATTATTATGTATTTAAATTCTTTCTTTTTATCGTTTTTATAACCCACAAATCCTGCGTCTGTATTTTTGGCATAATCACATTCAAATTTTCTTATCTTAGCCAGTGCATTACTATTTATTATGAAAAAAATAATTATAAACCCAATGATTTTTCTCATTTAACTCTTGATGCTATAAAATCTAATATTTGGGGATAATAAGAATCGAAACACTTTCTGTATAACATATTGTGACCTTTAGCTTTTTTCATCATTGCTTTTTTTTCTTTTTTATCTACGGCAATAAATTTTTTCGCACTTCTAAGTTTCTTTTTTCCCTTTGGCCAAACTTCTTCCCATCCACCATGCATTCGTGGTAAATTTTCACAAAGACTACCATTGACTGATATTTCCTTACCATCTTTTGCATTATGACCCGGTAATTTAATCATTTTTGCACCAGGTATGTCGCCTATCCATTTTAAATCTTGGTAACTTGCTTTCCAATCTTCACCTCCATCGACTGGGCTTGAATAAATTATTGCATCAAGCTTTTTAAAAGTTTTCATTTCATCAATTAATGTTTTTCTTACAAGTCCATTTGGTCTTCTATCCCAACAATTAGGCATATAAGAAATTGCAGCGTTAAATGCATCAGGATATTTCCCCTCTATTCTTAATGCATTCCATCCTCCGCAAGAATGACCTGATAAAAATATTTGATTTCGAGGTGTTCCTTTATCTGCAAAATAATTAACAATGTCTATAGTTCTTTTTTCTCTTAAATAGGTGGGAAAGTCATTTAAAATACACTCATGCCATTCTTGATGCCACGCGCCCTTTAACTTCCACCCACAAGCATATCCAATTTCTTTACCTTTATAGGGATCATTTTTTTTATCTATCAAACTTCCATTCATCCATAATACAATTTCTTTTCCATTTATTTTTTTTCCTGAAAGTTGTGGTGCCATAAGTTTTGCTAAATAAAGATCCCAGCCTGGGCCCCAGCCTTTATTCCATCCCCAACCACCATGATTATATATAACGATAATTTTATCTTTTGGATTGTCTATATCTCTACCTTTGATAATTTTAAGTTTTTTACCTTCGTCCCAAACAAATGCATCAAAAGGTTTGGGTTTGCTGAAACTATTTTCATTTAAAGAAATAAATTCAAAATCTTGAGCAATTGATTTTTGAAACATTAAGAAGTTCAAAAATACTAAAAAAAGAAAAATTATTTTCACAAAATATATTATGTTCTTTTAACTCCAGTTGGATGTGGGATGCCATCTATTACTAATTTTGGTTCGACGCTTACATCTATCAATTTTGGTCTCTTTTCTAAATAATTTCTTATACTTTCAATTGACATCATATTCTCAAGAAATTTTTCTAATCTAGGAAATTTTTTTATTAATGATGGATCTAACAATTTAGACAAATCTAAATGATGAAACGTGACAAAATCACATGCTCTTGGCTCATCATAAATAAAGAATTTTTTTTTATTTTCTTTTATTGCTTTTTCAAGGTCCTCAAATCTAGATTTTAAAAAAGGCATCATATCATCTCTTTTTTTTATAAACTTTTCTCCAGTTGCAAAATTGACTGTTGGATTCAGTGGCATAAATAACTCTTGGGCACTTTGCATGATTGCGTTTGCTTTTGCATTTAATATTGGATCAGTAATATTGATACCTGCCAAATTTTCTGTGAAAGTCATTATTGCCATACTTTGACAAATTTCATGTTTTTTATCGATCACTAACATGGGTAATTGTTTAAAAGGAATTTTTGGTTTTACCTCTGACCAATCCTTGCCGTAATAATCCCATGACATAACATCTTCATACTCAATATTAGTATAATGAAATAATAAACGAGGAGCTTCTGCTAGTGCTCTCATTTTGAAATAAATTAATTCCAATTTATGTTTCATATAAATTTTATTAGGAAGCTATAAATTTTATCAAATAATAAAGAATACCAGTAATTATTGTTGCATAGATAAATCCAACAACAAATAACTTTATGATAGTTTTGTTATCATCATATTTAGATTTTAAATATACATAAATAATTGTGTATATCCCAACAATTGCAATACTTAGCAGAATATCTGTTGGGTTCATTGAATTTCCTCAAAAAATAATTTTTTTAATTTATAGGTAAAAGGATATTCTTTCCCGATTGGTTGAAATTTTGTTTTAATAACCATTATATTTTCTTTTCCAATTTTTATTTTCCAAGTAAGTTTTACATCTCCATTAAATAGTCTTAAGGCTCCCAATTTTGAAAATCTCCATCCATCTTCTGATATGACGTTACCATTTTTATATCTTTTATAACTCTCGGTATCAAAAATATAGGTTACTTCTCCGTCAGTTCTTTCGTCTTTGAGAGTAATTGCATAATTATTTAAAAATTCAGCTGTTTGGTTTTTGCTTAATCCTCTTTTTGATACAGATTTTAAAAAATCTGTGGTTTTATCAACAGCTTCGTCTATTTTAGTTTCACTATAGGAATAATTTGTAAATAAAAGAACAAAAAAAAGCAGCAGTATGCTTTTTGATAATTTGTAAATCATAGTATCAATTAATATAACATTTGGACCTTATTATTCAATTTTATGTAGTTTTATTTTGATTGTTTTAATTATATCAAAATAATAAGATTATTAAAAAAAAAGAGAGGGAAAATATGAATAAAATTAAAAATTTATCGAAAAGTTTGGTTAGCTTTTTATTAGTTATTTCATTTGTAGTTTCTTCAACTGCAGCTTTTGCCGAGATTGTTGGACGTTTATCTGTACATTGGAGTCCAAAACATCACAGTGCAAAACATGCTCAAATTTTTGCAGATGAAGTAAATAAAAGAGCAAATGGGAAACTTAAGATTGAAGTTTATCCATCTAAACAACTTTTTGGAATTAGAGAAGTTATGGGTGCTGTCACATCGGGTGCTGTTGAATTAGGAGGGATTGTTGGAGTGGTAAGTTTTCCACCAATCAATAAGAACTTTAATGTTGCCTCTTTTCCAGGATTATTCAATTCTTGGGAACAACAAAGAGGTTTTTTTCAAAATTCTGCTAAAGGAAAAGAGATTTGGGGAGAATTAACAAAAAAAACTAATTCTACTTTAGTCATGTACAACCCTGTTGGACCAGTAATGTCAATTTCAAGTGCAAGAGAATTAACTGGTATTGATGCTATGAAAGGTCTTAAAGCTAGAAGATTGCTTAAGAGTGAAGAGCCTATGTGGGATGCGCTTGGAGCAAACCGTGTATCTTTAAAAACTGGTGAAGTCTACAACGCTTTGCAGTCTGGTATGATTGATACTATAAATAGTCCTCCAGGGAGTATAAAAGCTTATAGTTGGTGGGAATTTTTAAAATACGCTCAAAAACCTTACCAGTACTATGCAGATGCATACATAATGGCTAACTCTACTTGGTTTAATAGTTTACCTGCTGATTTACAGAAAATAATTATGGATGTTGGTAAAGAAGTGGGAACACTTTCAACAGACCGAATTATGGATCATGGTGAAACTGTTCTTAAAGAATTCCAAGACCGAGGTGGTGTTGTAACTACTCTTTCAGGGGCTGAGAAAGCAAAATTTGATAAGCTAATGAAAGACAAAGTTATGCCTGCTATGGCTAAAATGATTGATGCTGACGCTTTAAAAGCAGCACAACAGTACGCAAAAAATAATTAGAATAAGTTATTTGCTTAGTCTAAAAAATGAAAGCGTTGCGAGCAGTTAACAATTATCTAGCTTCGGCTTCTTTAGCTCTCGCAATGTTGATAATCTTTATTATGGTTGCTGCACTATTTTTAAGTGCTGCAACTAGATTTATAACTGGGACTGGATTTGCCTGGTTTATAGAATTGCCACCAGTTTTAGTTAGTTGGTTAGTATTTCCGTTATTAGGGCCTTTACTAAAAAAAGGACAGCATATTAAAGTGGATTTTTTAACCCCATTACTCTCAAAAAAAAATAAAGAAATTTTATTTTTAATTGTAAACACAATTGCACTTATATCAGCTTGTATTTTTTTTAAAGCTGGTTTTGATGCAACATTAATGTATTTCAATTTAGGTCAGGTTATGGAAATTGAAATAAGTATTCCTATATGGTGGATGTTTTTAGCATTCCCTCTAGGTTTCATGATATTAGCTTTAACCTCTTTAGAGTTGCTATTTGACAATATTATAAATTTAACAAAAAATTAAATGTTTGCATTAGCATCTATACTATCTTTAGCAGCTCTTATAATTTCTGTTCCTATTTTTTTAGTATTTGGTTTAGGTAGCTCTATAGCTGCAATTGGTGGACTTAATCTTCCTTGGTCTGTTTTAATTCAAGTATCTTTTGGGGCTCTAACAAAACATGTGCTCATAGCTGTACCATTATTTATTTTTAGTGGGATGGCGATGCTTAAAGGTGGAGCAGCACTAAGACTTGTGAGATTTGCAACGACTTTGGTTGGACATTGGCCTGGGGGTCTAGGTGTTGCAATGGTTATTGCGATGGGATTCTTTGCAGCATTTTGTGGATCTATATTAGCTGCAATTACTGCAGTAGGAACAATCATGATGCCCAAAATGATTGAACAAGGTTACCCTACTCCGTTTGTTGTTGTTCTTGCAGCATCTGCTGCACTTCTTGAGGCTTTAATACCTCCATCAAATGCCGCTATTTTATTTAGTGCACTTACATATGTTCCTGTCTCTAAAACATTTGCAGCTGGAGTTATACCAGGAGTTATACTTTTAATTTTAATGGTTCTATTAGTTTTGTTTAAATGTAGACATATTAGAGCTGACAAAAAAGCTACATTTAAGGAAAGATTAAGTTCTTTTATTGCAGCACTTCCAGCTTTGATAACGCCAGTTATAATTTTAGGTGGAATATATGCAGGGTTTTTAACCCCATCAGAGTCTGCAGCGATTGCAGGAGTTTATGCTGTAGCAATTGGTTTTTTAATTTATAGAGAATTAACTTTTTCATCTTTACTGAGTTGCTTAAAAGATACCGCAATAATTACTGCTGTTATATTTTCAATTATTGCAACAGCAACTTTTTTAAGTGTTGTTCTTACTTACACTCAAGCACCTCAAAAAATTATAACTTACTTCACAGATATGGGCGTAAGTGTAAACTTATTTTGGATAATGTTAGGAACTATTTGTTTAATCTTAGGAACCTTTATTGAAATAGTACCAGTATTTTATTTAACTGTTCCAATATTTGCAGCATTAACACTATCTTTTGATCAAAGCTTACTCCATTTATACGTGGTTTTTGTAGCTTTTGCTGGAATAGGCATGATAACTCCTCCTGTTTGTGTAGGCATATATACAGCTGCTGGTGTAATAAAAGAAAACCCAGCTAATGCATTTAAAGAAGTTCCATTGTTTACAATAGTAGGAATAATTTATGGAATACTAATGATATTATTTCCTGTATTTTCTACTTGGTTGCCAAGTTTACTTTAAAATAATTTTTCTAAATATCTAATTACTTCTTTGCTTCTTGGGTCTTTGTTGGCAAAACACTTTGTGAGAGTTATTCCGTGCCATCCACCAGTTTTTAATTTTTTTTTACATTTAGTATCACTAACATCAACAAATCTTACATTTTCTGATTCAGATAAAAATTTAGATGTTTTGGGATTTTCATATTTGTCTTTTTCATGGCTAAAAACTAAAACATTTTCTAATTGTTCTACTTTGATCATTGATATTTTGTAATTTCTCCAATTCACCCACCCTCTATGAGGTTTTTTTTCTTTAGCAAATTTTCCAGATCTTGCAGGATGGAATGCTATTACTCCATTAATTTCTGTTGGGAAATTTGATTTTAAAACAAGGGAGTCCCATCCGCCAGCTGAGTGCCCCGCAAGAATGATATTATTAAAACCCTTCTTTTTGAATTCATCAATTTTTAATTTAATAACTTTTTGTTGTATTAAACCTTTCCATTTATTAATCAAAAATACTCCATTTTCATCTTGAAGATTTAAAACACTTTTCACATCTTGATTGTTTTTGTCATAGATTTCCCAAAACAACCCCTCTTCTTTTTGTGTCCATCCTCTAGCACCTTTGCAAAGTTGATAAGTTTTGATTATAAAATCTTTTATTTTAAATCCATCTAATTGATAAACTGTTGGTGGTATTTGATACCAAGAATTTTTACAGAGCTGTAATGAACTTTCTTTGCCTGCAGAACCATGGCTATAAATTAAGATTATTGTTTTATCTTTATCAATATTTTGATCTAATTCGTAACGATTTCCAGCACTGCTTACAAAATAATTATATTTTGAAAGTTTTTTTAAATCTTTTTCAAATCTTGTATCAGAAGATGCACTTGTTATAATTAATAAATAAAATATTATTGTAGTTAAGAAAATATTATCTACTTTGTCTAATTTCTTTTTCACAAATTTTTCTTGCTTCTTCTGGTTCTGTTTTTTTCATTAATTTACTTTTTGCAATCACACATGCTGAGATAGATTTTTGCATACTAAACTCCTCGTATTTTCCCACACTTAAATAAAGAAAAATAATTGCTGCACCTAAAAATAACAATAATTTATAGTTTTTATACATTAAGAAGCTTGTTGTTCTGGTAAGGAAATTTCTAAATGATAATCAGGCTTATCTCTTTGCTTTTTAAGTGCTGGTATTATTTCTTTGTAAGTATCAAACAATCCATTTTTAATTTCAGGTAACTGATCTTTTAAATGATAGTGCAATTTTTCTAAATTATAAGCTGGAACAGTTGGAAACATATGATGCACACAATGATATTCCATTTTCCAATATAAAAAACTAAGTATTGGGTTTAATTTCATATCTCTTGCAGATAATCTATGATCTTTTACATCCCTTGCTAAACCTGCATGTTGCGTGAAGGCAACTAGTTTATGTAAACCTTTTCCATAATAATGTGGTAGCAAAAGATACAATATAGGTAACCATGAAGATACTAAGATAGACCAAATAATTATGGATAACCAAATACTAACATAAATTCTTGAAATCAAAATAGCTCTTGGTCTTGCATTTTCTGGAATACTATCAATCATAACTTTAGTTTGTATGCCAAAAGCATGTTTTATTACTTCGAAAGCAATACTTTTTTTAAAAAATAACAATTCACCAAATGGAACTAAATTCATTGTTAATTTTTTGGGTGTATCTCTTAGATTATTGTCATATTCAATTTCATGATCATAAGGATTTTTTGTTGAATATGTATTTCCGTGATGAACAAAATGAGTAAATCTCCATCTTGTAGGTTCAAAATAAGCCATGAAACTCGAAATATAATAAAATATTTCATTCAGAAATTTAGTCTTAAATGCTGTTTTGTGACCCGTCTCGTGCCAAATTGGATTACAAAAACAAAAGATATTTCCATAAATATAAAACCAAAAGACTGACCACCATGTACCCCAAGTAAAATATGCAAAATACCCAAAAAAGCCAAGTAATCCAAAATAAACACCTACATGTTTTAATCCTTTAATGTCTGACTTCTTGGATAAAGTTTTAAGTATTTCTTTATCAATGTTTGGTCTAAACCATTTTTCTAATTTTACATCCATATAAAAACAAATTTACTATATATAAATATATATTAAATAAAAAATTAATTTTTATGGTAAGAATTTTAAAAATCATATCTATAAACTTTATAATTTTATATTTTTTTTTGTATTTAATTGAAATTGGTATTAATTATAACAAAGATAAACTCTTTCAAAAAACAAGGCTATATTATTTAAATAAAGATAGCAGGAGTAACAATGATGAAAAAATTTATTTAAATTTTGGATCTTATAAACTTTTAGGTGATGATTTAAAAATTCTACCATTATCTGGTTATGAAAATTCAAAAACACTATTATGTTTAAATGAAAATAATAAACCAATTTATTACTTATCTGATAATATTGGATTTAATAATCAAAAAAAAACAATTAAGAATAACCTTCTACTAATAGGAGATTCTTATGTCCAGGGAATGTGCTTGGATAACAAATATAATCTTAATTCACAGTTTAAAAAATTTAATCTTAATAGCACATCTTTAGGTATTGGTGGTAACGGTCCTTTAATCGAATTTGCAACTTTCAAAGAGTATGAGGCTTTTTATGAGTATCAAACATTAATACTTTTTATTACTCCAGATAATGATTTTTATGATTTATCGAATGAAGCTAAAAATAAAACACTAATGAAATATTTAAATTATAAAAATTTTAAACAAAATATGACTTCAGATAAAAATAAAAAAGAAAAAAAAAATATTATTGATTTATACTTTGGTAATAAAACTGATAGATTTTATAACGATATATTCAGTGTTTATCATTTCAATTTAAAAGAAGTGGGCAACTTAATAGAAAGCTTATTTAAAAAAGAAAGAATAATTACTAATGAATATAAAAAATTAAAAAATAAAGATGTAGATGAAATTTTCTTAAAAATTATTAATGAATTTAAAATCTCATCATTAAATAAAAATATAAATTTTTATGTAGTATTTAACTCTCTTTACCCAAACATGTTATACCCTAATTCTCCTGAGGAACAAAAATTAAGTGAAATATTACTAAATAAAATTACATACTTAAAAAATTATTTAGATAATGATGAAGTAAAATATTTTGATTTTAGTGAGTTTATTATTAAAAATTATAATGAAAATAATATAAATGATTTGTTTAATAAAATTAACAATCAATGGAACCATTACTCTAGAAAAGGTAATTATATTTTTACCAAACAAATAGTTGAAAATCTTTTAATAAATTAAAATGAAAATATTTAAATTTTTAATTTTTATATTACTGTTCGATATAATTGTTTCCAATATTTTTTTAAAAAATACTGAGTATTGGAAGATTCCTAATTGGGATAATAAATTCTGGAGAATATCATCAGATAAATATCATCATGATATTTTGCCAAATACAAATGAAATAGAGACATGGGGTGGTAAATTAAGAAAAAAACTTATAACTAATTCTATAGGTTTTGTTGATAAATCAAATCGAGAAATAGAAAAAATTGATCATTTAAAGAAAAGAATCTTATTAATAGGCGACTCCTTTATTGAGGGTGCCGGATTAGATTACGAGTATACAGTTGCAGGATTATTGGACAATTATCTTGGTGAGAAATATGATGTATTAAATAGTGCTGTTGGATCATATTCTCCAAGTATTTATTTCAAAAAAACAAAATATTATTTAGATATGGGATATAAATTTGACCAAGCAATAATTTTTTTAGATGTTTCAGATATATTTGATGAGTTATTCATTCAATTTGATGAGAAGGGAGAAATCAAAACTTTTACTGAAACAAAAAATAGAAAACTTTTTAAAAATTACTTATATAAATTTGGAAGATTTTTAAGGGATAATACAGTTACTTTTAGATTTTTAGCATTAATCTCAGATAAAACAGAGGTTTTAAAAAATTATACTAAATTAAAATTTAAAGCAGCCAGTGAATTAGACAAAAAGTTTTTAAGCACTAATAGAGATGATGTTATGTTTTACAGAATGACGCATATAGATAGAGGATATTGGACTTTTAATGACGAAAAATTTTTGTATGTAAATAAAGGTTTAAAACAATCTGAGAAATATCTTATTAAACTTTTTAATCTTTTAGAAAAAAATAATATTCCCTCTACCTTAATTATTTATCCATGGCCAACACAGATTTTCTATGGTGATAATTATCACGAAGAATATTGGTTTAATTTTGCAAAAGAACAAAATATAGAATTTTTATCTATGTATGAATACTTTAGATCAAATAACCCAAAAAAAATGATTTTTGATACTTTTCTATATGGCGATATCCATTGGAATAAGGCGGGTACTAAAGTTATATTTGAAAATTTGATAAAGAATATTAATTTTTAATCTAATTCAAATTTTTGTTTATAGTCCTTTTTTAGTTTGATGTTTTGTTTATTTTTATCTAAAACACAATTTCCTATAATTAGGTAATCTAATTCTGTACCCATAAAACAATTAAATGCATCAGTAGGTGTATTTACTATTGGTTCACCTCTAACATTAAACGAAGTATTCACAATTACTGGGCAACCTGTTTTATGTTTAAACTTTTTAATTAAATCATAGTAGGGTTTATTAGTTATTTCGTTAACGGTTTGAATTCTTGCAGAATAATCTACATGTGTTACTGCTGGAATTTCAGACCTTTTCACATTTAGTTTTTCAATGCCAAATAACTTATTCTGTTCTTCTGTCATAAGTATTTTTTTTTGATTATTAATATCTGCTACTATTAACATATATGGACTATCAGTTTTTATATCAAACCAATCTGATACATCTTCTTTTAAAACTGAAGGAGCAAATGGTCGAAAACTTTCTCGATATTTAACTTTAAGGTTCAAATTTTTTTGCATTTTATCAGATCTTGGGTCACCTAAAATAGATCTACATCCTAATGCTCTTGGTCCAAATTCCATCCTACCTTGAAACCAACCAATTGCTTTTTCATTAGACAAATATTCAGATGTTTGGTCAATAACTTTATCATAATCGTAAGTTTCATAATTAGCTCCAATTGATATCAATTCTTTTTCAATTTGTTTTTGAGAAAACTCTTCACCTAAATAAGACCCTTTCATATCATCATCTGGATTTACTTTTCTTTCATTTCCTTGATCTAAATGCCACAATGCTAATGCAGCACCCAATGATCCACCCGCATCTCCCGCTGCGGGTTGGATCCAAATATTTTCAAATATTTTTTCTCTAAGAATTTTACCATTAGCTACACAGTTTAAAGCAACACCACCTGCTAAACATAAATTATTTATTTTGTATTCTTTATGTATCGACTTACAAAGTTTTACCATTATCTCTTCCGTAATAACTTGTATGGAAGATGCAATATCCATATGAAATTGGGTTAATTTCTCATTTTTTGGATTTCTTGGTTTATGGCCAAATAAATTATGAAACTTGTCGTTTGTCATTGTAAGACCTGTTGAATAATTAAAATAATCTTGATCAAGTCTGAATGTTCCATCTTCTTTTATATCTATAAGCTTTTTTATTTTTTCAACAAAAATTGGCTCACCGTAGGGAGCTAATCCCATAAGTTTATACTCACCACTATTTACCTTAAAACCTGCATAATATGTGAAGGCTGAATAAAGTAGACCTAATGAATGAGGAAAATGAATTTCTTTTTTTATATCAAGTTTATTTCCTTTACCAACAGCAACAGTTGTTGTTGCCCATTCGCCTACTCCATCTGCTGTTAAAACTATAGCTTCTTCAAATGGGGAAGGGAAAAATGCACTCGCTGCATGGCTTAGGTGATGATCTGAAAAAAAAATATTTTCGTCAGATTTGTAATCATGATCATGTTCTTTAAGTTTGTTAAATAATAAATTTTTTTGAAAGAGCTTATCTTTAATCCATAAAGGCATTGCTTTACTAAATGAAACAAATCCTTTTGGAGCAAAGGCAACATAAGTCTCTAAAAGTCTTTCAAATTTCAAAAATGGTTTTTCAAAAAAAACGATTTGATCCACCTCGCTTAATTTTATTTGTGCATAATTTAAGACAAAATCTATTGCATTATGTGGATAACTTGGATCATGTTTTTTTCTTGTAAATCTTTCTTCCTGAGCAGCAGCAACAATTTCACCATCTACCAATATACAGGCAGCACTATCATGATAAAATGCAGAAATACCTAAAATTGAAGACACTTTAAAAAATTGTATATATAAATGGCGCTACAGCTGATCCTTGACTTAAAACAATTAAACCACCAAACAAAACTAGCACAATTATTATAGGAAGAAGCCAGTACTTTTTTCTTACCTTTAAAAATTCCCAAAATTCTCTTATAAAACTCATATTAAAATTGATTCTTCATTTTACTCCTAGGTTCATTTTTTTCAATCCAATAGGTGTTATTATTACTAAATTTCAAATTTAATAAATCCTTTCCTAATAACCTCATTAAAATAGCAATAGGTGTAACAACTAAAAAAAATATAAGTCCCATAACCAGTGGTGAAATAATTTTTCCTAAAAAAATACCAAACTTAAACCACAATTTATTTAATGGACTTAATAAAGTAGACTTAATTAAACCTAAAATAAAAAAACAAATAGAAATAATTAAAGCCCAAATTTTTATTTCACCTAGGTTAGTTAGTGGGTATAATGCAATAATCAAGAAAACAATACAAAAAACTATTCCAAAACTTCTATTAGATCCTATTTTTACCTCACTCATATATTATACTTTTTAGCAATAGATTGTTTAATAAACAATTTAAAAATTAAGTTTATTTAAAATTTCTTCAGCAATATATTGATTTCCTTTTTTATTGAAATGAATATCCCGAATAAAAAACAAATTTTTGTATGCTTCATATTTGTTTTCAAAAGACTTATAATAATCGTTTATAAATTCTATATTTGTATTTTCATCCTCTAAATCTTCAAATTTACTTCTTAAATACTTAATTGTTTTTTTGTTTGGAGCTTTTAAAATTAAAATTGGCTCATAGAGATATAAAATATTAAGATTTATATTTTTTTTTTTAGCAATTTCACTAATCCTTTTTAAATTATCAATTGAATAATCAATTCCTTTTTTTCCCCACTTATTAAATTCTTCTTCAGAATAAAAATATGAGTAATCTTTAATTTTAAAAAATTTAAGATTATCAATCTCACTATTTTTGATTTTAAGTCTCTTTTCTTCTTCTTTCACGTATTTTGGATTATCTTTTCCAACAAAAATTTGTTTAATGATAGTGGGAATAACTCGTGGAGGCGTAATTCTTGAAACAAATTGATATGTTAATGTATTTGATTTATAAAAGTTAATTAAATTAATTCTTATTTTGCTTTTTCGATCTTTATGATTAAGTACGAAATTTCTATCAATTTTTAAATATTTATAATTATCATCGAATATATCACCACCAGATACTAAAATTACAATATCTGTAATTGGTAATTTTTTCCTGTATAAAAGATGATAGATTTTTGAAAGATATATACTTGTTGAATAAGACTGCACACCTGCATTTAATACTTCTAAATCAATATTTTTATTCTTAAATTCTTGATCAATTAAACCAACATATGTATCCTCATATCTTAAACCTACCCCTTCTGTAAAAGAGTCACCTATAAATAATATATTTCTATTTTTAAATTGAACTTTTCTATTTGAACTATCTTTAAACCCTAAATTGTTTGTGAAAATTTTATATCTCTCATAACCCCAGCTATCATAAAATGACGCCATAGGTCTTAAATCATGATGATAATAATATGATTTTATTCTATGCGCTCTATTGTTATAAATTTCAGACTTAAAATTTTTTGGTAATAAACTAAATAATATAATATCAAAAGTTATATAGATTACTAAAAAAGCAATTATTTTCTTTGAGTATTTAAAAATAAAACTCATAGAAATTTATTATCAATAATTTTAGTTAATTATAGTTTAATATAATCATAGAAATACATACTATTATGAGAAAATAAACTTAAAAATTAGATATTATGATAATTTCTATTTTAATACCGTGTTTTAATGAAAAAGATACAATAGAGGAAATTGTAAATAGAATAAAGAGTCTTAAAGATTTAGATACTGAAATTATAATAATTGATGATAACTCCCAGGATGGAACAGCTGAAATATTAAAAGATAGAGTTCAAGGACAGGTTTGTAAGATTATATATAACGACGCAAATTATGGTAAAGGTTATTCATTAAGAAAAGGAATTGAAATTGCAAAAGGAGAAATAATCATAATCCAAGATGCTGACTTAGAATATGATCCAAAGGAATATTACAAACTTATCAGGCCAATAATAGATGGACATGCTGATGTTGTTTATGGTTCTAGGTTTATAGGTGGTGATGAGCGGAGAATATTATTTTTTTGGCACACAGTTGCTAATAAATTACTTACACTATTATCAAACATGTTTACAAATCTTAATCTAACAGACATGGAAACATGTTATAAAGTTTTTCGTAAAGAAATAATTAAAAAAATAAATTTAAAGGAGAACGGTTTTGGATTCGACCCTGAGGTGACTGCAAAAGTTGCAAAGTTAAAACCAAGAATTTATGAGGTAGGAATTAGTTACTTTGGTAGAACTTATAGCCAAGGAAAAAAAATTGGACTTAAAGATGCATTTATAGTGCTGAAGTGTATTTTTATTTATAATCTATTTTAGAATTTCAATATGAAAAAACTTACTTTTTTTTAATTTAGAGTAATCGTTTATAATTTTTTTTTCGTTATAAAAAGGGAAATTTGTAAATTTATAAAAGTCATTTCGCGAAAACTCATTATTTATTCTACTAAAATTTTTAATATTTAGAATTAATAAACCAAAAATGAGAATATGGATAATTTTTTTTTTGTTAAAATTAATATTTAAATTTAAAAAAATGCTAAAAAAAATAAACATAAAAATTAATATTGAAGTAAATCCAAATCTGAATTGAGGAACAGTATTCAACCAAAATAAAATACTAAGTGTGGATAAAAAAAGCATAACATTTTTATCTTTGTTTTGTTCATCTACATTTTCTTTTAATTTAACAAAATAGAAGTAAATGAGCAGTATAGTTGTAAGAGTTATTAACAAAAACTCAAAGATTTTATAAAAGAAATGATGTTCAATCCAGAATTTCAACCAGTTAAATTTTTGAAGATATAAATTTGCGTCTTCAATTTTTTTATTTTTACTTTTGATTTGAGCATCATAACTTTTTGCCCATAACTCAACTATTCTAGAATATGATTTTAAACTACCTTTTTCACTCCAAAAAATTTGTTCTTTTGAAAAACAGGATGAATTAATCGGATAAAATATACAACCTGTTTTAGTAAAACTTGAAGAAATCAAAGTTAGGAGTAATAAACAAATTAAAATATATTTTGAAAATGAAATTTTCTTAAAAAAATTAAACCCATTTTTATAAAAAATAAACAATAAAATAGGTGAAAAAAGTAGGCTTACAGGTTTTATCAAGACGCATAAAAAAAAGTACAAAATAGACTTTCTTAGCTCATATTTATTAAAATTTAAAAAATAAATTTTGTGGAAAATAACTAAGAGTATGAATTGAGATATATAATCGTACCCAAATTCACTTAATCTGTTAAATTTTACCAACAAAATAAATATACAAAATATTGAAAAAAATAACTCATTAGTTCTTAAATTATTTGAGAAAGCTACTTTTAAAAAGTAACCTAATACACTCAAATAGATAATAAAAATCGGCAAATGTATAATTTTAAAGTTTAGGTATGGAAACACAGTCAAAGCTTGATTTAATGTTAAATGTGATGAATGCATGTAATACATATTCAATTTTGATATGCCAATTCTTAATGAGTTATTAAATAGTTCAGAGATTGAAAATAAATGATATGAATTAAAATCTTCATGAGTTTTTGAAATAAGTAAAACTGAAAAAAGAAGAATAAATAATAATAAAATATAATTAAATTTAACAATTACATTTTTTTTTTTATGAAAAAAAAATAAAATAAAACCAAAAAAAACAATTATACAATTTAGTAATCCATTAATGCCAATTGATAAATAAAAAATATAACCAATAAGTAACAATACAATTGTGCCATCTAGTTGTAGTTCAAAAAAATTCGAATTTTTATTTGATATAAGTTTTCCGTATCCTGTTACAGAATAAAAATAGGCTAAACTAAGAATATAAAATAATAATAATTTAAAAATTAATTCAATCAAATGTTCTATTTATTTTAATAAAATTAGAACAATGATTTCTGAGGCTTCATATCGTTTTTTTGTATGCCAGCCACTTCAACAGGTTTTTTCATTGCATCTCTTCTAAATGGTTCGCCTAATTCTTGATTTAAAATTACTTCTATAAATGTTGTTACACCTTGTTTTTGATCTTCACAGGATTTTTTAATTGCTTTGGTTGTTTCTTCCATTGTTTTAACAGCAATACCTTTTAAACCACACGCATTTGCAACTTTTGCATAACTTAATTCTGGGTCTAGTTCTGTTCCAATAAAGTTATCATCGAACCATAAAATTGAATTTCTTTTTTCTGCGCCCCATTGATAATTTCTAAATATAACCATAGTTATAGCTGGCCATTCCTTCCTTGCACATGAACTCATTTCATTCATACTTATTCCGAATGCACCATCTCCTGCAAATCCAATAACTGGTGTATCTGGACATCCTATTTTAGCTCCTAAGATAGATGGAAAACCGTACCCACAAGGTCCAAATAATCCTGGAGCTAAATATTTTCTAGGTTTTTCAAAAGTTGGGTATGCATTACCTATTGCACAATTATTACCAATATCACTTGAAATAATTACATCGTCAGGCATTCCAGCCTGTATTGCTCTCCAAGCTTGTCTTGGAGACATTCTATCTGAGTCTCTTTCTCTTGCTTCTTTATTCCAAACAGTGCCAGGGTCATCATCTTCATGATCTAAACTTGTGAGTGTTTGTAACCAAGCAGATTTTGTTTTATGTATTAAATTTTTTCTTTCTTCTCTACCAGTGTCTCCAGCTGTTGGTGAAAGTTTTTCAAAGATTTGTTGTGAAACCATTTTGGCATCACCACAAATACCAACTGTTACTTTCTTTGTTAGTCCAATTCTGTCAGGATTCATATCTACTTGAATTATAGTTGCGCCTTTTGGCCAGTAATCTATTCCATATCCAGGTAAAGTAGAAAACGGATTAAGTCTTGTTCCTAATGCTAAAACTACATCTGCTTTAGAAATTAGTTCCATGCCAGCCTTAGATCCATTGTACCCAAGTGGTCCTACTGCTAAAGGATGACTACCTGGGAAACTATCGTTATGTTGGTAACCATTACACACTGGTGCATCTAATTTTTCTGCTAGTTTTTTACACTCATCAATAGCATTACCAATAACAACACCAGCACCTGATAATATTACTGGAAATTTTGCATCTGATAAAAGTTTCGCAGCTTTATCTATGGCTTCTTTTCCTCCGCCTTGTCTTTCAAACCTTACAATCGGTGGTAACTCAATATCTATTACTTGAGTCCAATAATCTCTTGGTACATTTATTTGCGCTGGTGCTGATCCTCTAAATGCTTTTTCTATTACTCTATTTAATACCTCTGCCATCCTTGATGGATCTCTCACTTCTTCTTGATAACAAACCATATCTTTAAATAAATTCATCTGCTCAACTTCTTGAAAACCGCCTTGACCCATAGTTTTATTCGCTGCTTGAGGAGTAACTAATAATAAAGGTGTATGGTTCCAGTAAGCTGTTTTGATTGGTGTAACTAATCCTGTAATTCCTGGTCCATTTTGTGCAATCACCATTGACATTTTTCCAGTGGCCCTTGTATAACCGTCAGCAATCAAACCACCATTAGTTTCATGTGCTACATCCCAAAAAGTAATTCCTGCTTTAGGAAATAAATCAGATATTGCCATAAATGCTGATCCTATTATTCCAAACGAGTGCTCAATTCCGTGCATTTGAAGAACTTTTATAAATGCTTCTTCGGTTGTCATTTTGGTCATAATGCAGCCTTTCTTAATTCTTTTTTTAATTGTTAAAGTGATCGATTAATATATAAGATTGATCAAATTTCAAATAAAGAAATCGTCACAATGTCTAATACAGATATAATAATTCACGATGAAAAAGACAATGTAGGTGTTGTAGTTATTGAAAAAATAACACCAAATCAAGACTGTAACTGCTGGATTATGGAAAACGACAAATCTGTCTCAATTCAATCAAAAGACGAAATACCTTTAGGTCATAAAATAGCGATGGTTGACTTAAATGAAGGGGATACAATTTTAAAATACGGACATGATATTGGAAAAGTAGTAAAAAATATAAAAAAAGGTGAGCATGTTCATGTTCATAATGTAAAAACGAAAAAGTGGTAGTATATGGAAATTCCAAAAAGTTTTTTAGGGTATAAAAGAGAAAACGGAAGAGCTGGAACACGTAATCATGTTATAATTCTTCCTGTCGATGATATTTCAAATGCTTGTGCCGAAGCTGTAGCAAATAATATTAAAGGCACTATAGCTTTACCTCACTCTTATGGGCGATTACAATTTGGTGCTGATTTAGAACTGCACTTTAGAACAATGATAGGAACAGGAAAAAATCCGAATGTAGCAGCAGTGATAGTTATAGGGATTGAGCCTAAGTGGACAAAAAGAATTGTTGATGCGATTGCAACTACAGGAAAACCAGTTGAAGGTTTTAGTATAGAAGGTGTAGGTGACATAGATACAATCGCAAAAGTATCAAAAAAAGCACAAGAATTTTCAATGTGGGCATCTGAGAAACAAAGAGAGGAATGTCCAATGAGCGATTTATGGATCTCAGTAAAATGTGGTGAGTCTGATACGACATCTGGATTAGCTTCTAATCCAACAGTTGGTAACCTTATGGATAAATTGGAACCTTTAGGTGTTCACTTATGTTTTGGAGAAACTTCTGAACTAACAGGCGCTGAAACAGTTTGTGAAAAAAGAGGAAAAACGCCTGAGGCACAAGCAAAATTCAAAAAAACCTGGAACGATTACAATGATTTCATTCTTAAAGAAGCAACAGATGATTTATCAGAAAGTCAACCAACTGCAGGTAATATTGCTGGTGGATTAACTACAATTGAAGAAAAAGCATTTGGTAATTTCCAGAAAATTGGAGGATGTCAATTTATTGATGTTTTGGAACCTGCAGAGGAACCAACAAAAGGAGCTGGATTGTATTTTATGGATACATCTTCAGCTGCTGCAGAATGTGTTACTTTACAAGCTGCAGGTGGTTTTAATATTCACTTATTCCCAACTGGACAAGGGAATATTATAGGAAATCCTATTGAACCAGTTATTAAATTAACAGCAAATCCTCTTACAGCAAAAACTATGAGTGAACATATTGATGTGGATGTATCAAAAATTCTATCTAGAGAAATGAATTTGAGCCAAGCAGGAGATGAGTTAATTAAATCGACTTTAAGGGTTGCTAATGGAAGATTAACTTGTGCTGAAGCTCTTGGTCATAAAGAGTTTGTTATGACTAAATTATATAGAAGCGCCTAATTATTTTTTTAATTTTGCTAATCTTTTATCATCCCAATTAGAATAAACTCTTCTAATCATTGCGGCTCCAACACCCAGAACAACAGCAAGAAGTACAGATGTTAGACCATAAAATACTGGCAAATCTCTAGAAAAGTTTAATATAAATTCACTTAGTGGTCCTAAATTATTAGTACCATTAACAATAGTGTTTACTGTTTTTTCATCTTTAATAAAAGTATCGTAAGCAATTGCTATACCAACTAATAATAATAATATTGCTAAAATAGTTTTAAATTCTGAACTATCAATTTTTTCTCCAATTTTTTGACCAAACTGAACACCGATTATCGAACCTAAAATTAAAACAGTAACCAAAATTAAATCTATAGTTCCATAATTTAAAGCATGCAAAATTGTTACAATGGCACTTATAAATATTGTTACAAAAAGTGAAGTTCCAGGGATTAATCTTGTAGGCATTCCGATAATATAAATCATTGCTGGTACTAAAATAAAAGCACCACCTATACCCATAATGGCAGCAATGAAACCAACTATCAGACCTATTATTATTGGTGTAAATGCACTTTCATAAAGTTGTGACTTTTTAAAACGCATTCTTAAAGGGAGACCATGTATCCAATAATGTTTATGCAACTTTTTTCTTTCGGTTATTTTTTTTCTAGCTTTGTCAATTTCTGAAACACCTTGGATTAACATAAAAGTTCCTAAAATTGCCAGGATGTACATATAAGCAAGAGAAATAACTATATTTATTTTTCCAATATCTTTAAAATATGAAAAAGTTATAATTCCAAGTATTGTTCCAATAGTTCCTCCAATTACAATCATGAAACCCATTTTATAATCAAGTGTTCCTTTAAGATAATGAGTTGTAGATCCAGAGACAGAGGTTCCTAAAATATTACTAGCTTCATTCGGAACTGCATAAATAGGAGGTACACCTAAAAAAATTAAAAAAGGTGTCATCAAAAATCCACCACCTACTCCAAACAAACCAGATAAAATTCCGACAACTAAACTTAGACCAAATATAAAAAGTAAATTAATTTCGACTTGTGCGATTGGAAGAAAATATTCCATTTAAAATAATTATTCCTCATGGAATACAAAGTCAATAAATATGAGTATTTTTATATAAAATTCTGAGCAGTACTAAGAAGAATTATGCCCCAAGCAAAGAAGATAAATAGATATAAAAATGATTTAATTATTTTACTTAGTTGATTTTCAAAGAATAAAGGAAGTTTTTTTAAATTATTATTTATTATTTGAAACATACTCGCGGGATACCACAAGTTGTAATAAATGCAAATATTTTTTAAAAATATTTAGAAAATTGTTGCACCAAAGACTTTGACTTCATCTCCCTCTTCTCCAAGAACCAATCTACCTAGAAAGTCTCCAGGTATCTTCGTGCTAGTCTGTTTATATAAAACAGTTATGTAAAGACCTCTTCTTAGACATCCTATAGCTTTACATCCCTCAGCTAAGCTTGAAATCAACTCATTATTTGCCCATTGTTTTCCGAGTTCGACTTCATTAGCACCGTACATCATTTGAGACGACAAATCTCGAGTAAATCCACCGTAGTCTTTAATATTAGAGGATTTAACTAGATTAGCCCACATAGGTTCTGCAATTTTAATAATTTCCTCGTCGGATTTTTCTAAAAGAGCCATTTCTGATTTGTTTCAATTATGAAGCTTCTTTTTTCTTTTCGTTCTCATCTACGATATGGTAAACAGGCACTTTTTCCATTGAAAATTTACCAGTTTTAGGATCACGTCTAGAAACTGTCAGACAATGCCAATTATCATCGTCAAGCTTCATATGATCACCTCTATAATAATAGCCCGGCCATCTAGTTTCCTCTCTGAACATAGTGTGTTCAGTTACACATTGAGATGTTAAAGCTCTATGTTTAAGTTCCCAAGCTCTCATTAATTGATGGTAGTCCTCTGCTCCAACATTTTCTAAATCCTCTTCAAGCCATTTAAGCAATTCTAGACCTTTTTTAAGCATATTTGCGTTGGTCATATAGTTTGTAGCAATTCCTCCAACGTATTCATCCATAATTCTTTGAAGCCTTTGAAGTCCCTGAATTGGAGATATATAGCTAGGTGAAACAGTTCCTCCAGTTATCTCATTTCTTCCAACAGTATAATTTTCAAGTGGTTTATAAACAGCTGTTTTAAAATCCTCACATTGCTTATCACTTACTTTAATATCATTAGCTTTTTGATCTTCAATATATTTTACTGCAGCTTTTGCAGCTAACCGACCTTCTGTAAATGATCCTGAAGAAAATTTATGTGCGCTTCCTCCTACAGTGTCTCCAGCTCCAAAAAGTCCCTCAATTGTTAACATTCGATTGTAACCCCAGAAATATTCTGGTGGTGATAGATCTTCTGGTCCGCTTACCCATGCCCCTGAACATGTGGCATGTGAACCCATAACGTAAGGCTCCGATGTAGTAAGTTCTGGATTTGTGTATTTAGGATCAATATTCTGCGATGCCCAAACAACAGCTTGACCAACTGTCATTCCTAAGAAGTTTTCCCAACCAACAGTTTCTAAATGTGGATCTTGGAAAGCCTCTGTAGTGACCATATGAATTGGGCCTCCACCTGCCATAGTTTCTTGAATAAATGCATGATTTCTTAAACATGTAGGGGTTGGGTGATGGTCTATATATTCACCAACCAATTCTTTAGTTTGTTCATACCATTTCTTTTCATAGTTTTCCCCATTAGCATTTTGAGTATAAGTTTTTAAATGTAGAAAATATGCGCCAACAGGACCGTATCCGTCTTTAAATCTACATAATACAATTCTGTTCTCCATTTGAGTCATTTTAGCTCCTGCTGCAATAGGAAGTGCATATGCTGATCCATTACTCCAAGGAGCATACCAAGTTCTTCCCATTCCTTCTCCTACAGCTCTTGGTTTAAATATGTGAGATGCTCCACCAGCTGCAACTATAACTGTTTTTGCTCTGAAAACATGAAAATCACCTGTTCTCATATTAAAACCAACAGCTCCACCTACTCTATTTTCTTTTTCTTCATCCATTAAAAGATGAGTGATCATTATTCTATTGTAAATTTTATCAGCTGATTTTTTTGCAGCTTCGGCAACTATCGGTTTATAACTTTCACCATGTATCATGATTTGCCATTTACCTTCTCTAAGGTAACGACCGGTTTTTTCATTTTTCATCATTGGTAGGCCCCACTCATCAAACATGTGAACTGTTGAGTCTACGTGACGAGCCATGTCATAACCTAAATCTTCTCTAACCATTCCCATTAAATCGTTACGTGCGTATCTAACGTGATCTTCAGGTTGATTCTCGCCCCATTGCATACCCATGTAGCAGTTAATTGCATACAATCCTTGAGCAACCGCACCACTTCTATCTATATTTGCCTTTTCAACACAAACAATTTTTAAATCTCTGCCCCAGTGCCTTGCTTCGAAAGCCGCACCTGTTCCAGCCATTCCACCTCCAACTACTAGAACGTCACAATCTTCGTAATGTGTTTTATGTTTAGCCATTAATAATAAACTCCCTTTTTGAAAGTTTCTTTAGGAACTGATGGTAGTTCTCCATCAATATTTAAACCCTCTGGCTCAGTATATAATCTTTGAGAGTTAATCTCTCCTTGATTTGGTTTATCTCCCTCAGCAAGTTTTGGAATAAACTTTCCCCAAGGTTTAGTTGTGATTGGAGATACAAAATCCTTTGTAGTTCCATTTCTAAATTTTATTTTCCACGAGATAGTTCCTTTTTCTTCTTCCCGTCTAACTCTTACACTGTGTCCCATTGGTGCAAAATCTGCATAACCTCTTACATCGATTGCATGATTGGGACATGCTTTCACGCACGAATAGCACTCCCAACAGAAGTTTGGTTCAATATTCTTTGCTCTTCTTATTGTTTCATCGATATGCATTATATCTGATGGACAAATATCTACGCAGTGACCACAACCATCGCAACGGGTCATATATACAAAAGTTGACATATTTAATTTTTCTCCTTTTTAATTTTTATCATATTAATAGTGTTTTGGCTCTTCTCTTTTTATACCTAAGCCAAATTGCTCAGGTGCATCTGCTTCTGGTGGTAGATTATCTCTAGAACCATCAGCTTCTGCTAAATTTTTTTGTAGTGCTGCACCAGGTTTATAAAACATATGAGCAAATTTTGACCAATATACTCCGCCAAATAAAACCAAATTTGCTACAATAAACAATGCTAAGAAAACCATGTCATCATATCTTCCAACAAGATTTAGTGATTGAAGATAAGACCATATCAAACCAAATAAAGATGATGCTATTAATGCTAAAACAAATAAGTCAGCTTTAATCACTCTAAACCAAGGTTGTGCCTCAGAATAAACATCAACTCTTAGAAAGAACCAAAACCAAGATCCTCCTAATACAGTTAGTGCTGCTCCAATATGCCATATCATTGGCCATACTGTAGGTGTTGTAGATCCTGGCGATGTATAAAAGAAGATCATCACAACTGAACCTACCCAAAAAAGTATAGTTCCATACATTCCCATTACATGCGCAGCTCTTCTTTTACCGGCACCAAGTTCTGACGTAGTAGCAATGTCGCTCGCTATAGTTTTTGAAATTACAGATATTCTCTCTCCTGTTGATAAGGTTTTCGTAGCTGATAATTTTGCTTTTTTTGCATTATTAAAGAAATACTTCACATTTTTTTTATGGATAATATCCATAACTGTTCCAACTAGAATTAGTAAGCCCATTAAAATAACAAAAGATTGCATCAAAAATGGTGGCACAGTATCTGCTAGTGTTAAGAATGGATTAGTTGATATCATTGTGAATTTGTTCCTTCCGCTTAAGATTTTTAGTACACTTATTTAAATAGATCAACCGCGATATAATGACATTTCAACAGCTTATAATCGTAATTATTATTTGGTTTTACGCACATAATGTTGTTTAGAGGCAATTACGCTTCTTACGCCGCCTTGTGGGTTCTCAACGTCTCCCAATCTTCTTGGAATCAGATGAATATGACAATGATTGATTGATTGTCCTGCAGTTTTACCAGAGTTTGATCCAACATTAAATCCTTTGATTGTATTATCTTTAGATTCAAGTTTTTTTTTAAATTCTTTTAAAAGAGCGTCACAAGCAAGAACTTCCTCATTATTAAGTTCAAAATAATTTTCTACATGTCTTTTTGGAACAATTAAAGCATGATACTTTGAGACTGGATAAGTATCATAACTAGCGTAAGCCAATTCATTTTCTAGTTCGAAATCATTGTTGGATATATTACAAAATAAACATGGGTTATTGGGATCTCTCATTTTTTAATTAAAAATATATTTTTCTTTTTTTAACTCTTTTTCAAAAGTCTTGTACATTGAATTAAATATATTGCTTTTTCTTCTCCTCCAATTGCTATCTACAATATAACTTGTAGAAACAACACCTTTACCAGAACCAACAAGCAAGATTTCATCAAATTGATTTAATTCTTTTAGATAAATATTTTTTTTAATAATATTAAATTTTTTTTCATAAAATTTAAGATTTGTTCCTTTATAATATTTATTTTTTGCTGAATAAATTTTATTCTTTTTAACAAATAATAAATTTGACGTTCCAGTTTCAAATATTTTATCATTTACACATAAAGCAATGTCTTCTTTTGAAGTATTCATTTTCGATAAGTAACCTAGTATTTTTTTGTATTTTAAATTTTTATATTCAGGTTTCACTCTTTCATAGTGGACTAATTTAATACCAAATTTTTGCTTAGGTTTAACTCTGTTTCTTAGTGATATTGAAATAGTTTTTTTATTTAAAGCAACTCTAAGTAAATGATTGTAAGATTTTTTTTTATCTATATTTTCATTTATTAATTTTAATATTTTACTTTTTATTCCTTTTTCATAGATCTTATAGGCCTTTAATGATTTTATTAAATTGTCTATGTGTGTTTTAAAAAAAAGAATTTTAGGTGGCTTACTATAGATCCACATTGTTGTAAAAACTCCATCCTTATTCCATAGATCATCAAACTCAATTTCTTTAAAGTTTTTACGCTGATAAGATTTTTTTAATAAGTATTTTACCATTATTTGTCAAAAAAGATTCTGGGTGAAATTGAAATCCATATACATCATCTTGAGTATTTTCGAAACCCATTGCTATATCAGATTTAGTACATCTCATAGTGATATTAAAGTTTTCATTTATAAAAGGTTCTTTTAGCTTAAGTGAGTGATACCTGCCAACTTTAAAAATTGAATTTTTTTTAAAAATAGAATGATTACTTGTAACTTTTACAGTCGATTGAAAACCATGATAAATATTTTTTTGTTTAATAATTTTTCCATTTTCACTGTGTAGGATCAATTGATAACCAAGACAAATACCAATAATTTTTTTTGTTCCTTTGTATTTATTATAAATCTTTATAGATGTTGGGTAATCCTTGGGTGATCCTGGTCCAGGAGAAAATACTATTGTTTTAGATTTATCCAATAATTTTTTATTTATATCAAAGTAATTTGAGCAATATACTTCGTCAAATTCAGAAAATTGATGAACTACATTCCAAGTAAATGAATCTTGATGATCAATAATATAAATCATTTAAATAACTCCAAAAGTGATTTTGCCTTGATAAAGTTTTCATTGAATTCTTTCTTTGGATTACTATCCAACACAACTCCAGATGCTGCAGATATTTCTGATCTATTTTTAAAATTTAAAATTGATCTAATAATTAAATTAAACCTCATATCTTCATTAAATTTTATATACCCAAAACTCCCAGTAAAAATATTTCTATCTTCCTTTTCTTGTGAATTAAGTAATTCCAATGTTCTTATTTTAGGACAACCAATTACAGATCCACCTGGCATCATTGACTTAATTATTTCTATAACAGATGTTTTTTGATTTAATTTTCCAATAATGCTAGTTACGTAATGATATAGGTGCTTATATTCCTCTACATATTTTTGTTTTTTGATTTTTACTGTACCTGGTTTGCATATTCTAGATAAATCATTTCTCTCAAGATCAACAATCATATTATGTTCTTTAGTTTCTTTGATGTTATTTCTAAAGAATTTGAGAGCTTTAGATTTTGTTGTATATTTATTTTTTTTTAAGGTACCAGCAATAGGTTTGGTATTTATAAAATTACCAACTCGATTGATTAAAGTCTCAGGAGAACAGCTAACTATTGAATAATCTTTATCTCTAATCATAAATGATTCAGGCGAAGAATTAATCTTCATTAGTTTCCAAAAGAAATTTACCGAATTAATTGTAGATTTATTTTTGTACTTTGTGCATATTTTAATTTGGTACGTTTCACCCTCTCTAATTTTTCTTGAAAATGTATCAAATATTTTTTGATATTTGCTAAAATCTAAATTGAGCTTAAAAGGGCTTAGAATTTTTGTTTTTTGAAAGACTTCATTGAATTGAGCTCTTTTTATATTTGAATGAATAGTAATTTTTTTTCTTATTTTAATTAAAGTTTCAGGTTTATAAAAAATACCCTTGTGAAATTTTAAATTTTTTTGGTTTTTTATAGATAAATTTAAAAGACTACATAAAATCTCGTAACCAAAAAATCCCACATATAAGTCGGTTTCTTTTCTATATTTTTTCGAGGAAAAGCTATGTAAAAATTTTGCAATATTATTTTTGTTAAGCGTTATCTTTTTTGAAAAATCAGTATAAATATTATAACCCCCGTCAACTTTATAAATAATAAGGGGCTTATTTGACTGATAAAGTTTTTCTAAATATTTATTAAACTTAAGTTTATGCTGCCTGAACTCGTTCAATTGTTTTCTCTTTTATAGGTAAGTGTATCACACCAGCAAAAATAGAAAGTGCGATAGATGCGTACCAAGCATAATCAAAGTTACCATGCATTTCATAAAAAACTCCACCTAGATATGCTCCAAGAAAGGATCCTACCTGATGACTGACAAATACAATACCATATAAAAGACCTAGATGTTTTGTTCCAAATATATGTCCCACTATTCCATTAGTTGGGGGTACAGTTGAAAGCCACAGAAGCCCAAATGTTACTCCAAATACTATACAATTAAATACACTTGGAGGTAAAAATATAAAATAAATTAATGATACACCTCTTAAAAAATAAATTGCACTTAAAACTTTCTTTTTGCTAAATCTAGTTGCTAAATAACCTACACCAATTGTACCAATCATATTAAAAACACCAACTAGAGCTAATATCATTGCTGCTGTCCAATCGGGTAACCCTCTATCCATCATATAAGTTGGGATATGTGTAGCCACTAAAGCAATATGCCAACCACAAACAAAAAAACCAAGAGTTAAAAATATGAAACTTTTATTTCCAAAAGCCTCTCTTAAAGCTTCTGATGCTGTTTGATTGTTATCTAAATTACTACTTCCAACTGGAATTTTTGGTGTATTTACAAATAGAGCAACAATTAATCCAATTCCTAATAGAAAACAAAAATATAAAATTGTAATTTCCCACCCCGTTTCAATTAATGAGTATCTAACCAATAAAGGTGAAATAAAAAAACCAAATGACCCTGCACATGTAACAATACCTGTTGCTATTGTTCTATTAGAAGCAGGAAAATGTTTGGCAACAACTGATACTGGGATACTTATAGCAGTACCACCTAATCCTATACCAATTAATATTCCAATCGTTAGAGTAAAGTAGTGTCCAGTATTAAGTCCTGAGTAGAAAAGTAATAGTCCTGATAAAAAAAATAAAAAACCCACAAATATAGCTGTTGCACCTCCATATTTATCAGTTATGAAACCAAAAACTGGACTGAAGATTCCCCACATTAAAAGTTGCAAACCTATTACAAAACCAAAATGTGAAATAGAAATATTCAGATCTGTATTAAAATCAAAAAAAAATAAGCCAAATGTTTGCCTAATACCCATTGCAAAAATAACTGTTAATGAAGCTGCAATAAGGGTAACTAGTGCTTTTTTACTAGTGAAAAATTTTTCTTTGCTCATTTAACGAGCATAAGGCTTTTTCTAATATCTGCAATTAAATCTTTTGGGTCTTCTAGTCCTATATGTAATCTTACCAAGTGTTCATTTTTATCTAAATTTAGGAATTTTCTATCACCCATCTCAATATCACTTTGCAGCAATGCTAAACTTTCAAACCCACCCCAACTATAACCATGACCAAATAGTTTTAACGAATTTACAAATTTCAAAACAGATTTTCTGCTTTTGGATCTTATAATTAATCCCATAAGACCTGATGAGCCAGAGTAATATTTTTTCCACATTCTAAAATTGAAAGAGTTTTTTTTATAAGGATACAAAAGTTTTACTTTTTTACTTTTGGAAAGAAACTTACAGACTTCTTTAGCATTAGACTCATGTTTATCTAATCTAATATCTAAAGTTCTCAAGCCTCTTGTTATTAAATAAGCATCATCAGGACCTAATCTTAAACCCAAAACATCATCTGCTTTTTTGACGTGTTTATATACTTTTTTGTTAACAGCTAAACTTCCACCCATCACATCGGAATGTCCTGAATAATATTTTGTTGCTGATACTATTGACATATCAAAACCCAATTTAATGGGTTTAAAAAAATATGGTGTTGCCCAGGTATTATCTATTGCAGTAAATATTTTATTTTTTTTTGCAATAGAAATAACTTTTTTTAAATCTTGAAATTCAAAAGTATTACTTCCAGGGCACTCAACGTAAATTAGTTTAGTTTTACTTGTTATGCTTTTTTCTAGAGACTTTAAATCATGAGGGTTATAAAATTTTGTTTTAATTCCAAATTCTTTAAGATAATTTTCACTTAAATTTCTAGTTGGATTGTAAAGTGGATCTGATATTATTATCTCATCTCCTGGTCTTGTTACACTAAATATTGATAGAAATACAGATCCAAATCCAGTTGGAGTTAAAAATACATTGTATGACTCCTCCAGTTTGGTAAGAATTTTTTGTAGTATGAAAGTAGTTGATGTGCCTTTTCTACCGTAATCATAATGTCCACCTAATGGTTTTTTTAAAGCCATTCTTTGCATTTTTCTTAAATCTTGCATTGATTTAAAAATAATTGTGGATGCCCTTACAACTGGTGGATTTACTGAATGGTTGTGAAAATCTTTAGCCGTATGTTTTAAAAAGGTTTTAAAGGAATAATCCATAAAAAATTTGATATGTACTTAGGACAATGCTATATCCACCAAATAAGTCAATAAAATAGTAAAACTAAGGAGATTATGGGATATCCAAAAAAACATAGAGGCCGTAGAAAAATGGGCTCTAAAAAGAGAAGAGCAAGAAAAAAAAATAAAAAGAAATAGAAAATTTAATCTTTAATCCAACCACCACCTAGAACTTTGTGACCAAATTGGTCTTTTTTGTAAAATACACAAGCTTGGCCAGGAGATATTCCGTATTCTGGTTTTAGAAGATTTACTCTAACATTTTCATTATCTTTTATATCTACTTTTGCATCTAAAAGTTTGCCAGTAGATCTTACTTTGACCAATATATTTTTATCTAATTCATTTATATTTGTTAGTAAATTTACATTTTTTAAATTTATATTACTTCTTGCCAGCTCATCTTTTGGACCAATGTAAATTTCATTTTTCTCAGCATCAATTTTAATTACATAAAATGGCTCTTCATTTGAAACTTTAATTCCTTTTCTTTGTCCAATAGTAAAATTAACTATTCCATCATGTACTCCAACAACTTTTCCATCTAAATTTTTAATATTTCCTTTTCTGTATGATTCTGGTTTGAACTTTTTTATTACAGAAGCATAATCTCCATTGGGTACAAAACATATATCTTGACTATCTGGTTTATCAGCAACGTTTAAATTCAGATTTTTTGCAATTTCTCTTGTTTTATCTTTAAGAAGTCCACCTAATGGAAATCTTAAATAATTTAATTGCTCTCTCGTGGTATTGAATAAAAAATAACTTTGATCTCTATTTTCATCAATTGCTCTATACATATTCGTTGAGTTATCTTTAGTTAAACTTTTTACATAATGACCTGTGATTAAAGCATCTGCATTTAAATCTTTAGAAAATTCAAATAAATCTTTGAACTTAACTGTCTGATTACATTGAACGCATGGTATTGGTGTTTCACCCTTTAAATAACTATCTATAAAGTTATCTATAACACCTTGTTTAAACTTATCTTGATAATATAAAATCTTATGTTCAATATCTAATTTGTGTGCAACTCTTTTTGCATCCATTATATCTTGGCCTGAACAGCATTGTTTTGAAGCAGCGACTTCTTTGCCATCATTGTAAAGTTTTAGGGTAATTCCAATTACTTTGTAACCCTCTTGTTTCATCATCCCTGCAACAGTTGAAGAGTCTACACCTCCAGACATGGCTACCACCACTGTAGTTTCTGACGGTTTTTTGTTAAATCCTAATAAGTTAGTTTCTAAATTCATTTGATGGTATTTATACTTATTTCTATTATAAGTTAAATTAAATGATTTTAGATTTTGAACCAGGTGACAAAGTTATTAATCCAGCTAATAAAAGTTGGGGTATTGGTCAAGTTCAGTCAATTATTAATGACAAAGTAACTGTTAATTTTCAAAATGTTGGTAAAAAAGTAATAAACGCAAATAATATTGAACTCGAAAGATTAGATAATAATGGATGAAAGTAAAATAAAGAGTATTGTCGAAGATTTAATTGAAACTTTTCTAATGGCTGGTGAATTGTCTATTAAACTAAGAGAGAAAGGTTTGAATAAAGAGATTAAATCAGACAATACCCCTGTAAGCAATGGTGATCTTGAGGTAAATAAAGTTATCACAAAAAAATTACTAGAGTTGACGCCAGATTTACCAATTGTTTCTGAAGAAACTTCACACAATAAATCTAAAAATAATTTAAGAAACTTCTGGCTTGTTGATCCAATTGATGGAACATACGACTATATAAATGATGGTGAAGAATTCACTATTAATGCTGGATTAATATTAAATGGAAAAGCTACTGCTGGTTTAATAAATGTGCCTGCGAAGAAAAGAATGTTTTATAGTTTTGGAAAAGATCAATCATACGAATTTACATCAAACAAAACTATAAAGTTAGACTGTAAAAAAATTACACCTAAAAGTTCAATAAAAGTAGTTTCATATTCAAATAAACTTAAACCTGAAATCGAAAAAATTCATAGGGATTTAGGTGTTACAGAACACGTTCGAATGAAAAGCTCTTTTAAATTTTGTGTAATAGCTACAGGAGAATTTGATGGATATGTTGCTGAGCCAAGGGCTTGTGAATGGGATATAGCTGCAGGGCATGCTATACTTGAAAACGCAGGTGGAATAGTAACAGATTTTAACGGTAATGAAATTACATATGGTAAAAAGGATTTTAAAAATCCAAGTATAATTTTAAAGAGAAGTAAAAATTTATAATGAACGAACAATTAAAAATAATTTTAATTATAATTGTATCTGTATCAATATTTGGTTTAATTGTATTTGTGATGGTTAAAAACTATATAAGAAATAAAATTCAATACTATTTAGAAGATAAAAATAAAAAGACTAAAGAAGATTAATTATTTTTATATATTCATCTTTTTCAAGATCCATAACTCTTCTTGAAACTTCAAAATCAAAACCTGAACGAGCTAATACTCCCATATCCTTTTTATAAAACAAAGGTCGATTATCTTCTTGTCTTGATGGTCCAATTCTTTTCTTTTTACAAATTTTTATGGCTGAAAAAAAATCCTGATCTTCATTTTTATCTTTAATTTCTTCAATGGTATTTTTAATATATTTTTCACCTACGCCTTTATTCATTAAGTAATTTCTTATTTTATTTATAGATGATCCTCTTTGAATTAAACTTTTTGCTTTTGACTCTGAATAAAATTTATCGTTTATAAACTTTGATTTCTCTAAATCCTCAAGAACAATGTCTATAAGATTAGAAACATCATTTTTTTTTATATTGGGAGTTCTCGATGTTAAATATTTTTTTAGTAGATAAGTTCTTAACTGTTGTTTAGAGGGTGCAAATTTTTCTACGTAATTAAGTGCAAAATTCGTCATCTCGTATACAGTTACTTCTAATGTCTTTTTTTTATTTTTTATGGGAATCATCATTTTATTTAATATAATATAAAAATAAAATGATTGAACAAATTGAAGCTTTTTTTACCATTGAGATAATTTATTTGTGGTTAAATATAGGTGTAATTCCATTCTGGCTAATTCTGATTATTTTTCCGCATTCAAAGATTTGTGGATTATTGGTTACTTCTGTGTTTCCTTTTTTTATTTTAACAGCTGTTTATGTTTATCTAGGTTATTATTTCTACATTTCTGGATACGATTTTGATTATAATTTTACGTTGTACCTTGGTCTATATGACTTGAGAAATCTTTTTGAAACTGAAGCTTTTCTTATTATGTTTTGGACTCACTTTTTAGCAATTAATTTATTTTGTGGGGCGTGGATTATGAAAGATAGTCAAAAGCTATTTATATCTAAATATATTGTCTTTGTTCCAATAACAATAACCTATTTTATTGGTCCGTTAGGTTTGGTAATTTATTGGATAATTAGAATGTTCTACGCTAAAAGAATTAATTTATTAGATTAAAATTTAAACTACTTTACTATTTTAAATCCTGAATGTAGCATTGCCCCAAAGCCACCTTCAATATGACAGACATTTGTAAAACCCATTTCTTGTAAAGATTTAGTCGCTAATGCTGATCTTAATCCACCAGCACAAAATAAAACCATTTCTTTATCCATATCAATCTTTCCATCTTTAAAATATTGGCTTTCTGGATCCATCCAAAATTCCAACATTCCTCTTGGCACATGGGAAGAATTTTCTATTTTCCCTAATCTTTCTAACTCTCTTATGTCTCTAATATCTATTAAGTTACAACTTTTGTTATTTATTTTTTCTAAAGCTTCTTGAGGAGTAATAGTTTTAATTTCAGTCAAGGCTTCTGCTACAAGATCACTTGAAGATTTTATTTTCATACTAATTCTTTTGTTTTAATATTCCTATTGTGCTATTTGTTTCTAAAAACATTACCACTGAATTATGTTTAGATAAATACATAATATCTCTGACTCTTGATTTAATTGGTATTAGTTTTTCATTTATTATTTTATTATTAAAATTATCTAATTCAAAAAAATATAAACTTAACATTCCTTCTTTCATTTTTTTTGCTGTCCCCATTGTACCAACAATAAAGTTTAGATTATCGGAATTTAAAAACTTTTTTGGCACACCGATAATTTGACTAATGCCAACCGATGGAACAAAATATTTAATAGGCTCGATAAATCCATATTTTTTATGTGATTTTTTTAATGGAGATAACTCTAATCTACTGTCATTTTTCTCTTGATAATAATGATCCCCATAAGACGATATAGGCCAACCATAATTTGGAATATTATTTTTATTTAAAAAATCAACAACATTGATTTCATCTCCTCCATCTGGACCATGTTCTGTGGAAAATAATTTATTGATCTTGCTATTAATATAAAGTCCCTGAGGATTTCTGTGTCCCTTAGATAATATTTCGTATTTTTTTGTACCTTTATTAATTGAAATAATTTTTCCAAAATAAGAATTTTGATTTTGAGCTAATATTCTTTTTCTATATTCACCTACTGTAAGTAAAATCTGATTATCAATAGCTGACATGCGTCCACCTGCTTGATGAGGGACAAGTTTATCATGTATACTTTTTTTAAAAAAAACATCATTTTTTTTTATACATTCGTCATTTGAAAAAAATTCAAAAAAATTAATTTTAACATAATTTATTTTTCCAACTAAAATGCTAGTATTATAGCATTCATTACTTACTTCTTTGATGTAGGAAATATAAATTTCGTCTTCATCAATTAAAATATCTTTGATGCCAAAAGGAGAAGATTTATAAAACTCAGGATAGTTAATTATATCTTTAATATTTGATTTAATTGAAATCATTTCAATTTTGTTTAATAATAAATCATCAATATTAGTAAAAGCTATTTGTCCAGTAGCCGTTACTAAAAAAAAATTATCTTTATAAATATCAATATAAGCAGAGCTGGATGCTGAAGGATGTTTTGCAAAAACTATATCGTCAGAACTAAATTCAGTTAAAATATAATCATTTGCATTTAATTCAATAGCTTGATTTGATTTTTGAAAAAATTTAATACCATCGGAAAAAACTATATCTTCCAAACTAATATTATTTGAAATTAATTTTTCATGCACATTTTTAATTTGTGATTTTTTTTTATTTAAATTCTTTTCTAAGAATTCTATTTGATTTGATTTATTATCTAGATTTCTTTTTGTATTTGTTCCAATTAAAGTTAGAATAATTAAAATTAAAATAATAAGAGTTAACCACGACAGTTTTTTTACATTTAGTGACATGTATAAAAAATAATTGTTTAAAACTCATTATCAATAAAAAACTGGACAAATGCATAAATGTCTCAATAATGAACTTTAAAACTCAGAATTATATCAATGGATAATAAAAACATTTGTGTGGTTTATTCTCATTCAAAGTTAGGAGATTTAATTTGGCAATTACCATACATAAGGGCTATTAGTAATTATCACAAAAAAAATATTGTTTTGGTTGTTAGAGAAGGAACTCAGGGCAAAACAATTTTAAAAGATTTAGATTACATTAAGCAAGTTGAGTACAATTCATTTAGAAAGAATATTTACTATTGGACAGATGCATTTATGCTTTATAAATTTTTAAAAAAGGGCAATTTTTCTCATTTATATGCGTTGGACAAAATAAGTAGACCCGCAATTGCTGCAAAATTTGCAGGTATCAATAATATAATTGGTCCTGGCTTAGGTAATCAAAAAAAATGGTTAACTTGCACTAATTTTTTAAATAAAGAAGATTGGAAATTAAGTTACTCTGAGCAATCACAGAAGTTTTTAACAAAAAATAATATTCCAATAAGTAATACTTCACCAGAATTAAAAATTAATCTTGAAAGAGATGACATTGATTTAAATATTAAAAAAATTGATAAAAGAATTATTTCATTTGGAATTGACTCTGGTGAAGATTTTAAAATGTGGTATGAGGAACTATTTGTTGAATTAGCACAAGTTTTGTTTCAAAAAGAATTGTTTGATCAAGTTTATTTAATTTGTGGAAAAAAACATTATAAGATGGCATCCAAAATAATTAGTCTATCAAAGAATAAATATTTTTTTGATTGTTCGAATTATAATTTAGTTAACATTATGGCTATTCTAAAAAAATCAAATTTCTTTGTTGGAAATAATTCTGGACCTTTAAATATGGCTGCAGCACTTGGTGTTAAAAGTTTTGGATTAATATGTAATGATCCAGTTAGTGAGCTTAAATACAGTAATATTTTAGCAATTACTCCTGACAACTATAAAGATAATGTATGGAATCGAGACAGAACTGGTATGAAAGATTTAACAGTAGAAAAAGTTTCTAATTTCATTATAAGAAATATTAAGTAAATACTTAAACAATTATGGAAGCTCCGAATTTTAAATTATCATCTACTTCAGGCAAAACTGTAGAATTAAGAAAAGTAAAATCAAAATTTATCATTATCTATTTTTATCCAAAAGATAATACAAGTGGATGTACAATTGAAACAAATGATTTTAATAAACTTTTGAGTAAATTTGAGAAACTTGGATGTACAATTTTTGGAATATCCAAGGACAGTTTAAAAAGTCATGAAAAATGGAGTAAAAAACTTAACTTAAAATTCGATCTATTAGCAGACGAGGATAAAAACTCATTAAAAGCCTACAAAGCTTGGGGAAAAAAGAAATTTATGGGTCGAGAATTTATGGGCACAGTAAGAAGTACTTTTATTATTAAAAAAAATAAAATCATTAAGGAATGGCGAAACGTGAGGGCAGCAGGCCATGCTGCAGAGGTTTTAGACTTTATAAAAAACTGTTAAAAAAAAAGGCCCCAATTAAGGGGCCTTTTATCAACTATAGAGAGAGAGATAGTTATTCTTTAGTCTCTTATTGCGTATGCGATTACTCCAGACTCTGATACATCTGTACCAAGTTTTTCTGCTTCTTTACTCAATCTAATACCCATTGTTCCTTTCATAATTCCCCAAACTATTAGTGAAACTATAAATACAAAAGCATTGATTGATATTACTCCAAGAAGCTGCGCTCCGAATGATGCATCACCGTTTGTTAGCGGAACTGCTAAAGTTCCCCAAATTCCAGCGAATAAGTGAGCAGGTACTGCCCCAACAACATCATCGATTTTTAGTGAGAATAAAAATTTAGTTCCGAAGACAACTATTATTCCACCAATCGCACCTATAAGAATTGCTGCTAGCGGTGAAGGCATTAATGGTTCTGCTGTAATTGCAACAAGACCACCAATTGCTCCATTAAGCATTTGAATGACATCAGTTTTACCTGACATTAATCTTGTTATTGCACCAGCTGCTAATACACCACCACAGGCTGCTAAGTTTGTATTAATGAAAATATTTGACACTGCTACTGCGTCATCAAATGTTCCCATTGCTAATTGTGATCCACCATTAAATCCGAACCAACCTAGCCATAAAATAAATACACCAAGTGTTACTAATGGCACTGATGATGCTGCGAATGGCTTCATAGGTTTAGCAGCTCCAGATTTATCAAATCTACCAGTTCTAGCCCCTAGAAGAATTGCTCCAGCTAATGCTGCTGCACCTCCAGTTGAGTGAACAAGTGTTGAACCTGCAAAGTCAGAGAAACCAGCAGCTGCCAACCAGCCACCACCCCACTGCCAACCCATAACGATTGGATATATAATTCCTGATAGAATAGCCGCAAACAAAAAGAACGGCCATAATTTAATCCTTTCAGCTAATGTTCCAGATACAATTGAAACTGTTGTTGCACAGAAAACCATTTGGAAATACCAATCAGATCCATCTGCATAACCAGTATCAACTGCACTTGCATCAGACCATGGAGTAAAGCTTCCAATATATCCACCTTCTGGAATTCCGTATGCTAAATTATATCCAACCATCCAGAACATAATTCCAGCTATTGAAAATAATCCAATATTTTTGGCACATATTACTGATACACTTTTTGATGTTACCATTCCTGATTCGAGCATGGCAAAACCTGCCGCCATAAACATTACTAAGAAACCACAAACCAAGAAAAGAAATGTATTGAATATGAAACCAACTTCAGCTGAAACTGTTGTTTCAGCATAACCTGCACTAGTCATATTAAGTAAGAAAAATAAACTTACTAATGGACCAGCCAGTTTTTTTAAAAGTTTAACCATTTCACCTCCGTTTAATTAAAAAGGATGTTATAAATTTAATAAAACTAAAAACTATTGATTGTTATATAAAAGAGATATGCAGTATTTGCATGTAGTTCACCCTGAGCTTGCATAAAAAAACAGCCTTTATTTAAATCTAATTTTTAATAAAGGCTGTTTTAAAAAGTTTATTTATTGAAAACTTCTTTAAGCGCTTTTGCTGGTAAAAACTTCACCTTTTGAGAAGCGGCGATTTGGATTTGTTCTCCAGTTCTTGGATTTCGTCCAATTCGGGCTTTTCTTTTAGCCACTTTATATGTGCCAAAACCAGCAATTTTAACATTATCGTCGCCTTTTAAAGCGTCCAAAATAGTGTTGGTAATAGTATCAAATGTACGCTCTGCATCAGCTTTACTTTGATTTAATGACCCTGCTAATTTAGCTATAAGTTGTTTTTTGTTCATTTTAGCTCCGGTTTTAATGGTTATATTTCTATAGTTAACAAAATCATTGATAATTCAAGCTTTTTTTTTGTGTTTCAAAATTAATTAACCACAATATGTAGTTATAAATAAGTGTTGATTTATATAGCCTTTTTAACGGTAAAAAATCACTTAAAATAGGCCTAAATCTTTAAGATCATTGAATGTCGCAAAAAACATTAAAGTTAACAATAAAAACATTCCGATTCGAAAAAAACCTTCCTGTGTTTTTTGGCTTAGTGGTTTTCCCAGAACTTTTTCAAATGCATAAAACATTAAATGGCCTCCATCTAAAAGAGGGATTGGAAACAGATTAATTAAGCCTAAACTTATAGATATATAAGCCATCATACTAATAAATGGCAGTATGCCAAATTCAGCGACTTGTCCTGAAATTTTTGCTATTCTAATTGGCCCACCTAATTGCGAACTATCTCCAGATCCAGTAAGCATTGAACCCATATATTTAAGAGATGAACTAGTTACAAAATATACTTCTTTAACAGACTCTATTAATGCATTTGCTGGCCCTAATCGTTTATGATTTATTTCATTATTGTATGGGCTTAATTTAATACCAACTATCCTTTTATTAATTTTATTTCCTAGATTATCAACACCTGCAACAATTTTTGGTTTAACCTTTAATAATATCTCTTCGTCATATCTTGAAATTTTGAAATCAACTATCTCAGATGTTGACATTAAAATCAGTTTAGAAACATCAAGAATGCTCTCAACTTTATTGTTATCAATTTCAAGAATTATGTCATTTTTTTGCATCCCAGAAACTTCTGCTGGACTATCTTTTTGAACTTCATCAATAACTGCTGGCGTAAAGTCTTTACCAGCAAACATGTATATGAATAAAAAAATGAATATTGCTAAAACAAAATTTGCTATTGGACCACCTGCAACGATTAGAGATCTTTGGTAAAGTGGTTTCGTTACAAATAGCTTTTCTTGGTCTGCTTTATTATATTTTTTTAATAGTTCCTCTTGATCAGCTTGAGAAAATACATTTCTATCTCCAAAAAATTTAACATAGCCTCCTAAGGGAATCCAACAAATCTTCCATCTTGTTCCAGATTTATCATTCCAACCGAACAATTCTTTACCAAAACCAATTGAAAAATCTGTTACCCCAACACCATATTTTTTTGCAAAATAGTAATGTCCATATTCATGAATAAATACAACTACAATAATTAATATTATAAATGGCAAAATAAAACTCATAATTATTTATAATATATTTATATCAACAAGATGTAAATAACGGTTTACTTTAGTTTCCAAGTTAAAATAGGTAAAAATGTTGCAACTACAAAAGAACAAAACAGTAAGGATTGAGAGACAAATGCCGGTAAAAAATCTATTGGCAGTATTATTCCAACCAAAATTGATTTTGAAAAGTCAGGACTGGGAAATAAAAGAATTCCTCCGATCAAGCCAACTATAATTGATACATATGCATTTTTTTCATTGAACTTTCTAGAGTAAAAACCAAAAAATATGCTCAGCACTGCTGCGCAACAAAATAAATCAGCCAATAAAAATAAATATAAAATACTCAATCCTTTTGATGCTACAAAAAATGAAATTATAGATATTAATATTATTATTTGCTTTGATAGTTTTAAGTAATCACCTTTAAACTTTAAGACTTTATTCCCATCAACAATTATTAGGCTTGAAATCGCATTTACTAAAGTATCTATACTGCTTACTGTTAAAGAAATTGCTAAAACGATTATTATAACTGATAGAGAAATAGCATTGTCTTTCAGCAATAAAGAAAAAAATGCAAGATCAGGAATAACATTTGAGTCTTGAGAAGTTGCAATTAATCCTGAAAAACCCATCATAAATACTATTGGTATGATTATTAAAAATGAAACAATTAAACTATTCTTTAAAACTCTATTATCTTTAGCAGCATAAACTCTTTGCCAATTGCCCTGATGAAAAAGATTGGTTGCTGCTACAGCTATAAAAAAAGTTAAGCCTGCAGTGAAATTCTGCAAGTAACTTGAGCTTAGTAAATTTGGTTTGTTCTGTTTTATAAATTCGAAATTAAACTCATTTGAGTTAAACGAGATTAAATATGAAAATGAAATTAACAACAACAGACCAAATACTATGAATTGAATATTATCTGTAAAAATTGAAGCTCTTAACCCTCCGTACAAAGTATATATGAGTGAACTTATGATCACAATTAAAGCTGTAATCCATAAGTCTGTTCCTGAAATATAATTTATTAAAATTGAAACTGCAGTAACCTCTGCAATTAAAAAAATCGACATATAAAAAATAGATAAAAACAAAATCAGTTTAAATAATTGTGAGCCAAATCTAGATCTTACAACTTCAATTAAAGATTTACCTCTTGGATAATTATCTCTAAATTTTTTTCCCAAATAAATTAAGATAAAAAAAGGGAATGCAGTACCTAGAGAATATCCAATAACAGCCCCTATTCCTCCCCATGTTGCCGCTGATGCAGGACCAAATAATATCCACGCTCCTAATGCAGATGCAACTAAACTGGCTGTTAAAGAAAAAGTGCCTATTGATCTACTTGCAACCAAATAATTGTTAAGTCCTTGATATTTTTTTGAATAGAGAAGTCCGATTAAGACAAAAATTATACTTATAGTTAAGGTTAATAATATTGCAAATGATTGGTTTAATATATTTATGTTATCCATTTTTCCCTTTCTGAATTACCGGACAGGTTCAACGGGTATATCTCAGCCTATATAGCACCCCATCTTTCAATTTATGTCATAGTTTAAATAAGTAAAGTACCATTTTTGAGCATATATACCGATTATACATAGCTAATATTCATAAGTAACGCTGTATCAAATCAATGTGTAGATTATTATGCGTATATCTCTCTCTTATTATAAGTTAATTATAATACTAGGCTTCGCTAACTAGAAGCCTAGAAAAACAAAAATTTGTCATTACTGAATGAATTTTAGCCTACATGTGTCACTTTAAAGTATGTTCATCTATTGATGTCAGAATATAAAGTTACTTAAACCATGAAAAATCTTTTTGTTTTTATATTTTGTTTATTTGCATTTGGTGCAAATGCAATGGAAAAGAAGACTACATTTGATAAAGCACTATTTGAGAAGGCTCAGTCTGAAGGTAAGGTAATAGTTATTAGTTCCTGGATAGAATACTGTGGATCATGCGCAAATCAGATGAAAGTTTTACAAACAGCAAAAAAAGAAGGTGAGTTATCTGATATTAAATTTGATAACATTGAATATTTTTCATTCGATGTAACAAACAGAGATATAGCTGACTCATTTAATGTGCTCTATCAAACCACTCTATTGATTTTTAAGGGTGATAAAGAAGTTTATAGAAGTATAGGGGAAACTACAGAAGATTTAATTTACGAAGCATTGAAAACCTCGATTAATAGCTAAATTAAAAATTATCCAAACTACTCATTTCTAACAAGTGGATAAACTTTTGGGCTTAAATACTTAAAGTTTGTAATCACAATTAGAGCAAGTGTTGTTAAACCTACTCCAATTGTAATGTATAAAAATACATTTAATTCAAATAACCAGTTAAGTTGAAAGATATTTTCTATGATAAACTTTGATGCTATTACAGCAAAAATAGTTGAAAAAAATATAATAGATAAAAAAGAAATTATAAATTCAATAATTGAAGACATAATAATTTCCCTCCTAGAAAAACCTAAGATTTTAAAAACTAGATTTTGAAATACTTTAATTTTTCCTTGAACAATAATTGCGCTTGAGATAACAACTAAACCAATAATAACTGTAACAGCCGATATTATACTGACTGCTATAAATACCTTATTAAGAACATTGGTAACTTTTGATAAATAATCTGAAATTTTTATTATGGATACACTTGGAAATTTATCTAAGAATTTAACTTCATTAAAGTTTTCTATATTTTTAAATTTAATTGTAGAAAGATATTCATGTGGAATATTTTCTGCAAATTGCGGATTCAATAACATCGCAAAATTAATACTTAAATCTTGATAGTTAACCAATCTAAAATTTACCACTTCTCCTTCAACCTCTCTTCCATAAATTCTAAGCGTGAATTTGTCACCTATATCTACTCCAAAGTCTTTTGCAACTTTACTATCTAGTGATATTTGTAATTTATTTGGCTGTGAAGTATCCCACCAACTACCTTCTAAAATAGGATTGTCTTTTGGAATTGTATTAACCCACGACACTCTTCTGTCATTCATAATAACCCAATAACTATCATTAGTATTAGAAATATATGTATTTGGATCTATTCCATTTATTTTAACAATACCTGCTGATACCATAGGAACAATTTCCGTGACTGCTTCTTTGTCAGTATCATTAATTGTTTTTTTAAACAAATCTTTTTGATTATTTTGGATTCCTAAAAAAAAGTAGTCAGGTGCAATTTCTGGAATTGATTTTGCTATTTCTCTTTTAAAATTAGTACCAACAAATGCTAGCGTTAGTAACAATGTCATTCCTAATCCAAGTGACATCACAGTTATAGGCGTAATACTTTTTGATTGTGTAACATTTTTAATTGCTATTTTTGATGAAATACCAAAATTAAGTAGATTGTTCCTCAATAATAATATTATAAAACGGGAAACATAAAAAAAGACGGTTAAACAGACAAAGAACGATGCAAAATATATTAAACTATAATAAGGAATCGATGACCTAAAAGCAAATAAGCTGACTAAAATGGTAAGCAGTAACAAACTTAAGATAATTGATAATTTTGAATATTTAAACTGCAAACTTTGAAAAACATTTCTAAATAAACTAGAAGCTTTAATTTGGTCAATTGAACTAACAGTTGGGATTGAAAATATTATTATAACTAACAATCCAACCAGAAAAACAATAAATAAATTTGTTAAAGAAAATGATGCCTCAATATTGAATCCAAGTCCATCTGATATATATTTATCAACAACTGGTACCAAGAAAAAACTTAGTCCATAAGCAACTAAAGAAATAAAGATCAAACTAATAAACAACTGCAAATAATAAATAGTTTTAATATTTCCTGAATTAATTCCAATTGCTTTTTGAACAGCAATTGATGAATTCTTTTGATTAATAAATGAAAGAAGAGTATTAGCAATCCCTATTCCAGCAATTAGCATAGCACTTATTGAAACTAGCGATAAAAATTGTGAAAAATTATCAATAATTCTTTTTATACCTCCTGCGGAATTTTCTGGATATCTTATTTTTACCTTATCATTATTTTTAAAAATTTTTTTAATTTCATTTATTTTTTTATCTTTGTTTTTGTAGTCATCAAATTTAATCTTATATTCGTAATTTAAGAAACTTCCTAATGTATTTAATTCTAGTTTGTCTAATGTTTTTTTTCCTGTTAATGCAAAATCCCCAAATACGAATGCTCCTCCAATATCTGGAAGAACTTTTACAACACCAATAACTTTAAATTTTTTATTTTGAACTTTTACAATATCATTAATTTTAAGGTTCAAATTCTTAAAAATGTTTTCATTTACCATAATAGTGTTATCAATTTCGTTTAATTTTTTTAATGACCCAACTGGTTCAAAACTTACATCTCCATATAAAGGGTAATTTTGATCTATTGCTTTTATTCTGGTAAATGAAGTTTTATTCAGTTTTTTCTCAATAGTTGAAATCATTGTGCTGAATTCAACTATTTGAGATACTGTTGAAATATTTTCAATCTGTTTTATTAAATTCCTATTTCCTTCTCTATTATTATAATCAATTTCTAAATCCCCTCCTAAAAGAACTTTTGAGTTTTCGTTAAGTTCATTCTCTAAACTGTCTTCGATGGTTAAGATAGCACTTAGTATAAATAGGCTAATTAATAATGTAATTATTATACTTAAAATTTTTGAATAACTTCTGATTAAATCACGAAATGCATATTTAGAATAAAGACTTAAATCATTAATTTTCACTAATTACTCCATCTTTTATAGTTATTTTTCTTTTCGTTAAATTAGCTAAATTATTGTCGTGAGTGACCATAATTAAACTAGCGTTTTCGTCTTTTATATAATTAAAAAGTAAACTAGAAATATTCTCTGTATTTTCACTATCTAAATTACCAGTTGGCTCATCAGCTAAAATAAGCTCTGGTTTCATAACAACAGATCTTGCAATAGCTACTCTCTGCTGCTCACCTCCTGAAAGCTGACTGGGAAGATTGTTAAATCTATGGCTCAATCCAAATCTATCTAAAATTTCTTTTGCTTTTTGTGTTGCATTATCAAATTTATTTATTTCTAGAGATAGACTCACATTTTCTAGTGTGGTGTAATTTGGTATCAAATAAAATGATTGAAATACTATTCCAATATTTTTTCTTCTGATTTCAGAAATTTCATCCTCAGTCATATTGGATATTTCTGAGTCCTTAAAAAAAATATTTCCTGCTGAAATCTTTTCGAGACCTCCAATTAACATAATTAAACTTGTTTTGCCCGAACCACTTTCTCCAACTATTGAAATAGTCTCTTTATAGTCTACCTCAAAGCTTATATTTTTTAAAATATTTATAGAGTTATTATCTATGGTATAATTTAAACTAACATTAGATAATTTTAAAAGTTTATTCATGATTAAAAAATTAATAATTAATATAATTATTTTATTAATAACAGGATTTGCAGCTAAAGCCGATTACAAAGTTGTCTTATTCGGTGATAGTCTAATGGCAGGATATGGTTTAGATAGAAAATATCATTTATCTTCAGTTCTTGAGAATAATTTAAATAAAAATGGTTTAAAAGTTAAAGTAATCAATGCAAGTGTATCAGGTGATACATCTGCAGGCGGTTTAAACAGAATAGAGTGGACAATTAGCGAAAAAAATATTGATTTAATTCTAATTGGTCTTGGTTCAAATGATATGTTGCGTGGTATTAGTCCATATGAAACTGAAAAAAATTTGGAGGAAACTATAAAAAAGATATTAAACAAAAATATTCAAATAATTTTAGCAGGAATGATAGCACCAGATAGTCATGGAAAAGATTATAAAAATAAATTTGATAAAATTTATAAAAAACTATCTGATAAATATGACTTAACTTTAGTTCCTTTTTTGCTAGATGGAGTTGCTTTAAATCCTGATTTAAATTTAGAAGATGGAATGCACCCTAATGCAAAAGGAGTTATAATTATAAGTGCCAATATAGAAAAAAAAATACTAAATATTTTTAACTAATTTAATGCATCTCTAGCAGTTAAATAATCATATCCAAAAACGTCTGCAACTGCCTTATATGTAATTTGACCTTTATGAACATTCAAACCTGCTAAAAAATTTGGATCGTCTCCTAAAGCTTTTAAATATCCGTGTGTTGCTAATTTAGATAAGAAAGGTAGAGTTGCTCTATTTAAAGCAATTGTTGATGTTCTTGGAACACCTCCTGGCATATTAGCTACACAATAATGAACGATATCATCAACAATATATGTAGGTTCGGCAAATGTTGTGGGTTTACTTGTTTCAACACATCCTCCTTGATCAATTGCTACATCTACAATTACCGATCCTCTTTTCATATTTTTTAACATTTTTTTTGTTACAAGTTTTGGTGCCTCTGCACCTGGAATTAAGACACCCCCAACCAACAAATCACATTCTGAAATTAATTTTTCTAAATCAGTTTCATTACTTAATTTTGGTATTATAAGATCACCAAATTTTTTTGATAATTCATTTAGTCTTTTTTCAGATTTGTCTACTATATGAACTTTTGCCTTCATGCCTGTAGCAATAATTGCTGCATTTTCACCTACAACTCCTCCACCCAATATAACTACATTTCCTGGATCAACCCCAGGTGCTCCTCCCAAAAGAAGTCCTCTTCCTTTTTGGTTTTTTTCAAGGCAATGTGCACCTGCTTGAACTGACATTCTTCCAGCAACTGCACTCATTGGAGCTAGCAAAGGTAATCTACCGTTGTTGTCAGTTACCGTTTCATAGGCAATACAAACTGATTTGGAGTCCACTAAGCCTTTAGTAAGTTCTTTTGCAGCCGCTAAGTGCAAATATGTAAAAACAATTTGATTTTCTTTAATCATTTTTACCTCACTTGGTTGTGGTTCTTTAACTTTTACGATTATCTCCGCATCATCAAAAATGTCTTCTGCTTTATCTAAAATTTTTGCACCTGCAGATTTATATTGTTCATTATAAAATCCAGCTTCGAAACCACCATTATTTTCTACAAGTACTTCATTTCCATTTGAAGTTAGTATTTTTACACTCTCAGGAGTAAGTCCAATTCTATTTTCTTGAGACTTAATTTCTTTTGGAACACCTATTTTCATATAAGTGGATTAATTTTTTTTGCTTTTCGAATAATTTGTAATCCCTGTTCTTAATTTAGCTATTATTTCATCGATGTGTTTTTTTTCACAAATAAACATTGGTGCAATAATTAAACAATCCCCTGTTGCCTTAAAATTCACTCCAGCATCATAACAATGTTTAAAGCATGTAAATCCTGCTGCTCCAGGTTTTTTATCCATTTTAATATCTATTCCACCCATCATTCCATATCCTCTAATGTTATCGACAACATCTATATCCTTTAATGACATCAAACCTTCTTGGAAATATGGTGCTAAATTTTTAGCTCTATTAAATATATCCTCTTTTTCAAATATATCTTGAACAGCTAATCCTGCTGCAACAGAAACAGGTATTCCTGAATATGTGTAACCATGAAATAATTCTATAGAACCTTTCGGTGACCCATCCATTACAGTATCATAGATTTCTTCTTTACATGCAACTGCACCCAAAGGACTTATTCCATTTGTTGTAGCTTTTGCCATAGTTATAATATCTGGTGTAACACCATATTCTTGTGATGCAAATGGAGAGCCCGTTCTTCCCCATCCAGTTATAACTTCATCAAAAATTAATAATATGCCATGCTTATCACAAATTTCTCTTAGTCTTTGTAAATATCCTTTTGGTGGGACTAGAGTTCCTGTAGATCCTGCAATTGGTTCTACAATACATGCCGCAATATTTTCTGAACCAAAGTTTGTACAAATTCTTTCTAAATCTTCAGCAATTTCAACTCCTGTTTCTGGTTGACCTGATATAAATTTATGTTCTGGTAAGTGCGTATGTCTCATATGAAGAACACCTGGCATTAATACACTGGCAAATGTTTTAACATTATTTATCATTCCTCCAACTGATGTTGCTCCGATATTCATACCGTGGTAAGATCTTTCTCTTCCTACAAATCTAAATCGTTCTCCTTCACCTCTAGCTTTATGATAAGCTACTGAAATTTTGATTGCTGTTTCCACTGCAGTTGATCCACATATAGTATAAAAAATTCTATTTAAATTTCCTGGAGTATGTTTTGAAATTCTTGTTGCTAACTCAAATGATCCACCAAAACCCTGTTGGAATGGTTGAGCATAGTCTACTGTTCTTAGTTGTTTTGTAATTGCTTCAATTATTTCCTCTCTACCATGACCCAATGGATTACAAAATAATCCAGAACTTGCATCGATTTGTGTCTTACCTTGATGATTTTTTAAATAAACACCTTTTGCCTCAACTATTAATCTAGGGTTTGCTTTAAAATCTCTGTTGGATGAAAATGGCATCCAATGTTCATTTAAAGAATTTGGTATTTGTGGCTTTTCTGAACTCATAAAAAATTTTTAATGTTATTATTACTCTTTCATAGACTAAAATAAAAAAATAGAAAATAATTTCTCTACATCATAAGTATGTCATTAGGTGGCATCAAATACAACTTAAAGTTGAGCCCATTTTAGACATGTTCAAATCAACTGTGATTAATGTGCTTACAAAATACGTTTACATATATCTAAAATTAAACTTAAATAAGGTTAATTAAATTTAATTAAGGAGATAAAATGAAGAAACTAATTAGCTTTATTTTAGGAAGTATATTCGCTCTTAACTTGTCAATTTCAGCTGCAAATGCTGCTGCAAATGAGGTAAGAGTTGCATACTTTCTAGAATGGCCAAGTCCAAATTTAGAGGACATGCAAAAAAAGAATTTTGCTAAAGCTCTAGGAGTTCCAGTAAAATGGACTAACTTCACTAATGGTGGAGCAATGACAGATGCAATGTTAGCAGGAGACATTGATATATCGTATTCACAAGGTCTAGTGCCTTTTATTAATGCTGTAAAATCTAATGCACCTATCAAGTTAGTTGATATTGCTATGGAATACGGAATGGGCGGAACTACTTGTGTTACATCAAATGCTTCTGGAATTACAAAAGCTAATGCAACTGAATTAGAAGGTAAAAAAGTTGCAGTTCCACTTGGAACAATGGCTGAATATGTATTTGATGAAAGTATGAAAGTTGTTGGAGCTGACAGAGGTAAAATGGATATAATTCAAATGGACCCTGAAGAAGGTGCTGCTGCGCTAGTGAGTGGTGATGTTGTAATGGCATGTTTATTTGGTGGAAATTCTATCAAAGCAGCTGTAGCTGTTGGTTCAAGATTGCTAACAGTGGATGAAGCAAGAGCAGCTGGAATTCTAGGAATAGATATTACTTCAGTAACTGATAAATTTATGAAGGAAAATCCTGGAATGTTAAGAACTTTTATAGAAGTAACTCATGAAGCAAATGACAGATATAGAGCAGGTAAGAGTGATATGAATTCTATGTCTAAAGCTTCTGAAATGAAAGTTGCAGATATGAAAGAAACTTTAAGTGGATTTAAATTCTTAACACCAGAAGAAACAAAACAATCTATGGAAAGTGGAAACCTTGATGCATTCTTAAAAGGAATGGGAACGCCTGGTGGAAATGTAGATACAAGTTTCTTACCTTTATAATTTAAAGAGTAAAAATATTTAATAGGCGCTAACTAAAATTAGCGCCTATTTTTTTTAACAAAATATTTATATAAAGTTAATATATGAGTGACTTAGTTTCCCAAGATCTGAACATGATCTTTAAAACACCAAAAGGTGAGACTGTTCATGCTCTAAAAGACATAAGTTTCACTCTTAAAAAAGGTGAACTGCTTACAGTCCTAGGCCCGTCAGGTTGTGGGAAAACCACACTCTTAAATATAGCTGCAGGATTTTTAAGACCGACGTCTGGCTCTATTGTTCTTGGTGGAAATGAAATTAATGGTCCTGGTGTAGAACGAGGAATGGTATTTCAGCAGGGAGCTTTATTTGAATGGTTAACAGTTGCTGAAAATGTTGATTTTGGTCTAAGGATGAAAAAAGAAGATCCAATTAAAACAGCTAAAAAAGTTGATGAATGGCTAGAAATTGTTGGATTAAAAGGTTTTGGTAACACTCCAACATACCAATTATCAGGTGGAATGCAGCAGAGAGTTGCGCTTGCAAGATGCCTGATAAATGATCCAGATTTAATATTAATGGACGAGCCATTAGGTGCACTAGACGCATTAACTAGAGAAAAAATGCAATCTTTAGTTCTTAAGATTTGGAAAGAAACAGGAAAAACAATTATATTAATTACTCACTCAGTAGAGGAGGCATTGCTGCTTGGTGAAAGATTATATGTAATGGCGCCAAGACCGGGCAGGATACATAAAGAGTACAATCTTCCTTTTGCGGAAATGGGTTTAAAAGAAGATTTAAGAGAAATTAAAAAGAATAAAGAATTTTCATCTAAACGTGAGGAAATATTATCCATGATTTGGAACATGGAAGAAGAAATAATGGGTAAAGAAAATTAAATGTTAACTCAAATAATAACAATACTAATTTTTGTATCTATAATTGGCTGTATTCTTTATGGGAGAAGACTTATTCAAACTGAAAAAGTTGATGCAGTATTTGGTAATCCAGAAAGAGCTAAGGGCGGAACTCATTGGGTTATAGTTGGTAGTACTGCAATATTATTAGTTTGGCTTTATTATTCATGGGATATTGCAAAAGGTTTTTATCCAAAATCTGCAAATGAATTATGTCAAGTTGCAAAAATTAATGAATCATTGTTAGGATTAAAATATCAATTTCCTATCGAAGAAAGAGAATTTAAAAGTACTTCCATTATTAAAATCGAGAACAAAAATCTGAAAAAAATTACCTCTGAAATACAAAATTCTCAAGATTTAAGTAGTCAGCAAAAAACTATTTTAATTGGCTTTATAAGCAAGACTAAACAATTAATACCCCTTTTAACAAATGAAGGTTTGATTGAAATGGATACAAAAATAAAAATTGATGAGATGACTAAAGAAATAAGACTTTTAAGTTCTAACTTTAAAAAGCAAGATTATCCATTTGAAACTAATGATCAAAAAAATGATAGACTTAAAGCAATTTCGGAACAGGGTGAATGGGGTATAATTACAGAAAGATCTGGAACAGGATCAATAGAAAATACTATAGAAATCCCATTTGTTGCTGAAACAGCCAAAGGATTGAAATTTCAAGCAGCAGCTGAGGAACTTAAAGTCATAAATGATAAATTTTTTAAATTAAGAAATCATAATCCGCAGTTCAAAAATTCCATAAAACAATTAAAAGATGAAGTCAAAGCTTATAGAAAAAATCTAGATGACGCTGAAGAGATTGCATCAGATTATGCAAAAAATATTATTAAAATTGCAAGAAGAATAGAGTTTGCAAGTATTTATCCACCGAGCGCTCTTAATGAAATGCAAGAAGCAATTATTGAATTTGATAACCTTCAGGAAATTGAGCAAGCTGGCCTAAGATTAATTGATATTCTGCTATTTCCAGCTGGAACAATTGTTGCTAGTGGACCGAGTTGCTCAGAACAGGGTTCTGGTAGATGGTTACCTAAACCGTCAGATACATTAAATAAATTTATCCTAATGTCTAATCCAAGTGTTGGATACAAAAATATCCCACTTCTTTGGATAGAAATGATAGATGTAAGCTCAATTGTTGGATTTATTTTACCAGATTGGATTGCTGATATTTTACCTGGTGAATACCCAGTTCATACAAGTGAAGGAATTGTTAAAGAAAACTTTAAAGGAAAAATATTAAAAATTGTTACGGGTGATTTTAAATTATTTAAGATACCTGTTCCTTATGGCCATATCTGGGACTCGTTCTTAAGAGTATTTTTAGGATTAGTTTTTGGAATAATTATAGGTGTACCCTTAGGTTTGTTTATGGGTCTAAACCGATTTGCTAAAGGTTTCTTTGATCCTTTAATTGAACTATATAGACCAGTGCCTCCACTTGCTTGGGCTCCACTTATAATATCGGTACTAGGAATTGATAATACTGGAAAAGTATTTTTATTATTCATGGTTTCACTATCAATTATGATTATTTCAGCAAGGGCTGGTGCATCAGGAACGCAACTATCTAAAATTCATGCTGCTCACTCATTAGGTGCCTCAAAAAGACAAATACTTCGACATGTGATATTTCCAAATTCTTTACCTGAAATACTCACGGGCATAAGAGTTGCGGTTGGAATGTGTTGGGGAACTCTGGTCGCTGCGGAATTTTTAGCTGGAACAACTGGTATTGGATTTGTTGAGAATGTTGCAAAAAAATATTTTCAATATGAAGTAATTTGGATAACAATTTTTATTATGGGAATGTTAGGATTATTGTTTGATATAACTTTAAGAAAAATAATTGATAAAACTATTCCTTGGAGGGGAAAAGGATAAATAAAACTAAAATTCTAAAGATTTTACTGAACCATCTTCATAAGTAAATTCAGCTTTGTTGTCAGATAATATTTTTATTGTTTGAAAACCATCATAATCATTAATAAATTCATTTAGCTTTTTTCTACTCTTTTTGCTCATTTTTATTCCTGGCGCATTTACACCCACATCGATTATTAGATCTGCTCCACTACCAAAAGCATTTATATATAAAGATAATACTTTACATTTTCCTACCATAGCTTCGGTAACCCAAATAGGTTTTTGAATATCTAATTCATTAAGTAATTTTGAAAAATCACCAACCCACATATCTTTATCACATTTTCCTTCTGGTGGTGTAATATGGTGAATGTTTGCAATATCAAAATTATCTTTTATTTTTGGTAAAACAGATTTCCAAAACTTTTTATTTTCTGGAAACATTCCAGCTGCGCCAGCCATAATTATTAAAGAATCTTTTTGTTTGTCTTTAATAATTTTTGAAGAAAAGTTAAAAATTTCTATAAAATCCTCTCTACTACCTTTAAAAAATATTTTAAACTCTGGTTCATTCATTATCTCCCAATGTTTTATTGCTTTGGTTAATCCAGGCATATCATTATTTCCATCTCCATCATAACGATCAACTAATTTTAAAAGAAAAGTTTTATAATTATCCAAAGAGCAAGGTTTGCTTAGATATTTTGTAAAATTCTTTCCAAAAGGACTTCTTGCTTTTTTTCTTTTACAGGATTTTTGCTCCCAATTGGCATATGGCCAAATAGTAGCTATTATTGTTTGATTATGTTCTTGAGCATAAACAACTTGAGCATCTGCTTCTTCCCAAGAAAAGCTTCCTTGTTTTTGCTCAATTTTGTTCCAAACAAAAGGACCTGGATGAGGTCTTACCCATTGATTGTCTTTACCTCTCATTTTTTTATCTCTCATTTCAGTTAGTTCACCAAATCTAGATTGTGATGATGAGTTATTTATTAAAGTAAAAAAACTAAAAAAAATTATTAAAAAAAAATTTGTTAATTTCATTAAATATAAGTTCAAAAGTATTATTTTGGATCTCCTGGTCCTGGGCCAGGTTCTCCTGGTTGACCTGGTTCACCTGGTTGACCTGGTTGACCAGGATTTCCTGGTGCACCTGGTTGGCCCATTGCTCCCTCAACAGCTCCACCAATGTTGCCCATAGCGCCACCCATGTCGCCCATAGCGCCACCCATTTCGCCCATCATTCCTCCAGGCTCGCCTGGTTGACCCATAGCTCCACCCATGTCACCTATTGCTCCGCCCATGGCTCCACCAGCTTGTCCTGCCATAGCTCCAGCCATTGCGCCGCCCATAGCGCCGCCCATTCCTTCTTTCATGGCTCCACCCATAGCTTCTCCCATGGCGCCTTTTTCCATACCACCAACTCCCATGGCGCCTCCGATTGCGTGAGAACCCATAGCTGATGCTGCAGCACCTTGAGCTGCCATTGCAGAACCCATTGCAGCGCCTGCTAAACCTGCTCCTGTTTCATTCGCAGCTATTGCTGCTCCTGCTACTGAACCCATAGCAGATCCAGGGTCCATACCTGTTCCCATAGCTGCAGAAACCTGTCCTAAATTCATTCCACCTTTCATCGATCCATCTATTCCTTTGGCTCCTCCCATTATGTCGCCTAATTTTGCTCCATCTGGACCTCCAACTATTCCCATACTCTTAGCCATATCTGGATTAATCTCAGCATTCAAATCCATTTCACCCATTCCCAGCATTCCTCCACTCATTGCTGCTAATCCCATATCGCCACCTTCCATTCCCATGGCACCACTCAAACCTTTCATTCCCTCAGCTCCCATTGCAGCCATTGTGCCTTGATTTACTAAACCTACTTCCATCATATCACCCATCAATCCATTAGACATATTTCCGCCTTTTGCCATATCAGCTATTCCTTTAACTGCTTTACTTCCTAGTCCAGCAACATTAGCAGACATTACTGAGGTAATATCCATGCCTGCCATTCCTGCAGCACCCATACTTGCAACCATTCCTGGCGTCAAACCTGTCTGTGCTGCCATATCTGAAATTCCTAATTTATTCATTGTTCCAATTTCCATTCCTGTCATATCAGCCATTGCTTCACCCATTTCAGCTTTTCCCATATTTTGCATAACATCTCCCATCATCATCTCTCCTGATGGTGTATCACCTTTTATTATACTCCCCATTGCTTCTGCAGTCATGCCTTCTGGTGGTGCCATTGCTCCTGGCAGTCCTCCTGCTAATGATGGTTTAGCCATAACCATTGCACCCATCATCATACCAGACTCGCTTATGTCTTCTGGCATTTCAATAGCCTTAGGTCCAGCTTCTCCCATTTTTTCAACAAATGAACCTTTCATTTCAGTTCCTTGTTGTACTGCTGTTTTTGCTGATGGTTGTTTGCCTGAAATAGCCTGACTAATCATACCTACAGTTCCTGACATTGCACCTACAACACCAACTTCAGGATTTGCAAAAGCGGTGGATAAAGTTTGTGCCATATTTTCCATACCCATTTCAGACATTGCTTTTCCAATTTCCTCCATTCCTTGCATGCCTTTCATTCCGTCTGCCATTCCTGCCATATTTTCTAATCCAATATTAGCCTCCATGTTTTTCATCATTTCAGCTCCCATTCCTTTTTCGCTCATAGTAGCAACTATAGCGCCAGTCATTGTTCCCATTTTTCCCATTGCCTCAGGGTTTGCAGCTAAAGTTTCTAAAGCTGCAGTTGCTGCACCAACTGGTAAGGCTTCTAAGGCACCAACCATCATTGCTGGGTTCATTCCCATTTCAGCAACATTCATTGATGCAAAATTTCCTGCATCAAAGTTTTCAATATCAAATTTTGTTGCTCCAGTAATTGATTCCATATCAACCATACCTGCCTTTGATAATCCCTCCATCGCTGTACCCAATCCAATACCTTGAGCATCAAGAGATCCCATCATACCTTTTGCATCAAAACCTGCTGCACCTAGTGCATTCATTTGGCCAGCTATTTTTTGCATTGCTATAACTTTACCTGCTCCCATTTGACCCGCTATACCTGATAAAGCTGCCATTTCCTCAGGTGAAAAATCTTTACCAAAGTCAATTCCTGTCATATCAAGCGCATTAGGATCGGGAATTGCTCCTAGTGCCATATCAGTGACTCCCTCAACAAGAGACATTGCCTGAACTGCAGAAGTTATGTCACCCTTTTCTAAACTTTCAGCTGCAAATTTCATAGCTGTTTCTGCTTGAGATATTGAGACATCTAATGCTTTACCAATTTCTGATTTTGCATCACCAAGTGTATCGGTTGCACCAGCAATATTTTTCACTACCTTATCCGCATCTGATGCTAATTGGTCAGCAGCAGCTTGAGCTGAACTTCCTGCAGCTTCTGAAATATTTGACATTGAGGAAATATCATTTGCTTTTGCAAAAATATTTAAAAATATAAAAAATACTAAAAAAAATTTAAATATCATTATTTAGACTCCTCTATTTTTTTTTGGGCTTCTATAGTAGCTGCACGTTGAGCATTAACTTTTGCCGTAGCAATTTGTTTTTTTAAATTAGCAAGTATTGCAGCTCTCTCTGAAATTTCAGGATCAATTTTAGCTTTTTTTTTCTTTTTCTTTTTATTTTTTTTATGAGCTGCCTTAAGCATTTTTCCGGTAGCCCAAAATTTTAACACGGCTTCAGAGGATTTTGCTTTTGGAGAAATATTTAAACTCATTCTCATTGCCTCTCTTCCTTTTTTTATACCCTCTAAAGTTTCAACTTTTGCTTTTTTATCATTCAACATTTCATTAAATAAAGCCTCAAAATAAGCCATATCTCTAATCATAAGGTGTTGATATTTGTTCAAAGAACTTTTTCCTTTAACAAATCTTTTGTACACCATTCTACCAGCTTCTTTTTGTCTCAATTTGCTTGTAGTCATAGACTCGTGAAACATTTTTTCTGGGTATTTAATTTCCTCGTAAATAAAAGCTTCTGGTCTTTCGCTTTGAGGCCATTCTTTTAAAGTTTCATATTTTTTGCAATAGAGACAATCTTTTTCGTCTTTATCTTTTTTTTCATCTGCCTGTAATGATGATAAATTAATATAAAATATTAATAAAAATAAATTTAATAACTTGATGATTAATATTTTATCAAGTATTGTATATCTCATCTATATACTCCTGTGACAAACTGTAACATAATAGTATATTAATTAAAGTTTTTGGAATCCTTATTTTTATTAGATTAAAAATTGATATTAAAGTGTAGGTTGTAAAAAAAATTTAATTTACTTTTTCTACACTTTCTTCAAAAAACTTATAGCTGCACCAATGGTCGTGAAAAATCCAGCTAACGGTAGGATTGCAACTGCATATTTTTTTGGCATGTAATTCTCTTTGAACTCAATACCTTGCATACTAATTTCAAAATACCACATCTCCCAATACTTCCCTCGCATACCCTCTACAAGTTCAATTCCATAAATAATTAAGACTACACCAATTATCATAATCATAATTTTCCAGAATTGGCGGATGTATAAAGAAACTCTTTCTGGTAATTTTTCATAAATTAAATTTAAAGCTACATGTTCATTATCTCTGGCCGTCAGAGAAAGTGCAATAAACATCAACCAAATATTACTCAAAACTGTTAACAAATCACCCCAAACAGGAGGGTTGTTAAAAACATATCTCATTGTAACATTATAAAGAGTGAAACCAACCATAGCAGCCAACAAAAGTGAGCACATAGCTTCCAACATACGATGGATAAAACGGTCAATATTATTTAAAAATTTTAACATTTCATTAATTACTTAGTAAGTTTGGAAGGAACATTGTTAATTCTGGCACAACAAGAATAAAAAATAAAAGTAAAAATAATCCAATTAGATAAGGAATCAAAGCAATAGCAACTTTTTCAAGACGGACCTGTGCAATTGTTGCAGAGGTAAAATAAGCAACACCAACTGGTGGTGTTACTGATCCTATTAAGAAACCAACTATTACAACCATAGCTGCTTGTACCTCTGGAAAGCCAGCTTGAGACATAACATTCACAAGCACTGGGCCAACAATAATAATGTTAACTGCTGAATCCATTACCGTACCAAGAAGAAAAATGAATAATATCAAAGCTAAAATAAATAATATAGGGGAACCTGCTAATCCTAACAGCCAGGTCTCGAGATCACCAATTGCACCAAGAGAAGTAAGTAACCAACTGAATGGTCCTGAAGCAGCTATTATAATAAAAACCATTGCAGAGTTACGGAATGCCCGACGAAAAGCATCGGTACAATCTTTCCATTTGATAGTTCGATAAACAAATACACCTGTAAATAAAGCAACTAAAGCGGTGATGGCTCCAGCTTCAACAACCGATGCAACACCTCCCATTACTGAACCCACTAAAACTAAAGGTATCAAAAGGGCAAATGAAGATCGATATAATTCTTTACCGGCTCGACGTACCGAGAATGGTTGATCGCTTCGCTCAAAGTTATGTTTAACTGCGAAGTAATGATTGATTACCATTATCACAACTCCAATTAAGATACCTGGAACAATTCCAGCTGCAAATAAAGATGCAATCGAAATCTCAGTTGCGTTAGCAAGTACAATCATCATGATACTAGGTGGAATGATACCTCCTATAGTGGAACTTACTCCTGTAACTGCTGCTGAAAATGCAGCAGGATATCCTGCCTTCTTCATTGCTGGTAAAACTAATGCACCGACTGTAGCTGTATCTGCTACGACAGAGCCATTCATGCCAGCAAAAAACATACTCACAAGTACATTAACTTGAGCTAAACCTCCTCTTATTCGTCCAATTAACGCCCTGCTCAAAGCAACTAAACGATCTGTAATCGTAGCACTTGTCATTAATTCTCCCGTTAACATAAAGAATGCTATCGCGGTCAATGGAACTGAATCAATCGCTGTAAACATTTGACTAGGTATTAAAACAAGAGGAACAGCATCTGTTAGTAGAATATAAACAAATGGTATCAGTATTAATATAAAACCAATAGGAGCTCCTAATAAAATTAGAAAAAGGAGTACTACGAGTAAAATAATACTTTCCATAAATATTTATAAATTAAGATTTTATTTTAGGTAAAGATCATCTAACTTTAATAATTGAGCTAAATGATCTTTACATTATTTTTTTGAACGATTTACAGAGCCCCAGCTGCCTCTAACTGAGCTACAAATCCATCCATGCCTTGTTCCATAAGCACTCTTTTGGCTACTTCTGGTTCAAAAGTACCTTTAGCGTCTAACCAAGCACCGATTGCACCCGCTCTCCACTTAGTCATTTCCGCTTCTGTAGGTACATACCATTCTTTAGCAGATGCTTTAATTGCATCTTCACCATTCTTAATCCAAGCGTTATCTAACTCGTTTACTTTTTCTCCATAAGCATCAGCTGCCTGGTGTAACCATTTTCTCTGTTGATCAGATAATGCATTATATTGTTTTGCGTCCATTGCTAGAATGTTTCCTGACCACATTCCTCCGATCTCTGTGAAATACTTAGCAACTTCATGAAGTTTTGCTACATGCTGCCAAGGTGATGCTACATACTGGCCTTCAACCACACCCGACTGTAGGCCTTGATATAATTGGCTCCAGTCATAAGGTGTTGGAGTTGCACCCCAATTTTTAACTAGCATGAACTCAACTGGACTTTTTGTGGTACGCCATTTCAGTCCCTTCATGTCATCAGGTTCGTGAACTGGTTTAGTTGCATTTCCAAGTTGTCTAAATCCACCACTTGAATATACAGAAAGGCAAATATGACCGGCATTTTCAAGTGCAAGTTTACACTGCCTTTCAGCTAACCATTCATCTGATATTCTTTTTGCATCTTCCAGTGATTTAAAAATGAAAGGCAAATCAAAAATTGCTAACTCTGGTCCAAAGTTACCATAGTTAGCAGTAGAACTAGTCCACAAAGCTATAAGTCCTTGGTTGGCTTGTTCACCACATTTTTGCTCTGCGCATAAGCTTCTTTGATAATGTGGCTCAATTTTCATTTTACCACCAGATGCTTTTTCCATAGCTGGTATAAGAGCTTGATCTATAGCATCTCCAATTGGCATACCCAATCTACCAGTTGTACCAAGTTTCAGGGTGAGCTCTGCATACGCTGCTTGAGCAAAGAAAGTAACTGCAATTACTGTAAGCAGTGACTTACAAATTTTTTTAATAAACATAAAATTTCCTTTTAATTAATTGAATTATTAATATTTAAATTCAATTTGATGAAGAAGTAAAACAAAAAAGGAAATTTTATTTTAAATAATGGGTTTGCAATCAAAAGTTGTATTAATAATTATTAGTTAATCTATTTATTTTAGTCTAAAGGTGCCTTAGATTTAAAATTAGAAATTAAATAAAATAAAATTTATAGAAAGAAATTTATGAGCTCAGGAAACAAATATAAAACAATATCAAATAAACTAAAATTTGAAGGGAGAGCATTCATTAATGGTAAATATGTAAATGCTATTGATGGTAAAAAATTTGAAACAATCAACCCAGCAACTGGCCAAAAGCTTTGTGCTGTTGCAAAATGTAATCATAAAGATGTTGATTTGGCGGTGAAAGTTTCAAGAAAAGCTTTCAATAGCGGAGTTTGGTCCAAGAGTTCACCAGAATATAGAAAAGAGGTTTTATTAAAATTTGCTGAATTACTAAGAAAACAAGGTGATGAAAATTCAGTTTTAGAATGCATAGATACAGGTAAACTTATCGCCGACTGTATTAATGAAGTTGCAAATGATGCTCCGATGCATTTTCAGTGGTATGGAGAATTAATTGATAAAGTATTTGGAAAAGTTGGTCCGACAGAACCCTCTATAACTAGTTTAATTGTTAAAGAACCAATAGGAGTTGTTGCTGGAATTGTTCCTTGGAACTTTCCTTTAATGATGGCAGTATGGAAAATGGCACCAGCTCTTGCAGCTGGTTGTTCAGTAATTATTAAACCAGCAGAAGATACGCCTCTAACAGCAATTAGAGTTGCTCAAATTGGAAAAGAGGCTGGAATACCGGATGGAGTTTTGAATGTTCTACCTGGTTATGGTGATGTTGGCGAGGCTTTAGGTCGACACAAAGATGTTGATGCAGTTTCATTTACAGGTTCAACTGAAGTTGGTGGTTATTTTTTAAAATACTCAAGTGAAAGTAATTTAAAACCTGTCGCATTAGAGATGGGAGGAAAAAGTCCATTTATAGTGTTAGAGGATGCTAAAATTACAGATGATTTAATTGATAATGCGATGAATTCTGCATTTTGGAACGGTGGACAAAATTGTTCAGCAAATATGAGACAGATAGTTCATAAAAAAGTTAAAGATGAATTTTTAGATAAAGTTATTAAAAAAGTTAAAAAACTAAAAGTAGGAGATCCATTAGATTTAAAATCAAATATGGGATCTATGATTTCAAAAGGACATTTGCAAACTGTTGATGGATATATCCAAAAAGGGATAGATGAGGGAGCGAAACTTTTAACTGGAGGAGTTTCAAAAAATAAACAAAAAGGTTTTTATGCAAAGCCAACTTTATTTGATGGATTAAAAGAAAATATGACAATTGCTCAAGAGGAAATTTTTGGACCAGTGCTTGGTGTTTTAACAGTTAAAAATGATGAGGAGGCTTTAAAAATTGCAAGCAATTCGAAGTATGGATTACATGCTAGTGTTTTTACTCAAGACATTAATAGAGCATTTCATTTAGCAAAAAGTTTGCCTTGTGGAACTGTATCAGTAAACACTTTTTCTGAAGGAGATATCAAAACTCCATTTGGAGGTTATAAGCAATCAGGATCACTAAGTAGAGATCAAGGGACTGAGGCTCTAAATTCATTTCTTCAAACAAAAACAATCTGGATAAGTCATAATTAATTGATGATCAAAAAATACAAAATAAGTGTGCCTAAAAGCACGCTAAACGAAATTTATAAAAAAGTAAGAAACTTTCCTTGGAGTGCTGCTCAAAATATGAATGGTTGGGAGTATGGAACCAATTTGAACTATCTTAAGAGCATATCTAAATATTGGATTACAAAGTATAATTGGAAAAAATTTGAAAATAAAATCAATTCATTTAAAAATTATAAAACCAAAATTGAAGGTATAAACTTACATTTTATTTTTGAAAAAAGTAAAAATCCTAATTCTAAATCATTATTACTTTTACATGGATGGCCAGGAAGTATAACTGAATTTTTAGATATCATTCCAAGACTCGCTCACCCAGAAAAATTTGGAGGAAAAATTGAAGACGGATTTGATATAATTGTTCCCTCTTTACCAGGATTTGGATTTTCATCGCAAATTAAAAAAGCCTTAGGCCCGAGAAAAATAGGAAAAATATTAAATAAATTTATGGTTAAAAACTTAGGCTGTAAAAATTATTTCGTGCAAGGTGGCGATTGGGGAGCAACTATTGCCGGATGGATTGGTCTTGATAGCTCAAAGAATTGTAAAGGAATACATATTAATTGCTTACCCCTTAGACATCCAAAAGGAACAAAAAATATAAATGAGAAAAAATGGGAAAAAAAATTTAACTTTGATCAAATAACACAGGAAGGATATAGAACTCAACAAGCTACTAAACCACAAACCTTATCTTATGCAATGATAGATAGTCCTGTAGGAACAGCAGCATGGATTTTGGAAAAATTTCATGGATGGTCAGATTTAAAAACAGGTAAGATTGAAAAAACATTTTCAAGAGATGAATTGTTATCAAATATAATGATTTATATAATAACTAAAAGCTTTAATACTGCCTCTTGGATATATTTTGGGAGAAGAAAAGAAGGTGGAAGATCTTTTCCAAAAAATTTTAAAAAAATACAAGTTCCTACTGCAATAGCAATTTTTCCAAAAGAAATGTTAGAATGGCCTCCAAAATCATATGTAAGTAGAATTTTTAATGTAAGAAGATGGAATAAATTTCCAAACGGAGGACATTTTGCAGCTTTAGAGGAACCAGATATTTTAGTCAATGATATAAGTTCATTTTTCAATAAAGACATAATAAAACTTTAAATGGAAAAAAATAAACTTAAAAAAATTATTATTGAAATATTTAAAAAATTCAAACTTTCAAAAAAACATTCACAAATATGTGCTGAAGCAATAATTAATGCAGAATTAGTAGGTGCCCCAACACATGGATTATCAAGATTAAAAATGTATTGTGATCGTATTCAAAAAAAACTGATTAACCCAAAACCTAAAATCAAACTTAAAAATATTTCCCAATCTGTCACTCATATAAATGCCGATGACAGCATTGGTTTCGTTGCAGCCGACAAAGCGATAAAAAAAGCCATAAAAAATGCAAAAAAAACAGGCATAGGATTAGTGGCAGTTAAAAACAGCGGGCATTATGGAATGTCAGGATATTATGCTGAACAAGCTGTAAAAAAAAATATGATCGCCTTAGTATTTACTAATGCACCCCCTGCTATTGCCCCACATGGAGCTATAAAATCTTTATTTGGCACGAACCCTATTTGTTTTGGAACGCCAACTGGTTCTAAAGTTCCATTTATATTAGATACATCCGTCTCAATGATTAATAGAGGAAAAATAAGAGTTGCATCAAGATCTAATTCAAAAATACCTGAAGGTGTAGCATTAGATAAATTTGGTAATCCAACAACTAATGCAAAAAAAGCACTTGAAGGTGTTCAACTTCCTATAGCAGGGTTTAGAGGATCAGGACTTGCATGGATGGTAGATATATTAAGTGGTGTTTATACTGGAGGTAATCATGGTGGCAAAGTCAAAGATCCTTTTGATGATTTTTCTGGCCCACAAAATATTGGTCATTTGTTTATTGTGATGAAAACTAACTTATTTCAATCAAATTATAAAAAAAGAATAAAAGAAAATATAAAAAGAATTAAAAAACTTCCTAAACTAAAAGGACTTAATGAAATATTATATCCAGGAGAAAATAAGTTTAGAAGATATAAAAAAAACTATAAATCTGATATTAAAATCCCTAAAAATATAATGGAAGATATTCAAAATCTACTTGGGTAGATATATTTAACCTGTACGTCCTAAATAATTTACCATAATAACGCCAATTACAATTAAGCAAATACCAATTAACCCATAGAAATTGGGAACTTGATTGTATTTTAACATCCCAAATAGTACTACACCAGCAACAGTTAACCCACTATAGGTTGAATAACTAAACGCAACAGGAATTACAGTCATTGATTTAGCCAAAGAAACCATCGTCACAGTCATTAAAAGGAGACACGCTATAGTTGGCGTTAGTTTTGTAAATCCATCAGAAATTTTAGCAAAACTGTTTGCAGCTATGCCAGTTGTTATTCCTAATGCTAAAATTAAATATCCTGCAAATGGTTTCATAAGAATATTATTAACTAATTATTGTTTTTTACAATAACTGATATGTACAAATTTCACTCAATTTTTTTTTAATTTAGAGTAAAATATTACTTAATTTGATATGAAATAACTGACTGTTCCAAAAGTGATAAAAATAGCAAATACTAAAACTTTATTCTTTAAGCTTTCCTTTTTTTCTTGATTCTTAATTCTGAGTTTAAGAGCACCAACATTTAGTTTTTGAGGGGTATCAATATTAAAATTATCCGTTAATTGAGAAGAAATACTAACATTTGGTGCTCTTTTTCGTCTTTTTAATCTCATAAAAAACCATTAAAACACATATTCTAATACATGCTATTTTATGAGTGTCCGAAATGGGTCATGAAAATTTTATTTAATGTCTAATATTGGGGCAAAAGTTTAAAATGGGTCATTAAATGATCTATAACAACTCAAAATTGAATGAGTTAGAAATTCATAAAATTTTGTCTCAAAATTTTGATGAACTAGCTCCTATTTATTTTAAGTTTTTGTCTGAGTGGATGAATTCATCTTATGAGAAATTTCAAGATATAGAAAAATATATGATTATTCTTTATTTGATAAATAAGGACTTTGAATTTTATATAAATAATAAAATTGTTGAGAACTACAATGCCTTCTTTTTATACGATAAGTCTTTAGAGCTTGATCAAATTAATTTAATTGAAATTTCAAAAAATTTAAATATTCCAAAAGAAAGTGTAAGACGAAAGATCTTAAGTCTTGAAAAATTTGGTGTGTTACAAAAAATAGGTAAAAAAATATATATAGATAGATCTGCATACAAATTAATGCAACCTAAAAAAACACTTCAAAATTTATCATCCCTTTTTGCTAAAATTATTGAAATTTGTAAAAAAGAAGAATTGATAATTAAGTCAATGAATGTTGATGAAATTTCTAATCGAATAAAACAAAATTTTACTTACTGCTGGTATTATTTTTATAATTTTATATTTAGTCTAACTAATAGATGGAAAAATAAAATTGGTGATTTAGAAAGCTTATCAGTATCAATGGTTATTATGCTTAACTCAACAGTTTCTAATTCATATTTAGTAAATGGATGGAATTTTTCTAAGTGGAAAAAAAATAAATCAATCATAGAAATAGTTGGAGTCAATGCAATGTCAATTTCTGATATTACCAATATCCCAAGACCCACTGTAGTTAGAAAATTAAATTGTTTGAAAAAAAATAAGTATATTAGTGTCAATAAAAAAAAACTTTATAATTTAAATCTTGAAGATAACGCTTTAAAAGATTCAATTAAAATCCAAGAAAAAAATATTTTATCTTTATCCAGTCTTTTTAATAAAATTTTAAATCAAATTTATATTAATTAGATCTTCGTAAAATAAAAATTAAAATAAAACCAGTTATATACATGATTAACGCATAAGCTGCTGTAGGAATGATATAGCTAATATCGCTAAATATTTGAGTAGCCACAAATATCGCCAATGTTCCATTTTGTAGGCCACACTCAATTGCAATACACTTTCTCTGTTTAATACCTGTTGCAATTAATTTTGCTACATTATATGCAATTAGCATCATTATTATATTTAGTAGCAGAACTGCTAATCCAGCTTGTTTGAGGTAAGTAAATATATTTTCTCTCTCTTCAATCCATATTGAGGCAAAAACAATTATGAATAATAAAGTTGTAATCCTTTCAATAGTAGAAATGTTCCTAGTAACAAAATTTTCAGCAAATTTTCTTATAATCATTCCTAAAATAACTGGAACAGTCACAACTAATGCCATTTTAAAAGCAATTCCGGTCATTGTTATATTTGTTGATATATTTGAAATACCTAACAGATCTGCTGATTTGAATATTATAAATGGTACAGAAATTATGCTGACCAAACTTATGATTGCTGTTAAAGAAATAGACAAAGCAACATCACCGTTTGCAAATTTAGTCATCACATTTGATGTGACACCACCTGGTGCAGCAGCAATAATCATTACACCTAAAGCTATCTCTATTGGTAAATCTAATATTAATACAATTATGTATGCAACTACTGGTAATAGTATTAACTGACAAATAAAACCAACTAAGAAATCTTTTGGATAATTGATCACTCTTAAGAAATCACGTCCTGTCAATCCTAGACCAAGACCTAACATTATAAGAGCTAGAGCGATCGGAGCTATTTTAGTAACTACTTCCACTATTTATCCTTATGAAAATAATAGTATATTAGTTTTTTTATTAATTTAGTATATATAAATCCAATGCTTTCAGATAAATCAACAGTTTGTCCGATCAATTTGCTTGATATTGCTCATCAAAAAAGAGGAGCTAAAGCAGCAATTGTAAATGCAGGTAAGAGACTTCCCATGCTCTCGATAATGGACTCCGTTAAAGAAAAATTAATTATTCCTGTTTTAATCGGTGATGAAATTGAAATAAAAAAAAATGCTGAAGAATTAAAATTTGATATTTCTGAATATGAAGTAATAAATGAGCCAGTTGAAAATAACACAGCTAAAATTGCTGCAAAACTTGCAGGTGATGGACAAGTAAAAATAATTGTTAAAGGTCACATACATACAGATATTTTAATGAAAGAAGTTTTATTAAGAAAATATAATTTAATCGGTAAAAAAAGATTGAGTCATGTTTGGCATATGACACTAGATAAAGAAGATAAGCCATTAATAATAACTGATGGAGCTTTAAATGTTAATCCAAATGTAAAAACAAAAATGCACATTCTAAACAACGTAGTTGATTTTTGCCATAGAATTAACATTGCAAAACCCAAAGTTTCTATTTTGTCCGCAACAGAAGAAGTTTTGGATAGCATGCAAAGTTCAATTGATGCTAAAGAAATATGTGAATTAGCTGAAAAAGAAAATTTAAATGCAGATATATTCGGCCCTCTTGCCTTTGATAATAGTGTATCAAAAAAATCAGCAGAGATAAAAGGTATTCAAAATATAGTAGCTGGAGACGCCGATGTATTACTAGTTCCAAATGTTGAAACAGGAAATGCCCTTGTTAAAATGATGATTTATTTTATGGGTGCATGTGCAGCAGGAGTGGTTATAGGAGGGAAAGTTCCTGTGGTAATTACAAGCAGATCGGATGATGCGACAGCAAGACTAGCTTCTATTGCTGCAGCTGTGGTAGCTTTAGACTAAATGAATATTGAAAAAAAATAATAATTAAATTAGGATTTAAAAATGGCAATAACATATTTAAAAAAATCACCAAAAACTTCATCAACAGATGACACAAAAACAAGAGAAATTGTAGAGAATATTTTAAAGGACATTGAAAGAACAAAAGAAGAAGGATGCATCGAATTATCAAAAAAATTTGACAAGTATGAAGGTGAAGTAATTGTTACAAGAGAAAAAATTGAACAAATTAAAAAGAATTTAGATCCTAAAACTAAAGATGATATTCAATTTTCGCATGAAAGAGTAAGAAAGTTTGCTGAAGCACAGTTAAAAAATTATGGTCAAGATTTTGAAGTAGAGTTATCTGATGGTTTGTTTGCTGGTCAAAAATTAATTCCTGTTAATACAGCTGGATGTTACGTGCCAGCAGGAAGATATGCTCACATTGCATCTGCAGTGATGAGTGTAACTACTGCTAAAGTTGCAGGTGTAAAAAATATTATTGTTTGTAGTTCGCCAAAACCTGGTGTTGGAGTTCATCCTGCTATTGTTTATACTGCAGATTTATGTGGAGCAGATGTAATAATGAATTTGGGGGGAGTTCAAGCTATTGCTGCAATGACCTATGGTCTTTTTGGTAATGCTCCTGCAGATATGCTTGTTGGTCCTGGAAACCAATTTGTTGCAGAGTCAAAAAGAATTTTATTTGGCAAAGTAGGTATAGATCTATTTGCAGGTCCAACAGAGATTGCGGTTATAGCAGATGAGACAGCAGACCCGGAGCTAGTTGCCTTTGATTTAGTTGGACAAGCAGAGCATGGTTATAATTCTCCTGCTTGGTTATTTACTAAAAGTAAGAAATTAGCAGAGTATGTAATGCAAAGAGTTCCTGAATTAATTGCAGATTTACCAGATTTACCAAAAGAAAATTCAGGAGCTGCTTGGAGAGACTATGGTGAAATTATTTTATGTGACACAGACGAAGAATTGGCAAAAATTAGTGATGAATACGCACCTGAACATCTTGAAATTCAAACTAAAAACCTTCAATGGTTTCATGACCGATTAAAGAATTATGGATCATTATTTATTGGAGAGGAAACTACGGTTGCTTATGGAGATAAATGCTCAGGAACCAATCATATTTTACCAACAAAAGGTGCAGGAAAATATACAGGAGGTTTATTTGTAGGAAAATTCATTAAAACATTGAGTTTTCAGAGAATGACCAAAGAGTCTACTAAAGAAGTGGGTGCAGCTTGTGCTAGAATTTCAAGATATGAAGGAATGGAGGCTCATGCAAGAACAGGAGATGTTAGACTTAGAAAATATGGATTTCAAAATTAGTTAAGTCCGATTCTAGAAAATAGTAAAATTGTAACCCCAAAAATAAATATTATTATACCAATTATTTCTGTAATTCTTACTTTTTCTTTAAAGAAATATCTTGAGGAAAAGTAACTGAATAATAATTCGATTTGTCCAACTGCTCTAACGAAAGAGGCTTGTATTAATGTAAATGCATAAAACCAAGATAAAGAAGCCAAAAATCCAGCAATCCCTATTAACATACAATCGTATTTGTCATCATAAAGTTTTTTTAATTCTTTTTTTTCAAATAATAAAAGATAAATAGTTAAAATTATAGTTGGTATCAAAAGTCCAAATAATAAAGTTGATATTACTTTTTCAAAGTTTGAGTTGAAGTTCTCCAAAGATAAAGCTGCAGATCTAAAATAAACAATACTTAAAGCTAAAAATAAACCTGATATTAAGCCTATCAATGTAGTTTTTGAAAATATATTTTGTAAAAATAACTTTAAATCTTTAATTGATAAAATTATTACTCCTAAAGTTGAAATTACAATTCCACTTATTCCTAATTTGCCTAGCTTTTCATTAAGTATTAAATATTCAAATATTGCAACTTGCAAAACCTCAGTTTTACTTAAAGAAGTTCCAACAACAAAGTTTGAAAACTTAAAAAGATACAAAAGGACAAATGTAAATATTACTTGAAAAATCGATGCCATTGTAACATCAATTAAAAAACCAGGCTGGTTAATAACTTCTGCTAGAACAGAAAAATCTCTAAAATATATAAAGAAAAAAATTAATGCTAAAGGTAATGCAAAAGAAAATCTTACATAAGTCGATGCAATAGTGGAGACATCTTTATTAATTTTTTTTTGAAATGAAGATCTTAGGTTCTGAAAAAATGCAGCTATAATTGTAACAACTATCCAGTTCATCTTAATTTAACAACGGTTAAGCTTAAAAGTTATTTAAATTCTACTTCCGTGTTCATCAAATATAAAAATATCTTTGAAATCAAAATTGAGCTCGCTTTGAAAATCAACTTGGCTAGATATTTTTGCGCTGAGTTCTAAGTTATCATTACTCATGTAAACAATTTTCTCATTTCCTAAATTTTCTACTAGATCAATTTTAGGTTTAAATTTAAATTCTGAGCCATTTGAAACATTAAAATGTTCTGGTCTTATCCCTAAGAAATAATTTTTTTTGTCAAATTTAGTTTGTGCAAAAGTAATTTCATTTCCCAAAAAATTTATTTTATTATCTGAAATTATACTCTCTGAGTTTAATGGTAGAATATTCATTTTTGGTGTTCCAATAAACTGTGCTACAAAAATATTAGATGGATTATTATAAATTTCATCTGGAGTTCCTACTTGTTCTATATTTCCGAGATTTAATATTACGATCCTATCAGCGAGAGTCATAGCCTCAACTTGATCATGAGTTACATATATCATATTTGTTTTAATTTGATTGTGTAATTTTGAAATTTCTACTCTCATTTCAGCTCTCAATGCTGCATCTAAATTTGATAGAGGTTCATCAAATAAAAATATTTTTGGATTTCTTGTAATTGCTCTCCCAATTGCAACCCTTTGTCTCTGTCCTCCTGAAAGTTGTTTGGGTTTTCTCTCTAAAAGCTCTTCGATTTTTAAAATTTTTGCAGCTTGCATTACTTTTGTTTCAATTTCTTCTTTAGATTTTTTTTCAATTTTTAAACCAAATGACATATTCTCATATACATTCATATGAGGGTACAAAGCATAAGACTGAAAAACCATTGCTGTTTGTCTTTTCGAAGGGTGGAGGTCATTTATTTTCTGGTCATTAATGAAAATTTCTCCTTCGTCGATTTTTTCTAAACCTGCGATCATTCTTAATAAGGTAGATTTTCCACAACCAGATGGTCCAACTAGCACAAGAAATTCGTCATCCTTGCCCATTAAATTAAAGTCTGTAATTATTTTATTTGATCCAAATGATTTATGAACACCAGTAAATTTTATATTAGCCATACTAAGTCTTAATTTTTTCTAAAACGTCTACACCTATTTGTTTTAATATATGAAGTATATCAATTGGCACCCAATTTTCACGGATTTTCCCCTGATCATGATGATAAAAATCCATCACTCTCATTGTTATTTTTTGTTTACTTGCATTAAATCCTAGCCAATCATTTGACCCATAAACACCCTCTAAACTATGCCAACCAGCACACAAAGAGAATTTTCCATCCCCTATTTCACAATAATGTCCGAGCTTATAATAGTCTCTATCAGTAAATGATCTTCTAAATGGTAATTGATGCATATCAATAAAACCCTCTAAAGATCTAGAAGTACCTATCCCACATGGTCCATACCAAATCATTTTATCATGCCAGAATTCTTTTTGTGGATGGTCTAGCAATCTGTGTTTTAGTTCATCATTTGAAATATTTTCCTTCTCTGGCTTAAAGTTTAAGCTTCTATTCATTGACAAAGATTGTTTTAAATTTAAATTTGAGACTTCAATATTTTTCTCAAAAAAATTTACTCCATCAGTATTAATTGGAGGCATCCAAGCACCTTCTGGTCCTCTTGATGGATTAATTTTTAAATCACCACATTGTCTTAAGAAATCTAAAACATCTAATAATATGTAGCTCTCGATTATCTTATCTTCTTTTAATTCATGAATTTCACAACATCTAAGATTTATCATTTTAAAATTTGGTTTTATGCCCAACCAAGATTTCTTAAAATAACCTGACAACACAGAGTATGCTCCTACTAATATTTTATCTCTAAAAGCGCCTCCCAAGACAATATGTTCTCTTCTCTCTAAATCTGGAAAAGCCTCTAGCAAAGGTATCCAAAGTTTCTCCTTTAAATTTTTTAATCCTGTGAATTCATTTAATGGATAAAAACAATTCACTTTTACGTCGCTAACGAAAGCCTCTTCTAAACTTTTATCAATTTCTTTTATTCCTAAACTGATAATTTGATTTAAATAATTTCTAATTAAATTTTTATTTTGTAAATTTTGTTCTGGTGAAAGAATAATATCTTTTACATTTGTTTTGGTTTTAAGCCCTGTATCAAATTGCTCTATTTGCATATATATTTATTTATTGGAAATATTCGTGTATCACAATATTATAATTAAAAAAATATGAATATTAGACTTGCTAAATTTCAAGATTTAACTCCAAGTGCTTTGCCATTTGTTGAAGGTAAATTAGAAGGGCACAAAGAGAGAAAAAATTACTCAATATTGGGACCAGGTGTTGCTGAGGATGCAAATCAATCTATAAAAATATCAGAACCTCATGGGTTTAACCTGGGTGCTGTTTCTGCAAAACCCTTAAATGGTTCTGGTCTTCATAGCCACTTAACTGCTGAAGTATTTATAATTTATTCAGGTAAATGGAGGTTTTATTGGGGATCAAAAGGCAAGGATGAAACAATATTAAGTGCAGGAGATATAATATCTATGCCAACAAATATGTTTAGAGCATTTGAAAATGTAGGAGATGAAGAAGGTTTTATTTTTGTTGTTCTTGGAGGCAATGATCCTGGAATTGTAACATGGATGCCTGAAGTTCTCGAAAGAGCAAAACAAACTGGTATGGCACTTCTAGATGACAATTCTTTAATTGATTTAAATAGTGAAAAAATTCCAAGTGGTAGAAAGTTGCTCGACCCAATATCAAACGATGAAATTATAAAATTTGATAATTATAACCTGGAACAATTACAAAAAAATATATGCGAGGTCAGCAAAAGAATTAAGAATGAAAATAATATTGGAAATAATATAAAAATTTCACATATTTTAGGTGAAAAATTTCAAAACAAATCAATAACACCAATAATACAACAAGATACAGGATTTAATTTAACCACTTTTAGATCTAAAAAAGGAATAGTAGATAATTTAAAATTTGATCAGCCTACAATTTTTTTCTCACAAAAAGGAAAATGGAAAATTGAAACAGAAAATTCCTCTTATGAAATAAATTATAAAGATACATTTTCAGTTCCGGTTGGAGCACATGTCAGTATTCAGACAGACGGAAAACATGATTCTCTTCTCAATTGTGTATCAAAAGTATAATGAAAGGTTTTGATAAGAAATATAAAAATTTTCCTGACTTCATTTTAAAAATTACTGAGCAGATATGGGAAGGCAAAGATGTTGAGTCCATTCGTGAATTTTATACAAAAGATATACCCGTAAGATCACCATTTGGGGTTACTTATGGAAATAAACCGGTCATAGATGCAACTTATGCAACTTTGAAGGAATTTCCAAACAGGCAGTTGTTAGGTGAAGATGTTATTTGGAACGGAAATGATGAAATCGGATATCACTCATCTCATAGAATATTAAGCAAAGGTACTCATCTAGGTGAAGGTTTTTATGGAAAACCAAGTGGAAAAGATATTTATTATAGAGTGATTGCTGATTGTGCATGTAAAGATAATCAAGTTTATGACGAGTGGATTGTCAGAGATCAAGGTGCAATGGTAAGACAGATTGGATACTCACCAAGAGAATTCGCAAAGATAATTATTGAAAGTGAGGGAGGACTTTCAAGTGCATCCAAGTTATTTAACTTTGAAACTGATATGCATTCGAATTATGAAGCTGAGAAATATAAAAATGGATCAAAAGCTGAAAAATATTCAGAGGTACTTAAAAATATATTTAATAATAACTATAAATATGAAGAATATAATAGAGCAGCCAATATTTTCTGGCCTGGGAATAAAATTGGCCATGGAAGAGAAGATATTAAAGAAAAATGGAACTCTCTAAAAAAAATATTTTCTAATATTAAGTTTAGTGTGGAACATGTAGGTTTTTTAGAGGAAAAAGGCCAAAACTCAAGAATATCGATTAGATGGTTTTTAGAAGGTATACACAGTAATGAAAGTAAGGATTATGGTAAAGCGTCAAATAAAAAAGTATTTATAATGGGAATTAATCATGCAGAATTTTACTCAAACTCAATTATAAGAGAATGGGTATTGTTTGATGAAATTGCTATTTGGAAACAAATTTTACTAAATCATGGTTAAAATAAAAACCACACATGTCGGGAGTTTGCCTAGATCAAATGAACTCTCAAGCCTTTTAGCTTTAAAAGATAATAGGGAAAAAATAAGCATAAAAAAATTTGATAAAGTTGTAAGAAATAATGTTTTAGATGTTGTAAAAAAACAAATTGATACCGGTATAGATATAGTAAGCGACGGAGAAATGTCAAAAATAAGTTATGCTACATACATTAAAGATAGAGTTGATGGTTTTTCAGGTGAAAGTGAAAGAAGAGCTCCAAAAGATTTAGATGATTTTCCATCATTTAAAAAAAAACTTATTCTATCTGGTGGAACTCCAACTTATCAAAGACCTTGTTGCACAAGTGAATTAAAAATAAAAGATAATGTTTCAATTAACAAAGATATTGTTAATTTTAAAGAAGCATTAAAAAAAAGTTCTCATAGTGAGGGATTTATGAATTCTCCATCACCAGGGGTAATTTGTAATTTTCTGCCTAATAAATTTTATAAAAATGATGATGAATATTTAGAAAAGCTCTCAGATATTATGAAATTTGAATATGAAAAAATCATTGATAGTGGACTGTCTCTACAAATCGATTGTCCTGATCTCGCTCTATCTAGGCATATGATTTACAAAGATATTTCAGAACAAGATTTTTTAAAGAGAGCAAATAAACATGTTGAGGTTTTAAATAAATCATTAGAAAATATTGATCCATCTAAAGTAAGAATGCACATTTGTTGGGGAAATTATGAAGGACCTCATACTCACGATATTGGATTGAATAAAATTATCGATATAGCTTTTAAGGCCAATGTAAGCAAATATTTGATAGAGTCTGCTAACCCTAGGCATGCTCATGAATGGGAGGTATTTGAGAACATAAAACTACCAAAAGATAAAATCATTATCCCTGGCGTCATAGAGTCCACAAGTAATTTTATTGAACATCCAGACGTTGTAAAACATAGAATTCTAGCCTTTTCCAGAGTAGTAGACCCTGACCAATTAATGGCTGGAACTGATTGTGGATTCAGCACTTTTGCTGGTTTTGGAAATGTTGATGAAAACATAGTTTATAAAAAACTAGAGTCACTTGTGGTCGGATCTGAACTTGCGTCAAAAGTGATTTAAAAATCACTTTTATTAAACAATCCTTAAAGATATAGTTTTTGTTTAGAATAATTATAAACAACCAAAAAAGAGAGATAATATGAAAAAAATACTATTAACTTTATTGTTCATACTTTTTGGAACAACCGCATATGCTGATGGACATTGCAGTAAACCAAGTGGTTCAATAAATATTTTAGCAAATGATTTTCCAGCATTAAGAACTTTTGTTGAAACAGCTAAAGGATGTAAAGGAAGTGCAGATTTTAAGGTTACTCACTCATCTGAGCATAACAAAATAGCTGTTCCTGCCTTAACCGCAAACCCTTCTGAGTTTTCAGCAAGAATTGCAGCTAATAGTTCTATAGTGCCTTTGATGAACCAGGATTTAATTAGACCTATGGATGATCTAGTTAAAAAATATGGAAAAGGAATTCAAGACTCACAATTAATTACAATAGATGGAAAAGTAATGGCTGTTGCTTTTATGGCCAACACTCAACATCTATATTATAGAGAAGATGTTCTAAAAGAATTAGGTATACCTGTACCTAAAACTTACGAAGAAGTTGTTGCTGCATCAGAAAAAATAAGAGCATCAGGTAAAATGCAACATCCTTATGCAGCTGCATATAAAGCTGGATGGAATTTAGCTGAGGAATTTGTAAATATGTTTATCGGTCACGGCGGTGAATTTTTTAAAGCTGGTACTGCTGAGCCAAATATAAATAATGCAAAAGGTGTAGCTACATTAAACATGCTAAAAAAATTAGCTAGTTTGAGTAACCCTGATTATCTTACTCATGACAGTGAAGCTATTAAAGTTGAATGGGAATCTGGAAAAGTTGCGCTTATGACATTATGGGCATCAAGATCAGGAACTTTATTAGATGATGAAGGAGATGCAAAAATTACTGCAGCTACCAAACTAACTGGACCAGCAACTGTTGGTGGAGGAAATATTCCAGCTGCAACATTATGGTGGGACGGATTTACTTTAGCAAAAAATAGATCTGACAGTGATGCAGAAGCATCTTTTATAGCTCTAGCTCATGCTGCTTCAAACAAGAAAATGGTTGCAGATGCAGCCGACCAAGCTGTTTGGTTGGTTGAAGGCTTTGTGCCAGGACCAAAATCTATTGGTGTAATTGAAGCTGTTAAAATGGGAGCGAAACCTTACCCAATGTTACCTCAAATGGGTTTAATGCATGGTGCATTAGGAAGTGAAATAGTTGAATTCTTGCAGGGAAAAGAATCTGCGGAACAAGCACTAAAAGATGTCGAGGCTGCTTATATAAGTAAAGCTAAAGAACAAGGCTTTCTATAAAATAAATATTTAAGTGGGGATTTAATCCCCACTTAATCGTAAATGCCAAATAAAACTTTTTTCTGGTTTTTTTTGCCAACTGGTTTGGCAATGATTCTATTTATTGGGCTCCCGATAATATCTACTGGTATTCAATCTTTTTATGCTCAACATGATCAAGTAGTAAAAGAAGTAAAAAAATGTGATCCTTTTGGTTGTACTGTTTCAATTGTTGTTGACCAAGAAGCAACATCCGTTCTAAGAGATGAGAGGCCATTGGGTAAATTTAACGGATTTGGAACATATGTTGATAGAAATCATTTAGCAATTGAGCAAATATCAGAATTTTGGGATGAGACTGACACACTTGGAGATTTTATTGACCAAGTTACAAATTTACCTTTTTATAAAGCACTTTTGTTTACTTTAACATACTGTTTGTTTGTAACTCCAAATGTCTTATTATTAGGCTTCATCATAGCATTAAGTTTAAATGCAATATCAAGAAAAATAAGAGGCCCGCTAATATTTGGCACAATATTACCAATGATAGTTACACCATTAGTTGGATCACTTGTTCTATTCTGGATGATTGATGCAGAGGGTATTATTGGTGCAAATTTACAATTAATGATGGAAGATCCATACCTATCATTGAAATCTTCTAGAACACTTACTTGGATAACAATAATAATTTATGGAATTTGGCATCATTCTCCTTTTGCTTTTGTGGTTTTTTATGCAGCTTTACAAACAGTGCCTCAAGAACCAGTTGAAGCAGCAATTATTGATGGAGCATCAAGATACCAAAGAATTAGACACATTGTTCTACCACATATTTATCCAGTTGTTACTTTTGTAGCTTTAATATCATTAATGGATAACTTTAGAGTCTTTGAACCAATAATTGGTTTTAGTGCTGAAGGAAGTGCACAGTCTTTATCTTGGTTAATTTACGACAATTTAGTTAATGAGGAAGTAATTTTATTTGGATCAGCAGCAGCAACTTCAATGATGACTATAATTGGAATTGCTATTTTGCTGGCACCAGTATTAATAAGAACATGGAAAGAATTTAGGACCGCTAGATAATGGAATATGGATTAGACAAAAGATCAAATGCGTTAAAAACATTTAATACAACTTTTATAATTATTTGGTTGTTAATTGCATGCTTCCCATTTATTTGGACTTTTTGGGGATCTTTTAAGGTAAGAGCAGATTTTTTTTCAAGAGCAGATTGGTGGTACGCAATTTCTGCGTTTAATACCCTAATAGAAACTGGGGGACAATTTACATCAAATGCGTACTCTGAGGCTTGGACTGAAGGTGAGTTTTGGAAAGCTTCAAGAAATACTATAATAGTAACAGTCTTTGTAGTTACAATATCACTTTTCTTAGGAACATTAGGAGCTTATGCTTTATCTAGATCCACAGAGAGGTATGCGTTTTGGATACTAATTGCAGCATTAATTTTTAGAGCAATGCCACACATAACATTGGTATCAGGTTACCTTTTTCCCTTTTTTGAATTGCAGATTTGGGGAATTTTACCGACTACAATTGTAGTTTTAGTAGCAATTAATCAACCTTTTACTTTGTGGTTACTCTATTCTTTTTTTAAAACAGTGCCAAAAGAATTAGATGAAAGTGCATTAATAGATGGTTGTTCATACTTTCAAGCATTTAGATATATAATTATGCCTGTAATGTGGCCCGGCGTTATTACTGCCGGTTTGTTTAGTCTAATGTTAGCATATAATGATTTTACTGTAACAGCGCTACTTCTAAACCAAGAAAATCATACAATGGTACCCAAAATTCAAAGTTATCTTGGAACAAATCAACATGAAGGTAATTTGATGTGGGCAGTATCTGCAGTTGTTTCTGCCACTGCTCCTCTATTTATGTTAGTTATGTTTTTCCAAAGACAAGTAATTAGTGGATTAACAACTGGTGCCGTCAAAGGCTAATGACGATTAAAGCAGTTTTATTCGGATCAATTGGCACAATTGTAGAAACTTCAAATATTCAAAGACAATCATTTAACAAAGCTTTTAAAAAAAATGGTCTTGATTGGTATTGGACGAAAAAAATGTATCAATCAATGTTACAAAAACCAGGTGGTGAAATTAGAGTTAAAAAATATGGTATATCAAAAAAAATTTTAGTGAACGCAAAACAAATAAGAAACTTAAAAACATTTATATTCAATCAATATTTAAAAAAGAACAAGTTAAAACCACGAGCTGGAGTAAAAAATATTATTAAATTCTGTAAAAAAAATAAAATAAAAATTGGATTTGTTACCTCTACAACTAAAAATAACGTTGATGGAGTGTTTAAATCTTTAAAATACCATTTAAAAAAAAACGATTTTGATTACATAGGTCATGATAAAATTATTAAAACCTTCAAAGATAAATCAGACATTTATAAACATTGCCTGAAAAAATTAAATCTTAAATCAAATAAATGTGTAGCTGTGGAAGATACAGAAATAAGTCTAAGTTATGCAAGAAAAGCAAAAATAAGGTGTATTGCCTTCCCGGGAGACTTTCATCTTACCGGGAAGTTCAAAGATTCACTTGTAAAAGTCAGAAGACTTAATTCAAAAATATTTTTTGATTTATAGTTGGTCTATTAAACCTGGTGCAATTTTCTTAGATTTTGACGAAAATCTAAGTTTTTTAATAGCATCTAGGTTAGATTTATCATCTCCAACCACCACAAAACCAATCATTCCCATATTTTTGTGTGGTGTACACCAGTAAGCATATATCCCCGGGACATCGAACTTGTATTCAACATCCTTGTTATATTTTGATTTGAATTTGCCTACTCCTTCTGGCACACCCTTTTTTATGAATTCAACGTTATGTCCTTTGTCATTTGCTTTCCAAAGAACTGTATCTCCAGTGTTTACTCTAACAATTTTAGGCTCAAAGACATTTGACTCTTTATCAAGCCTATTCAACATTTCCACTGTAACATCCGCACCTAATGCTATATTCGTAAAAAATGTACTGATTAAAATTATAAATGAAATTATAAGTTTATTATTTTTTATCATAATTGTCATATATTATCTAAAATTAGATAAACAATGTCTAATTGGTGTAACAAGTTGACACGTCTTTAACTTAAATTTTTTTATATGATCTATCAGCTCTCAGGATTGTAAAAATTATTATTATCAAAAAGGGTATGCACAATATGTTTATAGTTTTCCAACTCGTATAACTTAATACAACACCTGCCGTTAAACTTGCTGTAGCTTGAATTGAAAAAACTATAAAATCATTAAAACCTTGAGCTCTAAACCTTTCTTCCTCTCTATAATTTAACACAAGTAAGCTTGTCCCTGATATAAATAGAAAATTCCATCCAAAACCTAAAAATATTAATGAAAATAAATAGTTTGTAACTGTTTGATCAAGATAACTAAGAAATATTGTGATTATAAAAAATAATACCCCACAATACATAATTTTGCTGTGTCCGAAATTTTTAATTAGATTTCCAGTAACTAATGCTGGTAGGAACATGCTAATTATGTGTAATTGAATTACAAAACTGGTGCTGTTTAAAGACATATTATCATTAATATGCATGCTTATTGGAGTAGCGGTCATTAAAAAAGACATTACTGCATAAGCAAAAGATGAGGACACTAATGCCTGAAGAAACCTTGGTTGAGAAATTAACTCTGAAATTGATCTTCCTTTTGAAATTTTTTTTTTTTCAATAATTTTCTTTTCATTATAAAAAACTAAAAAAATAATTGATGATAAAGTTAATAATGACAAACATAGATAAGAGCCGACATATAAACCCTCTGGAATAATATTCTTTCCAAGATTTGCTAGATTAGGACCTAATAAAGCTGACAAAATTCCTGCAAAAAGTAATAAAGAAATAGCTTTTGGAGCCTGTTTTTTATCTACACTTTCAGCTGCTGCAAAACGATATTGATGAGCAAATGCCATCCCAAATCCAAGTGAAAAGCATGAGAACGAATAAATAATAAAATTTTGTTTCAATACTGCATAAGCTGCCAGTAAAGCAAACAACGAGGTTGTGATGGATGAAAGTATAAATCCTTTTTTTCTACCAGTAATACTCATTATTTTGGAAGCAGCTATTATAAAAATGGCCGTACCAACAATTGATAACGACATTGGCAAAGTCGACAAAGATTTAATTGGGCTTATGCTAGATCCAATTATTCCACTTAAAAAAACTGTTACAGGTGCAACTGAAAATGCACATGCATTGCTAGCGAATAGCAACCAGACATTTTTATTCATTAGAGAATTAAACTCTTTTCTTACCTTGAACTACTCTGTCCAATATTAAAGCAACAAATAATATTGCAATACCAGCTAAAATACCTTGGCCTACATTTGCATATTGTAAAGCTTCTAGAACATCTTGTCCTAATCCTTTAGCTCCTATTAATGATGCTACTACAACCATTGCTAAGCTTAACATCACAGTTTGGTTTACACCAGCGAGTATTGATGGGGTTGCTAATGGTAAATCAACTTTTCTTAGTAAATACCATTTAGATGCTCCGTAAGCTATTGCTGCCTCTCTGATAGTTTCAGGAACTCCTCTTAATCCTAACACTGTAAGTCTTACAACAGGTGTTCCCCCAAAAATCATTGTAATAATTACTGCTGCAACCTTCCCTGTTCCAAAAAATGCAATGACAGGAATCATAAATACAAATGCAGGCATTGTTTGCATAAAGTCCATTATTGGTCTTATCATCGAATAAAATCTTTGACGTCTTGCACAATAAATTCCTAAGGGTATTCCAATAACAATACTTAGAATTGCAGCTGTACCTAGTAAAGCAAGCGTTGTCATTGCCTTAACCCAAAATCCTAAAAAACCCATGTATGCTAAAAATCCTGCTGAGTATATTGCGGTTCTTATTCCTGCTGACAAAGCAGTTAAAACTACAATGGTAGTTATAATCACAATCCAAGGTGTTTTAACAAATAAAAGTTCTAAAAAATCTAGAACAGATCTAATTCCAATTGTAATTGCAGTAAATACTGCGTCACCTTTTATAACAGCATAATCAAAAATTGTTTCTACCCATTTAATTGAAGTAAGTCTTATTTCTGGATGAGTAGGAAAATCATTCATTATTGAGAAGAAACCTGGGAAGCTATAATGTATTACTGAAAAAAACATTATTATTATTGTAAAACCAATACTAAGTAAGTAATTTTTTGGTTTCATGCCAGGACTTATTGATTTATTAGATAACCACTCAGAGTATCTTTTTTCTAAAACGGTATTGGCTAATATTCCTTGAATAAATTTTACAAAAATTAATAATAAAATTCCTGAAATGGTAATCCATATTGCCGAAGCTTCAATTTGCTGAACATCAACTACATATTCCTTCATTGCCTCTTCAAGTGATTTAATTGCCCTCTCGTAGACCTCAACTTTATCTGGGTTGTTTTCTTTTGCAGCCTCTAATTGTTTATATCTAAAATCGATAGTTGATTGAATTTTATCAATTTTTTCAATTGCATCTTTAGTGATGTTGCCGAATAATCCTCTAACAATTTGAACAACAGCAAATGTTTCCACAATTAGAAATGCCAGAGCATAATTCCATACATTTCTTAGTCCAAACCATACAGGTCCAAACAATGCTGCAAAAAGGTTAAAAGAGTAAGAGTATGATGGTTTGCTACCAATCTTTTTAAACTCTTTGATATAATAATCCGGATTTGAAATTACAAAATTTTTAATAAGTTCAGATCTTGATAAATTTTTAATTTTGTTACTCATTCTCATTTCCTTCAACAACTGCCTTTAATAGGTCTGATTGAGTAATAATTCCGACTTCCATATTATGGTCATTTACAACTACAATTGGTTTATCTTTAGAAACAGAAGTTTCAATAAGTTTGCTTAATATATCGTTTTCATTTACTTTTTCATTATTACTAAAATTTTCCCCGAAGTTTTTTTTATATTGCTCTAAAGGTTGCATAATAGTTTTAGCCTGAACAACTTTTAATCTTGAAATTCCTTTTACAAAATCTGCAACATACTCGTCAGATGGATTTACAACTATTTCTTCGGGGGTTCCTATTTGAACCACTCTTCCATCTCGCATTATTGCTATTCTATGTCCAACTCTTACAGCTTCATCAAGATCATGAGTTATAAATACAGTTGTCTTTTTCATTTGTTTTGAAAGTTTAATAAACTCTGTTTGAAGTTGGCGTCTTATAAGCGGATCAAGTGCACTAAAAGGCTCATCCATGAGTAAAAATTCAGGATCAGCAGCTAATGCTCTGGCCAATCCTACTCTTTGTTGCATTCCTCCAGATAATTCATGTGCGTATTTATTACCCCATCCTTGTAATTCAACAATATTTAAGATGTTATTTGCTGCATCTAACCTGTCGTTTTTACTTACTCCTCTTATTTCTAAAGGCATTGCAATATTATCTAAAACAGATCTGTGGGGCATCAATGCAAAATTTTGAAAAACCATACCAATTTTTTTATTTCTAAGTTCTTGTAAATTTTCTTTATTAAATTGCATTACATCCTGGTTGTTTATTAAAATTTTTCCAGATGTTGGCTCTAATAATCTATTAATATGCCTTACAAGTGTTGACTTACCGCTTCCGGATAATCCCATAACACAAAAGATTTCACCTTTATTAACATCAAACGAAACATCAGAAACTCCAATTACTGAGTTATACTTTTCTAAAGCTTCTTGTTTTGAAATTTTCCTATTTTGGATTGCATCTAATGCATCACTGGATGTATTTCCGAATATTTTCCAAACGTTTTGGATCTGTATAGCAGCTTCCATAAAAGGATTTTAGCTTAATATTATTGAAAATGATACCTGGCAACTATAAGTCGCCAGGTAAATTAAATTTAAATTGACTAAATTAAAGACCTAACCAACCATCAACTGTTGATTTATTTTTAGCCATCCAGTCTCTTGCAACTTCTCCTGGGTCTCTTTTTTGAACTGATACTTCGTATGCCATCCAAGAAACATCGTCTGCTGTGATCTGGAAATTTTTAAAAAATTCAACAATCGCTGGTGATTTACTTTCTAAAGAAGTTCCCCATCCGATTTGAATTTGTTTCAAAGCATCCTTTGAAGCTACATATGATTTTTGATACCAATCTGCATCTGCTTTTGGTTGAATCATTTTATATTTAGCTGGATCATACTTTGGTTCTTCCAACATAACTACATCAGCCATTCCCCAAATAGCATGAGGTTTGTAACAATAAAATGCGTAACCCTCACCCTTTTTGATCGAATCTAAAACTCTAGCATTTTTTACAGCCTCAGCAGCTCTTATTGGCTCTATACCAGCATCGTAAAGTTTATAGTCTCTAAGTTTTACTTGGTTTACATTTGCAGAAGCCCATCCATCAGCACCAATCCAAAACTCGCCTTTTCCATTTCCATCACTATCCATAGCTTTAACAACTTCTGGTCTCCCCAAATCTTCTATTGCAGTAATATTCATTTTTTTTGCAAATTGTTGAGAAACACAATAGCCTTGATTTCCCTCATAAGGATTTTTGCTTAATTTTAATGTTCCTTTTGGTACTAAATCTTTTGTATAAGCTTCTTGATTTGGTAGCCAAATATCAGGGTGAACTTCGATTTCACCTTTGCTTCTATCAATCGCTCCATAGATTGCAGTATTGTTTCCTGGAACTAACTCGGCTTCTCCACCCATTTTATCAATGACAACAGCAGCAAGTAAATTTGCAATTGCAGTTGCACCCGTCCAACCAGGATCACCAATTTTTACTTTTTCGGCAAAACTTGAGGCTGGTACAAATAATGAAATTACTCCAGCCACAAGAATTTTTTTGATTATATTCATATTTTCCCCATTAATGTTATTTTATATAATTAAAATCTAACTTTGTTTTAAATTTAGAGTCAACTTTTCTAATAAGCTAAATAGTAAAATCTGCTATGCAAAAGCCTAAAATGGGCGATTTAAATAAGAAAATCCTCAACAACTTGATTAAATTTCTGAGGCTGTTCAAGATGTACATTGTGACAGCAATTTTTAAATATTTTTAAAACACTATCAGGAATATTATTTTTTAGTGTTGAGACTTGTTCAAAATTATAAGATTTGTCTTTATCTCCCCAAATTATCAAGGTTTTGTTTTTTATTTTTTTTAAATTTTCTAATCCATTCCAATCTCTCATAGCTATTAGGGCGTTACGTGCTGTTTCTTCAGAAATGTTTTTAACAGCATTTTCACATAAATAATAATTTTTGGCTTGATCTCCTTCAACAAACCACTTTGGTGGTATTCTTTTTACTTGTTCATTAATTCCTTCCTCACTCAGCTTTTTTATCGATGTATTTATAGGTTCAAATCTTCCTGGGATGTCACCTATAGGTCCAGTAGCAAAACAAATCAATTTATTAATTCTATCTCCGGATAGATTTGCAATTTCTTGCACTATCATTCCACCCATCGAGTGACCCATTAAATTAAACTTATCTATATTTTTTAAATCAATTTGTTGGATAATAAATTTAGCCATTAAATTAATACTATTTAAAGATTTTGCATTAAAGCTTTCACCAAATCCTGGTAAAGCTGGAGCAATAACTCTAAATTTTTTATATAGATAATCTTTTTGGAGTTTCCACATTTCAGATGATCCTAGATATCCATGAACTAAAACTAGTGGATATCCTGAACCAATATCATCAATATAAATATCTTGCATAATTGTTTATAAAATATAGTTGTATATTGTAACTTTTAAAACAAAATTCAAAGTAGATTTATGATTGGTATTCTTGGAGGAATGGGAACACAGGCTGGATTAGATTTTTGCAATAAACTTGCGAAAATAAATGCTGGAAAACTTGATCAACAATATCCAATGTTTGTTTTATATAACAAGTCTAACATTCCAAAACGCCCAGAAAATTTAAAAAAATATTACAACGTTTTAGATTCACTTGTTGAAGGATGTAAAATGTTACAAAAAAATAATTGTAAATTCATAGTAATGCCATGCAACACAGCTCATTATTGGTACGATGATTTAAGAAAAAAAGTTAAAATACCAATACTTAGTATGCCTAAAGAGGTTTACCTAGACACATCAAAAAACTGTAAAAAAAACTCTAAGATTGGTATTTTATCTACTGAGGCTACATTAAGCACTAAAGTTTATAATAAATATTTTGATAAAAATTTTAATTTAGTAAGTCCTAACAAAAGTTTACAAAAAAATTCAGTAAATAAATCAATTAAGCTAGTTAAAATGGGAAAAATTAAAGAAGCAGAAAAAGCAATTAGACCAGCAGTAAGTTACTTAATGAAAATTAAATGTAAAAAAATTATTCTAGGCTGTACTGAGCTTCCAATTGCAATATTTGCTTACAAGTCTTTTAAGAAAATTAAACAATCAAAAGTATTTGTTGATCCAAACCTTCTGTTGGCAAATATTTCTATGAAAAAATATAAAAGATTTTAATTTAATCTCAGTTCTAGTTATCAAACTAGAACTGAGATAATAAATTAATCCGAAATCCTTATTACTTTGTAGGATCTGGAACTTTTCTTAAATAAGGCTTAACTGTTTCCCATCCATCTGGATATATTTTTTTAGCCTCGTCGTCTTTTACAGCAGGAAGAATTACAACATCTTCACCTTTTTTCCAATTAGCTGGAGTAGCAACTCTATGTTTTGCAGTAAGTTGCATTGAGTCTATGGCTCTCAAAATTTCATGGAAATTTCTACCTGTAGCCATTGGGTAAGTTAAATAAAGACCAATTCTTTTATCTGGTCTTACAACAAAAATAGTTCTAACAGTCTCATTATCAACTGCTGTTCTTCCCATTGAGGTTGTTCCTGCATCGGCTTCTAACATATTGAAAAGTTTTGCAACTTTTAAATCTTCATCAGCGATAATAGGATAATCAGGCATCGTTCCAGATACATCTTTGATATCTTTTAACCATTTTTTGTGATCCTCAACTCCATCTACACTTAGTCCGATTACTTTTACATTTCTTGCATCAAACTCAGCTTTCATTTGTCCTAATGAACCTAATTCTGTAGTACAAACTGGTGTAAAATCTTTTGGGTGAGAAAATAATACGCCCCAACTATCTCCAAGCCACTCATGAAAGGAGATATCTCCCTCTGTAGTTTTACATTGAAAATCAGGACACATACTGTTTATTTTTAACATTCTTCACTCTCCTTTTAATTAATTAGAACTATTATAAATTATTGGTTAGGTTTATCAACGATATTTAACTTTGAAAAAACAACTTATAAGACGTGTATCTTAAGCAGATTATAAGTGTTAGTTTTTTTATATGAATAACTCTAATCACTCAAATATTTTGATTATCGGTGGCGGATGCGCTGGTATATCAGTTGCCACAAGACTAAAAAGTTTAAAGTCTGACTTATCAATTTCAATCATAGAACCTTCGGAAAAGTCTTTGTATCAAGCAGCATGGACTTTAGTTGGTGCAGGTGCTTATGATGTAAACAGCACTTTAAAACCAATGTCATCAGTAATGCCTAGTTATGTTAATTGGATTAAAGAATATGCTGAAAGTTTTTCTCCAGAGTCTAATTCGGTAAAGACTTCAGATGGTGAGTATTCTTATGATTATTTAGTAGTTTGTCCTGGTCTAAAAATTAACCTTGATGGAGTGGCAGGGTTAAAAGAAACTTTAGGAAAAAATAATGTTTGTACCAATTACAGTTCAGATATGGCTGTTTATACTTGGGAATGTTTAAAGAATTTGCAGGGAGGAAATTTATTATTTACTGAACCTCCAATGCCAATTAAGTGTGCAGGAGCACCTCAAAAAATAGCTTACTTAGCTGCTGATCACTTAAAGAAAAAAGGAGCTCTTAAAGATAGCAATTTAGAATTTTTATGTGCAAAGCCAGTTATTTTTGGTGTACCTCATTTTCAAGGTCCACTAAATGAAATATGCGACTCATATGGTATTAAAAGAAGCTTCCAACATAATTTAATTTCAGTAAATGGAGAGGCCAAAGAGGCTGTCTTCAAACAATCTGATAAAGATGGAAACTCTAAAGAAGTTACAAAGAAATTTGATTTTATTCATGTAACACCACCTCAAACTTCTCCAGACTTTATTAAGAATAGTCCATTAGCTGATGCTGGTGGATGGGTTGATGTAGATCATAAAGAAGGAACATTAAGACATACTAAATATGAAAATATTTATAGTTTGGGTGATGTAATGAATGCACCTAATGCAAAAACAGGAGCAGCAGTTAGAAAACAAGCTCCAATAGTTGCTCATAACATTGTAAAGGATATTAATAAATCATCTGAAGAATACAGACTTTACGATGGATACGGAGCTTGTCCTCTAACAGTTGCATATGGAAAAGTAATGTTAGCTGAATTTTGTTATGGAGGAAAAGTTACTCCAAGCTTTCCTTTTGATCCTACAAAACCAAGTTCTATGTACTGGCAAATGAAATCTAGACTTTTTCCTTGGTTGCAATGGAACGTGATGTTTAAAGGAAAAGAATGGAGCAAGCCCAATCATAAAGCTATTGAAAATTAGTCTCAATTTTATAAAATTTTAATTATTTTATAATTATGATTTTTGAACAACTTTTTGATACTAAATCCTCAACATACACTTATATCATTTCTAGTGGAAAAGGACGTGAGGCATTAATCATAGATCCAGTAATTGAGCACACTGATGAATACATAAATGTTTTAAACAATTTAGAATTAAAACTTGTTAAGGTAATTGATACTCATATTCACGCAGATCATATAACTGGATTAAATGAGCTTAATCAAAGAACAAATTGTATTCGTATAATGGGTGAAAACTCTAAATCTGAAGTTATTGATATCAAATTAAAGGATGATGAAAATATAAATGTTGAGAATATTAAACTTAAAGCCATTTATACACCAGGTCATACAGATTGTTCATACAGTTACTTAATGAATGATAGAGTTTTTACAGGAGATACACTTTTAATAAATGGAACAGGTAGAACAGATTTTCAAAATGGTAGTGCTCATCAGGCTTATGAATCATTATTTGGCAAACTATTAAAACTTCCAGAAGAAACACTTGTTTATCCTGCTCATGATTATAATGGAAAAAAAAATTCTACAATTGGTAGTGAGAAGAACAATAACCCTCGATTACAAGTCAGTTCAAAAGAGGAATATGCTGAAATAATGGATAATCTTAATCTTGCTAACCCAAAAATGATGGATATTGCAGTCCCTGCAAATCTAAAGGGATTAACGCTTAAAGAACTCTAAAATCAGCGATATTATTAGTATTGTTTTTAAAAAATATACAATTATATAACACCCATGGTATGCAATAATTTACTATGTAAATGTAAAAACTGTTCTTGTGACAGATGCGTTTGTAAAAATTGTGATTGCAAACCATCATCAGAAAACTGCTGTTGCAATAAGTAGTTAAATTTTAATAACTAATCTTAAACAAACATGAATGATTTTTTAGAATCAATAATTAAAAGAGATCCTGCTGCAAGATCAAAGTTAAGTTTAATACTAACTTATCCTGGTGTTAAAGCTATATTTTTTCATAGAATTGCAAATTTTTTTTCAATTGCAAAATTTCATCTTGTTGCAAGAATAATTTCTCAGTTCTCAAGGTTTTTAACAGGTATAGAAATCCATCCAAATGCTAAAATTGGAAAAAATCTTTTTATAGATCATGGTATGGGAGTAGTTATTGGAGAAACATCTGATATTGGAGATAACGTTACTATCTATCACATGGCAACATTAGGTGGAATTGCCCCAAGTATAAATTCAGACAATCAAAGAAATGTTAAGAGACATCCAACATTAAAAGAAAATGTTGTTGTGGGATCAGGTGCACAAATACTTGGACCAGTTGTAGTTGGAAAAAATGCAAAAATTGGAGCTAACGCTGTTGTAACAAAAGATGTTCCAGAAAATGCAGTAATGGTTGGGATTCCTGCAAAAAATGTTGGAACTGCATCTGAAGAATTTAAACCCTATGGTGTTGCACCAGGGGGTGATACAAAGCTTGATGTATGAAAACTTTACAAAATAATTTTGTCGAAGCAATAGGAAATACTCCTTTATTTAAATTAAAAGCAGCATCAGAAATTACTGGTTGTAATATTTATGGAAAAGCAGAGTACCTTAATCCCGGTGGCTCTGTAAAAGATAGAGCAGCTTTAGCTTTGATAAGAGATGCTGAAGAAAAAAAACTAATTTCAAAAGGTGGAACAATTGTTGAAGGAACAGCTGGTAATACTGGAATTGGATTATGTCTTTTAGGAAATTCTATTGGTTATAAAACTATTATCGTAATGAACGATAATCAAACACAAGAAAAAAAAGATTTATTAAGAAATATTGGAGCTGATTTAAGATTGGTTCCACCAAAACCTTATAAAGATGAAAATAATTTTGTTAAATATGCAGGAAGATTGGCTGATGAATTGAAAAGTAGTAACAATCACGGTGTAGTTTGGGCTAATCAATTTGACAATACAGCCAATTCTAAAGGTCATTACGAAACAACTGGGCCAGAAATATGGGAGCAGACTGACGGTAAAATAGATGGTTTTGTATGTTCATCTGGTACTGGTGGTACAATCGCAGGTGTAAGTAGTTTTTTAAAAGAAAAGAATAAAGATATTAAAATATATTTATCGGATCCAACAGGTTCCTCTCTTTATAGTTACATTGAAAATGGTGAATTAAAGAGTGAAGGTGGTTCAATAACTGAAGGTATTGGATCTAGTAGGGTTACTGCAAATTTTGCAAAAGCAAGAATTGATGGAGCATTTTCAATAAGCGATCATGAGTCTTTGCCTGTTTTATTTGATTTAATTGAAAAAGAAGGTTTAAGTTTAGGTACAAGTTGTGGAGTAAACATTGCTGGAGCTATAAGATTGGGTAAACTTTTAGGTCCAGGTAAAACGATTGTAACAATTCTTTGTGATAAATCTGATAAATACAACTCCAAGATGTTTAATAAATCTTTTTTACAAGAAAAAGGCCTTCCCTATCCTCACTGGATATAATCACGCATAGCTGATTTGTTATAAAAGCTTTATCTTTCTGTGATAAATTAATTCAAAGTATAAAATTATTAATTAAAGGAGATTTTATGGAACCAAAAGAAATAGTAAAAAGAGGCTATGAACTATTTGGTAAAGGAGATATGCAAACTTTCTTTACTGAAGTAGTGCATGATGACATAACTTGGATTTTTCCTGGTGACAAACATCCAATGTCAGGAACTCACAAAGGAAAAGAAGCTATGATGAAAACAATGTCATTAATTCCACAGTTATGGGATAATTTTTCTGTAACTCCAGAATTTATGATTGGAGAAGGAAATAAAGTATTCGTAAAATGTAAGGCAACAGCAGATGGAATGGACACTATATTTGGTCATTATTTTGAAGTAACTGATGGAAAAATGTCTATGTTCATGGCTTTTGATGATACTCTAAGCAGTGCTAATGCAATGAAAAAGTAAGTAACAGAATGTCAATTTTAGAAAAACTAAACAAAGCAATTATGGAAAAAGATGGTGCAGCAGCTGGTGAGCTGGTGCACGATGACTACAAAATGTTTTCCCATCTTAAAGGAGAATATGTGCATATGGGTAAGGCAGGTATGGTTGAAGCCGTAAGTAAAGGTATGATGAGTCCTGCAAAATACAGGATCCTTTTTGAAAATGATGAAATTGGTTTTGATCATTCATATGTTACTTATCAAGATGGAAATACAGAAGCTTTGATGTGCTGTTGGAAGTTTAAAGACGGTAAAATCATTGAATTAGAAACTGGAGCAACAAAAATACCAAAATAACTATAAACTTATAAAGGAGTTAATATGGCCAGCATTGAGTTTAAAGCTTTTGATAAAGTATATGAATTTGCTGGGGTTTGGGGGGAATAAAATGGTAAAAATGGTTGGTAACTTTGAAGTAAAAGACTGGGCTCACTGGAAAAAAATGTTTGATGAACATTCTGGCCCAAGAGAAGCAGCAGGTATCAAAACGATTTATGTTGGTAATGAATTAGAAAATCCAAATAAGGTACATATTGTTATGGAAACACCAGCAGCAGACACTATGCAAAAATTTATGCAGAGCCCAGAGAATGCTAAAGTAATTGCGGAATCTGGACATAAACAAGAGACAACAGTAATGAGTGTTTGCTCAGATTAGATAAATAAAAAAAAGGATGTAAATAAATGAAAAAAATTTTTTTAATTTTAATATTAAGTCTGTTCACAACAAACTCTTTTGCCGATGGTCATGCAAATGCAAATGGTTTTTCAATAACTCTTAAAGTGCCTATGGCTGATGCAGCAAAAGTTGAGGAAATGCTTATGAAACATGCAAAATGGATGAAAGAAACACATCCATTAACAGGTGAAAAAAAACTAAACTCATATTCAATCATGAAAGGTCCTGAGTGGAAAAATGCTGGTGACCCATCACAAGGGACAACTGGTAATATTTTCTATGTATTAAATGAATTTTATGAAAATCCTGCTGGATTTGCAAATCATCAACAACTTGGTTCACAATGGTCTGAAATACAAGAATTTCAGACGATGTTATTCACATATCAAGTTGGATATGCTTTTCCTGGAACAACCATTGAAACAATTGAATAATCATTTAATTGAATTAAAATATCATATAAAAAAAAGGAGAAAAATATGGAAAAAGAAGTGTTAGTAATCGTAGATTTGAAAGAAGGAAAGCTTGAAAAATTTATGGGATGGATGCAATCAGATGAAGGTATGAGTGTGAGAAAATCTGCAGCTCATCCAGAAAAAACTATAGGAGCAGTAAAGCCAGATAAAAGTGGCGTAATGTTTAAGGTATTTGTTCATAATATGGAAAAAATGAAAGAACTAATATCTGGTACACATCCAGTTGGAAAGGAAATTTACGATGAATGTGTTATCAAAATGACTGCTTGGGATTTAACGAAAGTTGAAATGTAATATGGCAAGATTTTATTTGATTGGCAAAATAAGTGCAGAATTAATGAAAAGAATGCAAAATGATCCTTCTGCCGATAGATATGCATCGACTAAGAAAGTTACTGAGGCAGCTGGTTTAAAATTGATCAGCTATGAATGGGTAAGAGGTAGATTTGATGTTATCTCATGTGTAGAAGGAGATTATGAACAAGCACTAGCCTTGAAGATTGCTTTTAAAAATTCAGGACTAATGGATGATTTGATGGTACATGAAGTTATTGACTACAATAAAGCTTTTCAAAATGCTGCAGATGCCACAAAGTCTGTTATTAAACCAGGAGAATAATTATGAGTGGTTATGCGATCTTTAACCTTAATGTTAACAATCCTGAAAATTATAAGGAATACATAGACAAAGTTAAACCCACTGCAGAAAAATTTGGTGGGGAGTATCTTGTAAGAGGTGGTAGCAGCGAGACTATTGAAGGGTCATGGCAGCATCCAAGGACAGTTGTGATAAAATTTCCAAGTTACGAGAAAGCGAAAGAATGGTATAATTCTGAAGAATATAAACCAATAAAACAAATTCGATTAGATAACGCAGATACTAATGGAATAATAGTTGAAGGAGTATAAAGGAGATAAAATGTCAATATTAGAAAAATACAGTGCTGCATTAAAAAATAAAGATGAAGCAGCTATGAATGAGCTTTTGCATGATGACTTTAAATTCACAATGCATAAATCAGGAAATACTTTAGGTAAAGCTGAAGTGATCAAATGGGCGATGAGTGGTGATATTAATCAAAGAGATACACGAGTTGTATATGAAAATGATGAAGTTGGTGTACACCACGCATTTGTAACATTTGATGACGGAAATACAGAAGCAGTAATGGCAGTCTATAAATATGATAATGGAAAAATCATGAGTTTAGAGACTGGTGCAACACCAATGCCTAAATAATGAAAAAACTAATACTTTTATTTATTTTTATCGCCTTTAATTCAAATGCAGCTTCAATGAAGATGATTGGGTCTAAGGGTGATCCAAATGATGTTACAAGAGTAATAGAAGTAAAGATGTATGACAATTATTATGAGCCAAGTTCAATTCAAGTTAAAAAAGGTGAAACAGTAAAAATAATTGTTAAAAATCTAGGTGAACTGGTGCATGAATATAATATTGGAACTAAAAAGATGCATATAGATCACCAACCCGAAATGGCAAGATTAATTGAACACGATATTCTTTTAGGCGACCGAATTGATCATAAAAAGATGAAAGAAATGTCTAAAAAAGATCATTCATTGGGTCACAAACACGCAAATAGTGTAATGTTAGAACCAAATAAATCAGGAGAAATTATTTGGAAGTTTTCAAAAGATATTTCTTTAGAAATGGCATGTAACATTCCTGGTCACTACGAAAGTGGAATGGTCGGTCCTATAACAATTAAATAAATTAGAAAAGTTTGTAGATATTAATTAAGGATATATTATTCTTTAATTATGAGTAATTTTACTGCTTATATAATTTTAATTATTGCAGTTGCCCTTGGTACAGCATCAAATGGTTTTGCCAAAGCTGCAAATGGTTTTACAATATTTTTACCAAGTGTCTTTACAGCAATAACAATAGTTGCTTGCATGTATACGCTTTCTTTAGTTATGAAAACTATTCCTGTTGGCGTAACTTATGCTTCATTTGCAGGCTTATGTATAATAGCTACTTCAGTTGTTGGTATTTATAAATTTAACCAAATTCCGGACTTTTTTACAATTATAGGTCTAATATTAATTATATCTGGAGTTTTAATTGTTAATTTAGTTGGAAAATCAAATTAACTATTAAAGTTCATCTGGCAGATTATGCTTACCATCATCTTTTAAATCAATAATATATTCTTTAACTACAAAATCTAAATCTAGATCTGAGTATAAATGTGGAAACATGTTGCCATCCGTCGATTGCTCCCAAACTAGATTTTTTAATTTTAGAGCATCCACTTTAAGAATTATTAAATCAGTTTGATTAATATAAAACTTATTGAGTGTTTGCTTGACCTGATCTTTATCTGAGAAATGGATATAACCATCTTTTAAATCTAATTCAGTGCCTTTAAAAACATTATATTGTTTTGCCTCACTCCACTCAGATTTTGTACATATCTTGTAAACAAAATCAAAATTCATTTTATTTTAAAAAGTCGTCTACTTCTACTTGATAACCTTCTACTAAACGATTTGTTTCGTTAGCCATTCCTACAATTGCGATCATTTCGTTAATCATTCCATCTGTCGCACCTTTTTTTCTGGCAGCTAGAGTATGAGATTTAATACAATATTCACAATTGTTAGTAATTGAAACTGCAACATAAATAAGTTCCTTTACAGCAGGGTCTAATTCACCTTTTCCCATTACTTGTTGTAATGATCTCCAAGTTCTTTCTAATGTATCTGGACTATTAGCCATTGTTTTCCAAAAATTCGGAATTTCAGTTATTTGTCTTGCTTCTTTTATTTCTTCAAAAATTTCTTTTACTTTTCCAGTAGCTTCGTTTTCAGAAATTTTTTTAAATATTGTCATGGTTTTCTCCTTTTAGTTATAAATTGACTCAATTTTTGGCATTAATTTTAGTAGTTCTTTAGTATAATTATGTTTAGGATTTTTAAACAACTCTTCTGTTTCTGACACTTCACATAATTTCCCATCTTTAAGCACAGCTATTTTATCACACATTTGTCTTACAACTGGTAAATCATGGCTTATAAATAAAATTGTGAGATTTAACTGTTCTTGAAGATCTTTTAGTAAGTTTAATATTTGAGCTTGAATACTCACGTCTAATGCTGATGTAGGTTCGTCACAAACAAGAAGTCTTGGTTGTGTGGCTAATGCTCTCGCTATTGATATTCTTTGCCTTTGGCCCCCTGAAAATTCATGAGGATATCTAATTGCAGACTTTTGAGTTAATTCAACAGATTCTAATAAATCGTGGATATAATTGTCTAAGTCGCTAGATTTTATATCTGGATTATGAAGTTTAATAGGTTCTGCAATAATTTCCTTTACTTTTAGTCTTCCATTTAACGAGGAAAATGGATCCTGAAAGATCATTTGAATTTGTTTCCTAAATTTAAGTAGATCTTTGTTTTTTTTAATTTTGGTAATATTAACACTGTCAAAATAAATATCTCCAGAACTAGGTTTAAACAAATTAACAACCATTTTTGCTATTGTTGTTTTACCGCTTCCACTCTCACCAACTAAACCAAAAGACTGTCCTTCTTTGATATTTAGCGAGATATCATCTACAGCCATTACAGAATTTTTTGTATTCTCAGTGAAAAAACTATCATCAAAAGATTTACTCAAGTTTTTTATTTCTATTAAATTTTGATCAACAATTATCTTTTTGGACCATCTGTTTAATATTTTAACGTTATTATTTTGATTACTTACATTCTCTTTTTCTATTATTGTAAATCTAGATATTTTTTTATTAGTCGGTGGTACAGAATTGACTAAACTTTTCGTGTATTTTTCCTTAGGCTCAACCAATATCTGTTTGGTTAAACCTATTTCAACTAAGTCTCCATTTTTCATTACAGCCACTCTGTCTGTAGTTTCAGCGATAACTCCCATATCGTGAGTAATAAGTATTACAGCTAAGTTTCTCTCTTTTGTTAATCTTTTTATTAATTCAAGAATTTGAGACTGAATAGAAACGTCTAGAGCTGTTGTTGGTTCATCTGCAATTAATAATTCGGGCTCACAACATAAAGCAAGAGAAATAACAACTCTTTGTCTCATCCCACCAGAAAATTGGTGAGGGTAATTATAAAACCTTTTTTCGGCATCCTTGATCCCAACTTCTTTTAATAAATTAATTGCTTGATTTTTCGCATCCTCTGAACTTAAATTTAAATGAGTCTGTATTGTTTCTATAAGCTGTTCACCAATTGTTAAAATTGGATTTAAAGAGGTTTGAGGATCTTGAAATATTAATCCAATTTTTTTTCCTCGATACTGAACAATTGTTTCTGGATTTTCGCTGATATTTGTTTCTCCCATCAATATTGATCCACCTGAAACTTTACCTGGTTCATCAATTAAATTTACAATTGCGTTAGCTACAGTACTTTTTCCAGAGCCAGACTCTCCAACTAATCCAACTATTTCACCTTTTTTAATGTCTATATTTATATTTTTTGCAGCATTTACTGTTTCTTTTCTCATTTTATAGTCGACACTCAAATTGCTTATTTTAAGAAAACTCATTTTTTTAACCTTGGGTTAAGCGTATCTCTCATCCAATCTCCTAATAAATTAATTGAGAAAGCAAGGATAACTAAGAATATTGCAGGAAAGAATGTTATCCACCATTCGCCTGAAAATAAAAAATCATTTCCTAATCTAATTAAAGTACCTAATGAAGGTGTTGTTGGAGGAACTCCAACTCCTAAAAAGCTCAATGTTGACTCTGCAATTATAGCAAGAGCTAGACCAATTGTACCTATCACCAAAACAGGTCTCATTATATTTGGTAGTATATGCTTAAACATAATAAGTAAATTTGAAACACCTATAATTGATGAAGCTGAAACATAATCTTTATTTTTTTCTACTAAAGTTGCTGCACGAGAAACTCTTGCAAATTGAGGCCACTCAGAAATGCCTATTGCAAAAATTAAAACATATATTGCCATCTCGTCATGCATTTCTCTGGAAATGATACCTCTTGCAATACCATCAACTAATAGAGCCATTAATATACTCGGTACTGTCAGCTGAACATCTGTTAATCTCATTACTATCATTTCATATTTTCCACCAAAGTAACCTGCTGTTAAACCTAGGGAGACACCTAAAATTAAACTAAAAATAATTGCTGAAAATCCAACTATTAATGAAATTCGTGAACCATAAAGAATTGTTGAAAGCATATCTCTTCCTTGTCCATCTGTACCTAAGATAAATTTTGCCATACCATCCTCTGTCCAAGAAGGGGGAGTAAAAGCTTCCATTAAAGATAATGATGCAGGATCAAAAGGGTTATGAGGTGTAACAAACTCAACAAAAAAAGAGCAAAAGAAAATTATTAATAATATTATTGATGATACAATTGCAGTTGGAGATTTAATAAAGCTAAAATAAATATCGCTATCTTTTAGTCTTTCCCAAGAATTAAGTGTTTTATTATCCACTTGTAGCATCACCTTTAACTCGAATTCTAGGATCGATAAAGTAGTATAAAATATCTACAATAAAATTTATCATAACAAATACAAAAGCTATAAATACTAAATATGCTGACATAATTGGTATATCTACGAATTGAACCGCCTGAATAAATAAAAAGCCCATGCCAGGCCATTGAAAAACAGTTTCGGTAATTATTGAGAAAGCAACTAATGTCCCTATATTTATTCCTGCTATGGTTATGACTGGAATTAATCCATTTTTAAGTGCATGTTTATAGTTAATACTCTTTTCACTTATGCCTCTAGCTCTGGCAAATTTTATATAATCAGTTTGTAATATTTCCATCATCTCAGCTCTTACTAACCTAATTATATAAGTCATTTGAAAAAGGCTGAGTGTTACAGATGGAAGTATAATTGCTTTCAATCCTGAAACAGTTAAAAGTCCAGTAGTCCAAAAGCCTAGGTCAATAACCTCTCCTCTTCCAAAGGATGGGAGAACACCTAATATGACTGCAAAAAGGTAAATAAATAATATTCCAATCACAAATGTTGGAAGTGATACACCTAAAAGAGATACTGCTAGTATAAAGTCACTCAAAAAGCCTTTTCTATTAATACCTGTATAAACTCCCAATAAAGTACCTGAAACTAATGCAATTAATGCAGAAATTAATACTAGTTCAATAGTTGCTGGCAGTCTTTCAATAATTAATTCAGAAACTGGTCTCCTAAGTTGATATGAAATTCCAAACTCACCTTTGGATGCGTTTACTACAAACCTTGAAAATTGAATATGTATTGGATCTGTTAATCCAAGAGTTTCTCTTAATTCAGCTCTTTCTTCATCTGAGGTTTCTTCGCCAACCATGTTGTTAATTGGATCACCCACAAAGTTAAATAAAGAAAATGAAACAAATGACACAACAAGCATCACTATTACGGATTGAATCAGACGTTTGAAAAAATACTTTATCAATTTAAGAAATATTTATACTTATAAGCCCTTTGTTAAACAAAGGGCTTATAAAAAAGTTATTTATTTAAAACTTGCAAAACGGAATAATGGTTCATTATTCGGTCTTATTGGAACATCTACACTATTTTTAGTTGCCCAAGAAATTACTTGGTGGTGTAAAGGAAGATATGAAATATCATCTTTTACAATTTTCCAAGCATTTGCAATAGCTGCATTTCTTTTATCTAAGTCAACTTCACCTTCCATTACTCTTATAGCAGCGTCAACTTCGCTGTTGCTAAAGTTTACTTTATTCCAACTAGCGCCTGACTCATATAGATAATGAAAAACATAATGACTATCTAATGTTGGAACTCCCCATCCTAGCATATAGAAATCACCCTTATCTTCTTTTAATTCCTTAAAATGCTTACTTTTTGTCTGAGCGAATAGATTAACATTTACGCCGATTTTACCTAACATTCCAACTACTGCAGTACAAATTGCTTCGTCGTTTACATATCTATCATTAGGGCATCTTAGTTCAACATCGAAACCTTTTGGATATCCTGCGTCAGCTAACAATTTTTTCGCAGCGTCAACATCATAAGGCAATCTTTTATCTAGATCTTTTGTGTATCCATTTACACCAGGAAAAGTTATGATACCCGCAGGCTCACTAAGACCTCTCATTACTTTTTTCTTAATTGCTTCTATATCTATTGCTTGATAAAGGGCTTGTCTTACTTCTTTTTTCTTAAATGGATTATCACCAGTATTTCCAGATCTTAATTTATCTGCTGCTTGGTCCATACCTAAAAAGATTGTACGCATTTGAGCTGTGCTCACTACATCATGATCTGCAGAATTTCCAATTCTAGCTAGGTCTTGAACTGGCGCGTCAGTTACTAAATCAACTTCACCAGATAATAATGCTGCAACTCTTGTAGCTGAGTTTTTAATTGGTAATAGGTGTATTTCACTAACACTATTATCTTTCATTGAACCCCACCAATTACTATTTCTCTCAAATACTGTCTTAGTATTTGGCTCTCTTAGAGTAATTTTGAATGGTCCGGTTCCCATTGCATTAGTTGCTGAGAATGTTTCTTCTCCACCATCCCAGTTTTGTGAAACTGTTGCTCCAAAATCAATAGACCATTTTTTAGACATTATAAATATGTTTGATAATTGGTTTAAAAGAATTGGATTTGGTTTACTTGTAGTCACTTGAACAGTGTAATTATCAATTTCTTTAACATCAGAAATTGTACTTATGTATTCTTTAAAATCTGATGTAGGTTGTTTTGCTCTCAAAATACTAAATACAACATCTTTTGCAGTCATATCTGTACCATCAGAAAATTTTACACCTTTTCTTAAATTAAAAACCCAAGTATTTGGATCAGTTGTTTTCCAATCAGTTGCAAGTTGAGGTTCAATACTCATATCCAGACCTCTTGTTACAAGTGCTTCATAGACCTGTCTTGAAACTTGTGTTGTAGGACCTTCATTTTGGGCATGAGGATCCAAAGTTAGACTATCTCCTTGCATAGACCATTTAATTGTTTTCGCGTATGAATGTGTTGATACAAAAACAAATAAAATTGCAAAGAAAATTTTAATAAAATTTTTAAATTTCATTTTTCCTCCTAATTATTACAAATAAAATTAAACCTGATTAATAGGTTAACTACAAGGGTAAAATAGGTAACTTAATTATTAAGAATGATATCGTTTTTGAAGTTAGTATATAAAATTTTTGAATAATTATTCATATTTGTCATATTTTCTTTGGCGTCTTTATCAAATTTTTCCAGAGCACCCTGTCCTAATTGATTTTCTAGTGCTGACTTATATTCAGGCACACAACCCCAATCATTTACAGTTGTATCTTTGATCTCTATGTGGAATTGAATGCCATAAGCATTGTTTTTGTATCGAAATATTTGATATTTTGTCTCTTTTGATGAAGCAAGTAACGTTACATTTCTATTTTTTTCTAATTCTTGAACTTCATAAGAGTGCCATTGTAATGATGTAATTTTTTGAGGAAAATCTGCGAAAAGCATATCTTTCTTTTTTTCATCCAAAAAGTTTACATCCAGCATTCCAATTTCAGGATTATTAGTTTTAACTACTTTTCCTCCAATTGCTTCTCCTAGTAATTGACATCCGAGACAAAACCCTAAGTATGGCTTATTTAATTCTACAACGAACTCTTTAATTTTTTTTTTTTCTTCGATGAGCCAAGGAAAATCCTTTTCCATCCAAGTATCCATAGGTCCACCCATACATAGCATACCGTCAAAAAAATTTAAATTATCTGGAATTTTTTCTCCTTCATCTAATTCAATAGTTGTAATATTAACTCCATCTTTGATCATTAAATCTTTTATATAACCAGGATCTTCAATATTTATGTGTTGAAGAACAAGAATTTCCATTGTTATACGATGGGTTTTAGCAAACCTAATATTTTTTTATGAATTATTTTATTAGATGATACTGCTACATGTCCTGCTTGCTTTGCATCTTTATTATTCCAAGTCGTAGTAATACCACCAGATGCATTGATAATTGGAATTAGTGGATGAATGTCCCAAATTTTATTATTGCATTGCAATACAACATCAATTCTACCTTCACATATCTGAGCATATGACAATGCATCTGAGCAAGGGAATTGTATTAATTTGAGAAGTTTTGGAATTTTTTTTTGTTGATTTAATGAAATTGCTCCATGAAAACCAGCAGTTAATTTGATATCTTTAAATTTAACACTTTTGTTGACTGATATTTTTTTTCTTTTTTTATTTTCAACAACATATGCAATTTTTGTAGATTGATTATAATAATATTTGTTTAACATTGGGAAGTTTGCCAATCCAAATATTGGGTTACCTTTGTAATTTACTGATATCAAATTACTCCAAGTAGGACTTCCTATAACAAATGACCTGGTTCCATCTATTGGATCAATTACCCAACTAAAATCACTTTTAGTTTTTTTGTAACCAAATTCTTCTCCAATAATTTCATGACCAGGGAATTTTTTGCCTATCTTTGCTCTAATGAATTTTTCAAAAGCTTTATCGCATGTAGTAACAGGGTCATATCCTTTGCCAAGTAATTTATTGTTAACTTTAAAAGGCTTATTAAGTTTTTTAAAATAAAAATTTGTTAAATCAATTGCTAGTTGGTTCAAAAACTTTGGAAATTCATTATTTTTTATTATTAGATTGCTATCCATAATTCCAATTACTACTTAATTTCTCTTGATTAAAGATATTTTTTAATTAATGCTCAATTTTATGAAAATTGAATTAGTTAATAATAAGGTGTTCTTTAGAGATGAAAATCTGAATGAGGAAATTCACCCTTTTTGGCTCAGAGAAAGAGTAGAAAATGTTGAATTACTTGATCAAAAGACACAGCAGAGACTCTTTGATCCAAGCACAATGGAGTCTGACGTCATTATTAAATCAGCAATAATTGAAAAAGACCTCCTAAACATAACTTTTTCAGATGGAATAGAAACTAAAATTGATATTAATAAAATAATTCGAGAATTTAAAAATTCCAACTCAATTAGTAAAATTAAAGAAAAAGTAAAATGGACTTCCTCACTAAATAATGTAAAAAAATTTAATTTTCATGAGAATATTTATGAAAGTGTTGAAATGCACGAATTACTTGCTTCTTTTTACAAGTATGGATTTGCAATTTTAAAGAATGTTCCAACTCATGATAATTATTTAATCAAATTTGCTAACTCTGTGGGCAGTGTTAGAAGAACTAATTTTGGTGAACACTTTAATGTTTCTTCAAAACCTAGTCCTAATGATCTAGCCTATACACCTTTACCATTGGCTCCTCATACCGATAATCCATATAGAAATCCAGTCCCTTGTATTCAGATATTGCATTGTATTGAAAATGAAGTAACTGGTGGTTTATCTACATTGGTCGATGGTTATACTGTTACTGAAGATTTAAAAAAAAACTTTCCTGAATATTATGAAATATTAACTAAAGTAAAAGTAAAATTTAAATTTATTGATAAAGATGTGATTTTAGAAGACTGGTCTGAATTAATAGAGCTCGATGAAGACAAGAATTTTAAACAAGTTAGATTTAGTCCTCGGCTTGATTACGTTCCGGTTTTAAAAAAAGAGGAACTAGACCTTTACTATAAGGCTAGAAAAAAATTATCTGATTTATATAACTCTGATTTCTATAGAATAGAATTTAAATTAATGTCTGGAGATTTAATTATGATGGATAATTACAGATTACTTCATGGTAGAACGGAATTTAATCCAAATGAGGGTAAAAGATTTTTACAAGGGTGCTATATTGAATATGATAGTACTGATAGCAAGCTTAGACATTTACAAAGGAAGTTTAATATCAATTAATTTAACCTATGCTTTGTAAAAAAGGCATATACTCAAGAAGATAATAACCTAAAGCTTGCAACTGATTGGTAATCATTAGTACTCCTGTAATTAACAGTAGAGATCCACCAAACATATTTATCATCTTCATCTTCGCTTTTAGATTTTTAGAAAAAATCATAAATTTTTGTATCAAGTAACCTGATAGAACAAAGGGAATTGCTAGTCCAAGAGAATAAAATGATAAAAGACCAATTCCTTTATTAATACTATCTTCAGTTGAAGCGATTGCAAGAATTGATCCTAAAATTGGACCAATACAAGGTGTCCAGCCAAAACCAAAAGCCATACCAATTAATATTGAACTTATTATCCCAGTATTGTTATTTGTCTGAAATCTTTTCTCATAATTTAAAAACTTAAGATTTATGAGCCCTAATATTTGTAAAGAAAATATTATAATGATTATTCCAGCTCCAATTCTGAGTTGATAAGAGTTTTCTAATACTAAAGAGCCTAAAAATGTAGCTGTAGCTCCAAAACTTATGAATACAATAGAAAATCCGACTGCAAATAAAATAATTGGAAAAATATTTACAGTTTTTTTTTCAAGTAATTCATTAAGAGTTGATCCTGATATATATGATATATATCCTGGTATTAGGGGCAGAACACATGGAGATAAAAAGCTAAGCAAACCAGCTCCAAAAGCTAAAATAAATTCAATCATTATCCAGTATTTTTGATGGCTGCAGAAATACCTGCTATTGATGCCATCATTGCATCATTTAAATCTTTTTTATCTTTTTTATTTAAATTTCTTTTTAAAAGCTTATTCATCACTACTGCTTGTAAAACATTAAGGATTTCAGAATATATGTTTCTAATAATTGCTGGACCTCTAAAAATTTTTCTTTGTTTTAAAATTTCTTTTGGTGTTATTTGATCATTCAATTTTTTAACAGCATTAAATTGAAATCTTAATTTTTTTCCAACTCTGATAAGTTTATCGTCAGCTAAGTTTTTTTCGTAAATTTTTGATATTTCTGGGTCTACCTTAGAAATTACCATATCAAGCAAGTCCATTGTTGAATTAAAATAAGGCCAGTTTTTTTCCATATCAATAAGCGTTTTTTTAAATTTCTTTATAGATGAATATCTTAAGGCCTCAGCAGTACCTAACCAAGCGGGTAACATTAATCTAATTTGTGTCCAGGCAAAAACCCAAGGAATAGCTCTTAAACTATTTATATTATCAACATTTTTTCTTTTAGAAGGTCTAGAGCCAATTGATAATTTCCCAAGTGCCATATGAGGAGTTACGGTTTTAAAATATCTTATAAAATCTGAACTTTGATTTATATTTTTTCGATAAGAACTTGTTGATATCTCAGACATACTTTGAATTAATTGTCTCCAACTGTCTTTTGGTTTTGGAGGTGGGTTTAAAGTAGCTTCCATAACAGATCCTATATAACTGCACAGATTATATTTTGCTAAAGGCTCATAACCATATTTTTGCTGTATTACTTCTCCTTGATCAGTTATTCGAATTTTACCATTTACTGATCCAGCTGGTTGTGATCTCAGTGTTGCTTGTATCGGTCCACCACCTCTTCCTGCAGACCCTCCTCTTCCATGAAAAAATGTAACGTCTATTTTAAATTTTTTAGCAAGTTTAATTATTTCTTCCTGTAATTTAAATTGATGCCAACTCGCAGAGAGCTTTCCAGCATCTTTACTTGAGTCAGAGTACCCAATCATAATTTCTTGCTTGTTATTAATATCTTTTCTGTACCATTTTAATGAAAAAAGTTTTTCCATTATTGGTTTTGCATTTATCAGATCATCAAGCGTTTCGAAAAGAGGAACTACTCTAAGTCTATTCTCAATTTTTGCTTCTTTTTGAAAAAACATGACTGATAAAATATCAGAGGCCGAAGATGTCATTGAGATTACATATGCTCCTAAGCACTCCTTAGGTTGACTTGCTAATACTTTAAAAGTAGACCAAACCTCTTTATTTTCTTTATTTTTAAATTGAAAATTTTTTAATACATTTTTATTTTGCATTTTGTTCGATAAATAATTAATTTTTTGGTCCTCATCCCAAGTAGAATAATTCTGGTTTAGTTTTTTCTTTATATATTCTGCTAATAATTGAGAATGTCTTGAAGACTCTTGTCTTATATCAAGTCGTGCAAGATTTATTCCAAAACACTTAGCTCTTCGCATTAAATCTAATAAATCACCACTAGCTATATTTTCACTTTGGTTTTGTTCTAACGATTCTCTTACAACTCTCAATGGTTTTAAAATTTCTTCTCTCTCTGATAGTAGATCTTTTTCATTCAATGGTTTATTGTTTGCCAAGTAACCTTCTATTGCTCTATGTGTTTTTCTTAATTTATCCCTTAAAGGTCTTAGATAAACTCTATAAGGTTCAAATGTTTTTCCTGTGGTTTTTAAAATTTTATTTGAACATTTTTCCATAGAATAAGATCTAATTAACTTTGTCATTGACTTCTCATAAAGTTTAGCGGCTTCCCATCTTGATAATAAAATTACCCTTTTTGTGACTTCTGCAGTTACAAATGGATTGCCATCTCTATCACCACCCATCCACGATCCAAACTCAATTGGATTAAAATTTTTAGGTAAACCTTTGCCCATATTTTTTTCAAATATTTGATTTAATCTTCTATAAACTTTTGGAATTGTATCCCACAAGCTATCTTCAATAATTGCTAGTCCCCATCTTGCCTCCTCTGCAGGAGTTGGTTTAGATCTTTTGATTTCATCTGTATTCCATATAATTGTGATTTCGTCAAAAACCTTACGATCTAAAACTTTTAATTTTGAAGGATAATTTTTAAGTAAGTTTCTTTGTTCTAATATTTCTGTTAAAGAATGGTACTTCTGTATCAAAGTTCTTCTTTTTACTTCGGTTGGATGTGCCGTGAGTACAATTCCTATATTTAGACTTTTTGCAATATTATAAATTTTATTATTTGATATTTTTTTATTTTTGAAAAAATTTTCAAATATTTCTTCTATGAAAATATTTTGAAATTTTTTCTCTTGTTCAACGTTCTCATAAAGATCTAGAGTTCTAGAAGCATCAATTGACTCAGCCAAATTATAAAAGTTCATAAAATGATTAAATGCGCGAGTTAATTTAAATAATAAATGTGGTGGTAATTTTTTAATTTCGTTTAAAATTTTTTTAAATGGATCTTTACGATTTTTGTTAGCAATATTTGCTTTGGAAAGTAATCTAATTTTTTCAACTAGATCATAGAATTTCTGTCCCTCTTGTTCTTTAATTACTCTTCCTAATACGTTTCCTAAAAATCGAACATCATCTCTAAGAGATTTTGTGGGTATTCTTTCATAGTAAAGGTCTCTTTTTAACATTTTTTATTGCAAACTTTTTTTGATTTATACCAATAGCATTAGTTTGTATTTTAAATAAACTTCCTGAATATTTAAATTTTTTAATTTCACTGTTTTTCATGCCTTTTAAAGCAGATGTGACAAATAAATCTGAATTTTTTGGACCACCAAAAGCACAATTAGTAATATTTTTTGCGGGTAAATTGATTTTATGTATCTGTTTGGCAAATTTGTTTAAAACACTTACGCAAGCTCCATGATACTGGCATACCCATAAATTTCCAGCTTTATCTAAGGTCATGCCATCTGGCACTCCTTCCTTATTTGAAAATCTTTTAAATATTTTTTTACTTATTATATCTTGATTTTTATCTATCTTAATTTTGTAGATTATCCTTTTTCTACTATCTGTATGATAAAAGTTTTTTTTATCAATAAAAGCAGGTCCATTAGTAATCATGTAATCGTCATCTACTTTTTTAAGATTAAATTTTTTATCTAGGCAATAAAGAGCTCCATTTGGGATATTTCTTTCGGGGTTATCCATGGTTCCAAACCATAGTTTTCCATTTAGATCTGTTTTACCATCATTAATCCTGTTCATTTTTAATGACTTTTCAATGGCTATTGATTTAATTTTTTTTTTACTTTTTAGATTTACTATTCTTAATTCACCTTGGAGACCTAATATAAATATATTATTTTTTATATGAGCTAAAAATCCTATTTCTTTATTTACTTTAATAGTTTCTTTTTTTTTATTTTTTATATTTAAAATATGAATTCTTTTTTTTTTGATGTCTGTAATATAAATTGAGTTATGCTCTTTGACCCACAAAGTACCTTCACCTAATGTACATTTTAAATTCCACAAAACTTCAGGTTTTGAAGTTATAATCTTAGCCATTATACTCGTATTCTTTTATAAAATCTTTTTTTGGATTAATTCCAATTCCTATATTTTCTAATGGAGATGCAAACCCATTTTTATTTTTAACTTGATCTAAAATTGAAAATTTTTCTTCAGCAAGATCTGTAATAAAAATATTTTTTTCAGTGGTATCGAATTCTAACATTGATTTTGTTGGAAATAGTCCACCTGGCATATCTGGTAAAGAAGTAAGTAAATGCAGATTTACTGCCACACTTAAAGCTGAACCCCATACATGATTAACAATTGGAATGAAATTCGACTGAGCTAATGCTGATACTTTTAAATATTCTGTTATTCCACCTAAACCGCAAACCTCTGGTTGGGCTATATCAATGCAATTATTTTTAATTAATTGGTTCCAACCATATTTTGTGAACTCTGCTTCACCGCCAGCAATATTAGTTTTTATTTTTTTTTTTAGTTCTTTGTAACCATCATAATCCTCTGGAGCCACAGGTTCCTCAAACCAATAAATATTCATTTCATCCAACCCTCTTCCAACATATAATGCATCATTTTTATTATAGGCATGATTTGCATCTACCATGAGTTTAAATTCAGATCCAATTGCATCTCTTACAGCACTAACTAATTTTAAATCTTTTTTGGGACCCATACCTATTTTCATTTTCATTGCTTTAAAGTTTTTCTCTTTTATTTGATTAGCCTCGTTTTTGAATAATTCACAAAGTTCTTCGACTGGTTTTTTTTGTAACATCATCCCGTAACCATAAACTGGTATTTTGTTGTTAGTTTTACCTCCTAGTAGTTGATAAAGAGGTAAATTAGCTTTTTTTGCCAATATATCCCATAGTGCTATATCAATTCCTGACAATGCTTGAATTGGCATTCCTTTTTGACCACTGTCTCTCAATAAATTATATACTTTGTGCCAAATATATTCTTTATTAAGTGGATCATCTCCTTTTATTAAAGGTTGAATAACTTTTTCTACAACATATTTATTTGCAAGAGCTATATTTCCAGGTCCAAAACACTCTCCCCAGCCTGTGATGCCTTCATCAGTCTCTACTTCAACTAAGTGGGCAGTTCTATGTTTGTAATATTGTTGTGAGTATCCTAGTTCTTTGTCTAACTCATATCTAAGTACATGACTTTTGATTGAGGTTATTTTCACAAATTTTAAACAGCAACTACTTTAGAGTTCTGTTCTCCTAAGTTCTCTATTGATAGTTTCATTTGATCACCTGCTTTCAGAAATACTTGTGGTTTTCTGCCCATTCCAACTCCTGGGGGTGTTCCTGTTGTGATTATATCCCCTGGTTGTAATGACATAAATTTACTTACATAAGATACAATGATATCAACGTTAAAGATCATAGTACTCGTATTACCTATTTGCATTCTTTCACCATTTACATCAAGCATCATTTTTAAATTATTAATATCCTTAATTTCATCCTTAGTTACTAGGTAAGGTCCAGTAGGTCCATAAGTATCATGAGATTTACCTTTAACCCATTGTCCCATTTTCTCAATTTGCCATTCTCTCTCACTAACATCGTTTACTAAACAATATCCTAAAATATGATCTTGTGATTGGTCTTCTGAGATATGTTTAGCCTCTTTTCCTATTACAATTCCAAGTTCAACTTCCCAATCTAGTTTTTTTGATCCTGAAACTATTTCAACATCATCATTAGGGCCACACATTGAACTAGTAGCCTTCATAAACATAATTGGTTCTTTTGGAATATCAGCACCAACTTCAGCAGCATGATCTGAATAATTAAGACCTATTGCAACAAACTTTCCTGGACTTGTAATGCAAGAACCTACTCTTTGATCTGATGAAATTTCAGGAAGACTTGATTTATCAACGTTTTGAATTTTTGAAATTGTTTCAAAATTTAAATTTTGTGGGTTTAAATCACTTACATGTGAGCTAATATCTCTTATTTTTCCATTACCATCTAGTACGGCTGGTTTTTCTTTTCCCTTTTCACCTACTCTTAATAGTTTCATTGTTTCTCCTTTATATTTAAATTGTCATACCACCATCTACAGAAAAAGTATTTCCTGTAGTAAATGTTGACTCATCACTAGCTAAATAGATAGCAAAATCAGCTATTTCTTGAGCAGTTCCTAGTCTTTCCATTGGTTGTCTTGCTATGAAATCCTTTTTTGCCTTAACTGGATCTGGGCTTTGTTTTACTCTATCTTCCCAAGAAGGTGTAAATACTGTACCAGGTGCAATTGCATTACATCTAATTTTTTGCTTAACAAAATCAGATGCAATTGATTTTGTTAGCCCAATAATAGCTGCTTTACTTGCTCCATAAACAAATCTGTTTGGTAATCCCTTAATGCTAGATGCAACAGAGGCAACGTTTATAATACTGCCTCCGTTATTATTGATCATTGTTGGCAACGTTGCTTTACACATAAAATACATAGATTTAATATTTGTATCAAAAGAAAAATCCCAATCTTTTTCTTCACAATCTAAAATTGTTCCATGATGAACGAAACCTACTGCATTAAATAATACATCTATATTGCTAAATGTATTAATGAATTCTTTAATATCTTCATTTTTTGTAGAGTCTAATTTTTTTACTTTAATTTTTGGATAATCTTTATTTAGTTCACTCAAAGTATTTTCATTAATGTCAGTAGCAGTGACATTAGCACCTTCGTTATGAAAAGTTATAGCCGTTGCTTTTCCTATCCCTTGTCCAGCAGCAGTAATAATTACTTCTTTGCCCTCAAGTCTCCCCATTATTTATCCTTTCAATTTCTTTATATAGTGCACTATGATCTGTTTCACCATGTCCATTTTCAACTAATGATTTATACATTTCTTTAACTAAATTTGAAATAGGTAATTGAGTATTATAATTATTTGCACATTCTAAGATATTATTCATATCTTTTAACTGACCAGAAGTTTTGCCTTTTGGACTAAAGTCTTTATCTATCATTCTTTTTCCATGTGTTCTAAGTACTTTACTATCGGCCCAACCTCCAGATAAAGCCTTAATCATTTTATTTGGGTCAGCTCCAGCCTTTTCACAAAGAGTAACTGCTTCAGCAACAGCACCAATAGCTAATCCAACAATAATTTGGTTTGCTAATTTAGAAACCTGACCACATCCTATTGGACCAACAAGAGTTGGATTTCCCATTGATTTTAAAATATCTTTAACTGTTTCAAAAACTATCTGTTCTCCCCCAATCATTATAGCAAGAGATGCTTCTTCTGCTCCTAACGTTCCACCGGAAACTGGTGCATCTAAGTAATTAATTTTTCGAGATTTTAATTTTTTTCCGTGATTAACTGCTGTAGTTTGTTTTACAGAGCTCATATCAATTACAGTTGAATTAGGTTTTAAATTATTTAAAAATTCATCGCTACCTATAACTTCATTGACAGCATCATCATTAGTTAACATTGTAATCACCACATGACTTTCTTTAACAAGTTCTCCTATTGAATTTGAAATTTCGGCACCAAAGTCTTTTAGTGGCTCTGCTTTATTTTTGGATCTATTAAATGCTTTAACTTTGTATCCAGCTTTTAGTATGTTTTTTGCCATTGGAAAACCCATAAGGCCAGTACCAATAAAACCTATATTTTGCATTATTTTCTAGGAACAAAATCGTGGAAGTTTTGCGTCATCGCTTCTGGAAAGAACATAACACAAGCCAAAACAATCAATTGAATTACTATAAATGGTGCAAAACCTCTGAAAATATCAGTTAGTGAAATGTGTGGTGGAGCAACTGATTTTAAATAGAATGCTGCAGGACCAAATGGTGGGCTTAAAAATGAAACTTGCATATTTACACAGAATAGTATTCCAAACCAAATAGGATCAAAACCCAGAGCTAGTACTATTGGTAAAAAAACTGGCATTGCTAATAGAACTATTCCAACCCAATCCATGAAAGCACCCATTATTAAAAACATTATTTGCATCATAAAAATTAGATACATTGGCTTTAAATCGTAGGCTAAAATTGTTTCAGCAACATAAGTAGGTCCTCCTGCAAGAGAATAGGCTCCTGCTAAAACTGTAGCACCAAAAGTAATTGTTAATATAGTTCCTGAAGCTTTAAAAGTTCTTACAAGTGCATCTTTAAACAAAAACCATGTTAACTCTTTTCTGGCAGCTATTATAATTAGCGTTGCAACTACACCCATACCAGCTGCTTCTGTAATGCCAGTCATACCAGAATAAATTGATCCTAAAACAATTATTACAATACCAATAGGTGGTAAAAGACCAGGAAGATATGACATCTTTTCTTTTAAAGTTAAAGCTGGTTCGTCACTTAGTGGTGCAAGATGAGGTTGTATTCTTGTTCGAATAAGAATGTATGTAATTATTAAACCGGATATCATTAGACCAGGAACGATTGCTTCTTGAAACAACATGGTAATTGAAGTTTCTGTTGTTAGTCCATAAATAATTAAAACAATAGATGGTGGGATCATTGTTCCTAAAGAACCCGATGCACAAATGATACCTATCGACATATCTTGATCATATTTCAATCTCAACATCTGGGGCAGTGCAATCAGTCCCAATAAAACTATCTCTCCTCCAATAATTCCACTCATCGCTGCCATGATTGTTGCCATGATTGCTGTTACTACACCTACTCCACCTCTAGTTTTTCTTAACCAAGCATTTAATGCATCGTACAAGTCTCTTGCAATATTCGAGCGTTCAAGTAAGGAGGCCATGAATATAAATAATGGTACCGATAAGAATGAGTAAGTAACAACAAGAGAATAATATCTTGAAAGCAAAATTCCTAAAGCATGTTCACCTATATATAAAAATACAAGCACTGCTCCCATAAAACCTGAAGCAAAACCCATAGGCACACCTATTGATATCAATGCTAATAGTCCTACTATTAGTATTATCGAGAGTGTACCTATCTCAAATTCCATTTTATTTTAAATCTTTAGCAGGTTGGTACTGTTTTTCTTTAGGATTTTTCCAATCAATAATTAAATTATTTATTGATTGTAACGCTATAAGAAATATACAAATAAGCGTGAGTGGCTTCATGGTTGCAGGAATTGGTGGATCCCAATAAGTTGCAAATCTTTCCCAATTTATAAATGATCTATATGCATCCTCCATTCCTCCATAAATTACGGCAGCTGCAAAAGTTACAATAATAACAGTACTAATTAGATCAAAAATACGCTGAGTTGGCCTACTTACATAGTCATATAATAAAACAATTCTGATATGACTTCTAAGTCTTGTGGCATATATTCCACCAACTAAATAACAAACACCTGCCAACCATAAACATAATTCATTAGCCCATAATGTTGGCTTAAATAGCACGTACCTCATAAAAATTTCATACATCATTACGATTACTATAACAGGGATTAAATACTTAATTGTGTGGCTTAAAAATAATGAAATTCTATCAATCCAATTTATTGGAAAATCATCTTTGCTTGCAACTTTTTCATTTTGCTCTTGTAATTGCTTATCTTGTATTTCTTTATCACTCATTTGCAAAAAAAAATTTATAAGAAGGGCCTATTTCAGGCCCTTCTATATTTTGTTTAGTGCTTTTTATTATAGGATACCGTTAGCTTTCATGTAAGCTTTGTGTATCTCTATAAGAGCAGCAGCTTCTGGAGACTTTTTCTTCCATTCTTCCCAAGCACCAAGTGCGGCTTGTCTGAATTTAAGTCTGTCTTCTCTAGACCAATCATGAAGAGTAACGCCCATCTCATTTAAAGCTTTTACAGCTTCTGCGTTTTTTCTTTCAACTAAGCTAGTGATAGTTCTACCACAGATTTCTATTGCAGCTAACATTGCACCTTGTTCATGAGGCTTTAACTTATTCCAAACTTTTGTGTTACAAGCTAGGTGGTCAGCTGGCATAGAGTGGAAACCTGGATATGTAGCATATTTGTTTTGCTCATAGTGTCCACCAGCATAGTTTGTAGCTAATGATGAATAGTCAGCCCCGTCGATTAGACCAGTTTGTAAAGCAGTTGGAACTTCACCAAAATCCATAACAATTGGTTTAGCTCCTAATGCTGTAAAGATCATACTTTCCATTCCTGGAGGTGATCTAAATTTAAAGTCTTTTAGTGAAGCAACATCTGGAATTGGTCTGCTTGAAATTAAAGACTCGTGACCTGGTATCCACCAACCAATTAATGTCATTCCGTATTTATTATAAAGTGCATCTACAGCTTCTTGAGCTCCTGGGAAATTCAAGAATTCGTATTGTTGATATGGGTTATCATATCCACCCATTACATCTCCTGCAAATTGGAATGCAGCATTTTTACCAGTTTGATAACCAGCACCTGTCATATCACAGTCAATAATTCCAGTTTGTGCAGAGTTAAATACCTCAGCAGACTTACCTGTTACAGATGACGAATAGAACATTTGTACTTTTAAGCTTCCCCCAGAGAACTTTTCTACATTCTTAGCAAATTGAGCTGCAACTTCACCATTTGGTGAACTAGCTGTAAAGTGAGTTTCTATTTTAAGAGTTTTTGCGTGAGCAGAACCAAATAAAGCAATAGATACTACAGCAATAGCAGCTGTTAGTTTTGTTATTAATTTTAACATTATTTCCTCTCAGTTGTGTTATTACCTAAATTTAAACACAAAGAGAAAAAGATTTCAAATAAAAGAAAGAATTTGTTTATATATAATATATATATAATTTTAATGTTACAACCTTCAGTCGAATATTAAACCACTTCTGAAAGCAGTGGTTTATTTGAAAAAAAACACTTTAAATTATTAACTGCTAACATGCTCATTGCTAATCTAGTTTCATGTGTCGCACTACCAACATGAGGTAAGACAAAACAATTTTCTAATTCTAAATATCTTTTATCTAGATTTGGTTCATTATTAAATACATCAAGTCCAGCACCATAAATTTCTTTGTTTTTCAAAGCCTCTATTAGTGCATCGTCATCCACAGTTGATCCTCTTGATGTATTTATAAATACTGAATGTTTTGGAAATAATTTTAAGGTTTCTGAATTGATTATATTTTTTGTTTCCGGAGTAGCAGGAGTATGTAAACTTATATAATCACAATTTGGAAGCATTGATTTTAAATCGGGATAATAAGTTGCATCTTTTTCTAAATCATTAGATAACTTATTTCTATTGTAATAAACTATTTTCATTTTAAACGCTCTAGCCCTATCTGCAACTATTTGCCCAATCCTTCCCATGCCGATTATACCTAAAGTTTTTCCAGTAATTTCATTACCAACCATTAATTTAGTTATATCTGGTCTATGATCTTTCCAAGTATTGGACTTAACTAAATTATAAGCCTCACCAATTCTTCTGGATGATGCTAAAATTAAAAGAATTGTTATTTCTGCTACAGCATCATTTAATACATTTGGTGTATTTGAAACTTTGATATTTTTTTCTTTAGCTGATTGTGTATGAATATTGTCATATCCAACTCCAACATGACCAATAATTTTTAATTTTCCATTTAAACTATCAAAAAAATTTTTATCTAATTTATCAAAACTAGTAGAGATTAAACCATCATACTCATTAGCAAGTTTTATTAATTCCTCGTATGTGTAAGGTTTGTCTTCTAAATTAAGAGTTACATCAAATTCTTTTTTTAATATTTCTTCAGCGCCATCAGAAATTTTTCGAGAAACTAAAATTTTTGGTTTCATCTAATGAGAGTTTCTTAGAACTCCTTTTGTTTTAGTGATATCTAAGTACTGATCTCTTGACATAATACATGCACCGTCTTCAAGTTGACCAACATTTGATCTAGATATTTCTTGCCACGGTGTTTGATTTGTAAGTTTCTTTATCTTTTTCTTTTTTCTTCTTTTAATAAATTCTAATTTTGCTATTTGAAGATCAACTCTTCTTTTATTTAGATCTATTGTCATTTTATCCCCCGTCTTAACAATAGCTAAATCACCGCCGACAGCAGATTCTGGTGATACATGAAGAATAGATGGGCTTTCAGAGGTACCACTCTGTCTTCCATCTCCAAGAGTTGGAAGTGCATTAATGCCTTTTTTAAGTAGTCTATCAGGTGGTTGCATATTAACCACCTCAGCAGAACCAGGGTAGCCAACAGGTCCACAACCTCTTATTATTAAAATTGAATTTTCATCTATATTTAACTTCTTACTATTAATCCTATGGTGATAATCCTCTGGACCCTCAAAAACTACTGCTTTACCTTTAAAAACATTAGGGTGCTTAGGATTTGATAAATATCTTTCCCTAAATTCTTTACTAACAACTGAAGTTTTCATGATTGCTGAAGAAAAGAAATTACCTTTCATAACTAGAAACCCAGCCTTATCAGTTAAATTATCTTTGAAAGTTTTTATAACATCTCTATCGACATTGATTTTTTTTCTTAAGTTTTGAGCAATTGTTTTTCCTGTCACAGTTATTAAGTTTTGGTGGATTTTTTTATGCTTCATTAATTCTTTCATGATTGCAGGTATACCTCCAGCTCTGTAAAAACCTTCCATCAAATGCTCTCCAGCTGGTTGGCAGTTTGCTAATAAAGGAATTTTGTGTCCAAGCTTTTGCCAATTGGATAAATCGAATTTTACACCCATGTGTTTTGCAATTGCAATTAGATGAGTAGTACAATTACTTGATGCACCTATAGCACTAGCAACTACAACTGCATTTTCAAAAGCTTTCTTTGTCATAATTTTTGAAGGAGTTAAATCTTCGTGAACCATATTTACAATTCTCGATCCTGTCTCAAAAGAAATTTGTTCTCTTTCTCGATATGGTGCTGGTATCACAGCACATCCAGGTAAAGACATTCCCAATGCTTCCGCAACTGAATTCATTGAGGAAGCTGTTCCCATCGTATTACAATGACCAGGACTTGGTGAAGATGCAGCTGCCATATCCATAAATTCCTCGTAATTAATTACTCCTTTAGCATGTAATCTTCTTGCTTCCCAAATTATGGTTCCTGCTCCAGCTTTCTTACCCTTATAATTTCCATCCAACATTGGGCCACCAGATAAAACAATTGCAGGAATATTTACTGTAGCAGCGGCCATTAAAGCTGCTGGAGTAGTTTTATCACAACCAGTTGTAAGTATTACTCCATCGATTGGATATCCATAAAGAACTTCGACCAATGATAAATAAGATAAATTTCTGTCCAACATTGCAGTTGGTTTCTTTCCAGTTTCTTGGATTGGGTGAGTAGGAAATTCCATAGGAATACCGCCTGCTCTTCTAATTCCATCTTTAATTCTTTTGCTTAAAGATAAAAAATGTCTATTGCATGGAGATAAATCGCTACCTGACTGTGCAATACCTATAATTGGATTGCCCGATTGAAGCTCTTCTCTTGTAAGTCCATAATTTAAATATCTTTCCAAATACATGGCTGTCATGCCTGGGTCTTTAGGATCATCAAACCATTGTTTACTTCTTAAATTCTTTTTTTTCATAAAATAATAAAATATATTATAATGATATATAAAACCTAAATTTAAAAATGAATAGTCTAATTGTACTCAACAAAAATGATAATGTAGGCGTAAGTCAATTTATTATACCTGAAAAAACGAAAATTAACGGTCAAGAGATAAGTACTATTGATCCTATACCGTTTGGACACAAAGTTTGTTTAAAACCCATAAACAAAGGTGATCCTATAATTAAATATGATCAGATAATTGGATTTGCATCAAAAAATATTACCGCAGGTGAACATGTTCATTCTCATAATTTAGAATTCAAAGAATTTAATAGAAAATTTCAAATAAAAAGTAAAAAAACAATTGTTGATGAAAAAGTTGATACCTTTTTTAATGGAATATTAAGAGATAACGGTGAAGTAGCTACCAGAAATTATATAGGTATCGTAAGTACAGTTAATTGTTCAGCAACTGTTACAAAAATGATTGTTGAAAAAATAAAATATTCTAACATTCTAAATGATTATCCAAATATAGATGGCATAGTTCCGATTACACACTCAACTGGATGTGGAATGAATACAGTTAGTGAGGGTATGCAAATGTTTCAAAGAACAATTGATGGTTTTAAGAACCATCCAAATTTTTCTCATGTATTTGTTATTGGTCTAGGTTGTGAATGTGCTCAAGTGAGTTTGTTTGATGAGTCTGTAAAAAAACACAATAGAATTCATTTTTTAACAATTCAGGACGAAGGTGGAACTAAAAAAATTGTAGAAAAGGTTCTATCGCAAATAAAAAATTTATTACCTGAAGCTAACAAAATTAAAAGAACTCCTCAGTCTGTTAGTCACTTAACCTTAGCTCTTCAATGTGGAGGCTCAGATGGATACTCGGGTATTACTGCAAATCCAGCTTTAGGTGTTGCAGCTGATTTGTTAGTTAAAAAAGGTGGAAGTTCAATATTATCTGAAACTCCTGAAATTTATGGGGCCGAGCATCTTCTAATTAACAGAGCAAACAGTCAAGAAACAGCAGATAAATTAATTGAAAGATTAAAATGGTGGAAAAACTATACTTCAATTAATAACAGCACAATGGATAACAATCCTGCTCCTGGGAATAAACGCGGTGGTTTAACTACCATACTTGAAAAGTCACTGGGTGCAGTTGCAAAAGGTGGTAAATCAATTCTAGAAGATGTACTTGAATATGCAGAACCATTAAAAAATAAAGGTTTTAACTTTATGGACTCTCCAGGGTATGACCCAGTGTCTGTAACAGGTCAAGTTGCTTCCGGTGCAAATGTAATTTGTTTTACTACAGGTAGAGGTTCATGTTTTGGATGTAAACCCGTTCCAAGTCTAAAATTATCAACAAATACTGCGATGTATGAAAAAATGGAAGAAGATATGGATATAAATTGTGGAACAATAGCTGAAGGAAAAGAAGATATTGAAAAAGTTGGAAATAGAATATTTGATATAGTTGTAAACACAGCTTCAGGTGATAAATCGAAAAGTGAAATTAATGGCTATGGCGACGAGGAATTTAATCCTTGGCAAGTAGGCGTGGTAATGTAACTTTTTGATTATATTTTCATAAAATTTCATGTCAAAAAATCAAAAAGCTTCCTTAATTAAGGTTATTTTTCTGTCCGCTTCAGGGTTTTTTTTATTTGTTTGTATGGACTCAACTGCAAAATATTTAGGAAATGTTATGCCAGTTACACAAGCAGTATGGGGCAGATTTTTTTTCCATTTTATTGCACTTTGTATTTATTTTTTACTTTTTAAACCAAAACTTAATTTAACAAGAAACTTTAAAATTCAAATTGTTAGATCTTTATTAATGGTGACAGCAACATTCTTTATGTTTAACTCATTACAAAGATTTGATTTAGTTGATATATACGTGGTTTTTTTTAGTGCCCCATTAATTGTTTCATTATTATCAGCATACTTTTTAAAAGATATTTTATCTCCCAAAGGTATAATTTTAATGCTGTTAAGTTTTGGTTCAATTGTTTACGCTTTAGGCCCTAGTATGAAAATACTATCACCTGAACTAATATTTCCAATAGTTCCTCCATTATGTTGGGCACTTTATCAATTCTTTACCAAACTTATTTCCGGGAACAATGAACCTTTCTCTGCAGTTTTTTATACCGCTGTTACAGGTGCTTTAATTTTTACTATTTATATTTCTTTTAATTGGACACCAATTGAAAATAATATTTATTGGATAGGGTTAGTGGCAATGGGTATTTTTGGTTTCATAAGTCACTTTATAATTATTTATGCGATTCAATTATCAAATTTATCTTTTGTAACTAACTTTCAATATTCTCAGCTACTATGGTCAACCATAATTAATTTTTTAATTTTTGGTGTGCCTGCAGATATAAGTAAAATAATAGGACTTATAGGAATTATAATTTTTGGAGTTTTATTTATTAGAGTTGAAGGATCAAAAAAGAAAAAAAAAATTAAATAATATTTGACTTATTTTTCAACAAAAAGGCATAGTTGTGGTTTGATATTAATTTAAAATTTTTACTTAATTTTTTGTAGATATTAGATTTAACAAAATAATTTTTATAATAATTTTTTTTTTTTATATTTGGTTCCTTAAATTCCCATCCAAAAACTTCTTGGGGCAAGAGCTCAATACATAAAAACTTACAATTTAAACTTTTGAAGTCTGATTTTAAAATAATTTTGCTATCGAGACTTTCGCAATCCATTTTTAAAAAATCCAATTTTTTAATATCGTATATTTCTCTAATTTTTTTTAATGTTAATACATTTACATTTCTAAAAAATTTATTTCTTCTACCAATTTTTTTTATATGGGTTTTATCTAAACTTGAAACTGTTGAAATTTTTTTTTCAAAGTAAGCTTTTTGTTTACCATTTTTTAAAGATATACCAATATTAAGGTTTAAATCATTTGGTCTCAATATTTTAAAAAGATCTATGCTTTCTCTCGAAATATCTATGTTGATACCATGCCAACCATTTTTATATAAAAGTGCTGTATGTGAGTCTTTAAATGGATGATAGCAGCCTATATCTAAATAATTTCCTTTTTTTTTTGATTTTAATATTATTTTTGGTATTTTTGTTACTCCATCTGAATTATAGCCAAGTCTTATAAAATCTTTAATTAATTTTAGATAAAGTTTTATTCTCATAAAAAACTCATAATTTAATTTTTTTTCCTAAATTAGAGCTTTTTAGAATAGCATCAAATACCTTAAGCGAAATTAAACCATCTTCTCCTGTTACTTTTGGTTTAATTTTTTTTTGAACCACTTTTGAAAAATGATCAATTTGATTAACGAGTGTTTCCCTACTTTTCTTTATTTTGATTTTTTTTGAATCAATTAAATTCCACCAACTTCTCGCTTTTTTATAATACCAAATACTAATATTTGGAAATTTTATTGATCCTTTAGTTCCACCAATAAAGTATGAAGATTGGTTTGTAATTGGATATGCAGGATTTTCACCAGCTGTTAATTCGTAACTCCAAGGCGACACTATTGTATCTGAGATATTTATCGTACATAAAGCTCCAGATTTGAATATAAGATTAACACAAGCGGTATCTTCTACTTTATGCTTTCTTATTTTGTTTGATGCAAATGCTTGAACATAATTAATTGGTCCAAGTAGAAAACATATAATATCTAAATCATGTACTAAATTAATTCCTAGTGGACCTCCTCCTTTTGATGTTCTCCAATTTTCTTTAAAATATTTTTTGTTCTTGTATAACCAAAATAGTACATTTGCAGAAACTATCCTTCCTAACTTTCCTGACTTAATTACCTTTTTAACAGCATTAACTATTGAATTATGTCTCCTATGATAACCAATTAACAAAGGTGTTCTGTATATCTTTGATGCTTTAATAATTTTTTTCGCAGAAGCTATATTATCTGAAATAGGTTTTTCTAAAAGTACTGGAATTTTAGATTTTAAAAATTCTATTGTATGTTTTTCATGTAAACTATTTGGAGTTGCAATAATTACTGCATCTGGTTTATTTTCTTTTATTAAATAATTAATATTATTATAGATTGGAACATTTAACCTTTTTATTAATTTACTCTCATGCTTTTTGATTTCAACAACTGAGTGCAATACACAAAATTTGGATTTATTTATTGCTTTTAAATGTTGTTGACCCATCAGGCCAATACCAACAACTGAAATCTTTATTTTCTTAAGCACAAATTTAGATTTTAAGTAATTCCAGCGTCAATTATAAAATTTTGTTTTGTACATCCTGACGATACCTCTGAGGATAGATAAACAACTAAACTTGCCACATCTTCAGGCTTTAGTTGTCTCTTTAAGCACTGTTTATCGAGAATAAATTTTTTATACTTTGGAGTTAGCCAATGCTTTATTTGTCTCTCAGTGGCAATTGATCCAGGAGTAACTGAGTTGCATCTAATATTATATTTACCAAATTCTCTAGCAAAAGATCTAGTGAGACCAATAACAGCAGACTTTGCTGTCTCGTAAGCAACTTTATCACCCTCACCCAACATCCATGAAACTGAACTTAAATTTACGATAGCTCCACTTTTATTTTTAATCATTCCTTTTAAAACTGCTTTAATTGTAAAGAAAAAATGTTTTAAATTCACATCCATTCTGTTATTCCAATATTTTTCATCTACTTGATCTGTGGAGTGTCTGTCATCATTAGCTGCATTATTTATTAAAATATCGATAGGACCTTTAGATTTAATTATTTTTTGAATGATATTTTGTAATTTTTTTATTTTAATAAGATTACATTCAATAAAATGAGGTACTTTAAGACCTTTTTTTTTAAGATCTTTAATTAATTTATTTGAGTCTTTCTTATTGATATCAACAAAATAAACATCACATTCCTGTTCACAAAAATGTTCGACTATTGAAGCTCCAATGCCTGAGCCACCTCCAGTAATAAAAACTTTTTTATTTTTTAAGTCAAAATATTTTACTTTCATTCAAATTCTCTCCTCAGTTTTAGCATCAAACAATGAAATTTGAGTTAAATCAAAGAATAATTTTGTATTTTTTGATAGATCTATTTTTACTGTTGATGGAAATTTAGCTAACAACTCTTGATTTTCAAAATTAAAGGTCATTATCTGTTCATGTCCAATATATTCACTTAAATCTGCTCTTAAATTAATCTCAAAATCTTCTTCATTAGATTTTTTAAAAAATATATGTTCTGGTCTTATTCCAAAAAAAACCTCTTTATTATCTAAATTAGACTTTTCTTTGAAATCATATCCATTTATTGGAATTTCAATATTTGATCCATGGGTAACGAATGAAACTTTATTTGAACTTTCTTTTAAATTGCCTTTTATTAAATTCATTGATGGAGAGCCTATAAAGTCTGCCACAAAAGTATTACTAGGTTTATTGTAAATATTTTCAGGTGTATCATTTTGCTGAATTACACCATGATTCATAATTGCAATATTTGTACCTAAACTCATAGCTTCTGTTTGATCGTGCGTTACATAAACTACTGTTGTTTTAAGTTGCTGATGAAGTTTTTTAATTTCTCGTCTCATCTCAACCCTTAACTTTGCATCTAAATTTGATAAAGGTTCATCAAATAGAAATATTCTTGGTTCTCTAACTAGTGCTCTACCTATTGCAACACGCTGTCTTTGTCCGCCTGATAATTGTGATGGCTTTCTCTCTAACAAAGCATCTACTTGTAAAAATTTTGATACTTTTTCTAATTGCTCTTCGATTTTCTCCTTTGAAACTTTAGCTTGTTTAAGACCAAAGATCATATTTTCACGTACATTCATTGATGGGTACAAAGCATAAGATTGGAATACCATTGCAATATTTCGGTCTTTTGGCTCTACTTTACTTACATTGTAATCATCTATGTGAACGTTCCCCTCATTAATAGTTTCTAATCCTGCAATAATATTTAATAGTGTAGATTTTCCACATCCAGAGGGACCTAAAAGAACTAAGAAATTACCTTCATCTATCTCTAAATTAATTTTCCTTAAAACCTCAGTTGATCCAAAGTTTTTTGATAATTCTTCTATTTTTAATGTTTTCATCTCTATCCTTTTACTGCTCCTGAAGTTAATCCTCTAATAAAATATTTACCTGCTAGAACATATACAATAAGTGTTGGAATTCCTGCAATAATAGCAGATGCCATATCTACATTGTATTCTTTAACACTAGTGCTTGATAAAACCATATTATTTAAAGCAACTTGTATTGGAGCTGCCTCTCCAAATGAAAATGTTGAGCCAAATAAAAAGTCGTTCCAAATTTGTGTGAATTGCCAGATTATTGTTACTACTATGATTGGAGTTGATACTGGAAGTAAAATTTTAAAAAATATTTTAAAAAACCCTGCCCCATCTATTCTAGCAGCTTTTACTAATTCAGAAGGAATAGAAACATAAAAATTTCTAAAAAATAAAGTTGTAAATGGAATTCCATAAACTGTATGAACTAAAACAAGTCCAATTACAGAATTCGATATTCCCAGAACTCCAAGAGTTCTAGCCATGGGTAATAGGATTGCTTGATAAGGAATAAAGCAACCAAATAATAGGAAAAGGAAAACCCATTTGTCTCCCTTGAACCTCCATTTTGTTAAAACGTATCCCGCCATCGCACCAATAAAAGTAGAAAAGAATACTGCTGGAACAACCATTTTAATTGAATTCCAAAAATATGGTTTTAAGAAAGTATCGCCTGCACCATATCCTCTTCCACCCCATGCAACTAACCAAGAGTCAAAATTTAATCCATTTGGCCAAGTTAGAAGTGTTCCTTGACGGATTTCTTCCATTGTTTTTAATGAAGTAACAACCATTACGTATAAGGGAAAAATAAAATACAAAGCAAAAATTACTAAAACAAAATATAAAAACCATCTCAAAAACATATTTGTATATTTAGATTTTTGTTCAAGCTGTTTATATGAAGAGTGGGTTTTATCTTGCATTTTCTCTCCTCAATTCGGAATATAAATAGGGTATAATCACAGCTGCTACTGCCATAAACATCATCATCGCACTCGCTGCTGACAAACCAACTTGACTTTTGTGAAATGCAGTTTGTGTCATATACAATGCAGGCATAGTTGTAGATATGCCTGGACCACCCTGAGTTAACGCAACAATAAGATCATAACTTTTAATTGATATATGAACCAAAATTACAAAACTTGTAAAAAAAACTGGTCTCATCATTGGTAGTAGAATTTTCCAATAAACTGTAAATAAATTTGCACCATCTATTTTGGCTGCTTTAATGATTTCATCCTCAACTGATCTCAACCCAGCTAGAAATAATGCCATTACAAATCCTGCAGATTGCCAAACACCTGCAATGACAATGGTGTAGATGGCCATTTCTCGATTGACCAACCAATCGAATGTAAAGTTTTCAAATCCCCAATCGATAAACATTTTTTGAATACCAAGTGTGGGATTTAAAATCCATTTCCAAGCTGTTCCTGTAACGATAAATGATAAAGCCATAGGATATAGGTAAATAGTTCTCAAGACACCTTCGGCCCTGATTTTTTGATCTAAAAATATTGCAAGAATAATGCCAATCACTATACAAAAAATTAAGAATAAGGCCGTGAAAATGAGAAGGTTATCAACTGCAATAAGCCATTTTCTAGAACCCCAAAGTTTAACATATTGACCTACTCCCCAAAGTTCATACTTGGGTAATATTTTTGAATTTGTAAAAGATATATATAATGTCCAAAGTACAAAACCATAAACAAACCAACCAATTAATCCAACAGCAGGAGCCATTACGATTTTAGGTAGGTTTTTTTCTAGCCACTTGAGCATTATAAATATTTTCTAATTTTGATTAAAAAAAAAGGCCACCTAATTCTTAGGTGGCCTTAATTTTTGTATTTTACATATTATCTAAAACTGAATCTGCCAAAGCATTTGCTGCATCAACTGAGGACATGTCAGAATTAAAGTGTTCTGTAATCACATCTTGTAAAGCAGCTTTCATAGTATTACCTTGAGCCATTCCATGAGCAAAACTTGGAACTAATCCTCCACTTGCTCCTGCAGTTTTGATGTCAGAATTTGATGTTTTTGCACATTTATCAAACTCATCCATTGGTACATCTAAACGTGCTGGAATTGATCCTTTGTATAAGTTGAAAACTTTTTGGAAGTTTTTACCCATCATTAATTTAGCTAATAATTTTTGACCTTCTTGTTTATCTGGGTCACTTGTTTTGTAGAATATAAAGCTATCTACATTGTACAAGTATCCATTATTAGATGGAGTTGCAGCACAATAGTAATCTACGCCTGGTACTTTTCCAGCAGCAGTAAATTCTCCTTTTGCCCAGTCACCCATAATTTGGAAACCAGCTTTTCCTTCAATAACCATTCCAGTAGCAACGTTCCAATCTCTTCCTGGGCTACCTTCATCAGTGAAACCTTGAAGTTTTCTCATTTGATCAAAAACTTTTACAGTTGTCTCACTTCTTAAACAGGTTTCTTTAAGATCTACATAACAGTTTTTATAATAGTTATTTCCACCAATACCCATAGCTACTGCTTCGAAGACTGTTGCGTCTTGCCAAGCTTGACCACCATGTGCAAAAGGAATGATACCTGCAGCTTGAAGTTTTTCTGCTGCTGCATTTAATTCATCCCAAGATGTAGGAACTGAAATTCCATTAGCATCGAACACTGCTTTGTTAGCCCACATCCAATCAATTCTATGAATGTTTACTGGAGCCGCACAATATGGACCACTGTTGTTCTGACATTTGTGAACCGCAGCAATCATAGGATCTAATAATCCATCCCAACCTTCTGATTGAGCAATAGGATCAATGTTGTATGGAGCAACTACTCCTTCTTGATCATATTCTTGAATTGTTGGACCTTTAATTTGAGAAGCTGAAGGAGGATCTCCTGCAACTATTCTTGCTTTAAGTGCAACGTTAGCAGCGTCTCCACCGCCACCTGTTACAGGCATGTCTAACCATTCACCACCGTTTGCAGCGAAATCATCTTTTAATACTTTAAGTGCTGCTGCTTCACCACCCGATGTCCACCAGTGCAAAACCTCAATTTTTGGTCCTGCAAAAGAAGATGTAGAAGTGAATGCAAAAGCAATTAAAGCAATTAGCATTTTTTTCATATATTTCCCTCTTATTTGTTAAATTAAGTTAACTTAAAAAAAACAATTATAGATTGATTTATTAAAAGACTACAAGAAAAAAAAATACAACCAATAATTGATTTGTAATATTAATAGATTGATTTTCTCCCTAATCTTGCAGCACCTCTGACGCCACTAGCATCTCCGTACTTTGGTTTAAGAAACACACCATCATACTCTCTGCCTGTTACAAATTTTCTTACTATAGTTTCGATTTCACTTAAAAAATCAATTTCATTTGAAACACCCCCACCAAAAACGAAACAATCGGGATCAAGAATGTTAATTATATTTGATAAGGACATTGCTAAATTTACTTTAAAATTATCTATTAAATTTTCAGCATCTAAATCATGTTTTCTATATAGTTCAAAGATCTCATTAGTTTTGAAATTTTTTTTATATTGCTTATTAAATTTTTTAGCTAAACTTAATCCTGACATAAAACTCTCAATCTCACCCTCTCTTAGATTGGTAGACTCGAAATTTTCTTTTTTGGAAATTAAATGGTTAATTTGATTATGTCCCCACTCTCCTGCTACTCCATTTGGTCCGCTAACAATTTTTTTGTCTATCACTAAACCACCACCTACTCCAGAACCAATAATAATTCCATAAACAATTTTATAATGTTTTCCTGCACCATCTAGAGCTTCTGACAAAGCGAAGCAATTGGCATCATTTTCACAAAATACCTCTTTACCTAATTCTTTTCTTAGATCATTTTGAAATGGTTTTTTTTCTAACCAATAGCAGTTTGGAGCGTTCTTAACTAATCCAGTTTGAGGTGAATGAATACCAGGGTGGCAAACACCAATTGGTAACTCTTTATTTAATTTTTTTTCTAACTTTTTATTAATTTCTTTAATTGTTTTTATAATTTGAAAATAGTCTTTTGGACAATCAGTTCTCTCACGGTGACTTTCGTTTCCTTTTTCATCTAAAACTACACTTTCGATTTTTGTAGCTCCAACATCAATACCTATTTGCATAAATCAATAAGTTGCTCTCCCACCACTCAAATCAAAGACCGCTGCTGTTGAAAAAGAATTTTCCTCACTTGATAACCAAGTCACTAGGGATGCTAATTCATTAACTTTTGCAAACTTATTTCTAGGAATTTTAGATAACATATAATTTATATGTTCTTCGGTCATTTGATCAAATATTCTTGTTTTTGCTGCTGCTGGAGTCACACAATTAACTGCAATATTTTTTAATGCTAGTTCTTTTCCCAATGACTTTGTTAAACCTATAACTCCTGCTTTTGATGTACTATATGCGCTTGCATTAGGGTTGCCCTCTTTTCCAGCAATTGAAGCAATATTTACGATTCTTCCATAATTATTTTTAATCATATAAGGAGTAACTGCTTTACAACAATAAAATACAGCGTTTAAATTTAAGTCTATTACCTTTTTCCATTCATCAAGTGGGTAATCAACAACAGTTGTATTTTTGCCTGCAACACCTGCATTATTAATAAAAATGTCAATTTTTTTGTGTGATTTTTCAGTTTCAGCTAAATTTTTTTCTATATTCTGATAATTTCCAACATCCACAATTTGGTATGAAAGCTTATCTGAATTAATTTTTTTTGTTGCGGTTATGATTGCCTCTTCATCTATATCCCAAATTACCACTCTCGCTCCTGAAGCAATAAATCTCTCAGTAATAGCTAGTCCAAAACCTTGGGCGCCTCCTGTCACTATTGCAACTCTATCTTTTAAATCAAAATTAATCATATTATTTTTTTTGTTTTTTTGATCTTAATAAAGGAAAAGCTAATGCAATTAAAGATAAAATAAAAAAAGTTAAAGCTATAGGTCTTGTTAAAAACATAAGCCAGTTTCCATCAAATATAACTAAAGATTGTCTTAGAGTTCCTTCTACTAATTCTCCTAAAATTAATCCTATAATTACAGGCACAACTGAAAAACCAAATCTTCTCATGAAAAATCCTAGTACTCCAAAAAACAACATAATCCAAACATCAATGATAGATTGACTTAGAGAGTATGTTCCACACACAGATACAGCAAATATCATTGGCCACAAAATTTTGTTTGGAACTAAAGTTATTCTTGCAAATAATTTTGCGCCAAAAAATCCAAATATAAAAAATAAAACATTAGCAATTAACATTGCCCCAAAAATTCCATACAAAAAGTCTGGTTGCTCTCTAAATAGATCTGGACCTGGTCTTACACCATGAATTATAAGCCCAGTTAATATGACTGCTGTTGTAGCACTTCCAGGTATTCCTAATGCCAAAGTTGGAACCATTGCACCACCTGTAGCAGCATTATTTGCTGCCTCAGCTCCGGCAATACCTTCTATTGATCCTTTTCCAAATTCTTCTGGCTCTTTAGAAAATCTTTTTGCTTCTGAATAACCAATTAAAGATGCTACAGTACCACCCTCAGCTGGCAAAACTCCAATAAATGAACCAATACCACTAGATCTAAGAATAGTTTTCCAGGTTTTTTTATAATCATCTAAGGATGGAAGTTTTACCGCTTTTAGCGCAACTCTTTTAAAAACTTGATCAAGAAGTGTAGACTGAGTTAACATTTCGCTTATTGCAAATAAACCCACTACAACTGGTATAAATCCTATTCCTACAGAAAGCTCATTTATACCATAAGTAAATCTATCAATTGAAGTCATAAAATCTTTTCCAATAGTAGAAATTAAAATTCCAAACGCACCAGCGATTAAATTTTTGATCGGACTTCCTTCACCAATTGATGCTAGCATTGTTAAACCAAAAATAGCTAACGCAAAATATTCTGGTTGACCAAATTCATAAGCAAGTTGAGCTAAAACAGGTGCAAAAAATACCAAAACTATCACACTAAATATTCCGCCCACTGTGCTTGAAACTGTTGCCATACCCAAGGCTCTTCCTGCTTCCCCTTTTTGAGCTAGGGGATAACCATCCAGACAAGTGGCTGCTGCTGCTGGAGTTCCAGGGGTATTTATTAAAACTGCAGTGATTGCACCGCCGTATGTTCCAGCACAGTAAATTGATGTTAAGAGAACTATTGCTGAAAGAGGGTCTAAAGTCATAGTAAATGGTAAAATTAATGCACCACCAGTTGTAGGGCCTAATCCTGGTAGAACGCCTAAGATCAGTCCAAATAAAGTCCCAAAAATTAAAACAATTAACAACTTAGAACTAAACAAAGGTGTCATCATTAATAAAAGATTGTCCATACTAGTAATAATAAAGGTTAGTAATTATTCCTGGAGGAAATCTAAGTCCTAATATCATTTCAAAAAATATGAAAACTACTAATGGAAACAAAATTCCAACTAATAATAAATAAAAAATTCTTTTTTCACCCCAATTGTATGAAACAAATATTGAGAGTACTGATATAGCTAAGAAAAAGTCTAATGTTTTAGAAATTATAATAAATAAAATAAAACTTAAGATTGTTAAAAAAAATGGTTTTGGAAGTTTTTTTTCTTTTTTCCAAGGATTTTTGAATGAAAGATAATAAATAACTGCAGTTAAAAACATTATCAATACTAACAATCCTTTTGGGAAAGTAGCAGGTTGTATGCCTCTATTTAAAATTGGAGGAACCTTATCAAATGTAAAAGTAGTTATTAATAATATTGTAGAAACAAATATAATTACAAAAAAAACTTTAAATTCATCTTTAAAAAAAAAGGGCAAACTTTTGTTTGCCCTTTTTTTATTTCGTACATTATTCATAAAAATGTACTTTCTTGTGACTAATTAATGTAACCCAAAGCTTTAAGTTGAGCAGTCATCTCTGCAAGCATGACTTCCATTTGCTTGCCCCACTCATCAGCTCCAACAACACTAGTTGAATCAAGGCCGATATCAGTTAAAAAACTTTGGAAATATTTATGTTCCATTGCTTTAATCATTGCATCTTCAAGTTGTTTTTTTCTATCGCCTGGAACACCTTTTCTTGTTACAAAACCTCTAACTGTTGAAAGCACAACTGGAATTCCTAACTCTGTAGCAGTAGGAACATTACTTAATTTTTCCATTCTGTTACTAGCAAGTACAACTGAAACACACAATGTACCATCTTCAATTTCTGTTACAGCTTCTCCCAAGTTTAAAACACCTACATCAATATCTCCTTTGATAAGATTAGTTTTAATAGGACCAACACCTTTATAAGGAACAATTGTTGGGTCTGTTAATTTTCCTTTTTTTGTAAAAGCGATAGCACTTACATCATCAATACCACCAACGTGAGTAGTACCATATTTTAATGATTTTGATTTTTGAGCGCTAATAAATTTTTTAGCATCTTTAATATCATTTTTACAATTTACGACAAATAATTGAGGATCATCAGTTCCTCTAGCAAGTGGTTGCATATCACTTAATTTAACTTTTGTTTTTCCTAATGCCATAGAAACAGCATGTCCTGTAGTCCAAGTTAAAGTATGTTGACCATCTGCTGGTAAAGTCATCATGTAATCCATAGATGCAGCTCCACCACCACCTTTCTTGTTAACTAATTGCATATCTTGTTTTAGATACCTTCTAGTTCTTAACAACATCATTCTAGTAGTTACGTCTGTACCACCACCAAAACCAGCGTGTGTAATAGCTTGAATTGGGTGACCATCTGCTTTTGCAGAAGTAATCATAAGTGGAAGTGCAACAACAAAAAATTCAGTTACCAAAAATGCGGCAGCTAAAAATAATTTAAAACTTTTTTTCATTATTTCCCTCTTTTTAGTTAATTTATATTTAAATATATAATCATAATCTGATACATAGCGTAAAGTAAAAAATGGCGCAAAATAAAATTAACATAGCAGTTCTTTTAGGAGACCCTTCTGGTATAGGCCCCGAATTGGTCTCAAAACTATTGTCAGAGGAAATCACTAACAAGGCTAATTTAATTGTCATAGGTGAAAAAAATATATTAGAAAGTGGAAATAAAATTTCAGGCAAATCACATAATCTAAATTTTGTAGAAGATTTCGATAATATTGATTTTGCGAGTGGTGATAAATTTTTTCTAGATATCTCTAATGGTAAAAATCATAATTATAAATTATCTGAGTGCTCTAAAGAGGCGGGAGAAAGCGTCTTAGCTTCGCTAAATTTAGCTTTAGATCTTGCTAAAGAAAATAAAATTCATGCAATAAACTTTGGACCTTTTAATAAAACAAGCCTTAAACTTGGAGGAAATAAATATTCTGATGAATTACATTTAATGGCTGAAAAGTTAGAGGTTAAAAATTTTTTTTGTGAATTTAATGTTATTGATAACTTTTGGACAGCAAGGGTATCATCACATATTCCAATAAAAGAAGTTCCAGAACATGTAAAAAAGGAAAAAATTATTAAGCCAATTAAACTTATAAATGAAGCTATGAAATTAAATGGTATTAAAAGTCCAAGAGTAGCAGTTCAAGCACTGAATCCTCATGCTGAATTTGGAACTGAGGAAAAAGAAGAAATTATACCCGCAATAGAAGAGGCAAAAAAACTAGGTATTAATGCTGATGGACCTTTGCCGTGTGATACTTCTTTTATTACTGCATATAAAGATGGAAATCATGATTGTATTGTTGGTATGTATCATGATGCTTTACAATCGGGTTTAAAAGCTTTTGGATTTGATCGAGGAGTAACCGTTCAAGGAGGTTTACCTTTACCTATTACCACTCCTGCTCACGGCACAGCGTTTGATATTGCAGGTAAAAATGTGGCAAACTTAGAACCTACTTTGAATTCATTTAAAATTGCATTAACAATGGCAGAAAATAAAAACAATTAAATGTCTAAAATAAAAAGTATTCGTACCAAGGTATATCAATGGAATGGTAAAACAGTTCCTCCACAAAACAATTTTTGCACAAATGCATCAGACCTTTTGTTTGAAAAATCAGATGCTATGGGCTCTTTTAGGTTTCATGAATGGTTAATATGTGAAGTTGAAACTGATGATGGAATAATTGGAATTGGAAACGCGGCACTCGCACCTCAGTTGGTTAAAAAAACAATCGATACTTATTTAACGCCGCTAGTACTAGGTGAAGATCCTTTTGATTATTCTTATATCTGGGAAAAAATGTACAGAAGAACGCATGCGTGGGGAAGAAGAGGTTTGGGTATGGTAGCTATTTCTGCAATTGATATTGCGCTCTGGGATATAATGGGAAAGATTACAAATAAACCTGTATTTAAATTATTAGGTGGGAGAACAAAAGAAAAGATTCCTGTTTACGCATCTAAACTTTACAGCCAACCAATAAAGGACTTGCAAAAAGAAGCTGAAAGCTATGTTAAGCAAGGTTTTAAAATGTTTAAAATGAGATTTGGGTGGGGGCCAAAAGATGGACCTGAAGGCATGAAAAAAAATATTGAGTTAGCTGAAGCAGTTAGAGAGGTTATTGGATATGATACTGACTTAATGATGGAATGTTATATGGGTTGGAACCTGGATTATGCAAAAAGGATGATACCAAAATTGGTAAAATTTAACCCTAGATGGTTGGAGGAACCAGTTATAGCAGACGATATTCATGGATATGCTGAATTAAATAATATGAATGCAATCCCAATTTCTGGTGGAGAACATGAATTCAACTTATTTGGGTTTAAACAATTGTTGGACATTAAAGCAGTCAGTTATATTCAATATGATAATAATAGAGTTGGTGGATTTACAATTGCAAATAAAATAAATGCATTGGCAGAAGCTTATCAAGTACCAGTTATCCCTCATGCTGGTCAAATGCATAATTATCATTTAACAATGTCAAATTTTAATTGTCCAATATCTGAATTTTTTCCTGTCCATGACGTAGAAATTGGCAATGAATTATTTTATTATATATTTGAAGGTGATCCTGCCCCAGAAAATGGATATATAGATTTAGATGATAACAAATCAGGTTTAGGTTTAACAATTACTGATAAATTTAAGTCTGATTTCAAAATTATAGAATAGCTAATAGAGTTCTACTTCATTTAGATTGGGCATTGCATTAGCTGCTCCGACTCTTGTAGTTGAAATACCAGCAACTTTATTTGCAAATTTTAAAGCATCTTTATCCTCATGATTTTTAGACAAAGCATACGCAAAAGCTCCATTGAATGCATCACCTGCTCCAGTTGTATCTACAACTTTATCTTTTAAATTAAAGGCATCAATAAAATAGCTTTCAGAAGAGTTTGCAAAGTAAACTCCTTTTGAGCCTAAAGTTATAACAATATTTTTAACTCCTTTACTAAGAAAAGTTTTTGCAGCTTCTTCAATTTCTATTTTGGTTTCAACATTTTTTTTTAAATAAAAACTTGCTTCTGTTTCATTAGGTGTAAAATAATCCATACGTTTAAAATCACTCTCATTTATATTTGATGCAGGCGCTGGATTGAAAATAGTTGTTGAACCTGATTCTTTTGCTTTGTTAAGTGCATAACTTGTTACTTCATAAGGTGTTTCTAGCTGAGTTAAAAAAATTTCTGAATTATTGATAAAACTTAAATTTTTATCAATATCTTTATTGGTCAAAGAGCCAGCTGCACCTGGTACAATGTTTATGGCATTTTCCCCAGTTTTTTCGTTTATCATTATACCTGCCACACCTGTTAACTGATTTTCATCTTGAATTATTGAGTCTCTATTAATTCCCACTTCCTTATAAAGATTTAATGCCATTTTAGCATTTTGGTCATTTCCAATCTTTGTTATAAAATTAACTCGACCTCCAAGTCTAGCTGCAGCAATTGCTTGGTTTGATCCTTTTCCTCCTGGACCAACAATATGTTTATTGCCTAAAATAGTTTGTCCTTTTTCAGGAATCGCATTAGCTACAAAACAAAGATCGGCAACAAAGACACCAAAAACACAAATAGATTTCATTTATTATGTCCAAACTTTTCCGTCTGGTAAAATTACACCCTTGGTAAGCACAAAACATCCAAATGGCCTAGCATCTGTGGTGGTTACTATACAATAAGCTTTTTTTGCTTCCTCATAAAAATCTTTTCTTGAAATTGAACCAACTTTCCAATTTTCACCTGAAACTGTCTTAACTGCTTCAATAAATTCTTTATGAGTTTCAGTTAATTCATCAGGTTTATCATCTACTTCCATCCTAATCGCTGGTGATCCACCTTTAGATGCAACAAAACTGTCTAATGGAAATACAGATAATATTGCCGTTGCTGCATCTTTAATATTTACTCCATCAAGGCGAATAACTTTTTCGTTAGTAGTGTTTGAGGGAAAGTTTGCATCAGCTAAAATTAGCTTTTCACCATGTCCCATTGACCTTAAATGAAATAGTAATTCAGGGCTCAGTACAGGATTAATATTAATTAACATTTAAAGATTATAGTACATAAAAAAAAAGGGTGGAATAAAATTCCACCCTTAAATCACTATGTAAAACTAAAGATTATTTAAAATCGTTAGCGTTTTCTTTTGTTACTAATTGTGTACCAGTATCAATATTAGGATCAATACTTCCTCCATTAGCTAACTCAAGTGCATACTTAACTCCATACGCTCCCATGTTGTATGAGAACTGAGCGATAGTTGCAGTCATTTCACCTTTTAAGATACTTGTAGCTGCATCAGGTGTAGCATCAAAACCTACAACAACAACATCATTCATGTCAGCATCTTTTAAAGCTTGCATTGCACCTAAACCCATATTGTCATTAGAAGCAAATATTGCTTTAATATTTGGATTTTTTAGAATGATTGACTCTGTTACAGATCTTCCTTTTGCTGTATCCCACTCTGCAGTTTGTGTTGCAACAAGATTTAAACCACAATTTTTAAATCCTTTGATTGCGCCATCTCTTCTTAACAATGCAGTTGATTGTGACTCAATTCCTGTAAGAATTGCAACGTCTGAACCTTTTGGAGTTTTATCACATATGAATTTAGCAGCTAACTCTGCACCATTCATATTGTTTGTTCCAATAAAAGTTACACCCTCGTTAATTCCTTTAGTATCAACAAACACAACTGGAACTCCACTTTTAATCGCATCATCTACAATTGGTGCGAAAGCATTTGGATCTCCTGGTGCTAGAGCTAGTGCATCAACACCTTTTGCAAGCTGGTCTTCTACTTGGTTAATCTGAGCCTGTACATCACCTTCTTGTGGAGGTGCAATTAGAATTAATTTAACACCTAATTTTTTAGCTTCTTCTTCAGCACCTTTAGTTACAGAAGCCCAGAATGGGTTTCCTGATCCAGGTCCTTTAATACTGAATAAGATTTTCTTTCCATGTCCATCAGCAAAAGAAACTGATCCCATGCTTATCAATAAAAAGATTGCTGATAGAAAAACAACAATTTTTTTGTTTAGTTCTCTCATATTTTTACCCCTTTAATAATTATTAAAAATTAATTTAATTAAATTTTTAAAAAAAATTCAACTGTTTATAAAAGACAATGTTTTTGAAGTTCAACCAAAAAGTGTATTATTTTCTTGTTCCAAGATCTCTTCTTAATACATCTATATATACGGCCAAAACTATTATAGACCCTATTAAGACTTGTTGCCAAAATGAGCTAACATCCATGAGATTAAGGCCATTTCGTAAAATACCCATAATCATGACTCCAGCAAATACTCCAAGTACTGTACCTCTTCCACCAAAAAAACTTGCTCCTCCAATAATGCAGGCTGCAATAGCATCTAATTCTGATTGGAGACCAGCATTTGGGTATCCTGAGTCTGTTCTTCCTGCTAAAATTAATGCTCCAATACCTGATAAAAATCCGCACAAAGAATAAACGATCACTAATATTTTATTAACGTTTATACCTGAAGCTCTTGCTGCATTAGGGTTGCCTCCTATTGCGTATATCCATTTTCCAGTCCGTGTTTTATTCATAAATATCCAGAAAATTATGTATACGATTGCGATTAAAACTAAGCTCACTGGAAGGTATTGAGATTTTTCAAGGCCAAGCCAAGTTAAATCAATTCGTCCATGTCCAAGATACCTCACCTCATCTGTAAAACCACTTATTGGTGTTCCACCTGAAATTAAATTTCCCGTTCCCCTGAATATATAAAGAGTACCCAAAGTCATTATAAATGGATGGGGCATCCTCAACAATGTTATTCCTAATCCATTAAATAAACCACAAAGAAAACCTGCAATCAAAGGTGTAATAACTACTATATACCAAGGGGCTCCAGCTTTAGCAACTATTGCCAGGATCATTAATGATAACATCATGATGGATCCAACAGAAAGATCAATACCAGCAGTAACAATAACCATGAATACTCCTAACGCTAACATCGATTGCCAAGAAATTTGTTTAAATACATTTGTAACATTTCTCCATGATAAAAAAACATCTGGTTGAAGAAAATGCATCACTACAATCATTATGACTAATAATAAAAGTATTCCATACTTTTCAAGGTATGGCATTATTTTTAAATATAATGATTCTTTTTCTTGATCTTTATTTTCCATAATTATTTTTTACCCATTATCCATCCAATAACTTCGTCCCTTGAAGTCTTAGATAATTCAGATTCTGCAAAATTTGTTCCTTGAAATAATGCCATTACACGATCACATACAGCAAAAATATCATCCATTCTATGACTGATGACAATTACTCCAACGCCTGTTTTCTTTAAACTATTTATCAGGTCTAGAACTTTTCCAACTTCTTTTATTGCAAGTGCAGCAGTTGGTTCATCCATTATTACAACTTTAGCATTAAATGCTGTTGATCTAGCAATTGCGACTGCTTGTCTTTGACCACCTGAAAGTTCCTCTACTTTTTGATCAGCACTTTTTACATTAATTTTTAGTTTACCAAGATGTGCATCTGTAAGTTCTTTAATTTTTTTATAATCAAGAAATTTAAGTAGTCCAATATTTTTTGTTGGTTCACGTCCTAAAAAAATATTTTCGCCTATTGGAAGATTTCCAGCTAATGCCAAATCTTGATAGACCATTTCTAAACCTAAATTTTGAGAATCTTTAGGACTTTCTAAAATTTCCTCTTTGCCATCAAAGAATAATGAGCCTGCACTTGGTTTGTATAGCCCTGATAAAACTTTCATTAAAGTTGATTTTCCAGCTCCATTATCACCCACAACACCAAGGCATTCTCCTGCATGTATCTTTAAATTAACATTCTCAAGGGCTGTTATGGTTCCAAAGTATTTTGTTACACTTTTTGCTTCTAGAAGTAGTTGATTAATTGATGACATAAGTGAAGAAAATATAAAAAAATCAGTTAATTGCAACAGGTTTTGAGGCTAATAGCTTTACAATTTTTCTTTCAGCCCTTTTGCAGAATTTTGGAGGTATTTTTTTCAAAATTAGGCTCATATCTTTTAGAACAATTTCACCCATATCAAAAAAAGCCTGTTCTAAAGCTCCAGCTCTATGAGCTGAAAATAATACATTTTTAAGTTTTCTAATTGGATCATTTTTTTTTACCGGCTCTTCAGGGAATACGTCCGTTGCAACATATATATCCCCTTTTTTAATTCTTTTTTTAAGATCTTCAAAGTTAACAATCGCTGCTCTACTCATTAAAATAAAAACTGATTTTGGCTTCATTTTATTCAATAATTTTTTGTTTATTAAATTTTTGTTTTTAGTTGTGATTGTAGCCAATACATAAATAATCTCACAATTTTTAAACATTTTATTTAAAGTTATAGATTTAAAGCCAGCTTTCTTAATAATTTTGTTTGGCACCCAAGGATCATAAACATTTATGTTTTTTGTAAAGGGTAACAACAATGGGTAAAGCGCCTTAGCTAAATCTCCAAAGCCAACTAAACCGATATTTTTATTTGTCAAAAGCGAAGCATTTAAATTACTCTTTAAACCATATTTTTCTTTACCTTTTATAAAATCATAATGAGCATTATGTATATTTCTTAATATAGATAAAGTCATACCTAGTGCTATTTCAGCAACAGGCTTTGAAAAAACTGGTGATGTAGCAATAATATCAATTTTTTTTTTAAAGCAATAATCATAATCAATATTATCCATAAAATTGCTTTCAACATTTATAATACATTTCAACTTAGTAGCTTTTGACAAAAGATTTTTATTTAGATCTGGTTGACCCAATATAAATGTAGCTTTATGGATATTTTTTTCATAAAAATCTTTTTTATTTAATTTAGGAGCTTTTAATAATTTATATTTTGATTTTAGTTCCTTAAGTTTTTTTTTCGAAAAAATTAAGTTTAATTTTCTTGGAAATGGATCAGAAATAACTATATGTTTTTTCACTTTTGTTTATTTAAGCAATTTCTTTGCATCTATTTCTAAAAACTTTTTTGGTTTTGCGCAGTTTGTATTAACTGATACAGATTTTCCAGATTTAGCTGCTTTCATAATTGAAGTTATAATTTCTAATACATGTAAAGATATTTCACCACTACATAAATGTTTTCTTTTGTTCTCAATTGAATATGCCATCTCAGACAATCCAGCTCCTCGATAGTTTGCATTGGTTGGCGCTTCGTTCGCTCTAGAACTTTGTGTTCTAATGTTAATACGTCCCAAAGACATTTTTGTGGTCTTAAATTCTCTCCAATTATCCCCTAATTTATTACAGATTAACACTGATCCACCAAACATATTTGGGTCTGGAACAATCATTGACCCCTTTTCTCCATATAATTCAATATGATTTCTTTGATGAGCTATTACATCAAATGATAATGTTAATCTTATAACAGATTTATTTTTAAAAGTGATTGTGGATAAATATGTAGTTGGACATTCTACCTTAAATTTTTTTCCTTTTTTTGGTCCTATTCCTATAGTCCTATATTTTTGACCCTCAATGATGGTGCTAGTTACTTTTCTTGCAGGTCCTAAAAGATTTACTAAAGCAGTAATATAATAAGGTCCCATATCAATAACAGGACCTCCTTCTTTTTTTGTAAACCAAGGTTCAGGGTTAGGGTGATAAGACTCAATTCCAGGAAAAGCAAAAACTGCATTACCTAATTTTATTTTTCCGATAGAATTTTTTTCAACTAGTTCTTTTGATTTTTGTATTCCACCACCCAAAAAAGTGTCAGGAGCATTACCTAAATAAAGTTTATTTTTCTTTGAAAGTTTTATTAAATCTTTTCCATCTTTTAAATTTATTGCTAAAGGCTTTTCAGAGTATACATGTTTTCCATTTGTTAAAGCTTTTTTAGAAATTAGATAATGTGCTTTTGGAATTGTAAGGTTTAAAATAATTTCAATTTCTTTGTCTTTAAGAAGTTCGTTTACAGTTAAAAATTTTATCCCATAATTAAATGCACAACGTTTTGCAGCTTGCATATTAATATCAGCACATTTAATAATTTTTATGTTATTAAAATATTTTTCAGCTCTAAAATATGTTTCAGCAATATGTCCACAGCCTATTAAGCCAATTTTAAAAACTTTATTCATATAAAGTTTTTAAACACCTTGTCTCTGTTTTGATTTTCCTTCTTTGTGAAGTTTTAATGCTTCCTCGTTCTCTTTTGTTGTTGGTATCTCAAGTGTAGGGCTTTCCCAATAAGCAGATCCTTCAAGCCATTCGTAACTATGTGTTTTAATGGATATAACATAAGTTACATCTGATTGTTTTGCTCTATTAAATGCTTCTTCTAATTCTGAAATACTAGAAACATGTTCTGATTTTGCTCCCATGCTTGCTGCATGTTGTGCGAAATTTACTTCTTTAGAGTTTTGAATATTTGAAGAGTTAAACAAACAATTAAATTCTTTTCCACCCTTGAACAATTGAAGTCTATTTATAACAGCATGACCTCCATTATCACACACAATGATTATTAATTTATTATTAGTAATTACTGAAGAATATATATCTGAATTGTTAAGTAGGTATGATCCATCGCCAACAAAAGCAATTACGTCTTTATTAGGATTGGCCATTTTTATACCAAGAGCACCAGAAATTTCATAACTCATGCAACTAAATCCCCACTCTGTTTCATGAGTATTTAACTCTTTTGGACGCCACACTTGAACAACTTCTCCGACCAAACCTCCGGCTGCTGTAACAGCTATATCAGTTGGATCTGAATTTCTATAAATTGCTCCAACAGCATGAGCATAACTTGGTAATTCTTGATTTGTTGGACCACTCTCTTTATCCACGTATTCATTCCAAGATTTTAATTCAACTTGTGATTTTTTATGCCAACTATCAGATGATTTCCAATCTCCAATAGCGTTAGACAATTCTGTTAAGGTAACTTTTGCATCACCTATAACTGCTTCTGCTAAATGTTTGTTGGCATCATGTCTTGCTATATTAATTGAAACTAATTTAAATTCAGGATTTTCAAAATTAGCCCACGAGCCAGTTGTAAAATCTGCAAGCTTAGTTCCTATACAGATTGCTAAATCAGTTTCTTTTGCTAAGTTATTTGCTGCCTTACCACCAAGGCCACCTATTGGTCCTACAAAATGAGAATGATCTTTTTTCATTGTTGAGTATCCCATAACTGTTTGGGTTACTGGTATATTATGTTTAATTGCAAAATTGCCTAACTCATCCATTGCATCAGAATAAAATACTCCACCTCCAGAAATTATAATAGGTTTTTTTGAATTTTTAATTTTTTCTACAGCTTGTTTGATTTGAAAATCATCAGGTCTAGGTCTTCTAATATTATGAATTCTTTCTTTAAAAAATTCCTCAGGATAATCAAAAGTTTCACCCTGTACATCTTGGCATAAAGATAAACATGCAGGTCCACACTCTGCTGGATCTAACATGGTTTGAATTGCTTGAGGAAGTGACTGTAATATTTGCTCTGGTCTTGTAATTCTATCAAAATATTTTGTAACTGGTTTAAAAGAGTCGTTAGCAGTCATTCCTGGATTTGAAAAATGTTCAACCTGTTGCAAGACTGGATCTGGCATTCTATTTGCGTAAGTGTCTCCAGGTAAAAATAAAATTGGCAATCTATTACTCATTGCTACAGCTGATGCTGTAACTAAATTTGTAGATCCTGGTCCAACCGAACTTGTTGCAATAAAAATTTGCTTTCTTCTTTTAGCTCTTGCGTAAGCAACACCTGTTAAAGCCATATTTTGTTCGTGATGACCCCTATATGTTGGAAGTTGATCTTTATTTTCCTCTAATGCTTGTCCTATACAGGCGACATTTCCATGTCCAAAAATACCGAATACACCAGGAAACAAAGGCTTAACTTCATCATCAATATAGATTTTCTGAGCTATTAAATATTTAACCAATGCATGCGCGCAAGTAAGCTTTATTTTTCTCATTTTTCTAGTTATATTCTCCTCAAATATTCAACTAATAAACCACAAAATAAAAATTATGTATAGCAAATTTGGACAATTCATTGATGGCAAATGGCAAGCATCACAAAATAATGAAACTTACGATGTTTTAAATCCTGCAACTGAGGAAGTATTAGGTAAGGCATCTAAGGCGGGTGAAGAAGATGTAAACAAAGCACTTAAGTCTGCAGAAAAAGGTCTGGAAGTTTGGAGAAATACTCCACCTTGGCAAAGATCAAAAATTATAAGAAAAATTGCTGATCTAATGAGAGAGAGAACGGATGTTTTAGCTAAGTGGCTAACATTAGAAGTTGGTAAACCACTATCAGAAGCAAAAGGAGAAGTTGGAGGAGCTGCAGATATTTTTGAATGGAACTCTGAAGAAACAAAAAGAATTTATGGTCAGATAGTTGAAAGTAGATTTGAACATACAAGAATGTACGTAAAATATGAGCCAGTTGGAGTTGTTGCTGGATTAATACCATGGAATTTTCCAATAGTTTTATCTTCAAGAAAAATTTCCACTGCTTTAGCTGCAGGATGTTCAGTAATTTGTAAGCCTGATGTAATTACTCCGGGTAGTGTAATGGAGCTTATGAATATTATAAATGATGCGGGTGTTCCCCCAGGAGTAGTAAATTTATTATCTGGTGATCCAGCTAAAATCTCATCTCAATTAATATCATCTGACATAGTAAAAAAGGTTTCTATAACTGGCTCAACAAGAGTTGGAAAACTAATTTTAAAACAAGCTGCTGAAAAAGTTCAAAGAGTCACCATGGAGTTAAGTGGTCATTCACCTTTTATTGTTTTTGACGACGTGGATATTAACAAAGTAACTGACATGGCAATCACTGCTAAATTTAGAAATAATGGTCAAGTTTGTATATCACCTGCAAGATTTTATATTCATGAAAGTAAAAAAGATGAATTTGCTAAAACTTTAGTTGAAAAAGTCACCAAGCTTAAAGTTGGTAATGGAATGGATGAAGATACAATTCTAGGGCCTTTAACAACAGAAAAAAGATTAAATGAAATAGAGGCATTAGTAGAAAAAACTAAAAATGAAGGAGCGACTGTTTTATGTGGTGGAAAAAGACCTGCTGGTTTTAATAAAGGGTATTTTTATGAACCAACTATTTTTGATAATGTTAAAGATAATTTTACAATTGCTAAAGAAGAGCCATTTGGACCTTTAGTTCCATTGCTTACTTTTAAAGACACGGATGAAGTTGTGAAAAGAGCAAATGACAATGACCTTGGTTTAGCAAGTTATATCTACACAAATTCTTTAGAAAAGGCACACAAAGTATCAGAAAAAATGGAAACTGGAACATGCGCTGTAAACCATCCAACAATTGCTTTCGCTGAAGTGCCTTTTGGAGGAATAAAACAAACAGGCTATGGAAGAGAAGGTGGTTCAATGGCTATCAAAGATTATTTGAACGTTAAGTATACTCACTTCGGTCTCAATTATTAATGAGAAAAAATAAAGTCAAACAAATGATGGCTGATGGTAAGCCTGTTGTAAATGGTTGGTTACAAATACCAAGCACTGTATCGGCAGAAGTTATGGCGCATCAAGGTTGGGACTCTCTAACTGTAGATATGCAACATGGACTTGTTGATTACACAAATGCACTTCCAATGCTTCAAACAATTTCATCAACTGATGTAACTCCTCTTGCTAGAGTAAATTGGAATGAACCAGGCCAAATAATGAAAATTTTAGACGCTGGTTGTTATGGAATTATATGTCCAATGGTAAGTAACAAAGAAGAGGCGGAAAGATTTGTTCAAGCTTGTATGTATCCTCCAAGAGGATATAGAAGTTTTGGTCCTGTTAGAGGATTGATTTATGGTGGAGCTGATTATGCCGACCATGCAAATGATGAAATTTTAAAATTAGCTATGATTGAAACAAAAGAGTCATTAGATAAATTAGATGAGATTATGTCTACAGATGGCGTAGATGGAATATATATTGGTCCAGCTGACTTAAGTTTAGCAATAGGAGAAAAGCCTGGGTTTGACAGAGCAGAAGATACAAAAGCTTATTCAGAAATATTAAGAATATTAGAGCATGCCAAAAAAAATAATATATTTGCAGGAATTCATAATGGAACACCAGAGTACGCACAAAAAATGATCGAAAAAGGTTTTAACTTTGTAACTATTGGTGCAGATCAAAGAGCAATGAGCGCAGGTGCTAAAGCAATTGTTGAAAAAATGAAAGGCTCAATAAGCAAAAAAGAATCTGAAACTTATTAATCAAGCTTATCAAGAAAAGACTCGAACTCTTTTTTATTTAAATTTGAAGATTGTTTTTTTCCTGGAAATTTTCCTGCCATTGAATCTTTTTTGAATGCCTTTAGAGCTCGAACTCTCTCAACTTTTATTTCATTTTTTAATTTTAATAAATTTCCATAAGCTTTTGAATGTCTTGGAGGATTTAAAGTATCTCCACATATGTCTTCCATAAACAGATACATTACGTCTGCTTTCTTTCCTGAACCTAAAGATACTGTAACTATATTCGTTCTTTTAGAGATTTCTCCCATTACATTTTCTGGGATAACCTCACATTCGGCAGAAAAAGCCCCTGCATCCTCTAATCTTTTAAATTTTAAAAAAAGTTCATGTGCCTCTTCACTATTTTTTCCTACTGCTCTTAAACCGCCAATCCAAGTAGATTTTCTTGGAACTAAACCAAGATGTCCCATAACTGGAACATCTTCATTAGCCAGCATTTCTATGATCTTCATACTTCTAGGTGTCATTACAGCATCAGCTCCATTTTCTAAGGCCTCAAACGCTCCTCTCATGATATCTTCCGAAGTGACAAACTTATTTAATACTAGCGCAGCAGTTAAAAATAGATTTTTTGATCCCTCTCTAACCTGTTTCACATTAAAAGCATTGCAGATTATCATGTCAAACCCGGCCTTCTGTGCGGCCTCAGCTTCATCTATTGTATTAGCTGTGACTTGAGTAAATTTTTTTTTTCCTTTTGCTTTTTTAAGATCATCAACTGTAAGAGTTCTGTTAGCAGGTTGAGCAGCCCAAGTATAAATCTTTTTCATTTTATATTTTTTAATTCTTTATAGATATTATTCACTCTATGTACTTCTTGTGCAATATTAAAGTACCCTTCATATTCAATTTCATCTGGTGAAACGTCAAAATGATAATGTCCAGCATCATTCTTATGCTCATATGAGTGAAAGTGAGTATGCTCACCGGACTCTCTTAAATTTAATTCTCCTCCCGTTGGATCACCAGTCCATAAAACAGTATAGCATTGTAATTTTGGTCCAACAGGCTCATAAAATTGTAGAAAATCTTTTGTGCATTTCATCAATTGTGGGTCATAATATTCATGTTTTATATCCTTATAATCTGGTTGTACATGTGATCTTATTTTTCCATTCAAAACTCTAAATACACCAGCAAGAGCAATATGATCTTTATTCCCAATTTTAAGATTTTCTGAAAGTACTGCTCTTATTGATTGAGGTAATGAACCTTGTTTTCCAATTCTTTTTTTTATCTTTAAATATATAACTTTTCCTTTAACACCATCTGAATAATAAACATTACCCAGCCCGCCATGTTTGCTTGCAGTATAGTCCTCTACTATACATTCTTTATCTTTTCCTACCCTAGCAATTAAAGATTTATTTTCTTTTGTAATAAAGTTTTCATTTATAACCAATTCTCCACAGTGTCCATCCAGGCAAGACATTGCTCCAGATCCTGCGCCAAGTGCGTACGATCTTTCTGATCCAATCATTTTAGAGATTTCTGAATAATCAAATTCTGTTCCAAGATATTTAGGATCATGCATGTAAGGCTCTCCTCCAACATCGATTATCCTCTGGTTACCACTCATCCCTTCAGACGGGCAATCCCAGTTTCTTAAATTTGGACAATCAACTACTTCTGCTTTTACACTGTCATAATTCTTTGACAGACCTTTTTCTAATGCGTTTGATATTTCTTCTAACTTAAATTTTTTGAAAATTCCTTTTTCTATTTTTAATTCCATATATAAATTAATTACATAATATATTGCATAATTTTTTTACATAAATATATTTCGATTTTAAAAATGAATAATAAAGATTTAAAAGTTGCAGTTCTTGGTGCAGGGGCAATGGGTTGTCTATTTGGAGGCCTACTAGCAGAAAAAGGTCTAAATGTAACGCTCATTGACGTTTGGGAAGAGCATGTTGATAAAATAAATAAAAATGGTCTAAAAATGGATGGTCATGGTGGTGATAGATTTATAAAAGTACCAGCAACATCAGATCCATCTACAATTGGAAAAGTTGATGCTGTGATAGTGATGTGTAAAGCAACAGCTCTAGAACCTGCTTTAAAAAGTATTAAAAACATTATTAACGATAAAACAGTTTTTATGTCTTTTCAAAATGGAATTGGGCATGAAGCTATAATTAAAAGTATAGTTGGCGATGAAAAAGTAATCGGGGGGACAACAACTCAAGCATCAAATATCTTAGGCCCTGGTCATATTATGAATCATGCTGCTCTACCCTCTTGGATTGGAGAATACGATGGCGGGATTTCTAATAGAATAACCGAAATTGCAGACACCTTTACTGCTCATAATTTAGAAATGATTGCAGCAGAGGATGTAAAAAAAAGAAAATGGATGAAACTTTTTGCTTTAACCGCAATAGGCCCACTTTCAGCTATTTTTGATCTACATCATACTGATCTTTACATAAATAATAATGCCAACGAAGTTTCTAGAAGTTTAGGAAAAGAGATAATATTAGAAACAAGAGACGTTGCTTTAGCAGATGGTGTTAATGTTTCTGAAGATGAGTGTTTATTTATGTTTAATAAGATTGTTGATTCAAAACAAACAAATAAGTCTTCAATGGCTTTTGATGTGCTTTATAAAAGAAAAACTGAAATTGATTTCATAAGTGGCGCCGTATCTGAAATAGGAAAAAAACATGGTATAGCCACACCATTAAATGACCTTATGTACAAAATGATTAAAGTAAAAGAGGGAATGTACAGCTAAATGCTGAAAGTTAGTAAACTAAAGAAAATTAAATCAAACTTCCCAGTAATTGTTGGAGAACAAATAGTCAGTAAAAAAGTCTGCAAGTCTCTAATTAAAGAAATAACTAATTCAAAAAGTTTTGATGATATGATTATGGGTGGCAGAAGCAGGATTAACAAAGGATCAAAAAATTTCAACAAATATATCTCAAGTTCTAAAATCTCAAAAAAACTTTTTGCTACTTTCAATACACAATCGTTTTATAAGAAAATTGATAAAAAATTTAAAACAGAGTTTAAAGCAAATACTTGGGAAAGTTTGTTTAAACCAAAAAAATTTAATAAAAAAAAATTTACACTCAAAAGAAAAGTAAATTCCAAAGAGCTAAAAAAACTACTAGGTAAAAATTATAAAAACCCAAATTTAAATTTGGATATTGATTTCTCAGTATCTAAAGGAGGATATAGATTGAGACCACACAGAGATGATGTGAATAGGCTATATAATTTTTTGATCTATTTAACCGATATACCAAAAACAAATGGAGGATCTCTTACTTTATATAAGAAAAAAGCAAACAAAAACCTTAGAAAAAGCTTTAGAAGGTTTCCTAAGATAAATGAACTTGATAAATTAAAGGAATTTACACCAAAACAAGGAAGTGTAATTTTTTTTAAATCTACTCCTAATTCTTATCACGGAGTAAATAGATTTAAGGAAAAAAACTGTCCAAAAAGATTTTTTATTTATGGAAGTTATGCTCTCAACAAACCAGTGATATGGAAATATAAAAATTTTGAATATCATCCACATATTGTTGCGACGAAAAAAAGAATGCTTACATCTTTTCATGATTCGAATTATTTGCTAAAATATTAATAATTATGCAAATTAAGACTAAATTAAAAAGTATTTTAGATAGAGATGGTTTCTTGAGAGTAAGAAATGTTCTTAACTTCAATAAAGATCTAAAACCAATTTTAAATGACATGGAATATGTAGTGGACAATTTAGTTCATAAATTTGCTCCTGAGAATATGAAAGAAAAAATATTTAAATATAACTTTAGGAAAAAATACACTTACATTTCAAAACTAAATATTTATGATCTTGATCAATATTTTAACACCAGACTTCCAAGAGATCATGTGAAGAAAGATAGTGATTATTTTGCATCTCAATCTTTATGGAATTTAATAAATCACAGAAATATCTTGGATGTGGTTGAAAAATTATTAGGACCAGAGATACTTTCAAATCCAGTTCAGAATACCAGAATTAAACAACCTGAAAATAAATTACCTAAACATTCTGTTCACGATGGTCTCTCAGGCAGAACACCGTGGCATCAGGATGCAGCAGTATTATCATCTTTGGGACAAAGATTAACAGATATGGTTACTGTTTGGATTCCATTTACTAAAACTACAAAAAAAAATGGATGTATGATTACAGTAAAAGAAATTAATAAATTGGGACTATTGAATCATATATCAGGGTATAGAGGTCAGGTCGAAATAAAAGATAGTAAACTACTTGATAATTACAAACCAGTTTTTCTAGAAGCTAATGTTGGTGATATTATTATTTTGCACAAACATTCTATTCATTGTTCATTGCCCAATAGATCTAATGATTTTAGAATTAGCGCTGATTTAAGATACAATAGAGCTGGAACCCCATCTGGTAGGAAACCTTTGCCCAATTTTTATGTAAGAAGTAAAAATAAAAAAAATATTACCATCCATAATTATAAGCAATGGATTGCTTTATGGGAAAAGGCAAAGAATAAATGTATTCCAAGAAAGTATGCATTTAAATATCCACTTCCAACATTTAAAAATAGTAAAAGAGATCTTGCTAGACTAGTATAATTTCTTTTTTAAATTATGAAAAAAATTCTCATTGTCCAACCTATTCATGAAAAAGGTATGGAATTATTAAAAAGTAATAGTAACTATAATTACGAAGTTGTTGAAGATTTAAGTGTTGAAAATGTAAAACAAAAAATTGTTGATGCAGACGCAGTTTCTTTAAGAACTTCAATGTTACCTGCTGAGGCAATTGAAAATGCAAAAAACCTTAAAATAATTTCAAGACATGGAGTTGGTTACGATAATATTGATTTAAATAGCTGTAAAAAAGGAAATATCGATGTAGCAATAACTGCAACAGCAAATGCTGTGGCAGTTGCAGAACATGTTCTTTTTATGCTTTTAAGTATCTCAAAAAGAAAAAATATGTATGACCATTCAGTCAAAAGTGGAAAATTTACTGAACGAAATAAATTACCAAAAACTATAGAGATTTGGAATAAAAACATTCTTATTGCTGGATTTGGAAGAATAGGAAAAGCGTTGATCAAAAGATGTTTAGGATTTGAAATGAACGTTTTTGTTTACGATCCATTTGTAGATACAGAAACAATAAGCAAAATGGGTGGTAAAAAAGTTGAAGATTTGTCAGAGGCTATTAAAAATATGGATGCTGTCTCACTCCATATACCTTTAACTGATCAAACTAAAAATATTATAAATTACGAACTTCTTAAAACTATGAAAAAAAACTGCATCATCATAAATGCTGCAAGGGGTGGTATTATAAATGAAAAAGATTTAGATAGGGCTTTGAATGAAAATTTGATTTTTGGAGCAGGAATTGATGTATTTGAGGTAGAGCCTCCAGAGACTGATAATCCTCTATTAAAAAATGATAAAGTTTTCTTAAGTCCTCATGCTGCAGCATTCACTGAGGAATGCATGACAAGAATGGCAATAGAAACTATTAAAAATATTTTTGATTTTTTCGATGGTAAACTTGAAGATAGTAAAAAAGTAAAATTATAGATTATTAATCTCTAAATTTGATTTCTTTAAAGTATCTGTAATATATTTATAACCCTTGATAGCATATTCAAGTGGATTAGCTTTTTTAGGATCTTGTTCAGCCTCCACAACAAGCCAACCCTGATAATTATTTTTTTTTAAAATATCAAATAAAGGTTTATAGTCGATACACCCATCACCAGGTACGGTAAAGGCACCTTCTAAAAAGGCGTCCCTAAAACTCAAATCTTTAGAAAGAGCTTTTTTTAATACTTCCTCTCTAATATCTTTACAGTGAATATGGATTACTCTTTCCTTAAATTTATTAATTAAATTAATTGAATTTCCCTGAGCAAATAACATATGACCAGTATCTAAAGTTAATTTAACACTATCATCTGAATTTTCTAACAATCTAATAGTTTCTTCTTCTGTTTCAATAACTGTACCCATATGATGGTGATAAGCTAAAGGCATACCCTCATCTTCAAGATATTTTGCAAGTTCAGATATTTTTGCGCAATAATCTTTCCATTCTTGATCTGTCATCTTAGGTCTACTGGAAAGTTTTTTTGTTGGATCACCCTGTATTGAGCCAAAAACTTCAGCAAAAACGATACATGGAGCCTCACAATCTTTAAATAATTTCAGTTGGTCTTGAATTAAATTTTTCTCTTGTTCAACAGAATTTTTTCTAAGATTTCCGCTATACCAACCAGAACATAATTTTAAGTTATACTTATCTAATTTTGGTAATAATTCTTTTGATGTTTTTGGGAATTTACCACCTGACTCGATCCCAACAAATCCAGCCTGACTTGCTTCTGATAAACATTGCTCTAAAGGAGTATCTCCACCTAATTCAGGCATGTCATCATTACTCCAAGCAATTGGTGCTATACCTAATTTTACTGACATAAATTTTTTATTTGTTAAGATATATTTAATCATGAGATTAATTAAAGGAAAAAAAATCCAGCTTGGTTTAGTTGGAGGTGGCCCAAAATCCTGGATTGGTCATGTTCATAGAATTTCATCAAGATTTGATAATCAATATGAGATAGTTGCTGGTGTTTTTTCAAGAAATTCAAAACTATCTAAAAGCTTTGGTCAAAGATTAGGTATTTTAAAAGAGAGATGCTATTCAAATTTTAGAGAAATGGCTGAAAGAGAAGCGGAAAGAAAAGATGGTATTAATGTTGTTGCAATAATGACACCTCCTTCAAGTCACCATATTATTGCTGAAAAATTTATTGATAAAAATATTCATGTGATTTCTGATAAACCATTTGCTGGAAATCTTGCTCAAGCTAAGAAATTATTTAAAAAAATAAAATCAAATAAAAAAATTAAGTATGCTTTGACACATAATTATTCTGCTTATCCTATGGTTAGAGAAGCAAAAGTATTGGTCGAAAAAGGTAAAATTGGAAAAGTTGAATATATAAATGTTGAATATGTTCAGGATTGGTCAGATGGAGAGAATATCTCTCAAAAAAATGCAAAGAAAAAGTTTAAATGGAAAATAGACAAAAATATCGTTGGAGCTTCAGCGGTCCTGAATGAAATTGGGTCCCATGCATATCATATGGCAACTTATATATCAGGTCTAAAAGGTGAAACTATTTTTGCAGATATTAAACAAGTTTCAAATAAAGTTAAAATGGACAACAATGCTCAAGTAATGATTAATTTTAATAATGGAGCTAAAGGAATGTTTTGGACAAGTGTGATGGCTAGAGGGGGTGTTTACGGATTACGAATAAGAATATTTGGAACAAAAGGAAGTTTGGAGTGGGTTCAAAACAATCCTAACTATTTAAAACTTAATCCATCTAATGGTGCAGTTAAATTTATTGAAAGAGGTTTTTTTAATGCTGAATTGTCTAAAAAATTTTCTAGATTAAAATTTGGACATCCTGAAGGTTATTTAGATGCATTTGCAAATATTTATCGTGAATTTGCAGCTTCTTTGAAAAATAATGTAAAAAAAAGGTATTTTTACCCCAATGAAGACGAAGGACTGGAAACTGCAAAATTTATTGAAGCATGCAAAGTTTCAAATAGAAAAAAAAGATGGGTAAAAATAAAATAAAAACTGCTCTGTTTGGCCTTGGTAGAATTGGCCAGATGCATGCTAATAATTTAAGAAAAAATAGTGAATTTGAATTAAAATATATTTTTGATTTAAATAAAAATCTATCAAACAAAATTTCAAAAAAATTTAATATTATTTCTATAAATAATCCAGATATAGCTTTTAAAGATAATGAAATTGGATGTATTTTTATAGCCTCCTCTACTTCTACACATCTAAAATTTATTGAAAAGGGCGCAAAATACAAAAAGGTAATCTTTTGCGAAAAACCACTAGATTTAAATTTAAAAAAAATTAATTTATCATTATCGAAAATTAAAAAACTTAATCCTAAAGTTCAAATAGGTTTTAATAGAAGATATGATCCTGGACATAATTTACTTAAAAAGAATTTATTAAAAAATAAAATAGGCAAACTTGAAAAAATTATTATAACTAGTCGTGACCCTGCTCCTCCTTCATTATCTTATTTAAAAGTCTCTGGAGGTATTTTTAAAGATATGATGATACATGATTTTGATTTGGCAAGGTACTACTTGGGTTCAGATGAATTTATATCAGTATTTGCTACTGGAAGTAACATATCAGACCAAAGATTTAATAAATTAAAAGACTATGAACTTGCAACAACAGTGCTTAAGTCGAAAAAAGGAGTACAATGCATCATAACTAATTCAAGACATTGTAGTTTTGGTTATGACCAAAGAGTTGAACTTTTTGGAACAAAAGGAATGATGATATCAGATAATAAAAGAGATACTGAAACTAATCTCTTTTTAAAAAATTCAACAAATAATAAATCCCCACTCCTTCATTTTTTTATAGAGAGATATGAAGAAGCTTTTAGATTGCAACTATCTGACCTTGCAAACTTTTGCAAAAAAAATATAAAACCTAGAGCTGATTTTGAAGATGGAAGAAAGTCTATAATTTTAGCAGAAGCTGCACAAAAGTCGGTTAAATCAAAAAAATTTGAAAAATTAAAAGCAAATTAGAAATATTTATTTTTATATACTCTGAATTTTTTTATCTCCTGCCTTTTTTACAAAATAAATTCCTAAGACAACAGCACACAGAGCAATTAAAATTTTAGGTGTCACTAATTCATTTAAGAAAATATATCCTAAAATAACACCAAAAATTGGAATCAAATAAGCGACCTGACTTTGAAAAACTAAGCCATTTTTCTTTAAAATCATAAATCTTAACAACCATGCTATCCCAGTTGGAAAAATACCAAGATAAATTAGAGATAATGTAGACTCTAATGATGGACTTAAATTCCAAGGTTGCTCAATTATAAGTGATATTGGACAAACGATTATAGCACCCCAAATAAGAATTGATGCAGTTACATTTTCATTTTTCTTATTACTAATTTTTAATGTTAAAATTCCTCCAATCACATAAAAAGTTGATCCCAATAGAATCATTAGAGCAGAAAATAAATTTTCATTATTTATGAGTAAATTTTCAGAGAATAAATAAACAATTCCTGAAAAACCTAATACTATTCCAAATATTTTTATTATGTTTATTTTCTCTCCTTCTGCAAAGAAATGTGCGAGTATTGTTGCACTTATAGGTGTAGTTGACATTAAAATTGCTGCTAAGTTACTTTGAACTTTCTGAACCCCGTATGCTATTAAGAAAAAAGGTATAACTAAATTAATGATACCAATTGCTGCAAACCATTTCCAATCTTTAGAAAACGCTTCAATTTTTATTTTTTTGAAATAACATAATAATAATAATGGTATCATTCCGAAAAAAATTCTTAGAAAAGCTATTGTTATTGGTCCATAGGAATATGTTGCAATTTTAATATTAAAAAAAGCTGAAGCCCAAAGTAAAGCTAAAAAAGTAAGAATGAAATAATCAGTAGTGTTTGGAGATTTCATTCAATTACGTCTTCTATTGATCCGTTTGTTATTTTAATAAGATCATCAAAATTAATTTTAAAAATACAGTTTGGATGTCCTGCTGCTGCATATAAATCCTTAAACCTATTTAAGGATCTATCAACTAATATCTCTAAATTATTTTTATGACCTATAGGTGAAACTCCTCCTATTGTATATCCAGTTTGTTCTTTCACATCATTAGGTGATGCCATGCTTAAATCTTTACTATTAAAAAAATTTTTTAATTTGTTTAATGAACATCTTTTGTCACCAGAGACCAAACATAAAAAATAATTATCACCACTTTTAAAAAGTAAACTTTTTACAATTGCCCCAACTTCACAATTTAAAGATTTTGCTGCGTCAACGGCGGTTCTTGCTGTATTTTCTAATTCTGTGACTGATAAAGTTTCATCGAATTCTTTTAATGCTTTTTCAGCTCTTTTAACTGGTTCTTTATTTAATAAACTCATTATTGCAACTTAGGATTGATTGAAAATTCTAATTTTTTAAGGTTAATATACATGTAAAAAAAGCATAAGTGATATCTATTTAATAGGCATTATTTATCTTTTCTTAACTGATAATAAAATTAAAAAATTATAGGAGATAATATGAGCGCTAAGGACGTACTAAAATTAATGAAGTCTAAGAATATTGAGTTTGTAGATCTTAGATTTACGGACCCAAGGGGAAAACTTCAACATTTAACAATGGATACAACTATTGTAGATGAAGGAATGTTAAATGACGGTGTATTTTTTGATGGATCGTCAATTGCAGGATGGAAAGCAATTAATGAATCTGACATGATATTAAAGCCTGATTTAAGTAGAAAAGTAATAGATCCTTATACATCTCATAATACTTTAATTTTATTTTGTGATATTTTAGATGCAGTTAAGAGAGATCCCTATGAAAGAGATCCAAGAGGAATTGCAAAAAAAGCTGAAGCATATTTAAAGAAAACAGGAATTGGTGATACAGCATACTTTGGTCCAGAGCCTGAATTTTTTGTTTTTGATGACGTCAGAATTAAAAATGATATGAATGAAACAAGTTTTTCAATTGATAGTTCAGAAGGTCCTTATAACTCTGGAAAATCTTATGATAATGGAAACATGGGTCATAGACCTGGAGTAAAAGGAGGATATTTTCCTGTACCACCAGTAGATAGTGCACAAGATATGAGAGGTGAATATCTTAAGGGACTAAGAGATGTTGGAATTACAGTAGAAAAACACCACCATGAAGTTGCTCCAAGTCAACATGAACTTGGAATGTTATTTGGAACTTTAGTTAATCAAGCAGACAACGTCCAACTATACAAATATGTAGTTCAAATGGTTTCTCACTCTTTTGGTAAAACTGCAACATTTATGCCTAAACCTGTTAAAGGAGATAATGGTTCAGGAATGCATACTCACCAATCAATTTGGAAAGGGAAAACTCCTGTTTTTTCTGGAAACAAATATGCAGGATTATCTCAAACAGCTCTTTATTATATTGGTGGAGTATTAAAGCATGCAAAAGCAATTAATGCATTTGCTAATGCAACTACAAATAGTTACAAAAGATTAATACCAGGATTTGAAGCTCCTGTTTTACTTGCATACTCTGCAAGAAATAGATCGGCTTCATGCAGAATTCCAATCACATTAAGTAAAAAAGGTGCAAGATGTGAAATTAGATTCCCAGATGCATCTGGAAATCCATATTTAACATTTGCTTCTATGCTTATGGCTGGAATTGACGGAATAAAAAATAAAATTGATCCAGGTAAATCATTCGATAAAGACCTTTATGCTTTATCTGAAAAGCAAGTTAAGAAGGTACCAACAGTTTGCGGTTCTTTGAGAGAAGCAATGGAAGCTTTGGATAAAGATAGAAGTTTCTTAACTAAAAGCAATGTATTCACTGATGATCAAATAGATGCGTACATAGAACTTAAATATGAAGAAATTCATAATTTTGAACATACGCCGCACCCTATTGAGTTCGACATGTATTATAGCTGTTAAAAAGCTAAATTTTATGGGATTACCTGTGGTAATAGCAGGTATTCCCATATTAGAATTCTAATTTTACTAAATTTTGTTAATGGAAGGTATGACTAAGTACATATCAATTTTAAAAAATATTATTGGATATAAAAAACCTGAAATTAGGAAGTCTAAGCGAAGAAAGAATAAGACTTACTCTATGAATAAAAGAGGCCAATATTGGTTTATTTCTTATTATCAATAATTAATTAAATTTTAAAAGATTCTCCACATCCACATCTTTCAGTTTCATTTGGATTGTTAAAAACAAATTGTGATGAAAATTCCTCTTTTTTGTAATCCATTTGAGTTCCAAAAAGGTACATTACGGCGGCTGGATCTATGAAAACTTTCACACCTTTGTCCTCAATAACTTCATCATTGGGATTTATTTCCTTTGTGTATTCCATGATATAAGACATTCCTGCGCATCCACCTGATTTTACTCCAACTCTAACACCGATGGACTCATTATCAGCAGAAGACATAATTTCTTTTATCCTATCTGCTGCTTGATCGCTTAATGATATAACTTGTTTTGTCATAAGTTTAATTCTAATTTTGCAGCCTCTGACATCATGGATTTATCCCATGGTGGTTCCCAAACTAAATCTAAATCTACTTTGTCAACTTCTTCTAATTGCATAATACTATCTTTAACTTCTTTAGGCAAACTTTCAGCTACTGGACAATTTGGAGTGGTAAGTGTCATTTTTACACTAATATTTTTTTTGTCTACCACAATATCATATATTAATCCAAGTTCGTAAATATTTACTGGTATTTCAGGATCATAAATTTTTTTTATTTCTTCAATTACTTTTTCTTTTAATTCCATAAAGTTATGACTCGGTTTTAGTGATTTCCTTTGAGTTATCCATTGCAGATGTAAGAGTGTGCCACGATAATGTTGCGCACTTAACTCTCATTGGATATTGTTTAACACCAGATAAACACATTAATTTAGTTTTTTCGTCGTCTTTTAAGTATTTTGATTTTAAGTCTGGATTTTCTTTTATCATTCCTAAAAAGTCTTCGACTATCTCTTTAGCCTCGTGTTCATTTTTGCCTTTAATTAAATCTGTCATGATTGAAGCTGATGCCATTGAAATAGCACATCCACTTCCCTCAAATGAAATATCCTCAACTATTTTTTGTCCATTTAATTTAAGATAAACATGAACATTGTCTCCACATAAAGGGTTATGACCTTCTGCATCTTTATTAAACTCATGTACTTTTCCAAGATTCCTTGGATTTTTTCCATGTTCTAAAATAATTTCTTGATAAAGTTCTTTTAAGTTCATTTTAAATTAAATATTTTTTTACAGTTATTAATAGAGTCATTCAACTTTTCTAAGTCATCTTTAGTATTATAAATTCCAACTGACGCTCTTGCACTAGCAGGTATATTTAATTTATCATGTAATATTTGACAGCAATGATGGCCTGCTCTTATTGCAACTCCGTCTTCATCAAGTATTGTTGCAATGTCATGTGGATGAACACCCTCCAATGTGAAGGATAAAACTCCCCCTTTGTTTTTTGGACTACCAATTAACTTAACAGAATTATTTTTTTGTAATAGCTCTTGACCATACTCAACTAAATCAGCTTCATGTTTCATTATATTCTCTATACCAATACTCTCCATAAACTTTATTGACTGATCAAATGCAATAACTTGAGCTGTAGCCATGGTACCAGCCTCATATTTATTTGGTAAATCACCGTAAGATATTTTATCTTTTTTGACTTCTCTAATCATTCCACCTCCACCTTGATAGGGTGGCAGTTCTTCTAACCACTTCTTTTTACCATACAAAACACCAAGTCCAGTAGGTCCATACATTTTATGGCATGATATTGCATAAAAATCACAATCTAAGTCTTGCATATCTAATTTAAGATGAGGAGCTCCCTGACAACCATCAATAACAACTATTATACCTTTTGAATGAGCTAAATCTGTTATTTCTTTAACGGGCAATATTGCTCCAGTTACGTTAGATAAATGAGTAATTGCAATTACTTTAGTCTTGGAAGTTATTTTTTTTTCAATATCCTCTATAGAAATATCTCCATTATCATTTACCTCTGCAAAATTAATTTTAATATTTTTTGATTTTCTTAAGAAATGCCAAGGTACGTAATTTGAATGATGCTCAAGTTCTGTAATTAAAATTTCATCACCCTCATTTAGATATTTTTGACCTAGAGTATTAGCTACTAAATTTAGTGCCTCTGTCGCTCCTTTAGTAAAAACTATTTCATTTTTATCTTTAGCATTGATATATTTTTGTACAGATGACCTTGTGTTTTCATATAAGTTTGTTGCTGCAACTGCTAAATAATGAACACTTCTCCCAACATTCGAAAATTGCTTAGTATAAAACTCATTTATTTTATCAGCTACTACTTTTGGTTTTTGAGATGAGTTAGCGCTATCCAAATAGACTAAATCATTATTTTGAATTTTTTCATCAAATATGGGAAACTCAGTTTTTATATTTTCTATTTTCATTCTTTTATTCCAATCATATTTTTAATTAAATTTTTTACCTCAGGATCGGTAATTTTTTCAACAACATCTAACAGAAAACCGTTTATTAAAAGTTCTCTTGATTGTTGATAATTTAAACCTCTTGACCTTAAATAAAATATCGAGTCCTCATTAAGACTGCCTGATGCAGAACCGTGTGAACATTTTACATCATCTGCATAAATTTCTAACTCCGGTTTAGCATTGAACTCGGAGTCTTTATTTAACAATATTGCTTTACTCAGTTGATATCCATCTGTTTTTTGAGCTTTAGAGTCAACAAATATTTTTCCTTGATAAACTGATCTAGAACTATCTTCTAAAACACTTTTTATAAGTTGATAGCTTTTCGTATTTTCAGTTAAGTGGTTGATTATTGTTCTGATTTCATGATGTTTATTATTATTTATAGAAAAAATACCATTTACAAAAGCTGATGAATATTCTCCATTTAAGTTACAATTGATTTCATTCTTACAAAAATTTGACCCTGAGGATAAAATAAATGTTTCTGAAATACTGTTATTATCTTGCTCAATATTGTTAAATGAATACTTAATATTTTTATTTTCAAATTTATCTACTTTGTAATTTTTTAAAACAGAGTTTTCTTTTAAATCAAAGTTGTAAAAAATATTTATAAAATTTTTTTCTGAAGTGTCCCTGAATAAATCAATTAATCTTAATGAACTATTCTCATATAATTCAAAATTTAATCTTAAATTAATATTTTTAGACCAGATTTTAGAGTTGGTTGTATGATAGATAATAAGAGGCTTTTTTAATTGATAACCCTCTTTAACCACTATTCTAAAAGACTTGTTGGTAAAGGCACTATTTAAGTCAGATAAAGAGCTATTGTTATTGAATTTATTAATAGTTTCAGACTGATCAATTATTTCTATTTGGTCTTTTTTTTCATAATCAAAATCAATTTTTTCTATTCTTCCATTGATAAATACTATTTTGTTGTGCTCTAGACCATCTACGAATACAGAAGTATCAACCTTATTGGTGGAAGCATAATCACTATAAAAACTTAACTCTCCAATATTTCTATTTATTATTTGATTAAGATCATAAAATTTCCAATCTTCTTCTCGTCTGTTTGGAAAACCTTTATTTATAAAATTATCTAAATAAAATTTTTTTATTTCAATATCTTTTTGGGATAAAGTCAAATTCCTAATAGTATTGTCAAAGTCTTTTTGTAATTGCTCTTTCATCTAATGAAAATTTTCATACCCCTTTTTTTCTAATTCCAAAGCTAATTCTGCCCCTCCTGATTTAACAATTTTTCCGTCCATTAAAACATGTACAAAATCTGGTTTGATATAATCAAGTAATCTCTGGTAATGTGTAATTATTAAAAACGAATTTTTATTATTCCTTAATGTATTTACTCCATCAGCTACAATTTTTAGTGCATCGATATCTAGACCTGAATCTGTTTCATCTAAAATTGATAATTTAGGGGCTAATAATGACATTTGTAAAATTTCATTTTTCTTTTTCTCTCCACCTGAAAAACCAACATTTAGTTGTCTATTTAATTTTTCTTCATCAAATTTTAGTTCTTTAGATTTTTCCTTCACTAATTTTAAAAATTCTATAGCATCAAGCTCTTTCTCCCCCTTTGCTTTTCTTACTGCATTTAATGAAGTTTTTAGGAATATATTTGTATTAACGCCTGGGATTTCTAATGGATATTGAAAGGCAAGAAAAATACCTTTATGAGCTCTTTCTTCTGTTTCAAGCTCAAACAAATCTTTCTCTTCAAAAAGTACTTCTCCAGAAACTTCATATCCTTTTTTACCTGATAAAATATTTGATAATGTGCTTTTACCAGATCCATTTGGTCCCATAATAGCATGAACTTCTCCAGGATTTATATTAAGAGAAAATTCCTTTAAAATTTCTTTGCTATCAATTTTAGCATTTAATTTATTTATTTTTAACATTAGCCGACACTTCCTTCTAAGCTGATACCAACTAGCTTTTGAGCCTCAACAGCAAATTCCATTGGTAATTGTTGCAATACTTCTTTACAAAACCCATTTACAATTAATCCTACTGCCTCTTCAGCGCTCAAGCCTCTTTGTTGACAGTAATGTAATTGCTCTTCACTAATTTTTGATGTTGTAGCTTCATGAGCAATATTCGATTCTGAATTTTTATTTTTGATATACGGAACTGTATGTGCCCCACATTTGTTGCCCATTAATAATGAGTCACATTGAGTATAATTATTGGAATTTGTAGCTTTTGGTGAGATATCAACTAACCCTCTGTAAGTCATATCTGAGTGACCAGCGCTAATACCTTTCGATATTATTTTGCTTTTAGTATTTTTTCCTAAATGTATCATTTTGGTTCCAGTATCTGCTTTTTGATGATTATTTGTAATAGCTATAGAGTAAAATTCTCCAACAGAATTATCACCTTTTAAAATACAACTGGGATATTTCCAAGTAATGGCAGAACCAGTTTCAACTTGCGTCCAAGAGATTTTGGAGTTCTTTCCTTTACACAATCCACGCTTTGTAACAAAATTATAAATTCCACCTTTTCCATCTTTATCACCAGGATACCAATTCTGAACTGTTGAATATTTTATCTCCGCATCATCTAATGCAACTAATTCAACATTTGCAGCATGTAGCTGATTTTCATCTCGCATTGGAGCAGTACAACCTTCTAAATAACTTACATAACTTCCCTTATCAGCAACAATTAATGTTCTTTCGAATTGACCTGTATTAGATGCGTTTATTCTAAAGTATGTTGAAAGCTCCATTGGGCATCGGACACCTTCAGGTATGTAAGCAAATGATCCATCAGTAAAAACTGCTGAGTTTAGTGTTGCAAAAAAATGGTCTGTTACTGGTATCACTGAACCTAAATATTTTTTTACTAAATCGGGATGATTTTGTATAGCTTCTGATATAGGACAGAAAATAATTCCTTGTTTTGTAAGCTCATCTCTAAATGTAGTTGCAACAGAGACTGAATCAAAAACAGCGTCTACTGCAATACCATTAAGTCTTTTTTGCTCCTGTAGTGGTATACCTAATTTTTTATAAGTCTCTAAAAGTTTTGGGTCTAAATCCTCTAAATTTTTTGGTTTATCTCTCATACTTTTAGGCGCCGAATAATAATATAAATCTTGGTAATCTATTTTCGGATATTTTGGTTTTTGCCAATCAGGTTCTTTTAACTGTTTAAATCTTTCATATGCTTTTAATCTAAAATCAAGCATCCACTGTGGTTCTTTTTTAATATTAGAGATAAATTTTATCACATCTTCATTTAAACCTTTTGGAGCTCTAGTATTTTCAATATCAGTTGTAAAACCGTACTTATAATCTTTTAGATTATCAATTTCTTTTTGTCTGTTATCCATTTAAAATTTTCTTATTAATTAAATCACTTAATGTTTTTTGCTGGAAAAAATTATTTATATAGTCTTCAAGTTCATCCCATAAATCATGCGTAATACATTTAGAAGATTTACCGTTGCATCCATTCTCTGAATGTTTTTCACACCCAACTGTTCTTACTTTTTCATCGACCGCAATAAATACATCTGAAATTTTTATCTCAGAAGCTTTTTTTGATAACACGTAACCACCTCTATTACCTCTAACGCTTGTAACAATTTGGTTCTTTTTTAATTTTGAAAAAAGCTGTTCCAAATAAACAAGCGATATACCTTGTCTTAAAGAAATATCTCTTAAAGATACTGGTTCTTTTAAATTAAATTTTGCTAGATCCGCTAGAGCCATTACAGCGTATCTACCTTTACTTGATAATTTCATATTTTCCGCAATTGATGGGACTTATATATACCCGACTATTTTAGTCAAGATTAATTGATATTTAAAAACTTGCATTTTGTCACTCAATTTTGATAGAAAAAACCTTATTTTTTTTTGATATTAATAATCAATGGCATCAGTAGATAACAAAATAGTAGAAATATTTATCCCCGGTCCAGCTGGAAGATTAGAAGCAAAATATTATAAAAGCAAAAAAAATACTTCTCCAATTGCATTAGTTTTGCATCCACATCCTCAATATGGTGGAACAATGAACAACAAAGTTGTGATAGATATATTTCAAACTTTTGTTGATAACGATTTTTCAGTTTGCAGAGTAAATTTTAGAGGAGTTGGTAAAAGTGATGGGGAGTTTGACAATGGACAAGGAGAACTTGCTGATGCTGCTGCAGCACTAGACTGGCTAGAAAGAGAAAACTTCGATAATTCCCAATGTTGGATTTCGGGTTTTTCTTTTGGTTCTCTTATAGCAATGCAATTATTAATGAGAAGACCTGAAATAAATAGATTTGTAGTTGTTTCGCCACAACCTAATGTTTATGACTTTTCATTTTTATCACCATGTCCTACTTCGGGTACAATGATATATGGTAAAAAAGATGAATTGGTTCCAATTGAACATATTGTTGACTTAAATAAAAGATTGAGTGAGCAAAAAGGTATCAAAGTTGAATTTGAACCAATTCAAGACGCAAATCATTTTTTTTCTAAAAATGATTTAGCTTTAATTAAATCTTTGAATAAATATATAAAAAAAGAGACTGCCTTATATTAATTAAAAATTTTTAATAATAGTTCCACCAACTGTAGGTGTTTTACAATTAGTAGTAGATGGAAATGAAATAGGTAATCCTAGGTAAGATCTAATCGCAATGAAAGCAAACGCTTGTGATTCTACAAAGTCACCATCAATATTTAAATCATCAATTAAGAAAACTTTATTTTGAATTTTGTTTTTCAGTGAGTTAATTAAGTATTTATTTTTTCTTCCGCCGCCACAAACATAAATATTATTATTTCCAATTTTTTTTGATAATAATTCAGATGTTAAATCAGTGACTGTGGTTATTCCGTTGTCTAACGAAAGACCTTTTGCAAATGAAATATCGAAATCATTTGTATCCAGGGATCTCTTAGAATTAATTTTGCTATAATAATAATTATCCATATATTGATCAAAAATAAATTTGTCTATTTTACCTTTCATTGCTAAATTCCCGTCCTTGTCAAAAGGTTTGTTTGAATTTTTTCTCATCCACTTGTCAATTAAGCAATTTCCTGGTCCTATATCTCTACTTGTTATTTTAAAATTTTTGTCAATTTCAGTAATGTTTGCTATACCCCCGATATTTAATATTGAAATTGGGATTTTTACTTTACTTTCTTTAAATAATGTTTTTATAAGTGCAAGATGGAAAATGGGAGCTAAAGGTGCTCCCTCTCCTCCATTTTTAATATCGTTTTGTCTGAAATCATAAACTACAGTTTTATTAGTTTTTAATGATAAACTATTACCTAAACCAATTTGCTTAGAAATTTTCTCGTCTGCATTATGATAAAGTGTATGACCATGAAAACCAATTAGATCATAATTAATTTTTTTGGATATTTTAATTGCGATATCAACATGAAACTCTGTAATTTCTCTCTCTAATTCTTCAATAAAAGAGGAATATTTTAGCAGATCTTGCATTTTTGAAATGTTTTCTTTTATTCTATGAATTTTATTTGAAAGCTTTGATGGATAAGTGTCATATCTATTATATTTGATAATAATACTGTCTTTACCATTAGAGCTTATAACCGAAGAATCTACACCATCGCCAGAGGTACCACTCATAAATCCAAGTGCTGATAAATTTTTTTCCATTCTTATTTTTTTTTATTAAAATATGTATATTGTAAGACTATAGACCTATGAATAATTTTTTAAAAGAATTTAAAGATAGAGGGTATTTTTATCAATGTACCAATGAATTGGAATTATCAAATTTATTAAATAAAGAAAGTATGAATGCTTATATTGGATTTGATAGCACTGCTCCCAGTCTTCACGTTGGTAGTTTATTGCAAATAATGTGTCTTAGACTTTTACAAAAACATGGACATAGACCAATTGTTCTTTTAGGTGGAGGAACGACAAGAATAGGAGATCCATCTGGAAAAGAAGAAACTAGAAAAATATTATCTGAAAAACAGATAGAGAGTAATATTAATAATATAAAAAAAATTTTTAAAATTTTTCTAAAAACAAAAAATCCAAAATTAAAACCTTTATTTGTAAATAATTATAAATGGTTAAGCAAACTTAACTATATAAATTTTTTAAGAGAAATAGGAAGACATTTCACAATCAATAAAATGTTAACATTTGATAGTGTAAAATTAAGATTAGAAAGAGAACAATCATTAAGTTACATGGAATTTAATTATATGATTCTACAAGCATATGATTTTTATGAGCTTAATAAATCAAACAGGTGTAACTTACAAATTGGTGGATCAGATCAGTGGGGTAATATAGTGAATGGAGTTGAGCTTATTAAAAGAGAGTCTGGAAATTATGTATATGGTTTAACTACACCACTTATAACCTTAGCATCAGGTGCTAAAATGGGTAAAACTGAAAAAGGTGCAATATGGCTTAATAAAGATATGCTATCACCATATGATTATTGGCAGTTTTGGAGAAATACGGATGATCGTGATGTATTAAAGTTTTTAAAAATGTTCACTGATTTATCTTTAGATGGAATAAATAATTTAAAAGATAGAAATATCAATGAATTAAAAATTATACTCGCCAATAACGCAACAGAAATGCTTCATGGAAAAAAAGAAGCTGAAAAGTCTGCAAAACTTGCTAAAAATACCTTCAAAGAAAACTCTACTGGTGTAAATCTTCCAGCAATCAAAGTCAAAAATGACATTATTTCAAAAAATATTATAGAGCTTATTTCATTTGTTAATAAAGATATTTCAAAATCTGAAATAAGAAGATTGATTAAATCCAACGCCATTAAAATAGATAATAAAAATATACAGGACGAAAAATATATTGTTGATCCTACCTTGTTCTCCGAAAAGGGTTTTATAAAGTTATCTATAGGAAAGAAGAAGCACTTTAAAATTAAAGTTTAATTACCTTTAATAATTTCTAGAGTCCTAGTAATAAACCTTGGTGTTAAAGTTTTTATTGGATTTACTGAACTTTTTAAATCATTTGGTGGTCCCTTAATCTTAAAACTTACACCAAACACACCTTCACCAGTTTTACTGCCAACCAAAATATTACCAAGTAAAGGAATTTTAGATATTGTTTTATTAATTGTTGTAGCTGGTACTAAGGTTCCTCTTAAACTTGTTAGTTTGTCTTTCTCAATGTAACCTTCCATCATTATAGAAATAGCTGGCCCAAGTGCATATAGCTCGTCAATTTCTATTAGATTATTTTTTGTCTTAAAATCCATTTCAAACTCATCAAATCTTATTCCTTCTCCTGTTAGAAGATCGGCAATTCCTTGCAAAGATGCGAGTGTAAGTATTTTTGCCAAAACTGGAACTTCCTTAATTTTAAAATTAGTAATTTTTAGATTTGATCTAGAAGTATTATCAATCTTTATAGAATTTAATTTTAATTCACCTTCATCAAAACCTTTAATAAATTTATAATTATTTATAAATGGTTTTGGTCTATCAATAAAAATATTTGTTATTTTTTCATTTTTAATTGTTGTTCGATAAGAATATGAAAATTTCTTATTATTCTTTAAGATTGCATCAGCCTTGGCTAAGAATAACTTATTTTCCTTTATATCAAATTCACCTATAAATTTCTCAAGGTATGTATCTTTTTCTAGATATATTTTTTTTATGTCTAATATTAATGAAGTGTTCATATTGTGAAATATTTTGGATATTTTATTTTTTCTATTACCTTTCAATAGTTTTTCTATTAATTGTTCTCCATCAATTTGGTTTCCAATAAAATTATACTTATTTGAATTTTTTTTTATTTTGAACGTGTTTAAAATCTTTTTTGTATTCACAAAATTTACGTCAATTTCGTCTACACTCAGCATCTTAAAATCAGGAGTAATATTTAAATTTTGAGCCAAAATATAATTCTGATTTTCATAAAATTTAATTTTTTTTATGTTTAAACCTTTTTTTGATTTATTTAATAAAATTTCTAATTTTGCAGGAATATTATTTTTTTTATAATATTGAACATCTCTTAAGTTTAAAATATTTTTATCTAAATCAACTAATGAGTAAAATTCAAAATTATTTTCATTTCCTTGAAATTTAATAAAAAAATTATCTTCTTTGTTATTAAATGAATATTTTCCATCTAATTGAAAATTAATTTTATCATTCGAGTATTTAAATGAAAGATTTGGATCCTTAATAGATACTTTATTTTCATAATTTTCTAAATATTTTTTTATGATATTAGATTTAAAATTAACATCTAGATTATCAAAATTTAAATCAGAGTTTATATAAAGTTTGTTTATATTAAATTTATCATCAATGGAAAAATTGATCAAAAAATTAGAATCTAAATTAATAATTTGATCTTTTACTAAACTTTCTTGAAAATTAAAATATTTTTTAAATTCTCTTATATTAATATTATTATCTTTAGTATTTAAAAAGATTTCAACATCACTGGTTTTGGATCTATTTTTATCTAATTTTAAATTTAAAACATTATTATCAAACTTATTATTATAGTTTTGATTTAAAAATGAATAATTACTTTTCAAATCTAGTTTTAATATTTCATCCCCAATAATTAATTCACTTTTAATGTTTTTTAAATACAGAACATCATGAATTTTTTTATTTAGCTCTAATTTATCAAAATCAATTTTTGAATTTATAAGATAATTTTCCACTTTATTCTCATTAATTTCAAATTTGAATTGATTATCTGTTGCAATATTAATACTTTCATCAGCTACTAGATTGACATCTAATCTTAAGAGGTTTAGAAAAATTTTAGGATCTACAAGTGTTTTTTCATTACTAATATTTCCATTTATTTTGATTTTTTTATTATTTGTACTTTTTAAAAATAATTTTAATTTATTATTTTTATAATTATTTTTCGATTTTAAGTTATTAGAAAATACGAAATTTGAAGTTAAATCTGCATTAAATTGATTATTTTCATACTTAGAGTTGATTGTGCCATGCTTGAGAAAAATAAAACTTTTGTACTTTTCACTCAAATTTACTTCATCAAAATTTATAATTGAATCAATTTTTATGTTTTTTAATTTTTTTAATTTACTTAACTTAAATGAAAAAAAATTTTTACTTTTAATTAGAATATCTGTATTAGATAAAAAATCCTGTTTGATATTTGCTAATTTAAATAATGTATTTGGATTTATTAATGCTTTAGAATTTTCAATATCTCCTTTGATAGAATACAAGTCTGACTTTTCAACTTTAATTTGAATACTTTCTGATACAAAATTTAAATTTTGATATTTAAATTTTAAATTTGAAATTTGTGTCAATTTATCTTTAGTGTCAAAATTAAAATTAATTCCATCAATATTGTCATAGCCTAACAAATTAAATTTTGCCTCTTTAATAAAGCCAGAAAAGCTATATGAGTATAGTTTTTGACTTATAGTATCTAATTCAGCCTCTAATTTAAATTTAATCAATCCTTTTTTGATTTGGCTGTAAAGTACATATCTAGATAGGTCGAAGTTTATAGAATTTAATAAAGATGTAACTCTTTTTATAGAATTTTCTGAAGACTGTATCTTAATATCTTTAATTGAGTTTTCTTTTTTTATAAATTTTATAATATTTAAATTTATATCTATTTTTAAAATTTTTATTTGATTATTTTCAGCAATTAAAATTGCATCTTTAGTATTAATATTTATTGAACCTTGAAGGAGATTTAGCTTAATAAAAACAGTATCAAGTTTTATATTTAATCTAGAATTATATTCCTTAACTTTGGTATTTATAAAAGTATTAAAATTATCTGTCTTCACTCCATAAATGCTAAGATAAATTAGAGAAAAAAATAAGATTGTTAAAACTATTGAAAGTATAATTAAAATAGTTTTACGCATTTATTTTATATAAAGAATTTTCTAGAAAATCGTCAATGTTACCATCTAAAACTTTGTCGGGATTAGTGTTCTCGTAATTTGTTCTATTATCTTTAACCATTCTATAAGGATGTAATATATATGATCTAATTTGATGTCCCCACCCAATCTCAGATTTTGAATTTTCAATATTATCACTCTCTTTTTTTCTTTTTTGGATTTCATGCTCATAGATCCTTGCTTTGAGCATGTTCATGCATGTTTCCTTATTCTTGTGTTGAGATCTTTCATTTTGACATTGAACGACAATTTTACTTGGAATGTGTGTAATTCTTACAGCACTATCAGTTGTGTTAACATGTTGTCCTCCTGCTCCGCTTGATCTGTATGTATCTATTCTTAAATCCTTGTCTAATATTTCTATATCTATTTCTTCACTAATTACTGGGTAAACCCAAACACTTGCAAAACTCGTATGTCTTCTAGCACCTGAATCGAAAGGTGATATTCTTACTAAACGATGGATTCCAGATTCTGATTTTAAAAAACCATATATATATTCTCCAGAAATTTTAATTACAGAAGATTTTACTCCCGCTTCTTCTCCTTTATGTTCGCTAATTAATTCTACTTTGTGACCTCGATCAACTGCCCACTTCATATACATTCTTCTGAGCATTTCAGCCCAATCTTGACTTTCTGTGCCACCTGCACCTGCATGAAATTCTAAATAACTATCTAGAGTATCATTTTCATTAGATAAGAAACATTTAATTTCTAGTTTTTTAAATTCTTTTTTTAAATTAACAAATTTATCTAGTGACTCTTTAATAAGTTGTTTGTCATTTTCATCTTTTGCTAATTTAAAGATATCATATAATTCATTAATTTCATCTTCGGACTGTTTATGAGAAGTTAGTAAACTATCATAAGCTTTTTTTTCTTTTAATATTTTTTCAGCTTTTTTTCTGTCATCCCAAAATTTTGGGTCTTCTATCAAATTGTTAAGTTTATTTCTTTTTGACTCAATATTTTGTGTTTCAAAGAAACTCCTTGATTCTTTGATTAATTTTTATTACTTCAGATTTAAATTTTTCAATTTCTTGTTCCATTAATAAAACTTTAAAATATTTTTTTTAAATATATTATGATTGTATTTATCATTACTATTAATTGCATGATTTTCAATTTTTTCTTTCTTATAAGACTCAATTATTGTTTTTTTTGATGAAAAATCTGCTTTTTTTCCAGTTTCAGCATCAATTACCATCATTTTAATTCCTTTAGCAATTTTGAAAGGTCTAGCTTCATAGTTATTTACTGCTTTTTTTATAAACTCTTTAAATATTGGTAATGCAGTTTTAGAACCAGTTTCATATTTTCCTAATCTTCTTGGATTATCATACCCAACATAAACTCCAACTACTAGATTTGATGTGAAACCGATGAACCAGGTATCAGTATTATTATTAGTTGTACCTGTTTTTCCTGCTAATTGTAAATTTAAATCACGTAATCTTTTTCCTGTTCCTCTTTCTATTACCCCTTCCAATATCGATGTCATTTGATATGCTGTTTGTGGTGAGAAGATTTGCCTAAAATCACTTTTTATTATGGGTACGCTGTTACCTTCAAATGAAATTTTATCACAATTTTCACAAAACCTTTTTTCATTATTAAAAATTGTTTTTCCTTCGCTATCTTGAATTCTATCAATTATTATAGGTGTAACTAATTTTCCACCATTTACAAAGGAGCAATATGCACTTGTGATATTCAACAATGTAGTTTCTGCTGACCCTAATGAGACTGACAGTAACTCATCTGGATTTTCATAAATATTTAATTGTTTTGAAAAATTTATAATCTTGTCTATTCCCAAATCTTGAGAAATCCTCACAGTCATAAGGTTTCTAGACTTTTCAACACCATTTCTTAAGGTAGAAAGACCATAAAATTTTTTACCATAATTTTCAGGTTTCCACATTTTTAGATCTTCTCCTTGGTTTAAAACAATTGGAGCATCTAGGATTAAAGAAGATGGTGTATAGTTATTTTCTAATGCTAAAGCATATATAAAAGGTTTAAAAGCAGATCCAGGCTGCCTTTTTGCTTGTGACACTCTGTTAAATTCACTTTTTTTAAAGCTAAAACCTCCCGACATTGCTAATACTCTACCACTATAAGGATCCATAACAATAATCCCACCATTTACTTTTGGTAATTGTCTTAAACTAAATATTCCATCAGAAATTTTTTCTACGTAAATTAGATCATTAATTTTAAATATTTCTTCAAAATTTTTCCTCGTCCAGTTAATATCCTCGTAACTTATAACACCATTTTCTTTATTAGATGTTTGAATTACAGTTTCAAATTTATCTATTCTTTTTACAATTGCTATTTGCCAACCAATTGTTTTTTCAAGCTTAAACTTATCTAAATTTTTATTCCAATCTTTATAATCTCTATTGTCTAAAGGCCCACGCCAACCCATTCTCTTATCATATTCTAGGAGTCCTTTTCTTAATGATGCAGAAGCTAAATTTTGAAGTTTTAAATTAATTGGGCTTTTTATATTAAATCCTTGTTTATGAATTTTGTCATATCCATAATTCTGAATTACTTTTTTTCTTATATCTTCCACAAAATATCTTGTATCTTCTAAAAAAATTCTTTTTCTCTTATTTAAAATAATTTCTGATTTTATAATTTCTTCGTACTTTTCTTTTGAAACATAATTATTCTCATAAAGATTTTTAATTACTAAATTTCTTCTATAAGTTGCTAATTCTTTATTTTTGTATGGATTATATTTACTTGGTGCCTTAGGTAATGCAGCTAACAAAGCTGACTCCGAATAATTTAATTCACCTATTGGTTTGTTAAAATATCTAAGGCTTGCGGATGCTATGCCGTAAGATCCTTCTCCAAGATAAATCTGATTTAAATAAAGTTCTAATATTCTCTCTTTTGATAAAGCTCTTTCAATTCTAAAGGCTAAAATAGCCTCTTTTATTTTTCTATCTAAACTTACCTCATTTGATAAGAGAAAATTTTTAGCTACCTGTTGAGTAATAGTAGACGCTCCCTCTAATCTATTTGACTTTATTAAATTAAAAATATTGTTTTTAATTGCTCTTAATACTCCTTTTGCATCTACACCTGGATGCCTAAAAAAATTTTTATCTTCAGAAGATAAAAATGAGTGGATTATTTTTTTTGGTATAGCATTAAATGGAACAAATATTCTTTTTTCAGAGGAGAAATCACTGATTAATACTCCATTCCCAGAATACACTTTACTAGATACTGGTGGTTTATAATTTTTTAAAAACTTATAATCTGGCAATCTATTTGAATAAGACCAAAGAATTGAGAAAGCCACTATAATGCCAACTAATGAAAATAAAATTAGAGTTATTAAAAGGTTTTTTATGAATTTACTCATTTTAGTTTAAATTATTGATCGAATTTGTTAAAGTTAAGGCACCGAATTTTAAAAATAAACAAATGAAAAATAATCAAAATTTATGTCAAAAAATTTATACATTGATGCATCGCATCCAAATGAAACAAGAGTTGTTCTCAAAAAAGATAATCATATCGAAGATTATGAGTATGAGAGTGTAAACAACACATTAATAAAAAATAACATTTATTTAGGCAAAGTAAGTAGAATAGAGCCTTCTTTGCAAGCTGCATTCGTTGATTTTGGAAGAGAAAGGCATGGTTTTTTATCATTTAATGATATTCAATCTGATTACTATCAACTTCCACAATCAGATTTAGATAAAATAAAAGAGGAAGAAGAAAAAGTTAGAGAAGAACTGTCAAAAGAAAGTGAAAATAATGAAAATCAAATTTTAGAAGGTAACGAAGAGATCAAATTAAGTGATCCAGTTGAAAAATTAGAAGACGAAACTAAAGAAAAAATAAAAAATGAAAAAAAATTTCCATCTAAAAGATACAAAATTCAAGAGGTAATAAAACCAAATCAAGTCATATTGGTTCAGGTGCTTAAAGATGAAAGAGGTTTTAAAGGAGCAGCACTTAGTACATTTATAAGTATTGCAGGAAAATACATAGTTTTAATGCCCAACACCGCAAAAGGGGGTGGTATTTCAAGAAAAATATTCAACCCCGGTGACAGAAAAAAAATAAGAAAAATTTTAAATGAAATAGAAATTCCGAAAGAGATGGGTGTTATAGTAAGAACTGCTGGTTCAAATAAAACAAAAAATGAAATAGACGGTGATCTTAAAAACTTAATTACAGCTTGGAATTCAATAAAAGATAATGCCTTAAATTCAATTGCTCCCTCTTTAATTCATCAAGAAAGTGATATTATAAAAAGAAGTATAAGAGACATGTATGATGATGAAACTCAAAATATTATTGTAGAAGGTACTGAGGGATATCAAAAAGCAAAAAACTACATGAAACTTATGATGCCCAAACAACTGAAAAAAGTAAAAAAATTTAGAGAAAAAATACCACTATTTTTTAAAGAAGATATTGAAAAAAAACTTTTTGAAATTTTTAAGTCAGAGGTAAAACTTAGCTCTGGGGGTTATCTTGTAATAAACCCAACAGAAGCATTAGTGTCAATTGATATCAATTCAGGCAAATCTATTAAGCAGAAGAACGTTGAAAGTACCGCGCTAGATACTAATCTAGAAGCAGCTGAGGAAATAGCAAGGCAAATAAAGATTAGAGATTTATCTGGTCTAATAATAATAGATTTCATAGACATGCTTAGCTTTAACAATCGTAAACAAGTTGAAAGGAGATTAAAGGAGAGGTGTAGAAATGATAGAGCAAGAATTCAAATAGGAAGAATAAGCAATTTTGGATTACTTGAGATGTCTAGACAAAGATTAAGGGAAAGTAATATTAAATGGTCAATTAAATTAACTAATGAAACTTTAGCTTTAAAGATAATTAAATTAATTGAAATTAAGACATTCGAAACAAATGCTAAAGTAGTAGAAGTCAATGTTAATGAAAAAATACTTAATTTTATAGAAAATTATTTTTTAGAGGATTTAAATTATTTTAAAAAGAAGAATAAGATTAAGATTAATCTCACTGTTGGCGCAGAACTAGGTCTACAAGATTACAAAATAGAATTTAAATCAAAACTATCAAAAGTATTAGATAAAATTGAAAAAATTGAAACTTTGCAGAAAATAGAGAGTGAAACGATTGATAAAAATAAAGAATCGAATAAAGAAAAAAAATCAAATTTTAAAAGAAAAAAATTTAAAAAGAGAAAAAATTTTAGTAAAAAGAATTCAAATTAGTCCTTTTTTTGGAGATGAGGGTGATCCTTGGAGAATAGGTGTTATGCTTCCTGATAGAAAGGATTTTCTTCCTGATATAACTGCGTATTTCATTGAGTCAGCCATTTGAAAAGGATTTCTGGCTTTTGCAATTGCTGTATTAATTAATACTGCATCACATCCCATTTCCATAGCTTCAACTGCATCAGATGCCTTTCCAATTCCAGCATCAATAATCAAAGGAACTTTTGTTTGATGTCTTAAAATTTTAATATTTGTTTTGTTTTGAATTCCTAAGCCTGACCCGATTGGAGCTGCTAGTGGCATAATAGCTGAAGCTCCAGAATTTTCTAACCTCTTACACATAAGTGGATCATCATTACAATAAACCATTACATTAAAACCTTCTTTTGTTAAAACTTCTGTAGATTTTAATGTCTCAATCATATCTGGAAATAAGTTTTTTTTATCTCCTAAAACCTCTAATTTAACTATTTTCCAGCCTCCAATTTCCCTAGCAAGTCTTAATGTTCTTAGGGCATCCTTTGAAGTAAAGCAACCTGCTGTATTTGGCAAATACATTATTTTTTTTGGATCAACATAATCCATAAGTAAAGGTTTAGATTTATCTGATATGTTAACTCTTCTTACCGCAACTGTAACAATTTCAGCACCTGAAATTTTAATAGCCTCTGCACATTCTTTAAGATTTTTGTATTTTCCAGTTCCAACAATGAGTCTAGATTTAAACTTCCTATTTGCAATTTTTAAAATATCAGATTTCATTAACCACCACCTATAAAATGTACAATTTCTATTTTGTCTTTATTTTTTAAATAAATTTTATTTAATTTTTTTTTATCAACTATTTCTTCATTTAATTCTATTGCTACTTTATTAATTGGCGTTTTTAACTTTTCGATCAGGTTTTTTAAAGAAAATTTTATATTTACTGTCAAAAGTTTACCATTGACTACTATTTTTATTTTATTTTTTTTATTCATATAATATAAAGTTTTAATGAGTAAATTAATAATTATTAATGGACCTAATCTTAATCTATTAGGTGAAAGAGAACAAACTCAATATGGTAGCAAAGACTACAAATTTCTTGAAGAAATTTGTATAAAAAGGGCAAAAGATTTAAAGATTGATATAGATATCAAACAATCAAATATTGAGGGAAACATTGTAAATATTATTCAAGATGCTCGTAAAATATATGATGGAATTATAATAAATGCGGCAGGATATAGCCATACATCAGTTGCTATAAGAGATGCTTTGAGCATTTTCAAAAAACCTATCATCGAAATCCATATATCTAATATTTATAAAAGAGAGGATTTTAGACATAAGTCATTAATAAGCCAGGTTGTTACTGGTATAATATGTGGATTGGGTATAAATGGTTATATTTTGGCCATAAACTCTATGCATGAAATTTTAAAAAATGAAAATTAATAAAAATATTATTAAAGAATTAAATGATTATTTAGAAGAATTTAATCTTACTGAAATTGAGTACACTGAAAAAGATGTTAAGGTAAAAGTTTCAAAATCTAGAATATCAAAAAATATAGATGCTTTGGCGCCTGCTAATGAAAAAAAAATCATAAAAAAAGAAGTTTTAAATGATAATTCTAAAAAAATCACTTCACCTATAATTGGTACTGCTTACCTTGCCCCAGAACCAGGTGGTAAAAAATTTATTGAGGTGGGTCAAAAGATTAAAAAAGGTGATACAATTATGATTGTAGAGGCAATGAAAACTATGAATCATGTGCCAAGCCCAATTGATGGCATTGTAAAAGAAATTAGTGTTGAAGATGGACAACCTGTAGAATTTGGTCAAACTATTGCGACCCTAGATTAAATTAATGTTCAATAAAATACTTATAGCTAATAGAGGTGAAATAGCAGTTCGTATTATTAGAGCATGTAAAGAATGGGGTATTGCAACAGTGGCTATTCACTCAGATGTGGATAGAGAGAGTATGCATGTTAGGTTAGCTGATGAAAGTATTTGCGTAGGTCCTCATCAACCAACATTAAGTTATTTAAATATCCCTGCAATTATGTCAGCAATTGAACTCACAGGTGCTGAGGCTGTCCATCCTGGTTATGGTTTTTTATCAGAGAATTTTGAATTTGCGAAAGTATTAGAAGAAAATAATATAAAATTTATTGGTCCATCGTCTAATCTAATAAAAATGATGGGAGATAAAATTGAAGCTAAAAAAGTTGCAAAGCAATATGGACTTCCAGTAATTGAGGGCTCAGAAGGCGGTATTAAAGACATTATTGAAGCAAAAAAAATATGTGAAAAGATAGGTTTTCCAGTTTTAATAAAGGCCTCTGGTGGAGGTGGAGGAAAAGGAATGAAAATTGTAAATAAGTTAGAAGATTTTGAAAATCTTTTTTTGACGGCTAAACAAGAAGCAAAAAAATTTTTCGGAAATGACGAAGTTTATATTGAAAAATTCTTTCAAAATCCAAGACATATTGAAGTGCAAGTTTTATCAGGTAAGAATAGAACTGTTCATTTACATGAGCGAGATTGTTCTGTACAGCGAAGACATCAAAAACTTATAGAAGAGACTCCTAGTCCAGTTTTAGATGATACTATTAGAAAAGATCTTTTTAAGAAGACTGTTAGTATGGTTAGTAAAATTGGGTATGAAGGAGCTGGAACAGTTGAATTTATATACGAGGACAGAAAATTCTATTTTTTAGAGATGAATACAAGAGTTCAAGTTGAGCACCCAGTAACAGAGATGGTTACAGGAATTGACATCATAAAAGAGCAAATATGGATAGCTTTTTCTGGTGATACAGCCTTGGAACAAAGCGATGTAAACCCAAGAGGTCATGCAATTGAGTGTCGAATTAATGCTGAGGATCCAAGCAACAATTTTCAACCCTCACCAGGCAAAATAGGTATGTGTCATCAGCCGTCTGGTTTTAGAACAAGAGTTGATGGATCTATCTACCAAGGATATAAAATTACGCCGTATTATGACAGTATGGTTTGTAAAGTGATAACACATGGAAGAAATAGACAAGAGGCAATTCAAAGAATGTTAAGATCTCTTGATGAGTTTGTTATCGATGGAATAACAACTACAATAGGGCTACATAAAGTATTATTAAATAATAAAAAATTTATTACATCTGACTTCAATGTAAGCTGGTTAGATAAAGAAAAAGTTATTTAACTATAACATTTTTTTAACCAAACATCATAAACTGGATGATCGAACGGTCTAATCGATGGACTTGATGCAAATGTCCAATCATTAAAAACAAATACTATGTCATTATTATTCATTGTAGTATCTTTTACTTGAATATAAGCTGTAACTTCTGGGTCATCATCAAATTCCGAATTGTAACATTTTAAAACTTTTATATTTAAATTTTGAAAAGATATTTCTTCTCCAACTTTAATTTTAATGTTTGTATTCTTTGAACTTACCTTATCAAGAACACTTAACTCTGCAGTTGTCTCACTTTTTGGCAAAGCTTCAGCGTGAATATTTTTTATTATAAGAATACTTAAAACTGTTGCTAATAAAAAATTAATTTTTCCAGCTTTTATATTTTTTTTTTTTAGCATCGTTATATTTTTTTGGATGATAAGAATTTTCTGATCCTGTTTGGTTAGGTAAATGTTCTTTCTGCCAATCATATTTTTTTAAATTATGATCATTTTCTATTTTATTATTCATGTAATGCATCCATGAATACCATTCATTAGGTATTTTTGATGCTTCAACTTCACCATTATAAATCACCCATCTTCTCCCAGTTTTACTTTCATAATATTTATTTCCATTTTTATCTTGCCCAACTAGTTTACCTGAAAAAAATATTTGCAATCTTGTTCCAAACGTCTGTTGATTCCACCAGGTAAAAATTTGTTTTAATATTGTCAACATAAAAGTTTATTTTTTTTTCAATTCAAAATTGTAAAAATTAAATTAGACTAAAATTTTAAATTTCTATATACAATATATATTTTAGATTCAATTTTATAAATAAATAAGGAAATTAAATGGCAAAATATCTAGTAGAGACATACTACACTTGTAGTTTCAAAGTAAGTCATTATCTAAACGATATTGATGAGAAAAATATACAAAATATTGAGAAAAGGAATGACGGAAAATTTGAAATATTAGATGTAAAACTAGATAACAGAAAAACTAAAAATTTAGAAAAAATTGAAAAAAACAATATAAATGTAGTTAAAAAAGAGCTTCCTCAGCCTAAGGAAAAAAATAATCTTAGGATTAACCAAGAAATGTTAACTCAAAATATCAAAGACACTAGTGGTAGAAGATTTAGTATGCCAGACAGAAGAAAAGGATATATCCAAAAGGCATCGATTGGAGATCATAAAGTATACCTTCATACTGGCGAATACGAAGATGGCAAAATAGGGGAAATATTTATTGATACAAGTAAAGAAGGTGAACTAGTAAAAGCAACGATGAATAACTTTGCTATAGCCGTTTCACTTGGATTGCAATACGGAGTTCCATTGGATGAATTTGTAAATGCATTTGTTGATACAAAATTTGAACCATCAGGCAAAGTGTTTGGAAATGACAGAATATTAAGTGCAACATCAATTCTTGACTATATATTTCGAGAATTAGCAATATCATATCTAAACAGAGAAGATCTTGCCCATACTCCTTCTATAGGAGGATCTGAAAACTTGGATGAAGCTGTAATAGATGAAAATAGCGAGGATAAAACTCAATTCTTAAAATTAGTAAAAGACATTACAAGTAAAGGTTTTGTTAGAAGTAATTACAAAAAGAAATTAGTAGATCTGTCAGATATAAAAATAAATCTTAAAGGAAAGAAATAACTATTTTTTTTTTTTAATATTTAAATTTAACTCTTTTAATTGATTATCTGAAATTTCAGAAGGTGCATTCATCATCAAATCTTGTGCATTTTGATTCATTGGGAACATAGTAACTTCTCTTATGTTTTTTTCATTTGCCAAAAGCATAACGATTCTATCAATTCCTGGAGCTATTCCTCCATGGGGTGGTGCTCCATAACTCAAGGCATTTATCATTCCGCTAAATTTTTGATTTACGTCATTTTTTGAATAGCCAGCAATTTCAAATAATTTATACATTAATTCAGGAATATGATTTCTTATAGCCCCTGATGATAACTCAATACCATTACAAACAATATCATATTGAAAAGCTTTAATATTTAAAGGATTAGAAAGGTCTAATTTATTTACTTCTCCTTGTGGCATTGAAAATGGATTATGACTAAATTTGATTTTTTTTGTTGTTTGATCAATCTCATACATTGGATAATCAACAATCCAACAAAATGAAAATGTTTCATTATCAATTAAATCTAAATCCTCTGCTATTTTTTTTCTTGCACCACTTAATATTTTTTCTACATCAACTTTCTTGCCACAAGAAAGAAATATAGTATCACCTATATTCGCATTTGTTAGTTTCATAATTTCTAATAATGAATTCTCTGAAAAAAATTTTCCAATCGGTCCTTTCGCATTAATTTTATCCTCTTTTTCTAATGTAAAATATGCAAGACCAGATGAACCTTGATCTTTAGCCCATTTATCAATTCCATCAAAGAAACTTCTAGGTTTATCTTTTGTATTTTTGGTGACTAACGCTCTAACTATTGAGCCATTTTTTACCAATTTCTTGAATATTTCAAATTTAACATCCTCTCTTTCAAAAATGTTTGTTAAATCTGAAATTTCTAATGGATTTCTTAAATCTGGTTTATCTGACCCATATTTAATCATTGCATCTTCATAGGTAATCTTTGGAAACTTTTCATGAAGAATTTTTTTATTACTGAATGTTTTAAATAATTTTAGGAATAAAGTTTCAATTACTCCAAAGACATCCTCTTGTTCAACGAAAGACATTTCAAGATCTAATTGATAAAATTCCCCAGGACTTCTATCTGCTCTTGCGTCCTCGTCTCTGAAACAAGGAGCTATTTGGAAATATTTGTCGAACCCAGAAACCATTATTAGTTGCTTAAATTGTTGGGGAGCTTGTGGTAATGCATAAAATTTTCCTGGATTTAATCTACTAGGTACAAGAAAATCTCTTGCTCCTTCTGGACTAGATGAAGTTAAAATAGGAGTTTGAAATTCTAAAAAACCAAGTTTTTGCATTTCAATTCTAATAAATGAGATTACTTGTGATCTTAAGATAATATTTTGATGTATTTTTTTTCTTCTTAAATCTAAAAATCTATACTTAAGTCTTATATCCTCAGCATATTCTTGATCTGAAAAAACTGGCATTGGTAATTCTTTAGTTTCACCAAGAATATCAATCTTATTAATTTTGACTTCAATTTCGCCAGTAGAAATATTTTTATTTACTGTTTCATTTGACCTCTCAATAACCATTCCCGTAATTTTAATTACTGTTTCCAAAGAAAGTTTTTCAATTTTTTTAAAAATTTCATTACTTTTGTCTATAACACATTGAGTAATTCCAAAATTATCTCTTAAGTCTATAAATAAAAGATTTCCATGGTCTCTTTTTTTGTTAATCCAACCAGATAAAGAAATTATCTTTTCTTTATGTAACTTAGTTAATTCCCCGCAGGTATGAGTTCTGTATTTATTCAATTTATAAAATCTCTTTTATGGTTTTTAAATTAATTGGTTTTTTTTTTTTTAAACTCAACTCGTCAATCTTATATATAAATTCATCAATTTTTCTATAAGATCTATCAATTCTATTAATTATGAATTTGATTATTTTTTTTTCGATTTTAATCTGCCGATCTGAAAAATTCTTTAAAATGATTGCAAAAAGTAATTCATCATCTGGATTCTCAATTACAGCGTAAAGACAATTTTTTGATCTTGAGGTTAAATCAGGCAGTTTGTATTTAATTTCATTTATTGGTTTTAATGAATTTATTAACAAATACTTACTATCCTGATCTATTAGATTAAAAATTGAGTAAAGTATTTCTTCTTGATTACATTCCTCAAAATTATCAACAATTATACTTTCATGTAATTTTATATTTTTAAAAATTGAATTATCAATCTCATTTCCCTTAACTAAAAATGCTTTAGATTTTAATTTAAAGATATTTGCTAGGTGACTTTTTCCAGAGAATTTTTCGCCTGATATGTTTAATATTTTTTTATCCCAGTCGGGCCATCTATTAATCAAATTAAATGCATTGGAATTACTTTTCGATAAATAAAAATCATGTTCATTAAAATTAGTTTTATAATTAAAATCTAGAAGTAATTGATTTAATTCACTCATTCTATTTTCCAGTTAGTTGAAGAGATATTAACATTAATTCCATAAGACAAAATATCTTTTAAAAATCTTTTTGGACTACTGCTGTAATAAACTTTATATATAATCATTTTACTATCAAACTTTTCAATATTATAGCTATTAACAAAATCTAAATTATCCAAAGCATTTTCTAATTTTAATGATTTTTCTATATTGTTTGACTCTACTGATAATCGGATTGGAACAGATGTAGTTGGATTCATTTTATTAATGGATTTCCAATTATCTTCATACTCGTTTTTAATATTAAGTATCATTGAGTTTAAGTCTATTTGATTATTTATATTTTTATTATTAAAATTTTTACTTAATATTTCAAAGTTATCATCAAAATTAATTTTTGAATAAAATTTAAAATTATTTTTTCTTTTAAAAATTATCATTATTACAAAATTTTCAGAATTATATTTTTTTAATATTTTTTTAAAATCATAATTTTCAATATTTTGTAAGTTTTCTTTTATACTTAAATAATCTTCTACATCCTCGTTTGGCATAACATAAGTAATTTGAAAATAATTTTTTTCGATATTTTGCCAATTCTTTACAAAAATATTTTCACTTAAGTAGTTTAAATTATCTTTTTCTAAGTCAACTAGAACTGGTATCAAAAGAACATCTATTTTTTTTGGTAATGAAATAGTTATATTTTTAGAGTCTAAAAATTTAATTAATTTTATTCTATTAAATTCTACTTCCATAATACTTTTATATTTTTGGTTTATAAATTTTTCGTCCAATATTGAAAAGTTTTCAATTAATTTTTTAATATCGTTTATTGGTGTGTTTTTAATTTTATAAAGATCTTTTCTTTCAAGTATCATTTGAGAGATATCTTCAAATGCTTTTTTAAATCCTCTATCAATAACTTTAGGCTTATTAAAATTAAGATTATATTTTTCCTCAACTTCAATTTTTGAAACAACAAAAGTTTTAGCAAGTACCTCTTTTGTGGAAAACTCTATAAAATTTAAGGTTAAAAATATGAAAAATATATATAAACAATTTGATATATTTTTTTTAAAAAAATACATAACTTTGTTATATGGCATCAAATAAATTAACATACAGTAAGAGTGGAGTTAATATTCCAAAAGCAGATAGTTTTGTTAAGTTCATAAGTTCACTAGCAAGAAAATCAAGTAAAAGTGGTGATTTTAAGAATATAGGAGGCTTTGGAGCAATCTCACCAATACCTAGAAAACTAAAAGACCCTCACATAGTTACTAGCACTGATGGAGTTGGAACAAAAATTGAGATTGCGAATGATCTAAATAAATTTGATACAATTGGAATAGATCTTGTTGCAATGTGTGCAAATGATTTAGTCGTTCAAGGGGCTACGCCTTATTTGTTCTTAGACTACATTTCGATTAGCAAAATTAGTTTGAGTAAATTAAAACATTTAGTTAAAGGAATTGTTAAGGGATGTGATATAGCGGGTTGCAAATTAGTTGGTGGTGAAACTGCTGAAATGCCAGGGACGTATACCAAAGGGAAGTTTGATATAGCAGGTTTTGCTGTTGGTCTTGTTGAAAAGAAAAAAATACTTAATAAAAAAATTAGAAATAATGATCTTATTTTAGCGGTACCTTCTAATGGACTACACTCTAATGGTTATTCCTTAGTGAGATATCTTTTAAAAAAAAAAAAAATAAATTTCAAGAAGAACAAATTTCTCAAAGACGAATTAATTCGACCGACTAAAATTTATGTAAAAGAATTATCTCTTATTAATGAAAAAAATTTAATAAATGGATGTGCAAATATAACTGGTGGAGGTTTAGTGGATAATATTAAAAGAATAATACCAAAAAATTTATGTGCTGAAATAGCCCTAAATAGAGTCAAAACATTAAAAATTTTTACATGGTTATATAAAATGGGTGTTAGTGAGAAAGAAATGTTAAAGACCTTTAATTGTGGTGTAGGTTTTTGTTTAGTGACAAATCCTAGAAATTTAAATTTGGTAAGAAAATATTTTGGAAAAAATTTTAAACCTTATATAATTGGTAAAATAGTTAAAAATTCAAAAAAAGTAAAATTAAGTGGAAAAATATCCTGGTAAAAAAAATACTGCTGTTTTTATTAGTGGTAGAGGTAGTAACTTAAAATCTTTAATAAAACACTCAAAAAAAAAAAATTCATTATTTAAAATTATATTAGTTATTTCAAACAATCCAGACGCTAAAGGATTAAAATATGCATCTAAATCAAATATAAAGATTTATGGAATTAAAAATAAATCAAATTTTGAAAATAAATCAATAAAATTACTAAATAAATTTAACATAGATATTCTGTGTTTAGCTGGGTTTATGAAAATCTTGTCCGGTAGTTTTATAAAAAAATTTTCTAAGCCAATATTGAATATTCATCCATCACTTTTGCCAAAGTATAAAGGTTTAAATACACATGAGAGAGCAATTAGAAATAAAGATCAATTTGCAGGAGTTTCAATTCACAAAGTAACAGAAAAATTAGATTCAGGTAAAGTTATTTTACAAAAGAAGGTAAAAATCCTAAAATCAGATAATGTAAGAAGTTTAGAAAAAAAAGTGCTTAAAATTGAACATGAAATTTATCCAAAAGCTATTAATAAATTTTTAACTAATCATTAAAGAAAAAGTCTAGCTCTTTCTTTGCATTTTCAACACTATCTGATCCATGAACAGAATTTTTATCAATTGAAATACCATATTTTTTTCTAAGTGTTCCGTCTTCAGCATCTTTGGGGTTAGTCGCTCCCATTAATTTCCTATTTTCTAAAACTGCGTTATCTTTTTGAAGACTCATTACAATAATTGGTCCAGAAGATAAATAGGTACATAAATCGCTGTAAAATGGTTTAGACTCATGAACTTTATAAAACTTTTCAGCCTCCTCTTTAGAAATATGAATTTTTTTTTCTTTTAAAATTTCAAATCCGTTATTTTTAAATTCATTTTTAATCTGATCTTGCAAATTTCTTTCAACAGCATCTGGCTTAATTATTGATAAAGTTTTTTCAATATTACTCATAATTCTCCTCTATAAATTTATTTAGTAACCTAACCCCATACCCAGTTGCCCCACCAGAGTTCAATGCTCCAGCATATTTAGAAAAAGCCATGCCAGCAATATCTAAGTGTGCCCAGGGTGTTTTATTAATTATAAATCTCTGTAAAAATTGAGCTGCGGTTGTTGATCCAGCTCCCCCAACATAATTGATATTTTGCATGTCAGCATTGTTTGAGTTCATTAATTTATTATAATTTTCGTGTAGAGGCATTTCCCATACCTTTTCCTCTACTTGTTCTCCAGCATCAAAAAGTTGTTTAGACAATTTTTTATTATTTGACCATAATCCAGCATATTCAGATCCTAGAGCAACAATTATTGCTCCAGTTAATGTCGCTAAGTCAATAATTAGACTTGGCTTAAATTTCTCTTCGGTATATGTAAGTGCATCTGCTAAAACTAGTCTTCCTTCAGCATCAGTATTTAAAACTTCGATCGTTTGTCCACTATAGGATTTTACAATATCTCCAGGTCTCTGTGCATTTGCTCCTGGCATATTTTCAACTAATCCTACAACCCCAACCGCATTAATTTTAGATTTCCTTAAAGCTAGAGTTTTCATAAGACCAACAACAGTTGCTGAACCTGCCATATCATATGTCATATCCTCCATAAATTTTGCAGGCTTAAGTGAAATTCCCCCAGTATCAAAACAAACACCTTTTCCAACGAATGCCAAAGGTTTTGATTTATTTTTATTTCCATTCCACTCTATGGTTATCATGTAAGAACCTCTGATACTTCCTTGTCCGACACCAAGCAATGCATTAAAACCTAATTTTTTTAATCTCCTTTGATCATATACTGTTACTTTTAGTCCAAACTTTCTTAATTTAACAATTCTCTTTGCGTATTCATCTGGGTGCAAAACATTTCCAGGTTCAGAAACTAAATCTCTAGTAAGAAAAACTCCTTCCAAAAGAGCGTTTAATTTATTTCTTAATAAATTTTTTTGTTTAATGTTACTGCCAACAACGCTCAAATTTATATTAACATTTTTTTTCTTATCTGTTTTATAAAGATTAAAATTATAAGACTTAAGTTGTACTCCATGAAGAAACTTTTCTAATTGAAAATTATTAAAAGAATTATTTTCTACATTAATAAAAGAATTCTCTTTCTTATTTTTCTTTAAGAAAACATATAATTTCGAACCAAGTTTTTCAAAATCTAATGAAACTTTTGACTTAGTGCAATTTACGAATATATAACTTTTATCGTCATAATCTTTTATAAGAAAATCCTGTTCAGAGAAAAGTTTATTAGAAAATATTGATTTCGTTAATTGCGTAATCACTTTACTTTTTCTTACTTTTTGTGTAAGGAGAATAATCTCGCTATCCTTAGCTAGTTTTGGGACTTTATTTACAAAATTCAAATTTAGCTTCATTTTTATGAAATTTTTATTAGATAATGTTGTATATTTATAAAAACAATAATTTCAATGAATAAATTAATATTTCGTAAATTTTCACTAGATATAGTAAATTTCTTTTTGATTTCGTCATTCAGCATAACTTTTATTGTTTGGATAATACAAGCTGTAAATTTTTTAGACCTAGTTTCAGACGACGGGCACAGTCTAAAAATATATTTTTACTATATCTCTTTAAATTTACCAAAAATTTTTAGCAAGACAATTATCTTTGTATTTTTTATTTCAATTTTTTACGTTATCAATAAATATATTAATTCAAATGAGTTAATTGTATTTTGGAACAACGGAATTAAAAAAATTCAATTTATTAATTATATATTATTATTTTCATTTTTTTTTTTATTATTACAATTATTCCTCAACCTGTTTGTAGTACCAAAATCTCAAAATCTAGGAAGAGAGTATATTAAATCATCTAACATAGATTTTTTGCCAAAATTGATTTCTGAAAAAAAATTTATAAGTGTTGTAAAAAATCTTACAATTTTTGTTGAAGATTATGAAAAAAATGGTGAACTTAAGAAAATATATATTAATGAAAAAATAGATGGTGGCTCGAAAATAATTATTTCAAAAAATGGCAAAATTATTCAAAATGATGATCAGTATTTTTTAAGATTATATAATGGAGGTATTACAAATATTAATGTAGACAATACTTATACTTTAAACTTTTCAGAGACAGATTATGATTTATCAAATTTTTCAACTAAATCCATTACACATTCTAAAATTCAAGAACTAGACACAAAAACACTTTTTAATTGTTTAAAAAAAATTCTATTTAACTTGAATAACAATGAAGTAATAGAAATATCAAATTTAAAAAATATAGAATGCAAAACAAGACCGCTTGTTCAAATTAGTGAGGAACTTTATAAGAGATTTATTTTACCATTTTATACTCTTATAATAGCTTTGATTGGAGCTAGTATTATAATTGAACCTAAATCAAAATATTTTTCAAAATATCATAAGATTAATTTGTTTTTGATTGGAAGTTTTGTAATAATTATTTCACAGATTAGTTTGAAATTTATATTAAGCTCTATTAGTATTACAATTTTAATTTTATTCTTACCAATAGCGCTGGTGATTATTTTTTATTCACTTCTAATTTTAATTACAAAATTTAAATTAAATTTGTTATGATCTTAAAAAATTATGAAAAATATTTAACGAAACTTTTTCTTAAAAATATCTTAATAATAATTGTTGTTTTTATTTTTTTAAGTTTTTTTTAAATATATTTGAAGAAATAAAATTTTTTGAGAATAAAAATAGTAGTATGTATTATCCAATAATCTTAACAATTTTAAACATACCTTCGATAGTTTTTGAGATACTACCATTTATATTTTTATTAGGTGTAATGTTTTTTTTTATTAGTCTTTTTGAAAGAGATGAGATTGAACTTCTTAGAAGCCATGGAATAAATAATTTTAAAATTACCTCTATAATTTCAATAGTTTCTTTAGTTTTGGGAATAGCAATAATAATTGTTTACTACTCATTTTCTGCAAATTTAAAAAGTTTGTATCTTAATATTAAATATCAGTATTCCAGCACTGGAGATCATTTGGCTGTAGTGAATGATGATGGTCTTTGGATCAAAGAAAATAGCAAAGATGGATCAAAATTGTATATTATAAATGCGACAAATTATAAAAAAAATACATTACAAAATATTATAATCACAGAATTAGATAAAAAATATAAACTTTTAAATACTATAATTGCTAGCAAAGGAGATATAACATTAAAGGATTGGAAACTTAAAGAAGTTAAAATTTATTCTGAGGATAGGCAGACTAAAAACTTAAGTAAATATAATTATTCTTCATCATTCAATGGAAAAATAATTTCAAATTTATATTCAAATTTAAACTCCTTAAATATATTCCAGTTAATACAATTAGAAAAAAATTATGAGGCTATTGGTTATTCAGCTACTGAAGTTAAATTACACCTAAATAAAATATATAGCATACCATTTTATCTTACTCTAACTACCATTATTGGTGCATTGCTAATGTTTAAACTAAATTTTATAAAATCAAAATTTTTTTTAGTTGTTGTTGGAGTATTGGTCTCAGTAGTGTTTTATTATATGAATTATTTTTCAATATTATTTGGTAAAAATGAAACATTTCCTATTCTGGTATCAATTTGGTTGCCTCAAGTTCTTATATTTCTTATATGTGGGTTAGGATTAACTAAATTAAATGAAAACTAAGTTTATTGGATTAATAATATTTATATTCACCTTTTTTTTTATAACAGAAATTGAAGCTGATACTATTTTTTTTGACTCAAAGAATATTCAGATAGAGGAAGAAGGTAATATGATTTATTCATTAAAAGGTATTGCAAAAATTCCAAATCAAAAAATTATAGTAGAGGGTGACAAATCAAAATATAATAAATCAATTTCTGAATTAGTAATTATTGGAAATGTTAAATTTTTTGATAATCTAAATAATGTTTATATTGAAAGTGATAAAGCAATATATAACGAAATAGATAATATAATTCTTACACAGGGAGATACATTTATAAAAGTTGAAAATAGATATGAAGTTTTTTCAAAAGATGTTTTATATAATAGAAATTCAATGGAAGTTTTGAGTGAGTCAGATACAAAAGTATATGATGATACAAATAATATTTATAATTTTCAGGATGGTTTTTTATTTGATACAGTTGAAGAGATTATATCCTCAGAAAGAACAAATATAATTGATAATCAAAATAATAGTTATTTATTTGAAAAGGCAAAAGTTAATCTTAAATCGAAGGAACTAGCGGGAAAAGAGTTAATAGTAGAATTTGTCGATGACTTTTTTGGAAATAATGACAATGATCCACTTTTAAAAGGAAAATCTGCAACATCTAATGAAGAAAAAACAACAATACACAAAGCTGTGTTTAGTACGTGCAATATAGAAAATAAAGAGTGTAGAGGCTGGGAATTACAAAGTCATGAATTCATACACGACAAAATACAAAGATTATTTCAATACAAAAATTCTTGGCTAAAATTATTTGGTAAGAAAGTATTTTTCTTTCCCTACTTTAGTCATCCAGATCCAACAGTTAAAAGAAAGTCAGGGTTTTTAACTCCAGTATATTCAAGCTCAGATAATTTAGGAAGAGCAATCAATGTTCCATATTTTCTAGCTATATCAGAAGCAAAAGATATGACATTTAACCCGAGAATGTATTCCGATGGTGATTTTATTCTACAATCTGAATATAGAGAAAGTTTTAAAAATTCTGATCTAATTGCAGATTTTAGTTTTAACCAAAATGAAGGAAATGCAAATACCCACTTTTTTTTAAACTCAGAAGGAAAATTTAATGATAGCACTTCATATGAATTTGAATTTCAAAATGTTTCAAATGATAATTATTTAAAAATTCATGATTTTCGTGGAATAGAAGAAACTAATAGTATGGTATCAAAATTTGACACAAGTACCCTAAGATCTTTTTTAGAAATAGATAAAATGTTTGATGATAATACAGCTTTAAAAACCTCAATGAGAGTGTATGAAAGCTTAAATGTTACAAAAGATAGTGATAGGTACCAATATATTCTTCCTAGTTTTGTATTTGATAAGAATATTGAACTAGATCAAAGTTACAATGGTAAATTCAGTTTTACCTCTAGTGGCTATCAAAAAAATTATGAAACTAATATATACGAAGCTCAATTAAACAATGACTTTAATTTTTCTTCATATAATTATTTTACAAATGGTGGAGTTCTAACAAACTACAGGCTCTTATTAAAAAATTTAAATAAATATTCTGAAAATTCATCGACCCTAAACGAAGATAGTGAACATGAATTGTTAGGATCCATGCTAATAAATTCAGAGCTACCACTAAAAAAAAAACTATCTAATGATATGACTAATTTTCTTAAACCTAAAATTCAATTTAAGTTTACTCCAACCGGTAGTACAGATATATCATCAAATTCTACAAGGTTAGGTTACGGAAATATATTTTCACCAAGTAGAATTGGAACTGGAGATACAGCTGAAACAGGACGGTCATTAACAATTGGATTGGAATACGAAAAACAGAACTTTTTTAAAGAAAAAATATTAGGCTTTAACATAGGAAATGTAATTAAAGACAAAAAAAATAGCTCAATGCCTGAGAAGGCAAAATTAGACCAAACAAGATCTGATATCGTGGGTAGTTTTTTTTATAAACCTAGTGACTATTTTGAATTAGGCTACGATTTTTCTTATGATAGAGACATGAAGTTTTCAAATTATGATGCTATCTCCGCCGAAATTGGTTCAAACAAATTATTAACAACTTTTAATTACGTAACAGAAAATCATGAATTAGGTAATAGTGAAACTATATCAAATGAGACAAACATAAAATTTAATAATGAACATTCTCTAACTTTTAACACTACAAAAGATTTAAAGACAGACTTTACACAGAATTATAATTTATCCTATATATATGAAACAGATTGTCTTTATGTGACATTCCAGTATCAGAAAAAATTTTTTAGAGATGGAAATTTAGTTCCAGATCAAAATTTGGCTTTTTTAATTAAGTTTATTCCATTTACAGAATTAAGGGGGTCGGCAAATACACTTGTTAACAATAGATGAAAAAAATTAAACTCATTCTTATCTTAGTTGTAATATTTTCTGTAAATAAAATTGTGAATAGTAATGTAATAGAAATTAAAGCTAAGGTTAATAATGAGATAATTACAAACATTGATATAGATAATGAGAAAAAATATTTAATTTTTTTAAATCCTAAATTAATTGAACTAGATAATAATAGAATAGAAAAAATTTCAAAAGATTCATTAATCACTGAAATTATAAAAAAAAATGAATTAAAAAAGTTTTACGATTTTAATAAAAATCAAAACATTATTGATAATTTAGAAAAAAAAATTCTTAAAAACAAAAATTTAGATAATAAGTCTGCATTTATTGAAAAATTAAAATTAAATAATTTGGATTATAAAATAATAAGAAATAAACTTAAAGTTGAAGCTTTATGGAATCAATTTATTTTTAAAAATTATATAAATAATATTAAGATCAATAGAGAAGAATTAAAAAAAAGAATATTAGATCAATATAATAATAGGAATAAAATTTATGAATACAATTTATCTGAAATTGTATTTAAGGAAAATCTAAACACAAGCATGGAAGAAGAATTGAATAACATAAAAAAAAATATTAATGATATTGGTTTTGAAAATACTGCAAACATTTATAGTATTGCCAATACATCAAAAAATGGCGGGTTAATTGGATGGGTTAATGAACTGCAATTATCAAAAATAATTAATAATGAAGTAAAAAGATTAGATATAAATCAAGTAAGTAAACCAATCAAAATACAAGGTGGATATATATTAATTAAATTAAATAATAAAAAAGAGTTTATTCAAAAATTTAATTTAGATGAACAACTCAAGAGATTAATCAATGAAGAAACAAATAGACAACTAAATAACTTTTCAATAATTTTTTATAAAAAAATAAAAAAAAATATAGAAATTAATGAATATTAAAATAATTTTAATCGTATTAGGAGAACCTAATAGTACCTTCTCTGAAATATTGTTTAAATATTTTAAATCTAATAATTTTAGTAAAAATAATAAAAAAATTGTTCTTATTGGGAGTAAAAGATTAATTGAACTACAAATGAAATATCTTGGATATAAATTTAAACTAAATTTAATAAATAATATTGATGAATCATCTGTAAAATTAATAAATATAATAGACATAGATTACTCATTTAATAAGGTTTTCTCTGCTATTTCTAGCTCATCCAATTCTTATATTGAAAAATGTTTTAATCTATCGATCAAAATTTTAAAAAAAAATAAATCTGCAGCACTTATAAATGGGCCAATTTCTAAATCACATTTTTTAAAAAAAAAATTTCCAGGAATAACTGAATATATTGCAAAAAAAACATCTTCGGATGAACCTGTGATGTTAATATATAATAAAAAACTTTCAGTTTTGCCTTTAACTACTCATATACCTATAAAAAATGTGACAAATTTTGTTAAGAGAAAAATAATTATTTCAAAAGTTTTAAAAGTAGATTATTTTTTTAAAGTTAGATTAAAAAAAATTCCAAATATAGCTATATTGGGATTAAATCCACATTGTGAAACAATAGATAAAATAAGTGAGGAAAAAAGGGAGATTAATCCTGCAATAGAATTTCTAAAAAAAAAAAAAATTAAAGTAACAGGACCAATTTCAGCTGACACATTTTTTTTAAAAAAAAATATAAATAAATTCGATGTTGTTATAGGAATGTATCATGATCAAGTTCTTACACCAATTAAGACTTTATTTAAATTTAATGCAATCAATGTAACAATAGGTTTACCTTTTATAAAGGTTACGCCTGACCATGGTCCTAATTTTGATATGATAGGAAAGAACAAATCAGATCCTTCATCATTTTTTTATGCTTTAGACTTCTTAAGCAGAGTTAAATGAAATTTTTAAATAAAAAAAGTTTAGGTCAAAACTTTCTTAATGACACAAAAATAATAGATTTAATTATTAAAGTTGGAAATATAAATCATGAGTCTAAAATAATAGAGGTTGGGCCTGGTAATGGTGCATTGACTAAGAAAATAATTGAAAAACGTCCTAATAATTTTATAGTTGTAGAAAAAGATCAAAGATTAGTAAAAATATTATATGAAAAATTTGAGAGAGATATAATAATTATCAATGATGATATGCTGGAGATTTGTTATGAGGATTATCTAAAAGAAAATACTATAATATTTGGAAATTTACCCTACAACATTTCTACACAAATTTTAGCAAAATGGATAAAGATAAAAAATTTAGATAAATTTTGTAAAAGATTAGTATTAATGTTTCAAAAAGAAGTTGCTGATAGAATAATTGCGAAGTCTGGAACAAAAAATTATGGTAGACTATCAATCTTATCTAATTGGAGAATGAAAATTGAGAAGATAATAGATATTAATCCTGAAAGCTTTAGCCCATCTCCGAAAGTGAAGAGTTCATTGCTAATTTTTATACCACAAAAAAATATTTATGAATTTAATGATCCAAAAAACTTAGAACATGTTACTAATATATTCTTTAGTAATAGACGTAAAATGATAAAGAAACCCTTAAAATATTTATTTACAAATTTTGAAGAAATTGCAGAAATTCTTTGTTTAGATTTAAGTTTAAGACCTCAAGATTTAGATTATTTTACTTACTATAAAATATGCGAGTATTATGAAGCTTCAATTAACTAATTTTCTAATATGTTTTTGAATATAATCTTTATTATAATTTAATGATTTTTTATTTTTATTTTTTTTATGTATAAATTTAATTATTAATTTATAACATTTTTCTAAATTATCATTTATTACAGCAAAATCATAATCTTTCCAGTGCACAACGTCCTGTTTAAAATGTTTCATTCTTTCATTAGCAATTTTTTTATCTTTTTGGTCTCTTTTCAATAATCTATTAAACAATTCTTTTTTTGATGGAGGAAGTATGAATATTGTTATAATTTTATAATTTAATTTTAGTTTTTTAATTTTTTCAGTTCCTTGCCAGTCAATATCAAAAATTACATTTTCACCTCTGTTTAATTTTTCAATTACATTTTTTTTTAAAGATCCATAATAATTTTTAAAAACTTTAGCATATTCTAAGAATTGTTTATGCTTAATTAATTTTCTGAACTCTTTATGGTTTACGAAATAATAATCTTGACCATTTTTTTCATTAATTCTTGGTTTTCTTGTGGTATGGGATATTGAAATCCTATATTTTTTTCTAGAGGAAATTTTTTTTACTAATGTGGTTTTTCCCGCACCAGAAGGAGATGATAATATTAAAATTATCCCTGCTTTTGTTTCGGCCATTTAAGTAAAAACTAGTTTGCTTTATTTTCAATAAATTTTACTGCATCGCCTACAGTTAAAATTTTTTCAGCATCACTATCGGATATCTCAGATCCAAATTCCTCTTCAAAAGCCATTACTAATTCAACAGTATCTAGGCTATCTGCGCCTAAATCATCAATAAAACTAGATTCATCATTTACTTTAGCTTCATCAATTCCTAAGTGATCCGCAACTATTTTTTTTACTTTACTTGAAATATCTTCAGACATTTTGTTCCTTTAAATTAATTTGTTAATAAATAATTTATCAATTTTGTCAACTAAAATACATACCCCCATTAACATGTATAGTCTCACCAGTTATATAATCTGAAAGGTTAGAACTTAAAAAGGCAATTGCATTAGCCACATCCTCTGGATTCCCAAATTTATTGAGTGAAATTCGTGATTTCATAAGTTCAGTGTGCTCATCGCTTATTTTATCAGTCATTTCTGATATAATAAATCCTGGTGATACACAATTTACTTTAATATTTTTTTTACCATATTCCAGAGCTAAACTTTTTGACATGGCAATAATACCCGCTTTTGAAGCTGCATAGTTTGCTTGGCCAATATTTCCAGAGTGACCCACTACTGATGTAACATTGATAATTTTACCATTTCTGGTTTTTAACATTTTTTTAATTACATTTTTTGTAATAAAGAATGTCGATGATAAATTAATATCAATTACCTCTTTCCATTCTTCTTGCTTCATTCTTATCGATAAATTATCTAATGTAATTCCAGCATTATTGATTAGTATATCAATTTTATTAGAAAAAATTTTGCTACACTCTTCAACAAAATTCTCTATTTCTTTATGATTTGAAATATCAAATTTTATAACATTGATGTTTTTGTACTTATCTTTGATACTTTTTAGTTTTAATTCGTTGGTCCCGGTAGCAATCACATTGCATCCAGAAGGAATAATTTTATCAAGAATAGAGTTTCCAATTATTCCTGTAGCTCCAGTCAAAATTATATTCAAATTTTTTAAGTCAATCATAATTGTTTTAAATTTTCTAAATCATCAATATTATTTACTTGAATTATTTTAACATTTCTATCAATTCTTTTTACTAATCCTGACAATACTTTCCCAGGGCCTATTTCAATAAATTTTTGATTTCCAGAATTAATCATTTTTAGAATACTCTCTCTCCAAAGTACTGGGCTTTCAATCTGGTCAATTAAAAGACTTTTAATTTTTTCAATATCATCATTTGGTTCTGCAGTAACGTTTGAAACTATCATTTGTTTTGGTTTTTGAAAATTTGTTTTATTAATTTCATTTTTCATAATCTCAGTCGCTGGACTCATTAATTTACAGTGAAATGGTGCAGAAACTGGTAGTTTTATATTTTTTATGTTAAATTTTGAAAGTTCAGATGTAAATTTTTCTAAATCGAGAATTCTTCCACTTATAACAACTTGGCCATTACAATTATCATTTGCCAAATAACACTTAAATATATTTTTATTTTGATAGATAAAATCTAAAATTTTATTAATATCTTCACCCAATACAGCTACCATACCACCTTCATTTTTTGGTACGGAATTTTGCATTGCTTTTGCACGAATTTTTAAAAGTTTTAATGTATCTATAAAATTTATTACACCAGCACACCCTAAAGCAGAATATTCTCCCAAGGAATGACCTGCAAAATATTTTGCTTTGTCTATATCGAATGTTGTTTCTCTCTTTATTACTTGATAAATTGAATAGCTAGTTAAAAATATTGCAGGCTGAGTGTTTTCAGTTTCATTTAATAAATCTTTTGGACCTTCAAAAATTAATTTACTGATTGGTAAATTAAGTACTTCGTCTGCTTCATCAAATAAATCCTTAATATATCTAAAATTCTCGTATAATTCTTTAGCCATCCCCACTGATTGAGAACCTTGTCCAGGAAATAAAACAGAAAACATAGAAAATGTAAGTAAAAACCTTATTTTTTATATTGTAATTAAAAAATTATAATAGTATATCCTCTCTTTTTTAAAAGAATTATTATGAACTTATATGAGCACACAATTATAGCGCGACAAGACGTTAGTCCTTCACAGCTTAAACAAATTGAGGAAAAATATTCTAAAATTGTAGAAAAATTAGATGGAGATATTGTGAAATTAGAAAATTGGGGATTAATGAACTTATCATATTTAATTAAAAAAAATAAAAAAGGAAATTATATTCATTTTAAAATAAAAGCTGATGGAAAAATAATTTCTGAATTAGAAAAAAACGAGAAAATTGATAAAAACTTGTTAAGATTTTTGACCGTAAAAGTAAAAAAATTCGATCTTGATACTGATTATTTTATGAAATCTGATGATAAGGAAAACCATAGTAAATAAACTATGAAGAAACGAATTAATAAAAAAAAAAATAAACAAAGCAGTTTTGCTAAACTAAGTATTTTTCAGAATCAAAAATATAAGTTTAAAAAGAAATGTCCTCTCTCAGGAAAGGGTGCTCCTGTTGTAGACTATAAAAATATAAAATTATTAAAAAGATATATGTCTGAAAATGGTAAAATTTTGCCATCAAGAATAACTTCAGTAAGTCAAAAAAAACAGAGAGAACTATCTTTGTCGGTAAAAAGAGCAAGAAATTTAGCATTATTATAATATGAAAGTTATTTTACTTGAAAACGTAAGAAAAGTTGGATCTATAGGTGAGATCATAGATGTAAAAAGGGGATTTGCTAGAAATTATCTAATATCTAAAAAAAAAGCACTATTTGCCTCTAAAGATAATATTAAAGAGGTAGAAAAAATTAAACAAGATTTATCTAAAAAAGACCAAGACAGAAAAAAAGAAGCCAAATTAATTCATGAAAAAATCAAGAACAAACAATATGAGATCCAAAAACTCAGCACTGAAAATAAAGAGCTTTATGGATCTGTAAAACCAACAGAAATATCAAAAGTTTTAGAGGAAATAGATCAAGTCCAAATTAATCCATCTTTAATACAACCCTCCAAAGAAATTAAATCGATTGGCAATTTTGATGTACTAATCAATTTACATCCAGATGTTCAAACACAGATTGTAATAAAAACTGTATCTCAAGAAGAAACAAACTAATTATACATAATTTTCCCCAATAATATTTAGTAATTGTATTTTTTTTAATATTATATAATTTTTTAATATGTCTCAATCTCTAAACATAGTGAAAAACAATTTAGAGGAATTGCCAAATAATATAGAAGCAGAACAATCTGTTATAGGTTCAATTTTAGTTACTAATGAAATATTTGATGATATTAGTATTTTAATTTCAAGTAAAAATTTTTACGACCCTATGCATCAAAAAATTTTTGGTGCCTTAGAAAGCTTAATTTATAAAGGAATGCTGGCTAATCCTATCACATTAAAAAATTATTTTGAAAATGAAAAAGATGAACTAAATATTCCTGAGTATCTTGTAAAAATTACAAAATTCTCTACTTCCTCAAGACAAAGTATTGAATATTCTAAGTTAATTTACGATTTGTATGTAAAAAGAGAACTTATAAAAATTTCAGATAACATAATTGATAATGCAAAACTCAATGATTTAAATAGTGATGGACAACAAATTATAGAAACTTTTGAAAAGTCTCTTTTTGATCTAGCTGAAAAAGGATCATTTAGTTCTTCAATTGTAAAGTTTGATGAAGCAATGAGACAAACAATTGAAATGGCCTCTAATGCCTACAAAAATGAGGAAGGAATTGTAGGTGTCCCGTCTGGTCTAAAAGATCTTGATGATAGATTGGGTGGAATGCACAAATCAGATTTAATAATAATTGCTGGAAGGCCCTCAATGGGAAAAACAGCTCTAGCAACAAATATTGCATTTTATGCTGCGAAAAATATTCAAGATAAAGGAGAAAAATCCTGTATAGCTTTTTTTTCATTAGAAATGTCCTCAGAACAATTGTCCACAAGAATTCTTGCGGAACAGTCAAGAATTAAATCAAATGATATTAGGCGTGGAAAAATATCAGAGGAACAATTTGATAAGTTTATCGAAACATCAAAAAATATTGCTGAACTACCTTTGTATATTGATGAAACCCCTGCAATATCTATTGCTGCACTCAGTAACAGAGCTAGAAGAATTAAAAGAATTCATGGTCTTGATATGGTAGTTATTGATTATATTCAGTTAATGAAAGGAACTAACTTTAAAGATGGTCGTGTTCAAGAAATTTCTGAGATAACACAAGGGCTGAAAGCTCTTGCAAAAGAGTTAGCTGTTCCAGTATTGGCCCTTTCCCAATTGTCTAGGGCTGTTGAACAAAGAGATGATAAAAAACCCTTGCTTTCAGATCTGCGTGAGTCCGGATCAATTGAACAAGATGCAGATGTAGTGATGTTTGTGTTCAGAGAGGCATATTATTTAAAAAATAAAGAGCCAAGACCTGCAACAGTTGAGCATGCAGAATGGCAAGCTAAAATGAATGAAATTTCTCATTTAGCTGAACTTCTCATACTTAAACAAAGACATGGTCCAACAGGTACCATTATGCTTGAATTTGAGGAAATGTTTACAAAATTTAAAGATATTCAAAATAATTAATTTAAATTATAAAAGCTAATATTGAATGTTAGCTAATTTTTACGAAAAAAATATTATAGAAAAACCAAGGTTAGTTTTTTCGATTTTATTATTAATATTATTTTTCGCTTTGTATTTTTCTAAAGATTTTCGCTTGGATGCAAGTTCAGAAACGTTGTTATTAGAAAATGATCCAGATCTAAAATATCTAAAAGAAATAAATGAAAGATATGGAGCTAAGGAATTTTTAGTACTTACCTACTCCCCAAATATTAAAATGAATTCAGAGGAATCAATTAAAAGTCTTTCTGAATTAAAAAAAGAGTTAAAATCATTAAATTGGGTTCATAATGTTGTTACACTTCTAGATATTCCTTTATTAGAAGCAACAGATGATACTTTAATTGAACGTATTCAAAATTTTAAAACGTTAACGAGTAAAAATATTGATAAAGACCGCGGATTTAATGAAATCTTAAATAGTCCAGTATTTAAAAATTTTGTAATTAGTGAGGACGGAAAAACAAGTGGTATCATCGTATATATTAAACCGGATAAAATAGACAAACAGATTAAGACCAATAAGGAATTAGAGGTTTATAAAGATAAAATTAAAAAAGAGCGTCATCAAAATATTTTAGAAATTAGAGAAGTTATAAAAAATCATAATCAAAATACACAAATTTATCTCGGCGGCATCCCAATGATTGCAGACGATATGATGACCTTTATAAAAAATGATATTTTGACTTTTGGTATTGGAGTACTACTTTTTATAATCCTAACACTTTGGTATGTATTCAAAAAAATAATTTGGATAGTAATTCCAATTTGTAGCTGTTTCTTCTCAGTTGTTGTTATGATGGGTTTTCTCGGTATAGTTGGGTGGAAAGTTACAGTAATTTCATCAAACTTTATTGCTTTAATGCTAATTCTAACAATGGCAATGAATATTCATATGAGCACTAGATTTTTGCAATTAAACAAACAGTTTCCAAGAAAAAAGAAATTTGAAATTTTAATTTTGACAACAAGAAAAATGATTTGGCCAATATTTTATACTGTCTTAACAACGATATGTGCTTTTATGTCATTAATCTTTAGTGAAATAAAACCAATTATCGATTTTGGATGGATGATGACTTTTGGATTGATAACCTCTCTAATAATTACATTCACTCTTCTCCCTACATTATTAAGTTTTGCTCAAAACTCAAATGTAGTATTAGCTGAGGAAAAAAACTCAAAAGTAACAAGCTATCTAGGAATATTAGCTATAAAAAATAAAAATTATATATTTGGTTTAACTGGGATAATTATATTTTTAAGCATATTTGGTATCTCAAAATTAGAAGTTGAAAATAGTTTTATTAATTACTTTGATAAAAATACTGAGATTTATAAAGGTATGAAGTTAATAGATGAAAAGCTGGGTGGAACAACCCCACTAGAAATTATTTTAAAATTTCCAAAAGATGAAGATGAAAAAACTGATAGTGAGAATGATTGGGGCGATGAAGATGAAAATGACAACAAATATTGGTTTACAAAAGATAAAATTAATAAAATAACCCGGGTCCACAATTATTTAGATGATATTGATGCTGTTGGTAAAGTTTTATCTTTTTCATCAATAATTGAAGTTGCAACAAAATTGAACAATAATAAACCACTTGGAACTTTGGAAATGGGTGTTCTGTATACTAAAATTCCAGATAATATTAAAAAAGAAATAGTAGACCCATATATATCTATAAAAAACTCTGAAGCTCGAATAAGTTTAAGAATAAAAGACTCTTTAGATGGATTAAGAAGAAACGATCTTATCAATAAAATTAACTTTGATTTAGAGAATAAATTAAATATTAAAAAAGATGAATTTAAACTAGGGGGTGTGCTTATATTATTTAATAATTTACTTCAAAGTTTATTTAAATCTCAAATTTTAACTCTTGGTTTTGTAATGGTTGGTATTTTTATTATGTTTTTAATTCTTTTTAGAAATATAAAAATCTCATTAATAGGTGTAATACCAAATTTTATTGCAGCTTTTTTTATTCTGGGAATTATTGGTTTAGCTGGAATTCCTTTAGACATGATGACCATCACAATCGCTGCAATTACAATCGGTATAGCTGTAGATAATAGCATCCACTATATTTATAGATTTAGGGAAGAGCTGAATAAATTAAAAGATTATAATAAAACACTTAAATATTGCCATTCCACCGTTGGAATAGCAATACTGAATACATCTATAACAATTGTATTTGGATTTTCTATTTTAATTTTATCTAATTTCATTCCAACAATATACTTTGGAGTCTTCACTGGAATAGCAATGCTACTAGCAATGATTTCAGTTTTAACACTACTACCGTCTTTACTTTTGGTATTTAAACCTTTTAAGATTAAATAATTAATGGAAGTTGCAAAAGAAATTTTAAGCGATCTGTATACTTTTGATATTATTTACTTTGTTTTCACAACACTATCCTTGATTACGTGTACAAAAAAAGGTTTTTTATTAAGTATTTTGTCAGCCTCTAAATGGCTTTTGGCTTATGTTGTTACTCTATTTATGTTTCCAAAAGTAAAACCATACTTTGAAGGTATAATTGATAGTGAATACGTACTTGATCTAGCAGTTGGTATAGGATTGTTTATAATTATTATTTTCTTAATTTTGTTAATAAATAAAGGAATTAATAGAGCTGTCACATACTCTGGGTTAGGGAGTCTTGATAGAATCTTTGGTTTCTTTTTTGGTTTTATAAGAGCTTACGTTGTCGTGGTTTGCATTTATACAACTATAAATATTGTATATAATCACAATAAATGGCCAATTAATTTGGATGATACTTTTACATATGCATGGGTTGAAAAAGGTAGTAACTATCTTATAAAAGAATTTCCAGATAAAAAAGATTATGAAGAAACTAAAGAAAAAGTTCAAGATATATGATCCCAAATTAAAAGAGGAATGTGCTGTTTTTGGAATAAGCAATAATGAGGACGCAGCAACACTTACAGCTTTGGGACTTCATGCTCTTCAACACAGAGGGCAGGAAGGTTGTGGGATTGTTTCTTTTGATGGATCCAAATATCACTCTGAAAAAAGATTTGGACTTGTTGGAGATAATTTCAACGATGAAAAAGTTTTAAAGAATTTACCAGGAAAATTTGCAATAGGACATAATAGATATTCTACTACTGGAGGTACAGCATTAAGAAACGTTCAGCCATTTTTTGCGGATACCAATTCTGGAGGTATTGGAGTTGCACATAACGGTAATTTAACTAATGCGATTACTTTAAGAAATAAAATGGTTCAAGAGGGATCTATTTTTTATACTACGTCAGATACTGAGACAATTGTTAAATTAATAGCAAAATCTAAAAGAGCAAAAACATTAGATAAAATTATTGATGCTATATTTCAAATTCAAGGGGGTTACGCTTTAGTAATGATGACACAAAATACTCTTATAGGAGTTAGAGATCCTTACGGAATTAGACCTTTAGTAATTGGTAAATTAAAAAACTCGTATGTATTTGCCTCTGAAACATGTGCCTTTGATATAATCGGAGCTAAGTTTGTTAGAGAAGTTGAAAATGGAGAAATTGTTTATATTGATAATGATGAACTGAAAAGTATTAAACCATTTCCACCAAAAAAAGTTAGACCATGTGTTTTTGAATTTATTTATTTTTCAAGACCTGACAGTATTTTAAACGGCAAAACTGCCTATGAATACAGAAAAAACTTTGGTGCTCAACTTGCTGATGAAGATAATATTAATGCTGATTTAGTTGTGCCAGTTCCAGACTCTGGAAATGCATCTGCACTAGGATATGCTGAAAAAAAAGGTTTAAAATTCGATTTAGGTTTGATTAGGAATCATTACGTTGGTAGAACATTTATCGAGCCATCTCAACAAATTAGAAGTCTAGGCGTTAAATTAAAATTAAATCCAAATATTTCAGTGATTAAAGACAAACGAATTATTTTAGTTGATGACTCACTTGTAAGAGGAACTACATCATCAAAAATAGTTAAAATGCTATACGATGCTGGTGCAAAAGAGGTTCATGTGAGAATAGCAAGTCCAGAAATAAAATTTCCTGACTTCTATGGAGTTGATACACCAACAAAAAAAGAACTTTTAGCAGCAAATAAAACTACGAAAGAAATCTGTGAATTTATCAAAGCAAAATCTCTAATATTTTTGAGTTTAAATGGTTTATATATGGGTATGGGTTTTGAAAAGAGAAATGAAAATTATCCACAACTAACTGATCATCACTTTACAGGAGAATATCCAGTAAAAATAATTGATGAACTTGGTGAGGATAAAGTAACTCAATTATCATTATTAAGTACTGCATCTAATAATTAAAATGAAAAAAGTAAGTTTCACAGAAATGAAAAATGGAACTAAAGATGACTACCAACTTTTAGAAAAATTAGAAAGTCAGTATGAAAGAAAAACTGCTGATAGAATTTTAAATTATTTAGCCTCTCAAACTACTACACTTGAGGGCTATCAGATAACAAGATTACAACACTCGTTACAAGCTGCGACAAGAGCATATAAAAACGGAGAAAACGAGGAAATGGTTGTAGCAACATTATTACATGATCTTGGAGATGAATTAGCTCCAATGAATCATTCTCAATATGCAGCATCAGTTATTAAGCCTTATGTTTCAGAAAAAACTTATTGGATTATTTTACATCATGGTTTATTTCAAACCTATTACTCTGCAGAGCACTTAGGAGGGGATAAGAATGCAAGAGAAAAATATAAGGATGCAGAACATTATCAAGCAACAATAGATTTTTGTGAAAACTATGATCAGGCTTCTTTTGATCCTAATTATAAGTCAATGACTTTAAAAGAATTTGAACCAATGGTTAGGAATATTTTTTCAAGAAAACCTTATTACCATCACTAAATTGTCTAATATTTTAAAAAACGAAAAAAGTCCTTATCTTCAACAACATAAAGATAATCCAGTTGATTGGTTTCCTTGGAATAAAGAAACTTTAGGTAAAGCAAAGAAAGAAAAAAAGCCTATATTTTTAAGCGTTGGATATGCAAGTTGTCATTGGTGTCATGTTATGGCTCATGAGAGCTTTGAAAATGAGGAAACTGCCAAACTAATGAACGAAAAGTTTATTAATATTAAAGTTGATAGAGAGGAAAGGCCTGATTTGGATTATGTATTTCAAAAAAGCTTATCAATATTAACTGGGGCTCAAGGTGGATGGCCACTATCAATGTTTTTAGACGAAAATGGTGTACCATTTACAGGAGGAACGTATTTCCCACCTAAGGAAATTCAAGGGAGGCCTGACTTTAAAAAAGTCTTAAACAACGTGCATAACGTCTACAATGAAAATAGAGAGAAAATTTTAGCTCAAGCACCACAAGTTAAAGAAATATTCTCAAAAATAAATCAAAGATCTGCAGTTTTAAATCAACCGTTGGAGCCATTTGTTGAAAAAATTATTAATTATTTAGATGAAAATAACGGAAGTTTCAAAGGAGCCCCAAAGTTTCCCCAATTTTATTTATTTGATGCAATGTTCTACTTTTATCTAAAGACTAAAAATAAAAATTATTTTAAGCCTGTTGAAATTTTACTCAATAATCTTTGTTCCAAAGGTATTTATGATCAACTAGATGGAGGAATTTCAAGATATGCTGTTGACGAAAAATGGATAATTCCACACTTTGAAAAAATGCTTTACGATAACATCCAGTTCATAGATCTATTAACAAAATTTTATCAAAATACCAAAAATGATTATTTTAAAAATAAACTTTTACAAACAATTCAATATTTTAATAATGAATTTAAAAACAAAGAAGAATTATATGGTTCCGCATACGATGCTGATAGTGAAGGTGTTGAAGGAAAATATTATGTTTGGTCATACGCAGAATTAAAAAATCTATTAAAGGATGATATGAAAACTTTAGAAAATAAGTATGAAATTTCGGAGAGTGGTAATTTTGAAGGTAACAACATCCTGGTAGAAAAAAATTTAATACCTGATGAAGATAAAAATAAACTAGATCGAATAAAAAATAAATTACTCGATGAAAGAAGAAATAGAATAAAACCATTTTTTGACGATAAATCACAAACTGATTTAAACTCATATATGCTCCAAGTTCTTCTCAAAACTTCAGTAAATTTAGGTGATGAAGATTTAAAAATTAAAACAATAGAAACAATTGAAATACTAAATAAAAAATTAAATCAAAAAATTATTCATTGCTATGAAAATAAAGAAATAGAAACTTTTCTTGAGGACTATGTTTATTATGCTCTACTAATGATAACACTTTACGAGGTTAATGCTGATAAAAAAGCTTTAGAAAAATCAATAAAAATAATGAATGATACTTGGGAATTATTCTTTAATAATGAAACTCGGTTGTTTCAGAAAAATATTATTAAAGATAATGATTTGTTTGCGAGTCCACTAGACTTAAATGATAGCAACATTCCAAATGGTAATAGTGTTTATCTATTAATTTCAAATAAATTATATTCAATTACAAATGATAAAATATGGTATGAAAGAAATGAAGTGCTTAAAAAATCATTCCACCAAATTATAAACTCTTATTATTCACAGATGTTTAGCTTTATTAAAACCCTTGATATTTGCGATAATAGCTTATCATTCACATTCCATGGAACATCTCAGTCTATTAAGGAAATGCAGCTTTATTTACAAAAAGAATATCTAGGAGTTGCAACATTTATTTACCAATTAAATAATGATACAAAACCTAGTGTTATTATATGTAAAAACCAAACTTGTTCTAACAAATTAACAAACATAAGCGAAGCTGTTGAATATCTAAGTAAGAGTGATTAAATCGTTATTATGAATAAAGATAACATAATAGATCATTTTAAATCAGGAATTAAGGAGCCTATAAATTCCAAAATAGGCGTTGAGCACGAAAAATTTCTTTTCTACAAGAAGAATAATAAAAGAATTAGTTATCCTACAATTAAAGAGATTTTCAAAATTTTATACGAATTTGGTTGGAAACCTTCTTATGAAGGTGAAAACGTAATAGCGTTAAACAAAGACAATAAGAGTATAACTTTAGAACCGGGCAATCAAATTGAGCTTGCAGGTGCTCAATTAACTAATATTCATGAAGTTTGCTCTGAAGCTAATAATTATTTGTTTGAACTTAAACAGGTTGTTGAAAAATTAGATTTAAAAATAGTAAGTGCTGGATTTGATCCAATATCTAAGTTGTCTGAAATTCCAAATAATCCTAAAAAAAGATATGAAGTAATGACAAAGGATATGCCTAAAGGTGGATCTCTTAGTTTAGATATGATGTATAGAACATCAGGGACACAGCTAAATCTAGACTACACGTCTGAAAATGATTTTATAAAAAAATTTAAATTAGCAAATAGTTTAGTTCCGTTAAGTATTGCACTTTTTGCAAACTCATCAATAGTTGAGAAAAAAGATAGTAAATACTTATCATACCGATCAAAAGTATGGCAAGAAACATCAAGGGGCGGTCTTCCAGAAATTTTTTTAGAAAATGTTGATTTTGAAAAATATGCTGATTTTGTAATGGATTATCCAATACTGTTTTTAAAAAAAGATGATAAATATTTATCAGGTAAAAATTATAAATTTTCTGATTATATGAATGGTAATATTCAAGAAATAAATAAATCTTTACCAAGTATTGACGATCTTGGATTGCATTTAAGTACTATATTTACAGAGAATAGATTAAAACAATACATTGAATTAAGATCTATGGATACTTGTGGTTGGAACTGTATCTGCGCCGGTCCAGCTTTTTTTACTGGTCTTTTATATGGTAATTTAGACGAAGCATTAGAATTTATTTCAAAATGGGAAAAGAAAGATTTATTGAATGCTTATAAAGATGCGCCTATGAAAGGACTTTATACAAATTTAATGGGTAAAGATATGATTTATTGGATCTCCAACTTGTTAAAAATTGCTGAAAAAGGCTTAGAAAAGAGAGATTTTACTGGAAAAAGCGGTACAAACGAAACTAAATACTTGGAACATCTAAATAAGATTATCAATAATAAAGAAACAGTCGCCAGTCATGTTATAAATAAATTCTCTAAATTTCAAAATTTAGAAGATTTATATGACAAATAAAATAATAGGCATACAAGGCGATAAATTAGATAAAATTAACATATCTTCTGACACATCAATATTTTTAGCTCATGAAGCTCAGAAACTAGGATATAAAATATTTTATTATACTCCTTCAAACTTATCCATAATCAAAAATAAAATATATGCAAATGGAGTATTTGTAAAATTTAATTATGAAAGAAAAAAATTTTATAAAATTCATAAAAAACGAAAAATTGATGTTGAAAATCTTAATTTTATTTTGATTAGGCAGGATCCTCCATTTAATTCAGAATATTTAATAACTACTCTTATTTTAGATGGTTTAAAAAAAGTTAAAGTAATAAATAATCCAACTGCTATCAGAAACGTATCAGAAAAATTATATTCAAAAAATTTTATTAAATATATGCCAAATACTTTGTTTTCAAATGATATAAAAGAAATTAAGAAGTTTTATAAACAGAATAAAAGTATGATTATGAAACCTATTAATGGATATGGAGGTAATCAAATTCATCTCATCAAAAATAAGTTTAATAAAAAACTTATTACAAATTTTTTAAATAAAAATGGCCATTCAATGTTTCAAAAATTTTTAAAAAATATTTCTAAAGGAGATAAAAGAATTTTTATTATTGATGGTAAAGTTTGTGGTGCAATTTCAAGAGTTCCTAAAAAAGGTTCATATTTGAGCAATATGAGCAAGGGTGCTGTACCTAAGCTTACTAAACTTACAAAACAAGAATTGAAAATTTCAAAAATTATTGGAAAAAAATTAAAGAATGATAATATTTATTTTGCTGGAATTGACTTCATAGATCAGAAACTAAATGGAGATATTAATGTTACGTCTCCTACTGGATTAAAAACATACTATGACCTTTCCAAAATCAATCTTGCTAAGATATTTTGGAAAGGTTTAAGAGCTTGAATAAATTATCAGATCAAAAGAAAGGTTCACTACTAGCCTTTGTAGCTGTAATGTTCATTACGCCTGACTCATTACTTATTAGGCTTTCAAATATAGAAACATGGGAAATGCTTTTTTATAGAGGAGCCATTCCTTTCTTTATAGTCTTAATTGGATTATTATTGTTTTATAGGCAAAATTTTATTAATGCCTTTTTAAAAGTTGGTATAGTTGGTATATTTTACGCAATTAGCTTTTCTATTTGCAATATTACTTTCATTGTATCTATTCAAAATACTAACGTAGCCAATACGTTAATAATGATTGCTTTAGCGCCAATGCTTTCAGCAATACTTGGGGCAATATTCTTAAAAGAAATGCCTAGTAAAGGGACTTGGATCGCCATTTTCATTACATTTTTAGCGGCTTTGTTTATTTTTTACGACTCGTTACAAGTCGGTAATCTTTTTGGGAATATAATGGGATTTGTTACAGCTGCAGGGTTGGCAGTAAATGCAGTTCTTATTAGATATGCCAAGGACAGAGATCTTTTGCCTTCTGCTGTAATGGGTAAATTAGGAGTTGCTGTATTTGCTTTCCTTTTTGTCGAAAACTTCAATTTAAATGGAACCGATCGAATTTACATACCAGTAATGTGCATTATTTGTGTAGCCTTACCTTTTGTTTTGGTAACAATCGCACCAAGATTTATACCAGCAGAGGAAGTAAATTTATTTTTCTTATTAGAAACGATAATAGGTCCAATTTGGGTTTGGTTAGTTGTCAAAGAGCAGCCAACCATAGAAACGATTATTGGAGGTGCCGTGATCATTATTACTTTGGGTATCCACTCATTTATAAAACTAAGAGAGACTGAGAAAATAATTAATTAATTTCTTGATTTAATATCAAATCATCCATAGATAGCGAAATTATGGAAAAGATACTTAAAAACTCCTGGGCATTATTCACAGGCATGGGTCTAATTATGATAGCTCATGGATTTCAAGTTTCTTTACTTGGAGTAAGAGCTGTTCATGAAAGTTTCAGCTTAACAGCAACCGGCTTTATGCTGTCAGGTTATTTTGTAGGCTATTTTATAGGAGCAAAAACAGTTCCAATTTTAGTTTCAAGAGTTGGTCATATAAGAGTATTTGCTGCTTTTGCATCAATTGCTTCTATCGTTGTTTTAGTACACTCTATAATCATCAATCCATTTACATGGTTTGTATTAAGAATTGCCTCAGGTTTTTCAATGGTATGTTTATATACAATTGCTGAAAGCTGGTTAAACGACCGAGCAAGCAATAAAAATAGAGGAAGTGTTTTATCAATTTATATGATCGTTCTTTATGCATCTATGGCGATCGGAATGTTTTTTTTAAACTTCAGTAAACCAGAAAATTTTCAGCCATTTATACTTGTTTCTTTATTTATGTCGTTATCACTTGTTCCAATATTATTAACTAAGAAAAAACCTCCAAAATTTAAAAAAATTATTGGAATGAAAATTAAAGAGCTTTATGAAGCCTCTCCTTTTGGGATGGTAAGTGCACTGTTATGTGGAATTTGTCACTCTGCAATGTTTGCTTTAATTGCTGTTTATGCAGCATCAATGAATTTTAGTATTTTTGAAATTTCTTTTGTAACATTTTTAATTGCTATTTCTGGAGCTATTTCCCAATGGCCTATTGGTAAACTATCAGACATTTATGACAGAAGATCAGTTACAGTATATTCTACTTTTGCTTCGGCTTTCTTTGCACTATGTGCAATTTTTTCAGTTGGTACAATGCATTTACCTGATGGTTTAGCTAGCTCAAAGTTTTGGTTTTATATTTTTACAGGTCTTTATGCTTTCTTTAGTCTTCCTATGTTTGCATTAATTTTTGCTCACACTAATGATTTTATAGCTAAAGAAAAATTTGTCGCTGCAGGTGCAGGTTTACAATTCACCTTTGGAATGGGTGCAATTAGTGGACCTTTTTTATGTTCTATGTTTATGGATTTTATAGGAGAGAATGGTTATTTTATATTTCTAATTATATTTCACTGTTTAATAGGAGCATATGGAGTTTATAGGATGAAAGTTAGAGAGGTAGTTGATAACCCTGACTCTCAATTCACACCTCTTCCTACAACAATAACACCTATAGGCTTAGAACTTAATCCAGCGACAGAGCCTATCGAAGACCCAATAAAACCAGTGGGAACCGAAGAAACAGTTATTTTAGAGAATAACCCTTCCCAATAATTAAAATCTTATTTAAAACTTTTATTCTGCTAAAATAGTTTATGACTAAAACTATAAATCTTGGAGTATTGGGTATTGATCATGGTCATATCTTCGACATGCTTGATGAGATGCTTAAAGAGGGATGTAGTTGTAATTATTTTTGGACACAAGGGTCCCCGTTAACTTTAGAAGAATTTAGCAAAAAATATCCTCAAATTAAAAGAGTAGATAATAAAAGTGATATTTTGAATGATGATACAATTGATATGATTTTAATTTCATCAATTCCTAAAGATAGAGCAAATCTATCTATTGCTGCAATGAAAGCTGGGAAAGATGTCATGGTTGATAAGCCAGGATGTACAACTCTTGTGCAACTTAACAATCTAAAACAAATAGTTAAAGACACTGGAAAAATTTGGTCAATTAATTTTTCAGAAAGATTTCATGTAGCTGCTGTTACAAAAGCTGAAGAACTGGTCGCTGAAGGTAAAATTGGAAAAATAAAACAAACAATTGGCACTGGTCCACACAGGCAAGGTAATTATGAGAGACCAGATTGGTTTTATGATCGTGATAGTTATGGTGGAATAATAACAGATATTGGCTCACATCAAATTCACCAATTTTTAGTATTTACTAATTCAAATGAAGCTAAAGTAAACCATGCGTTAGTTGAAAATACGACTAAGAAAAAATTTGGTGGATTTCAAGATTTTGGTGAAGTTAATCTTACCGGAAATGGTGGTCATGGATATGTTCGTTTAGATTGGTTTACTCCTGATGCACTTACTACTTGGGGAGATGGAAGGTTATTTATCCTTGGTGATAAAGGTTTTATTGAAATAAGAAAATACATAGACTTAGGAAAATCTGAAAAAGGAAATCAGCTTTTTTTAGCAAATAATGAAGAGGTTAAACAAATTGACTGTTCAAATGTAAAGCTCCCATACTTTGCTAATTTAATTCAAGATGTTTTGAACAGAACTGATACTGCTTGTTCACAAGAACTTACTTACTTATCAATGGAACTAGCAATTAAAGCCCAAGGATTAGCAGAAAAAAAATGAAAAAATATCAGGTAGCAATAATAGGAACTAATATAGGAGCTAAACATTTTGAAGACTTTCAAAAAGTATCAGACAGATTTAGCGTTCATACATTGTGTGGCTTAACAAGAGAACCAATAGATAAAATACTGGCATCAAATAATGATACTAAAATATCTTTAAACTTTGATGATGTATTAAAAGTAAAGGATATAGATATAATTGATATTTGTCTTCCACCCCATTTACACTTTTCTGCATGCAAAAAATCTCTAAAATCTGGAAAACATGTAATTTGTGAAAAACCATTGGTTTCGAGTCTTAAAGAAATTGATGAGTTAGAAAATATAAGTAAAGAAACTGGTAAAATAATTTTTCCAGTTTTTCAATATAGATATGGATTGGGATTTTCTAAATTTAAAGCACTAATGAAGTCAGGTCTTGTTGGAAAACCTTTAATTGCTACATTGGAGACACATTGGAACAGAGGAAAAGATTATTATTCAAAACCTTGGAGAGGTACTTGGGACGGTGAACATGGAGGAGCAGTTTTAAGTCACTCAATACATATTCATGACTTAGTGAGTATGATATTAGGACCGGTTTCAAATGTATTTGCAAAATTAACAACAAGAGTAAATGATATTGAAGTTGAAGATTGTGCATCTTTATCAATTGAAATGAAAGATGGAACATTGGTCACTAGCTCTATCACCCTTGGTGCAGCGAATGATACCAGTAGACTTAAATTCTGTTTTGATGGACTAACGGTAGAGTCAGGAGCATCACCAGGTAAGCCTTACAATCCAGCTGATGATGAATGGATATTTTTACCACGAGCTCCTATTTCACAAAGTCAAATTGATAAAGTATTATCAAAAGTTGAAAAACCTAAATCCTGGTACGCAGGATTGTTTGATGAAGTAGCAAAGAAATTAGATGGTTCTCCAAGCGATGAGGTAACATTGTTGGATGCAAGAAAATCATTAGAATTTGTAACTGCTGTTTACCAATCATCAAGACAAAATACAAATATCAAACTTCCAATTGGTAAAGATAATCCATTCTATACCTCTTGGTTACCAAAAATTTAAAAAAACTATATATTTAGAAAACCAAAGATCTATAATTAAATTCTCCATATTTACCTAAAAGAAATTATTAAAGAAAATTTAAAATTTATTTTTTAATTGTTTAATGTAAAATTTAATATAATTTTAAATCACTAAATTTTATTAAGTCAAAAATAAATGGATCCAATTGTAAAAAATCTTGTTAAAAAGGGAATTGTTAAAGGTAGATCTAAACTTCTTTCTAATGAAGAAATAAAAGAATTAGAAAGTTTACTTTTAAAAAGTAAAAACAAATATCTTAGAAAAGGAGAACTAACTCAAAATATTATTGGAATTGATAAAAGAATAGATGAACTTTTAGAAAAAATTTTAAATAATTCAGAGATACAAAATACTTTATTAGAATTTTTAGGCAAAAATTATTTATTACGAAAAATTGTCGTAAGATACAACAAGCCAGATGATAAAGGACTTATGTTACATCAAGACTCAATAGGTCAAATAAGTCTGATGGTACTTATTAATGAGCAAATGGATGGATCAACTGTATTTTTTCCTGGAACACAACTAATCCCGTCAAAAAAACATTTAGCAGAAAAAGTGTCTTGGAATAGTTTGAAATTAATAAAAATTTCAAAACTTTTTTTGAAATCAGCTATAGGTAATCCTGGTAACTATTACTATTTTAATAATAGAACATGGCATGGTAGAATGCCTGGTATATCTAATAAAACAAAAATATCACTTTTTTTTCCTTTTTTTCCTGTAGATGCGAAAAGAAAGCCTAATTATGATGACGAATATGAAAGTTCAAAAGTTGATTATAGCACAGCAACACTTAAAAAAATGTTATCAAGACAAAATTATTATTATGCAGTAAAAAACTTTGAGAAAGTAGATGATAAAATATACTCTTTAAGTATGATGGCGAGTGATATTAAACAGATAAATAAATACAAATTTTATTTTATTTATACAGTCTTAAAAATAATTTTTTTAGAAATACTATTTTTTCCCGTAACTATAAAAAGATTATTAAATAGTTTGATAAAAATTATAAGAGAATAAAATTCTAATATGGCTAAAGGTTATTTGAATGAGAGATATAAAGGATAAAATAGCTATAATTGGTTTTGGAGCGTCAGGGTTTGGAACATATATAGGACTAAAAGAAAAAGGTTTTAAAAACATCTATATTTATAATCAAACACCTCCAAAAAAACAAATTCAAGTCGATGAATGGAATAATAAAAATTTAAAAGAAAACTATAAGTTATTAAAAAATAAATTAGGTTATGGTACAGCAAATTCTAAGACATATTTTGGAAATGAATTAAATTCAATTTCATTAAAAAATATTCAAATTTATGACAATCAAATTGGAGGTGGCTTATTAAATTTTTGGGGTGGTGTTTTACAGAAATTTGACAAAGAAACTCTGAATTCATGTTTGAATATTGATGACTTAGACGTCTATTATAAAAAAATATCAAATAATATTCCAATATCTCAAGTGATTAATAAAAATTCGATCAAAAATATTTATTTAACTCAAGAATATATAAGATGTAATAGTTATGTTGAGGAAATCAGTGAAAGTATAAATAGAAATTCTCAAGAAATTTTTGAAAAAGATACAATTTTAGCTATGTCAGAAAATAAATTACACAGAAATTGTAATTGTTTTATTGGATGTTTAAAACATAAATTTTTTAATACAGCAAATTTAGAGTTAGATAAAAACATAATTTTTATAAATGAGAAGGTAAAGAAGATAAATTTTGACAAAAATACAATAATTTCAGATTATAATACACAAATTTTTGATAAAATCTTTTTAAATGCAGGTCCATATTATGATCAAAAAATTTTAATTGAGAGTTCGGAAAATAATAAAAGTACAATAAGGGTAAAAGATAGTACCTCATTTACATTCCCCATTTTTTATAAAGGAAATTTAAATAACAACATGGTTGATTTCGGTCTAACGAATTATATTTTTTGTGTTAGAGATAAGAATAAAACCTTAGGTCATGCACAAATATATCCTCCTACGGACCATATAAATAAATCAATTTTTCCAGAATTTTTATGGAGTAGGTTAGATTTTATAAAAAATATTTCAGTAAATAGATTGCTTTGGGTGAGATGCTATTTAAACGATGAATACAGTCAAATTAAAGAGTTTCATAAAGATAAAAATAATTATCAAAGAAATGACAGAATAAAAAATGCAAAACTAAAACTTTATGAAATTTTTAAAAGAAATTTTAAAAATGATAACTATCTGCCTATTAAATTTTTTATAGATTCAAAAACAAGCTCACATTATGCTGGTGATAGTAGTTTCATTAAAGAAAATATTTTAAGACAAACTGAAAATCATTATAAAAAGAAGATATTTTTTAGTGACAGTTTATTCTGGGAGACTTTACCTTCTGAGTCACCAACTTTTACAATTATGGCAAATGCATTGAGAAATACCGACTTATATTTATAATGATTTATCCCAGACAAAAAATTTATGGTTATAGTTTCTTTAGACAAATAAAAAGTTTATTTTTTAAAAAAAAATACGACTCAGTAAAATTTATAAAAGAATTTTTTGGATTGAGTAAAGAATATAATATTAATTTTGTATTTAAAGCTAGAATTGGATTATTTCACATTTTAAATTTTTTGATAAAAAAAAATAAAAATAAAAAAAAAATAATATTGTCCTCATTTACAGTTTTTGATATGGTCAATATGGTTTTACTTTCAGGTTTTGAGCCAGTTTTTGTTGATCATTACAAAAATAGTTCACAAATTGATCTCATTCAATTAAAAGAAAAATTAAATAATTTTGATAACAAAGTTGGTGCTGTTTTGTTAACACACTATAATGTTAATAATTCTGAGTTAAGAGAAATATCTAATATTTGTAAAAAAAATAATATAGTCCTTATTGAAGATTGTGCAATTTCTATTGCTAGTAAATTTAACAATGACTATGTAGGAAAATTTGGTGACTACTCAATTTTTAGCTTTGGATTATATAAATTTATAAATGTCTTGTCTGGTGGAATGGTTTTTTCAAAAGATAAGGAATTTTATGACTTTGTAATTGAAAAAGAAAAAAATTGGAAAGAAGTAAAAATTTACAATCTTTATAAATTGATCATCAAGTCTTTTATTTTAAGATTAATGACTTCGTCATTCATTTTTAATTTTATTTTTCCAGTTATTCGATATTCATACAAAAAAAACATCAAAACTATTAAAAAATTTTTTATTAACGATCCAAATCCACATAAAAAAAAAATCTTTCCAAAAAATTATGAATTTAAGTTATCTCAAACACAAATAAACGATGTCATATTTCAATTCAAAAATCTCCAAGATCAAAGAACACTTAGAGAAGAAAATTATAAAACATACTCTAAAAATATAAGAAATAAAAAAATCATATTTTTTCATAATGAACTAAACTTATTAAATGAAAATGCTTATTTAAATTTTCCAATCATAGTTGAAAATAAAGATAATTTTATAAATTACATGTTAGATAATAAAATTGACCTAAACCCACAATTTTACAGATCTGTTAACGAATTATCTTTTTTAAGTGAATATTCAAATGTGACAAAAAAAATCCAAGAATCAGTCTCTAAACTAGTTACACTTCCAACCTATGCTGGAATAAATAAAAATTATATTTATAAAGTAATAGATACTATAAATAAATATTAATAAGATTAAATTTATAAATAAAGTGAACTTTTTAAGAAATTTCAAAAGTTATTTAAATCTTTCAATTCTATCATTTACTCTATCATTTATTTTATTAAATATTTTCAGTCAATTTCTGTCTCTTGACCTTTCTTTAAAGTTAGTTTTAGTTTTATTATTTATATTTAATTTTTTAAGACTAAAAGATATTTATCTTGTAGGGAATACTTATAGATTCTTCATTTTTTTTTTTATTTTAATTACAATTTCTCGGATAGTTGAATATCATATTTTTAATTATATTTTTTCAATAATAACTGAAAAAAATATTTCATGGCTAATAACAATTTCTATTAGCTTTGTTTTCAAATTTTTTTATTTAGAAATTTTAAATCATTTTAAAAATTAAAAATAAGTACTATTTAAGATAATAAAAATTATTTACTATTTAATTTAATTACTATATTCCTTTAAAATTACTTATGCATAAATCTATAATTGATCAAAAAAAAAAATATGATTCTCAAGCCATTTTACATAGCAAACACTACAATGATAAATATACACAGATGTACAGAAATGAGTTTATCCGAGCCCCATTATTTAAAGAAGATCTAAAAGGATTGTATATATTAGACGCAATGTGTGCCTCTGGAGTTGAAACTGGTTATCTTATAAATCAAGGTGCTGATGTTGTAGGTATAGATATTTCAGAAAAAAATGTTGAGGAATATAATAAGAGATGGTCGAAGCCCTGTTTTTTAAATAGCATTCACAAAACAAATTTTTCAGATAATACTTTTGATGCAATTTATATTTGTGGTGGGTTACATCATGTTCTTCCATTATTAAATGAGACAATTTTAGAAATTCATCGCATTTTGAAACCTGGTGGTTTTTTTTATTTTATGGAACCAAATAAAGATACATGGGTTAATTTGCTCCGTAAATTTTGGTATAAATTAGATAATAAATTTACAGAAGATGAAGAGGCAATTAGTTACAAAAATACATTAAAACCTTTCCTTTCAGTGGGATTTGAGGAGAAATCATTAAATTTTGGAGGAAATGTTGCGTATATTGTTATTGGTCAATCATTAGCCTTGCGAATTCCCACAAAATATAAGAAATATCTTGCACCAATATCTTTCTTCATTGAGAGATTTTTTTCTAAATTGCCCTTTATACCAAAACTTTTCTTTTCTGCATCATGGAAGAAAACTGTTTAGATAAAAAATATATTTATAACTAATTTATTTAATTTCTTATTAAAATAATATATCTCAAATATTAAGATAGAATATTTAATTTTAAACACTATGTAATATTAGTGATTTTTATTAATTATTAATTATAATAAGGTCAATAAGCCATTAATAGTAAATAAAATGTATTTTTTAAAGAAATTTTTTTGTTTAGTTGGTAATTATTTGCCGCCAAAGATAAATTGTTTTTTTTATAAACTTTCAGGTGTCAATTTTAATTTTTCTAAAGTATGGATTGGTAACAAATGTTATTTAGACAATAACTTTCCTGAAAATATTACTATTAGAGATAATGTATGCATAAGTTCTGGGGTTACTATTTTTTGCCATTTTGACCCATCAAAAGGCATCAAAAATCATGCAATAAATAAATATAAAAAAAAAGTTGTATTAGAAGAAGGTGTATTTGTTGGGCCAAAATCAATAATTATGCCTGGTGTTATTTTAAGAAAAAATACATTTGTTAGAGCAGGTTCTGTAATCACGAAATCAACTAATCCGAATACAATTGTTTATGGTAATCCTCAGAGAGAAGAAATTCATATAAGTACAAAATTAATTTCAAAGATTAATAAATTAAATGAAGAAAATTTGATTTAAGAGAACATGAAAAAACTTTTTTCTACAATAAATTTCTATTTTCATGATTGAAATTATTTTAGTTATATTCGTTATTTTTGTAGTAGGTTTTTATTTATTTAGACCTACCTCAAAACAAGAAGAGAAAGATTTCAAATCTAAAAATAATTGGAGAGGTGGATTTTAAATGAAAAAAACTAGTTTCCAGGCTAGAGACTTTCGAGATAAAACAAAGTTTTAGTAGTTATGACGCCAGAAAACTCAGAGAAACTCTGGAAAATTATTCAGGAAGCTGGCGATTATTTGGAAGGACAACTTCCAGATCATCCTAATCATCCTAAAGGTAGAAATCCTTATGCACATGTTGCAATTTGCGTAAAGAATAAATTTAATGCAAGTTATAAAGATATTGAGGATGAAAAATTTGATACAATAGTAAATTATATAAATTTCCTTAAAGAAAATCCTTGCTAAATTAAGATTTAATTATATTTAAAAACGATTCTACATCATCTGGATGAGTATTCCAGGCAGCAACTAATCGAACAGCTTTATCTTCCCACTCATCATCGTTAATTTTGTAACCATGCGAATTAAATTGATCAATTATATTTTTTGGTATTTTGACAAAAACTTCATTTGCATCTGTCGGGTAAGCTAATTCAATATTTTTGTGTTTCAGTAAACCTTGGCTTAATTTTTTCCCCATTGCATTTGCATGCTTTGCATTTTTTAACCAAACCTCATTTGAGATATAAGCATCTAATTGAGCTGATACAAAACGCATCTTTGATAGTAAATGGCCTGCTCTTTTCATTAAAAAAGCTAAATTTCCAACTAACTCTGGTTTAAAAAAAATAATGGCTTCTGCTGCTAGGCACCCATTTTTAGTTGCTCCAAATGACAGTACATCAATTCCAGACTTCCATGTCATTTCTGCTGGAGTACAGTTTAATGAAACTAATGCATTTGCAAATCTTGCACCATCCATATGAATATTTAGATCGTGTTTATGAGTAATCTCCGATATTTTTTTTATTTCATCTAAATTATAAGCAACACCTGTTTCACATAATTGGGTAATACTTACAGATGAAGGTTGAGTATGATGTACAACGCCTTTTCCAGAGATGTTTCTGTTAAGTTCCTCTGCTATTATTTTTCCATTTTTACCGTCCAGATTTACTAACTTTGCACCTCCAGTATAAAATTCGGGAGCTCCACATTCATCAACATTTATGTGGGAAAGTCTATGGCAATAGATATTTCCAAAAGATGGAGTCATAGTTGATAAGGCTAAAGCATTAGCTGCTGTTCCTGAGGCTGTTGGAAAAACTATAACTTCTTTCTCAAATATTTCTGAAAATTTATTTTGTAAGTTTTTCGACAACTCATCATTACCATATGGAGTTTTGTCTTCTTCATTATCTTTAAGAAGTGCATTTAAGACCTCTGGACATGCTCCTGTAACGTTATCTGATGCAAATTTTACTCTTTCTCTTTTTGTTTTTATCTTTGTCACAATTATTGTTTTGGAAAATAATCTTTTAATTCACCTTCTCTATAAACATCTGCTGTACAACAATGTAATCCACCTCCAAATGCATAAGCGTCTCTTAGCTCAACAGGAATAACCTCCATTCCTAATTTATCTAGTTGTTCTGCTTGGTATACTTCACTTTTTTCTACACATACAGTTTTAGGATCTAAAACTAAAACATTCATTGACAGCCATGTTGAAGAGTAACATAGAGGAGGAGGTTCGTTGTGTGCAGGTTGAGCACTATCAATAATTTCCCAACCGTTATTTTCAAACAATTTTCTTTGATCTTTAGGAAGTCTTCTTTGAGGATTATTAATTATTAAACCCTCCTTGATAGGTGTAAAAGTTGCATCTATATGAATTGGATATGGATCACCTGGAAAATTAACAGCATGAACCCTGTGATCTTTATAATGTCTTTTTAACCAATCAATTCCTATTAGATTTGTTGTAAAACCATGTTGCACTACTAAATCTTTACCGAATCTTAGAACGTCAGCAGCATCAAATAATGGCTCCTCTTCAGTGGTTACAAAATATTTATTTTCTGTCCATTCCAGTCTTTTTTGAATTCCTATTTTATCTGATAAGTAATCTTCTCTATAATCCTCATCTGTTAATCTAGGTTTAGGAGCAGATTCGTGTCTCATATTTGGATCTGAATTATAATATTTTTTTAAAAGTGGTCGGTAACATAGATATTCAAACCATCGGCAACGATAACTCATTGTAGCTTCTAAAATTTCATTACCTACAGTTAACAAAACATCTCTCGGTGGCATGCAACCAAACATTGTCTCCGACTGCCAATCTGGTGTAGATGTTTTTTGATTAAAATCAATTGGATCTGGTCTATCAACTTTAATCCCTCTTTTTTTTAATATATTTGAAAAATTATCTAAAAGCTGATTTGCTTTATCAACTGTATCCTTAGTTCTTGGACCAAATTTTCCTCTCATATCGCTGTCTTCAGGAACTTTGGCGTCTAGTGCTGGCTCAGGGGCAGGTATGCAAGTACCATCCGCTTTACCTACTATCACATGTTTCAATGGATCCCATTCGTTCCAACTATTAACAATTATTTTTTCATTATTCATTTTAGTTTAAACCTATAAATCTTCTATTAGATTGCATGATGAGGCTATAGTAAAAAATTGACATAAAGATAAAAAATCCACCAATAATAGTATTAGTAGATGGGACTTCATTAATTCCCATCCATGGTAACCACACCCAGAATATTCCACCTATTACTTCAGTCAGTGAGAGTAAAGTTAGATCAGCTGCTGGAATGTTTTTTGATCCAATTGAATATAATATTAAACCCATACATACTAGAGTTCCATGAGTAGCAAATAAGGCTTCATTTTTTCCAGTAGATAAAAAATTAGCATCGTTTGAAATAAGTATTACAGCAGAAAATATGAAACAGAAAAACCCTGCAAAGGCTACAGTAGTAAATTTTGGCGTTTCTTTTCTCCATCTCAGTGAAACAGAAAAAATTGAGAAACCTAATGCAGAAATAAGTCCAAAGACAAGCCCTAGCAATGTATTTTTACCAGAATTGTCAAAAGCCATTATACATATACCTACTGCTGCAACTACAATGGCAATCCATACTGTTAATGAAATTTTTTCTTTTAAAAATAAAAATCCTAATAAGGCTGTTATAAATGGCATTGCTGCAAGACAAAGTAAAGTGATGGCTGCTGTTGTATTAGTAATTGACCATATGAATGTTATCATTGCGGTCCCAAGACCAATACCTCCAATTAGACCCGATATACCCACTTTAAAATAATTTTTATAAAACTCTTTTCCTTCCTCAAGGAACAAATACATATTAAGCAAAAGAAAAATAACTATTCCTCTTGTAAATAAATATTGCCAAGGAACTGTCTCTGGCTGATCGATGTGTCTTACAACATATGGACCAAATGACCAAAAAATACCAGCAATTAATACGATTGGGATGGCTACTTTAGGATTTTTTAAGTTTAGCATGTGCTATTTTTTTATTTAAGAAGTATGAAAATATAAATATAAATTTGTATAATAACAATCAAATAAATACTCAAATTAATGGATATTAATATTTTAAAAATAGCTTCTGATACCAAAAACAATAAACATATTAGTAACTGCACTCATTCGATGAAATATAAAAGTCAAATTTGTGGTGATGAGATTGAAATTTTTTTAATTATTAAAGACAATGTTATAAAAGATTTCTCTTATCAGTCTCAATCTTGCATATATTGCAATGCATCTGCAAATTTAGCTACAAAAAATTTTAAGAAAAAAAGCAAAAATAAAATTAAAAATTTTTTAAAATTATTAGATAATTTTAATGATAAAGAAAATATTTCATTTCCAAGTGAATGGAAAGAGTTTAAAAAAATCTTTGATAAAAAAAATTATTCAAGAAAAGAATGTTTAACACTTCCAATAAAAGCTTTAAAGAAAGTAATATAATAAATGAATAAAGATAAAATTTTAAAATCTCTTTTTGCATTAATTTTTTCAACTTTAACAATTGGTGTTCTCACTTTATTAACTTATAAAACCAATTTTGGACTTTTTTTAATTGCATCATTTGGATCCTCAATGGTTCTTTTATATGGTTACCCAGAAAGTCCATTTGCTAAACCTAAAAATATATTATTTGGTCATCTAGTAACTTCAACAGTTGGAATTCTGTTTTATAATTTTATTCCGTTACCAATTTATATATCAATACCTTTAGCGGTAGGTCTTGGTGTTGGTTTGATGATTTTACTAGATGTAACCCACCCTCCAGCTGGAGGAAATCCTATTATAGTCATATTGGGCTCAGTATCGTTTGACTATTTGTTCTCCCCAATATTAACTGGATGTTTGATTATAATAGGCTTTGGAATTATTCTGAATAAATTTATTGCTAAAAAGAAATATCCCTAATCAAATACTATTCGTTTGATTGATGTTCTAATTTTATGCTACACTTTCATAAGAAAATATCTATAGAGAGATTTTAAAACATAAATATTAGGAGAAAAAATGAAAGTACTTTGCGTGTTATATGATGATCCTAAAGGTGGTATGCCTAAAGCTTACCCTTTATCAGATCTTCCAAAATTAGAAAAATATCCTGATGGAATGACTTTACCTAATCCAAAAGGTAGGGATTTCACACCTGGAGAATTATTAGGATGTGTATCTGGTGAATTAGGATTGAGAAAATTTTTAGAGAGCAATGGTCATGAATTAGTTGTAACGAATAGTAAAGATGGAGAAGGATGCGAGGCTGATAAACATATAGTAGATGCAGATATAGTTATTTCTCAACCATTCTTTCCTTATTATTTAACAAAAGAAAAGATTGAAAAAGCAAAAAACTTGAAAATGGCAATAACTGCAGGAATTGGTTCAGATCACGTAGATTTACAAGCAGCAATGGATCATAAAATTGATGTAGTAGAAGTTACTTTCTGTAACTCAAGATCAGTTGCTGAGCATATAGTAATGATGATAGTTTCACTTGTTAGAGATTACCACAACCAACATCGGATCGTTAATGAAGGTGGATGGAATATAGCAGATGCTGTTCAAAGATCATACGATGTTGAGGGAATGCATATTGGAACCGTAGCAGCTGGAAGAATTGGTTTAGATGCACTCAGAAAAATGAAACCTTTTGATGTTCATCTTCACTATTTTGATAGGCATAGATTACCTGAGTCAGTTGAGAAGGAGTTAAATCTTACTTTCCATGAAACTGTGGAGTCTATGGTTAAAGTATGTGATGTTGTAACAATCAACTGTCCTCTTCATCCTGAAACAGAAAACTTATTTGATGATGAAATGATAGGTAAAATGAAAAAAGGTGCATACATTGTAAATACTGCAAGAGGTAAAATTTGTAATAGAGATGCAATTGCAAAAGCCTTGAAGAGCGGACAATTAAGTGGATATGCAGGAGATGTATGGTTTCCTCAACCAGCTCCAAACGATCACGTGTGGAGAACAATGCCAAACCATGGAATGACACCTCATACTTCTGGAACATCACTATCTGCTCAAGCTAGATATGCTGATGGTGTAAGAGAAATCTTAGAATGTTTCTTTGAAGGTAGTGAAATACGTAACCAATACTTGATTGTTAAAGATGGACAATTAGCTGGAATGGGTGCGCATTCTTATAGTAAAGGAAGCGCTACCGGAGGTTCAGAAGAAGCGGCAAAATATCAAAAAAAATAAAGTTTTAAATAGAAATTATTAAAGGTAAGCTATCATTATTTAGATAGCTACCTTTAATGAAAAAATTTTTATCAATAATTTTCTTTCTTATTTCTGCAAACAGCTTTGCAAATTCACCAAATTTTGAAAGAGCTTATTTTGCTGGAGGGTGTTTTTGGTGCATGGAAGAGTCTTTTGAAAATATTCTTGGTGTTTCAAAAGTTATCTCTGGTTATTCAGGTGGCACTACAGAAAATCCAACTTATAAAGAAGTTACATATGGAAACACAGGTCATTTTGAAGTTATTGAAGTCATATATATTCCAGAAGTAGTTAGCTATGAAAAACTCTTAGAAGAATTCTGGGTAAATATTGATCCATTTGATGCTGTAGGACAATTTTGTGACAAGGGATATAGTTATAGATCAGTGGCATTCTATCAAAATGAAAAGCAAAAAAACTTAATAGAAAATAGTATTAAGGAAATAGAGAAAAAATTTAAAAAAAAAGTAGTAACTTATGTAAGAAAATTTGATAAATTTTACATGGCAGAGGATATTCATCAAGATTATTACCAAATAAATTTTCTTAATTACTTAAGATATAAAAAAGGATGTAGACGCGAAGCAATATTAAATAGTATTTGGGGATCTTAAATGTCTGTAGTTAGTAAATACGTATCTTTAAAAAATTATATTCCAACTGGCTTACCTAAAGAGACAGATTTTGAAATAAAATCAAAAGAAATTTCAATTAATGATGAAAAAAATATTTTAGTATCAAATTCATGGATATCAGTTGATCCATACATGCGTGCAAGAATGACTGAGAGAAAAAATTATAAACCACCATTTAAAATCGGTGAGGAAATGGAAGGGTATGCAATTGGTAAAGTAGAACTCTCAAATGATAAAGATTTTAGTGTTGGAGATTTAGTATTTAGCAGTCTTGGTATGAGAGATAAATTTGTTTGTAGTTCTGATGAACTAAAGAAACTAGAACCAATTGATATGCCTATACAGACGTACTTGGGTCCACTTGGAATGACAGGGCATACAGCTTACATTGGACTTTTCAAACATGGAGAATTGAAATCTGGGCAAACTATATTAGTCTCTTCTGCTGGAGGTAGTGTTGGATCTACAGTTTGCCAAATTGCAAAAAATCTTGGTTGTAAAGTTATTGCAAGCACAGGGTCTGATGAAAAAGTTGATTGGTTAAAAAATGAATTAAAAGTTGATCATGCTTTTAATTATAAGAAAGTAGAAAACCTTGTATTACATTTCAAGGAAATTTGTCCTGATGGTTTTGATCTCTATTTTGATAATGTTGGTGGAGACTTTTTAGAGTCCGCTATTTTCCAAATGAAAACATATGGTCGTATTGTGATTTGTGGAAGAATTTCACAGATGAATGCAACAAATCCTGGATCTGGTTTGAAAAATATGGCTTATGTTTTAGTAAAAAGACTTACAATTAAAGGATTTCTTATTTTTGATCACGATAATGAGAGAGAGCCATTTGAGACTGAAATGTCAGAATGGTTGGCGGATGGTAAAATAAAATTTAAAGAAACTATCTACGAAGGAATAGAGAATGCTCCAAAGTCATTTATTGATTTATTGAATGGTAAAAATATTGGCAAAATGCTTGTCAAAATTTAGTTAGGAAATTTTGTGACTTTAAATCCTCAATAAATGATTAAAACATTTCCTTTACTATTTATATTGCTATGGTCATCTGCATTCATCTCAGGTGATATTATAGTTCAGAATGCATCACCTTTTGCAGCACTTGCCTTTAGATTTGGAATTGTAACTTTAGGTTTCTTCTTATTCGCATTACTTAAAAAAGAGATAATTTTTACAAAAGTGAGATATATATTAGAAAGTATAACTACAGGTGTATTATTTCATGGATTATATCTTGGTGGTTGTTGGTACGCATTTCATGTAGGAGTCCCTGCAAGTGTTGTAGCTTTAATAGTTACTCTTCAGCCAATATTAACTAACTTATTATCAGGACCAATTTATAAGGAAGTAATAGGGTGGAGACAGTGGGTTGGTATTATATTTGGTTTTATTGGCTCTTTACTAGTGCTTGGGGTAGATTTTGGAGATGAGTTCCCAAAGGATGGACTAGTAACTTGTTTTATTGCTCTTGCTGCAATCACTACAGGAACTTTGTGGCAAAAAAAATTAAGTGGTAATGTTCCATTATCAGTTAATAATGGATTTCAAGCTTTTGGCGGCTGTGCTTTTAATTTAATTTTAATATCAACATTTGAAACTCCTTATATAAATTTTACAACAGGATTTTTATTAGGAATGACACATCAGATTATTCTAGTGTCATTTGGAGCCTTCACAATTTTAATGTTTTTAATAAAAGCAGGATCAGTGAGTAAAACTTCAACATTATTTTTTCTTGTCCCACCTACAACAGCTGTGATGGCCTATTTATTTTTAGGAGAAAAGTTATCTAATATTGATATAGCAGGTTTTATACTTGCAACAATTGGCGTTTATATTGCAACTAGAAAGTAAGTGAAAATTTTAAATTTTATAAAAAAATTTTATCGGCCTTTTGTGTTAACTTATCTTTTTTTTTCGATTGGGATAAGTTTTTATCCATCCTTTGAATTTTACTCGCTTAAAGGACAATTACTGATATTAGCTGTATCTATATTTAACGGAATACTAGGAGTTTATATTAAAAAATTATAAAACGTAAGGTTCTGGTCTAGCATTACTTTTTAAAACTCTTTCTACATCAAAAACACTTATATCTATTGATTGGTAGCTACCTGTTGTGATCAATTCAGTCAGAGCCCTTCCAATACCTGGTGCCTGCATTAAACCTCTTCCAGTGAAACCAGAGGCTAAATAAACATTGTCATATTTTGGATGTTTGCCTACAACTGCGTTGTTATCAAGTTTATTACAATCATAAAATCCTGCCCAACCACCGGTTAATTTTAGTTCTTCAAAGGCTGGAACTCTTTTTGCCAGAGCAGGCCAAACTAATTCTTCAAAATCATTCCATGCTGGTTCTAAATCTTTTGCATCAAATACAGATATAGGTGAACCTGCTAAGAACTCTTTACCCTCTGGTCTCCAATATACACCTGTTGTTAAATCTCCAGTTAGTGGCATATCAGGAAAATGTTTTGGACATTTAACTCGGAATACAGTGTGCTTTTGTGGTTCAACTGGAATATCTGATAACAATTCTTTAGTCCAACATCCTGCTGCTGAAATGATAGTTTTTGCATTTATCTCAGACAAATTTTTAACCTCACCTTTAAGAAACTCTGCGCCTAACTCAATTGCTTTACTTTTTAAAGCACTATGAAACATAAAAGGATCAATCCAACCTTCACTTTTATTATCAGTATATGTAGCTGTTTCTATACCTTCGTTATTTATATATGGAAAAATTTTATTTAATTCTGAACCTTTAATATTTTTTGTGCCAGCATCGCATTCTCTATGATTTTCCAAAGCCTTATATTGTTCCTCTGCATGTTCTGGTCCAAACATTAAAAGGTATCCATTAGGAACCATGCTTGCGGTTGGGTTTGGATTTTTTTTTGTTTTTAATAATTCTGGTATTTTAAAGATGAATTCTCTAGCAAATTTACCTAAAAGTATATTTTCTTTTTGAAAAAATTGTCTTCTAAATCCACCTAAAGATAAAGGAAATGAGGCAGTCTTATATGTAGGGTCTCTCTCAATTACCTTAACTTTTCTTCCTTCCATTGATAAAAAGTATGCAGTTGCAGCGCCTATTATACCTCCACCAACTATGACGACATCATCCATAAATTTTAATATATACTATTTTCTTTGCATTAACCATAAAGCATCTTGAGATAAAAAATAAATTTTTCCGTTAGAGGGATGCACTTGAATGTCTCTAATTCTTCCAATTTTATTTTTAAAAATAACCTCTTCTTTTACATTTGATAAGTCATCAAATATCAGTTTTCTTAAGGATTTATCTTTTAAAGAAGTGATTAAAGCATGACTATTCCACTCATTAAACTCGTCACCTTTATAAATAGTTATTGCGCTAGTTGCTATTGAGGGTACCCAATATTGAATAGCTTTTGTAAATCCAGGTTTCCATTTTGGGCCAATTGGAATTCCAGAATAATTGGTTCCTCCCCATCCTAAAATTTTCCATCCATAATTTTCACCTTTTTTAACTTCTCCGAACCAATCTCCACCTTTTGCCCCATGATTACTCATGTAAACTTTTCCATCAAATTCAGACAGTGCCATCCCTTGAGGATTTCTAATTCCAATTTGATAAATCTCTGGCAACCAATCTACCATACCCTCAAACTTAGGATTATCTTTTGGTATACTTCCATCTAAATGAATTCTTATAATACTACCTGGATGCTTTGAGGCGTCTTGTGCAATCATACCTTGTCCTCTCTCACCCGCAGAAGCAAATATAAAATTATCTTTGATAACTAATCTTGATCCAAAATGATAACCAGAGTCTATTGGAGGATTTGCTTGAAAAATATTTTTAAAGTTTAATTGTTTCTTATTAAATTCTGCTTTTGCAATAGAAGTGCTAGTTTTATATCCACCTCTATCTTCAGTATATGAAATCCAAATATTATTGTCTTTATGAATAATATCTAATAAGCCTCCTTGACCATGTACAACAAAGTTAAGTTGATGACTAATTTCTTGAACTTCTCTAGATAAAATATTTACAATTTTTATTTTGCCACTTTTTTCTGTAATTATTATTTCATTACTATTAATAAAAGAGGATCCCCAAGGCGAATCAAGGTTAACTAATTTTTCTAATTTAAAGTTTTGTGAATACGATTTTGAGGCAAATACGAAAAAAAGAATTAAAACGTATATTATTTTTTTCACTTTATGAAAGTTTTGATCTTCCACCATCAACTGCAATTATTTGACCCGTTACCCAGGAACTTTCCTCGGTAAGTAAAAATTTTGCTAAAGCTGCTCCATCTTTACCCTCACCTAGTCTTTTAAGTGGGTGGGCTTTAGCTATTCCTTGAGCAATTGCTGTATTTTTTAACATTGGTTGAGCTATCTTAGAATTAGTTAAACTTAGAGCAACACTATTAACTCTTATGTTTGGAGCAAATTCAGCTGCTAATGATACAGTTAGTCCCTCAATAGCCGCTTTGGTTGATGCTATTATTGAATGATTTGTAAAACCTCTTTGAGCTGCAACTGTTGAAAATAAAACAATAGAACCATTATTTTGTTTTAGATTATCTTGATATCCTTTGATTAAGTCCACCGCAGAATAAAAATTAAGTTTCATACATTTATTGAAATCATTCTCAGTTGCCATCTTTAAAGGCTTCAAATCTATAGATCCAACACAATATGCTACACCTTTGATTTCTGATATGTCTGATTTAATTGTATCCACGAACCCCTCGTGTAATACATCTGCCACAGTATAAGAAGAGTTCAATTTCTCAGCTAAATTTTTAAGTTGACTTTCATCTCTTCCAACTAAATGAATTTCTTTACCAGAAGAATACATTTGCTCTGCTAAATTGGATCCGATAGAACCTGTCGCACCGACAATTAGATATTTTTCTGACATATAATAATTAATGAAATTATTTTTTATACTTGGAAATCAGTTATTTCCATTAAAAAACCTCGACCGCTTCAAAAAAGACCACCTATTTTTTATGTCAGAAGACTACCAATTATGTACATATGAAAGACATCATAAATTAAAAATTCTACTATTTTTATCTTCAATGAGATCTTATGCGGATAAATTGAAGGAAAATAAATTTAAGCTTAATTACTCAAAAATTGATTCTACTGATTTTAAAAAGGACTATACGAAGAAATTAGAAAAATTGTTAAAGATAAATAAGATAAAAGAAGTAACTAGTTTTGAAATAGAGGATAAATTTTTTGAAACAAAAATAAATAATTTTTTAAAAAAACAAAATATTCAATGGAATATAATTCGATCACCAATGTTTTTAGATAGTCGTGAAGATTTTAAAAAATATTTATCAAAAACAAAAAAACCCTTTATGGCAAAGTTTTATAAAGAAAAGCGAGAAAGATTAAATATTTTGTTAAACAAAGATGGTACACCAGAGGGAGGAAAATGGAGTTTTGATGAGGATAATAGAAAAAAACTGCCAAAAAATATCTTAATACCAAAATTTCCAGAAATTAAAGAAACTAAACATACAAAAAGTTTAAAACCAATTATTGAAAAACTATTTAGTAAACATCCAGGTGATACCAAAAAATTTTGGTTTGCAACTGAATCTAAAGATATCTCAAAATTATTAGATTTTTTTATTAAAGATAAGTTAAACCTATTTGGTGATTACGAAGATGCTGTCGATCAAAAAAATAATATTTTATTTCACAGTGCTCTTAGTCCGTATTTAAATCTAGGTTTAATAACTCCAGACATTATCATTCAAAAAATAATGACTTATCACCATAGTAAGAGTGTGAGACTAAATTCTTTAGAAGGTTATATAAGACAAATAATTGGTTGGAGAGAGTTTATGAGAGGAATATATCAAAATTATAGTAAAGAAATGGAAAGTGGAAATTTCTTTAAACATAATAGAAAAATGAAAGATACATTCTATGATGGCAGCACTGGTTTGGATCCTTTAGATCATGCAATAAAAAATGCTGACAAATTTGGTTGGTCGCACCACATTGAAAGATTAATGATATTATCAAATATTATGAATTTATGCGAAGTTGAGCCAAAATCAGTTTATAAATGGTTCATGGAAATGTTTGTGGACTCATCTGATTGGGTTATGGTTCCAAATGTTTATGGAATGGGTTTGTTTAGTGATGGTGGAATTTTCGCAACTAAGCCTTATATCTGTGGATCAAGTTATTTTATGAAAATGATGGATTTTAAAAGGGGCAAATGGTGTAATGTTATGGATGGTCTTTATTGGCGTTTCATAGATAGAAATAGAAAATTTTTTTTGAAAAATCCAAGGTTGTCTATGATGGTAAGAATTTTTGATAAAATGAAAGAAGATAGAAAAAAATTAATATTATCAGAAGCAAACAAATTCATTAAAGATAATACTTATGGGAATTAAAGTTTATTTTAACGATTCTTGCAATATTTGTAGAATGGAAATAAATCATTATAAAAAAATTGCAAACAGTGATTTGGAGTGGATAGATATTACAAATAATGATGAGGCTATTAAAATAACATCTAAGTCGCAAAAAGAGTTGCTCAGAAGGTTGCATGTAATAAATGATGGTGAAGTTATTGGAGGTGCTAAAGCATTTGTTATAATTTGGTCAAAAATACCAAAGTATAAAATCCTATCTAAAATTTTTTCAATAAAACCCTTATTTATTATTTTTCATTATATATACGAAATTGCTGCATTTTTCTTATTTTTAAAAAACAGAAAACAATTAAATGAAAAAACAAAACCTACCAACTAAAGTATGCAAAGTTTGTAACAAGCCTTTTTCTTGGAGAAAAAAATGGAAACTTAATTGGGAAAAAGTTAAGTATTGCTCTAAGAGATGCGCCTCTAGTAATTAATTATTGTGTATTGCTTTTTCGAGGATCTTTAAGTGATTTTAAAATTTTTGATAGCCCCGTAATTTTTAAACTATAATAAATCACATAAATTAAAGTTAGTCCTAAAGCCATGGTAGATAGAAACACAAAGATGGCTGTCAAAATTTTTTCTTGGAACCAGTTCTCTACTCCAGAGTTAGAATAATAAAGAATATTCCAAAACGCGACGAAAATTAACTCATATATGATTATAATTTTGAACATATGGTTGATATAGTTCTCAATATAATTAATACTATTCAATTCTTGTCGCATGTCGATAAAAATTTATGAGATAAAATAAAGAAAAATAGATGAAAAAAGTAATTTGGATAACTGGCGGTAGCAGTGGAATAGGAAAAGCAGTTGCATTAAAGTTTGCAAATAAAGGATGGCAGGTAATTATATCATCAAGACGTGAGGAAGTCTTAAAAGATATTTCAGATAAAAATGAAAATATTGATTATTTGAAATTAGATATTGTTGATTATGAAGCATGTAATTCAGTTTTTAAAACAATCGTGGAGAAATACAATAAGGTTGATATTTGTTTTTTTTCTACTGCAATTTATGAGCCTGAAAAAGAGAAGGATTTTGATCTTCAGAATATAATTGATGTTACAAATGTGAATTATATTGGAACCATAAATTGTATTAAAGCTGTTGAAAAATATTACAAAGAAAAAAGGCAAGGAGTTATATCTATTGTATCTTCTACTGCAGGATACAGAGGATTGCCAAATTCAACTGCCTATGGGCCTGCAAAAGCAGCTCTTATTAATTTAGCAGAAAGTTTATATCTTGATTTTCAAAGATATGATGTTCGCGTATGTCTAGTCAGCCCTGGATTTATCAAAACAAGACTTACGGATAAAAACACATTTAAAATGCCATTTTTAAAAACCACACAATATGCGGCTGAACAGATTTATAATGGTTTAATAAATAAAAATTCATTTGAAATAGCTTTTCCTAGAAGTTTATTTTTAATTTTAAAATTTTTTAAGATTTTGCCAAATGGGATCTACTTATATTTGATAAGAAAAATGACGAAACTTCAAAAAAAATAAATTTAATCTTTTATAAACATCACAGTTAATTCTGCAACTTTAATACCAAACTTTGTCATTTTTGCTCTATTGATTGCTACTCTTTCATCTTGCATAAAGATCCAATCATCAAAAGTTATTTTCATTTCTCTTCCTTTTACAGGAACTAACAGTACATATTCAAACTTAAATGCAGGACCATAAGAAAAACCCTTTGCAGTTCCAACTACATCTCCAGCAGTGCCTTCATAGTTATGTTCGTCGATTTTATTTATTGTCCATTGCCTATTTTGAATTTCTCCATCGTTCCAAAAAAATTTTTCGTCAAGTATTAATTGTTTTCCATCCCACTTTCCATCTAGGTCTGCAGAAAATTGTCTTGTCACTTTACCCGATCTATTTTGTAAAATTCCCCATGCTTTTACATTTCCAGATAAATACTCTTCTATTATTAATCTAGGTTTTTGGTTTTTGAAATCTTCTGGTTTCATTGCTTGGTTTAATGAACAACTTGTAATCAATACTGAGATTATTATCAATAATAAATATTTTATTTTCATAGTATTATTTATTTTTGAAGAGCAAATTGGATTAAGTCTATATTTTTTGATTTAAAACCTGCTTCACAATAAGATAAATAAAAATTCCACATTCTTTTAAAAGTATTGTCAAAGCCTTGAGATGAAATTTGTTCCCATTTTTCTAAGAACTCTTCTCTCCAAATATTTAGTGTATTTGAGTAATGATCACCATAAGAATTGCAATTTTCAAACTTAAGTCCAGATTGATTTGCTAGATTTACTAACTCATTTTTACTAGGTAAAAAACCACCAGGAAAAATATATTTTTGGATAAAATCAGTTTTACTTTTATATCTATCATAGATGGAGTCATCTATTGTAATTGATTGTATAGCTGCTCTTCCTCCATCAACTAAGTTTTCTTTAATAGTATTAAAATAATTTTTTAAATAACTCTGTCCTACCGCTTCTATCATTTCTATAGAAGCTATTGAATTATAATTATTGTTAACATCTCTAAAATCTAACATTTGTATATTTATTTTTTCATTCAAACCTTCATTGTGAATTCTTTCTTTTGAATATTCGTATTGTTTTTTGGAGATTGTTATACAATCTAACTTTACGTCATAATTTTTTCCAATATATTCTGCAAATCCTCCCCACCCACAACCAATTTCAAGCATCTTATCGCCTGATTTAGGCTTAACAAGACTAGAGAGTTTTTTATATTTATTTAACTGAGCTTTTTCCAAATCATTACTATCATCAAAAATTGCACTTGAATAAGTTAGGGTTTTATCAAGCCATAATGAGAAAAATTCATTCCCTAAATCGTAATGCTTTCTAATGTTTTCTTTACTCCTAGATTTATTATTTTTAATAAACAAACCTTTAATTTTATTAAATATTGAAAGATCGAAAGAGCCAGAAAATTTATGAACTATTTTTATATTTTTTGCCGCTAGCTCTATAAGATTAGTTAAATTATTTGTCTCAAAATAATTATCCATATATGCTTCTGCCAGACCTACACTTCCATTTTTGATGATTTTAAAAGTTAATCCTGGTTTATTTATTTTTAGATCAGCATTTAATCTTTCATTACTATTTCCAAAAGTATATTCTTTTCCGTCATGGTTTGTTATTTTTAAATATCCATGTTTAATAAATTTTAGTGAGTTAAAGACAATTTTGTCTGAAAGTTTATTCAAATTCACTTTTTTCTACCGAACTATTATTTTTAATATTTATTTTTTTTTTAATAAATTTTATTCCTTTTAACCATAATTTAAATGCCTCATAGTGGATTGCGACAATAACTTTAAATGTCATCAAGGGGTGAAAAATATAGGAAACGAATAGATTTTTATTACTAAATTCTTTTGCAATACCGTCCTGGGATGCGAATAAAAGTTTACCATCATTATCAGATTGGTCAATTATAACTGATATTTTGTCTGAGGGCTTATTTACTCTAAATTTATAATTACACTCCATATCTATGAAGGGCGATACATGAAATTTTTTAACACAACTATTTCTTAAAGTTTCACTATCTTCAGCTTTGAAAATATATGTGTGTTGTTCACCAAAAGTATTTTTAACCTCATAAAATATAGAGATTATTTTATCGTACCTATCATATATAAAAAAAACACTTAGAGGATTAAATACGTAACCTAATATTCTTGGATAGCAGAATAATTTGATTTTAACCTCTCTATTGTCGATACCAATATTTTCTAGTTTTTTTTTTACCCAGTTTTTTAACGAGGTGCCATCTCTATCTCCATGGTCTTTGTCAAAAAAACTAATGATATTGAATTTATTGTATGAAAATAACTTAATTTTATTATCAATTTCATTTAGATCATCTAAGTCTATCAGTAATGAAAAAACCCTATATTCAAAATAATGATTTTTAGGTTTAAATCGTCTGTGTATTACTTTTCCTACGTATATCTTAGAGCTTTTAAGCATTTATATACTTAATCATATCTATTGATGATTTTATACCATCTTCATGGAATCCGTATCCAAAATAACTACCACAAAATAAAATATTATTTTTATTTTGAATTAGGTGAAGATCTTTCTGGCTACTGATTGCATTTTGATCAAAGTAAGGGTGTGTAAATATAACTTTTCGGATTATTTTTTCTTTGGGTATCTCTAAATAAGGATTTAATGTTAAAAAAATATTTTTTCTTATATTTAAATTTTGTAATAGGTTTAACCAATAAGTAATTGAATTTTTTTCACTATTCTCAGATTCGATAGAGGAATTCCATGAACACCAAGCACTTTTATTATTAGGCATATAACTTATATCTTCATGGACTATAGCCTCATTTGTTCTATATTTAAAATTACTTAAGATCTTATTTTCTATTTCTTCAGGATTTTCAATTAAAGAAAGAGCTTGATTAGCATGAGTAGCCAATACAACTTTATCGTAAGTAAAATATTCATTTTTATTCCCATAATAAACCTGAACTCCTGATCCAATTCTTTTAATTTTATTAATATTGTAATTTTTATAATATTCGCCACTGATTTTGCTTAGAATTTTATCTACATATGTTCTACTTCTTTTGGAAACTGTGAACCATTGCGGTCGATCTTTTAATTTGAATAATCCATGATTTTGAAAAAATTTAAAAAAAAATTTCAATGGCATTTGTTTTGCCTCGTAAGGGGGCATTGACCATATAGCTGATACCATAGGAATAATATGGAATTTGATAAAATACTCTGACAGTTTTAAATTGTCTAAATAGCTGCCTAAAGTAATATTTTCGTTAATTGAATCTTGGTTTTCACTTTGTTTATAAAAACTAATTATAGTAAAAAACATCTTCAAAAATTTTATATTTAACAAGTTTGATTTATTGCTAAAAATTCCAGAAAGACCTTTTCCACAATATTCTATATTTGAGTCTCTAACAGATACTGAGAATGACATATTGCTTTCTTCTATAGCAATATCATTTTCTTGAAAAAAATTTATTAAATTTGGATAGGTTTTTTTATTAAATACAATAAAGCCTATATCAACAGGGACTATATTATCTCCAACATTAACATCAATAGTATGAGAATGACCTCCAAAATGGTCTTCTTTCTCAAATAGATCTACTTTATATTTTTTAGATAAACTATACGCTGCACTTAGACCTGATATACCAGAGCCTATAATAGCTAATTTCATTATTGAGGATTATATTTATTTTCTTTTGTAAAGGATGAGACAAATTGTAGAAAAACTGCAAAAATTATAATGCTACCTCCTATTAATACGTAGAATGAAGGGTTTTCATTTACGAATAGCCAAGCCCAAAGAGGACCAAGTATTGCCTCTGTAAGCATTATTATGCCGACCATAGCTGATAGAGTTTTTCTCGCACCAATTGTTATTAAGATAAAGCCAAGTCCTATTTGAAATGTCCCAGACAAAAATGCCAAAAACATATCATTTAAAGATATAGAAATTTTTGTTGAAGCTAAAAATCCTATTATCATTGCAACTATTCCTGCAACTAATTGTAAAGGTACCATATCCACATGAGGATATCTTCTCACAATTAAAATTAGAGTTGCAAAGGTAATTGGCATAACAAAGGCAACAATATTTCCTGACATTTGTCCACTTGATAGAGTATTTCCTAGCATTAAAATTAATCCAGAAATTGCTAAAATAATAGAAGCTAAAGTAATTTTTGAAATTTTTTCTTTTAAAAAAAAATATCCAAATATCGCTAAGAAAATTGTTTGTGTTTGTATAATGAAATTTGTATTTGCAACAGTAGTATTGTACATAGCAAAAACATAACTGCTAAATCCAATACCCAATATAATTCCACCAATTAAGCCAGGAATTCCCGATACATAAATTTTTTTAAATACCTCACTTTTGTAGGTTACAATTAAAAAAATAGTTACAACAATTATAAAAAAAACCTGTCTCCAAAATAAAATTTGCCATAAAGTTGATCCTTCAAATGATTTTACAATCAACCCACCAAAACTAAGACAAAATGCACCAAAAAAGATTAATAATGGACCTGGTATCTTTGAAATAAAATTCATTTAATATGAGAAATCAAAGTTTGAGTTTCCATCTGATACAACTTAAAAATAGTTTCTGCATCTTTTAAATTAATTTCCTTAAATTTAATTTTTGATCCTGGAGGTATTTGTACTAGTTTGTCATAATCAGCACTTATTACAACTCCAATCTTAGGGTAACCTCCTATGGTTCCATGATCAGAAAGCATAATTATTGGATCCCCATCTGCTGTGATTTGAATAACACCCTTCACTAATCCTTCTGACTTTATATTTGTATTTTTAATATTACTAATCTTAGGTCCTTTAAGTCTTATTCCCATACGGTCACTTAATTTCGTTACATTAAATTCATCACTAAAAAATGAATCTATCGCATCCTTTGAAAAATGATCAAAATGGGGTCCTTTAATTATTCTAATATTTTCAATTTTAGAATTTAGGTATTCTATTTTATTTTTTGGCAGGATTTTTTTTATATTTTTTAAATGAATTATTTGTCCTTTCTCAAGTTTTTCCCCATTATTCGCGCCAATTTTAGCCTTAGTATTTGTAGAACAACTATTTAAATAATAATCTACCTCAAATTTACCTCCAATAGATAAATAACCATATACTGATCGATTGGTAGACAGTATATCTAAGCAATCATTATTTTCTAAAATAATATTTTCGTAACAACTAAATTCTAAATTTTTGTTTTTTCTTATAATTTTAAAATTAACATCTCCAGTTACATTGATGGAGATATTTTCTCCTATATATTTCAATTTTGGACCTTGATATGCAAATTCTAAGACCGGATTATTTATTTCATTGTTTGAAATAGTATTTGCTAATAAAAAATTCCTATTATCCATTGCTCCACTAAAAGGTATGCCTATATGATAAAAATTATTTCTACCATAATCTTGAAAAGTAGAATTGATACCTGGTCTTAATACCTCAAAATAGTTTTTATTCGTATTTTTTTTCATACTCAAGTTTAGAAATTGGGTAAAATGATATTGTATCACCTGGATTAATTAGATTTGGTTCATTATTTTTTTTATTATCAAAAATATCAACTGGTGTTTTGCCAATTATATTCCAACCACCTGGACTTTCAAAAGTATAAATATTACAAAATTGCTCTGTTATACCTATGGAATTTTTTGGGACCTTAACTCTTGGTGTTTCTAAACGCTTTGCAAAAAGAGATTTATCCATATCTCCTAAGAATGGCATTCCCGCAATAAAACCTGTCATATAACAATAATAATTTTTTGAAAAGAATGTTTCATAAATTTTTGCTTCATTTATCTTTAATAATTTTTGTAAACGTTTTATATCTAGTGCAAATTCCTCTACACAACAAACTGGGATTTTAATAAGATTATTTTTTGAATTATTATTTTTTTTTAACTCTAGATTTTCAACTTGTTTTTTTAATTTAGCAAAACTCGTAAGTTTTAAATCGAAACTAATTACTAGTTTATTATAACTAGGTGTAATATTTGTAATACCTAAAAAATTACTATCTCTTAAATTGTTAAAATAATTTATAACATTTCTGTTAATTTCTTTATTTACCTCAGTACCAAAGTCACAGTACAATGCTGCGTCACCAAGATTTGATATATTTTTAATCATGTCATGTTATACTTTAAGGTTTATAGTATGGAAATTAATTTAAATTGTGATTTAGGTGAAAAATCAAAGCATCATTCAAATGAGAATGATCCCGATTTACTCAAAATAGTGAACTCTGCAAATGTGGCTTGTGGGTACCACGCTGGAGATGAGGAAACTATGAGAGAAGTTGTAGAGATTTCAAAGCAAAATAATGTAAGTATTGGTGCACATCCATCATTCAATGATCCAGAGAACTTCGGAAGAAAACGGATTAATCTTGGTGCTGATGAGATTTCTAAGCTTTTAATAGATCAATATGAAATTTTGCAAAATATTGCCATTAAATTAGATGAAAAGGTTTCTCATATTAAACCACATGGAGCCTTAAATAATATGGCTTGTGAGGACCTTGAACTAGCGACAATTTTGGCAAAAACTATTTATAGTATTGATAAAGATATAATTTATTTAGTACCAACAGGTTCAAAAATGGAAATTGCAGCTAAAAAATTAAATATGAAGATTGCATGTGAAATTTTTGCAGATAGAAATTATGAAGACGATGGAACGCTTGTATCAAGAAGTAAGGATCATGCCCTAATAACCGACCCAGAGCGAGCTAAAGAACATGTATTTAATATGGTAAAAAACCAAACTCTTAATTGTCACAGTGGAAAACAAATACCTTGTGAAATCGATTCAATTTGCATACATGGAGATAACGCAAGTTCTCTTTTGACTGCAAAACATGTGAGAGATAACTTGATAAAAAATAATTTAGAATTAATGCCTCTAAATAAAATGAAAAAATTTATATAATTATGATTAAAAAACTATTTATCCTTTTCATATTCTTTTTTTTTACTGTTGAAACTTTTGCTGCTGGAACAAGTTCATCCGATAAAAAACCTAGCTATAAAAATGCTGTAAAAATAATTGAAGCTGCTAAGAAATATGAATCCAAAAATAAAATGGATAAAGCATTAAAAAGATACGAAAAAGCTCAAAAAATTTTATTAAAACTCGACAAAGAAAAACCCTTACAAGCTGACACACTAAACTACCTAGGTTTTACATCTAGAAAACTTGGGGACTTTGAAGCAGGAGAAAAATATTATTTATTAGGTTTGCAAGTCGATCCAAAACATGTTGGTATAAATGAATACTTAGGTGAATTATATGTAGTAACCAACAGAATTGATTTAGCAAAAGAAAGATTGGAAATTTTGAAAAGCTGTAATTGTGAGGAGTATCAAGAGTTAAAAGAAATTATTGAAGGAACAAAAAAATCAAAATACTAATTGATATTTTGAATCATTTGCTCGGGCATCCATAAAGCGATTTGCGGGAACAGTACAATTAATAGAACTGCAAAAATCATCAATAAGAATAATGGAAAGGCACTTTTTGCTATAAATCCCATATCTTTGTTTGCCATTCCTTGGAGAACAAACAGATTAAAACCAACAGGTGGTGTAATTTGAGCCATTTCTACAACAATAACTAAAAATATTCCAAACCAAATCATATCGAAGCCTGCTTGCCTTATCATTGGCTCAATAATTGCCATTGTAAGGACAACTGCAGAAATTCCATCAAGAAACATTCCAAGAATTATGTAAAAAATCATTAATACAAATATTAATACATACGGTGATAAATCCATATTCTGTATCCACAATGCTAGATTTCTGGGCAAACCTGTAAATCCCATAGCAAGTGACAAAAAAGTTGCCCCAGCTAAAATAAATGCAATCATACATGAAGTTTTAGTTGCTCCAAGCAATGAGTTTTTAAATGTTTTTAAGGTTAAACTTTTTTGAAAATAAGAGAGAATTAAAGCCCCTACAACACCTAAAGATGCAGCCTCGGTTGCTGTTGCTATACCAGTATATATTGAACCTATTACTCCAAGTATTAATAAAATAACTGGAATTAATTGTTTAGATTTACCTAGTTTATTTAAAAATGAAAAATTTTCATAATTAGTTGGCATTTTATTTTTATTTAATAAAGACCAAAAAATTACATAGCCCATAAAGATTAGGGCAATCATTATGCCTGGAATTATTCCGGCTATGAAAAGTTTCGCAATTGATTCTTGAACAGTTACACCATAAATAATTAAGATTATTGAGGGTGGAATTAAAAGACCTAATGTTCCTGAACCTGCCAAACTTCCAAGCAAAATTTTTTCAGGATATTTTCTTTTTCTTAGTTCAGGAATTGACATTTTTCCAACTGTAGCAACTGTTGCAGCAGATGATCCTGAGATAGCGGCAAACAAGGCGCAACCAACTACATTAACGTGTATCAAACCTCCTGGTAACTTCTGAAGCCAAGGTGCCAGTCCTTCAAATAAATTTTCTGACAATTTAGTCCTAAAAAGAATTTCACCCATCCACACAAATAACGGTAATGCTGTTAGTGTCCAGGATGACGAAGCTCCCCATATAGTTGTGGCCATCGCATCGCCCACTGGTCTAGAGGTAAACAAAATCATACCTATTGAAGATACCCCAACCATACTGATGGCAACCCATATTCCTGATCCTAAAAAAAATAGTAAAACACTAATAAAAAAAAATGCTAATAAAATTTCAATCATACTTATTAACTATTCTCAAAATTAATTGATGAAACACACATATAAAAAATAACAATGAACCAATTGCAACACTTGATTGAGGTATCCAAATTAAAATTTCGTCAGCTCCTTCACTTCTTTCTTGAAATTCATAAGATATCTTTAACATTTTAAGAAAATAAAAGGCCATATATCCTGAAAAAATAGATGCAATACTTAAACTCCAAATCTCTAGAAACTTTTTTCTCAAATCAGTGGTTTTTTCTAAAAATAATGTAATCCTTATATGACCTCCATTTACAAAAGTGTATGAAAGTGCAAAAAATGAGGAAGCGGCCATACAGTAACCAGAATATTCAGCTAAACCTCTTATATAAAAACCAAACATTCTTGAGGCAATTCCAATTAAAATAAAAGCTGCTATCAAAATTAAAAAAAATGCAGCTATATATCCTGAGAAATTATATAGATTTTTTAAAGATTTATTAATTTTTTGTAACATAAAAAAGGCCGTTTTTTAAAAACGGCCTTTCTCATTATATTAATTTTATTTGTAAGCAGCAAGTACGCTAGCTCCTGTTTTGCCAGCCTTTTTCTTCCATTCCTTTGCCATTTTTTTTCCAACTTTTTGGAAATGTTTTTCTAAATCAGCGTTTACTTTGCCTACTGTCATTCCCGCAGCAGCTAAAGCTTTTTTATCCTCAATATTTCCAACTCTAGAAAGCATCCAACCTTTTTCTTCTGCTGCAGTTGCTTCTTTCATTATTAGATTTTGAGTATCTGCATCTAGTTTGTTCCAAGATCCTCTATGAGCAACTACCATATTTTTTGGGAACCAAGCAGCTATATCATAGAAATATTTTACTCCGTTCTCCCAAATTTTACTATTTTTTCCAGTAGTCGGTGAAGTAATCATGCTCTCAACAGCTCCAGTTGAAAATGCTTGGCTTATTTCTGCAGCTTCAATTTTTGTTGGAGCCATACCAGTAAGTTCCGCAATTCTAATTGTTGCTGAATTATAAGCTCTAAATTTTAAACCTTGTAAATCTGAAACACTATTAATCTCGTTTTTACTATACAAACCTTGTGCAGGCCATGGTACAGCATACAAAAATACCAATCCTTTTTGGCTCAAGCTTTCTATGATTGCTGGTTTCGATGCTTGGTAAAGTTTCATAGCATCATCATATGATGTTGCTAAGAATGGTTGTGAGTCAATCTCAAGAATAGGATCTACTTTTCCAAGTGCCGACATAAATCTCTCTCCCATTTGAGCTTGACCAGTTCTAACTGCTCTAAAGATTTCTCCACCTTTAAATAATGACCCTCCAGGATGAGTTACAATAGTTAATTTACCTCCACTTTTTTCTGAAACATTTTTAGCAAATTCTGTAGCGTTAGCTGAATGAAAATTGCTTGCACCGTAAGCTAAAGCCATATCCCACTTCTCAGCAGCATTTACGTTAGCGGTTAACAAAACAGAAAATAAAATAGAAATTAAAGTTTTTAAATTTTTCATTAATCCTCCTTATTTTTAAAAAAATACATCTGATTATGTATTATTTGTTAAATCAATAGAAAATTTTCTATGTTTTATTGAAAAATATGAAAATACTACTATTATACAGTCACCTTGATCGAAGAAGCCCTTATTTTACTACAAATTATATTTATAAATATAATTTTAACTGCTGATAATGCCATAATAATTGGCCTTATCGCGTCTAATTTTGTCCCTAAAAATAGGAAAAAAATTATATTTTGGGGAGTAGTCGGGGCTTTAGTCTTTAAAGTTTTATTTGCAGTATTTGCCACATATTTATTCAAATTTTACTTTATAAAAATTCTAGGAGGTTTGTTGTTAATTTGGATAGTTAACGATTTAAGAAAAGATCTTTTACAAGTACAAAAGCAAACTAAATCACCTACAAAAAAATCTTTAGAACCATCATTTGCTAAGGGTATGTATAAAGTACTTTTTGCAGATATTACAATCAGTTTCGATAATGTTATAGGTGTTGTTGGGGCTTCTAAGGGTAACTTTGGATTCATGATTTTTGGTTTAATTTTATCTGTAGTACTTACAGGTGCAATGGCCACTTATCTAGCTAATTACGTACAGAAACATTTATGGGTCGTCTATGTTGGAATGGCATTTATTCTCATACTAGCAATACAGCTTATTATTGGAGGACTTGTAGACTTAGAAATTTTAAATATAAACGATGATTTTAAAAAATATTTTTAATAAGAATATTTAATTGATGGGTATGACCCTTTCTTAACATCTAATTTAAATTTTTTAACTGCTGTCCTTACATTACTTTTCAAATCAGCATATTTTTTTACAAATTTTATTTTATTGTCTGTTAGTCCCAATAAATCATCTGTAACTAAAATCTGACCATCACAAAAATTTGATGAACCTATTCCTATTGTAGGAATGTTAATTGACTCCGTAATTTTTTTTGAAACTTTTTTTTCAATACATTCTAAAACAATTGCAAATACTCCAGCATCTTCTAAAGATTTTGAATCTTTTAATAAATTTTTTTTTTCTATATCTGTTTTACCTTTATATCTAAATTTTCCTCTTACGGATTGTGGTGTTATACCTATATGTCCCATTACAGGAATTTTATATTTTATTAAATGTTTAACAATTTCTATAATTTTTCCCCCTCCTTCTAATTTTATGCCATCACATTTTGTTTCTTTCATTACTTTTTTACAATTCTTAAGTGCTTGAGATTTATTTTTGTATGTATTGAAAGGCATGTCTACAATCAATAAACTTTTTTTAACTCCTTTTCTTACACTCTTTGAGTGTTCAATCATCATCGATAAATTTACTTTTCTTGTGGTGTCAAAATTATATAAAACTGAACCCAAAGAGTCCCCAACAAGTATTAAATCTGTGAAGTTATCAATCTCTTCAGCTATATTTTTTGAATAAGCAGTTAAACAAACAATTTTTGACTTATTTTTTTTTTTAAGAACAAGCCTACTTATTTTTGTAAGCATAAATACCTGCTTACCAAGTACCCGTATTTTCCATAGATTTCCAAGGTTCTACAGGTTCTAAGTTACCTTCTTGAAGAATTTCAACTGATATCTTATCTGGAGATCTAACAAAAGCCATGTGACCATCTCTGGGAGGTCTGTTTATTGTGTAACCCATATCTTTTAATCTCTGACAAGTCTCATAAATATTATCTACTCTGTAAGCTAAATGTCCAAAATTTCTTGATCCTTCGCCTAAATTGTCTCCATCCCAATTATAGGTTAATTCTATTTCTGCATTTTCATCATTTGGAGCTGCAAGAAAAACTAGTGTATATCTTCCTTTTTCATTTTCCATTCTTTTTTTTTCTTTTAATCCTAAGCCATCACAAAAAAATTTTAGTGAATCTTCAATATTTGAGACTCTGATCATTGTATGTAAATATTTCATATGATTTACTTATATAGTCTTATTACTCCAATTCAATAGTGCTTGGTGGCTTTGAAGTAATATCATAAACAACTCTATTAATACCTCTTATATTATTTACAATTTGATTAGATATTGACTGCATGAAAGATTTTTTAAATTGAAAGAAATCTGCTGTCATTCCATCTTCTGAGGTAATTGCCCTTAATAAACAAAGATATTCATAAGTTCTATTGTCTCCCATTACGCCAACAGTCTTAACTGGAAGTAATGCAGCATACGCCTGCCAAATCTTATCATATAGATTATTATCTTTCAAAGATTTGATAAAGTAATTATCTGCTTCTTTTAAAATTTTTATTTTTTCTTTAGAGATTATACCAGGCATTCTTATTGCTAGACCTGGTCCTGGAAATGGATGTCTAGATATAATCTCATGACTTAATCCAAGTTCTAGTCCTAGTTTTCTAACCTCATCTTTAAAAAGATATTTCAATGGCTCAACTAATTTAAGTTTCATTTTTTTTGGCAAACCACCTACATTATGATGTGATTTAATTTTTGATGTTTGGCTTCCTGTAACAGATTTACTTTCAATTAAATCAGGATACAAAGTTCCTTGGGCTAAGAATTTTACATTTTTAATTTTATTTGAGTATTTTTCAAAAATTTTAATAAAAAGATTTCCTATTATTTTTCTTTTTTTTTCTGGATCAGAAATATTTTTTAATTTAGATAAAAATAAATTTTCTGCATTTACATAGATTAGATTAATTTTAAATCTCTTCTTAAATGTGTTTACAACCTGCTTTTCTTCATCTTTCCTAAGTAAACCAGTATTAACAAATATACATGTTAATTTTTTCCCTATGGCATTTGACAGTAATTTAGCAACTACACTGCTATCAACACCTCCAGATAGTGCACAAATAACCTTTGAATTTCCTACCCTATTTCTTACTTCATTTATTAATTTTTTTTTCTGGTCTCTTGAGGACCAATTTTTAGTTAATTTACATATAGAAAATATAAAATTTTTAAGTATTAACTTTCCTTTTATGGTATGGCTTACTTCTGGGTGAAATTGAATACCAAACATTTTTTTTTCTACATTTTCAATAATACACATCTTAGAATTTATACTTTGTGCAATTATTTTAAAATTTTTTGGTAATTTTGTTACTTGATCTGCATGGCTCATCCATACATTATTTTTTCCCTTAGAAAAAAAATCTTTAGTTAACTTGCTTTTTCTAGTTTCTTTTACTTCGGCAAGCCCAAATTCTCTATGTTTAGAACTTCTTACACTTCCTCCCATTGCTTTTGAAATAATTTGATGACCAAAACATATGCCTAGTACAGGTACTCCTAGTTTAAGAATTTTATTATTAAATTTTACTTTTTTACTCTCATAGACATTTAAAGGACCACCAGATAAAACTATTCCTTTAATATTTTTTTCAAACTTTGTGAATTTTTCTACTTTTTTGTGACTTACTATCTCACAATAGATACCCAGTTCTCTGATTTTTCTTGCAATTAACTGTGTAAATTGGGAACCAAAGTCTACAATTAGTATTTTATTGAGACTGTCCTCAAGACGCATCTTTTCTTTCAAAATCTTTTAAACGACTTTCAATTGATGCAATTTTTTCACACATATCTACACAAATTTTCTTAAAATCTTTACTCAATTCATCTGCTTTTAAAAAATTTGATCTTTCTAATTCCATATCAATTAAAAGGAACATTGCCTCTTCATTCTTAGGGTCTAAAAGTAAAGTAGTTTTTATATTCTTTTCTTCTTGTCTTTTATCTTCTTCAATTTTAAAAATTTTAGCTAAATAAAGGTAAGATGCTGAGTCTTTTGGGTTATAGACTATATTTCTATGAAATAAAAACTTTGAATCTTCATATTTTTCCTTGTCAAATAAATCCTTGGCTTCCTTGAAAAAATTATTTTCATTCGCCTTAGCAAAAAGGCTAAATGAAATAAATGTAAAAATTAAAATTAAGTATTTCATATTTATTTTTTAACAACATCTATATTATGTACCATACTTTCATAAAAACCTGCTTTAGTAATTTTAACAAATTTTGGTTTTTTTCTCAGATCAATTACTTTCTTAGCTCCCATGTAACCCATTGAAGATTTCAAACCTCCAACTAAGTTGTATATTATTTTATCAACTTTACCTTTATATTTAATGTATCCCTCTACACCTTCCGCTACATATTTTGATGAATCTTTTTGTTTCGTTTGAAAATATCTGTCTGCTGAACCTTTATTCATTGCACCTATTGACCCCATGCCCCTAAAATATTTATATAATTTACCATTTTTCTTTATTTTTTTTCCAGGTGCTTCATCTGTACCTGCAAATAATGAACCAATCATAACTGCATCTGCCCCAGCTGCTAATGCTTTAGCAATATCACCAGAAAATTTTATTCCACCATCAGCAATTAATCTTGTTTTACTTTTTCCAATTCCCTTTTTAACATTTAATATAGCGCTTAGTTGTGGAACTCCTATTCCAGCTACAAGTCTTGTTGTACAAATAGAACCTGGGCCTATTCCTACTTTTATAATATCAACACCTAATCCAACCAAAAACTTTGCAGCTTCTGCTGTAGCTATATTTCCAGCACAAATTGCTGTTTTTTTGGGACGTATTTTTTTTATTTTTTTAATTATATCTCCTACTTTTTTGGTATGTCCGTGAGCTGTATCGATTACTATTATATCTAAGTTTTCTTTTAATATTTTTTCAGCTCTATTTAATTCTTTTTCGCTTGCACCAACTGCTGCACCTATTAATATTTTTTTTGATTTTACTTTTCTAATTTCTTTAATCTGTTCTTGGATATTTAAGTTTCTATGAATTATTCCTAATCCCCCAGCTCTCCCCATTGAAATTCCCATTGACGACTCTGTAACAGTATCCATTGCAGATGACAAAAGTGGTATTTTTATCTTTAAACTTTCTGTTAAATTAACAGAGGTGTTTACCTCACTAGGTAGAATTGATGAGTAATTTGGGGCTAGAGTAACATCATCGAATGTTAAAGCTTCTTTAATAGTTTCCATGTCCCTATATAAATGATTCTTGAAAAAATAAAAGGATAACTATCTTAAATTTCTACAAATTATAAAATTTTCTTTAGAGTCTTTTCTGCTTGAAGGTGGCTTAAAAATATCAACATCTTTAAAAGATTTTTTACCTAATGCGACAATCTCGTTAAAAGATGATCCCATAAAAAGTTTAGAAATAAAATTTCCTTTTTTATTAAGAAATTCAATCGCAAAATTCATTGCCTCTAAACATAATTCTCCTGTAACTAATGAGTCTACACTTCTATTTCCTGTAGTGTTTACTGCCATATCAGAGACTATAAGATCTACTTTCTTGCCAAAATAATTTTTGATATTTTTTTTTTGCTCCTCCTCAGTAAAATCCCCTTTTATATGTACTAAATTTGAAATTGGTTCAATATCCTTTAAATCAATTGAAATTATTTTAGATTTACTAAAATTTCTTGATATATACTGAGACCAACTGCCTGGGGCTGCACCAAGATCTATAACTAAAATATTATTTTTTATTATTTTAAATTTATCGTTTATTTCTTGCAATTTATATACAGCTCTTGACCTATAACCCTCTAATTTTGATCTTTTGACATAAATGTCTCTTTTTTGCTTAATGATCCAATTCTTAGAAAATTTATTCTTTTTCAACTAGTTCTCAAATCTTAAGGATTTTTCAATTATATCTCCATCTAATGTTTTAATTTTGGATATATAATCTTTATTATTTCTTATAATGTCATTATTTTTTCCTGCTAAATGAATAATTCCTATTTCATGGTTTGGTAAATATGGTTCAACAAAAGTATTTTGTTTTTTGTCAAATTTAATTGCTTCAATTAGAGTCCAATTGCAGTAAGCAGGTAGAATTTCCACATCTAAATTGTCTGAATATATTGTAACATTCATCGCTATTTGCTCTGAACCCCAAATTTTTCCAGAGGACAATGCTTTTTTTAAATTTTTTTGCCAAATTTCCCAATGAGGAGCACTTTCTTCCAAACAAAATAATCCAATATTTAAATGAGGTTTGAGTGCAACTTCTCTTGAAACTTTTTCTGAAAATCCAGATGACTTCGCATGTTTGTAATTTTGTGATTTTATTCTTGCAAAGCTACCCCATACCCAATCTGCTCTTAAAACTCTTCCATAAGATCTATCTGCTGATGTTGCTATTGCTAATTTTTTATTCTCACATCCTTTGAAATAAAGATCAATTGCATACCAAGAGTTTACCCATGCATCAGCATCTATCCATAAATATTTTTTATATCCTGGAAAATAATCTGGTAAGAATGCTCTAGATACCTGACTTTTCAACCACTCTCTTCCTTTTATCTTAAAATTTGGAACTTCTATATCCCATTCAGCCTTTTTGATTTGAAATACTTTTTTTTCTAATATTTTAATTTGTTCAACAGTTAATCCTGCATCCATGATGCAAATATCTACTGTTTTGCTTTGTTCAAATCTATTAATTGAGTCTATTAATTCGTTAAGAAGATTGAAATAATTTGAATCTGCTAACGAAATTATTGTATTTTCCCTCATTTATAACACATCTTCATGATGATCAGTGTCATCTGCGATGGCTTTCACATTCTTTTTAATCATTAGAAAATGCATTGAACTTATTGGTACCATTAACAAATAAATTATACCTGAAATAATAATGGCATTAAATGTATAAACAAGAATTAAGCCAAAATATAAGATTATTCCAAATAACAAAAATATTGACGTACTTCTTGGGACAGCAATCCTTTTGAAAGAATAAGTTGGTATTTTGCTTATTAACAATATTGAAACAATTATAAACATAACTGGTACGATAATTTGATAATTTAAGTTTAAAAACTGAAATTCACTTATACTTAATATCAAAGGCATTAAAACAAGAACTCCACCTGCTGGAGAAGGAATACCTTCAAAAAAATTATCTTTCCAAGAACTCTCTTCATTTGATGAAACATTAAATCTTGCAAGTCTAAGTGCTACACAAACAACATAAATTAACGAAATTAACCAACCTAATCTTCCAGTTTCAGACAACGCCCAAAAATACATTATAAAAGCTGGTGCAACACCAAAACTTATAACATCAGTAAGAGAGTCTAGTTCTTTTCCAACTTTTGAAGTTCCTTTTATTAATCTTGCAATTCTGCCATCTAATCCATCAATAATAGCAGCAATTATAACTGCTATTATAGATAATTCAAATTTACCATCAAATGCAAACTTTATTGAAGTCAACCCAATACATACTCCAACAAGTGTCAAAATATTTGGTAGAATAACTCTTGTTTTTTTATTTGAAACTAACTTAATATTTTTATTTTGACGCTCCATTTAATTATTTTTTTGCAATTAAAGTTTCACCAGCTATAGTTTTTTGATCAACTTTAACTAAAGGTGTATAATTTTCAAAATACATATCAGCTCTACTTCCAAATCTAATTATTCCTATTCTTGAACCTTGTTCCACGAGCTGATCTTTTGAAACCTCTGTTACAATTCTTCTTGCTACAAGTCCTGCGATTTGGACAATAACTATATCCTTTCCATCAGAATTTTTTATTTTATAATAATTTCTTTCATTATCTTCACTTGCCTTATCTAAAGATGCATTAAAAAACTTTCCTGGTTTATAAAGTATCTCAGATATTGCTCCAGAACATGGAGACCTATTTACATGGCAATCGAACACATCCATAAAAATACTTATTTTTTTCATTTGCTTATTTTCTAAACCTAATTCTTTTGGTCCATTAGTATCCATTACTTGTAAAACAACTCCATCAGCTGGACTTGTAAGATAGTTGTCATCACCTATTGAAGTTCTTTCAGGGTCTCTAAAAAAATAATAGCACCAAATGGTTAATACCAACCCTATAAAACCAAGAAATCCATTTAGGAAATAGAGAAATATTGTTGCAATTGCAAAAATAATTATAAATTTGTACCCTTCATTGTGTATTTTTGGAAATATTTTACTCATGACAATCCTATAATTGATAAATTTGGATTAATATGTATACAAAAAGAATAAATTCAACTATTAAGATATATCGAAAAAATGAGTAAAATTAAGGTTAAAAACCCCATTGTAGAGTTAGATGGCGATGAAATGACCAGAGTTATATGGGACTTCATTAAAAATAAGCTCATTTTAACTTACCTTGATCTCAAAATTGAATACTACGATTTAGGAATGGAAAGTAGAGATAAAACAGAAGATAAAATAACAATTGAATGTGCTAATGCAATTAAAAGAAATGGTGTTGGTATTAAATGTGCAACCATCACACCAGATGAAGCGAGAGTAAGAGAATTTAATCTTAAAAAAATGTGGAGATCTCCAAATGGTACTATAAGAAATATTATAGGAGGAACTGTTTTTAGAGAACCTATAATTTGTAAAAATATTCCAAAACTTGTACCCTCGTGGACTGATCCATTGATCATAGGTAGACATGCATTTGGTGATCAATACAGAGCAACAGACTTTACAGTGCCTGGCAAAGGTAAGCTGGAAATCAAATGGACTGCTGAAGATGGTTCTGATGAGAGAAAATATGAAGTCTTCAATTTCCCAGGCCCTGGAATCGCATTATCAATGTATAATTTGGATAAATCAATAAAAGACTTTGCAAGATCTTGTTTTAACTATGGATTAATTAAAAAATGGCCAGTTTATCTTTCTACTAAAAATACAATTTTAAAAAGATACGATGGAAGATTTAAAGATATTTTTGAAGAAGTTTTTGAAAAGGAATTTAAAGATAGATTTGATCAAAATAAAATTACATATGAACATAGATTGATAGATGATATGGTGGCATGCGCAATGAAATGGCATGGCAAATATATTTGGGCGTGTAAAAATTATGATGGAGACGTACAATCAGATACTGTTGCTCAAGGATATGGATCTTTAGGTTTAATGACAAGTGTATTGCTTGCTCCAGATGGTAAAACAATGGAAGCTGAAGCCGCTCATGGAACAGTAACTAGACACTTTAGAATGCATCAACAAGGTAAAGAAACATCAACAAATCCTATTGCATCTATTTTTGCATGGACAAGAGGGTTGGCTCATAGAGGAAAATTAGATGGAAATGAGGAATTAATAAAGTTTGCTGAAACGCTTGAAAAAGTATGTGTTGATTGTGTTGAAGAAGGCTCAATGACTAAAGACTTAGCTATTTTGATAGGACCTTCAACAAAGTATTTAACAACTAATCAATTTTTAGATACTTTAGATGGTAAGCTAAGACAAAAACTAAATTAAAGTTTTAATTTTTTCAAAAGCCTCATCAATTTTATCTTTAAATTGGCCTCCTGCTTGTGCAAAATCTTTTCTTCCACCACCACCTTTTCCACCAATAATTTCAGATCCTGTTTTAGCAAATGTGACTGCATCATACTTATCAATAAGTTCGTCTGTTATCCCAACTGCAAGACCTACTTTGTCTTCTAAACTAGCAAAAACTATCACAATTCCTGTTTTTAGCTCTTTTTTTCCAGCATCAACTAATTTTCTTAGCTCTTTAGGTGGAAGATCATCAACTTTTTGAAATCTTACAGTTATATTATTAATTTTAAGATCTTGAATTATATTTTTGGAATTATTTTCTAAAATTGAACTAAATTTTAATCGCTCTAGTTGTTTTGATAATTCTTTAATTAAAATTTTATTGTCTTGATTTTTTAGATTTGGTTTGCCTCCTAATTTAATTATCTGTTTTGATAAGTCATTAATCATTTCTTCATCTTTTTGAGCAGATAAGTCAGATAATTTCTCTTTATTTTGTAAAAAACTATTTAGTTGATTTTCTCTAAGTGCTTCTACTCTTCTCACACCTGCTGCAATTGATGACTGACTAATAATTTTGAATTTCCCAATATCGCCAGTGTTTCTTACATGCGTACCTCCACATAATTCAGTTGAAAAATATTTTTCTTTCTCATCTCCCATGGATAATACTCTAACCTCTTCTCCATATTTTTCTCCAAAGAGTGCCAGAGCCCCATTATTTACTGCTTCTTTAGGAGTCATGATCCTTGTTTTAACTTCCGATTTTTTTTGTACCATTGAATTAACGTGATTTTCTATTTCTTCTATTTCCTGGTCTGAAATTGGTTTCATGTGGCTAAAATCAAATCTTAATCTATCTGGTGCTACTAATGATCCTTTTTGTGTAACATGAGTGCCTAATACTCTTCTTAACGATTCATGCAAAAGGTGTGTTGCGGAGTGATAAGCTCTTATATTATTACGTCTATCAATATCAATTTTCATCTCAACATTGTCTTTGATTTTTATATTTCCTGATTTAACTTTGCCATAATGTACAAATAGATCACCTAATTTTTTTTGGACATCTGTTATCTCGAACTTAAAGTTTCCAGATAATATTTCACCAGTATCTCCTACCTGCCCACCTGACTCTCCGTAAAAAGGAGTTTGATTTAAAATAATAATTCCTTCATCATTTTCATTTAATTCATTTACTTCTTTGTTGTCTTTTAATAATGATAAAATAATACCTTCTGCATGATCAGTCTCATATCCTAGGAATTCTGAAGGACCTAATCTATCTTTTATCGAGAACCAAATATCATCTACTGCACTATCACCTGAGCCTTTCCAATTTTTCTTAGCAAGTTCTTTACTTTCTTTCATTAAACTTTGAAATTTTTCATTATCAATTGTCAAAGATTTATTCTTTAAAATGTCTTGCGTAAGATCCAATGGAAAACCATATGTATCATAGAGTTTAAAAGCTACTTCTCCAGGTAATATCTTGTCTATTTTACTTATTTCCTCATTTAATATTTTAATACCTCTGTCTAAAAGAATTAAAAATTTTTCTTCTTCCATTCTTAATGTTTCTTTTATTAATGACTCTGCTCTTTCTATTTCTGAGTAATTAACTCTCATCTCATCTTTTAAAGTTTTAAAAATATTATAAAAAATTGGTTCTTTAGAACCAAGCAGGTGGGAATGCCTCATTCCCCTTCTCATAATTCTTCTTAGTACATAACCTCTTCCTTCATTTGATGGCAAAACTCCCTCAGCAATTAAAAATGAACTTGCTCGTAAGTGATCTGCTATTACTCTAAAACTTGCTAAATTATCATTATTAGGCTCGACTTTTAAAATTTCTGCTGCAGAGTTTATTATTTTTTTAAAATGATCTGTTTCATAGTTGTCGTGAGTTCCTTGAAGCAATGCAGCAATTCTCTCTAAACCCATTCCAGTATCAACTGATGGTTTTGGTAGATTAATTCTCTTATCTTTTGAAATTTGCTCATACTGCATAAAGACTAAATTCCAAATTTCTATAAATCTATCCCCATCCTCATTTTTTGATCCTGGTAATCCACCTTCTAAGTGCTCTCCATGATCATAAAATATTTCTGAGCATGGACCACAAGGTCCTGTTTCACCCATAGACCAAAAATTATCAGATGTTGCTATCCTTATAATTTTATCTTCACTTAACCCAGCAATTTTTTTCCAGTAATTAAAAGCTTCATCATCGTCATGGTAGACAGTTACATAAAGCCTATTTTTGTCTAAACCAAATTCTTTAGTTATTAAATTCCACGCAAGTTGAATAGCTCTTTCTTTAAAATAATCGCCAAAAGAAAAGTTTCCCAACATTTCAAAAAACGTATGGTGTCTTGGAGTATAGCCAACATTTTCAAGATCATTATGCTTACCACCTGCTCTTACACATTTTTGAGATGTTGTAGCTCTTTGGTAGTCTCTCTTTTCCAGTCCGGTAAAAACATTTTTAAATTGTACCATTCCTGAATTGGCAAACATCAATGTTGGGTCATTATTTGGGACTAAATTGCTAGATTCAACTATTTTATGATCATTTTTTTCAAAATAATCCAAAAATGCTGACCTGATTTCATTTAATGTTTTAGCCATATTTAACCAAAATACAGCATTTTTATATGATGTCTACACTTCTGAAGGGAAAAAAGGCGCCCAATAGAGCGCCTTTTTTTAATAACTAAAAGTTATCTGCTAATTCTTTTTAATAGGAACTTCTTCCTCTTTCTTCTGCGCTTCAAGCTTTTCTTCGCTTAAAGGATTGCCCTCAATCTTCTTTGAAATAACACCAGCTTTTTCTCTGATAGCCATTTCAATTTCAGCAGCAGCTTTTGGATTTTGCTCAAGGTAAAGTTTAGCATTTTCTCTACCTTGACCAATTTTTTCACCTTTGTAAGCGTACCAAGCTCCAGATTTTTCAACAATCTCAGCTTTAGCACCAAGGTCGATTAGTTCCCCTACTTTACTAATTCCTTTTCCATACATTAAGTCGAACTCAACAACTTTAAATGGTGGTGCAACTTTGTTTTTAACAACTTTTACTCTTGTTGTATTTCCAACAATTTGCTCTTTGTCTTTTATTGCTCCAATTCTTCTAATATCCATTCTTACAGAAGAATAGAATTTTAATGAATTACCTCCAGATGTTGTTTCTGGACTTCCAAACATTACACCAATTTTCATTCTAATTTGGTTGATAAATATAACCATTGTATTAGTTCTTGAAATTGATCCTGTTAATTTTCTAAGAGCTTGGGACATCAGTCTTGCTTGAAGACCAACATGGTGATCTCCCATATCTCCCTCAATTTCTGCTCTTGGAGTTAATGCTGCAACTGAGTCCACTACTAAAACTGACATTGAGCCAGATTTGATTAAAGTATCGGTTATTTCTAATGCCTGTTCACCAGTATCAGGTTGTGAAATAAGTAACTCTTCAGTATTAACACCTAATTTCTTAGCATAAACTGGATCTAATGCATGTTCCGCATCAACAAATCCACAAATTCCACCTGCTTTTTGAGCTTCAGCAACAACTTGTAATGCTAATGTAGTTTTACCAGATGACTCTGGTCCGTAAATTTCAACAATCCTTCCTTTTGGCAATCCACCTATTCCAAGTGCCAAGTCTAAACTTAAAGATCCAGTAGAAATGGATTCTACATCCATTGCCTTTTGTTCTCCAAGCTTCATCACAGAACCTTTTCCAAAGCTATCTGTTATCTGGCTGATTGCTGCATCTAGTGCTTTATTTTTTTCTTTATCTTCCAATTCTTTATCTTTTGCAGTTTTCACCACTTTTAGGTTATTTTTAGTCATTTTTTACCTCGTTTTTTTCATTTATTAACATTCGAATCATAAAAATAAATGTACACATTTTGTTCTCATTGGCAATATTTTTATAAAATTAAGGCTAGAAGTCGCAATTTATCTAAGTTTTAAGTACTCGCTATTAAGTAGGCCAACTGACTTTAATAATCTGTATTGAGCTAAAAGATAGTTTCTCTCAGCTTCAGCAAGATTTATTTTAGCATTTATTAGATTTGACCTTGATTGAAGAACATCAAATGTAGATCTGTTTAATCCACTCTCATATTCAAAACTAATTCCTTCGTTTGCAATTTCAGCGGCTTTAACTTGAGATTGCACAGCTCTTAAAAAACTCTTTGATGACTCTAATGTCGACCAAGCTGTGGTAACTCCTTGTGTATTATTTCTAAAAGCATTCTCAAGTAATAATTTTTTCATTCCTTTAACTTGAAGATTTTTATTTATATTAGATTTGTTCTTTCCTCCAAATTGAAATGGCCAACTTACTGTTGCTTGTATTACATCTTTTTCCCTCTCATCATAAGTTGCGCTTAGATCATCAGTATAAGATCTTTCGAGTGAAAGTTTTGCTGTCGGAGATAAATCTGATCTTGCAATTTTTACATCTAATTCGGACTGTCCATATTCTATTTCAGCAATAATAAGATCTGGACTTTTTTGCTCAGATATCTTTTTTGCATCAACTAAACTTGGAGGTAATGGAACCTCAGAATTATAAATTTTTTTTAATTTTTCATTGCTGTTGATTGGTCCAATTATGTTTTCATAAGCTAGTTTACTCGTGATAATACTATTTTGTGCTCCAATGTAACCTGCTTGTGCTCCTGATAAAGAAGATTGGGACTGTGCTAAGTCAGTTGCAGTTATTTGAGCTCTAGATAATCTTCCATTATCTATCTCGAATTGTCTTTGAAGTAGGTTAACATTTTCCTCATTAATATTTAGTTTTTCATAAGCAAGAATTAAACCTGTATAAGCCTCAATTGCTTTCATAAAAACATCTTGTTCTTTTTTTATAAGTTGTGCTTCAGATAAGTTTAGTCCTAATTTACTTTTTTCATATTTTGTACCACGTTCACTACCATCTAAAAGTGTTTGTTCTAACTTTATTGAAGATGTCATTGGATTTGTATTAGCTATAGAAGCATCAGTACCATTTTGATTTGTAAGTTTATTGGTATCTTCAATACTTTTGGTTCCCGTAAGAGTTAAAGTTGGAAAAAAATCACTTTTAGAAATATTTAAGACTTCCTTTTGAACTTCTAAATTTTTTCTCTCGGCTTTAAGCTCTAAATTGTTCTGATAGGTCTGTCTTAATGCATCACTCAAAGTTGCTGCATTTACTGGTAGTATTAAAGCTATTAAGCAAAAAGTGACTAAAGAGATTTTTTTCATTAATTATATTTTATTGATTTAATTTGATGATTTCTATTTAAATTTAATACAATTGATGAATATTTTGGAGCAAATTTAAACATGTTTTGTGTGACCCTTTGGTAAGTTTGCATAAAAGTTAATACCTCGTTTTTGCTCATAACTTTGCTATTTGCTTTGTTTTTTGAGTTTAATTTAAGTAATGCCTCCTGTTTAAGCCTCCAACTTTGTAATAGTTTGAAATTACCAGCTTTTAAAAATAACAAACAGTCTAATTTAGAAAATAATTTTTTATATTTTGTTTGTAGTTGACCATTTACATATTTTCTCCATTTTAAATTTTTATCTGCTGTTCTTTCAAGAGAATTAATCGATTTTTTTAAGGTTGTATTTTTTTCTGCTCTAGCTCCTACACACCATCCTTCAAAGATTATAACATCTGGTACCTTCTTAACTAGATACCAAGACTTTCTTTTTAATCTATCATCTATTGCCTTATTAAATTTAGGAAGTCTCTGTTGATTAAATCGCTTTTCCTTTGTTTTTTTAAGAAGATCAAAAATAAAGTTTACATCGTGAGTACCTGGAACACCTCTGGTCATTAATAAGGGATGAATTTTTTTAGATAATTTTATTCTATCTTTTTGGGTTTTATACAAATCATCAATTGATATTTTAAAAACATTTAACTTAAAATATTTCGTTAAAATAATTCTTAGAATAGAACTAATTGTTGTTTTGCCAGTTCCTTGACCTCCTGCTAAGCCTACTAAGTAAGGTTTAGATTTATTTGTTCTATTATTGATCCAGAAACTAATTGGAATTAGAAAAGATTTAATCATCTTTTCTTTATTTTTAAATTTTTCCTTTGTTGTTTCTTGAGATCTTATAAACTTAAAACAGTCTCTACTAACTTTTTTATAACACTCAGTAATTGATTGCATAAAAAATTTATTGTTTTTGATCTAAAGGATGATTTTTGCCATCGTTCACTGGCACATCTTTAATTTCAAATGGCTCCACACCTTCTATACAAGCAATATTTACACCGAATATTTTTGGATTACTTCTAGGTCTGTTATGAGTATGAATTCCACAAATTGAACAAAAGTAATGTTTAGCAGTATTAGTATAAAACTGATAAAGTGATAACTTATCCTCTCCTTTTATAAGTTTGAAATCATCAGGACCAAGCACTCCAATAATGTAACCTTTTTTTTTGCAAATTGAACAATTGCAACGCATGATTTTTTCAATACCACCCAAAGGAATCTTAACTTCTGCTTCTATTGCACCACAATGACAGGATAATTTTTTCATATTTTAATCTCCTAAAAATTTATCTTTTATTATCTTTTAAATAATTTTTATATCTTTCGTAACTTTCTTTTGGCCAAGTATTTTTTAAATCATACATTTTTTCAAAACAATTTGCATCATCAGTAAGTTTCAACCATGGATCTTTATCTTTTGTAAATATATGCGCTTCAGGAGGAAAGTTTTCGGAATTATCTAAAGTTTTAGTTCTAACTGTTGATCGACCAACTGCCGTAGCATAATCAGTATAAATATAAGTACCACATTTGTTACAAAAATAAGCTCTTGAGGTAGCTCCACTACCTGTTTTAAGTTCAGTTGACGAAATATCACCCTCTATAATTAATGTATTGTCTAGAACGCTAGTATTAATAACATAAGAAGACCCAGTTATAATTTTACAATCTTTGCAATGGCAAGCTTGGGTGAATAGAGGCTTCTCGGTAATTCTATACTTAACCTGACCACAAATACATCTTCCTGTTAAGCTCTCTTTTTTTTCCATTTATTATATTCAAACTATTTATTGTTAAAGTTATCCACATGTATACAACATGTGGTTTCGATGTTCACGTTTTGATTCACTTTTGATTCAGTTACAGACTCAAAATACAACCTGATTGACACTATTGAATAACTTAGATATTAATTAGAACAAAATAAGAACATTTATGAAGCTAACGATACCTTACTACTTACATAAAGCTGGCGCGGGTTTTCCATCCCCTGCTACGGATTATATTGAGGAAGACATCGATTTAAATATTCATTTAATCAAAAATGTTCCAGCAACTTTCATCATAAGAGTTCAAGGAAAATCAATGGTGGATGTGGGAATTAATGATGGCGATCTATTAGTTGTTGATAAGAGTTTAACACCAAAAAATTTCTCAACAGTTATTGCAAATGTTCATGATGAACTAGTTGTTAAAAGTTTAGTTCAAGAAAGAGATAAAAAATTTTTAACATCAGGCTCTAAAGAATTTACAGATCGAATTTTAATTAACGAAGATGAAGATATATTTATTTGGGGAGTTGTAACTTATGTCATCCATTCAGTATACTAAAAAAATAGCACTTATTGATTGTAATTCTTTTTATGTTTCTTGTGAAAGATTATTCAATCCTAAAATAAGAAAAAAACCTGTTGTAGTTTTATCTAATAATGATGGTTGTATAATTTCAAGATCAACTGAAGCTAAAGCTTTAGGTATTAAAATGGGAGAACCTTACTTCAAAGCAAAAGATATTATTATTAAAAACAAAGTTGAAGTTTTTTCCTCTAATTATTCTTTATATGGAGATTTATCTAGAAGAGTAATGAGAACATTAAAAAGATTTAACTCTGCCATCGAAGTATATTCTATCGATGAAGCATTTCTAGATTTATCAAACTTTTCAGATGATGAGGTTGAAAAGGTTGGAAGAGAAATTAGAGAAACAGTTTTAAAGTGGACAGGTATTCCAACTAGTATTGGTATTGCTAAAACAAAAACTTTAAGTAAAGTTGCAAATCATATTGCAAAGAAAAAAAAATCAGGTGTAACAAGTTTAATAGGAATTGAAAATATTGATCCCATATTAGAAAAAGTTGAAATTAATGATGTATGGGGTGTTGGAAGACAATTAACAAAGTTTTATCACAAAAATGGGATTTATAATGCAAAGCAACTAAAGAATAAATCAAATACATGGATAAAGAAAAATTCTAATGTTTTGGGTTCAAGAACTGCGATGGAGTTAAGGGGAGTTCCTTGTATTGATTTAGAGACAACGCAAACAAAAAGAAAAAGCTGCGTTGTATCTCGTTCTTTTGGTCAAAGAATTGAGAAATATCAAGAATTAAAAGAAGCAGTTGCAAACTATTGTTTAAATGCATCTGAAAAAATAAGATCTGAGTCTTTAATTGCAAAGTCAATTACAGTTTTTGTTAGAACAAGTCCTTTTCAAAGTAGATTTGGATATTATTCAAACTCAAAGACCATAGATTTTGCAATTTCAACAAATAATAGTATTGAAATAGTTAAAACTGCTTTAGTTGCTTTAGACTCTATCTTTAAAAATGGCTATCGTTACCAAAAAGCAGGTGTAATGCTGACTGGTTTATCCAATGAAGATCGCAGCAAGAACCTATTTTCTTCTGAAAAAGATGAGAAAATAAAGGGTTTAATGAAGTCTATTGATAATACGAACTATCGATATGGAAGATCTACTCTAAGTCTTGCTAGTGCTGGTGTTCAAAAAAGATGGAACATGAGAAGAGAGCATTCTTCCAAAATAGATACAGCTGATTTCTATTTACTACCAACGATTAGAGCCTAATTAAAAAGGTCTAGGATTATTTGGATAGCCAAGATTTTCACAAGTACTATCGTTATCTGCATCAGCTGGTTTGCAAAGTACAACTGCTGAAGCACCATGTACTTGGGATTGATTTTTAAGCTGGCCTGTTATTTCATCACATCCACTCCATAGTTCATCACAGGAATTTGCTTTACCCACATTAGAATAACGAATAATTGCGTCTTTTATTGTTAAACCTGCATCAGTAGCATATGTCATATAATTTCTATAAGGTCCAAATTTAAATCTCACACTAGTAGCACCACCTAAAACATCTCCGAAGTAACTAGATCTGAGCTTACCATCTATCCAAAAATGTAAAAATCCATCTTTAGACCATTTAGCATTAATCAAAATATTTACCCATTTACCTTTCAACGGAGAAAATTTTTGATCCAAATTAACTACATAATGATCAAAGAAAAATTGTTCATCAACTTCATTTTTTGAAACTCTATAATTTGGCCCATTGAACAACCAAGCAAAACTATTGTTATTTAAGTTATAAGAAGGGCCAACTGTTTTTTCACCTTTTCCATAAAGCATTTTAAAATCAAATAATGAGATATTATGTTTTTCGGTATCTACTTCATTTGGAATAAAATAACCAACTCTATACCACTTTGTTTTTCCTTTTTTTGTAGTTTGCTTATATGGCTCCATAATTTGAAATCTCTGAGCAAAACCTGGACTTCCCCACCTACTCCAGTCCATTTCATCCCCTACATCTGAATAGCTTAAATTAAATTCAATTCCTTTTTCCGCAACACCCATTCTATCTTCTAATTTATCAAAAAATTTTATTAGACCTGGACGATTTGGAACATTTCTAAGATTAAAAACCATTTTATTTTTAGATTGATTTCTAAGAACATAATTTGCAAAATCTTTCCTCTCTTGCTTTTTCATATTTGTATGCCATTTACCAGCGTACGAATATGATGGAATTAACAAGAGAGATAGAAGAATGATTAAAATTTTTTTCATAAATTATTTTGGTAAATCATTACAATCATGAAATAAGGCTGTTTTCTTACATTTTTTTCCACTTCTAAAAGAATCATAATAAGCAACTTGTGTTTTTACAGGAATTTTTCTTTTTCCATTGTAAATTCCAAAACGAAAACTAGGTCCCATTTTTTTTCCATCTTTTTTTCTTTTGAGCAACTTACCAAATGTTTTGCCTTTTGATTGATAAACTAATTTATCATTAATCCATAAATCAATGAAACCATCCTCTTTATCAGTCCAATTTACGTTCATTAAAAAATCATGCCATTTGTTGTGCAAAGCCTTTGTAGGTATAATTAATTCTCTTCCATACCCCTCGCATTGGAGCACTCCATCTTTTTCAATTGTAACTCCTTCTCTTTCTAATTTGAACACTATTGGTATTTCGGGACAATCTTCATCAAAACCAGAAGAATTAACTCTATTCAATTGCTTAGTATAGTCACTTGGCATTTTAAATTGTCCTAAGATTGTATAGGCAGGTCTAATATGATTTGTACCTTCGGGGATATACATAGACCATGCATACCAAACATTTCCTATATGCCCTTTTGCACTAGATGGATAATTTCCTTCAAAAATAACTTCACTCCGTCCAGCTTTATTAGATCTATCACAATCTCGTCGATGGCAATCCCCATCTCTCATTTCAAAACGTAATGAATATTTTCCATCTCTAACAATTTTTGTCTCATATCTTAAATTCCAAGGATTTGGTGCGATACGTCCATGTGTTTCAATTTTACCCCATGATCCTGTTTTCTCTGGCCATTTTATAAATTTCGAGTGTTTAAAAACATAATTTTCATCTAAATATTTTTTAGGCGGATCTTTTGCTTGAGCAAAAGATGATAAAATTAAAATAAAAAAGATAATTAAAAGTTTTTTCATTTTATACAATTAGCATTAAATCCAATTAGATTGTCTATGCCATACTTTGATCTTTTGGCTAAATAAGTAATATCTTTTTCATGTTTTATTCCAGTTACCATTTCCATTAAGGTATCAATAGCTATAGCCTCTTGATGTGTGTGCTTTCTAGCATTATGTTTTTTATATTGATTATTTTTTTGCTTACCATCGTATTTTCTTGAGGAGAAACTTTCATAATCAGTGATCCCTAAATTTAATACTTCTGCTGCTTTAGTAATTCTATTCATAACTAAGTCTGGAACTTTAGCCCCCCAATTTTTAGCTAAATAGATGTAACCTAAAGCTGAATTTAAACCATAAGAGTGATACCATAAGGCTCGAAACCCTCTAAAAGAATTATTATTGATATAGCCGTCATCATAAAACACTTCCTCTATATTTTTAAATCTAAAATTGAATTCTTTTGCTGCTAGTTTTTTATTGTTTGTCCAATGAGCATAAGCTAAGTTTGGAATTCCTCCGTTTCCCATTGCATAAAATCCTTTTTCTTTCTCTAAAAATTCTTCAGGCTTAATAAATTTTTTATGCATTTTTTTAATATACTTGTTAACAATTTTAATTTCTTTATCACTTAAGTAATCTTTAAGATAAATTGCTATCAGCAAATAATTTGTAAAAGCATCCCTTGCAAATTCATATGCATGATACCAGCAAGGTGCCTCGGGATTTCCATCTTTCCAACATTTTGGTTTCTTTTTTAACTCTTCTTTACCGATTGTATCTAGTAAAACATTTGCTTTAGCTATTTTAATCAATATTCCTTTAGCGGCATCAATGTCAGTTTTATCATTATTACCAATTGCATTATGGGTAGCAACAGCATACGAGCTCATTGGACCAGTTAGATTTAGGTGATTTACACTTCTAGAATTACCCAGCGCCCATTCACTCATCCAATCTAAACGTATTAAGCTTTCAATTCTAGCTTTTTTATATTTAGATTTAAAAGTCTCACCACCCACATATGAGCATGATTTAATCTTATCTATATAAAAATGTTTAGGAAAAGATATATCTTTAGATTTAACTTTTGCTTCAGCAGATAAACATAAAAATATACTAAATAAAATTAAGAAAATTTTTTTCATTTTTTATTGTTTGCCAACAATTAAAGGTTGATTAAGATTAATTTTAAAAAGTTTAGCTGCATTTTTATATGCAATCTTTTCTTGTACATCTGGGCTTAAAGATCCAATCATCAAACGAACATGCTTCATATAGTGTTCAACAAAAACATCATGTGCTGGGCTTTTACCTAATTTATGATCAGAACCAAAAAAATATCTATCGGAATATTTTTCCATCGATTTTGCCCAAACCTCATGTAATTTAAATCTATAATCATTTGGGATATGCAAATCCTCAAAGCCCCAAAGAGAAGACCAATGAAATGCTATTTTCCAGTCAGTATATGTATTAGGACAATAATCAAAAATTTCTTCAAGGTCTTTTGTTGGCATCATTCCTGTATGAGCTATCACAATTTTTGCGTTGGGGTATTTTTCACATTTTTTTTTATAAAAATTTTTAAACTCTGTTAATCTATCTATCCCATCTATTTCATGAAAAGGCTCCAGGTGTAAATTAATCGGCATACGGTGTTCATTGACAAATTCGAACGCCTTATCAATAATTGGGTGCTTAAGATCTAAATCTAATTGCGGTTGATACCCACCATAAGGGGGATTTTTTTTCTTTTTATTATAGTGAACTAGTCCAGCTTCTCCCAATCCATAACATTGTCCTTTTTTAAATCTTTTAATAGTTTCTTTAAACTCTTTATTAACTTCTGAGTTCTTATATTTTTTTTTATTTGCTGACATTCCAATAAAATTGGAATGACAATTAGTTAAAACATTCTGATGCTCTGCAGCAAAATCATAATAATAATTCCAATTATCTTCTGATTTGTAAGTATTTGGAGTTCCCATAATTACAGACATAAAAACATTTGCCTTATTTGTTAACATTGGCAAATCTTCTATAAAATACTCAGTACCTATATCTAAAGCTCTTCCGGTGGATTTTCTAGGATGTGCATGACCATCTATTATAGCTCCTAAATAAGGTTTATTTGTATCTCTTACCTCAAGATTATTAAGTTTATAACTGTCTAAAAGTTTTTTTGCTTCTTCACGACTTTCAGTTTTTCCAAACATAATTCTTTCATAAGCCCAGTGATCGAATCTATAGTGTTCGTCAAAACTGTTGGCAAACGTTGGTAAAATTAAAAAAATAAATAACAAAATTTTTTTCATTAAATTTTAAATAATTTGTCAGATAAATCTTGGAGTTTATCTCCCCAGAAAACTTCTTTTTGAACTCTTTTAAAATCTATATCAAAAACGGTAGACATTGCTGAAGCGTATACAGATCTAGCATCAATTGTTGAATTTAAATCTCTTCCTTCAAATAATTCTTTTCGTTTAAGTCCTGGCCAGTCCGTATACACTTGGGATTTTTTTAAAAGGCCACCTGCCATAAATATTGCAGATCCATAGCCATGCTCTGTTCCACGACCTCCATTTTGTTTAATTGTTCTTCCAAATTCTGTTAAGGTTAAAACCAGAGTATTTTCTATCTCTGATCCTAGACCTTTCTCTAGACTTTTAAAAATTGAGTCCATTTCAATCAAACTATCTGAATGGGAACCATTCACTCCACCCTGTGCAGCATGCGTATCAAAACCATCAACTTCAAATACTGCAATCCTTGGACCATTTATTTTTTTTAATTCTAAACCTGCTTTATAAGCTAAAGATGAATTCTTTCTAGACATAGAGGCGGCTCCATTATTCATCATAGATCTGTTAGCAATTATCTCCATCATATTAGCTAAGTCATGTTCAGATTTATCTGCATAAACTGATTTTAAAAGTTGCAAAAGTTCTGTTCTTGGAAGTCTTTTTTTTGAAGGATAAAAATTATCATTACTAGGAATTCCTCTAAGAAGTAAAGGCATCGGTAAAGCTAATGCAAGACCCTCACCTTTTAATTCTGCTAATTTCATTCCTCTTCCTAACCAACCAGTTTTTATGGAGTAAGGTATATGACCTCCTGTTTCCATTAAGTTTTGTCCATCAAAGTGGGATCTTTTAGTATATGGAATATTTGTTGCATGAACTATTGCTCCTAGATTATTTTGCCACAGATTATAAAAATTCTTTAATTTGGGATGAAGTGCAAAATCAGAATTTAACTTTATTGTTTCATCTAAAATCAAATCTTTTCTTTTCTTTTCGAAATTCTTGTCACCAATTATTGGAACAGCACATAAACCATCCATTCCACCTCTTAACATTATAACAACAAGATTTTTTTTCTTGTCTGTATTTGCTAAAACTGGAAAATTAAAACCAGCTAAAAATAATGTAGTGGCTGAACCTTTTAAAAAATTTCTTCTTGATATCTTCATGATTTAAGTGTCTCCGGTAAATTGAATAAAATAACATGTTTATGAACAAGCTCCCTATGCTGATCTATAATTTTTAAAATTTCACCTGAATTATCATAATTTTTTTCAATCATTTCTTCATAAAATTCTGTTGTTTGTGACTTGCCTGACTTTTTATAATAAGCCTCTCTCGCATAAACCAATCTTCTAATTAGTAATTCTGGCGACATCCAATCCTCTGAAATATCTGACCATCCATTTGGTTGTTTTGCTAAATAAGGATGTTGTCCAAGCTCATCCATTAAATATTCTAAAGCTCTTTGATCTCTTATCGGTTTATTTCCAAGTTTATAAAGATCCATAAATGAAGGAGATGGGATTAAATCAACATCAGCCATTTTACTCATTTGCAATAGCCAGTTTTCTGGATTCTGGAATTTATTGTATTTATCAGAGTAATTGAAAGCAACTTCTATTGCAGCTTTGTGAACCTCTGGCAAAAAACCGTCTGATTTTTCCCAAGCTTTTATGATTGGTTCCATCATTTCTTTAGTTGGGTTATCTGTGATTAAATATCTACAGAGTTTCATTGCAATAAATTTTCTACACGAAGGGTGATTAACAAGATCTGTAATTGCAACAGATAAACTTTTTCTCCCTCTTTTATATTTTTTTCCTAAAACTATTTTAGTACCAGGTTCATGCGCATCAGAGTTGAAATGGACATCACCTGTCTCTAAACTTTTCTTTCCCCACTTAGGTCTCCATCCACTCATAACGTAGGCCATTTGAATTATATCTTCTTGTGTGTACCCACAATCTGGAGACACAGTGTGAAGTTCTAGAAGTTCCCTTGCATGATTTTCATTTACACCTTTTGTCTTTCCCTTTTCTCTTGCCCATTGAGCTTCTTGACTCTTGGGTCCTACGTTCTGGTCATTATCCAGATGATGAATCATTGACCAACCAATGGTTGCCTCTTGAGCCATTTTTTCAAAGTTTTGATCCATATTTGCTCTAATAATCTCTCTTTGATACGCACCAGTTGTGTATTGAGCTAAAAAATCTTTTTCACTTATTGCAAAATGGTTTCCCCAAAAATACCATAGTTTAGCTAAAACAGGTGTCTCACTTTTTAATGCCTCTGAATACCTTATGCAAAGTTCAAGGTTCCACCAAAATTTTTGACCTGTTGCATGTCGCAGCTTATTTTTTTCTCTTTTATAACCCTCTTTGTCATTTTTAAATTTTTTTCTTAAAACTTTTCTATCTCCATAAACGTAATCTCTATAATAATTTCTGAGTTCTTTCTCTGGTAAAATTTTTCCCTTCCAAGAAAATTCCGGAATATCGTTCAATTGGTTCTTGGCCCATTCTAATGGGTCAGAGGGTACTTTTTCATCAGGTCCTAAACCAAAAGCAACTTTACGATAAAAATTTTTCATTATTTGTCTTTTTTTTCTATCAATTTTAAAAGTTTTTCTTTTGTTTTTGCAATAGCAACTGCATCAGCCCAAACTGTTGAGTCTTGGGAAGTATTTTTATCAATCGCCGTTTGAGCACCATTGATATAAAGTCCAGAGGCAATAAAACAATTTAACCTTTTTTTTGTAGCTGTTCGCCCTGTATAATCAACTATTGGTTTCTCATTACCGTCAATCCAAACTCTAAATCTTCCTTTTTCACTTTTTGTAGAGTTTATGAAATGTATTGTGACACTTGTCCATTCATCTGCACCGTTGTATTCATTAACTTTAAATCTTTTTAGTAACCAATGTTTTTCATATGGTTCTGAAAATTGTAAATTTGCTTTTAGTTGACCTTTTTTATAGGTAATCATAAAAGTTATAGTGTCACCTTTGGGATGACATTGCATTATATGGAAATTTCTTGATTTGTTGAATGGGAATAAAATATTTCTTACTGGTTTAGTTGCTAAATGTATCCAAGCTTCTCCACCTTCTTTTGATAAAAACTTAGTCCATTTTCGTTTATCTCTAGATTCATTATGTATTGAACCCATATGATGATCACACTCTTTAAATTCCCAGTATTGTGGATTACAATTTTCATATGAACCTGTAATTTGATAAAATTCTTCTCCATGCCACGCATGATTTTTTGATTTTATCAATCCCATTTCACCATTCTCTATAATATCTCCTCCAATTACAGAAAAGGCAGCCTGGTTAAGTTTTTTCTTACCACTTTTCCAATTCCAATTTCCACCTACTTTAATTCCAAGAATTGGCATTTGTTTTTTTTTTATTTTTAAACCCTCAATGCCAGTATGGAATGCAGCTATATTGTGATAAAAATTTTTCTTGTCTTTGATCCAATATTTTTTATCAATCCAATCTTTACCGCTAACTCCATCCTTTTTCATTTGTTTAATTTCTTTATATTGCTTTTGCTCTTCTTTAGAATAATCACTTAAATTTATTGCCTGGGATTTGTTAAATTGAGATAAACAAAAAAAGATAATTAAAAAAAACGAATATACTGCTTTCATTAAATCAAATAAATTTCAAATTAATTATAAAATAGCCTACTTTAAAATGTCAATATCTGAAATATTTGTTAAAGAATTATTAAACTCAGTCATATTTTCTCTTCCTGATATTTTTAAAATAACTAAACCAAATATAATAATTAAAGCAAGAGGTATTGCTGTAATTATACTTATATAATCAGCAATTATTATTAAGTATATTGCATAAAAAGCTATTGATCTAAAAATTACACCTGTTTTAAAGACAGCAATAATGGCTAAAGAATGCTTTATCAAATTAACAAAACTCATCTTCGAAGGACCGAAATATCTTAAACCTCTTATTGATGGAGATTTAATTAAATTACTCTCTGTTTTTGCAAGAGAACCTGAAAAGCTACTCCAAGTTGCTTTTTCTTCAATTAATTTTTTAACAGTTTGTTTTGTGAGACAAGTAAAATTTCCAAACTTTATAAATTTACCAGTAAAAGTGTAAGTAATTAATTTGTGTAAAAAATAACAGATTTTAAAAATAAAACTTTCTGATCTTTTAACTCTTTCGCCAACGATCGTTCTATTGGGATAGTTTTCAATTTTTTCTACATAATTTTTTATTTCTTCAGGTCTATCCTCTCCATCACCATCCATGGGAATAACATAATCAAATTCCTCATTTTCTGAGATGTGTTTTAGTCCTGCTGCAATACATCTTGCGTGACCTCTATTATTTCTCATATTTATTAATTTCAGTGATTTAATATTATTTAGATTTTTTGTTTCTAAAATTTTTTCGTCTGTTGAAGCATCATTCACTACTATTATTGAAAATGTTGCTTTAAGTTCAGAAATATTAATATCAATTTCTTCAATTAGTTTTGATGCAGATTTAAAGTCATTAAAGACTGGAATTAGAATTACTATTTTCATTAACTTACTGAGCCTATCAGTCTAAATAGAGAAGCAAAAAAACCATATCCTGAGAGTTCAATTAAAACAACAATTCCGATAATGAATAAAAGTCTCTTGTTTTTTTGGTTTAATTGAAATTTCATTTATATGTTAAACATTTCATATCTTTGTTGCACAATTGAACTTCGGTTGAACTATAAATCCATTTTGGTCTTTCTGAAAGATGGTAAGATATATTTCCTGCAATCCATTCATTACCTTTAATATATTCCATTTTTCCAAGATCCTTAGCCTCAGTTTCATAAAAAAGTTTCGCCTGTTGAGCTAACTTTTTACCATCAAAATCGGTTCTTTTATCAGTTTGAGTAATTGAAATATAAGAATACAAAATTGGAGATAATAAGAATAATGCTAAAAAGACAAGGGTAAAAGTTCTCATTTTTTCAAAATTAATTTGTGATTTCAAAACATAAACAAATAACAAGCCAAAGTTTACGTAAAATGGCGTCATCCACATAGTTCTTATTTTTACGCCCATAGTAAATGATGTTAGAAAAATAAATAAAATTGGAATTAAATTAATTGATAATAAAAACAAAAGTTTTTCGTCATTTAAATTAATATTTATTTTAAATTTTTTAACTAAAACAAAAATCATTAGTAAAAACGGTAATAATATACCAATTTGCTTAACTAAAAATATCGCAGGATGTTTAATATGGTTTAAAATAGTTGCTTCTTCTGATCCAGTTCTGAGAAGTCCATAAGTAATGGTTACATAATCATTCTCAGTTAACCAAATAATGTGTGGTAATAAAATTATTATAAAAGGTACGAAAGAAACTAGACACTTTAAATTTAGTCTTTTGGTATAAATCATATAAATTAAAAGTACATCTATAGCTAAACCTAAATAGATAAATAAATATTTAGATAGAAACCCAAATCCAGCAAATAGACCCAGTAGAAACCAATCTAATATTTTATTATTCTTAATTCCTCTCCATAAATAATAAATTGAAAGAGACCAAAAAGGAATTAAACAGACATTTACATTAAATTCAGGTGAAGTGAAGTTATAAAAGTATATTCCTTCCAATAACAAAACAGATAGTAAACAATAAATTTTGTAATCAAAAAAATCTTCAGCAAGTTTAAAAACTACAAGGAGTGGGACTACGATGCAAATTTGACTTAATAAATAATAAGCCCAATCTTGAGGTCCAAAGATTTGGTAAAATATTTCAGTTAAAAAAGCACTTATAGGTGGGTGCTTATTAAATCCCCAGTCTAAGTTACTACCCCATGCTAAGGCCTCTATAGTATCAAGCGGTAAATTATTATTTGTTAAACTTGGAACCAATGTCCAGATGAATAAGTGAGCTGTAACAAAAATATAAAATAAAATACTTATATTCTTTTTATAAATAGCCATTTTTAATAATTTATACAATTAATCCATTCTTGACACTCAATAAATGATGAATATATTCACCAAATTCATAAATTTAGACATGGTTAAGATCTCTAAAAAATACATTCCAAAAGAAACTGAAAAATACATGTGTGCAAAACATCTTGCATACTTTAAGCAAAAATTAGTGGATTGGAAAAAAGAATTAAAGAGAACTAACAATGAAGCAATATTTAATGCATCAATGGATGATAATAGCGCGTCGGCAGATATTGTTGACCAAGCTAGCTCTTACACAGAAAAAAATGTTGAGATGAGAGCAATTAATAGACAGATAAAATTAATTTCTAAAATTGATGGAGCTTTAAAAAAAATTCAAGATGGAACATATGGTTTCTGTGAGGAAACTGCTGAGCCAATTGGTCTTAAAAGATTAATGGCAAGACCAGTTGCAACTTTATGTATAGCCGCACAAGAAAAACATGAAAAAGAGGAAAAAGTTTACGCAGATATCTAAGGGTAATCTATTTCAGCATCTTTATTTAATATTTTAAATCCTTTTATAACTGCAGGTCTTTTAGCTATATCAACATACCATCTTGATAAACTTTTAAAATTTTCCAATCCAATATCATGTCTTTTATGTCTTGCAATCCAAGACCATGTAGCAATGTCTGCAATAGAATACTCTTTACAAGCTAAATATTCACTTTGTGAGAGTCTTACATCTAAATCTTCATAAAGTTTTCTTGTAATCTTAAAATATCTTTCTTCTCCCCAGTCACTTTTACCTTGATGATAATAATGGAACTGATGATGTTGTCCTATCATAGGGCCAATCAAACCCATTTGGGCCATTAACCATTGATTTATCTCTAGTTTGTTCTCTTCAGGATAAAACATTTTACTCTTTTCACCAAGATACATCAGTATCGCTCCAGACTCGAAAATTGACTTATTGTTTTCGTGATCTTTAATAACTGGTATTTTGTTAAAAGGACTTATTTTTTTGAATTCTGGTTTATGTTGCTCATCTTCGCTAAGGTTAATTTTTGTTATTTTATAATCAAATTTTATCTCCTCCAACATAATGCTAATTTTCCAACCATTAGGAGTATCAGCAGTGAATAATTCAATCACTATTTTACACCCAATCTATCTTTAATAGTGCTGGATGCTGTTGTAAATTCAAATCTGTATTTTTCATTAGGTCGTGCATATTTAAAACATCCTCTTGCTGCTAAAGCCCCCTCATGAAAACCAGAAAGTATTAGTTTAAGCTTTCCTGGATAGGTACAGATGTCACCGATTGCAAATATACCTTTCTTATTAGTTTCAAAGTTTTCAGTATTAACTGGAATTGTTTTTTTATCTAAATTAAGGCCCCACTCAACTATTGGACCAAGTTTCATTATCAAACCGAAGAAACCCAAAACATAATCAGCTTTTATTATTTTACTTTTACCTTCTTCACTTTTAATCTCTACTTCCTCTAAAGACCCGTTTCCTTTGACATCTTTGATTGAGTACTTAGTAAATAAGTTTATAACATTTTTCTTGCTAAGCTCTTTAATTTTTTGAACACTTGCAGGAGCTCCTCTAAACTCATCTCTTCTATGAATTAGTGAGACTTTAGAGTTATTAGATAATTCTATTGCCCAGTCCAGTGCGCTATCTCCTCCCCCAAAGATAGCTACAGATTTATCTTTAAAAATAGTTTTGTCTTTTATCGAATACAAAACTGAAGTCCCATCAAACTTTTCTGCACTTTTTGTTGAAAATTTTCTTGGTTCAAATGATCCAACGCCTCCAGCAATTACAACATTTGGAGTTTGGAATTTTTTCCCACTTATTGTTTTAACAATCCAATCATCATTTTTATTTGAAAGTTCTTGAACTCTATCATTTAAATGAAAATTAAAATTAAAAGGTTTAATTTGCTCAATGAGATTATTTGTAAGTTCTTCTCCAGTACACTCTGGAACTGCAGGAATATCGTAAATCGGTTTATCTGGATAAAGTTCAATACATTGACCACCAATTTTATCTAGGTTATCTACTATTTCACACTTTAATCCAATAATACCAAGTTGATGTGCACAAAATAATCCTGTTGGACCTGCACCAATTATTACAACATCAGTTTTAATCATTAAACTTGTTTCTCCGGCATATAAACACTCAGACCATCTAGATCATCTGAAACCATAATTTGACAACTTAACCTACTTTTTGAATTAGGTTCAAAAGCTTGGTCTAGCATATCATCTTCGCCCATTTCTTTATTTGGCAATTTATCATACCAATCCTCTTTGACATAAACATGGCATGTAGCGCATGACATACTCCCACCACAGTCAGCATCAATACCAGGAATATCATTTTGAACAGCACCTTCCATAACTGTAAGCCCATTTTGGACTTCAACTACATGCTCTTTTCCATTGTGTTCAATATATTTGATTTTAGCCATTGCTTTTATATAAGCACAAAAAAAAATAGGGCAAGTAATCAAACTTGCCCTATTTTATATTTCGTAACTAATTGTTACTATGCTCTTCTTGTAGAGTTAGAAACTGCACAAGACCAGATAATTAAACCAAATGCGATTTTATTAACAAAGTCTGCTAAGTTATAGATAACGTTTAATGCATTACCATCTATTCCACCTGTTAGGTAACCAAAAATATAACCTAATGGGTAAATAGCCCAACCTACAGTAACAATCATTCTTAAAGCTCCAAATGCAGTTACTAAAGATTTATTTCCAGATTTAGCAGCAACTTTTCCTGCTTCTCCTGAAAAGATTTCATAAAGAATGTAAATCCATCCAGCCATACCGATTATGAAACCTAGTGTAGCGTTAATGAATCCAGCTTCTCCAAGATATCCACCTATTAACATAACTAGTGAACCAATTAAGATTCTCCAGAATATGTTTGTGTCAACTTTTCGTACTGCTGAAAGAATTAAGTAAAATTCTACTAGCTGTAGTGGTACAGTAATTAACCAGTCAATGTATCTGTAAACAGTTGGAGTATCACCTGTTTCGATCCATACTGCTCTCATATACATGTAGTGAATAAATGCTATACCTGTTACTAATCCAGCTACGTTTACTGATTTTCTCCATTGTGAACTGACGTTAGCCTGTTCCATAAAGAAAAACGCTGTAGCTGCTAACATACCCATTGATATTAACCAAAACGAAATACCTACGAAATCGTCTGTAGCTAAAAAGGCTGTTGCCGCGTTAGCTGCCGTAGTTGCTCCGAAAAGCACTGCTGCTAATGCTAACATTTTCATTGTCTTCATAAAAAACTCCCTCATAGTTAGTTTTTTTATTAGTTTAAATTTAAACTACAGACTAATCTAATGATTAGTCTAAAGTTAGGGTTAGATAGCAAATTAATTTAGTTAATTGAAGAGTTTTTGACATCTAAAAAGTATTGATTTTACTTACTTTATAAAATTAAATACAACCTGTTACATAAAATCATTATAAAAGTGAGTCAAAAAACAAATCACTATGACAAATAGTTTTGATAAAATTTATGAGGAATCTATTCGAAATCCAGAGGAATTTTGGAAAAATGTATCAGAAGATGTCTTCTGGTTTAAAAAACCTACAAAGATTTTAAACAAATCTAAGCCACCATTTTATAAATGGTTTGAAGATGGTGTTACAAACACATGCTACAACGCTATTGATGTTCATATTGACAATGGTAACGGCGATAAGACTGCTTTGATTTATGACAGTCCAATAACTGACAGTAGAGCAAAGTTTACATACAGTGAATTAAGAGAAAAAATCTCAAAATTTGCCTGGGCGTTAGACAACCAAGGTGTCAAGAAGGGTGATAGAGTCATTATTTATATGCCAATGATACCTGAGGCAGTCATAGCAATGCTTGCTTGTGGAAGAATTGGTGCAATACATTCAGTTGTTTTCGGAGGATTTGCTTCAAATGAGTTAGCAAGCAGAATTGATGATAGTAATGCAAAAATTTTAATTACAGCTTCTTGTGGATTTGAACCAGGAAGAACAGTTGAGTACAGACCATTAGTAGATGGAGCATTAAAACTTGCAAAACATAAAGTCGAAAAAGTAATTTTCTTTCAAAGAAAAGATCACGAGGTAAATCTAAACTCTCCACTTGAAATAAGTTGGGACGAAGTACTTGTTAATGCCAAAAATAAAGATTGCGTTGAGATTGGAGCAAATGAATTTGCTTACATTTTATATACATCAGGAACAACTGGAATACCAAAAGGAATTGTTAGAGATGTTGGTGGTCATATCGTTGCTCTTAAATGGACAATGAAAAATATTTATAATATTGATGAGAATGATGTTTGGTGGTCAGCTAGTGACATAGGTTGGATAGTAGGTCATTCGTATATTGTTTACGCTCCACTATTCAAAGGATGTACTACAGTTTTATTTGAGGGAAAACCAGTTGGTACTCCTGATGCAGGAGTGTTTTGGAGAATAATTTCAGAGTATAAAATTAAATCTTTATTCACTGCACCCACAGCTTTTAGAGCAATTAAGAAAGAAGATCCAGATGGAAAATTTTTTTCAAAATATGATTTAAGTTCTTTTGAGAGTTTATTTTTAGCTGGAGAAAGAGCTGATCCTGACACAATAAAATGGGCTGAAAATCTTTTAAACGTACCGGTGATAGATCATTGGTGGCAAACGGAAACAAGTTGGGCGATAAGTTCAAATTGTACTGGCATAGAAATGCAAAAAACTAAATATGGTTCTGCATGTAAAGCGGTCCCGGGTTATAATGTAAAAATAATTAAACCAGATCATTCAATCGCAAAACCTAATGAAATGGGTGACATAGTTGTTAAATTGCCTTTGCCTCCAGGTACATTTCCTACACTATGGAATGCTGACAAGAGATATGAAGAAAATTATATGACTAATTATAATGGTTACTATCAAACTTATGATGCTGGACACATTGATGAAGATGGATACATATGGATTATGTCACGAACCGATGACATAATTAATGTTGCTGGTCATAGATTATCGACAGGAGCAATTGAAGAAGTATTATCTGAACACCAATCAGTTGCAGAATGTGCTGTTCTTGGGATTGCTGATAAATTAAAAGGACAATTACCAATTGGTTTAGTTGTTATAAAATCTGGTGTTGAAAAAGATAACGAAACTATTTCAAAAGAATGCATTCAAATGGTTAGAGATAAAATTGGACCAGTTGCTGCATTTAAAGTTGTAATAGTTATAAAAAGATTACCAAAAACAAGATCAGGAAAAATATTAAGAGGAACTATTCGTAAAATTGCTGACAAGGAAGATTATAAAATGCCAGCAACAATCGACGATCCGGCAATTTTAGATGAGATTACTCAAAGTTTAATAGAAAATAAAATTCTTACCAAATAAATTAAATTAATTATCGAACTTAATGGGCTTACCTGATGCTTCTCCTAGGATTTCTCCATCTTTCATTTTAATATTTCCATTTATGATTGTATAAACTGGAGTTCCCTTAAACTTGTGTCCATCGAAAGGTGACCAGCCACACTTACTCTCTATTTTTTCATTTTTTATTTCGATAATTTTGTTCATATCCACAATTGTAAAGTCTGCATCATAATCTTCCTTTATATATCCCTTACCTATAATACCAAAAATTTTCACTGGGTTTTCACAAACAAGATTCATAAGCTGAACTAAAGTTAGTTTTCCCTCATTTACATGGTTCAACATCACAGGTAATAAGGTCTGAACCCCAGGCATTCCGGAGGGAGTATCTGGATATTCTTTATCTTTATTAACTTTTAGATGAGGAGCATGATCTGAACCAATAGTATCATTATAATTATTTCTTACCGCATACCAAAGTCTATCATAATGACTTTTTTCTCTGATTGGTGGATTCATCTGAGCATAAGTTCCAAGTTTGTCGTAACAATCTGGTGCATACATTGTTAAATGCTGTGGAGTTATTTCAAAAGTTATGTCCCCCTTATTCTGAGATAAAAAATCAATCTCCTGTTTTGTTGTAATATGAAGTATATGGGCTTTTTTACCTAATCTTTTTGCTATTTTAACAATCTTCCTTGTAGAAGAAATTGCACATTCTTCATCCCTCCATATTGGATGAGAATGAACATTTCCTTTTTCTCTAAACTTTTTTCTAAGATTTAAAATATCCTCATCTTCTGAGTGTACTGCTACAATTTTAGAAGTACTTTCAAATACTTTTTCAATATCTTCTTCTTTATGAACTAATAAAGTTCCAGTGGAAGAACCTGCAAATAGTTTTACTCCACAACATCCATCTAAACCCTTAAGATCAGCTAATTCGCCCTGATTAGTAGGAGTTGCACCAAAATAAAATGCATGATTACAAAACATTCTATTTTTTGCTAAATCTATTTTTCTTTGAAATTCTGCTTTGTTTGTAGTTGCAGGATTAGTGTTTGGCATTTCAAACACTGAGGTTATACCTCCAATAATTGCAGCTCTACTTCCTGAAGCTAAATCCTCTGTATCAGTTGAGCCTGGTTCCCTAAAATGTGTTTGAGTATCAATACAACCAGGAAGAACAGTAAGTCCACTTGCATCTATTGATTGACTTGCTTCTTCTTCTAATTTACCAATTTTTACAATTTTGCTATTTTGAATGCCTATATCAACATCTTTAAGATCTTTATCAATATAGCATTTACCATTTTTGATTATTAGGTCTAACATTTATTTAAAAAGTACTTATATCATTTGTTATAGTATTACAATATGAATAGAAATAGTATTTACATTCTAGAGAATAGAGGTCTCCTTTATATAAATGGAGATGATGGTAAAGAATTTTTACAAAATATAATTACAAACAATATTGAAAGTGTATCAGAAGATAGAAGTTGTTTTGCAGCTCTTTTAACTCCTCAAGGCAAATATCTTTACGATTTTATCATTATTAAACACAAATCCGGTTACTTTTTAGATTGTGAAAAAAAGATTATAGAAAATTTATATAAACAGTTAAATTTATATAAGTTAAGATCTAAAGTAGAGATTATAAATCTGAGCAACGAGTTTGTTGTTGCTAATTTAACAAAGGAAAAATTTTTAGAATTAGAAAATTCAAAAGATGAAGTGGGTTTTACAATAAATTTTAGAGAAGATCCTATTCTCTTAGATCCAAGATCTGATAAATTAGGAGCCCGACTAGTTATTAATTTAGAAAAATTATATCTTTCTATTAAAAAATTGGGATTAGAAGTCTCTGACGTTGATGAATATTATAATTATAGTCATGAATTAGGAATTGCTCAAATTGATACCAATAAACTTCAGGATAAAATATTTGGAATTGAATGCAATTTTGAAGAGCTCAATGCAATTGACTTTAAAAAAGGATGTTATGTAGGACAAGAAAATACAGCAAGAATTAAACTTAAAGATAAACTTAATAAAAGACTATTCGCAATTAAAGTTTTAGAAGGTGACATCAATAGTGACGAAATTACATCTGAAAATAAAAATATTGGAAAGTTATTGATCAATAATAAAAATCCATTTGCATTACTAAAACTAGAGGATAAAAGCTTTAATTTTGATAAAGATCTTAAATGTGGAGATGCAAAAATAAAGGCGTTAAAACCAAATTGGCTTTAGATTATTTAACAAATTTTGATAAATCTGGTTTGAAATATTCTGGTCCTTTCATAACTTTGCCAAATTCGTTATATATTGGTTTTCCATCTTTTCCTAATTTGCTCATATTAGACCTTTGAACTTCCTCAAAACATTTGTCTAAATCAATACCAAAAGCATGGCCTGCACCATAGGTAACATATAAAATATCTGTTAATGCATCTGCAACTTCAGTTAAATTTTTTTCTGATATTGCCTGCTTAAGCTCTTCTAACTCCTCATTAATCAATGAAATTCTTAATGAATTTATTTTATCTGTGCTTAAACTTGAAGAATTTTTAATATCCTGATTAAAGGTTTTCATGAAGACACCAACTTTTTCGAAATTTGTCATTATACTCCTATATGATTCTATTATTATTTAATATATAAGTGTTTAAATATACTCTCAAAACTAAAATATGAAATTCAGAAAAGAATATGACAGCATTGGCTCTATAAATGTGCCTGTGGATAAGTATTGGGGTGCATCAACACAAAGATCAAAAAAATACTTTGATATTGGAGATGCACTAGTCAGACCAAAGTTAATAAAATCCATAGCTATTATAAAAAAGGCAGCAGCTGTTACAAATTTTAAAAATAAAGATATTAGTAAAACAATTTATAAATCTATTTTACGCGCTTCTAATGAAGTTATTACAGGGAAATTGGATGATCATTTTCCTCTTAAAGTTTGGCAAACTGGTTCTGGCACACAAACAAATATGAACGTGAATGAAGTTATTTCTAATAGAGCAATTGAAATACTAAAAGGTAAAAAGGGTACAAAAAAACCTGTACATCCCAACGATCATGTTAATAAATCTCAATCTACTAATGATGTATTTCCAACTGCAATGCATATCGCAATAGCAATGGAAACTAGAGAAAAACTATTACCAAGTTTAGTATTATTAAATAAAGAATTAAAAAAAAAAGTAATTGACTTTAATAAAATTATCAAAATAGGTAGAACACATCTTCAGGATGCTACTCCTTTATCATTAGGTCAAGAATTTTCTGGCTACCAATCTCAACTAGAAGAATGCATTAAAAGAATAAAAGTTTCACTAAATGAAATTTATTATTTAGCACAAGGTGGTACCGCGGTAGGTACTGGTATTAATACTAAAAAAAATTTTGATAAGAAAATAGTAAATGAAATAAAAAGAATAACTAAATTGCCTTTTAAGCCAGCTAAAAATAAGTTTGCTGCACTTGCCGCTCACGATGCAATAGTAAATTATTCAGGTACATTAAATACAACTGCTGTATGCTTAATGAAAATAGCAAATGATATTAGATTTTTAGGTTCAGGACCGAGAGCTGGATATGGTGAATTGATATTACCAGAGAATGAACCTGGGTCATCAATTATGCCTGGTAAAGTAAATCCAACTCAATGTGAAGCTGTAACAATGGTATGTGTGAAAGTAATTGGTAATCACAATGGAATTACAATGGCTGGTTCACATGGTCATTTTGAGCTTAATGTTTTTAAACCTTTAATAATTCATAATGTACTGCAATCTATCCAAATTCTTTCAGATAGCACAAAAAGTTTTGCAAAATATTGTATCTCTGGACTAAAAGCTGACAAAAACAGAATTAAGCACTTAGTGGATAACTCTTTAATGCTGGTAACAGCCTTATCTCCAAAGATTGGCTACGATAATGCTGCAAAGATTGCTAAGAATGCATTAAAAAATAAAACAACCTTAAAAGTTGAAGCACTGAAATCAGGATTAATAAATGAGAGAGATTATAATACAATTGTTGATCCTAATAAAATGACAAAACCAGACTAGCTATTTATAATATTTTTAACTAAAGATTTAAGCTCTTGAGAATTTTTAATGTTATATCTAGATTTATCATTTTTTTTGCGATGATTTGTATCTTGATTAATTTTTATATCAAATATTGATATTAAGCCAGAGTTAACATTTTTTTCAATTTTAAAATTGATTACATTAATATTCTCCAATTTATCCAATTTTACCTGGAATTTTTTGGCAAACCTATTTTTATTTTTTATTAATAAAGAATTTGATGAACGAAATATTGTATCACCATTTTCCTCACTATATTTTATTTCAGTTTTAATTGAGCCAATATCACCAATAGTGAATAAAACTTGTTTTAAATTGATAGTTTTTTGGCTTATATTTAAAGTTATGCTGCCATTTCTTATGAGTTCATGTTCAATATTAGTTAAAATGAATTTGATATCTCCATTTAAATTACCTAATAAATCAGGCTTTAAATTTAAAATGGAAAATAATAATTTATCAACCATAAAATTTAAATTTGGTTTGTTCAAAGTAATTTTCGAATCGAGATAAAACGGTGATAACTCTATTTTAGCATCAAATTTAATGTTATTATTATTGTCAGGTGAATTTAAAGTAATTAAATTATTTTTAAGCTTATAATCTACTTCAATATTTTGATTTAAGAAATTTATTATTGTTGATCCTTTAAAGTTAGAATTATTATCATAATTTAAATTATTTTTTATTAAAATATTAGGGTTTTCAAAATCTACTTCTATTTGTGAATTCATTTGGTAATTATATTTTTTTTTCCATAGTGATTTAAAATTTAAATCAAATAAATTACCTTTCATATTTAATTTTTTGAAATTATCTTGCTCCGATGTTGTAAAATTAATTTTCTCTACCGGAGAAATAATTAAAGTTTCGTCGTTATTATCTTTTAAAAATATCTTACTTTTTTTTATATAAAATGGTTTACTTTTGCTTTTATGAAAATAATTTCTTAGAATTTTATACTCTTTTTGTTTTAATAGAATGTTAGTATTATTTATTTCAAATTTTTCAAAATTAATTTTTGATTTTGGATATAAGCTATTAGATAATAAAAAAATCCTAAGATTCTTAATTTCTAGCAACATATCTTGATTTTTATTTTCATTTAGAGTCAATGATGAATCGCTAATCAGTAAATGAGGCTTTGGTAGTAATTGATACTTTATGTCACCATTTATATTTAGGTTAATATCGAAATCAGAATAAAATTTACTTTCAATGACGTTTTCTATACTTTTATAATTAAATAAAACTGGTATTGATAAATAAATGCCTAATAAAAAAAGTAATCCAATCAACAAAAAAGTACCTTTAATAAATATTGGGATTTTCTTAGTTTTATTCATTGAATTAATATCGCTTAAATTAAAAAAAAATAAACGATGAATTTAGATTATTTAACAAATCTTAATGAAAGTCAGGAAGAAGCTGTATTACATTTAAATGGACCTCTTTTGATCGTTGCAGGAGCAGGATCTGGAAAAACAAGAGTTCTCACAGCTAGAATTGCCCATATTGTTAAACAGCATAAAGCATTTCCCAATCAAGTCTTGGCAGTAACATTTACGAATAAAGCTGCAAAAGAAATGCAATTAAGGGTCTCTAAATTTTTAAGAAAAGAGGCAACAGGTCTTCCATGGTTAGGCACTTTTCACTCAATTAGTGCAAAAATATTGAGAAAACATGCAGAAGCGGTTGGATTAAAATCAAATTTTTCAATTGTTGATCAAGATGATCAAATAAGATTAATAAAAAATATCTGTAAATCTGAGAACATAGATACAAAAAAGATATCTCCAAGATATATTTTAGCTGTAATTGATAAATGGAAGAATAAAGGCTTTTATCCTGATGAAGTTGTACTCAAACGTAAAGACATATTAGAAAAAAGCTTCCTTGGAATTTATAAAATATACCAGCAAAAATTAATAGATCTAAACGCTGCAGATTTTAGTGACTTAATACTTCATGCTGTGAAAATTTTTGAAAAACATAGTGATATATCAACAATGTATTCTAAAAAATTTAAATATATTTTAGTCGATGAATATCAGGACACGAACTTTATTCAAAGCGAATGGCTTAAATATCTTGCAAAATATAATCAAAATATTTGCTGTGTTGGAGATGATGATCAATCAATATATAGTTGGAGGGGAGCAGAAATTAAAAATTTTCTTCAATTTGAAAATGTTTACGAAAATACAAAAATAATAAGATTAGAAAAAAATTATAGATCCACTCAAAATATTTTAAATGTAGCATCAAATATTATTGAAAATAATCAAAATAGAGTTGGAAAAAAACTTTTTACAGATCAAGATGATGGTGAACTTGTGACCTTAAACTGTTTTAGAAATGTAAAAGACGAAGCTACTGAAATTGGTTCAAATATTGAAGATTTTAAAAATAAATTTTCATTAAATGAAGTTGCAATTCTTGTAAGAGCTATTTTTCAGACTAGAGAATTTGAAGAAAGGTTTTTAAAAATTGGTGTTCCATATAGAATTATTGGTGGTATTAAATTTTATGAAAGAGCCGAAGTAAAGGATTGTGTTGCATATTTAAAAACAGTTTTTCAACCTCAAGATGACTTAGCCTTTGAGAGAATTTTAAATGTTCCAAAAAGATCTATTGGGGATACCACAGTAAAAGCTATTAACAATTTTGCAAAATTAAATAAATGCTCATTAGAAGTTGCCTCAAGACATTTAATTGAACAAAACAAAATTAAACCCAAAACAAAATTAGGTTTAAATTCCCTGCTAAATTTTTTAGCTAAATGGAGAAATGATTTAAGAAGTAAAATAAATCATAATAAGCTATTACAAATAATTCTTGATGAGTCTGGATATAGTGAAATGCTTAAAAACAAGAAAGACTTAGAAAATGAAAATAGATTAGAAAATATAAAAGAATTATTAAATGCAATGAAAGAATTTGATAATTTAGAAAGTTTTTTAGAACATGTCGCTCTTGCAACCTCCTTAGACCAAGATTGGCAGAGTGAAAAAGTCAATTTAATGACAATACACGCATCAAAAGGTTTAGAATTTGATGTCGTATTCTTACCTGGTTGGGAAGAGGGTTTATTTCCACATCAAAAAAGCATTGAGGAAAAAGGCGAAAGTGGCTTAGAGGAGGAGAGAAGATTGGCTTATGTTGCGATTACCAGGGCAAAAAAGCTTGCTAAAATATCATTTTCTATGAACAGATTTTATCAAGGAGATTGGATAGACAGTATGGCATCAAGGTTTGTGGATGAGCTACCAGATGAATATATTAAAAAAAATAATAATTTTGTAGATGAAAAAGAAGAAGATTTTGAATTTAACCAAGATATAGATTTCGATAGTGATAGTGAAATTAGGAGTCCTGGTTGGATACGATATCAAAAAAAATTAAAATGAGTGCTGAAATAAATAATATTATTTTTTCAAATAATTTAGATGGATATATTTTGCCAAAAAATGATAATTATTTTACAGAATATTCTAAATTAAATAATCTAAAATCGATTACAAATTTCTCAGGTTCTGCAGGGTTTGCAATTTTTTTGAAAAATAAAAAATATTTATTTGTTGATGGTAGATATACTATTCAGGCAGAAAAAGAGTCAGGTAAAAAATTTAAAATTTGTGAAATTCCATATGTATGGCCTAAAGATATTTTAAAGAAGCAAATTAAAATCGGATATAATCCTGATCTTTTTACTTGGTCAACCCTAAATAAATATTTTGGGGGAAATTACAACTTAGTTCCTTTAAATATTAAATTTGTAAATAAAAATAAGGCTAAAAGTGATTATCCGTTTTTTAGCTTAGATCCTTTTGTGGCGGGTGAAGATGTAAATAGAAAAATTAATCGATTAATTCAAATTATGAAAAAAAAGGGAATTGATTATACATTTATTAGTTCAGGTGAAAATATTTGTTGGCTTCTAAACATCAGAGGTAGAGATCTTCCAAATTCTCCTGTTGCTAATTGTAAAATGATCATAACAAAAGATAGAAAAATCTATTTTTTTTCAAATCAAAACAAAATTAAAAAAATTAAATTAAGTCTTCAAAAATTGAAAATATATTTTTTTAAGGAAAATAAAATTTTAAATTGTTTAGTCAGATTAAAAAAAGGGAATTTTGGTATTGACGGAAAAACTTGTTCAATTTTTGAAGAAAGCATAATAAGTTACAAATTTAAGATAACCAACAGAGAAGACCCTATTTATAATTTAAAATCTTTAAAAAATAAAATTGAGATTAAAAATATGGTTAATGCACATATTGAAGACGGCGTTGCTTTAACAAAATTCTTATATTGGATTAAAAATATAAAAATAAATAACCTGACAGAAAAAAAAATTGAAAGAAAATTAGAAAGTTTTAGAAAAAGTAGAAAAAACTATTTGTACCCAAGCTTTGATACAATAGCTGGATCTGGACCAAATGGAGCAATAATACATTATAGATCTGATAAATTTTCAAACAGAAAGTTAGGGAAAGATGATTTACTATTACTTGATTCTGGTGGTCAATATAAATGGGGAACAACAGATGTAACAAGGACAGTATGTTTTTCTAATGTCTCAAATAAAGTTAAAGATATATTTACTAGGGTTCTAAAAGGTCATATTGCTGTTGCCTTAACAAATATTAATAAAGAGAGAAATGGCCATAATATTGATAAAATTGCTAGAATGAGCCTCAACTCTATTGGTCTTGATTATCGTCATGGAACTGGTCATGGAGTTGGAGCATTTCTTAATGTTCACGAAGGGCCACAAGGAATATCAAAAAATAATTATGTACAACTAAAAGAAGGAATGGTTTTAAGTAATGAACCTGGTTTTTACAAAAAAAATGAATTTGGAATTAGAATTGAAAATTTAGTTTTTATTAAAAAAGTCAAATCTAAGCTTTTATTTGAAAATCTAACAATGGCACCTATAGATACTGACCTAATTAACTTTAAAATGCTTAATAAGACTGAAAAGAATTATTTATTTAAATATCACTTTGATGTTTACAATAATATTTCACCATTTTTAAATAAGAATGAGAAAAAATGGTTAGCTAAGCTAATTTAATAAATTAAGCCACTCTTTTTGAGATAAAATTTTTATTCCTAATTCTTTAGCTTTTTGGACTTTTCGGTTTGTTGGTTTTTCACCAATTATTAAATATTTTAACTTTTTGTTAACTGAACTTACAACAGATCCTGAATTTTCTTCAATCATAGATTTTGCTTCAGCTCTACTCATATTTGATAATTTTCCAGTGAACATAAATGTGTTGTTTAAAAGTTTGCCATCTTTATTTAATTTGAGATCGGAAATATTTAAAATGGAAGATAACTTTTCAATTATTTTATAATTTGATTGATTTTCAAAAAATTTTTTTAATGAATTAATTTGAGTCTCTCCAATTCCATCTATATTTAAAAATTCATTAAATTTTTTATTTTTGATTAAGTTTAAGAAATTAGTTATTGATTTTGTGTACTCTGCTAAAAGTTTTGCGTTTTCAATTCCAATATGCCTAATACCTATAGAATAAAGAAATCTATCCAAAGAAACTTTTTTCGATTGATCTATTGAGTATTTTAAATTTGAAACTGAAAGATCACCCCAACCCTCCAGCTTAGAAATTTTAGTGTAGTCTAGTTTGAAAATATCTTGTGGAAATCTTATTAATTTAAGTTCCCAAAACTTTTCAACAACTTTTTTTCCAAAACCATCAATATTAAGGGCCTCTTTTGATATGAAATGTTTGATTTTTTCTACCGCTATTTTTTCACAGTCAAATCCTCTATCAGGACATCTTCTCACAGCATCGTATTTTTTTGTTATTTTATTAAATTCCTTTATAGTGTTAAAACCACAAGGACATTTTTGAGGAAAAACAAATTTTTTTGAATTTTTTTTTCTTTTTTTAATATCAACTAAAACAACATGGGGAATGACATCACCGGCTCTCTCTACTTTTACGGTATCACCAAGTCTTATATCTTTTCTAATTATTTCATCCTCATTATGAAGTGTTGCATTAGAAACCAAGACCCCTCCAATATTTACTGGCTTTATTCGTGCAACTGGTGTTAACGCACCTGTTCTACCAACCTGAATATTTATATTCATTATCTGAGAATACGCACTATCTGCTGAAAATTTGTGTGCTATAGCCCATCTTGGGGAACTTGATGTAAAACCTAATCTTTTTTGAAGTTCAAAACTGTTAATTTTATAAACAAGACCATCGATATCATATTCTAAATCAAACCGATCTTTTTCAAATTTCTTATGAAATATTTCTAAATCATTAATGGATTTTAAAACTTTGTTGTATTCACTTGTCTTAAAACCCCATTTTTTTAATGAACTTAAAAATTCAGATTGTTTTTTTATTTTTGTACTTTCAAAAAAACCAAAGGTATAGGCAACAAAATTTAATGGTATTTTTTTAGTTTGTTTAGGATCTTTTTGTCTTAATGATCCCGATGCAGCATTTCTTGGATTGGCAAAATCATTTTTTAATTCATTAAAATCAACTTTTGTTATAAAAACTTCACCTCTGATATCAATATCTTCTGGAAAATCCTCAAATTTTATTTTCTGTGGTATATCTTTAATTGTTTTTAAATTTTCGGTTATCACCTCTCCTGTTGTTCCATCACCTCTGGAGGTGCCCAACACTAACATACCATTTTTGTAAGTTAATGAGGCTGAAATTCCATCTATTTTTGGCTCTACACTATATTCAATTTCAATTTTCTCATTTAAGTAATTATATATTTTCTTTTCAAAGTTTTTTAGGTCATCAAAGTCAAATGCGTTTGACAATGATAACATTTTAACTCTGTGCTTCGATTTAACAAAGTTTTTAGATGGCGCAAATCCTAATGACTTTGACGGAGAAGAAGTACTTATCAGGAATGGAAATTTTTTTTCTAAATCTATAATTTCTTTTTTAATTTTGTCATACTCTTTGTCAGATATTTTTGGGGAACTTTCATCAAAATACAGTTTATTATGTTTTTTTAGTTCATCAATTTTTTGCTTATAAAAGTTTTTTATTTCTGATAATTTCATTAATTTCTATTATTGAAGTAAATCTTTAAATCTTTTTAGTAATGATTTTTGTTTTTTCAAATCTTGATCAATCTTGGGTTTCTTATAATTAGAATTTAAAATTTTATATGATTTTTCGTACCAATCACTTGATTGATAATTATATCCAAGAACTGCAGTATATTTTTTTGCCTCTTCTACAATGCCTAATTTGTAATTTAATTCTACAAGCCGATGTAATGCCTCCTCTATAAAAATAGTAGTATCATAATCTCTCACTATAGTTTTATATCTATTAATTGCTGGTATCCATTTTTCTCTTTCAATATAATAATTTGCTAGGTACATTTCTTTTGCTGCAAGGACTTCAGTTATTAATTCTAATTTAAACTTAGCATCTTCTGCATATTCTGTGTTTGGAAATTTATCAATTAATATAGTAAAATATTCTCTGGATTTAATAATCTCACCTAAATCTTTCTTTTCATCAACTATCAAATTATAGTGACATATCGCCATTAAATAATATGCGTAGTCGGTATCTGGATGATTTTTATATTTTTCTAAAAACCTCTCGAGTTCATAAATTGCATCTGTAAAGTATAATTGAGAATAATATCCGTAAGCTGACATTAAGATTGATTTTGAAGCCCATTTAGATTGTGGGTATAAAAGTTCTACTTCATTAAATTTTTTTGATGCAAAAAAAATGTCACCTTTATTAAATTCTTTAACACCTTCATTATATGCTTCGATCATTTGCATTTCTAAGTTATCTTCTTTTATTATTGAAATTTTTTCTTTCTTTTCAGAGCAAGAAGTTAAGCTAATTAAAATTAAAAAATTTAATAAAAAAATACTAAGTTTCATAAGAAATTTTATCAGAATTTTTTTTAAAATTCTAATTTTTATGCAATTGATTTTAAATTATGACGATTATTTACAAGTGTATGAGGTAGATTTTTTCCTTTAATCTCAAGCAAAGAATAATTTTTGTTGTCACTGAATACTTTTCTTAATAATTTATTTGTAAGATTATGACCTCCATATTTACAGCAGAGAGATCCTATTAATCTATATCCAACCAGATACAAATCTCCCATACAATCTAGAATTTTGTGATTCACAAATTCATTTTTGTTTCTTAATCCATTCGCATTCATTATTTTCTCATCTTTTACCACAATTGCATTTTCAAGAGACCCGCCTTTTCCTAAACCAACTTTTTTAAGTTTCTCTATGTCCTCATAAAGACAAAAGGTTCTTGAATTGAAAATATCCTCTAAATTGTCCTCAAAAACATTTACCTTATTTTTTTGACATTTAATTAGGCGATTTTTATAATTTATTTCAAATTCTATTTCTAAAGTTGTATTTGATTTATCTAATGAGATATATTTATCATCTTCTTCTATTTCGATATGATTATTTATTTTTATCAATTTAATTGGAACATCACTTGATTTAAGACCTGTTTCTTTCAAAATTTTTACAAAATCTTTTGCTGACCCATCAAGAATTGGGATTTCTTGTGAGTCTGTTTCGACAATAGCATTATCTATACCCAAACCTAAAAATGCCGCCATGAGATGCTCAATTGTAGAAACTTTAACACCAAAATCATTTGATATTGTTGTGCATAATGTTGCCTCACTTACATTTTCGAAATTTGGAACTACTATATTGTTATTCTTCAAATCTACTCTTTTGAAAATTATTCCTGAGTTTGGAAAGGATGGTAAAATATTAATATTAACTTTATTACCAGTATGGACTCCAATCCCAGAAAAAGACACTTTATTAGCAATTGTTGATTGAGTTAGTATTGACATTAGAAAAAATATATAAAAATAATATTTAATTTGATATTCAAGTAATGTTACAAGAAAATACAATTATTTTGAGAATATATTAAAAAAAGTCTCAAAAAAGCCTGTTTTATGTGCTTTTTTCCTAGTATTGGTTAGAAGACTTTCATCGCTTTGATGGTAACTAAAACCTGCCTGACAAACATTAGAATCATATTGATTTAAGATTTTTAATTCTGAAACTAATTTTTTTATATTTAAAGTATAATTATTATACAATAATTTAGATCCACCTCCAGTGATTATTAGTTTTGGTTTTTCAAGAGTATTGATATTTTTAAAATAATTACTCTGAAACACAACCAATTCCATAATTTCATCTACCCTTGCTTCGATTATTTGTTTTAATAAATCAATAGAAATATTTTTTGCTATAATTTCACTATATGGGTTAATTACATTAGATTCATTTTTGTTAAAAGGGTTGTTGTTTTCTTCTTTATTAAATTTTATTTTCAAATTTTCTGAATAATCTAAATTGAGTTTTAAAACTTTAGAAATATCTTTAGTAATATTATTTCCACCTAAAGAAATTGATTTGAAAAAATCAAATTTATAATTATTAAAGATTAATCCTGTTGTTCTTTCATAACCAATGTCTAAAAATATAATATAATCTTTATTATCAAATTTATTTTTATAAGTTGCATATTTCACGTAGCTGGAACAATATAGATTTAATATTTTAAGATTATTTTTTTTAAATATACTTGAAATTTTATCTATGAGAAATTTATTTAAACAAATAAATTTAATTTCTATAATTAAAGATTTTATTTTAATATCTTCAGTAATTTGAGTCAAATTTTTATCTTCATCTACAACAATATTATTTATTACAGAATGAATGATTTGGTCTTTAAAATTATTTTGTGAAATAAAAAAATGAGCCTCTTCAACTAAGCTACCATAAACTTTTTTAATAGATATTTCATTATCAAATACCTTTTTAATAGATATATCTAAAGAATAAAATTTTGGAGAGTCATACAAAACAACAACATTATCAATATGTTTCGATAAAAATTTTTCTGCATCTTTTATGATATTATTTAATGATTTTTCTACACTATCAAAAATTTTTTTTTCAGAAGAATAAATATTTTTTGATTCTGAATTAAAAACGCCTAATTTTATATTTTGTGAGCCAAAATCAATTACTGTTTCAAAATCAGTCATTATTATTCGTTAATATGATTTGATTAGATATTCTAAGATCTATAATTTTTATATTTATTAAAATATTATTATCTAATAATTTTTTATAAATTTTAATTGAATCTTCAGCTTTTTTAGCGGGCAACATTAAAGTGAGATTATTATAGAATAATAAATCCCATCTTTTATTTTTGTAATAATAATAACTTTTAATATTTCCTATATCTATATCATTTTTTTTAAGTATTTTTATCAAACTTAAATACTCATATATTTGAAAATCTCCATATACTGAAGGTAAATTATTTTGTTCTGAGAGTAAATTTGAATTAATAAAATTTCCATTTTTTCCTATGTAAAATTTTTTTCCCTTTATAATAGTTTTTCCAAGAATAGTTGTTTTTGAGACATTTATATTTATTGATGAAGGTATAACTTTATCAACATAAATATCTTCTAAAAAATTAAAGTGAGTTAACTTTTCAATGACTTTATCTTTTTTTAAAGTGAAAATATTTACATTTTTCAATTCATTAAGTTCAATTTGAATATTTTTTTTTTCGTTAATAGACAATCCACTTATATTAATATTCTTTAAAATAAATTTATCTTTATAATTATCTAAAATTTGAAAATTAAATATTGAACTTAAAAAAATAAAAAAAAAGAAATACAGATATAATTTGTATTTACTTATTGATTGATGCATCTTCCATTATTTCCTCTATAAGTTCTATAAAACTGATATTGTTATGACTTGCAATTTCCGGAACTAAAGACAAAGAAGTCATCCCTGGCTGGGTATTAAGTTCTAACAAATAAAATTTATTATTGAAAAATCTAAAATCCGATCTTGACACACCTCTACATTTTAAAAGTTTATGTGCTTTTAAGGCAATTGAATTGACTTTATTAAAGTTTTTATAACTCATATTTACTGGAATTATATGCTCAGTTTTTGCACTTTTACTGTACTTAGCTTTGTAATCATAAAACTTTCTTTTGGGTTTTAACTCTATTATACCTAATTTTTTATTTCCTAAAATCGCTGCTTGAATTTCCCTACCAGGAATATATTTTTCAATTAATATTTCTTTAAATTTTTGAAGCTTCATTAAATTATTATTAAATTTTTTTTTATTTGTAATATATACACCTACACTAGATCCTTCATTAATAGGCTTAAGAACTACTGGAAACTTCAACATTTTATCAATTTTTTTTATTACATTTTTATAATTAAAATTTTTTTTAAAAATAAATTTGAAATATGGAGGTGTTAAAATATTATTATTTATAAACATCTTTTTTGATATTTCTTTATCAATTGCCAAGGATGAGGATAGAACCCCAGAGTGAGTATATTTTACTTTTTCGGACTCAAGAATGGATTGTATGTAACCATCTTCACCATATCTTCCATGCAAAAGATTTAGTACTAACTTTGGTTTGAATTTTCTTAATTTTTTAACAAAAAACCCATCGGGTTCTATTGTTAAAAGCTTGTATTTCTTATTCTTTTTTAATTCCTTAGTAACACTTGTGGCTGTAATTAAGCTTATTTCTCTCTCATTGGAGTATCCACCAGCTAAAATTAGAATTTTAGTCATTATTCAACTACCACAATTTCTAATTCTAATGTTACACCTGTCTGGTCTTTAACTCTCTTTTTAACAAAATTAATTAAAGATTTCATATCTTCAGATTTTGCATTTTTTTTATTTACAAAAAAATTAGCATGTTTCTTAGAAATAATAGCATCCCCATAACTTGTTTCATCAGGTACACTTGATTTAATTAATTCCCAAACTTTTTTATCTGTTTGATTAATAGGATTTTTAAAAGTACTACCACTAGTTTTAATTTTAGTTGGTTGAGACATGTTTTTAATTGTATTTAACTCATTCATATAATTATTTATTTTTTTACTATTTTTTTTTTTACCTTTGAAAGTTGCACTTAAAAATATTAAATCTTTAGGTAATTCTATTGATCTATAATAAAAATTAATTTTATTTGCAGGAATACTTCTTACTAAACCTTTAAAATCAACTAATTGGATAGAAATTAGAATATCTTTAAATTCTTTTTTAAAACATCCAGAGTTCATTCTAATACCGCCTCCTATAGAACCTGGAATACATGACATAAACTCTAATCCAGAAATGTCATTGTCTTTTGCAAATTCTGAAACTTTTTTTTGTGAGGCGGCAGATCCAGCAATAATTATGTTGTCATCAAGCAAAGTAATATTTGAAAAACTTTTACCTAATTTTATTACTGTACCTTGGTAAGTGTTATCATCAAATAATACATTTGAACCATTCCCTAAAATAAATATTTTACCTCTATTAGCATAAATTTTAAGATATTCTATTAAACCCTTAAGAGAGTTTGGTTTAAAAAAGATTTTAGTTTTTCCACCAATATTAAACCAATTTAGATTTTTAATACTCTGATCAAAAAAAATATCTCCATCTATTAATAATTCCGATTTTTTAATATCCTCAATTTTCATTAAAAAATATTTTTTAAATTTTTCATCCAATTTGATATTGATCCTGCACCCATGCCAATATAAATTTTTTTACCAAATGCATTCTGCCTTATAAAACTTCGTAATTGTTTTTCGTTATCAACCTGTATTAGTTTAACATTAGAATTTTTTATTATTAATTTGGCAAAGGAATGATAAGTAAAATTAAGTCTTAGTTTTTCATTAGCTGTGTAAATTGGACATAATAAAACTGTATCTGCCTTTATAAAGCATTTTGAAAATTGTTTTTTAAGATTTATCACTCTTGAGACTCTGTGAGGTTGAAAAATACATACGATTTCTTTACTTTTATAAACATTTTTAACACCACTTAATACTGAGCTTATTTCGGTTGGATGATGCGCATAATCGTCATAAAAACTTATGTTATTGTGATTGAATAAATGAGAAAACCTTCTCTGAACTCCTTTAAAGTTATAAAGTCCAAGTTTGATATATTTTTCAGGCAATCCAATTGTAAATGCTAATGAAACTGCGGCAGTTGCATTTAGAATATTATGGGTTCCAATCATTGGAAGCTTGATTCCTTTAATTATTTTTTTTTTACTTGGTATATTGATTTTAATATCGAAATAAGAAAAATTTGTTGTTTGATTTATATTTATTATTTGAAAATTTGAATTTTTACTTTTACCATATGTATAAAAATTTTTATTTATTGATTTTTTAAAAACTTTTTTAAGATTTTGATCATCATTACACAGAAAGCCTTTACCTACAGATGGTATTTTTTCTATAAATTTATGAAAACTTTTTTTTAAGTTATTTATATTTTTATAAAAATCTAAATGCTCAGAGTCTAAATTAGTAGCTATAGAATATGTAAAAGGAATTTTTAAAAAACTTCCATCAGACTCATCAGACTCCGTAACACACCAGTTGCTTTTACCCAATTTTGCAGAATTACCAAATGAATTTAGCACGCCACCATTAATTATAGTTGGATCTAGTTTGCCTGCTGTAAAAATACTAGATACTAATGATGTTGTAGTTGTTTTTCCATGTGAACCAGTTATGACAACATTTCTCATAAAAGATACGATATGACCTAACATATCTCCTCTTGTATATACCGGTAAATTTTTTTTAACAGCCTCAACTAACTCTGGGTTATTTTTTTTAATTGCCGAGGAAATCACCATAACAGTTGTTTTTTTAATATTTTCTTTTTTATGATTTAAAAATATTCTGATTTTTTTTTTATTTAATCTTTCAATATTTCGATTGTTGGCAATATCGCTACCTTGAACTTTGTAACCTAAACCATTCATAATCAAAGCTAGACCACTCATGCCTATTCCTCCAATACCAACAAAATGAATAAGTTCATTTTTTCCTAAATCAATTTTCATTTAAAAGCTCAATTAGTTTAAATTTATTTTTTTCCCAGGTATTTTCTTTATTCAATTGAATTAAATTATTTTTTTTTGAAATATATTCATTTTTATCGACAAATATTTTTATTATCAAATCTTTAAAACTTTCTTCATCAATATCCTTTTGCATAATTAGCCAACAAGATTTTTTTTTTTCATAAAATTCTGCATTGTAATATTGATGATCATCTTTAGCATATGGAAATGGAATTGCCACAAATGGAATATTTAGGTAACCTAATTCAGAAATTGTAGATGCGCCGGAACGTGTAATTGCTAGATCATAATTAATAACTTTAGTTAATAATTTATCATCAAAGTCAAATAATTCGTGTTCTATATGATTTTTTTGATATAATTCTTTTATATTTTCTTTTGATTTTAGACTAATTACCTGCTGCAAAACTTGTATTTTATGTGTTTTTGAAATTCTAATTATAATTTTAGTAATAAATTCATCGAAGAACTTTGCCCCCTGACTACCTCCAATAATTAATAATTTTTTTTTTTCTGCAATTTTAGTCTTTTGATTTTTTTGATATGTATATATTTCTTTTCTGAGAAATGGTTTTACTAAATAAATCTTATGAAGAAGTTTTTTTGAAATACCTTTTAAATTTTCATCATAACAAATAATTTTTTCTGCAAAACTAAGTACTAATTTGTTTGCTCTTCCTAAAACAGAATTTGGTTCAAAAATATAAATTTTTATATTCAATAAATTTGAAGCTAGACATAAAGGTAGTGACATATATCCACCAGTGCTTATGAGGATATTAAAATTATTTAATTTTAAGTATTTATAAGATTTAACTATTGAGATACAAAATCTTATTAAATTATATGGGAACATTAATAAATTCGAGAATAAGTTTGGCACATCTATTAACGAATAATTATAATTCTCATTATTGATATACTTGGATCCTCTCAAATCTGTAGAAATCTGTATTTCATATTCATCTTTTAAAGCATCATATATACTTAAAGATGGTATTACATGTCCGCCTGAGCCACCAGTTGTAATGAGAATTTTTTTCACCAATTCAATCCAATTTTCTTTTTGTTAAATTTAAAATTAATCCTGACAAAATTGCTGTACTAACTATAGATGACCCACCATAACTCAAGAAAGGTAGAGTCATTCCTGTAGTTGGAAGTATCCTTATATTAACACCAACGTGAATAAATGTTTGTATCAAAATTAGAGATATACATCCACTTAAAATAAGTTTTGATAAATCTTCATTTGCAAAATTGATTTTTCGCATTACCCTATATGAAAAAATTAGATATAAAAATAATATTCCAATGACTATAATTGCCCCAAACTCTTCTGATATAACTGAGACTATATAATCTGTATGTGCCTCAGGGACTCTTGAATTCAGAGTACCTTCTCCAATACCCTTTCCAAAAAAACCACCATTTATAATTGCGTCACTTGCTTTTTCAGCTTGATAATTATTGCTTGAACTTGAGTCTAAAAAAGCAAAAAGTCTAATTTTTATATATTCAAATTTTGGAACAAATAAAATTAAATAACTTACAGATGAACCAACAAAGAGAAAAAATATAAAAAAAATAAAAATGTTAATCCCTGATACAAATATTAAGGCTAACCATACCATTGATACTAAAAGAGTTTGTCCAATATCAGGTTGATAAATAAGCAGCATTAATATTGGAAGTATGAATAAAGAACTCAAGAAGTATTTAAAATATAATTTTCTATTTTGAATAGTTAGCATTAAAGATAATGATACAATAAAAAATGGTTTAACAATCTCAACAGGCTGAAACCTAGGTAAAAATACTAAATCTAGCCATCTTTTTGATCCCTTTACCTCAATCCCCAGAAAAGGAACTAGCAGTAAACTTAAAAATGCAACTATGAACAAAATCAATGAGAGTTTTGTTAAAAATTTTTGATTTAAAAATGAGAATACAATTAAAATCGCTATTGCTAAAACTATGTAAGCAGAATGTTTAAAAAAGAAATAATATGATTTTGTATCTAATTTGTCAGATGCTATAAGAGAAGTAGAAACTAACGAAAAGAAAAGACCCAGTAAAAATAAACCTAAAATCAAAAATAATAAAAATTTATCTATATTTTTCCACCAGTCATAAAAAGAATCGAAATATTTATTCATATTCTAATTTTTTTAAGCATTTGTGCTATAATGTTGTTAAAAGAATTTCCTCTATCTTCAAAGTTTTTGAATTGATCGAAAGAAGCTGCACATGGACTAAAAAGAATTACTTTTTTCATATTATCATTTTTAATATCATTATTTAAATTTTTCATAATCTTTTTAAGTGTTGATGAGGACTTATAAGAAATTTGATTTGGAAGTGAGCTAATAAAAAAATTTTTATCTTTTCCATAAACATAAGCTTTAATATTTGAAATATATTTTTTATTAAATGGAAGTTTATCTCCTTTTTTAGCAAGTCCCCCTAATATCCAATATATATTTTTATAACTTTCAAGTAACGGGACTGTTGATGAAAAACTAGTAGATTTTGAATCATTAATAATTAATAATTTTTTTGAATTATAGATTATTTGTTGCCTATAATCCAAACCTTTAAATTTATTTGCAGTCTTAATAACTGTTTTTAAATTAAGTTTTAATATTTTCGCAATACTTAAAACAAAGCATAGGTTTTTTTTGTTACTAGAATTATTAAAATAAATATTATCTATTTTTCTAAAGTATTTATGATTTTTTAAATAATCAATTTTTATTATTTTGGATTTAATTTGATTATTTTTAATTAATTTTTTTAGAATATCATTTTTATTTTCTATAAATGCAAAGTCTTTATTGTTTTGTGATTTTATAATTTTAAATTTTGCCTCAGCGTAATTTTTAAAAGAACCATGTCTTTCTAAATGATCAGGATTTATATTAAGTATAATTGAATACTTAGACCTAAAATATTTGCTATAATCAAGTTGATAAGAAGATGCTTCAATTACAAAAATTGTATTGTGTTTAATTTTTTTCTCCATTAATATTGGATATCCAATATTGCCAGTCAGTCTTACGTCCTTTTTATTGTTTTTAAGAACCTCATATAATAATTTCGAAGTAGTCGATTTACCATTTGTTCCAGTAATTGTGATTTTATTTATATTTGGATAGCTAATTGCAAATATATCAAGTTCTGTAATAATTTTAGCCCTATTTCTTCTCAAAAAACCTGAAATTTTACATTTCTTTATATCTATACCTGGACTTAAAACAATAAAATCAAAGTGAACAGATTGTAGTTTGTGAATATCTGTTAACTTTTTAGTAAACTTAGCTGGGATATTTTTTTTATTATCATCAAAAATTGTGCAGATATTATTTTTTTTTAAAAAATTAAAACAAGCAATTCCAGACTTACCAAAACCATAAATTAAAATTTTTTTGTTTATAAAATAAATTTGTTTTTCATTCATTATCTTAGTTTTAATGTTGCTAGACCTATCATTGCTAAGATAATTGAGATAATCCAAAATCTAATAACCACAGTAGACTCTGGCCAGCCTTTTTTTTCAAAATGATGGTGTATCGGTGCCATTTTAAATATCCTTTTGCCAGTAAGTTTGAATGATATAACTTGAGCAATCACCGAAACAGCTTCTAATACAAATAGTCCTCCAGTAATCGCAAGAACAATTTCATGTTTAGTTATAATACCAACTGCTCCTAATGACCCACCTAAAGCTAAGGAACCTGTATCACCCATAAATATTTTTGCTGGTGGTGCATTAAACCATAAGAACCCTAAACAAGATCCTATTATTGCCCCACAAAAAATTGATGCTTCTCCTACTCCCTCAATATATGTAATTTGTAAATAACCTGAAAAAACTGTATTTCCTGTTACGTAACTAATAAAAGCAAAACATGCCGCAACTAATATTACTGGAACTGTAGCTAAACCATCTAGTCCATCAGTTAAGTTAACTGCATTAGATGATCCTACAATAACAAATAAATAGAATGGAATGAAGAACCAACCCAAGTTAATTATTAAGTTTTTAAAAAATGGAAAATATAGATTTTGAAGTTCGTTTGACCCACTATAAAAATAAATTATCCAAATACCACATAATGCTAAAATTATTTGAATTGTAATCTTTTTTTTTGAACTTATACCATTCGAATTATTTTTGTTTACTTTTTGATAGTCATCATAGGCACCCAGCAATCCAAATGAGCCTGTTATATAAAGCAAGAACCAGTTGTAAGGATTTGAAAAATCGCCCCATAAAACTACGCCTGAGAAAATACCCAGTAAAATCATTAGACCTCCCATGGTAGGTGTTCCTATTTTTTTAACTACATGCTCACTAGGTCCATCTTCTCTAATTGGGTCATGAATTTGATGAGAAGAAAAATAATTAATAAGTGGACCTCCAACTAAAAAGACTACTATCATCGATGTAAACATTGATAGACCAGTTCGTACAGTTAAATATTTGAAAACATTAAGAAAACTAAAAATTTCAACTAGATTAGAAAATAGACTAAAAAGCATTAATTTTTCCTACTTTTAAGTTTTGACTTAATTTATTTAAGCCTGTGGAGTTAGAACCTTTAATCATTAAATATTCTCCATTCTTAATATCATTTAATATAAAATTTAAGATATCTTTTTTTGAATTTAATATTCTTCCTCTTTTTTGTGGTTTAATTTTGTTAAATGTTTCAATAACCTCATTGCCATATACATAAACTTTATCAATTTTAGTATTATTAATATAATGAGCAGCCTCTATATGAAGTTTTTTTGAATGTTTACCAAGTTCCAGCATATCACCTAACAGAATTAATTTTCTCCTAGATTTAGTATTTAATCTATTTAATTTATTTACAGCAAATTGTAGAGATAAAGGGTTAGAATTATAACTTTCATCAATAAGATTAATTATTTTTTTTTTTAATTTAATTTTATTTAAATCTCCTCTTCCTTCTGGAAATTTATAATCATTAAAGAAAAATTTATCTAGTTTTTGCAAATCAAAATATACAGAAATAACTGCCAAAGTTGACAAAATATTATAAATATAATTTTCTAAATTTTTTTTAATTATAAATTTCAGTTTTTTTTCATTATTTTTAATGTAAATAACAGAATTAAATTTTCTACTTTTTAAATTTATCAGACTTACATTTGATTTATTATTTATTCCAAATGAAATTATTTTTAATTTTTTTTTTTTGGATTTAGATTTTAAAAATTTAAAAAAATTATCATCTGCATTTAAAATAATTGATCCATGTTGAGGTATATTATTAATTATCTCTGATTTAGCTTTAGCTATACCTTTTAAGTTTCGAAAATTTTTAATATGAGCATACGAAATATTGGTAATCACACCAACATTAGGCGTTATCTTTTTGGTAAGAAAATCAATTTCTCCTTTCTTGTCCATTCCAACTTCAAAAATACCAATCTTATCGTTCTTATTTATGTTAAATAAAGAAATTGGAACTCCATATTTGTTATTAAATGATTTTTTTGAATAGGATGTTGGAAATATTTTACTCATCATTTGCCCCAACATCTCCTTTAAAGAGGTTTTGCCTGAAGATCCTGTAATTGCTATAGATGAAATATTTGAGGATGCTCTCACAAGTTTGGCAATTTCTGAAAATGTTTTTAATGAGTTTTTAACATATATATCGTTTTTGAATTTATTTATTTTTTTATTCTCATTAATCGAAACAGAGGCTCCATTTTTAAAAGCTTGATTAACAAATTTATTTCCATCAAAGTTTTTTCCTCTTATACCAAAGAAAATATTATTTTTTTGTACTTTTCTTGAGTCGATTGAAGCTTCACTAATATCAGTATTTTTTTTTAATTTTTTTTTAGTTATCTCAGAAACAATATTTGATTTCCAATTTGTATTTAAAGATTTATTTTTAACCTTAATGAATTTTTCAATACAACTTTTGTCTGAAAAGATTTTTTTTGTGAAATATTCTTGATATGCCTCATGCCCTTTCCCAGCAATAATAACTACCTCGTTTGACTTAATATCCAAAATTGCTGATTTTATTGCTCTTTCTCTTGATGGTATTTCTAATACTTTGTTCTTTGTAATATAAGACTTTACATCTCTTCTTATTTTTTTTGGATCTTCTCTTCTTGGATTGTCATCCGTTAAATATATTTTATTACAATATTTACTAGCAATTGCTCCCATTATTTTTCTTTTGGGCTTATCTCTCTCCCCACCACATCCAAATACTAAATTAATTTTTCTTAATTTAAATTGTTCCTTAACGTTTTTAATACATGTTGTCAGAGCATCTGGCGTATGAGCATAGTCAAGAATAACAATTCCATTATTATATAGGCTTCCAATTTTTTCTAATCTTCCATTTACAGGCTTTATATTTTGAGTAACTTTTAAAATTTTTTCTAAAGAAATTTTGCTTTTCATGGCTGCCATAATTGCCATTAGTAAATTTTTAATTTGAACTTTTCCAATTAGTTTAGTTGAAAAAGAATATTGCCTTTTATCATATCTGAATGTTATTTTTTGTTCATCTTTCAAAAATTGATGATCTATTACTGCAAAACTTGATTTAGTATTTCCCAATGTAAATTTTTTTATTTTATTTAATCTAGTTATTTTATTTAAATCCGATGAAATTTTTAGATCATTATCATAGATAGCATAAGATTTTTTTTTCAATAATTTTTTAAATAATATTAACTTTGAATTAAAATAATTTTTAAAGGTCTTGTGGTAATCTAAATGATCCCTTGTTAAATTCGTGAATATACCAATATCAAATTCTAATCCATCTAATCTATTTTGATTTAATCCATGACTCGAGGCTTCCAAAATTACATTTTCAATTTTTTTTTCTTTTAACTTTTTTAAAATTTTATTTATTTGGATGGTATCTAAAGTTGTGTTTGAAAATTTTTTATTTACTTTTAAACCATTAACACCCAATGTTCCTATTGATGCTACTTTAATTCTATTATAGGTAAGAATTTGAAAATAAAAATTTGCTATAGATGATTTACCATTTGTACCCGTAACTGCTATTAGGTTGTTTGGTTTTTTGTTAAATATTTTTGAGCTAAATTTAGCTAGTAAATTTCTTGGATTATCATTGTTTAAGAATAAGATATTATTTTTCCAGTTATTTGTCTTGAATTTATCACTAACTATTATTTTTGATCCATTTCTAATTGCATCTTTTATAAACAAATTCCCATCTGTATTATTCCCTTTAAATGCAAAAAAAATATACCCCTCTTTTACCTCTTTTGAATTAAAAGCTATTCCTTTAAAACTCAACTTATGATATTTTTTCTGAAGATTTGGAAAATAATCTTTAAGCAACATAAATTACGCTCTTAATATTTTGTGGCTAAAATTGGCCCGATTTTATCCATTATCTGACCTGTTACCCAGACAGTGGTCCAACCTGCCGTATTTCTCCAATTACCTTTATAAGGATGTCTGTCATCTCTATAGTGATATATAAATTCTCTATTTGCTTTAGGTTCATCCAACATTACTGCTAATACAAATTTAGGATCTGAGGTTGGAAAAACTGAGGCAAAGGTGTTAACTTTTTTTTTAGAATAACCACCTTCTGAAGGTTGATCAGCAGTACCTGTTTTTCCTCCTATTTCATAACCTCTTACGTTTGCAAAACTTGCCGTTCCCTCTTTTGTTGATACAATTTTTCTAAGAATAGGATTTATTTTTTCAGATATTTTTTCATTTAGTATTCTTTTTTTTGGTGATTTTTCCTTATTTAATAATGTAGGTGTTATCTCATATCCTCCATTACTTATAATTGAATAACCTTTTGAAAGCTGTAATAAAGTTGTAGCTATACCATGACCAAAAGCAACCGTTGCAAGTTTACATTTACCCCATCTACCTAATTGTGTTGTACCTACTTCTTGGATATCAAATTCTAAATTTGATATAATTCCAATAGTTTGAAGAAATTCATTGTAATTTTCAATACCAACTTTTTCAGCTATTCTAACTGAACCAATATTTCCTGATCTAATCAGGATTTCTTCTGCAGTTAAATCTGATGGTATTTTATCATCATATTCAGATATGGAATTTCCTGCACATGTAATTCTTTTTTTAAGGTCTTTAAATTCTGTTTCTGGATCTACAACATTGTATTGTAAACCTGCAGCTAAAGTAAATGTTTTAAAAACAGATCCAAATTCGTAAACACCTTTTGTTGCTCTATTAATATATTTTACATCATTTAGTTTTTCTCTTTTGTTCAGATCAAAATCTGGAAGAGACAGCATTGATAAGATGTTACCATTGTTTATATCCATTAAAATTGCAGCACTTCCAATATTTTGAAATATATCTTTGGATTTTAATAACTCTTCTTTAATTAAATATTGAAGATCTTTATCAAGGGTTAATTTTAAAGGTTCTTTTGTAGTCGTTAGTTCATAATCAAAAGTTTTCTCAATTCCTGATATACCATTATTATCATTATCAATTTGACCTATTACATGACTGAATAAATTTCCATTAGGATAAACTCTAGCTATGCTATCCTCTTGAATAAAAGATTTATCGCCTAAAAGTAAAACACGCTCAAGTTTTTTAGGACTTATTTTTTTTTTTACATAAAAAAATTTTTTTCCATACATTTCCTTATCAAAATTTTTATTAGGAAAGATCAATTTAAGAGAAATTAATAATTTTTCTTTATTAATTACTAAATTAGGATTAATTCCTAAATTAACTACAGGAACACTTTTAGCCAAAATATTTCCCTCATTATCTAAAATACTAGATCTGAAATTTTCTTTTTTAACTATTTTCTGAATTTCAGGAATTTTTTTTATACTCAATAAAATTACTTTGGAAGAAAAAACAATTGCCAAAATAAAAAATACAAAAAAAATAAACGCTATTCTCTCAAAAGATATTTTTAAATATGACTTATTTTCTTTAAATGAAAAACTGTCACTATATTTATCTGAACTTTGAGAATGATTATCTAATTCACTCATCAACTCTAACCATTTTTTCAATTTTTAATTTGTCTTTCAAAAATTCAATTTTGCTGAGATTTTCAATTTTTTTTTGTATGAATTTGTCATCAAAATAAAATTGTTGATACTCCATAAGTTTTTTTGGTGAAGTTAAAATACTATAATCCAGTAAAGTAAGTTCATAACGATCATCTAATATTCTAATATTTTCTTTTAATTGAAAAATTTCCTTATCAAGTTTTTTTGTTGAGTTTTTAGTTAAAGTTGTTGCAAATATTAAAAAAATTATAGGTATAAAAAAAAACAATTTTTTCATTAAATTATCTTAGACTCTCAACATTAATTAAATTGTTAAATTTTTCTCTAAATTCATTAAAATCACATTTATTTTTAGTTTTAATTCCATACCTTAATTTAGCTGATCTTGAAGGTGGGTTCTGACTTATCTCGTTCAAGCTTGGTAAAATAGGTTTTTTATTTATTAATTTAAAACATCTTTCTGAAAGATCTGCTTCAGGTAAATATCTTGATGAATTTCTTTGCTCAGAATAGTGTTTAAAAAAAAATTTGACAATTCTATCCTCTATTGAGTGAAAACTAACTACGGCTATTATACCGCCTACAGGAATTAAATTAAATGAATTAATTAAACCGTTTATTAGCTCGCTAATTTCTTTATTCACTAAAATCCTTAAAGCCTGAAAAACTTTAGTGGAATTATGTATTTTTGTTTTTTGATATTTTTTAACATTATCTATAATTTGAACTAAATCCTCTGTTTTAAGCGTTTTAACTTTTCTTTTTTCTACAATTTTTTTTGCTATTTTTTTTGAATATTTTTCATCACCAAATACTTTAAATACTTTAGCAAGGTTATTTTCATCCATATTAGATATAATCTCGTTTGCTGAAAATTCATTTATACCCATTCTCATATTTAGCTTTCCTTTGTCAGAAAATGATAAACCTTTTTGAGAATTTTTAATTTGGTTAAATGAATACCCTAAATCAAAAATTATTCCTTTAATTTTGTGATTTCTTAATTTGATTTGATCTAATTGAGAAAATTTAAGATTATAAAATTTAAATCTTTTGTCATATTTTTTTTGAAGTTTTGCTGAACTGCTTAAGACATTTTTATCTCTATCTAATGCAATAATATTGTTTTGTTTATTCTCAAGTATCTTTTCTGAATATCCCCCTTGACCAAAAGTACAATCAATAAATGTGCCACCATAAAGAGGGGAAATAATGCTAATTAATTCATTTAGCAGAACTGGAAAATGTTTGTTTTCCAGATTTATGGTGGCATTCATTTATTTTTTTGAAGACCATTAATTTTTTTGTCTTCTCAAAAATGCAGGAATTTCTAAATCGTCTTCTTCTTCTGTTGTTGTATTTGTTTCTGTTGATAATAAAGTTTCATCCTCGGTTTCATTAATCGATCCATCAGAATTAAATAGTTCTGGTGTTTCTTCATCAAAATCAAAATTCTCTAATCCATTTGACGTAGAAGAGGTACTTTCATCTGCTTCAAAAGACTTCTCAGAGGCTGTAGATGTTTCATTCTCAACACTAATTGTTGTCTTTTCAACATTTGTCGAACTTACTAATTGTTCTGAATTATCAATTTCAGATGTTGCTTCGCTTTCAGGTTCAGCTTTAGTCTCTTCTTCTATTTTAAGAGCATTTGCACCATTAGTTATGATTGAGCTGTTTTGGTTGGAGAATGTAAACGCTTGAGAAGAGCCTGTATTGGAAAAATCAGAATAACCAGGATTTCTATTTTGTATTCTATGAACCATATTAATCACTGATTTCGGTTCTGGTTGTTGCCCATCCAGAGAAGTCGCTACAATTGAAACTCTCATTAAACCATCAAGTGTCTCATCTGTAATTGCTCCAATTATTAGTTCTGCTTCAGGGTCTACTTCAGCTCTAACTTTATTAACAGCTTCGTCTACTTCAAAAAGTTTAAGATCTTTTCCCCCAGTTATATTGACTAGTAAACCTTTAGCTCCTTTTAATGTATAATCATCTATAAGAGGATTGCTTATAGCCATCTCTGCAGCCTTAACTGCTCTACCCTCACCTTCAGCTTGACCAGTACCCATCATGGCCTTACCCATTGAACTCATAACTGTTTCAACATCAGCAAAGTCTAAATTTATTAAACCAGGTCTTACCATAAGATCAGTGATACTTTGAACTCCATGCTTTAATACATCATTAGATAACAAAAACGATTCTTCAAATGTAGTTTGTTCACTTGCAATTTTGAATAAATTTTGGTTTGGAACTACAATTATAGTATCTACATGTTTTCTCAATTCCTCAAGTCCTTGATTTGCTTTTCTCATTCTTGATGGACCTTCATATAAGAAAGGTAGGGTAACAACTCCAATCGTTAAAATATTTAATTCCTTAGCAGCACGAGCAATAACATGAGCGGCACCAGTTCCAGTTCCACCACCCATTCCTGCAGTTATGAAAACCATGTTAGACCCTTGTAGAACATTAACGATTTCGTTTAAGGATTCATCAGCAGCAGCTTCACCTATATCTAATTTCGCTCCAGCACCTAATCCTTTTGTTAAATTTAATCCCATTTGGATTTTTGTTTGTGCATGGCTTATTCTTAAATCTTGAGCATCAGTATTTACAGCAATAAACTCTACTCCTTGTAAACCTGACTCAATCATTCCATTGATAGCATTTCCTCCTGCTCCTCCGATACCTAGAACTAATATTCTTGGTTTTAACTCTTTTATGTCTGGTGCTTTAAAATTAATTGTCATTTATCCCCCGTTAGTTATTAAGTTTTTGCTCCCATTTAAGGTTAGCCCTATTAATGTTAGATTTTTTTCTAGCAGTGACCCTAAATTTTTCAAAACTTGTTGGTTCCCATATTTGGAAGGTTTTTCCCTGACCAACAAACAACATGCTATTTTTTATTTTTGCATGTCTTAATAATTTTTCTGTAATGAGAATTCTTCCCTCGCTATCAAATTGTAAGTTAATACTTTCTGATAGTATTGAGGTAGCAAAATAATCTTTCTTATCCTCAAATGGATTTAAAGTGTCTATTGCATTTGAAATTTTTTCAATTCTGTCTTGAGGCCAAGCCTCAATTGACTGATTATTAAATGATGGAAAACAAACGATTCCGTTGTATCCCGTATTAGAAAGATAGCTTCTAAAACTAGCAGGCACGGACACCCTTCCTTTTTTGTCTAATTTGTTTTCGTAAGTTGATAAAAACATAATCCATAAATTCCATATTTGGGATTTTATGGGATATTATGGGTTTTAAATTTAATCGTCAACACCTAATATTATAGTCAAGTATTCTTGATTTGTTCTAAATTTTCACAATACAGCTAAATAGAAATTTTGATTTAATTTAATAAGAGATAGGAATTATAAAGTTATGATTTTGCCAGATAAAATATAAGCCGGGTTCTGTCGTTTAAACTTATCATTTCTCTAGGCCTTAAATCACTTTAAGGCTCAAGCAACTAACCCAGATGACTAGCCAAAGACTGCTTTTTGTTATTTCTAACTGTGTCATCTCTACTCAGTCTTGCTCCCAGTGGGGTTTTCCATGCGCTAGCTGTTACCAACTTAGCCGGTGTGCTCTTACCACACCTTTTCACCCTTGCCTTGATAAGGCGGTTTATTTTCTGTGGCACTATCCCTGGGGTCGCCCCCGCCAGCCATTAGCTGGCACTGTGTCTTTGTAGAGCCCGGACTTTCCTCTTTAATATATTAAAGCGATAAGTCTTTTATCTGGCTAGCGGACAATATAAAATATTTTATAAAGTTCAATTATTTATTATCTAAGATTATAAAGGGATTTTGCTATTTTAAAGCATTCAGAGTCTAATTTTCCATCGGTTATCTCAGGTCTGAATCTCATCTGAAAAATTTTTATAATTTTTTTTAATTCGTAACGGTTAGAGTATTTTATATGATATCCTAATTTCTTTAAATAAAAAATAAACTTGTTTAAATTTAATTCTGACTTTTTTCCTCTCGATGATTTAAGAATATTTGAATTTACTTTATGCCAAATTCCAATTTTTTTTTTGCTTAAAAGTTTCCAAGGAAATTTTTCTCCTGGATCTATTTTTCTTAAAGGAGCTATGTCTGAGTGACCTAAAATTTTATTTTTTTTAATATTATATTTTTTAATAATTAATTTTGAAAGTTTAACTAAACATTTTATTTGATGACTATTAAATGCTTTATAACCATACTGATGACCAGGATTAGAAATTTCAATTCCTATTGATTTATAATTTAAATACTTTTGATTTCCCCAGTTAGATTCTCCAGCATGCCAAGCAGCATATAAATCTGGAACCATTTGAATAATTTTTCCAGACTCAGTTATGTAATAATGACAACTTACATTAGAATTTAAACTAGTTAACTTTTTAATAGCTATTTTGTCATTTTTCATTCCTGTATAATGATAAATTAAATACTTTATTTTATTTTTATCTCTTTTTTTAAGATCAAAATTAGGAGAGTAATTAATGGTCATTTTTTCAACATTTTTCTGCATTATTTCAAACAATTAAATCTTTAAATAAATAGAAGATATAATATAAACAGCATAAATGAAAAAGATTTTAACAGTATTTTTAATTTGTTTGGTTTCTCAATTTTCTACATTTTATGTAATCGCTGGATCAGATGGTAGTTTAGAAATTAATAACAAAATTAAAGAACAAAACGCAGATGTTAAAGATTGTTTTGAAACTGTTAATAGAGGTATTTTTGCATTTAATCAGGGACTAGATAAAGTTTTTTTTAAACCAATTGCAAAAGGGTATAGATATTTGCCTAAACCAATAAGATCAGGAACAAGTAATGCTCTAAGTAATTTGTCAAATTTAGTGACTATACCAAACAACATTTTACAAGGTCAATTTACAGAAGCTGGAATTAATTCTTTGAGATTTTCAATTAATACAACCCTTGGTATTGCTGGAATTTTTGATGTAGCTTCATATTATGGATTAAAGAAACTTGACAAAGAAGATTATGGACAAACTCTTGGAACTTGGGGTGTAAAAGAGGGATGTTATTTTGTTTTGCCGGTGCTAGGTCCTACAACTGTAAGAGATACTTTGGGTTCAATAGTAAATTTAACAGGTGGTGATGCATGGTACAATGTTACTGTTGCAAACGACACTGAACACTTTGAAAATTCAGATTATTATTATTCAAGACTAACTACTGGTATAGATTTTAGAGCAAAAAACTTAGAGGCTTTTAATAGTCTAGAGAATAATTCGATAGATTTATATGCTTCTGTAAGAAGTTTATATCTACAAGATAGAAATAGAAAAATTCTAAATTCTAAAGAAACTACAGAAACTATGAATGATGATGATTGGGAAGAGATAGATGTTCAGTAAATATTTATGTTTAAAACTAAATTTAGCTTTCTTATAATTATAATATCATTATTTATAATTCCTTTAAAAGCGAAAGAGCCAAGCAAATTAATTAGTGAAATAGTCAACGAGGCATCAATAATTTTATCAAGCTCAGATCCTGTTGAGTCAAAAATAATAAAACTAAATAATATTGCAGAAAAAAATGTAGATATTAATGGTATTGGAATGTATACTTTAGGAAAGTATCGCAAAAATCTTAACGAAGATCAAAAAATAAAGTATAAAAAACTGTTTAAAAGTTATTTTTTAAAAAGTTTCTCAAGTCGATTAGTTGACTATTCTGATCCCAAAATAAGTATAGTTTCAGAAAAAAAATTAAATGAGAAATATACAATTGTAAGTACTATTTTAGAGGAAACCTCTAAAAATCCAGAAATAAAAATTGATTGGAGAATTTATACAAAAAACCCTGAAAGACCTTTGATTAGAGATCTTATTGTTGAAGGCCTTAGTCTTGCCAGAACTCAAAAGGAAGAATTTAAATCAATAATTCAAAATAATGAAGGAAATATTAACTATCTTTTTAAGTCTCTTGAAGAATTTATAATTAAATAAATGGTGGGCCCGCCAGGACTCGAACCTGGGACCAATACATTATGAGTGTACTGCTCTAACCAACTGAGCTACAGGCCCAAGAAATCAATAAGTTTTTACAATAACTATACATTCGTATCAAGTGGTAATGTTAAAACAAAAAAATCAAATAAATAGATAGTATCTTCTAGAATAGACAAAAATCGAATATTTAAAGAGGCAACTACTTAAACTTGCAAACTTTTATGAGAGTATGAAGTATAAAATGGTGGGCCGTGTTGGTTATGCTCCAACTACCCCTGCAATGTCAATGCAGTACTCTACTATTGAGCTAACGGCCCTCTTAGCTTTCTAAGAAACTTTTTAACTGTTTCGATCTGCTAGGATGCTTCAACTTTCTAAGTGCCTTTGCTTCAATCTGACGAATTCTCTCTCTTGTTACTGAAAACTGTAAACCAACCTCCTCTAAAGTATGATCCGTATTCATACCTACGCCAAATCTCATTCTTAGAACTCTTTCTTCTCTTGGAGTTAAAGTTGAGAGTATTTTTGTTGTAGCCTCGCTTAAATTCGACTTTATAGCTTGTTCCAGAGGAGCTAATGCTTTTGTATCCTCTATAAAATCACCTAGGCTACTATCTTCCTCATCTCCAACTGGTTTTTCAAGAGAGACGGGTTCTTTTGATATTTTTAATACTTTTCTCACCTTTTCGAGAGGCATCCTTAGTTTTTTAGCAAGTTCCTCTGGTGTTGCCTCTCTACCAAATTCACTTAAAATTAATCTTTGAGTTCTAACTATTTTATTAATTGTCTCAATCATATGAACAGGGATTCTTATTGTTCGAGCTTGGTCAGCAATTGATCTAGTTATAGCTTGTCTTATCCACCATGTTGCATATGTGGAAAATTTATATCCCCTTCTATATTCAAATTTATCTACCGCTTTCATAAGTCCTATATTACCTTCTTGGATTAAATCCAAAAACTGGAGTCCTCTGTTAGTATATTTCTTGGCAATTGATATTACTAATCTAAGATTAGCTTCAACCATTTCTTTTTTAGCAATTCTTGACTCCTTTTCTCCTTTTTGGATTCTACTTACCATTAACTTATATTCTGTAACTGAAATCCCAAGCTTATTACTAATTTCAATAAGCCTGTCTTTTATATTTTTAAATTCTACTTTATATTTTTGAAAAAACTTTTTCCAAACATCATTTGTATCCAAGAAGTTTTTTAAATTGGGATTAATTTCATTACCCACATAAAATTTTATAAACTCTTCTCTGGGAATTTTTTCATTGATTGCATATCTAAGCAAGTTACCCTCTAAAGATATTATTTTACGATTTTCTACATAGTGTTTTTGAACTAATTCTTCTAAAACTGAGGGTGATAGTTGTAAAGTTTTAATATTTTCTAAAATATCATCAACAATTTTCTTATAATTTTTTTCTTTAGATGCAGAAAATTGTCTTGAATTTAATACACATTCTAATTTCTCTTTTTGATATCTAATAAGTTTGTTATATTCTTTTGTAAGGTTATACACGGTTTGAAGAACCTTAGGCTTAATCTCAGTTTCCATTGCTGCAAGTGTTGGATTAAATTCATCATCATCAGTATTTTCCTCAGCATTTTGACTATCTCCACCTTCATCAGATTTTTTTTGCTTTGCACTTTGGCCAGTATCTTCATCTTCCATATAATTTGTGTCAATATCAATAATTTCTCTTACTAAAATTTCATCATTTTGAAGCTTAGTATTCCAATCAAAAAACTGCTGAGCAGTAATTGGACTTTGAGAAAGAGCGTTTAACATAACATCTTTTCCAGCTTCTATTCTTTTGGCAATAGCAATTTCACCTTCTCTTGAGAGAAGCTCCACACCACCCATTTCTCTTAGATACATTCTTATAGGATCATCGCTTTTTTCAATCGACTTGGCCTCATCTTTGGTCCCATTGTCTTTTTTTCTTAAAACTTTGTAGTCTGCTTTCTTTTCAACTAATATTATTTTCTCATCTAGGATATGAATAAAAGCTTGCTCAAGATTTTCATGTGATAAATTTCTTTTACCTAGAGATTTATTAAGCTCCTCATGAGTTATAAAACCTCTATGGACACCTCTGCCCATTAGTCTTGCAAATGATTTTGTAATTATACGTTCCACAATAAAAAAGTTCAGAATGTATATAATGCTAAAATAAAAAAAATCTATGGGATTCTGATTAAAATTTAATTGATTTTTTGTTGCTTTTTGAGCTCTTTTAACTCGTTAAATGTTGCCTCACTTAAATCTTTTGAAAATCTCGATTCTAAATCTGTTATTCTTAATTCAAGCTCATAATTTTTTAGGTCCCTTATAAGTTCAGATAAAATTTCAAGTATTTTTTGGTTATCATTTAAGTTTTTAGATAATATATGCTTAACAGATGCATATTTTAGGACTCTACTTATTAAACTTTGGTCAATTTTTAAACTTTCAATATCAATATTTTCAAAATTATTAGTTTGGTTTATGATTGCTTCAAATAATAATTTATTTTCACTACTAAATAGATTTACATTTTCAATTAAGTTAATGTTATCTCTAATAAGTTCAGGTTTTTTTAGCAAGACATACAAAAATGAAAATTCTTTAATATCAATAGCTTTTAAAGACTTTGTCTCATTATAATAGTTTTGAGTTGATTTAAGTGACTTTGTAGGTCTGGTATAATTTTTTTTATATTTTAAATTTGTATTTGGGGTTAATTCGTAAACTTTTCCGAGGAAGTATTCTAGAACATACTTTCTTATAAATTCATCTTTAATAGATGATGAGATTGCTCTTAGTTTTTTTTCAAAAATAGCTCTTGATGATGGATTATCATCCATATCTTTCGAATAATGATCAAATATAAATTTGTGAATAGGAACTGAATTACTCTTTGAAAAATTTTCAAAAAAATCTTTTCCCTTTTCATTAACAAAACTATCTGGATCATATTTGTCAGGTAAGAATAAAAAAGAAATTTCTTTTTCAGGTTTTAACTCAATAATAGAGTTTTCAGCTGCTCTCAATGCAGCTTTGTATCCACTTTCATCACCATCAAAACAAACAATAATATGTTGAAAAAATTGGTTCAGAGTTAATATTTGTCTCGTAGTTAAAGAAGTACCTAGATTTGCAACGACATTTTCTACCTTATTTTTACTTAGACCTACAACATCCATATACCCTTCTACGAGATAAATGTTATTAATATTATTAGAGAGTTTTCTAGTTAAATCTAGATTGTAAAGATTAGATCCTTTTTTAAAAAATGGGGTCTCAGGCGAATTAATATACTTAGCAAGATATTTATTATCATTTAAAATCCTACCTCCAAGAGCTATTGGATCACCTGAAATATTATTGATTGGAAAAATTATTCTATCTTTGAACCTATCTACATATTTCTTTTTATTTTCATCAAAATAAAACAAACCTGTATCTTTGATTTCACTTTCAATAAATTCATTAAAAATCTTATCTTTAAAACTCTCATTACTTGAAACATATCCTATCTTAAATTTCTTTACTTCTTCAATAGTTAAACTTCTTTTTTTTAAATAATTCTTTGCTTCTTTTGCTAATGGGTTTTTAAAAAGATCTTGATGATAAAATTCAACATATTTTGCATATATCAATTTATATTTGTTCCACTTTTCTTCTCTGATCTCATCCTCTTTTGAAAATGTATAAGGCCTCATCCCTGCTAAATTTGCTAAATATTTGACTGACTCACCAAATTTAAGATTTTGGGTTTTCATTACAAAATCAAAAATATTTCCATGCTCTGCAGTACTAAAGCAATGATAAAATTCCTTTTCATCATTTACTGTGAATGATGGTGTTTTTTCAGTCTTAAATGGTGAAAGGCCAACATATTCCTTTCCTCTCTTTTTTAAACTAACTGTTTTTGAGACTACGGTTGAAATTTTTAATCTAGTTTTTATTTCTTGTAAGTACTCTTTTGGGTATTTCATTTTTGATTTAATAATTCTTTTATAATTGCTCCTGCTTTAGAAAAATCTATACTATCAGCATTATTTTTCTTTAATTCGCCCATAACTTTTCCCATATCCTTAATTGAGTTTGCGCCTATTGATTTAATCACTTCTTCACAAATTTTCTTAGTATCCTCCTCGCTTATCTGTTTAGGTAAATATTGGCTAATTATTCCAACTTCTTGTTCTTCTATATCCTGAAGATCCTTACGATTATTTTTTTTATACAATTCAATTGATTCGCTGCGTTGTTTTATCATTTTCTTTAATAACTTCTTAATATCTTCATTATTTGTTTCTTTTTTTTCTGTCCCAGATCTATTGTTAATATCTAAATCTTTAATACCGGATAAAATTAACCTGTAAGTTGATATTTTATTTTTATCTTTTGATTTTAAAGCTGTTTTGTAGTCTGACTCTATACTTTCTCTTAATGACATATTTAATTTTATCGTATTAAAAATATTCTTCAAAAAGAAAAATATTTTTTTTACAAAATATACATTAGATGTGTTGCGCAAAAAAAGGTTTTATTGTATAGACCTTTAACTCATGAGTTGTAATTGATCAAAAAACAAAAAAATAGAATTGCAATTAATCATCAATTTTCTACAGGTATTTTAGTTTTAGATAATAAGCTAGTTTTCAAAGGTATTGGCCTTGGATATCAAGGAACTTCAACTGGAGAGGTTTGTTTCAATACATCTTTAACAGGATATCAGGAAATTATATCAGACCCATCTTATGCTGGACAAATTATAAATTTTACATTTCCTCATATTGGAAACGTTGGAACCAATAATGAGGATATAGAGTCCGACAAAATTTGGACAAAAGGTGTAATTTTTAATTCCGAAATTACTTCTCCATCAAACTATAGAGCATTACAGACATTAGATAAATGGCTTAAAAAAAATCGAATTGTTGGATTAACTGGATTAGATACTAGAAGCTTAACAAACTTTATTAGAGATAAGGGTGCTCCAAAAGGTACTATTGCAAATAATAAAAAAGGTAAATTTAATATTAAAAAACTCACCAATATGTCAGTTAAATGGCCCGGCTTAAATGGATTAGATCTTGCAAAAGAAGTATCAACAAAAAAAACTTATATATGGAATGGGTTTAAAACGTGGAAAAAGGATGTCGGGTATCAGAAGAATACAAAAAAGAAATTAAAAATTATTGCAGTTGATTATGGAATTAAGAAAAATATTTTAAGATATTTCTCAGATTATAACTGTGAGGTAAAGGTAGTCTCATGTAAATTAACTGCTAATGAAATTGTGAAATTGAAACCTGATGGTATTTTTTTATCAAATGGGCCTGGAGATCCTGCAGCCACTGGAAAATATGCAATTGATACGGTTCAAAAACTAATCAAATTAAATTACCCTATGTTTGGAATTTGTCTTGGTCATCAAATTTTAGCTTTGTCTTTAAATGCAAGAACAAAAAAAATGAAATTAGGTCATAGAGGTGCCAATCATCCAGTGAAAAATTTAATAAATAACTCAGTTGAGATTACTAGTCAAAATCATGGATTTGTTGTTATAGAAAAAAGCTTATCGAAAAATATTCAAATTACTCATAAGTCACTTTTTGACGATACTATTGAAGGTATTAAGTTAAAAAACAAACCTGTCTTTTCTGTTCAGTATCATCCAGAGGCAAATCCTGGTCCTCAAGATAGTCAATATTTATTCAAAAAATTTATTCAAAATGTAAAAAAAAATGCCAAAAAGAAAAGACATTAAAAAAATATTAGTTATTGGAGCAGGCCCTATAATAATTGGACAAGCATGTGAATTTGATTATTCGGGTACTCAAGCTTGCAAGGCTCTTAAAGATGAGGGTTTTGAGGTGGTTTTAATAAATTCAAATCCTGCAACTATTATGACTGATCCTGGAGTTGCTGATAAAACCTATATTGAACCCATTACAATTCCTGTCTTAGAAGAAGTTATTAAAAAAGAAAAACCTAATGCAATTTTACCAACTATGGGGGGGCAGACTGCATTAAATTTAGCAATAAGTGCTGAAAAAGCTGGACTACTTAAAAAATACAAAATTGAATTGATAGGTGCAAAGTCCAAGGCAATTGAAAATGCTGAAGATCGTAAAAAATTTAGAAAAAATATGTCTGACATTGGTTTAGATCTGCCAAAATCAAGAATTATAAATCATTTTAAAGATGCTTCAAAATGTTTAAAGGAGATAGGATTACCGGCAATTATTAGACCATCTTTTACCTTAGGTGGTTTAGGAGGAGGTATCGCTAAAAACAAAAAAGATTTCTTTAAACTTGTAAAAAATGGGATGAACGAGTCCCCTCAAAATCAGGTTTTAATCGAAGAGTCATTAGAAGGTTGGAAAGAATTTGAAATGGAGGTTGTAAGAGACAAAAAAGATAACTGTATAATAATTTGTTCAATAGAGAATGTGGATCCTATGGGAATCCATACTGGGGACTCTATCACAGTTGCTCCAGCATTAACCTTGACTGATAAAGAATACCAGGTCATGAGAAATGCATCTATTGCCTGTTTAAGAAAAATTGGAGTTGAAACAGGGGGATCAAATGTTCAGTTTGCGATAAATCCTAGAAATGGAAGAATGGTTATAATAGAAATGAATCCAAGAGTATCAAGATCCTCTGCTCTTGCATCAAAAGCAACAGGCTTCCCAATTGCTAAAGTAGCAGCCAAACTTGCGGTGGGATATACTTTAGATGAATTAAGAAATGAAATTACAAAAGTAACCCCAGCTTCATTTGAACCAACAATTGATTATGTTGTTACAAAAATACCAAGATTTACATTTGAAAAATTTTCGGATACTAAAGCAGTGCTCGGAACTTCAATGAGATCTGTTGGTGAAGCAATGGCAATTGGAAGAAACTTCAAAGAATCTTTTCAAAAAGCCTTGGTATCTTTAGAAACTGGATTTTCTGGATTGGATAATATTTTTAATTATTCAAAAAAAGATATTTTAAAAAATTTAAAGATTAATATTCCAAATAGATTAATATTAATTGCTGAAGCTTTTAGAAAAAATATCTCGTTAGATAAAATCTACAAATTATCAAAGGTTGATCCTTGGTTCTTAAATCAAATTAAGGATCTTGTCGATGAGGAGAATAATATAAAGAAGAGAGGTATTCCCAAAACATATAATGAATTTAATAGAATAAAATCTATTGGTTTTTCAGATAAAAAATTATCAGATATTACTGGTATTAATGAAAAAATTGTAAGATCCAAAAGAGTTGCGCTTAAAGTTTTACCAGTATTTAAAAAAGTGGATACTTGTGCCGCAGAATTTAAATCCTTTACTCCATATATGTATTCAACATACCAGAGAAGTTTTTCAATAAATACTGAGTGTGAAGCAGATCCGAGCAATAAGAAAAAAATAATTATACTTGGAGGAGGTCCAAATAGAATTGGTCAAGGTATAGAGTTTGATTATTGTTGTTGCCAGGCAAGCTTTTCTTTAAAAGAAGCTGGATTTGAAACAATAATGGTCAATTGTAACCCAGAAACAGTTTCAACTGATTATGACACTAGTGATAGACTTTATTTTGAGCCATTGGTTGAAGAATACATTCAAAATATTATTCTAAAAGAAAAATCAAAGGGAAATCTTGTAGGGGTTATTGCTCAATTTGGAGGCCAAACTCCTATTAAATTAGCAAAATTCTTACATGAAAACAAATTACCAATACTTGGTACTCAATATACTTCCATTGATCTTGCAGAAGATAGAGATAGATTTAGAGATCTACTAATTAAATTAAATTTAAAACAAGCAGAAAGTGGAATTGCTCATAAATTTGATCAAGCAATTAGAATAAGTGAAAAAATAGGACTACCTGTTGTAGTTAGACCTTCATATGTTTTAGGTGGAAGAGCAATGGAAATTGTTCATGATAAAAGCCAGCTTAAAAAGTTTATTAATGAGGCTTTTAAAGCTTCAGAACAAAATCCTATTTTAATCGATAAATTTATAGATCACGCAATGGAAGTTGATGTGGATGCTATCTCTGATGGTAAAGATGTTTATGTTGCTGGTATTATGCAGCATATAGAAGAAGCAGGAGTACATTCTGGGGACTCAGCTTGTTGCCTACCTCCGGTTTCCATCAAAGATAATCTTTTAAAAGAAATTAAAGTTCAGACAAGAAAACTAGCTTTAGCATTAAAGGTTAAAGGACTTTTAAATATTCAATTTGCAATTAAGAAAGATGAAATATTTGTTATTGAAGTAAATCCAAGAGCAAGCAGAACAGTTCCATTTGTATCGAAAGCTAATGGTATACCGTTAGCCAAAATTGCATCAAGAATAATGGCAGGTGAAAACCTTTCAAAATATAAGTTAAAATATAAAACGAATAAAAAATTTGCTGTTAAAGAGGCTGTATTTCCATTTAACAAGTTCCCAGATAGCGATTTATTACTTGGACCAGAGATGAAATCAACAGGTGAAGTGATGGGATTTGATGATGATTTTGGAATGGCAATTGCAAAAAGTCAAATTGCTGCAGCAAACTCATTACCTACCAAAGGTTTAGCTTTTTTATCAGTTAAAGACACCCACAAACAAGAGATTATTGGCGTTGCTCAAAGACTTGTAAAACTTGGATTTGCATTGTCAGCTACCAAAGGAACAGCAGATATCTTAATAAAGAATGGAATGAAATGTATAAAGATTAACAAAGTGAGTAGTGGCAAACCCCATATAGTAGATATCCTTAATTCAAAAAAAATTGCTTTAGTTATAAATACAGGTGGTGGAAATAGCGAAAGTAGAATTAATGATGCCTTGGCTTTAAGAAGAGGAACTTTGGCAAACAAAATTCCTTATTGTACTAATATGTCAACTGCTTATTCTTTTTTAGAGGCTATAAACTCTCTTAAGACAAAAAAACTTAGAGTGAAACCTCTTCAAGAAAATTAATCAACTTTCCAATCAGTTTCAAAAGTAACATAATTTACTTGCAAACATCTTCTCTCTTTAATTATTTCTTTTTTTTCCATTCCATGCCAAGTATCAGGTCCACTTGAAAAAAAATATCCATAATTGTCTTTATAGGGCAATGTTTTTATTAGTTTCAAATCACTGTCATAAAAATCAGTTCCTAAATCCTCACTTTCATTATGCTTGTTAACAAATAGCAAGCAAGACATAAGTTTCTCTTTAATATCGCAATGTGGTTTTAACCAGAAACCTTCTCGATCACAAATTACCTCAACTCTTACATAAGAATTTGATAGATCTTTATTAATTAATTCAGATATTTTTTGATATGTTTTTTGATTTTGAAGTTCTTTAATTAGATTGGTAAGCCCTGGGAATTCATTAGAATTTTCCTTTGTAACAAAACATCTAAATTTTAAAGCTTTCCCGCCATCTGAAATACCTTCCCTAAACTTTCCTTCTCCTCCGTCTATAGCTCTAGTACCATCATAATTAAGATTATGTTTTGAAGGATCAGATATATCAGCACCTATTATCTCGTCTATTTGCTGATCAGTAAGAGGTTTATTTAATTCCCAATGTACAAATGGACTATCAAATTTCTTTGATTCATTAAGTATAGAGTTTAAATATGACATTAGTTGCTTATTCTTTCTTTAATAATTTTTGCTACTCTATTAGTTTCATCAAGTTTTTGGTAAGTCCAAGATTCAATTTCTTCCCCCAGATTTCTTGTTATATTTAATTCTCTAAATAAATTTCTAAATCTTTGAAATCTTATATCATTTTTTTTGGGTAAAATATTTGCAATATAAACAGGTTTTCCAGTCAATGCGGCCTCTGAAATCATTGAGCTGGAATCACAAGTAACAATAATATTTTCAGAAATAGCTAGAGCTGATAAATAAGCTTTTTTATCTACATTCATTATAATGGTATGATTTTCACCAAAAAATTCTTTGGCATAATGAATAGTATTTAAAGGTGTTCTCATTGATGGAATAACAACAAGTTGAAAATCATGTTTTTTTAAGAGTTTATAAAAAATTGAAAAAATATGTTTCATATTTTTAGTTGAATAATCGTAGTGTTTTGTAGGTCCACCCATTATTAAACACCAAATTTTTCTATCATCTTTTTTTATTAAAGAGTTTAGATAATTTTTATTCTCAAATATTTCACTTTCTGTAAGATAATGGATAGAGCCTTTTGTAGTAATAACATTTGAACCATTAATTTCATCATGTTCTGGTGCTACTATAAAATCAAAATAATTAAAATTTATTTTTGGATCTTGGATATGAATATTAAAGACTTTTTTATTTGAAATACTTTTTAAATGTATGGATGGAATTATACTTTTTCGACCACAAGATATAATTAAGTCGTAATCTGATTGATTTATTTTTTTATAAACACTTTGAGAAATTGGCGTAAATTTTGATGGAATTAACTTCCATAAATTATTTAGTTCAACCTTGTGGTGAGTAAAATCGATATCCAAAGCTTTAGCTAAGCCTTCAACCTGGCTCAACATACCGTGCATACCCTCGGTCAATAAAATACCTTTTAATTTGCTCATTATTAACTATATAGACCTCTATGAGTGAAAAACCAACTAAACATACAAAAGTGTTAATAATTGGATCTGGCCCGGCGGGATACACAGCTGCAGTTTATGCTGCAAGAGCTATGCTGAAACCAATGTTAGTCGCAGGTATGCAACCAGGTGGCCAATTAACAATTACAACTGATGTAGAAAACTATCCAGGTTTTGCTGATGTGATACAAGGACCATGGTTAATGGAACAAATGAGAGAACAAGCAAGAGCAGTGGGAACTGATTTAGTGGAAGACCATATACAGTCTGTAAATTTAAAATCTAAACCTTTTGAAGCAATCGGAGACGGTGGACAAAAATATACCGCAGACTCAATTATAATTTCTACTGGTGCGCAAGCTCGATGGTTAAATATTGACTCTGAGGAAAAATTTAAAGGATTTGGAGTTTCCGCATGTGCTACATGTGATGGTTTCTTTTTCAAAGATAAAACAGTAGCTGTAGTTGGAGGTGGTAATGCTGCAGTTGAAGAGGCAATGTTTCTTACAAAATTTGCCTCAAAAGTACAATTAATACACAGAAGAAATGAATTAAGAGCAGAAAAACTTTTGCAAAAGAAATTAATGGAAAACAAAAAAATTGAAATTATTTGGGACTCGGTTGTTGAGGAAGTGATTGGAGATGAGGAACCGAAAAATGTAAAAGGTTTAAAAATTAAAAATGTTAATTCTAATAAAGTTACTGAGCTAAAAATTGATGGTTTATTTATTGCTATCGGTCACGACCCTGCAACCGCACTGTTTAAAGATCAATTAGAAATGGATAACACAGGATATTTAATTACTAAAAGTGATTCTACAGAAACAAATATTCCAGGTGTTTATGCTGCTGGAGATGTTAAAGATAAAATTTATCGGCAAGCTGTAACAGCAGCAGGAATGGGCTGTATGGCTGCATTAGAAGCTGAGAAATATTTGGCTTCAAATTAGTTAAATATCATCTATAAGAGTTAAATGGAAAATATTGTTAAACAAATACAATTATTGGCGTTAGTAATAATTCTTATAGCTACAATAATTGCATTTGGTATAGAAGTTTATCAAATGATTTCCATTCAAAAAGTTACACTTGCTGATCTGTTACTACTCTTTCTATACTTAGAGGTATTGGCTATGGTTAGAGTATTTTGGGAAAGTCAATCAATTCAAATTACCTTACCATTATTTATTGCGATAACTGCCTTATCAAGATTTATTATTTTGCAGGGAAAATCAATAAATCCAGAAGTATTACTATATGAAGCTGGAGCAATTGTTTTAATTGCTATAGCAATACTTGTTTTAAGATTTAGAAATTCACCATTATTTGGTTTAGAAAAAAAGAAAAAAACTAAATAGTTTATTCACCATATGAGCGGTAAAGTATTATTAACTGGAATTAGTGGTTTTGTTGCAAAACATGTGGCTATAGAATTGTTGAATTCAGGCTTTGAAGTTTTAGGCACAGTGAGGAATAAAAACTCAATAGATCAAACTAAAAAAACATTAGAAGAAAATAATGTTTCAACAAACAAATTATCATTAATAGAATTAGATTTGCTAAGAGACGATGGTTGGAATGAGGCTGCAAAAGGTTGTAAATATATCATTCATGTTGCCTCTCCTTTCCCATTAAAAGTTTCAAATGATAGAGAGTCACTTACTCCAGCTGCAAAAGATGGAACTTTAAGAGTTTTAAATGCTGGAATAAATGCGGATGTGGAACATATTGTAAAAACATCATCTATAGTTTGTATGTATAGAAAACCAAATAGAACAAACCCTTATACATTTGGTGAGAATGATTGGACAGACTTAGAATGGAATAAAACTACAGATTATTTTGTATCTAAAACCAGAGCCGAAATAGCTGCTTGGGAGCTAATGGAGAGCAAAGGTATTAAAAATAAACTTACTTGTATCAACCCAGGTTTTGTCTTGGGAGACTTTTTGAATGAGAAAAGTTGTACATCAATGGAATATATTAAACAATTACTTCAGGGTAAATACCCGGCAGCTCCAAAATTTTCAGTCATGATATCTCATGTTAAAGATATTGCCAAAGCACATGTTTTATCTTTAAATAATAAAAAAGCTGAAGGTAGAAGATTAATTGTTGGGTCCGGAGTAAGATCTATACTAGAATTGTCAAAAATAATGGCTGAAAATATTCCAAGTCATGCAAAAAAGCTTCCTAAAAAAGAATTACCTAATTTTATGGTTAAACTTATAAGTTATGTAGACTCAAGTGCAAAAAATTTGGTTCCTGATCTGGGACTTAAAATGCAAACAAACTCAACTTATGCTGAAGAAATTCTTGAAATGAAATTTATAGAACCAGAAGTTTCAGTAGTTGATGCAGCAAAATCAGTAATTAGACTAAATTTAGCCTAAACTTTCACAAAAACGCTTAATTCGATCCATGGCAATCTTTAATTTTTTCATTGATGTTGCGTATGAAATTCTAAAATAACCATCAAGTCCAAATGCAGAACCTTGGACTACAGCTACATTCTGTTTTTCAAGAAGTTTTTGTACAAAATCTGTATCATTTTTTATTTTTGTTTTTTTTCCAATTAGCGCTTTACAACTTGGAAAAACATAAAACGCGCCTTTTGGCATTAAACAAGTAATCCCTGGAATACTATTTAAATAATTCACAACAAAATTTCTTCTGTCACTAAAGGATTTAGCTCTTTTTTTAATAAAGCTCTGAGTTCCGTTCAAAGCTTCAACGGCAGCTGCCTGACTTATAGATGATGGATTAGAAGTCGATTGCGACTGGATTTTTCTTATTGCAGCTATGATATTTTTAGGACCAGCTGCATAACCAATTCTCCAACCAGTCATTGCATATGCTTTGCTTACCCCATTCATTGTAAGTGTTCTATCTTTAAGTTTCTTTAACTGTGCAATTGTAAAAAATTTAAAATTATCAAATTTTACATGCTCATAAATATCGTCACTCAAAATTAAAATATTCTTATTTTTTAATAATATATTTCCTAAATTAATTATTTCTTTTTTTGTATAAGCCGCACCAGTTGGGTTTGAAGGAGAATTTAAAATTATCCATTTGGTTTTTTTTGTAATAGCTTTTTTAAGTTTGTTAGGCGTTAATTTAAATCCATCTTCTTCTCCACATTTTATAAATTTTGGTTTGCCCCCAGCGAGTAAAACCATATCTGGGTAAGATACCCAAAACGGGGTTGGAATAATAACTTCATCACCTTTATTTAATGTTGCTACAAAAGCATTATATAAAACTTGTTTTCCACCAGTGCCTACTGTTATCTGGTCTGAGGTATAAGTTAAGTTATTTTCCCTTTTAAACTTTTTAATTACTGCATTTTTAATTGCAGGTGTTCCATCAACTGGCGTATATTTAGTATCCCCTATTCTAATTGCTTTAACTGCTGCCTTTTTTATATTATTAGGTGTGTCAAAATCAGGTTCACCTGCGCCTAATGCAATTACATCTTTGCCTGCAGCTTTCAATTCTCTTGCTTTCTGAGTGACTGCTATCGTTGGTGAAGGTTTAATTCTTTTTAAACTGTTTGATATTATGCTCATTGAAAATAGTTTATATTCTATTACTTTATTTAATATATGGAAAATACTTATCAAGATTTAATTACAGATATTCAAAGTAAAAATCCAAAAATTGGTGGAAAACTTGAAGGTGGAAAGAAATTCAAAATTAAATCAGATTTTAAGCCAGCTGGTGACCAACCAGAAGCTATTAAAAATTTAGTAAAAGGCGCTAAGAAGAACGAGTTTAATCAAGTTTTATTAGGTGTTACGGGATCAGGTAAAACCTTCACTATGGCTAAAGTTATTGAAGAAACAAACAGGCCTGCCCTAATACTTGCACCAAATAAAACCCTTGCTGCCCAACTCTATGGTGAGATGAAAGGGTTTTTTCCAGATAATGCCGTTGAATATTTTGTGTCCTATTATGATTATTATACTCCAGAAGCATATGTACCAAGGTCAGACACATATATAGAAAAAGAAGCTTCTATAAATGAACAAATAGATAGGATGAGACACTCAGCTACTAGATCACTTCTAGAAAGAGATGATGTTTTAATTGTTGCAAGTGTATCCTGCATTTATGGATTAGGATCAGTTGAAGCTTACAGTAAAATGACTTTAACTCTTCAAAAAAATTATGATTATAATAGAGAACAAATAATCAAATCCTTAATTGCACTTCATTATAAAAGAAATGACCAGAATTTTTATAGAGGTACATTTCGGGCTAGAGGCGAATATTTAGAAATTTTTCCCTCTCACTTAGAGGACAGAGCTTGGAGGCTAAGCTTATTTGGAGATAAGCTAGAAAAAATTGAGGAATTTGATCCGTTAACAGGTGATCTTGTAAGAGAATTAAATTTAGTTAAGGTTTATGCAAACAGTCACTATATAACTCCAAAACCTACAATCGAACAGGCAGTAATTAATATTAGAAAAGAGTTGGAGATAACACTTAAAAAACATAAAGAGCAAAATAAATTGCTTGAGGCACAAAGGTTAGAAGAGAGGACAAAATTTGATCTTGAAATGATAGAGGCAACTGGTTCATGTGCTGGTATTGAAAACTATTCAAGATTTTTGTCAGGAAGAAAACCTGGAGAGCCCCCTCCCACTTTGTTTGAATATTTTCCTGACAATACATTAATATTTGTTGATGAATGTCACGTCACGGTACCTCAACTAAATGGAATGTTTAAAGGAGACAGATCAAGGAAAAGTACTTTGGCAGAGTACGGATTTAGACTTCCGTCATGTATGGATAATAGACCATTAAAATTTGAGGAATGGGACATGATGAGAACTCAAACAGTATTTGTCTCTGCTACACCTGGTCCATGGGAGTTAGAACAAACAAAAGGAAAATTTATAGATCAGGTTATAAGACCTACTGGACTAATAGATCCACCAGTAGAAATCAAACCTGCTAAAAATCAAGTCGATGATCTCATGCATGAATGCAAAAAGACTATCGAAAAAAATTATAGAGTATTAGTCACGACATTAACTAAAAAAATGGCTGAAGATCTGACAGAATACCTGCATGAAAATGGTATCAAAGTAAGATATTTGCACTCAGACATAGATACACTTGAGAGAATAGAAATTATGAGAGACTTAAGGCTGGGTGTTTTTGATGTTTTAGTGGGTATTAACCTGTTAAGGGAAGGACTTGATATCCCTGAATGTGCCTTAGTTGGAATATTAGATGCTGATAAAGAAGGATTTCTTCGATCTGAAACATCCTTAATTCAAACAATAGGGAGAGCAGCTAGAAACTTAGATGGTAAAGTTATTTTGTATGCTGACAAAGAGACCAAAAGTATAAAAAAGGCAATAAAAGAAACTGAAAGAAGAAGAAATATTCAACTTGAATACAATAAAAAAAATAAAATTAGCGCTTCTACTGTTAAAAAAGAGATTAGCGATGTACTAGAGAGCGTCTATGAAAAAGATTATGTTACAATTGGTACAGGAGCAAATGTTGGTGGTAATTTAAAGAAACATATCAAAGCACTTAACAGGAAAATGAAAGAGTCAGCTACAAACCTTGAGTTTGAGGAAGCGGCTAAAATAAGAGATGAAATTAGAAAACTTGAAAGTACTGAACTAGAGGTTACACTTAACCCAAAAGTAAAACAATACAATTTGAAAAATAAAATCTATCCAAAAGGAAGATCTACCATGGGCATGCCAGGTACAAGAGCTCAAAAAGGTAAGAAAAAATGGAAGCAAATAAAATAATTATTACAGGTGGAGCTACAAGAATTGGAGCTGCTATAGCTAGAAAACTTTCTGGCAAAGGGGTTGAAATAGTTGTTCATTTCAATAAATCGAAAATAAAGGCAGAAAATCTTAAAAAAGAACTATCGCAAAATGGTACAAAAGTTTATTTAGTCAAAGGGGATCTAAGTATAGAAAAAGATGTAAATAAAATTATTAAGTTTGCAAAAAATAAACTTAAATATTTTGACTGTCTGATAAATAATGCATCACTTTTTGAAAACGATAAATTAGAGAATTTTACAACTGATAGTTGGGGGTATCACTTAAGAACTAATTTAAGAACACCTGCTCTTCTATCAAAAGAATTTGCTAAAAATATTAGAGCAAAAAATAACAATATTATTAATATAATTGATCAAAGAGTATTTAAACTAACACCATACTTTTTTTCTTATACTATCAGTAAAACAGGTCTTTATACTTTAACCAAGACTAGTGCAATGAGCTTAGCACCAAATATAAGAGTTAATGGAATTGCACCTGGACCTACAATTAAAAATAAGAGACAAAGTGAAAAGCATTTTAAAAAACAATACATGGCTACACCCCTGAAAAGACAAGTAAATGTTGACCAAGTATGCAATGCAGTAGATTTTTTTATAAAAAATATTTCTATTACAGGACAAGTCTTAGCTATTGATAGTGGACAAAGCTTAAATTGGCAAACCCCAGATATAATGGGGGGGAAAGAATGAAAAGTTTATGTTTATTTTTATCAGTATTTATTCTGACAATATCATCGTCATTAGCAGACAGTCATAATATTAAGAAAGACGGATTTTTATCAAAGAAATTTAAAGTAACAAAATTATCTACAATTGAAGATCCAGATAATAAGATAATTTTAATCAATAATCATGGTCAAAGTAATTTTGATGGAAAACAAAACTTTTGTACATCTATTGACCAAATTAGAAACCGTGTTTCATTAATAGATAAAGAAATAAATGGAAAAAAAATCATGCTTTATAATTTGTGTGCTCATAAAATTGCAGGTGACATGGGAAAAAAGTGGTGGTTTTCAAAAAAACCATATGAGGGCAAGTCAAAATTAGATAAAAGAGTAGAACAAAATTTACAGTTGATAGAAAAACTTGTTTCTCTTGGTGTTCCTAGAAAACAAATATTTGTTACTGGACATTCTTGCGGTGGATTAACAACACTACTATTCTTTTCAAGACATCCTGATAAAGCTGGAGGAGGAATAGCCTATATGCAAGCGTGCTTTGATAGATTAAGCAAAAAGTATAAGGTAGCAAAATTAGGAGTAGATGCAGGTTTGGCAAAATTTAAAGAAAAGAAACCTGCACAATACGAATTAAGGGCACAGTATAATAATGAGATATTAAATAATTTAAAAGTTCCATTATTGGCTTTTACTCATCCAAAAGACCCTTTTGAAGGATTGACTTCTGATTGGTTGGATCAAATTGATGGTATGAAAAGAGTCGTGATATCTAAAGATTACACAATTGATGGAAAAAAAATGTTTTAAATTAGGGAAACAAAAATCAGATAAATTTAAAGTTAAAGATGGACATAGTATGGATCAGGCAACCTGTTTTCAATATTACAATCCAGTTATATTAGAATATATAGAGTCTAGAATATGAAAAGAAATAATTTAAAAATTGTTAAAATCGATAAAAATAAAAAACTTTTCAATTACGAAAAAAAAGTACTTATTAAAGAACTTATTTTAAATTTGAAACTTGGATATTTTGATTTTGAAAAAGAGGCTCCCCAAAAAGTTAAATTTAATTTAGAAGTAAACTACGAAGATAAAAAACCTTCAAATGATAGGGATATAAAATCAATAGTAAATTATTCAAAAATTGTAAGATTAATAAAAAAACTTGTTAAAAATAAACACTATAACTTTCTCGAAACATTGGCAGAAGATGTATTCGATGAGCTATTCAAAGATAAAAGAATTGATAAAATAAGCCTTCAAATTGAGAAATTAGAAATTATGAAAGATTGCTCTTCCGTAGGTATTCAAATTTCAAAAAAAAGAAGTCATGATAAGTTCTGATATAGGCAAAGAAGCAATTAAAAAAGAGCTACCACTAATACCCAAACTCCCTGGTGTATACAGGATGTTAAATGAAAAAAATGTAATACTTTATGTTGGTAAAGCAAAAAATTTACCCAACAGATTAAAGAGTTATGTTTCAGAGAAAAATCATATTATTAGAACTGAGAGAATGCTATCTCAAACAAGGAAAATTGAAATCACAAGTACTTCGAATGAGAGTGAAGCACTTCTCCTAGAGGCAAATTTAATAAAAAAATATAAACCGAAATTCAATATACTTTTACGAGATGATAAATCGTTTCCATTCATTTTTATTGGTAATGAAGATAAATGGCCTCAGATTAGACGTCATAGAGGAAAAAAAACTAAAGAGGGCTTTTATTTTGGACCTTTTGCCTCTGCTGGTTCTGCAAACTGGACAATCAAAATGATCCAGAAAATTTTTCAACTAAGAGTTTGTGACGATACAGTATTTAAAAAAAGAGAAAGGCCTTGCATACTTTATCAAATTAAGAGATGTTCTGGGCCGTGTGTTGGATATATAGAGAAGGATGAATATAAACTATCTGTAGACAACGCTATTGAATTTGTATCTGGGAAATCAAGAAAAATTCAAAAAAATTTATCAAACCAAATGGAAAAAGCTAGTGAAGATTTGGATTTTGAAAAAGCTGCGATATTAAGAGATAGAATAAAGTCTTTAAATATTATTCAGTCATCACAAAGAATTAATGAAGCGAATTTAGTAGAAGCAGATGTTATAGCTGGCTACAAAGAGTCTGGAAAAACTTGCATACAGGTTTTTTTCTACAGATCAAAACAAAACTGGGGTAATCAAGCCTTTTTTCCAAAACATGATCCAGATGATAACATAAAAGAAATTCTTAATTCTTTTGTATCACAATTCTATGAAAACAAAAGTGTACCAAGTTCAATAATTTTAAGTGAGGATATTAGAGAAAAAGTTTTAATTGAAAAAACACTTTCACAAAAGGAGAATAAAGAAATAAATATTTCAGTAGCAAAAAAAGGATCTAAACTAAAAGTTATAAATCAAGCACTTAAAAATGCAAAAGATAGTTTAAATAGAAAAATTTATGAGAGTCAAAATAATAAGGAACTTTTTGATAATGTTTCTAAAAAATTTGATTTAGAAAATAATATTAATTTAGTCGAAGTTTATGACAATAGTCATATTCAAGGAACTAATAGTGTAGGCGCACTAATTACATATAGTGAGGAAGGTTTTATAAAAAAAAGATATAGAAAATTTAATATTAAGATTAAAAAGAATGAACAAGATGATTATGGAATGATGCGTGAGGTTTTAAACAGAAGATTTAAAAGGGCTGTTCAAGAGAAAGATAATTATTTAACTATGCCAGACTTAGTAATAATTGATGGAGGAAAAGGACAATACTCGGTAGGTAGAGAAACACTAAATGAATTAGGCCTGCATGATATTCCTATGATAGCAATTGCAAAAGGTAAATATAGAAATAGTGGAAATGAAACTTTTTTTCATAATGGTAAAGAATTTAAATTTGAAAAGAATGACCCTACTCTCTTTTTCTTACAAAGATTGAGAGACGAGTCTCATAGATTTGCAATAAGTGCTCATAGAGCTAAGAGGAAAAAGGGTATTAGTAAGTCTTTACTTGATCAAATTGATGGAATTGGATCTATAAGAAAAAGAGCACTTTTAAATCATTTCGGTTCAGCGAGAGCTGTTGAATCAGCTAGCTTAGATGAGATAAAGACTGTTGAAGGAGTTGAGGAAAAAGTAGCTAAAAAGATATATAATTTCTTTCACGAATGAAAATCAAAATTCCGAATTATCTAACAATAGGTAGAATTATTATCGTTCCTATATTTGTTTTTACATTTTATTTACCAGGATTTTACGGGGATGTAATTCCATTCGCCTTATTTTTAATTGCTTCATTTACTGACTTCTTGGATGGACTATTAGCAAGAATGTTCAAAGAAGAGTCTAAGCTTGGTGAGTTATTAGATCCAATAGCAGATAAAATAATTGTAGCAACTGCATTAATATTGTTAGTTATGGATGGGACTATCAAAAATTATGAGGTAATTGCTGCCATAATAATACTTACAAGAGAAATACTAATTTCTGGTTTAAGAGAATTTTTAGCTAAGGGAAGTGTTAAACTTCCAGTCTCAAGTTTAGCCAAAGTCAAAACATTTCTTCAAATGTTTTCAATTTCAATTTTACTTACTGGAGAAACAGGAAATAAAATAATTAATTTTCAAGACTATAATGCTCAAACAATTGGAATTATTTTACTTTGGTTGTCTGCTTTCCTAACTTTATATACAGGATATGAATATTTAAGAAAAGGTATTGACCATGCAATATCTGAGGACAATAAGGACTAAGCAGCTTTCTTTTTTCTAACTAGTTTTCCATAACTGTCTAACAAGTCTAAAATTACATCACAAACTTTATAATTATTTTCAGCGATTTGTGATATCGGTGTTATTTCAGCAGCTGTACCAGTTAGAAAACATCCTTCAAAGCTTGATAATTCATCTGGTTTAATTTTTCTCTCATGTACCTTAATATTTTTTGATTTTGCTAATTCAATTACGGTTTGTCTTGTAATTCCATTTAGGAAAGAGTCCGGAATAGGAGTATGAAGTTCGCCATTTTTATCTTTAAAAAAAATATTCGCACTTGTAGACTCGGCTACATTATCCTCGTGATCCAACATTAATGACTCACTGTATCCTTGTCTTTCTGCTTCGTGTTTTGAAAGTGTACAAATCATGTATAACCCAGCTGCTTTACTGTCCCAGGGAATAGTATTTGGAGCAGGTCTTCGCCAGTTTGAAATATTTAATTTAATCCCTTCAGTTTTTAACTTAGGATCAAAATAATCACCCCACTCCCAGGTAGCGACTGCAACATTAATTTTTGTTTTTTGAGCTGATACCCCCATCATTTCACTGCCCCTCCAAGCAAAAGGTCTTACATATCCGTTCTGAACATTTTGAATTTTTATTATTTGGTTACATGCTTTATTTATATCATCTTTTGAGTAAGGGATTGTAATATCCATTCTTTTCGCAGAATGGTATAATCTATCTGTATGTTCCTGTAATTTGAAAATTTCACCGTCATAAACTCTAAGGCCTTCAAAAACTAAGCTTGCGTAATGAAGTCCATGACTAATGACATGCTGCTTAGCATCTTGCCACTCGACAAGATCACCATTGTACCAGATTTTTCCCTCTCTTTTATCGAACGGTATCATTTGATTTTTTTTTCGAAAAAATATCTTTGTATATATAATATGTCAATATAACTTACCATTATGAAAAAACTTTTGTACTTAAAAGATCATCAATTAAAAGAATATATTGAAAAAATATTCAATGGATACAGAGAAACTGTCGCTGATGCTAAAAAAGTTTTAGACAAGCATTCTTTAGGAACTGCCCATAATAAAGTAATTCACTTAATATCTTTGTATGAGGGTATAACAATTTCCACTTTACTAAGAAAACTCAAAGTAACAAAGCAAAGTTTAAACAGAGTTTTAAATGATTTGATGGAGATTAAAGCAATAGAATTCAAAAGGGATGAGATAGATACAAGAGTTAAACATGTATATTTAACAGAAGAAGGAAATAAAATTTTTGAGGAAGTTTTTACCGCTCAAAAAAAAAGAATTTATGATGCGTTTTTAAGTTCAGAGTCTGATGATGTTATAAGTTTCGATAAAGTACTTAAAAAAATTATTAATGAAAAACTTTAAAGCACATATATTAATTGTTGACGATGACGATAGAATAAGAGACTTGGTAAAAGAGTACTTGAATCAAAACAATTACCTTGTTTCAACCGCTAAAAACTCAAATGATGCTTTTGAAAAAACTAAAATTATTAAATTTGATTTAATAGTATTAGATATAATGATGCCAGGAAAAACTGGATTAGAATTCACACAGGAATATAAAAGAAAAATTAATACACCAATTTTATTGTTAACTGCAAAAGGAGAGCCTTCTGAGAGAATTAAAGGATTAGAGGTTGGTGCAGATGACTATTTGACAAAACCATTTGAACCTAAGGAACTAATTTTAAGAATAAATAATATTTTAAATAAAACTAAATCATTAGAAACAAAAAGAATAATTGAATTCGGTAATATAAAAATAGATCTTAAGAAACTATTTATTTACAAAAATGATCAGATACTAAAAATAAATAACACTGAAAAACTAATTTTAGAAAAAATGATTAATTCTCCTGGTAAAATATTTAAAAGGGAAGAAATTACTAGTTTAATTGATTTAAACAAAGAAAGATCAATCGATGTGATAGTAACAAGATTAAGAAAGAAAATTGAAGAAATACCTAAAAACCCAAAATATTTACAAACAATAAGGGGAGAAGGATATGTCCTTTGGATTGAATAGAATTTTAAAGAACATCTTGCCTAAAAGATTATTTTACAGAGGATTGCTTATTGTTGCAGTCCCAATATTAATTTTACAAATTACTATCTCTTTAGTTTTTTTTGATAGTTTATGGATCAAAACAAATAAAGGTTTAACTAAAGCTTTGGTGAGTGAGATTGTAACAATTATTGATATTTATGATAACGAAAGTCAGTATAATAAAAAGATAGTTACAGATCTCTATAACAAAAATTTTAGCTTTTCAGTAAGATTTTTAAAGAATGAAAAATTGCCAGATATTAAAGTTGAGAGATGGTTTAGTCCAATGGACAGAACATTGAGAAGAGAATTAAAACCTAAAATTGGCCAACATTGGTTTAATACTATTTCATATAAAGAAGTTGTTGATTTAAGAATTAAATTTAGAGATGGAGTTTTACAAATATTTTTTCCAAAGGAGAGAATACAAGTTTCTTCTATAAGAATTTTTGCGTTTTGGATTACAGTTCCTGCAATTTTGATGATAACAGTGGCGATGATTTTCTTAAAAAATCAAACAAGACCCATAACTAAATTAGCTCAAGCATCAGAAAGGTTTGGAAGAGGCGAGGATATTGAGGAGTTTAGACCATCAGGAGCTTTGGAAATAAGAAAAGCAGGTCTGGAATTTGAAAAGATGAGAAAAAGAATTCTGAGACATTTAAATCAAAGATCTGAGATGCTATCTGGAATAAGTCATGATTTAAGAACTCCTCTTACAAGAATTAAACTACAACTTGCTGTTATTAAAGATAAGAGTTTGTCAGAAAAAATATCAAAGGATGTTGATGAAATGGAAAAAATGCTTAATGAATACCTTCAGTTTGCAAGTATAGGTGCTAAAGATAAAACTGAAACTTTTGATATCTCAGAACTTTTGGAAGAAATTATTCTCAAGTATGAAAATGACAATATCAAGATAAAATTAAAGAAAAATATTTATTTCAATGGAAGAAGGAATTTAATCACAAGGTGCATCAATAATTTACTTGATAATTCTATTAAATATGCAGAAAAAATTTCAGTAAGTTTAGAAAAAAAAAATTCAACTATTATCATGTCAATTGACGACGACGGCCCTGGAGTTAAAAAATCAGAATTTCAAAATATTACTAAGCCATTCTATAAAATTGATAAAAGTAGATCTGAATCAAAATCAAGTGTCGGTTTAGGGTTGTCTATATCATCTGACATTATTAAGTCTCATGGGGGAGATATAAACTTTAGCAAGTCAAAATTAGGTGGTTTAAAAGTAACTATTTCTTTGCCTTACTAGTTTTTTTTTTCTTGTTTTTTTTTTCAAGTTTTTTTTCAAGATTGCTAATTCTTTTATTTAAAACATCAACCTCTTCTTTACTTGCTAATTTCATTTTAAATACAATTTCATCTCTCTTTGATTTTAGTATTGAGATTATCTCATCAGATACATCCTTATAATTAATCAAACCTTGTTCAATTAGTTTTGCAAATTTATCAAATACGAATCTTGATTTTGACATAATAATTAATTACTAAAATTATATTTAATAGCTTATAATAAATTTTACAAATGTTTACTAATAATTTTGACCCAGTAGCTTTTGAAATTTTCTCTTTAAGCATCAGGTGGTATTCACTAGCATATATTTTTGGGATTATTTTGGGTTGGCTATATTGTAAAAAAATACTTATTAAAGATGATATAATTCAAAAATTATTTGAAGATTATATTTCATATTTGATAGTAGGAATTATCATTGGAGGAAGAATGGGGTATGTAATTTTTTATAATTTTCCTTATTTTCTGAATAATCCAATTGAAATTTTAATGATATGGAACGGAGGCATGTCATTTCATGGAGGTTTAGTTGGTATAGTTATTGCTAGTTACTTATTTTCAAAAAAAAATATGAAAGATATATTTATTTTTTTAGATTTAGTATCTATTACAGCGCCAATAGGAATTTTGTTAGGTAGGATTTCAAATTTTATAAATGGAGAATTAGTTGGAAAAGTTACAAATTCTAATTGGGGAGTTTTTTTTCCAAGCTATGATGATAAATTAAGACACCCTTCTCAATTATATGAAGCATTTTTAGAAGGTATTATTTTATTTATTTTAATGAATTTAATTTTTTTTAATAAAAAATATAAAATTGGAACCTGCTCTTTTATGTTCTTGATACTTTATGGATTTTTTAGAATCGTCTCTGAGTTTTTTAGAGAGCCAGATATGCAAATTGGATATTTATTTGGACATGTTAGTATGGGAATATTTTTAAGCGCGATTATGATTTTAATTGGGTTTTTAATTTATTTCAAAAGGAATGATGAAACCAAATCTCAAAAAATTTAAAATTACATCAAAAAAAACTTTACCTGTCGATGATTTTATTGAAAAAATTTTATATGAACCAAAAGTAGGTTATTACTCTAGCAAAGATCCATTTGGTAAAAATGGAGATTTTATAACTTCCCCTACTATTTCGAACCTATTCTCCGAAATTATAGCCATATGGTTGATTTCTACCTGGGAAAAAATGGATAAACCTAAAATATTTAATTTTGTAGAACTTGGACCAGGGGATGGAAGTTTAACTAAAGTAATAATTAGTACCTTAAAAAAGTTTCCAGATTTAAATACAGCTATAAAAATTTACTTATATGAGAAAAGTTTATTTTTACAAAAATTACAAAAGCAAAATATAGATAATAAACGAATTAAATGGATTAAAAACTTTAGCTCAATAAAAAAGGGACCAGTTATTTTTTTTGGTAATGAATTTTTTGATGCAATACCAATTAAACAGTTTTCAAATATAAATAATGAGTTATTTGAAAAATGTTATTTGGTAAAAAATAATATTGATGTTATTGAAAAGTTTATAAAAAGTAATAAAAAAGATACTACTCAAATGATGGCTTTTGAGACATTAAAAAAACTGAAATTTATTGAATTTCCTAAAAAGGGATTATTAGAGTTAAATCCAATAATAAAGAAAATCAATAAGCTATCTGGTGGTATTTTACTTATAGACTACGGTTATTTGAATTGTAATAATTCAAATACCATTCAGGCAGTTATGGATAATAAAAAAATTTCAGCTGACACAATGTTAAAAAATCTTGGTAAAGCAGATATAACTTCACTAGTAAATTTTAGTTTATTAAAAGAGTATTTCCTTAAAAATAATCTTAAAGTAAAAAAAATAGTCACTCAAAAGTTTTTTCTAGAAAGAATGGGTATAATTGAAAGAGCGCAGATTTTAGAGAAAAAAAGGACTAATGAAGAGCAGAAATATATTAAAGAAACTTTGTCTAGGCTACTAGAAGAAAAACAAATGGGTAGCCTCTTTAAGGTAATTTTTGGATACAAAAATAAAAATAATAATTTTTTTGGTTTTGAATAATGTTTAAATCAAAAAAACTTTCTAAATTTAAAATGGTAAGACATGGTTTTTTTAATCGATTGGGAGGTGTGTCAAAAGGCATTTATAAAGGTTTAAATTGTGGTCTAGGATCTGATGATAAAATTAAAGATGTTAGGAAAAATATAGAAAAAGTTTGCCAAAAAATTGGTTGTACTAAAAATAATCTTATATTGTTAGATCAAATTCATAGCAATAAAGTTCATAAAATAAGCAAAATCCCAAAGAAAAAATTAAAAGGTGACTCACTAATAACAAATAAAAAAGGTATCGCCTTAGGAATATTGACAGCTGATTGTGCTCCTGTTTTTATATATGACCCAATTAATAATTTAATTTGTGCGCTACATGCAGGATGGAAAGGGGCATACAAAAAAATAGTATCAAATACACTAAAAAAATTTAAGTCAAGTGGTAGTAATTTTAAAGATTTAATAGTTGTAATTGGACCTTGTATAGGAAAAGAAAATTATGAGGTAAAGAATGATTTCTTGAATAAATTTATCAAACAAGAAAGATATAATAAAAAATTTTTTGAAACCAAAAGAAATAAAATATATTTCAGTTTAATGGATTATATTAAAGAGCAACTTACGAAATTTGGGGTTAAAAACATTGAAATTATCACAAAAGATACATATTTATTTAGCAATAACTTTTTCAGTGCTAGGAGATCAATTAAAAATAAATTAAATGATTATGGTAGAAATATTTCAGTAATTATGATTAAATAAGATGTTCTCAAATAATGAAAATTCTCACTGGAAATAGCAATAAACAGCTAAGTAATAAAATATCAAAAAATCTAAAAAATAAATTAGTCAATACCAGTATTAGAAAATTTGCAGATGGTGAAATCTATATTGAAATTAATGAAAATATACGAGGTAACAGTATTTTTATAATTCAATCAGTGTCCTCGCCAGCAAATGATAATTTAATGGAGTTGCTTCTTTGCATAGATGCACTTAAGAGATCATCTGCAAAAAATATCACAGCAGTAATTCCGTATTTTGGCTATGCCAGACAAGATCGTAAAGTTGTACCAAGAACTTCTATTTCTGCAAAATTAGTCTCAAACCTAATTACAAATGCAGGGGCTGACAGAGTAGTGACAGTGGATTTACACGCAGGACAAATTCAAGGTTTTTTTGATATCCCAGTTGATAACCTTTTTGCTACCCCAATTTTTGCTAAGCATATTAAAAGGAGAATTAAAAGTAAAAACATAATTTGTGTTGCGCCTGACGTGGGAGGGGTTGAAAGAGCGAGAGCTTTAGGAAAAAAATTAGATGTCGGTTTAGCAATAGTTGACAAAAGGAGACCTAGTCCTGGAAAATCTCAAGTTATGAATGTAATTGGAAATGTAAAAAATAAAGTATGTATTATAACTGACGATATAATTGACTCTGGAGGAACTATAGTAAATGCGGCTGGTGCTTTATTAAAAAGAGGCGCAAAAGAAGTTCATGTATATGCAACTCATGGTGTTTTTAGCGGTGATGCAGTTAAAAAGATTAAGAATTCAAAAATTAAAAATTTGGTTATTACTGATAGTATAGACAGTTCAGACAAATTAAAAAAAGTAAGAAATATTGAAGTATTATCAATATCAATATTGTTGGCTGAAGCTATTAAAAGGATTTCTAATTCAACATCTGTTTCAGATCTATTTAAATAAAACTTGTAAAATTAACAAACTTCGGTTAAAAACCAGCTTTTTATGAGCATAATACAAGCTACAATTAGAGAAACTAAAACTAAAGGCCAAGTTAACGAACTAAGAAGCAAAGGTAATGTTCCAGGTATAGTTTATGGTGGAGAACAGCCAAATGAAAAAATCTCAATTACAACTAAAGAGTTAAAAAATTTAATAAATAAAGAAAATTTTTTATCTAATGTAATTTCTATTAATTTAAATGGTAAAGAACAAAAAGTTTTAACAAGAAATATTGCTTTTGATACTGTCACTGATGAGCCTATTCATTTCGACTTGATGAGAATTGTTAAAGGTGGAAAAATTATTTTAGAAATACCTGTGAAATTTATAAACAATGAACTATCACCAGGACTTAAACGTGGAGGTGTACTAAATATAGTAAGACGTAAGGTAGAACTGAGATGTCCAGCAGAAAATATTCCAACTGAGCTTGTTGTAGATTTAGAAGGTTTAGATATCGGTACAAGTATAAAAATTTCCTCAATTAATTTACCTGAAAATGTTACGCCTACTATTCAAGGTAGAGACTTTGTGATTGCAACAGTTGCTGCACCTACGGTAGTTAAAGAACCAGAAAAACCAGCGGAGACAGCAGAAGGTGAGTCTGCAGAAGGAGCAGAGGCAGCTGCAGATGGTGGTGATAAAACTTCAACTGATGGTGATAAGGCTGAGGGTGAAAAAGCTAAAGAAGAAGAAAAACCTTCATCAGATAAAAAATAATAAATAGTGAAATTTTTTCTCCAGAATAAATTAAATATGTTGTTACTTGTTGGTTTAGGAAATCCGACTCCAAATAGTCAGAATAATAGACATAACATTGGTTTTAAAATTGTGGATGCGATTAACCAAAAATTTGGATTGTCTAAACAAAAACCAAAATTTAAGGGATTATTAACTACTGGAAATATTGGTGATAAGAAAATATATGCAATTAAACCTCTCACATTTATGAATAATTCAGGAATTTGCATTAGAGAGTTACTTGAATACTTCAAAATTGATGCTGAAGATGTGATTGTATTCCATGATGACTTGGATATTGAATTTGGAAAAATTAAAGCAAAGTTTGGAGGATCAAGTGCAGGTCATAACGGTATTGCGTCAATTGATAAGTTTATAGGCAAGGAATATTCAAGAGTTCGTATTGGCATAGGAAAGCCAGAGAATAAAATATCTGTCTCAGATTATGTGCTAAACGACTTTAATGAGGATGAACAAGTTCATTTAGATTTAATAACAAGTAATATAATTGAGTCTTTAAGTATATTGATTGATAAAAAATTAGATTTATTTTCTAGTACTGTTAACAACAATTGAATGGGTTTTAAATGTGGAATCGTTGGATTACCAAATGTTGGTAAATCTACTTTGTTTAACGCTTTAACAAACTCTAATAAAGCACAAGCAGAAAATTTTCCCTTTTGCACAATTGATCCAAATATTGGTATTGTGGCAGTTCCCGATGAAAGACTTGATAAACTTGCTGAAATTTCAATTTCAAAAAAAAAAATTAATACTACCATCTCATTTGTTGATATCGCGGGTCTTGTTAAAGGAGCCTCTAAAGGAGAAGGTTTAGGTAATAAATTCTTATCTCACATCAGAGAAGTTGATGCCATTATTCATATGATCAGATGTTTTGACTCAGATGACATTCAAAATGTTAACCCTACCGTTGATCCTGTCAGAGATTTAGAGATTATAGAAACTGAAATGAAGTTAGCTGATTTAGAGTCAATTCAAAAGAGACTTGATAAAAAAAATAAAAAAAATGTTGATAATGAAGAGCTCAAATTATTAGAGGCAGCTCAGGAAATGATCAATGAGGATGGTGATTTAACATTGATCACAAATGAATTCGATCAAAAACTTTTAAAAAATAGTGGACTTCTTAGTACCAAACCAAAACTATATGTGTGCAATGTAGATGAGGAAAGTATTAAGTCAGGTAACAAATATACTGAGGACTTTATAAAAAAATTTGATGAAAAAAATACATTGGTAATTTCTGCAGATATTGAAAATCAAATAAACCAATTAGATGATGAAAGTGAAAAAAAAAATTATATGAAAATGATTAATATGTCGGAGACAGGGCTTAATTCATTAATTAGAAAAGGATATGAACTTTTATCCTTACAAACTTTTTTTACATCAGGACCTGAGGAGTCAAGAGCATGGACTATTACAAAGGAATCTACAGCACCAAATGCTGCAGGGGAAATTCATTCTGACTTTGAGAAAGGATTTATAAGAGCTGAAACAATTTCTTACGAAGATTTTTTAAATAATCAGGGATGGTTAAAATCTAAAGAGGCTGGAAAAATGAGATTAGAAGGTAAAGATTATATTGTTAAGGATGGAGATATTTTAAACTTTCGTTTCAATACGTGACCAGATTTTTTTCATACTGAAATAAACTAAAATTGTTAACACTGATAAATATATAATCACCCTAAAACCTAGTTTATGTCTTGCCTCTAAATGTGGTTCAGCTGTCCACTGTAAAAAAGTTGTTACATCTTTGGCCATTTGATCTACTGTTGCTTTTGTTCCATCAGAATACTCTACAATGTCGTCATCCAGAGGGGATGCCATTTTAATTTTATTTCCATACATATATTTATTGTAATACACACCATCATCAAGCTCCATACCTGCTGGCGGTTCATCGTAGCCCATTAAAACAGAATAAATATAGTTTGCTCCGCCACTTCTTGCTTTTACAAGCACTGACATATCTGGAGGATAAGCTCCTCCATTAGCAGCAATTGCTTCCTGAACATTTGCATAAGGCATTACAAATTTATCGGACAACTTTGCTGGTCTTTCAAACATTTCTCCATCACTGTTTGGTCCATCTGTTACTTCGAAATTTGAGGCAATCGCTTTAGCCTCAAGCTCTGTAAACTCTGGTCCACCTTTTTCTGCGAGATTTCTATAACTTAAATGTTTAAGTGAGTGGCATGAAGCACAAACTTCCGTATAAACTTGATATCCTCTTTGAAGGGAAGCTCTATCGAATTTGCCAAAGAAACTCTTAAAAGACCAATCAACTTTTAATAATTCTTGTTGTTCACCAGCAGCAATTGCTCTTGATGAAATTAATGATGAAATTATAACAAATAAGAAAGTTAATTTTAAAAAGATTTTCACAGTTTCTCTTTAAAATCTGAATTATTTCTAGCCATCGCCATATCAGCAGATCCGCCCAATATAGGTTCAGTTATACTTAGAGGTAACGGAGTGGTTTTTTCCTTCAATCCTAAGAAAGGTAAGATTATTAAAAAATGTGCAAAGTAATACGCTGTTGCCACTCTTGCTATTAATAAGTATAGACCCTCTGCTGGCATTGCTCCTACATAACCAAGTATTAATACATCGGCAACTAAAAACCAGTAGAACTGTTTATATATAGGTCTAAAAACTGTTGATCTAACTTTTGAAGTATCTAACCAAGGTAAAATCACTAATACAAATATTGCTGCAAACATCGCTATTACGCCAAGGAGTTTATCAGGGACTGACCTTAAGATTGCATAAAATGGTAGTAAGTACCATTCAGGAACAATGTGAGCAGGTGTGACTAGTGGGTTTGCCTCAATATAATTGTCTGCATGACCTAGAATATTAGGTGAAAAGAATACAAAGAATGCAAATATTAATAAGAATATTAAAAGTGCAAATGCATCTTTAATCACAATATACGGATGAAAAGGAACAGTATCCTTAGAGGGTTTTTTTATATCTATTCCAATAGGGTTATTGTTTCCTGGAACATGTAGCGCCCAAATGTGAAGCACAACTAGTCCTAAAATTAAAAAAGGAAACAAATAGTGTAAACTAAAAAATCTTGTTAAAGTTGGATTATCAACTGAGTAACCTCCCCAAAGCCAATTAGTAATACTCTCACCTACTAAAGGAATGGCGCTAAATAAGTTTGTAATTACTGTAGCACCCCAGAAACTCATTTGTCCCCAAGGAAGAACATACCCCATAAATGCGGTTGCCATCATAAGGAAATAAATCAACATACCTATAATCCAAATAACTTCTCTTGGTGATTTATATGACCCGTAATACAAAGATCTAAAGATATGAATATAAACGGCTAAGAAAAACATAGATGCACCGTTTGCATGAACATATCTGATTAACCAACCATAATTAACATCTCTCATTATGTGTTCTACACTCTGGAACGCTAAATCAGCATGAGCCACATAATGCATGCCCAAAACAATACCGGTAATTATTTGAGTGATTAAGCAAAAAGTAAGAATTCCACCAAATGTCCACCAGTAATTTAAATTTTTGGGAGTAGGATAATCTGTTAAATGGTTTGCAAGTGTTAGTAATGGAAGTCTATCATTAAACCATTTTCCAACTTTTGATTTAGGTGTGTATTCGTGATCGCTCATAAAATTTTCTATCCAATTTTAATAGTGTTACTATTTACAAATTCGTATTTTGGCACTTCCATATTTGTAGGTGCCGGTCCTTTTCTAATTCTTCCAGATGTATCGTAGTGTGAACCATGACATGGACAAAACCATGCCCCATAATCTCCTTTGTCATTTAAAGGTACACATCCAAGGTGAGTGCATACTCCCAACATTACAAGCCATTCTGGATTTTTTGCTCTATCCTCATCTTTTTCAGGATGTTTTAATTCACTTAAATCAACAGCTCTTGCACTATCAATTTCATCTTGAGTTCTTCTTTTTATAAAAACTGGTTTGCCTCTCCACAAAACGGTTATTGATTGACCAGGTTCTACTGCACTTATATCAACTTCTGTACTCGCTAGTGCCTTTACGGATGCGTCAGGGTTCATTTGATCAACTAACGGCCAAACAACCGCACCCACTCCTACTGCACCTGCTGCCGTTGTTGCAGTCACTATAAAATCTCGTCTATTTGGCTTCTTTTCTTCTGAATCTGACATTTATTAATATTTTAATTTTTTCTTAATATATGATTTCATATATGAAGAAAAACGTTATTTTTCCATGGTAACAATGACACACAAAAAAACTAAATCGATGCCTAAAATAGCACTTTACGAGCCTGATATACCACAAAATACGGCTGCAATAGCTCGAACTTGTTCTTGCCTTGGGGCTGTTCTTGAGATTATAGAGCCTTGTGGATTTTTACTAAGTGACAAACGTTTTAAAAGAGTTGTGATGGACTACCTGGATGAAAAATTGATAAAGATTTACAAAAGTTCAGATGAATTTTTTGAAGCAAAAAAAAATGATAGAGTAGTTTTGATGACAACTAAGGCAAGTAAAATTTATACTGAATTTAAATTTAGATACAATGACACATTACTATTTGGAAGAGAAAGTTCAGGTGTACCAGATGAAGTTCATAAAAGACTAGAGAATAAGATAAAAATACCAATGATTGAAAAAAAAAGATCCTTGAACCTCGCATCTTCAGTTGCAATAGTATTGTCAGAAAATATAAGACAATCAAATATCTATGGATCAAACAATTAAAAAAAAACTAGCTCGAAATTGGTTTAAGACTTTACAAGAAGTAATTTGTCAAGAAATTGAGGAATTAGAGGGTAAAAAAAATATCTTTAGTATTAAAAATTGGGAAAGAGGTAAAAACTCAAATGAAGGTGGGGGCCAATTTAGAATTTTAGAAAATGGAAAAATTTTTGAAAAAGTAGGTGTAAATTTTTCAGAAGTATATGGAAAATTTTCAAAAGAATTTAGAAACAGAATTCCTGGGGGAGATAAAAATCCAAACTTTTGGGCAGCGGGTATATCAGTAGTAATGCATATGAAAAACCCTCATGTTCCTGCTATGCATTTTAACACTAGATATATTTATACTTCTCACGGATGGTTTGGTGGAGGGATGGATGTTACACCTTGCCTAAAAGATAAAAGTTTAGAAAAATGGTTTCATAATGAATTAAAGAAATCTTGTGACAAACATAATAAATATTTTTATAAAAAATATAAAAAATGGTGTGATGAATATTTTTATTTGCCACATAGGAAAGAACCAAGAGGTATAGGGGGAATTTTTTTTGATTATAAAAAAGAGAAGTAGGAATAAGTTTTAAAAATATTTTTAGAGAAATAATACTAAAAAAATATAAAAAAAAATGGTCAAATAAACAAAGAGAAATTCAATTAGAAAAAAGAGGTCGATATGTTGAATTTAACTTACTTTATGATAGAGGTACAAAGTTTGGTTTACAAACGAATGGTAATGTTGAGGCTATTTTAATGTCACTACCACCTGTTGCAAAATGGAAATAGATTATGGAAAAAGAGCCAATAACAGTTAGAGGTTTGGAAAAATTAAAAGAAGAATTAATTTTCTTAAAAGAAAAAAAAAGACCAGAGATAGTTGCAGCTATAGCCGAAGCAAGATCACATGGGGACCTTAAAGAAAATGCCGAATATCATGCTGCAAAAGAACAACAATCTCACAATGAGGGAAGAGTTCAAGAAGTTGAGGATTTAATTGCTAGAGCAAATGTTATTGATGTTTCTAAATTAGATAACGATGGAAAAGTTATATTTGGTTCAACAATAATGCTACAAAATTTAGATACTGATGAAAGTGTGAAATATAAAATTGTTGGAAAAGATGAGGCAGATTTAAAAGAAAAACTAATATATTTTAAATCGCCAATTGGTATGGGTCTGATTGGTAAAAATAAGGGAGATTTAGTTGAAATTAAAACTCCTGCAGGTTTTAAAAATTTTGAAATAAAAGACGTAAAATATATTTAATTTCTAAATACGTTATCAATTTCCTTATTACTTATTTTAAAGCTATTATTTAACCACATTTCCTCGAGTAATCTAATTTTTTGTCCAAATTCTTTGCCTTCTTTTAATTTATATTTTTCAAGTAAATCCTGGGCTTTTAATGGAAATATAGGTTTCTCAAACTGTTCAAAATATTTTTTTAATTCTATTAGTTTTTTTGGTGCTGTCTTAGAGTTAAAAATTTTTAAATCTAATAAATCAATAACATATGATTTATTATAAAAATAAAAAATTCTTTGAAGATTTTTCTTATTGAAGTAATCTTTTTCAGAAAATAATTCATGATTTTCAATAAGAAACTTTACTCTTTTTTTATCTTCATTTGATAAATTATACTTAAATAAGAAATAATTGGCATTATCAGTTTCATCTATAATTAAGTAAGAAATTAAAAAAATAAATGTTTTTTTGTAAAATATATTTTTTGAGTATTCATTTATTTTTTCTAAATTATTAAGATTAACAAGCTGAGGAAAAATTGTTGTTAAAATTTCTAATGAAAAATAGTCTTTTGATAATTGTAAAAAATTTTTAGATAAAATAATTTTTTTTAATTCGCTCATTAATCTTTCTTTTGAAAGATTAGCTACACCAGCAATGTTTTGCTTGATTGATTTTTTAACTGATGAGTTATGGGTATGATTACTATAACTTATAAAAAATCTAATATATCTCAAAATTCTTAAATAATCTTCCTGAATTCTTTTATCTGCATTACCTATAAATATTACCTTGCCCTGTTCTAAATGTTTGACGCCTCCATTGGGATCAAACAAATTGCCATCTTTATCCGCATAAATAGAATTAATGGTGAAATCTCTTCTTGATGAGTCTTTTAACCAGTCTGTTGTATATTTAACTTTTGCATGTCTTCCGTCGGTATCTACATCTTCTCTTAGTGATGTAATCTCAAAATTTTTTTGACCTATATTTGCAGTGATAGTCCCATGTTTTATGCCAGTTTCAAAGAATTTAATGCTGTTTGATTGCAAACACTCTTTAATTTGATTTGGATTAAGATTTACAGCTAGATCAATATCATCAACATCTTCCTGATTTAAAATTTTTCTAACACATCCACCTACATATCTAAGTTCACTAGTATTATTAAAATTTGATATCGCTTCAAAAAGTTTTGAAACTTCTGTGTTATTATATATGCTTAAAAAAGAGCTATCTTTTGGTGTAAGTTTTTTGTTTGTTTTAAAGATTTTTCTAAAAAAATTATACATAATTGGCTGGGGTGCTAGGATTCGAACCTAGGATGGCGGTACCAAAAACCGCTGCCTTACCACTTGGCTACACCCCAAAATTAATTTCATATATCACAAAAAAAAAGCTTTATATAGTTTTTGATAAATTACACCAATAGTTTTTATAATTTTTTCTTAATAATTTCTTTGCGTTTAGTGCGGCTTTTTTGGACTTAAAATACCCAACGATTGTTGAACCAGATCCTGTCATTCTTACACATGAATTTTTATCAATATTTAAAAAATAATCTCTAAGTTTCTGAAGTCTAGGATATTTTTTTGTAGATATGATCTCTAAATCATTTTTTAACTTTGACATTAAATTAAAGTCAATATTTTTTGACCTTATTTTTGATAATTGTGGTTTTGAGTAATGTCTAACTCGGTTAAAAATACTTTTTGTCGAACAGCCAAAATTTGGCTTAACCATTAAAGTAAAAATTTTTAAATTTTTTTTAATTTTTGTAGTTTTTTTTTTATAAGAAATAATTAAATTTTTTTGATCAATACCTAAGATTACATCCGACCCTATTTTTGAACATAAATCATATCTCTCTTTTAACGTTAAATTAATTTTATTTTTTTTTTCAAAGTAATTAATTAAAGAGGCCGCGTTCATTGAGCCTCCACCAAGTCCAGCTTGTTGGGGAATATTTTTTTTTATTAAAATTGAATATTTATTATTTTTTAATTTTTTTTTTTTATCGAGAATATTTAACAAATTACTAACGGTATTTATTTTTGGCACTTTATTAGAGAAATCTCCTGAAAATTTTACTATGTGATTTTTATTATTTGTTCTTTTTATAAAAATTTGATCATGTAAGTCGACAAAAGCAACTAGAGTTTCTAAATCATGAAGTTTTGATTTTCGTTTTCCTAGCACGTTGAGAGATAAATTAACTTTTGCGTGTGACTTAATCTTTTCAAATCTCATTAATTATGATTTTTTTAAACCTTCTAATAACTTAGATTTTATTTTTGATTTCATTTTATCTTCTGTTTCCTCAAGCTCTAGAACAGCCCGCCAATAATAATTTGCTTGTAATTTTTTATTTAGTTTCCAAAGAACATCACCATAATGATCGTTAACAATAGGATCGTCTGGCATAAGCTGCAGGGCTCTTTTTAAATATTTTTCAGCATTGATATAATCACCTATCAAATAATATCCCCAACCAACAGAATCTGTTATATATGGATCGTCCTTTTTTTGTTTGTAGGCTGACTGTATCATTTCTATTGCTTCATCTATTTTGTGGTTTCTCTCTAGCCAACTATAAGCAAGATAATTCATAGTATATGGTTCATTTGGATATATTTTTAAACTCTCCAACATATCTTTGTCCGCTTTTTCATAATTTCCCATCCTTTCATAGCTGCTACCTCTTCTGTAAAGAATCCTGGAGAGTGCATAAGAATTCTTTTCAACCTTTTTCATTAATTCGGTGTAATATTCGATAGCAATTTCATAATTTTCAAAACCTTTATTAATGTTTGCATAGTCATAAAGGATTTTTAAAGTTGGAGACTTTATAGAATTGAAATGCTTCTTAATATAAATTGCAGCTTCTTCTTCTGAATTATCTTCAGATAGTATTCTCCCAATCTTTTTTGTTTTATACCAAAAGTATAATTTATCTTTTTTTTTGAAATCTTCTAAAATTTTATTAGCTTGGTAATTATTCTTATTTAAATAATAATTTTCAGCAAGCAAAGTCCGGTTGAAATAAAATTTAGGATTTAAGTATTCTGATATTCTTAAATAAAAATTTGACTGATCAAAAATATTTTGCGTGGAAAATAAATTAGATACTAAATAGAAGATCTCAGCCAAAATATCATTTTCATTTTTGCAAGAGAAATGAGTTTTAAATTTTTTATAATCTTTATTATCTATCCAATCTTTGATTTGATGTAATAATATACTATCTCCTAAAGGTTCAATTCTTTTTGATACTTCATTTACTTTATTAAGTTCTTTATTCTCAATGAGATTTGCAAAATAAAAATACATATATCTCGAATAATCTCCATCAGAACTATTTAATAACCTTTCAAAATATGAATTTGTTTCTTGAGAGTTTAAATAACAATTCTGAAAAGCAGTTGAAATTAAACTTAATGATCCATATTTATTATCTTCAATAGCCTCTTTTTTAATAAACAGATAATTAAAATCTTTTAAAATTTTGTAAATTACGTATTCGTAAGTTCCATCATCTTTGTCCATTTGAAATTCTTTGATTCTTTTATTGGCTTGTTTAAAATCTTTTTTCTTAAAGCTATCAACTAAAAGGAGAAGGTTAAGTTCAAAGGTATTTGAATTAATATCATTTTTTGAAATTTTTATTTGGTCTATTCCTTTTTTAACTTGTCCATTTAAAACTAGTGAAAATACATACTTTTTTAAAAAATTATCATGTTTTTGGATAAGAAATTTAGATGAATTAAAATAATCAAGTGCTGCCTCATTTTTTTGATTACCTGATGAAACTAAAGCAGAAAAATAATTAGAGAGATATTTTTGATTGAATTTATTATCTTCAGAAGTACTTGAATATGTACTGGTCTGCAGTGCTAAAAATGATAAAATTACTAATAAAATTTTCATATTTAAATTTATGACTTTAAATCTCAAAAATCAAAATGACATATTAAACCCTGAAAATCTTAACTCAAATGAAATTGAATATATATTTAACGATAAGCCAATTAACAGACTTAAAACTAAACCACAGCTAGAAGATAAAAAAAAACTTCTTTTAGAATTAAAGAATGAAATCGAAAATATAGATAATTGTGAACTGAAGAATAATGCCACACAACTAGTATTTGCTGATGGGAACTGCGAAAGTAAAATTATGATAATCGGTGAAGGTCCAGGCCAAAAAGAAGACGAGCAAGGGAAGCCATTTGTGGGAGACGCTGGGGTATTATTGAATAAAATGTTAGATGCTATTCAAATAAAAAGAAATAATATTTATATTACTAATGTAGTTAACTATCGACCACCAAATAACAGAAAGCCTGAACCTTCAGAAATTAATAGATATTCGAATTTTCTTCGAAAACATATTTCAATTATTGATCCTAAAATTTTAATTCTGATGGGTAGTACAGCTATGGAATCACTTTTTGGATCTAAGATAAAAATTTCAAAAGAAAGAGGTGTTTGGAAAGATTTAATCATTCATAATAAAACATATTTGACAATGATCACATTTCACCCAGCATATTTATTAAGGCAAGCTGAACAAAAAAAATATTCTTGGGCTGATTTAAAACAAATCAGGAAGAAAATTGATGAATTAAGAATATCAGCCTAATTTTACGATGATAGAAATACATAAAAAATATATAAATTGGTGGAGAGAAAAACTTAATCTTTCAAATTATGGATTATTATGGATTACTTTTATTAAAGGTTTGATAATTGGAGTACTTTTATATCATTTTTTTATTACTTAATGAGAAAAATTATAGCTGGAGTTGATGAAGTTGGTAGAGGAAGTTTAATTGGTCCAGTGTATGCTGCAGCTGTTATTCTTAAAAAAAATATTAGAAATAAAGAGATCAAAGATTCAAAGAAGTTAACTAAGATTGAGAGAGAAAACTTAGCAAAATTTATAAAAAAAAATTCTACTTGGGCAATAGGATCTGCCTCAGTTAAGGAAATAGAAAAACTAAATATTTTAAGTGCTAGTCTATTAGCCATGAAGAGAGCTATAAAAAAACTAAAAGTTAAACCTAATTTAGTACTTATTGACGGGAATAAATCACCAGAATTAAGTAATTATCTTATTAAAACAATAATTAAAGGAGACCAAAAAATTAAAGAAATATCAGCAGCATCAATAATTGCAAAAGTTTCAAGGGATAAACTGATGCTCAAAATGTCAGAAAGTTTTAAAAAATATAAATGGGATTTAAATGCTGGTTATGGAACTAGAGATCACATTAATGCTATTAGAAAATATGGAGTAACTAGATTTCATCGAAAAACATTCAATCCAATACACAACATATTGAGTCACAGAAAAAAATAGTAACAAGTAGACTCAAAATAATTCAATCTCAGGTTGACGGAGACTCTACTCTGGAGTCTAATTAATAATTAAAAAATGAGTAATCAAACTTTAAAAAACAAAATTATTAACGGAGATAGTTTAGAGGAATTAAAAAAAATTCCTGATGAAACTTTTGATCTTATTTTTGCTGATCCCCCTTACAACCTTCAATTAAAAAAAGAATTAAGTAGACCGGATACATCTAAAGTAGATGCTGTAGACGATAAATGGGATCAATTTGAAAGTTTTAAAAGTTATGATGAATTTACTTTTGATTGGTTAAAAGAATGTAAGAGAATTTTAAAAAAGAATGGATCGATTTGGGTAATAGGTAGTTATCACAATATTTTTAGAGTGGGTGCTACAATCCAAGATTTAGGTTTTTGGATACTTAACGATGTAATTTGGAATAAAAATAATCCAATGCCAAATTTTAGGGGAACAAGGTTTACTAACGCACATGAAACACTTATCTGGGCGTCAAAAAGTGAGGGGTCGAAATACACTTTCAATTATCAATCATTAAAATGCTTGAATGATGACCTCCAAATGAGATCTACATGGAACCTTCCAATCTGTAATGGCAAAGAAAGATTAAAAAATAATGGAAAAAAAGTTCATTCTACTCAAAAACCAGAAGCGTTACTCCATAGAATAATATTAGCCTCATCAAATAAAAATGATTTTATTTTAGATCCATTTTTAGGATCAGGTACCACGGCTGTTGTTTCTAAAAAATTAGGTAGAAAATATTTTGGAATTGAAAAGGAAAAAAATTATTTTGATGCTACAAGAAAAAGATTAAACAATACAGATATTATAAAAGATGAATATCTAGATACACTTCAAAATAATAGATCAAAACCAAGAATTCCTTTTGGATCATTAGTTGAAATGGGCTTAATTAAACCTGGAACAGAAATTTATGATCAAAAGAAAAAAGTAAATGCTAAAATTATGGTGGATGGAAGTATCAAATATCAACAATCAGAGGGTTCAATCCACAAAGTTGCAGCAAAAATTATTGGTGCAGAAAGTTGTAACGGATGGACATTTTGGCATTATAAATCTGGAAATTCTTTAAAGCCAATTGATGATTTGAGACAAAGATTAAGGCCTGCAAATTAAGCTCTGTAAATTTTACCCAAATAATTTTCGAGAAATTTTTTATTTTTTGAGAGATATTTCAAAATTTTATTTCTAATAAAAATATTGATGGGATTTGATAAGTGAAATGTAAAATGGTTTAATTTTGATTTATTATTTATAGAAGAAATACTACGAATCCTCTCTTGATAGAATTCATTTGTACCACTAAGAATACTTTTAAATATATCGTTTGCAGTTTCAATGCTTTGGGAAGCTCCTTGAGCAAATGATGGGGGGAATGTAAATAAAGCATCGCCTGACAAAAATATATTTTTTTTATTTAGACTTGGAAAGTCGTTGCTAACGTGCACAGGAAATGATTTCAATTCACTTAAATTTTTGGAGCTTATTTGCAATGTTTTTTGTAAACCTGATACTAACGATGCTAAAAATTCTTCAGATTTGAATAAATCATGATTTTGTAATTCATCTGAGGATAATTTTTTTTTTATAATAGCTACAAAATTGTATTCATTATTTTGATTTACTGGGTAGATCACATAGTGACTATTTGATCCCATATATATTGAAATATCACTACCATAATCACCATTTAATTTACCTCGCAGTGCAACATTAAGATTATATTTTGGATATATGCTTTCATTAAAAATTAGTGACCTCGTTTTTGAAAAAATACCATCCGAAATAATTAAGTAATCGAATTCTTCATTTTTATTATCTCCAAAAGAAATTCTGATGCCATTAGAATTATCTACTTTTGTTATATTTGAATTAAATTTTATTTTTTCTTGTGGGATGTTTTGAAATAAGAATTTTAATAATGTTGATCTTTTTAAGGTAGTGTATCGATTTAATGAATCATTAAATTGTGTAAGGTCTATATCGCAAATTTTTTTGGAATTATTTGCTTGTATGAAATTTACTTTTGAGGGAAAGCTAACTTCAGATGCAGGTAGATTTTTAAATCCTATACTATTTAATAATTTTATACTATTTACTGATAATTGAATTCCATAACCTTCAAGGAAATTATAATTATCTTTTTTTTCAAATATCTTATATTCAAAATCTTTTTCATTATTTAAAAGATTTGCAAAATATAAGCCTGATATCCCTCCACCAATAATCGCAATTTTTTTCATTAATTTATTTGATAGTATTAAGTATTTTCTTTGTAAACGAAGGTAAAGTCCAATTGCTTAAATCTTTAACATTAATAAAAAATCCATCGCTCTTTTCTGGTAAATTATTTTTCATATTAATTGCAATTTTCATATGCATATTTGACATTTTTATATTGATCCTTTTTCCTAAATGATTTTTAAATTTTCTCTTAGGTATCTCATTCATGGGGAATATAGGCATATCTTTTAAAAAGTTAAATTTTCTGTTTTTTAAAAGATAGTAATTATTCTGCTTATTTTGAAAAATATTTGCTTCAAAAAACTTTTGTTTATTAAATTTATTTATTTTAATTATTTCAAAGTCATTTTTTTTAAAGGATTTACAATTTGTTGAGATAGGACATTGATAACAAAGTGGGTTGGATGGTTTACAGATTAATGCACCTATTTCCATTATAGCTTGAGCATAATCACTAGCTCTAATTGTTTCTCCAAAAAAAATTTTTTTTTGGTGTAAATTTTCTTTAGAAATTTCTTTTTCTTTTTTTAAATAAAATACTCTTTTTAAAATTCTTTCAACATTTCCATCTAAAGGAATTATTTTTTTATTGAATGCAATTGCCATAATTGCATTAGATGTATAATCCCCTACTCCAGGTAGTGATTTTAAATCATCCTCATTTTTTGGAAGCTGGCCCTTAAATTCATTTATAATTTGTTTTGCTGATTTTTTAAGATTTCTGGCTCTTGAATAATACCCTAATCCTTCCCAACATTTCATCAATTTAGCATCTCTAACTCTTGATAAACTTTTTAAATCTGGGATTTTAGAAATAAAATTTTCAAAATATGGTATTACAGTCTTCACTTGTGTTTGCTGCAACATAAATTCACTGACTAGCGTAAAATATTCTTTTTGAGTTCTAGAGACTTTTTTTCGCCAAGGAAGGTCTCTTTTATTATTATCGTACCAATTCAAAATTTTATTTGGTATGTTTTGACTTGTCATATGAATTTTAAATATAATACTAAGCAGAGAACTAAATCTGTTCAAGGACTAAGATCTTTTAAAGATACTTTGCCCCAAGAAGCAAATAGAATATTGAATAAAAAAGGTCAGATTTATTCAAATACTTTAGATAATTGGAAATTTCTTGTTGGCAAAGAATTATTTAATGTATCCTATCCAAGATCATTTAAAAATTCTAAATTAAATGGAAGCTGTTTAAACATAATGGTCAAAAGAGGAAATGAAGTAGATTTAGAATACTCTAAGAAAGAAATAATAAAAAAAATTAATATATTTTTTGGGTATAATGTAGTCGATGATATTAAATTAAAAACTTTTGAGGGAGAGTTTGAAAAAATTAAAGAAAACAAAATAAATAATGCGACAAAAAGCAAAAATATTAAGCAGATAACCAATATTAAGAATGATAAAATTAGAAAATCTTTGTTAGAATTAAATAAAATATTTAAATCAAGATGAAAAAAATACTAATACAAACAATTATAATTTCTTTATTTTTTGTAATACATAATGCTAAAGCAAATATTAAATCGATTACTGAGGGTAATGTCGATGCAAAAGTAAAACTTATAGTTTTTGAATCTTTAACATGTAGTCATTGCGCAGATTTCCATAAAAATGTTTATCCTAGCTTAAAAACTGATTTTATAGACAAAGGTTTAATCTTAATCGAATTTAGAAATTTTCCATTAGATATGGCTGCATTTAATGCATCAAAAATAGCTCATTGTAAAAATGATGGAAATTCAGAGATACTTCATCATTTGTATAAAAATCAAAGTAGCTGGGTAAGAGGAAGTACTATTGAAGATCTCAACAAAAATCTAAAGAAGGTAATTCAAGAATCAAATTTTAAATTAGATTTTGATAAATGTATAGCAGACTCAAAAATTGAAGATTTTATTTTAGAGGACCGAATCAACGGAGCTAAAAACTACAAAATAGAGGCAACACCAACACTTATAATCAATGGTGAAAAGTTCGAAAATACATCCAACTATAAAAAATTAAAAAAATATATAGAAAAACTGATATAAGTCATTGAATGGAGTTTAAAAAAATTCAATTAAATGGCTTTAAGTCTTTTGCAGAGAAAACTAACTTTTTAATTGAAAAAGGTCTTACAGGAATTGTTGGTCCTAACGGTTGTGGCAAGTCAAACATAGTTGAATCTCTTAGATGGTGTATGGGGGAGACTTCGGCAAAAAGTATGAGAGGTTCTGGGATGGAAGATGTTATATTTTCAGGCACATCAAATAAACCCTCAAAAAATATTGCAGAAGTAGTTTTAAGCTTGAACAATGAAAATAAGGATGGACCACACCAATACAACGATCTAGAGGAAATAGAAATTCGAAGAAAGATTGAAAAAGATAAAGGATCAAAGTTTTACATAAATAACAAAGAAGTTAGAGCAAAAGATGCACAAATGTTTTTTGCAGATCTATCTACAGGGGCTCATTCGCCATCGCTAATAAGTCAAGGCAGAATTGGAGCATTAGTTACCGCAAAACCATCTGATAGAAGAGCTATACTTGAAGAAGCTGCTGGAATAGCTGGTTTGCATGTTAGAAGGCATGAAGCAGAAATTAGATTAGGAGCAGCAGAAAATAATTTAAAGAGAGCCGACGAACTTAGAAGACAACAAGAAAAACAATTAGCAAATTTAGAAAAACAAGCTGAGGAAGCTGCAAAGTATAAATTAATTTCAGAAGAAATTAAAAAAGTTGAGGCAGGGCTTTATTATTTAAGACTTACAGAAATTGATAAAGAAATTTTTTTAGAAAATGAAGTGAATAATGAGGCAGATGCAAAAGTAGAAGAATTTAATAAACAAATTGAAGAATTAGAAACTAAAATTAAAAATGAACTTGAAAGAGTAGAGCCAATTAGACAAAAAAATATTGAAAATTTATCTAAGATTCAAAGGTTAAACCTTGAGCTGAAAGCTTTAGATGAGGAAAGTACAAGAATAAATGAGGAAATAGATACAATAAAAAGCTCTATAAAAGTTATAGATGAAGACATAGATAGAGAAAAAAGCATAGTAATTGATGCAAATTCTAACGAAAAAAGATTAAAAGAGGAGAGAAATATCTTAGTTGATACAGACTCAAAATATTATGAAACAGAAAAACTTTCCAATCAAGACCTGGAAAACTCAAAATCAAAATTAAAAAGTGAACAAGATAGAATGGATGCATTATTAGAAGAGTTCAGTGCTGAAAGTCTGCAAAAAAATAATGAAATTATTAGCAACATAAAAAGTCAAATCGAAGAAGTTAAAAAATTAATTTCAGAAAATAGAAATCATCAGACAATAAAAATTTTAGATGAATGTATAATTAACTTGTCCTATTTAACTATGAAAGTTAAAGAAGTTGAGAATGATGATGTAATTTCAACTTTAACATCAAAAAGTGATCAAATTAAAAAATTACAGGACGATTATGCTGAAACTTATAGTAAAAACCAAAACATTAAAAATGAGTCTGTCAAAAGAAAAGAGAGAATTAGTATAATTGATCAAGAATTTGAAAGCTGGCAAAATCTTTTAACTAATTCTGAAAAAATGGTAAATGAACTTAATACCAGAAAAAATAAACTTTTAGAAAAATTGAATGTTCTAGAAAAACAACCTCAATCTCAAGCAGAAAAAAAAGGGCAAATTTCTGAAAACTTAAGAATTTCAGAAAATGAAAAAAATGAGAATGAAATTTTAGTTGAGAAAATTGATAATTATATTGTGGAAATTAGAAACCAATTAAACAACACAAAAGAAAATTCAATTGAAATTAGAGAAAAGAAAGCAAGCTCTGGAGCAACCATTGAAGGTTTAAATAAAAGAAGAAATGATCTTTTAGAAAGAGTTATGACAGATTTGAATGTTGAAGAAGGTAATATACTTAATTATTCTAATCTTGAAAAAGATGCTGAATTTCCTGACTTAGTCACTCAAGAAGAGTTACTAGATGAAAAAAAGAGAGAAAGAGAAAAACTTGGATCTGTAAACTTAAGAGCAGATGATGAAACTGAAAAATATAAAACCGAAATAAAAAAAATGGAACAAGATAGACAAGATCTTGTTACAGCAATATTAAAATTAAAAGAGAGCATAACAGAACTTAATCAAAAAGGTCGAGAAAGATTATTGGACGCTTTTGAGAGAGTGAGTAGAAAATTTAATGAGGTTTACACAAAATTATTTAATGGGGGTAGCGCTAAATTAGAACTAGTAGACTCTGATGATCCACTAGATGCTGGTTTGGAAATGCTAGTAAGTCCTCCTGGAAAAAGACTCCAGTCGATTACTCTGCTTTCAGGTGGTGAACAGGCTTTAACAGCATTATCCTTAATATTTGCAGTCTTTTTAACTAACCCATCACCTATCTGTGTTTTAGATGAAGTAGACGCTCCACTAGATGATGCAAATGTAACAAGATTTTGTAATCTTTTAAATGAACTGACAAAGATTACTTCTACAAGATTTATAATAGTAACCCACCATGCGTTAACTATGTCAAAAATGGATAGATTATATGGGGTTACAATGCCAGAGAAAGGAATAAGTCAACTAGTTGCTGTTGACCTTCAAAAAGCTGAGAGCATGGTAGCTTAGGCTAATGGAAGAAGAAGATTTTAAAACTCGCCTTAAAAGTGCAAAAAATAGAGCAAAATCCAAATATTCTGAGAGCAAAGAGCCGTCAACATCTGGAATGGGTCATGCTTTTAAAATGAGCACTGAATTAGTTGCAGCAGTAGCTGTTGGGACAATTATTGGGTTTATTTTAGACAATTGGTTTGGTACTAAGCCCTGGTTGATTTTAATATTTTTTTTTGTAGGAGTAATTGCAGGAATTATGAATGTGATTAAATCGGCAAAAAAAATGCAAAAATAATAAGAGAATATAATGGCATCAAATCCAATGTACCAATTCAATGTTTATAGAATTGGTCCGGAAATAAAGTTAGGCTCAGTAGATATTTCTTTCACTAATGCAAGTTTATTTATGGTTATTAGTTCTTTAGCCATTTTGATAATTTTTAATCTAGGAGCAAAGAAAAAAACCCTAATACCTGATAAATTACAATTATTATCAGAATTAAGTTATTCCTTTGTCGCCAAAATGATTAGTGACACAGCAGGATCAAAAGCAAAACCGTACTTTTCGTTTATTTTCTCATTATTTATGTTCGTACTTTTTTGTAACATGTTCGGAATGATACCTTACGCATTTACAGTCACAAGCCACATTATAGTTACATTTGTATTGGCAGCATTTATTTTCATTGGAGTGACAATTATTGGATTTATGAAACATGGATTGGGGTATTTGAAATTGTTTGTACCAAGTGGAGTTCCAATGGTTCTACTTCCACTAATAGTTGTTATTGAAATTATTTCGTATTTAAGTAGACCAATTAGTTTATCTGTAAGATTGTTTGCTAATATGATGGCTGGTCACACTATGATGAAGGTATTTGGAGGCTTTGTTATAAGCTTAGGAATTGTAGGTGGATGGCTTCCACTTAGTTTTTCGGTTGCACTTACGGGTTTGGAGATACTAGTTGCTTTTCTTCAAGCTTATGTATTTGCAATTTTAACATGCATTTATTTAAATGATGCATTAAATCTACACCATTAATAAAAAAAGGAGGAAAAATGGAATTAGAAGCAGCAAAAATGATAGGAGCAGGACTAGCAGCTATCGCACTAGCAGGTGCGGGAGTTGGTATAGGAATTATCTTTGGTAATTACTTATCTGGTGCTATGAGAAATCCATCTGCAGCTCAAAAACAATTCCCTAACTTGTTATTAGGATTTGCTTTAGCTGAAGCAACAGGATTGTTTGGACTAGTAGTTGCATTGATTATTTTATTTGCATTTTAGTTAATGTTAAAAAAAATAGTTATTTTATTATTCGTTACATGCTTTGCATGTTTTAATACAGTGTTTGCCGCTGAAAGTGGTGGTATGCCTCAACTAAATCCAGAGTTTTGGATTTCTCAAATCTTCTGGCTTATCATCACGTTTGGAATACTTTTTATTGTTTTGACGAAAGTTATATTGCCTAAGATTAGCGATAACCTGGAAACTAGAAAATCTCAAATACTTGAAAATATTGAGACAGCAGATAAGCAAAAAGAAGAAAGTCAAAAAAAAATTGACGAATATGAAAAGATTATTTTAGACAGCAAACTTAAAGCTAAAAGTTACTTTAATGAAGCTAGAGAAAAGATTTTGGATGATATTAATAAAAAAAGAGCTGCATTAGAGAAAGATCTTGATGAAGAAATAAATGAAGTAGAAAAGGAATTGTCTGATCTAAAGAATAAATCAGGAGAAAAAATAAATAAAATAGCAGCTGAAACATCAGCTGAGTTAATAAAAGAGCTAATTGGTGAAGAAGTAAATAGTAGTAGCATAGTAGCAATCGTAGAAGACCAATCAAAAATAAACAGAGAGAGAAAAGATGTTTGATGCAACTTTTTGGGTAGCAATATCGTTTTTTATTTTTATAGGTCTATTGGTATATTTTAAAATACCTCAGAATATAAACAATCTTCTATCAAAAATGATAGGAGATATAAAAAAAGAAATAGATGAAAGTGAAAAGTTAAGAGTTGAGTCAAAAAAACTTTTAGATGAAGCTCAAACTAAACTTAATTCTGTTGAAGGGGAGTCCAAAAAAATCCTTGATCAAGCTAAAGCAGAGTCTGAACAACTTGTTATAAGCATGAATGAAAAATTTCATAAATCTTCTGAAATAAAGAAGAATTTAACTCAAACAAAAATTAATCAGATGAAAGAGGGAGCAATTAAAGAAATCAAAGATACTTCAATAAAAATTGCCGTGGAGTCTGTAAAAAAGATAATAACAACTACAGTTGATAAATCTAAATTAGATAATCTATTTGAAAAAAATCTTGAAGAAGCAAAGACTGAATTAAAAAAAATTAATTCATAACTAAATTACGTTACATTTTCTTAAAATAATATAAAATCCAAATTATGAATTCGATAGTAATAGGATCAGGTTTTGGTGGTATGGCTGCATCATTAAGGTTAAAAGCTAAAGGCCATAATGTAACCTTGATTGAAAAACATGAAGATTTAGGTGGACGGGCAAGAGTCTTTAAAAAAAACGGATTTACATTTGATGGTGGTCCAACTGTGATAACAGCGCCCTACTTGATTGATGAATTATTTCAGCTTTTTGACAAGAATTCAAAAGACTATTTAGAAATAAAATCTTTAAAAACTTGGTATCAATTTGTTTTTGAAGATGGTTTTAAGTTTGACTATTCTGGTGATGAAGAAGAAATGGTTAATCAAATAAAAAAGATTAACGAAAAAGATGTAAACGGATATAAAAATTTAGTTAATTTTACAAAAAAAATTTTTGATAAAGGTTTTACTGAATTATCAGATGTTCCATTTGATAAACCCTCTTTTATGTTAAAGCAAATACCCTCTTTGTTTAATCTAAAGAGTTATAAATCTGTTTATGGTTTGGTTTCCTCATATATAGAAGATGAAAAATTAAGAAGATTACTTAGTATGCATCCACTACTAGTAGGTGGTAATCCTTTCACAACAACATCAATATATGGATTAATTTTATATTTAGAAAAAAAATGGGGAATTCATTATTCAATGGGTGGTACTGGTCAAATAATAAATGGTATGGAAAAACTAATGAATGAAGAAAATATAAAAATATTAAAAGGGTGTGAAGTAAATAAAATCATATCAAATAAAAATAAAATAACTGGTGTTGAACTAAATAATGGAGATAGAATAAAAACAGATAATGTTATTTGTAATGCTGATCCACCTGCAGTTTACTCAAAATTAGCAAACACAAGTAGTAGTAATTCTATTTTTAATTGGAAAATGAAAAGAATGGAATATTCAATGGGTTTATTTGTTTATTACTTTGGAACCAAAAAAGTTTACGACGATGTTGAACATCATACAATCAAATTTGGAGATAAGTACAAGGAACACTTGGACGATATTTTTAATAATAAAAAATTAAATGACGATATTAGTTACTATTTACATAGACCAACAGCTACAGACAAATCGATGGCGCCTGATAATCATGATTGTTTTTATGTGTTGGTGCCAGTTCCTAATAACCAATCTGGTATAGACTGGTCTATTGAGGGAGATAAGATGAAAAACTTAGTTATTCAAAAAATGGAGGAAAGTTTACTACCTAATTTAAGTGAAAATATTGTTGAGGATTTTTACTTAACTCCTGATTATTTTGAGAAAGAGTTAAATACAAAATATGGCTCAGGTTTTTCTATTCAACCAAAATTTACCCAGTCAGCTTATTTTAGATTTCATAATAAATCAGAGATTTTTGATGGTTTATACTTTGTGGGAGCGGGTACTCATCCTGGAGCAGGTGTGCCAGGAGTGCTATCTTCAGCAAAAGTCTTAGATAAAATTCTGTAATGGAGAAAAAGAGTTTTCTATCAATATACGCAAAATCATTTAATTGGGCTGGTTTTTTCCTACCTAAGAGAATTTATTTAAAATGTTCTAATTTATACGATTTTTGTAGAACTTTAGACAACATAGCAGACGATGAAGGTACAATTGAAGTTAAATTAAGAAGATTTTTAAACTTCAAAAATAATTTTATCAATAAAGAATTTCAGAACCGTATAATTAAAAATATGTGGGTATTAATGGATGAATATAATATTTCCACAAAAATTGTAGAAGACTTATTCGATGGTGTGGAGTCTGATATTCAAAATGAAGTAAGATTAAATTCAAAAAAGGAATTATTAATTTATTCATATAGAGTAGCAGGAACTGTTGGATTAATGATGGCAAAAATTTTAAATGTCACTAGCTCTAATTCTCTTAAATCAGCTATAGATTTGGGAATAGCTATGCAACTAACAAATATTTCCAGAGATGTAGTAGAGGACTCAAAAAATAAAAGATTTTATATAAAGCATAATTTTGAAACAATAAAAGAAACATTGGCTACTGCAGATTTATTTTATGATAGTAGCTTTTCAGCAATAAAGGATATTCCTTTAAGTCTTCGATTTTCAATTTTAGTTGCAAGAAGAGTTTATAGACAAATTGGAAGAAATATTATTGAGAAAGAAACAATTCAAAATTATGATAAATCAGGTAAAATTTTTGTAACTAATAATGGTAAGATATTACAAACATTATTATCTATATATGACTTGCTAAAACTATCATTGATTAAAAAACATAATCACCTTAGAGATAAAGAACACGAATTAATTAGTGAAGAAATAAATTTAAATGAAAGATTTTGATTTTATCATAATTGGTGGTGGTTGTGCAGGATTATCTTTAGCATATGAGTTAGATATCAATAATAAGTTAAAAAATAAAACTTTAGCTATTATTGAGCCAAGAGATGAATATAAAAAAGATAAAACTTGGTCTTTTTGGAAAACATTCCCACATAATTTTGAGGATTGTGTAAAAAAAAATTGGAAACATTTCTCCATAAATGTGCCTCAAAAAACAAGACATCTAGAGTGCGATAATTATCAGTATCAAAGTATTGATAGTGGGCTATTTTATGAGAAGATAAACAGCAAATTAAAAGAGAATAAGAATATTTCCTTTCACAAAAATGATCATAATATAAATTTTGATAACTCTTTAGTATTTAATAGTGTTCCAAATTTAGGTAATCAAAACTCTGGTCTTTGGCAACATTTCTGTGGGGTAGAAATAGAGACAAAAAAGGAATTTTTTGATGAAGAAATGATGAATCTAATGGATTTTGATTGTGAACAGAGAGGAAGTGTTCATTTTTTTTATACACTTCCATATTCAAAAAAAACAGCATTAGTTGAAACAACATGGTTATCAGAAATGGATGACGATTCCCAAAAAGATTATGATCAGCAAATTAAAGAATATATTGAGAATAATCTAAAAATAAAAGATTATAAGATTACATACAAAGAAGTGGGTGCTATACCTCTTTTTTACCCAATAGTTGACCAAAAAAAAAATAAAATTAATATTGGAACAGCTGGTGGTATGACAAGGTTAAGTACTGGTTATACTTTTCTAAATATTCAAGAACAAAGTAAATTTATAAGAGAAAATATCGAAAACATTAGTAAATTGAAAACTTTTCAAATTAAAAAAAAATATCAATTTCTTGATAAAATTTTTTTAAAAGTTCTTAAAAATAATCCAAGCAAAATGCCAAATATTTTTTTTAGGATGTTTAATAATAAATCTAATACTGTTATAAAATTTTTGTCAAATAGAAGTAATTTATTTGAAGATATATCGGTAATATTAAAAATGCCTAAATGGATTTTTATTAAAGAACTTTTTTAAATTATATGATTAGAATTAATTTTTTCCACTCTTTAATTTTTTTTAATTTATGTATACTTTTATCTGGAATAAAATATCTGAGAGAAGGTAGTTTCTTACTAATTTCGTTGTTTTTAATTTTAACAATTGGAATATCCCATGGTTCTCTAGATCATATTAAAGGTAAAAAACTGATTAAATATTTTGGATATAAATCAATGGGTATTTTTTATATGAGTTATTTACTTATTGGCACAGTTATAATACTGATTTGGTTAATATTCCCAAAATCATTACTTTTCTTATTTTTAATTATCGCTGCTTTTCATTTTGGAAAAGAGGACTCCGAATTTATTAACCAAAAGAAAAACTTTGAATTAATTTATTTTTTAAAAGGATCGTTAATAATTACCTCACCCTTATTTTTTCACAAAGAAGAGACACTAGCAATATTCGAAACATTAAATTTTTATATTTCAAATAATTTAATAATATCTAATGAGATATTATTTATATTTATCTTATTATCTTTAATTTCTGGAATTATTTTATCGTTAAACAAAAATCTCGAAGCAAAGTCATTATTATTAATGGATTATTTATCAATATTAATCCTAAATTATTTTCTTAATCCAATAATTGCTTTCACGATTTACTTTTGCTTTTTACATTCTATTAGGCATTCAATTTCTTTGATTAGAGAAATAAATAAAAATTTGACAAAAGGTTTGCCATTATTCATTAAAAAAGCCCTTCCGCTAACAATTTTGACAATTTTTGGATATGTTGTTTCAATATCAATTCTAAATAATTATATCGAATTTAATGAATCTATTTATCGAGTAATTTTTATTGGATTGGCCTCATTAACTTTTCCACATATATTGCTCGAATATTTAATTGAAAAAAATGAGTAATAAAAATATTAATTTAGTTGGGTGGATTTTATTCATTATTTCTGCGTTGGGTTTTATTATATCAAGTTTTGGAAATTTTTGGGCTATGTTTGGCAGTCTTTTTTTTCTAATTGCATGTATTGTTTTTTTAATCCCATTTCTTCGAAAGGATGAAAGTGAAGAATAATCATCTTAAAATACTTTTAGCAGCTCCGAGAGGATTTTGTGCCGGTGTTGACAGAGCAATTGAAATTGTGAAGAAAAGTATAGAAAAATATGGTGCCCCTGTATATGTAAGACATGAAATAGTTCATAACAAGCACGTAGTAGATGGCTTAAAAAAAATTGGTGCAATATTTGTTGAGGAAATTGATGAAATTGAAGATAAAACAAGGCCTGTTATCTTTTCAGCTCATGGTGTACCAAAATCTGTTCCTAAAGAAGCAGAAAGTTTTAACATGATTTTTATTGATGCAACATGTCCATTGGTATCTAAAGTTCACAGAGAAGCAGAAAATTTAAATAAAAAAGATATTCAAGTTTTGCTTATAGGTCATAAAAACCATCCTGAAGTAATTGGCACAATGGGCCAATTAGCTAGTGGAAAGATTGATCTTATTGAAACTACAGATGATGCAAAAAATTATCAAAGAGGTAAAAACGATAAACTTGCTTATATTACACAAACAACATTGTCGGTTGATGATACTAAAGATATTATAAATGTTTTAAAAGAACGCTTTCCTGATATTCACGAGCCAAAAAAAGATGATATTTGTTACGCAACAACAAATAGACAAGCAGCAGTAAAAAAAATTGCAAAAGAGTGTGATAATTTTTTTGTAATTGGTAGTAGAAATTCATCTAACTCAGTTAGATTGGTTGAAGTAGCTAAAAATAATGGATGTGAGCATGCTGAGTTAATTCATTCAGAAAGCACTTTTCCACTAGAAAAAATATCTAAATGCAAAACAATAGGTATTTCATCTGGTGCCTCGGCTCCTGAAGTATTAGTGAATGAATTCATAGAAAATATTAAGAAAAAATTTACTGTAGAAATAGAGGAAGTTGAAATAGTAAAAGAAGATGTAACATTTAAAATTCCAGGAAAATTAAATTAATGGCTGTATATACAAGGATAAATCAAAACGATTTAAGCTTAATCGAAAAAAACTTTAAAATTGGGAAAATCTATTCGTTTTCTGGCATTAAAAAAGGAATTGAGAATACAAACTACTTAATAAAAACAAATAAAAAGAAAATAATACTGACTATATTTGAAAAAAGAGTTCAAAAAAAAGATTTACCTTTTTTTATGAACTTAATGTTTGGTTTATCTAAGCATAAAATTAAATGTCCTGAACCAATAAAAAATAAAAAAGGCAAATATTTATTCAAAATTAAAAATAAAATTGCATGTTTAGTAAGTTTTTTAGAAGGAAAAGATAAAAATCAACTAACAAGTAAAGACTGTTTTCAAGTTGGAAAAAATGCTGCTCTGTTACATTTAGCTGCTAAGAAATTAAGATTGTATAGAAAAAATTCGTTATCAGTAAATTCTTGGGGACCTTTACTAAATAAAATAGATAAAAGAATTAATAAACTTTCAAATAATTTAATTAAGACCATGAAAACTGATTTAATTGATATTAAGAAAAAATGGCCAAAAAAAATGCCAAATGGAATAATTCATAGTGATCTTTTTATTGATAATATTTTTTTCTATAAGAAAAAATATTACGGTTTTATTGATTTTTATTTTTCTGCAAATGATTTCTTGGCTTATGAATTAGCAACATGTGTTAATGCATTATGTTTTAAAAAAAGAAATAAAATTTATATTTTAGACAAAAATAAATCTGCTCAATTATTAGGAGGTTATCAATCAGTACGTAAATTAAGTTTAAAAGAAAAGAATAATTTCAATACTTTATGTAGAGGTTCAGCTTTAAGATACCTTCTTACAAGATCATATGATTATTTAAATACTCCAAAAAAAGCATTAATTAAAATTAAAGATCCAAAAGAATACCTGGATAAGTTAAATTTTCATAGAAAGTTAAATTCTTTTAAGGATTATTCTTAATGATAAAGATTTATACCGATGGATCATGTTTAGGTAATCCAGGAAATGGCGGATGGGCTGCAATTATTATAGATGATAATAAAAAAATTCGAATAAAGGGTAGCAAAAAAGATACTACAAATAATCAAATGGAATTACTTGCTCCAATAAAAGCTCTTAAAAAAATTCCTAAAGGTAGCAATGTTCAAATTTTTACAGACTCTAAATATGTGAAATCAGGAATAACTGAATGGATACATAATTGGAAAAAAAATGGATGGAAAACAGCTAGTAAACAACCTGTTAAAAATAAAGATCTCTGGACTGAATTAGATCAAATGACTAATGAATTTCAAATAAAATGGAGTTGGGTCAAAGGCCACTCTACAGATGTTTTAAACAATGAGGTAGATTTAATTGCTAGAAAAGCCGCAGATTCTTAATATAGTTAATTAAACTAAATAAGCTTCATACTTTTTAAACAATATGATATTTTAGAGCATGTCAAAAAGAGAAAAAATTGACTCAGTCGTCGGAAAAACAATTGATGTAGCAACTACAAAAGAAGGTATGGGAACAATAGGAGGAGCTGCGGTTGGTGGATGGTTAGGATCATCAATGGGAATAGCTGCTTTAGGAACTGCAGTCGCGGGTACACTGCCAGTGGCTGTTGTTGGAGGAGTTGTTGGTTTTTTAGCAGTCAAAGCATTTAAAGGAAAAAAGAAAAAAAAAGACCAAGATCAAGAGACTGATTAATTTAAAATTCCTTATTATTTAGAAAAGGATAGAACCAAAAAAGTTATTTCTAAAATTATCAAAGCTTCAAGCATTTTTTAAAGTCATGAGATTAAGAGTAAGAAATTCTCTTCTTGTCATGTACTTTTTAAATTTTGGTTTGAATTGTTTAAGATATTTTATGTACTGCAACATTTTCAGGTATCCTAAGGATTTTCTAATTATCCCTGCAACACATAGAGCAACCATAAAACCAAAAAAAGAAGAAGATACAAATTTTGTCGTTAAAGCAAAAGCACCTACACTTATTGTTCCTTTAATAAAACCCCATTGAAGATTATTAAATTCAGCTTTGTTTTTTGTTTTTGAATATCTGTGTGCCAATATAACAATAGATGAAACACTTCCAATTGGATCACCATGAATAAAACTAGAAGCCAAGACTCCTGATGCAATTTCAGAAAACTCCTCTTTATGGCTTTTTTTCCAACCAAAAAATAATGCTAGAGGTCCAATTGATGATGAAAGTATTTCGTTAAACTCTATATGTTTAATATCATTTAACCATTTTTGAGGTAGCGTATAAGTTGAGTGAAGTGCGCTTGAAATTAAAGTTGTATATCTTAATGACACATTAGTTCTATATTAATAAATTGTGACCATACTATGAAAATAAGCATATTGTGCTCATACTAATAAATGATATTTCTTTGCTAAATAATATCTAAAATTCCCTCTGCTGAGGATATACTACAATTTTTAGTTTCCTCTTCTTCTTGAATATTTTGAACCTTTAAATTTTCAACAACCATAGCATAACGGCTTGATCTGATACCCATACCTTTTGAATTTCTGTCGACTTCAGCACCAATTAACTTTGTAAATGATAAATAAGGATCAGCTAACATAGTTATATTTTCTCCTATACTGTTCGCCTCACCCCAAGCATTCATTACATAAGGGTCATTAACAGCTAAGCAAAATATTTTATCAATACCTTTATCTAAGATTTGTTGAGCATTTTTAACATAACCTGGTAAATGAAATTTAGAGCATGTAGCTGTAAATGCTCCAGGTAAACCAAATAATATTATTTTTTTTGATCCTAATACCTCAGATATATTTTGTTCCTTGGGTTCGCCATCTACTAAATGGAAGATCTTTGTATATGGGATTTGGTCTTTAATTTTTAATTTCATAACTTACTTTTAACAAAATTTTTTACTTCATCTGTATCATTTTTTAATAGTTGAAAATTTTCCTCTTTGCCATGAACATATTGAAGCTCACTTGGTAATTCTTCGTGCTTATTTATAGCATTATCTGTTGCGGCTGGAAATTTGCATGGATGAGCGGTAGATAAAACTACACAATCATTTAAATTAAGCTTATTTGCAGCCCCTACTCCAACTGCAGTGTGGGGATCTAATATTACACTATTTTTCTCAAAATTTTCTTTAATAATTTCTAAAATTTCATCTTCGTCACAACTTTCAGAAACAAAGTCTTTTTGAATGATATCCAAGTTTGATTTTTCAATTTGGTATTCATTTTGCTTAATTCTTTTCATTATGTCTGATGTAATTTCAGAATTAGAATTATTTACATAATAAATTAATCTCTCAAAGTTACTTGCCAATTGGATATCCATACTTGGAGATAGCGTTTCTTTTACTTTTTTTGAAATATAATCACCATTAGAGATTGCTCTGTGCAAAATATCATTTTCATTAGTTGCAACAATAAGTTTGTATATTGGTAAACCCATTTCTTTCGCAAGGTAACCTGCAAAGACATCTCCAAAGTTTCCAGTTGGTACTGAAAAAGATATCTGTTTATCAACTTCAAGTTTAAAATAAGTATAAAAATAATAAACTGCTTGGGCAATTATTCGTGCCCAATTAATAGAATTTACTCCTGACATATTTATAGATTTTGAAAAATCAAGGTCTGAAAACATTTGCTTTACAATATTTTGGCAATCGTCAAAATTTCCATCAATTGCAATATTGAAAACATTTTCATCCTCAACTGTTGTCATTAACTTTCTTTGTACTGGTGAAATTCTATTATTAGGATGTAAGACAAAAATATTTAAGTTTGATTTGCCTTTAATTGCATCTATAGCAGCAGCTCCTGTATCACCTGATGTAGCCACAACAATATTAATTTTTTTATTATTCTTACTTAAATAATACTCATATAAATTTCCAATGAACTGCATTGCAATATCTTTAAATGCTAATGTTGGGCCATGAAATAACTCTAATAGCTTCAAATCACCAACATTTGAAATTTTAACAACATCTTTTTCTCTGAAAGTTGAATAAGATTTATTAATTAATGATGAAAGATCATCTTTAGAGATAAAATCTGATGAAAATTGATTTATTATTTCAGTAGCTAAATCGTTGTAATCAAGATTTTTAAGCTGTAATAATTCATTTGTACTAAATTTTTTTAGAGATGTAGGAACATATAGTCCGCCATCATCAGCTAAACCTTTAATAAAAACATCTTCAAAACTGTATTCTTTTGAATTATCTCTTGTACTTACGTATCTCATGAATTTTTTTTACCATTTTCCTATAAAATAAATAGGATTATTTATTTTATAATCTGGTCTACCAAAAATAAGACAAAAAGCAAAAATAAGTAAAAAATTGAGTAAGAAAATACCTTTTTAGCCTTCTTTATTTCAAATTTGTTTTTTTTGAACTTAAGAAGATCATAACAAACATAGTTGTAATAAAAGGTAAGTAATAATGAAACTATTAAGAATGTTTCACCTGCAAAACCAATATAATAAGGCAAAATAACTATTGGTAACATTATTAAAGAATAAATAAATATATTTCTCTTAGTTTCCTCAATACCATTAGTAATAGGTAACATAGGAATTTTAGCTTTCTGATAGTCGTCTGCTTTATAAAGGCTCAATGCCCAAAAATGAGATGGGGTCCAAAAGAATATAATTAAGAAAAAAGTTATCGGTTCTAATGTTAATGAGTTAGTAGCTATAGTCCAACCTATAACTGGTGGCAGTGCGCCTGATGCGCCTCCAATAACAATATTTTGGGGCGTTTTTCTTTTTAACCAAATCGTATAAACAAAGACATAAAATCCTATTGTTATAGATAACAGTATAGCTGATATTAAATTTGAAAAATAATAAAGACCAACTACAGATACTATCGATAATACTGTTCCAAATAATAAAGCGTGCTCCCTGTTCACCTTTCCAGTAGGAATTGGTCTTAAACATGTTCTGGTCATTAATTTATCAAGGTCTGCCTCGTACCACATATTTAAGGCACCAGCTGCACCCGCGCCCATTGTCACAAAAAATATTGCAACTATTGAATTAAGAAATGAAACTGAAACTGGGGCTGTTAATAATCCAACAGCACAAGTAAAGATGACCAAAGACATTACCCTTGGTTTCATTAACAATAATAAATATTTTGAATAAGAAATAGGGCTAATATAAACTGATTTTTTTTTAATTGTATTTGTAGTCACTGTTATTCGACATTCAGTGAAACAAATATTACAAGTAATATAACGCCTGCTATTAAAATATGATTCCCAAGATCGAATATACCTACTTTACTGTTTTTCTTATCAATTAATCTTCTACTTAAAGGTATTTGATCATAAGGATTTATTGTGACTTTATCACCTTGTTCTTTTTGGTTTTCAACTTTTACCGAATAACCAAACCAAACTATATAAATGAAAAAAACAAATAAAAGTAAGAAGAATGCTAAATATCCATATGCATCCATATTAAGCACCTCCTACAACAAAATAAAATAATCTTGAAAATACTGTGTATTTAAACTCTGCTGTCATTAAAAATATAAAGCAAGCAATTGCAGTCATCGGCCAAAGCAATACATTTACCAAGGCGTATCTCTCCCAAAACAAGTGCATGAAAAAAGCCATAATAAGTCCTGCCTTTAAAAACATAAAGAATAGTATTAATGACCATCTCAACATTCCTTGAAATTGGTACCAGTCAACCATGTACGAAAAAAAACTTAGAACAAACAACAATAACCAAATCCAAAGATAAATACCTATCTTTTGGGTGCTTGTTTGCTCCTCTTTTTTAGCCGTTTCACTCATTTTGTTAGTTTCATCCATATTTTATTTTACCACAAGTAGAAAAATGCGAAAATGAAAACCCAAACTAGGTCAACGAAGTGCCAATAAAGACCTAATATTTCAATTTCAACATAATCCCCTTTCATTTTGGTAAACCAGCCTCTTTTTTTACTCTCATAATGACCAGCGAAAACTTTATAGGTATATATAAATAAGAAAATTACCCCTATTGAGACATGGAAACCATGGAAACCTGTTATCATAAAAAAGAAGGAACCAAACTGTGATGCACCAAAAGGATTCCCCCAAGGTCTTACACCTTCGTGAATTAGTTTTGACCACTCAAATACCTGCATTCCCACAAAAGTAAGTCCACCTACTGCAGTAGCTAAAATCAGCCACCCACACATTTTTCGATTTTTTTCGTAACCATACTTTACTGCTAGAGCCATAGTTCCACTACTTGTAATCAAAACAAATGTCATTATCGCAATAAGTAAAAGTGGAACAGGTACACTCCCTACATGTAAAGAAAATACTTCGCTCGTATTAGGCCAATCAACAAGAGTAGACCCTCTGCCTTTCATATAAGAAATTAAAAAACAGCTGAAAACAAAAGTATCACTCAATAAAAAGATCCACATCATGGCTTTGCCCCAATGCACACCTTTAAACATTGTTTGGTCTGAACCAGTATCAGACGCCATTCCCTTAAACCCAGGTTTAAGTTCGAAGCCGTCTATTTTTTGTTCAGACATTATTTTTCTCTTATGTTTTCTCTACTTCTGTATGTATTACTTCACTAGGTGCTGTTGTTTGCGGAATAAAATCATCCTTTGCTCCTGGAACGCTAAAATCATATGGCCATCTATGTACAACTGGAAGTCTTTCACCAAAATTTCCATGTTCTGGTGGAACAGTAGATGTGTACCACTCTAGCGAATTTGCTTTCCAAGGGTTTTTTTCAGCTTTTTTACCTGTTTTTAGTGTTTTAATGATATTGAAAACTAAAATAAACTGTGCTGCACCAACTATAAATGCTGCAATACTTATAAATTCATTCATTCCAACTGCAGATGTCATGTATGGACTATCATACATTTCAAAATATCTTCTTGGAACTCCAATAAAACCTAAATAATGCATTGGGAAATATATTGAATATGCTCCTAGGAAAGTAATCCAGAAATGCCATTTTCCTAAACCTTCGTGTAACATTTTTCCAGCTACCAGAGGGAACCAGTGATAAACTGCCCCCATAATTACCATTAAAGGAGCAATACCCATGACCATATGGAAGTGGGCTATTACGAAATATGTATCTGATAATGGAACATCTACTGATACATTTCCCAAAAATATTCCAGTAATTCCACCATTTACGAACGTAACAATAAATCCTAGGCACCATAACATTACGGTATTAATTCTAATATTTCCCCTCCATAAAGTAAGTATCCAGTTGTAAACTTTCATAGCGGTTGGAACGGCGATGATTAATGTTGTTGTTGCGAAGAAAAATCCAAACCAAGGGTTCATCCCACTTACATACATGTGGTGTGCCCAAACGAAGAAGCTTAAACCTCCAATTCCAACAATTGCCCAAACCATCATTCTATAACCAAATATATTCTTTCTAGCGTGAACTGATATTAAATCAGAAACTATCCCAAATGCAGGCAATGCTACAATGTAAACTTCAGGATGTCCAAAGAACCAAAACAAGTGTTGGAAAAGAATTGGGCTTCCTCCACCATATTCAAGAACCTCTCCTGCCTTTAAAATTGTTGGCATAAAGAAACTAGTTTGCAATACTTTATCTAAAGTCATCATTATTGCGCTAACTAGTAGTGCTGGGAATGCTAGCATTGCTAGTACAGTTGCTGTGAAAATTCCCCAAACAGTTAAAGGCATTCTCATTAGGGTCATTCCTCTAGTTCTAGCTTGTAAAATGGTAATCATATAATTTAGTCCACCCATTGTGAAACCAATTACAAATAAAGATAAAGATATAAGCATAAGTAAGATACCCATGCCTGATCCAGGAGTTCCTTCCAAAATAGTTTGTGGAGGATACAGGGTCCATCCAGCTCCTGTCGGTCCACCAGGAACAAAGAAACTTGCCATTAAAACTGCAACTGCAACAAAGAACATCCAGAAGCTGAGCATATTCACATATGGGAAAACCATATCTCTTGCTCCCACCATTAGTGGAATTAAATAATTTCCAAAACCTCCAAGAAAAAGAGCAGTTAGAAAGTAAACTACCATTATCATACCGTGCATAGTTACAAATTGATAATAATGTTCAGCTGTCATAAAGCCTGCTAGTCCAGGAAAACCTAATTGAAGTCTCATTAACCAAGATAAAATTAAACCTACAATTCCAGTAAAAACTGCAGTTAAGAAATATTGTACTCCAATAACTTTTGCATCCTGGCAAAAAATCCATTTTTCAATAAAACTATGTCCATGGTATAAATCTTGCTCACCAACTTCTGCTGGCCTTACATAATCTATATCTGGATTTATAGAACCAGCTGAACCATCCATTACTTCTGATGACTGGGCTTGGTATGATTTGTTGTTATCGTATTCGTCTGACATAATTTTTATCCTCTATATATATATTTTTTTAAATTAATAAATTGTTATTTTTTAGCTAATTTGTTCCCATCTACATTTAATTTTTCATATCTTGCTGATAGTTGCTCAAAAGTTTCTTGTTCACTAAGCCAAACTTCATAATCAGCTTTATCTTGTACTTCAACTCCACCTCTCATAGCATAGTGACCAACTCCACAATACTCAGCACATAAAACTTCGTATTCACCTACCTTATTAGGCTCAAACCAATAGAAAGTTACTGTACCAGGGACTGCATCCATTTTTGCTCTAAATTGTGGAACATACCAATTATGAAGTACGTCTACTGATCTTAATAAAATTTTTACAGGTCTATTATTTTCTAGATTGATAACATCACTTTCAACCATTATGTCATCTTTTCCAAACGGATCATCAGGATTTATGCCGAATGGATTGTTGTCTGCAATATTTCTAACTTGGGTCGTTCCTAATTTTCCATCTGCACCTGGAAGCCTATATTGCCAGCCCCATTGCCATGCCATCACATCAACTTCAATAGCATTTTTTGGAACGTTTACATATTGGTTCCATATTATAAGACCAGGAGCTAACAATGCACAAACTCCAAGTGTCGTAGCCCAAGTTAAAATTTTTTCTAATTTTTTATCTTCTGGTTTATACTCTGCTCTTCTATCTTCTTTATGTTGATATTTGAAAACGCAGTAAATCATAAAAAGACAAACAGCTACAAAAACTCCTCCACCTACCCAAAAAGTAAGAGTGATGGTATCGTCCATTCCTTTCCAATTTGATGCAATATCTGTCCAATACCACGGCGTGAAAATATGAAATAAGACAGATCCAATGATCACTAATAAAAAAATTATTCCTGCATGCATAATGTTTATATAGAAGAATAATCCTATAAATACCTATGACAAAATGTCATAAAACATATTAATTATACTAATATAATCAATATGTTTATGCTTGGTAAATTAGGTATTTTAATTACGATTCTTGCTTTAGTCTTAGCCTTCTATTTTGTTATCTCTTTAGGTGCTGGAAGATTTTCAAAGGGAGAGACAAAACCTGAAACAAAAAGGTATCTTAGATCTGTGAACATACTATTAATTATAATTGCTGTGTTTGGGTCTGTGATGGTTTTATTTCTTAAATAAAACTTAAGCTATCAAAGATTTACAAAATTCTATTACAGTATCGTTATAGGCAAACATTATTGTAAAAAATACCAACCAAACAATAAATAAAAATAACCAGTAAAGCGAAAGTGCATTAATACTTTTTTCCTCTTTTTTGTATTCACTTTCCTCTGATTTAAAAATTCTTGAACTAACTTTACCCCAGAAAAAAAGTCCTCCTAATAAATGTATACCATGCAATGCGGTAAAGAAGTAGTAAGACGAGAAATAAGTATTTGTTGAAACAAAATTTCCAGTTTGCATTAATTGATACCATAAAGCTAGCTGTAGAAATAAAAATATATAACTTAGAGCACCTACATAAATTAAATTTTTTTTTATTGTTTTTGTAATTCCATTTTTTAAATCTTTGCTTATCTTATTAAAAAATATTGTTACTAAGATTAAGAGTAACGTATTTATCCAAAGTAAATTTGTCTTCAATATAAAAGTTGTATCCTGTTCTGGTGGAAGTGAATAAAGATAACCAGTAAAAATTAGACTAAATAAAGTTGTACTCACTCCGAAAATAATTATTACAGCAGACATTTGATTTGATATTTCAAATGTTTTGCCTGAGTGACCACTGTCGATTACTGCTTGGTCCTGTTCCCAAGGTTTCTCAGTTAATGCGCCAAATAATTTCTTTATCAAAGACATAATATTTATATAGTCCGTATATACAATTTTACAATAATGAAATTAAAAACCTCGATTGTAGTATTAACAGGATGCTTAACAATATTCTTATTTTTAATGCTTCCTGTCTTTTTATCGATGAAAGAACAAAAAGATCAATCAGTCGCAGCATTCAAAGGCTCAGATTTTGAACTTAAAGACATGAACAACAATATAATAACTCAAGAGTCTTTTAACGGACCTTTAACTGCAATTTTTTTTGGTTTTACAAATTGTCCTGACATATGTCCAATGACATTGAATAAAATGGATATTGTTTTGAACAGACTTAAAAAAAATAAAAAAAAAGATATAAAAGTATTTTTTATTAGTGTTGACCCAAAAAGAGATACTCCTGATGTAGTAAAAGATTATCTCAGCAATTTTGATAATAATTTTATTGGGATTACCGGAGATCCAGGTGAAATTTTTTTACTTTCACAATCTTGGGGAATAATAAGCCAAAAAATATTTTTTGAAAATGGCGATTATAATATTGACCATAGTTCACCAGTGATTCTTTTAAAAGATGGAAAATATATTGCTAAAATTTCTCACAGAGACGATATTAAAAAATCAATCAAATTAATAAATAAATATTTATAAATTCAAAATATAACTAAGTATAGATATTGAAGATATTGCTGCTGTCTCTGATCTAAGAATATTTTCGTTTATTTTAAATGATTTTACACCTTCAAAATTTAAAATATTATTCCTTTCTTGTTCTGAAAAATCACCCTCAGGTCCAATTATAATACACAATGATTTATTTCTGTCTTTATTTAACTCAATTTTTTTATTTTTAGTATTTAGGTCGGTAAAAATTAAATCTATTTTATTTTCGTTTTTTTTTAAGAAATTTTTCAAGTTTTGAGGTTTTTCTAAAGAAGGAAGATTTATTCTATTTGACTGCTCTGTTGCCTCTATAATTATTTTTTCTAATCTCTCAGAATTAATCTTTCTTACAATTGTTCTATCAAAAATAATTGGAATAAATTTAGTTACACCCAATTCAGTAGCTTTCTGTATCATGAAATTTGAATAATTTGATTTAATTGGCGAAAATGCCAACCAAATTTCTACTGGGTTTTCTTTATTTCTTAATTTTTCTTGAATACTAAATTCAACTTTGCCATTACTAATATTAATAATTTTAGCTAACCACTCACCGTTTTTATTAAATAGTGAAAAATTTTCACCAATTTTAACTCTCATTACTTTTGTTAAATAGTGTGATTGTGGTTTTTCAAGCCAAGAATTTAAATTAAGAGATAAACTTTCAGGAAAAAATATTCTAATATTACTCATATAACGAAAGTAATTTATGAAAAATATTAAAGCAATAATTTTCGATGCCTATGGAACTTTATTTGACGTCAATTCTGCAGCAGAAAAATGTAAAGATAAAATTGGCAGCAAGTGGGAAAGTTTTTCAAATTATTGGCGAACTACTCAGCTAGAATATACTTGGCTTAGAAGTATAATGAAAAGACATAAAGATTTTTGGAAAATTACTGAGGATAGTTTGGATAAATCAATGAAAGTATTTAATATTAATCCCAATATGAAAAGTGAATTACTTGATCTTTATAAAATTCTTTCCCCTTATCCAGAAGTAAAAAAAACTCTACAATTATTAAAAGAAAAAAATTATAAACTATCAATACTTTCAAACGGAACTCCTTCCCTTCTCAATGAATTGGTCTCCAGTAATAATCTTAGAGTTTTTGATGATATTTTTTCTGTAGAAGAAGTAGGTATTTTTAAGCCAGATTCAAAGGTATACGATATTCCAGTAAAAAAATATAAGATTGAAAAACATGAAGTTGCCTTTTTAAGCTCAAATACATGGGATGTTTCTGGGGGTGGTAATTATGGTTTTAATGCTATTTGGGTGAATAGAAATAATAATATTTTTGATAATCTAGATTACTCTCCTGAAAATCAGATTAATAATCTTAAACACTTACTTGATATTATTTAAACAAGTCATTATTTTGAAAATATGACAAACATTTTAGATCTTGTTGCAAGAATTTTAATTTCAGCTTTATTTCTTCTAAATGGTGTTTTTAAAATTAGTAATTATGATGGAACAGTCGGCTGGATGGAGGGTTTTGGAGTACCAGGAATTTTAATTATACCAGCAATAATTTTGGAGATAGTTGGACCTATTTTAATTATATTGGGCTATAAAGCAAAAATTGCAGCAGGTTTATTAAGTCTATTTTGTATTGCAACAGCAGTAATTTTTCATAACGATTTTTCGGACCAGATGCAATTAGGATCTTTTTTGAAAAATATTGCATTAGCAGGTGGTTTTCTATTTATATTCATAAATGGAACTCAAGATTTTAGTTTAGATAAGAAATTTTAAATAAATAATATGTCAGATATAGAAGTTAAAAAAATTATTGAACCTACGCCAGCTTCTGATGGGGCTGGAGTTAAATTAAAAAGAAGTATTGGTGTAGAGCCAAATTACTTTGATCCATTTTTAATGCTAGATGAATTTGGATCAGAAAATAGTGAAGATTATATAGCGGGGTTTCCACCTCATCCTCATCGAGGAATAGAAACAGTAACTTATATGTTAGCTGGAGATTTTGAACACAAAGATAGTACAGGTGGCGAAGGTAGAATGACTGCAGGAGATGTTCAGTGGATGAAAACTGGAAGTGGAATAATTCACTCTGAAATGCCAGCAATGAAAGAAGGCAAACTGCATGGATTTCAATTATGGATTAATATGCCAGCTAAACTTAAAATGAGCAAACCTAATTACATCTATATAGATGCAGAGCAGATGCAATCATATAAAGATCAGGAAAAAATTGTAAAGGTCATAGCTGGTAAATTTGAACAAGCTGAGGGACCTGTAAAAAAACATAATGTTGAGCCTATTTATTTTGATGTAGAATTAAACAAAGACAAAGTGTTCAATTTTGATTTACCATCAACTCACAATTCATTTATTTATTTAATTGAAGGAGAGATAAAAATTGGAAATGAGCAACATCAAAAAGTTGAAAATTCAAAACTAATTCTTTTAGAAAAGGGAGATAAACTCAAGGTTTATGGCTCAACTGATGCTAAGTTTCTTCTTATCGCTGGAAAACCAATAGGTGAGCAAATTGCTAGAGGTGGTCCATTTGTTATGAACACTAAACAAGAAATCTTGCAAGCAGTAGAGGATTATCATAAAGGTACATTTGTAAAATGAAATCTATTAAAGTAATAAATACAGGTGGACCAGAAGTTCTTAAACTAGAAGATATAACTTTAGAAAAACCTGGAGCAGATGAAGTTCAAATCGAACATGTATCAATTGGTTTAAATTATATAGATACATACCATAGGTCGGGTCTATACCCTCTTCAATTGCCTACTGGGATTGGAATGGAAGCAGCAGGTATAATAAAAGAAGTTGGTTCAAATGTTTCAAATTTTTCAGTTGGAGATAAAATTGCATATGCTGCAGCTCCTTTAGGTGCTTACTCAACTCACAGAAATTACACATCAAAAAATATTGTTAAAGTCCCTGATAATATTGATTTGGAACTAATTTCGAGTGCAATGACAAAAGGAATGACAACATTTTATTTATTACATAAAACATATGTTCCAAAAGAGGGAGAAACTATTTTATTTCATGCAGCAGCTGGTGGCGTAGGACAATTCTTTTGTCAGTGGGCAAAAAGTTTAGGACTGAAAGTTATTGGAACAGTTGGTAGTGATGAAAAAGTTGAGATAGCAAGAAAGTATGGTTGTGATGAAGTTATAAATTATACTAAGGTAGACTTTGCAAAAAAAGTTTTGGAACTCACAAATGGTAAAGGTGTTTCTGTTATTTATGATGGTGTGGGTAAAACAACTTATGATAAATCCATTGAATGTTTAAAATTAAGAGGAACAATGGTTTCATTTGGAAATGCATCAGGTCCACTTGATCCAATTATAGTTTCAAAATCTTTACAACCAAAGGGTATTTATTTTGTTAGACCTGCAATGAATCAGTACTTCACAAATAGTGAAGAAATACAAGAAGCGGCTAACATGTTATTTAAACAAATTTCATCAGGAAACGTAAAAATAGAAATTTTTAAGAAATATAAATTAGAAAATGTAATTCAAGCACATAAAGATTTAGAAGGAAGAAAAATTACAGGTCCGGCAGTAATTATTCCTTAAACTGAACATCCATATCAGAAAGATGAAGTTTTAAAGCCTTGGTAGAAATTTGTATTTCTCTAATAAAAAATATAATTGAAATCATCATTGATAAACAGCAAGTCCCAAAAATTACTCTAGCCACAATTAAACTTTCCAAATATAGAGCAAATACAGTCAGCATATTAAATAGAAAGCCAAATGCTGCTGACATAATTGCAAACTTTAATACTCCAATTCTGCTGTTCAGGTTTATAAGTTGATCTTTCCATTCTGGCGGAGTGTGTTTTTCAAAGACGTACTCATCATGAATTTTTCTAATTAATCCACTTAGAGTGTGAAATCGATTGCTGTATACACTCATTATAAGGGGTATTGCTGGAAACATTAATGCAGTAACAGTGTAATCTATATTCATTCGAATCAATTTGATTATGAGACTCTGCTTTGCTATTTACAAGTAAATTGTTATGGAAAATATCAAATTGTTCATTGAACTTACAAGATTAAATAGACCAATTGGGTATATGCTTTTATTTTGGCCTTGTCTTTGGGGACTTACCATTGCTTACAATTTTAATTCTGAATTGGAAATATTTTATTTTTATTCTTTGTTATTTTTACTTGGGTCAATACTAATGAGATCTGCTGGTTGCATTGTAAATGACATAGTAGACAAAAATTTTGATAAAAAAGTTGAGAGAACAAAAGATAGACCAATTGCTTCAGGAAAAGTATCTATAAAGCATGCAATAATTTACTCTGTAATATTATGTAGTTTAGCATTTTTAGTTTTGATTAATTTTAATAAATTAACAATTTTAATGGCACTACTATCTATGCCATTTGCATTTACTTATCCTTTGATGAAGAGATTTACTTATTGGCCGCAGTTATTTTTAGGAATTACATTTAACTATGGTCTCATTCTTGCATGGATTTCAGTAAATAATAGCATAAATCTAGTGCCAATTATTTTTTATTTTGGAGCCATATTTTGGACACTGGGTTACGACACTATTTATGGATATCAAGATATTAAAGACGATGAGATTATAGGAGTTAAATCTACCTCGATAAAATTTAAAAATAACCCGAAAAAATTTATTTCTTTATGTTACATATTTTTTTTTTTCTCATTAGTTTTAGTTGGTTTTTTAATGAACTTTAAAATTTTATATTTTCTATCTTTGATAATTACTTTCTGTCATTTGAGCTTATATCAATTAAAAAATCTTGAAGTATCAAAACCTGATTTGTGTCTGGTAAAATTTAAAAGTAATAATTTACTAGGTCTAATTGTATTTATTAATATTTTAATTGGTAAAATAATTTAAATGTCTAACATTGAAATATTAATAAGACTTTACAAAGACTACACAAAAAAATATTTAAATAAAATTTTTCTGGCAGTATTTTTTTCTATATTAGTTGCAGGTAGTACATCTGCAACAGCCTGGCTGTTGGATCCAGCAATAGACAAAATATTTATTAATAAAGATCAAAGTTTGCTTTTATTAATTCCTTTATTAATAGTTCTAGCATTTGCAACAAAAGGTATCTCTTTATATATGGCAAAAGTAACAATGATTAAAGTTGCAGAAGAGGTAAAAAAAGAAATTCAAATTAATATGCTTAAATCTTTCATTAATGCTGATACTGAAAATATAGAAAACAAACATACTGGAAAATATATTTCTAATTTGAATTTTGATGTAAACCAAATAACGGGAATGCTTAGTACATCTTTTTTAACTTTTTTTAAAGATGGCTTAACCTTAATTGGACTTCTTGCAGTAATGTTTGTACAAAATTGGAGACTATCTTTAATTGCTATTATTATGATTCCATTTGCATCTTTTACCGCAAAAAAGTTAGGTAAACGTATGGGTAAAGTAGTAACAGAAGCTCAAGTTAAATCTGGTGATTTGAACAAGTATTTAATCGATATTTTTAAAAATCACAAAATAATTAAAATTTTTCAAAGAGAAGAGTATGAAAATGAAAGATCAGAAAAGTTTGTCAATGATTTAAAAGAAAAATCAATAAAAATATCTTCTGTATTTATTAGAGCAACACCTGTTATGGAAATTCTAACAGGAATTATGATAGCTATTCTGATTTTTTACTCAGGAAAACTAATAATGAATGACCAATTGAGTTTAAATAATTTTTTTTCATTTTTAGCTGCAATGATGTTAGCATATCAGCCAGTAAAATCTTTAGCGACTATAAATGTTGGTATTAGTCAAGGATTATCTGCCAGTAAAAGAATACTTCCAATAATTGACACAACAAGTTTAATTGAAACCAATGAAGATAAAACAGATTTAGAATTAAAAAATGGAACAATTGAGTGCAAAAATATAAATTTTAATTATTCTACAAATTTAGAGAATAAAGTTTTAAAAAATATCAACATTAAAATAGCTGGAGGTAAAATGACTGCTCTGGTAGGGCAAAGTGGATCTGGTAAGTCAACATTACTCAGTTTAATACCACGAATTTACGACCCAAAAACTGGGATAATGGAAATTGACGGACAAAATATTAGAGAAGTTAATTTATTTTCTTTAAGGAAAGAAATATCAATAGTTGATCAGAATGTTACTTTATTTGATGACACGATTTTTAATAATATTAAATATGCAAAACCTGAAGCTACCAATGATGAAATTTATGAGGCAGCAAAACTTTCAATGTGTTCAGAATTTATTGATAAACTCGAGAATAAATATCAAACCTTAATAGGAGAAAATGGAGTACGATTATCAGGTGGAGAAAAGCAAAGACTTTCGATAGCAAGAGCGTTCCTGAAAAATAGTAAAATTATTCTTTTAGATGAAGCTACTTCCTCTTTAGATTCTGAAACAGAAGAAAAAATACAAATAGCATTAGATAAATTGACTCAAAATAAGACGACCGTAGTAATTGCACACAGGCTTTCAACTATTTTAAGTTCTGATAAAATTTACGTTATGGATAAGGGTATGGTTATGGACTCTGGTAATCACGAAGAGCTTTTAATTAACTCCAATACCTATAAAAACTATTATAATAAACAAATAAACAAAAGTTGATGTTTGTTATTTATAATTTTTTTTTATTTTTGTTTATACTAATTTCGCCACTAGTTGTATTAATTAGAATATTTTTAGGAAAAGAGGATCAAAATAGGTTTAAAGAAAAATACGGATTTCTTGATAAAAACAATGAGCCCAATGAAATAATTTGGATACACGGTGCAAGCGTGGGTGAAATATTAAGTATAATTCCAATTATTAATAAATTTGAAAAGGATAAAAAAATAAAACGAATTTTAATTACCTCATCGAGTACCAGTTCCTCATATATTTTATCTAAATTTAAGTTTAAAAAAGTAATTCATCAGTTTTATCCTTTTGATTTAAATGTTTTAACCAATCATTTCCTTAATCATTGGAAACCAAAATTAGCAATATTTGTAGACTCTGAGATCTGGCCAAATATGTTCAATAATTTACATAAAAAAAATATTCCACTAGTGCTTCTTAATGCAAGGATTACAAAAAAATCTTTTAATAGATGGAAATTCTTTCCTAATTTTTCTAAAAAGATATTTGAAAAAATAACTCTTGCATTGCCACAAAACATAGAAACTGAAAAATATTTAAAATTATTAGGGGCAAAAAATATAAAATTTGTTGGTAATTTAAAGTTTTTTGGAGAAGCACAAAAAATCAATTCAAAAAATTTAATTCTTAAAAAAAAATTTTCAAAAAGAATTATTTTTTGTGCAGCAAGCACTCACCGAACAGAGGAACTATTCATTGGAAAAGTGCATAAAGAATTAAAATCAGAGATTAAAAACTTGATAACAATAATAATTCCTAGGCATATAAACAGAAAAAAAGAAATACTAGAAGAATTAAATAATATTGGCCTAAATTGTCAATTGCATACTTCACCAAAAAAATTAAGAAAAGATACAGATATTTACATAGTAGATACTTACGGAGACTCTGTAAAATTCTACTCACAATCTAAATTAACATTTTTAGGAGGATCGCTCATACCACATGGAGGACAGAACCCTTTGGAATCTGCAAGGGAAGGTAATTATATCCTATACGGTCCACATGTAGAGAATTTTAAAGAAGTTTATGAAATATTAGACAAATTGAAAATTACAACAAGAGTAAACTCGATAAAAAATATGAAATCTGTTGTTCGTCAAAAAATTAATTTTTTACAAAGGAATACAGTGAATAGAAAGTTGAAATACCTAGGAGATAAAATACTAAATAAAAATTTATATGAGATTAAAAAATTTATCTAAATGAAAGTTTTAAAACCATTATATTTAAATGATAAAAATTTTATTTCTTATTTAATAATTCCTTTTACAATTTTTACTATTTTAATAAATTTTGGTAAAAGTTTTTTAATTAGAAAAAAATATAAAATCAAAACTATATGTGTGGGAAATGTTTATATTGGTGGAACTGGAAAAACTTCTCTGAGCATACAAATAAATAAAATTTTAAAAAATAGGTTTAAAACAGTATTCATAAAAAAAAGATATTTAGATCAACTAGATGAAAGAAAAATACTTCAGGCTCATGGAAATCTAATTAGTGAAAAAAATAGAGGTATTAGTTTAGAGAAGGCAGTGGCAAAGAAATTCGATTTAGCTATTCTAGATGATGGCTTACAAGATAAAAAAATAGATTATAACATATCAATTGCTTGTTTTAACTCAACTTATGGTATAGGCAATGGATATTTACTTCCAGCAGGACCTTTAAGGGAAAGACTAAAAATATTAAAAAAATATAATGCAATTTTTTTAATTGGTGAAAAAAAAAATACAAAACTTTCGTCAATATTAAAAAAGTTTAATAATAAAATATTTTATTCCAGCTATGTTCCAACAAATATAAAAAACTTTAATAGGAAAAAAAACTACTTATATTTTTGTGGAATTGGAAATCCACAAGAGTTTGAGAACACACTTAATAAGTATAAGTTTAAAATATCAAAAAAGTTTATATTTCCTGATCATCATAATTATACAAATAAAGATTTAGAGAAAATTAGAAAAACTGCTTTAAATAATAAATTAGAAATCATTACTACAGAAAAAGATTATAAAAGACTAACTAATAATAAAAAAAAAAATATTAAATACTTAAAAGTAGAGTTAAAAATAGAAAATTATAAAAAGTTTTCAGATTTTTTAAAAGAAAAGATATGAAAAAAATAATATATTTTATTGAATTTCTAGTGGTAAAATTTTTATTTATTATTTTCAAAGTTATAGGATATAGATCAGCATCTAATTTAGGGTTTTTAATTGGAAAAAATTTTGGAAATTTTTTTAGAAAAAAAAAATCTATCATTGAAAATTTACATATGTCTAAAATTCAAATAAATATTTCTGACAATCAATTTGTTAATAATATTTTAGGAAATTATGGAAGGATTTTAGCAGAGTACCCTTATTTAAAAGACTTTAGAAAAAATAAGTTAGAGCAGTTTATTAAAATAGATGGTATCGAAAATTTAGATAAAATTAAAATTAACAAGAAGCCTGTTGTCTTTATCTCAGGACATTTTAACAACTTTGAACTCATGGCAATGCAAATTGAGAAGCATGGAATAAATTTAGCAGCAATATATAGACCACTAAATAATATTTTTTTAAATAAAACAATGGAAAGGATAAGAAATAAATATATTTGTAGAAATCAAATTAGGAAAGGCAGATCAGGTACTAGACAAATTTTAGAAAATTTAAAAAAAGGTAACTCAATAGCCTTGATGATTGATCAAAGAGTTACAGAAGGTATAAAAATTGATTTTTTTGGAAACTTGGCATCTACCACCACAATACCAGCTCAAATAATAAAAAAATATGAATGTGATTTGGTTCCAATTTATATTGAAAGATTTGAGAAATATAATTTTAAAATGTATGTGTCTCAGCCAATAGCAATCAATTCAGAAAAGTCTCAAGAGGAAATTTCTGAACATTTAAATACGATCTTAGAGAAAATGATATTAAAGAATCCTGATCAATGGATTTGGACTCACAATAGGTGGAAAAAATAATAATTATTTAGTATCTTTTTCTTTTTTTATAGAAGCTTCAACATAAGAAAAATAAGCCTCTTGCTCATCTACATTCCAATAATTCAAATTCTGTAGTGAAATTTTCTTTCCTGAAACTGCACAAATAACATGGTCACCTTCTTCTATAATATCAAAATTATTTGGTAGATATTTTAATTTTGCTAACTTGTTCATGATTTATAGGATATATATTTGAATATATGAAAATTGCAATTCTTGGAAATGGTGGCAGAGAACATGCAATAGCAACTAAAATCTCAAAATCTCCTAAGCTTCAAAAATTATACTGTATACCAGGTAATGCTGGTACTGACCCAATAGCAGAGAATGTGGAAATGGATTTTTATAATTTTGAAAGTTTATCAAAATTTATAAAAGAAAATAAAATTGATTTAGTAATAGTAGGACCTGAAAAACCTCTAGTTGATGGTGTTGTTGATTTTCTTTTAAAAGAAAATATAAAAGTTTTCGGTCCAAACAAAAAGGTTTCACAATTAGAAGGATCAAAAATATTTACAAAGAAAATATGTGAAAAGTACAATATTCCTACTGCACAATTTGGAGTATTTAGAACTGCTAAAGAAGCTTATTCATATTTGGAAAATGCAAATATGCCTATAGTCGTTAAAGCAGATGGATTAGCTGCAGGTAAAGGTGTTTATATTTGTGAAGATTTGGAAAGTTCAAATAAAGCTGTGCAAGAAATATTTAATGGAAAATTTGGTTTAGCTGAACAAGTCCTAATTGAAGAATTTTTGCAAGGGGATGAAATGAGTTATTTCGTACTTTCAGATGGAAAAACATATAAAAAATTTAATACTGCTCAAGATCATAAGAGAGTTGGTGAGGGAGATAGAGGAAAGAATACAGGAGGGATGGGTGCATATTCACCTTCGGGACTTATAAATGCAGAACTAGACAAAAAAATAATTACAGAAATTGTTAATCCTACTTTTAAGGCTATTAAAGACATGGGAGAAAATTACAAAGGATTTTTATATGTTGGTCTAATGATTAAAGATAATAATCCTTATCTTATTGAATATAATGTGAGAATGGGAGATCCAGAATGTCAAACAATTTTACCACTTTTAGCTACTGATTTATTAGATTTAATTTTATCTTGTTGTGATGAAACTTTAGAGAGCCAAGATATTCATTGGGAGAGAAAAAAAAGTATTTGTATAGTCCTTTGCTCTAATGGATATCCAGATATTTACAAAAAAAATATCGAAATACCAAACATTGAAAATATAAGGAGTAATGGTTCATTTTTTGTTTACCATGCGGGCACAGAAAAAAAGGATAACAGAGTATATACTAATGGAGGGAGGGTACTGAATTTTGTTAGTATCTCTAATAATTTTAAGTCTTCAAGGGACAAAGTAATAAAAGAAATTGAAAATCTAAATTGGAACAATGGTTTTTATCGTAGAGATATAGGATACAAAATTATAGATATATGAGAGTAATAGGAGGAAGTCTTAAGGGAAAAAAATTGCTAATTCCTCTGGATAAATCTACAAGACCATTGAGAGATATGGTTAGAGAATCGATTTTCAATATTTTAGATCATTCAAGTAAAGTTTCTAAAGATATAAATAACTCTAAAGTGTTGGATTTATTTTCTGGTACTGGTTCATTTGGAATTGAGTGTTTATCTAGAGGATCTAAAGAGGTAATTTTTTTTGAAAATTATTCTAATTCATTAAAAATTTTAAAAAAAAATATATTTAATTTAAAATTAGAGAACAAAACTAAAATATATAAAAGAAATGCGTATGATTTGAAGGAAACAAGTTTAAAAAAAGAAATTTTTGATATAATTTTTCTTGATCCACCTTTTAAGGATGAAGAAATAAGTATTTTAATAAATCAAATAAAAACATTAAAGATTGCTGATATAAATACAATCATAATTATACATCGAAATAAAAAATCGGTTGATAATATTTCTAGGTTTTTAAATATTTTGGATGAGAAGAATTATGGTATATCTAAAATTTTATTCGGTAAATTAATTTAAATAAGTAATTTTGAAGTTTCAGTTTTAATTAACTCAACTGAAGGTTGATCAAAAGGATTGACTTTCATTAGCCTTCCCAACAAAATTGTCTCTAAAACAAAAAAAGTAAATAATTCTCCAACTGCTTCCTCATTTTTACTCAAAATTTCAAAACTTCTAAAAGGTATTTTTTTTCTTTTAAAAACTATTTGAGTTGCCTGTCTTTGTGCTTTGATGATTTGATTTAAATTTTTGTTTTTTAAAATTGAAAATTTATCAAATAAATTTTTATTAGATAATCTAAATGTTTTTTCATTTAAAATTCCAAAAAATGTAAAAAAATTATTTTTTGGCCCATCTAAATAAAGTTGGAGCAGGCTATGATTATCCTTGGGCATAGATGAAATAATAGGAAAAATACCTTTATTATCTTTGCCTAAACTTTCTGCTGTCAGTTGTTGGTACCATTTAAATAAATTATTAGAACTTTCGTCATAGTTAAGAATTACTGAATTTTTTTTTCCTTTTGAAACACAGTTAAATATGAAATTAACGTTATAAATCAATTGATTTAAAAAATATTTATTTTTTATTAGGTAATTTAGCCTTTTAAATTTTCTCTCATTTAGTCCTATCAACTCCGCTGGCAACATCCCAACTTCAGATAAAACTGAATACCTTCCTCCAATATAATTTTTATGTTCAATAATATCTGCCTTTAATTTATTTCCGAGTTTAGTAAGAAAACTAGAGTTTTTTTCTGTAATTACTATATTTTTATTTTTTTTTTGAGAATTAAGGATTACGTTGAAGTTTGATATAGTTTCAAGTGTGTTCCCAGATTTCGATACAATTAGGTTTAGAGTTTTTCTCTTATTTGTAAAATTAATTTTTCCATCAAGATCATTATAAAAATTTATTTTTTTTTTAATCTTAAACTTTAAGAAATCATATATTGCTTCTGTACCTAAAATAGAACCACCCATACCAATTAGATTGACGACGCTAAAATTTTTATATTTATTTAAAATTTTTTTTCTATAGCTATATTTATAATTTTTATTAAACGAATTTAATAGTGCATTACTTTTAATTAATTCTTTTTTTAAAATATTATTTATTTTTTTTTTTGCATTTATATTTTTCTTTTGTTGGAAATTTTTAAAAATAATATTTTTTGAAAACATTTACTTACTTAATTTTTTTTAATATTGAACTTTCAATAGATGTAGATTGTTCTGAAGATGAAGCATCTTCTTCAATATCACCCTTCTTAAGTAAATTTTTTATGTTTGATTGATCGCTTTCAAAATCTTTGGTAGATTTTGCATTTGCTTCTCCTGGTTTTGGTAATTTATCAAAATCTGGCGGCATGGCTAATGGATTTTTTTTATCTATTAAAAACTCGTCTCCTTGATCTGATCTTTTTTTTCCTTGTAAAGCTTCACCAACTGAACCACATGAATATAAAAACAACAAGAGGAATAGTAATTTTGAAATTTTAAAGAATTTATTCATTTACTTTTTTATAACTTATTAATTCAGCCAGAATAAGTAAAATAATTCCAATTGTTATAAATATATCGGCCACATTGAAAATAAACCAATGATATCCATTATAATTTAAGTCAAAAAAGTCTGGGACAGCTCGATAATATATCCTATCAAATAGATTACCTAACGAGCCTCCTAAAATAATAATTAAAAAATAATACTTTAGTCCTTTTTCTTTTAATAAGAGATAGATAATCACAAAATTAATTAGTACAATTAAAATAGTGACAACATTATAAAAAAGATCTTGATCTGAAGATAATAAGCCAAATCCTATTCCTTTATTCCAAACTAAATAAAAATTTAAAAATGGGTTTATGTAAATATCTACTCGTCCAGTTTGCTCTAGCAAATTCAGAATAAGTATTTTTGATATTCTGTCTAATAAGAAAATGAATAATAAAATAAAAATACTTATTACTATTTTTTTTATATTTTCACTTTTCATGAAAGATGACAGTTACCATCTCTTTCGCAAATATTTTCTCTAATTTTCCAACAAACTGGGCACTTATTCCCAACAGCTTTTGAACTAATGATCTCAATTTCTTTTTCCAAACTGTTATCATTAGATATTGTAGCAGAGGATGTTATGCAAATTTCGGAGAAATCATGGTTCTGAGCTAAACTATAAATGTCCTTATCTTTGATTTTGATTTCAATATTTGCCTCTAAACTTGAACCAATAATTTTATCAGCCCTTTTGCTTTCAATACTAATGTTTGCTTCGTCTCTGATTAGTTTAAGTTTATCCCATTTAATATTTAATTCCTCATTTTTCCATTGATTTGGAATTTTAACAAATTTTTGTAAATGAATACTTCCATTATTATCTTCCTTGTGAATTAAATGATAAATTTCCTCAGTGGTAAATGATAAGATCGGTGCAAACCATTTTAATAAGCATTCTAAAATTACTTTTAGTATCAAAATACAATCAGAACGCTTTTTTGAGTCTTTTGGATCACAATATAGAAGATCTTTTCTGATATCAAAATAAAATGCTGAGAGTTCTACTGTACAAAAATTTAATAATTCTTTATATAAATTATGAAAATTATATGATTTAAAGTATTTATTAAAACTGTCATCTATCACATACAATCTATGCAGCATATATTTTTCTAATTCAGGAATATTATTCAAATTAATTTTTTCAAAATTTACCTTTGAGTATTCGTCTTGTATATTTCCTAAAAGATATCTGAAAGTATTTCTAATTTTTCTGTAAGATTCAGAGTGTTGGTCTAAAATTGAATAATCTATTCTTAAGTCCTCAGCATAATTTGATGAGGCAACCCAAATTCTAAGTATATCAGCACCATATTTTTTTAAAATATCTTCTGGTGCTATTACATTTCCAGTTGATTTAGACATTTTTAGTCCTTTTCCATCAACAACAAACCCATGAGATAAAATACTTTCAAATGGTGCTCTATCTCTAGTACCACAAGACTCTAGCAAAGAAGAGTGAAACCATCCTCTATGTTGATCCGACCCCTCTAGATACATTGATGCAGGCCATTTTAAATCTTCTCTCTTTTCTAAAACAAAAGAATGTGTTGATCCACTATCAAACCATACTTCTACAATGTCACTAGTCTTTTCAAAATCTTCTGCTTTATATTTATTTCCGAGCAGTCTCTGAAAATTATCTTCAAACCAGCAGTCTGAGCCTTCTTTTTCAAAAATCTTTGCAATATTCTCAAAAACTTCTTCATCAATAAGAATTTCTCCATTTTTTTTAGAAATAAATATTGGAAGCGGAACTCCCCATACTCTCTGTCTAGAGACGCACCAATCTGGTCTAGTCTCGATCATTGCTTTAATTCTCTCTTTTCCTTTACTAGGATAGAAAGTGGTTTCATTTATTGCTCTAAGTGCTTTGTCTCTTAGTTTATGACTTTCCATTGAAATAAACCATTGGGGTGTTGCTCTATGAACTAAAGGAGCCTTTGATCTCCAAGAATGTGGGTAGGAATGTGTTAGTTTACCATTGTTTAAAAGACTTTTTAGTTCTTTAAGCTTTTCAATAACGATATTGTTTGCTTTAAAAATGTGAGTTCCTTCAAATATGGGTATGTGTTTCGTGTACCTTCCATCATCATCGACAGTTTCAATTGCTTTTATACCATTATTGATACACAAATTAAAATCATCAGGTCCGTGGCTTGGTGCACAATGAACAATTCCTGTTCCTTGTTCAGTTGTAACAAATCTTGCCTCGAGCATCGGAACATCATAGTCGTATCCAATTTTATGAAATGGATGGCTACAAATAGTTCCATCAAATTCTTTTCCTTTAAATTCTTTTAATATCTTAATTTTATAATCAGTATCTTTTGAAACAGACGTCAAAAGTTCTTTTGCAATAACTATTTTTTCATTTTCTAAAATATCTTTGTTATTTATCTCGCATAAAACATAAACCAAACTTTGATTGTAAGCTAATGCTTTGTTAGCTGGTATCGTCCATGGAGTTGTTGTCCAAATAACAACGTTCGAACCAATTAGTTCATTGATATTGGATTTTTTAACTGGGAAAGCTGCATAGATTGTATCAGATACATGATCTTGATATTCAACTTCTGCATCTGCCAAAGCTGTTTTTTCTACAGTTGACCATAAAACAGGTTTGTAACCCTTGTACAAACTACCCTCTTTTAAAAATTTTCCAAGTTCTCTTACAATTTGAGCTTCTGCATCGAAACTCATAGTTGAATAATAATTTTCCCAATCTCCGATTACTCCTAATCTTTTAAATTGATCTTTATGAATATCAATCCATTTACTTGCAAAATCTCTACATTCTTTTCTAAACTCAATAATAGGCACATCATTTTTGTTTTTTTTATTTTTTTTGTATTGTTCCTCAATTTTCCATTCGATTGGTAATCCATGACAATCCCAACCAGGTACATAAACTGAGTCTTTACCATCCATTTGATGGAATTTAATAATTATATCTTTAAGAATTTTATTTAACGCAGTTCCCATATGAATATTTCCATTTGCATATGGAGGTCCATCGTGTAAGACAAATTTTTCTTTTCCTTTACTTTGGGATCTTAGTTTTTCATATAGATTAATCTTATCCCAATATTTCAAATATTCTGGTTCTTTATTTGGCAGATTTGCTTTCATAGAAAAAGCAGTTTTAGGTAAGTTTAAATGTTCCTTGCTCATTATGTTTTTTTAGCTTTAACAATGTCTTTTCTAATTTGATTTTTTAACTCACTGATACCTTTGAACTTTTTTTCTCCTCTTATAAATTTTAAAAATTCTACAGATAATTTTTTATTATAAAGATTTCCTGAAAAATTAAAAATATTTACCTCTAAAAGTATTTTTTTTTGATTAAATGTGGGTCTAAAACCTAAATTAGCTATTCCTTTATACTTTTTTTTTCTATCACTAATTCTTGTTTTTACAGCATAAACACCGGGCTTTGCTATAACATAATTTCCAATATCAATATTGCAGGTTGGGAATCCAATTTTTTGACCCATCATTCTGCCTCTTTGAACTTTTCCCTCAATTTCCCAGTTTCTTTTTAAAAAATTATTTGCTTTTGATAGCTTTCCCTCTTCAAGTAACTTTCTAATAATTGTTGATGAAATTATTTTTTTATTTTTCATCAAAGGAGTTGGATTTATTAAATTATAACCAAAATCATTCTCATATTTTTTTAGCATTGCTACATCACCTTCTCTTTTATGACCGAATCTAAAATTATTACTAACAAATATAAATTTTGAACTAAGTTTTCTTGATAAAATATCTTTTATGAATTTATAGTAAGTAATTTTTGAAAAATTTTTGTCAAATTTTTTATTAATTAAAAAATCAACACCAAATTTTTTTAAATAAACAACCTTTTGATTAAAATTTGAAATTCTATAGTTTTTAATTTTTGTATTAAAAAACATTTTAGGTATAGGATCAAAAGTAACAACACCAACTTTAGATTTATATTTTATTTTATATTTTTTAGCTAATCCAAATAATTTTTGGTGCCCTGAGTGCAAGCCATCAAAATTACCAATCAAGATAATTGATCTTTTAAATTTATTTGGAATATTAAAATTATTAAAAATATTTAATTTCTTCACCATTTTAACTCTTTCTGAAAATAATTAATTTTTGCATCATAATTTTTAAGTACATTATCAATTGATAATTTTGAAATTTCTTCTCTATGTATACCACCTGTAATAAGTAATGAATCAAAATTTTGAATGTTAGCACCCTTTATATCCGTATTTAAATTATCACCAATACATAATATTTTTTTGTCATTTATATCTGCTGCAATTTCATAAACAGGAGGATAAGGTTTACCAAAGTAAATCACCTCACCATTAATTTCTTCAAATGATTTTGCAATAGAGCCTGCGCAGTATTCTCTTTTGTCTCCTCGATCAACTATTAAATCAGGATTAGTGCATATCATTTTTTTTTTTATATGTTTTGATAAAAGATTTTTGTAATAACCCAAATTATGTTCGTGCTCTTCAAAAAGACCCGAACATAATAAATAATCAGAATCATCTATATCAAGCACTTTACAATCTTCAAAAGTTTTAAATAAGTCAAAATCTCTTGTTGGTCCTAAGTGAAAAAATTTTTTATTATTGAGATTTTCTAAAAGATACCTTTTTGATGCCTCTCCAGATGTAAAAACTGTATCAGAAAAATTATTTAAACCCATCTTTTTTAGAGTATTAATTACTGTCAGGTTGGGTCTTGGAGCATTTGTCAACAATATGAATTTTTTTTCATTTTGATATAATTCATCTAAAACTTTGACAGCATTCTCATAAAGCTTTATTCCGTTATGGACTACTCCCCAGATATCAATGAAAAATAAGTCATATTCAATGAATATCGATTTTAAGCCAGATTCATCTAAATTTTTACTCATATTTCAGATATAGCTTAAAAATCTAATAAATTCTTGAATTTTCTCATTTATAAATTTTAGGGCAGATCTTGAAATAATAGTCACATACATCTATATGAAATCTAATTTAAAGGAGTAAATATGAAGTTTAAACCGTTACACGACAGAGTATTAATCGAAGTTTTAGACAGTAGTGAAAGAACTGCTGGTGGAATTATCATCCCTGATTCCGCACAAGAAAAACCACAAGAGGGTAAAGTAGTTGCTGTAGGTGGTGGATCAAAAACTGAGGATGGAAAAATTATACCAATGGATGTTAAAGTTGGCGACAAGGTTCTTTTTGGAAAATGGTCAGGAACAGAAGTTAAAATTGATGGTAAAGAATACAGCATAATGAAAGAGTCAGATATTATGGGTATCTCTACTTCTAAATAAAATTAAAAAAAGGAGAGTTATATAATGGCAAAAATAGTTAAATTTGATTCAGATGCTAGATCAGCAATGCTGAAGGGAGTAGATATCCTTGCTAACACAGTTAAGGTTACTCTTGGTCCAAAAGGTAGGAATGTCGTTATAGACAAAGCATATGGTGCACCAAGAACAACAAAAGACGGAGTGTCAGTTGCAAAGGAAATCGATCTAGATGATAAATTTGAAAACATGGGTGCTCAAATGGTTAAGGAAGTTGCAAGTAAAACAAATGATGAGGCAGGTGATGGTACTACAACTGCAACTATTTTAGCTCAAGCTATTGTAAAAGAAGGATGTAAGTATGTTACAGCTGGCATGAACCCTATGGATGTTAAAAGAGGAATTGATGCTGCAGTAGAGCAAGTAAGAAATACTCTTATATCATCAGCTAAAAAAGTAAAAGATAGTGATGAAATTGCTCAAGTTGGAACTATTTCTTCTAATGGAGATAAAGAAATAGGAAACATGATTGCAAAGGCTATGCAGAAAGTTGGAAACGAAGGCGTTATAACTGTTGAGGAAGCAAAAAGTATTGAAACAGAACTTGATGTAGTTGAAGGAATGCAATTTGATAGAGGATATTTATCACCATACTTTGTTACAAATGCAGAAAAGATGACAACAGAACTTGAGAATCCTTTAATTCTTTTACATGAAAAAAAATTAACTAATCTTCAACCAATGGTTCCTCTACTTGAGGCAGTGGTTCAAGCAGGAAGACCTTTAATGATAATTTCAGAGGATGTAGAAGGTGAAGCATTGGCAACTTTAGTTGTAAACAAATTAAGAGGTGGACTTAAAGTTGTAGCAGTTAAAGCTCCTGGTTTTGGAGATAGAAGAAAAGCTATGCTTGAGGACATTGCAATTTTAACTGGTGGACAAGTTATCTCTGAAGATCTAGGGATAAAGTTGGAAAATGTTAAAATTACTGATTTAGGTTCAGCCAAAAGAGTAAAAGTTGATAAAGAAAATAGCACAATTGTAAGTGGTACTGGAAAAAAATCAGACATAGAAGCAAGATGCGATCAAATTAAACAACAAGTTGAAGAAACTTCATCAGATTATGACAGAGAAAAACTTCAAGAAAGGCTTGCTAAATTAGCAGGAGGTGTTGCAGTAATCAAAGTTGGTGGTGCAACAGAAGTAGAAGTTAAAGAAAAAAAAGATAGAGTTGAAGATGCTCTAAATGCTACAAGAGCAGCTGTTGAAGAAGGAATAGTTGTTGGTGGTGGATGTGCGCTTCTCTATGCTTCTCAAGATCTGGATAAGTTGAAAGTCAAAGGTTCAGATCAAAAAGCAGGTGTTGAAATTGTTAAAAGTGCATTAGAAGCACCTATAAGACAAATAACAACAAATGCTGGTGTCGACGGTTCAGTTATAGTAGGCAAACTTTTAGAAGCTAATAAATCTTCTCAAGGGTATGACGCTCAAACAGAACAATACGTTGACATGTTTAAAGAAGGTATTATTGATCCTGTTAAAGTTGTAAGAACAGCTTTACAAGATGCAGCTTCAATTTCTGGATTATTAGTAACAACTGAGGCAATGGTTGCTGATAAACCGGAAGAGAAGGATGCAGCCGCTGGAGGAATGCCTCCAGGAGGAATGGGTGGCATGGGTGGCATGGGTGGCATGGGAATGTAATTCCCTACCGTTTAGAGAACACTCATAAAACATTCACTAAACAAAATTAGAGCCCTCGGAAAGAAATTTCCGGGGGTTTTTTGTTTCTAAGATAAGAAGTTTATATGATTACTTCATTTTATTTATTGGTTCCTAAAAAAAAAGTATGTTTACCTTCACCAATATTTTCAATGTAACCTGAGGACAAATAATTAAGATTAAAAAATGATTTTATACTTTTTAAATCATAAAAATATTCTTTTCCATATTTTTGTTTATTTTTACCATATACGGCAAGCGAATGTATCAAGTGGACTTCTTTCTTTAAACCTTTGTACCATTTAATAAATTGTTTAAGTTCAGGAAGTATATACCAAGTAATATCACTTAAAATTATAATGTTTGGATTTAATTTTTCATATAATGAAAAATTTAAAAAATTACTTACAAATAAATTGTTTTTTTAATTTTGGATATTTTTTTTTAGATTTTCTAATAACGGTTTCAGAAATATCTGTTCCATAAACTTTAAATCCATTTTTAAGTAACTCATTAGAAATTTGAGGAAAACCACATCCAATCTCAAGTGTTGTTATTTTTTTTTTTTGTTTTAATTTTTTACAATAATCATAAATAATTTTGTAATTTAAATTACCCCCATCTAATTTATTTATTTTTAATAAATTCCAAGGGTCAGAAAACTTTTGGTACATTTCCTCAAATTTGCCAACAAACTTTCCATCTTTAATAACTAAATCTTGGTATTTAAGTTTCATTAACTAATTATATACCACTAAAAATTAAAAAAATAATTAAATATCACAGATATTGAGTTGAAGTTCTACATTACAGATATTGTGTCTTATGATTTCCTAAAAGTTCTAACGCGATTTGATAAAATGGGTGTACACAAAAGGAAGAGGTGTAAAGATAGAGTGCGTAAACATTATAACACTACATTGAATATCAATTATTCAATGTAGTAATCTTCTGAAAGTTGGACGAGTTTGAGGTTAGATTTCTCGTAGTTACAATGTAGTGATTTAAATAATGATGTGTTTATTATACTTTTGATTTGAGGAATGCGAATGTAACCCAAAAAGCCAAACTAAGAAATTTAAAAAGGGCAGATTATTCTGCCCTTTTTTTTTGTTTTCAATTAAAAGTATAAATGTATAAGAACCTCAACCATGAATAATAATATTCGTAACATCACTATCATTGCTCACGTTGATCATGGAAAAACAACACTGATTGATAATTTGATGAGACAAAGTGGTTCTTTTAGAGACAACGAAGTAGTTGATGAAAGATTAATGGATTCTGGAGAGTTGGAAAAAGAAAGAGGAATTACAATTCTTGCTAAGCCTACTTCGATTAATTGGAAAGATACTAGAATAAATATTATTGATACTCCAGGTCACAGAGATTTTGCAGCAGAGGTTGAAAGAGTTTTAAGTTTAGCTGATGGTGCTTTATTGTTAGTAGATTCTTCAGAAGGTGTAATGCCACAAACAAAATTTGTATTGAGTAAAGCATTAAAACAAGGATTAAAACCAATTGTTGTAATAAATAAATTAGACAAAACTGATCAAAGAGCTGACGAAGTTTTAAATGAGACATTTGATTTATTTGTTAGTTTAGATGCAAATGAAGAACAATTAGATTTTCCAGTATTATATGCAAGCGGAAGATCTGGTTGGGCATCTAAAGATATTGACGGACCAAGAGAAAATCTTAATCCTCTATTAGATTTAGTTTTAAATCACATAAAGCCTTCTCAATTTGATAAATCAAAACCATTTGCGATGCTATCTACGCTGCTTTATGCTGATAATTTTTTGGGTAGAAGCTTAGTAGGAAGAATTTCACAAGGGACGGCAAAAGCAAATCAACAAATTAAAGCAATAAATTTAAAAGGTGAAAAAGTAGATGAAGGTAGACTTACAAAGATCTTTAGATATGAGGGTACAAAAAAAGTACCCATTGAAGTTGGAGAAGCTGGAGATATCGTAGTTATAGCTGGATTAGAAAAAGCAAATGTAGCAGATACTATTTGTGATTTAGAGGTAAATGAACCAATTGAGGCAACACCGATCGATCCACCAACAATGTCGATAAAAATAACAGTAAATAGCTCACCATTAGCAGGAACTGAGGGTAAAAAATTAACAAGTACCCAGATTAGAGATCGTCTAATTTTAGAAGCTCAAAACAATGTTGGAATTTCTTTCTCAGAAAACGCAAATAAAGATGCATTTGAGATAAGTGGAAGAGGAGAATTAATGCTCGAAATATTACTAACACAAATGAGACGTGAGGGTTTTGAGATGACTGTAAGCCCTCCTAAAGTTTTATTTAAAACTGACGAAAATTCAAAAAAATTAGAACCCATTGAAGAAATTACCATGGATTTAGATGAAGAATATTCATCAAGGATTATCGACTCTATGAATAGAAGAAAGGGTAAATTAATTGAATTAAAAGATACTGGAAAGAATAAAAAAAGACTAATTTTTCATGCGCCAACAAGAGGTTTAATGGGATACACAAGTAGATTTTTAACTTTAACAAAAGGAACAGGTGTTATTAACAGAATTTTTCAATCTTACGGAGATTTTGAGGGAGACATGGAGGGTAGAAGAAATGGTGCTTTAATTTCTATGGATCAGGGTAAAGCTGTTGCATTTTCAATTTTTAATTTACAGGCTAGAGGAGAAATGTTTGTCACTCACAATGATCCGGTTTATACAGGAATGATTGTCGGCTTAGCTCCTAAACCAGGTGATATGATAATTAATGTTATGAAAGGAAAAAAACTTACAAATATGAGAACACAAGGTACTGATGAAAATATTGTTCTTACACCTGTAAGACAAATGTCGATTGCAGAACAGTTAAGTATACTTAATACTGATGAAGCGTTAGAAATTACACCTAAATCTTGTAGACTCAGAAAAGCAATTCTGGACCCAAACGAAAGAAAAAGAAGCGAAAAACGAAATACTACTATTTAGTTCATTATTTTATCAATAAGGTACAAACTAAAAGCAATACAAGGACCAATTCCAAAAGCAAACATCAAAGTTCCAACACCAATTGTTCCACCTAAGTACCACCCAACTGAAGCTACAGAAATTTCTATAAAGGCTCTCACAGCAGCAATCGGTAGATTAGTTTTTTTTTGTAAACCAGTCATTAAACCATCCCTAGGTCCTGGACCTAGATTAGCTATTAAATAGATTCCACTCCCCACTCCAACAATCATAACGCCTACTGCAGCCATTAATAATTTCATAATGTAAGTTTCAGGGGTTGGTATTAATGCAATTGTAATGTCTAACATTGCTGCAATAATTACGATATTGAATATGGTACCTAGACCAGGTTTTTGTTTTAAAAAAAACCATGAAGATAAAACGACAACACTTACTAAAAAGGTGACAATTCCAATGGATAATCCTGAATTAATTGAAATTCCTTGTGCCATTACAGTCCATGGAGAATTGCCAATAAATGAAATAACGACTAAGGCTTCTCCAAAACCAAATAATATAAGCCCAAAACAAAGGAAGAATAAGGTAGATAATTTTGGCTTTAAATTAAAAGTCTCGTGAGAACTCCATGAGACTTTTGGAATATTTTTGATAGTAAGGAACATATTTTAAGCTATTATTTATACTTTCTTTAACTAAAATCCATGAAAATGAAACATTTTATAATCGTATCAATAATTCTTATGTTCGCCTCTAAAGTGATGGCACATAGCAGTCATTATGAGGGTCTTAAAAAAATTGAGATGGATGTTCTAAGAAATAATGAAGTTATTGGTAGCACCAACTACTTCTTTGAATTTGATGACGATTTATTTGTTGTAAAAAATTATACTAATTTCAAAGTAGAGTTATTTGGCGTAACAGTTTTCTCAATATTAAGTGAAACAATAGAAAAATATAAAGATGAAAAATTAATTTTCTTTAAATCAAATACTTTTCAAAATGATAAGGAGAAATATGTAAATTTAAATTATGATAAATCTATAAATAAATTCGTTATAGACGGATCATCATACAAGGGTGAAGCTAGTTTAGATTGTACAATTGGGAATTGGTGGAATCACAAAATTTTTAAATCTGACAAACAAATCAGTCCTTTATCTGGAAGTATAAAAAAGCAGACTGTGGATTTGATAGGAAATGAAAACATTACTATTAATGGTAAAGAATATTTAACTGAACACTTTAATATTAAATCAAATGATGAAAATCTTTCCGATGAAAAAAAATTTGAATTTGATGTTTGGTATAATCCAGAAAATAATTTAATATTAAAAGTAACTTATAATAAAATGGGTAATTGGGAATATAGATTAAGGAGTTTTGAATAATGGCAATATGGGGAAGCATAATTGGTGGAATGCTAGGTTTTTCAATTGGTGGACCTTTTGGTATGCTTTTAGGATCCTTAATCGGTGGAAAAATGTCAAGAGCAAGATCAAGTGCTGGATTTAGATCTTTTGCACAGCCACAACAAATATTTGCACTCTCTTTGATTGTTTTATCAGCTAAGCTAAGTAAAGCAGATGGACAAGTTAGTCGTGAAGAATTAATTGCAGTTAAAGATAAATTAAAAATACCTGAAAGTGAATTAGATCAGGTTGGTAAAATTTTCAATAAAGCTAAAGAGGAAAGTACTGGGTATGAACCATATGCAAAACAAATTGCAGAGGTTTATAGAGGAAATATGAATGTATTAGAGGAAGTAATTAACACTCTTTTTTATATTGCTGAAGCTGATGGACACATAAGTGATAATGAATTAATCATGATAGAGGATATAGCGAGAATTTTTGGATTAAATCAGACTCAAATTAACGGAATTAAAGAAAGCAGAAAGTCATCAGACAAACTTAATCCTTATATTGTTTTAGAGAGCAAACCAGATGACTCACTCGAAGTAATAAGAAAGAGGTATATTAAACTTAGCAAAGAGCACCATCCTGATCTTTTATTAAGTAAAGGCGTTCCTCAAGAAGTAATAGATGAGAGCAAAGCTAAAATGAGAGCAGTTAATTCAGCATGGGATCAGATTCAAAAATTAAAGAATTAGCCCTAATAAACTCGCCATAAAATACATAGAAAATACAAAAGCAAGGACGACAATAAAATACATTATTGTAACAATTTTATCTCTTTTCCTTCTTTGTCTTACAAATGGCTTATCATCCAAGTCACAGATATCTCTTATGCCAATAACTTTATAATCACAGGTATAACGCCATATTGAGTCAGGCATCCTAGGATCGGTTTGATTATAATATTGAATCCATTGAATTGTGTATTTAAATAAAAGATAACTTACTATTAATAGAAGACCACTGGTAAACATTAATCTATCATCTAAAACTGTTCTGACTCAGTTGAGCCTTTCATTGCTGTAGTTGAGCTTTTACCTGAGCTTATTGTATTTGAAACTGCATCAAAATAAGATGTACCTACTTCTCTTTGATGTTTCACACTTGTGTATCCATCTTTTTCTCTAGCAAATTCATGCTGTTGAATTTTTGAGTAGGCGGTCATGCCTTCTGATTTATATTTTTCTGCTAATTCAAATATAGCAATGTTTTGAGTGTGAAAACCTGCCAATGTAATGAATTGAAATTTATATCCCATTTCTCCAATCTTTCTTTGAAATGATCCAATTTCCTCATCGGATAAATGTTTCTTCCAATTAAATGATGGAGAACAGTTATAAGCTAACATTTTACCAGGAAATTTTTCATGTATAGCATCAGCAAATTTCTTTGCCTCTTCTAAATTTGGAGTTGCAGTTTCACACCAAATTAAATCTGCGTATGGTGCATAAGCAAGACCTCTAGAAATTGCTTGCTCTATTCCATCTTTAACATAAAAAAAACCTTCAGGTGATCTTTCACCTGTTAAAAATGGTTTATCATTATCATCAAAATCATTTGTGATTAATTTTGCAGCATTTGCATCTGTTCTTGCTAAAATTATTAACGGTACATCTGCAATATCGGCAGCAAGTCTAGCGGCCTTTAAATTTCTAACCATTGTTCCAGTTGGAACTAAAACTTTTCCACCCATATGACCGCATTTTTTCTCACTAGCTAATTGGTCTTCAAAGTGAACACCTGCAGCACCTGCTCTAATAAATTTTTTTGTTAATTCAAATACATTAAGTGGTCCACCAAATCCTGCTTCGCCATCCGCTATAATTGGCAACATGTAATCAGTTCTCTTACTTTTGTCCATGTCACCATCTATTATTTCCATATGTTGAATTTGATCTGCTCTAACTAGGGAATTATTCATTGTCTCAACTAATTTTGGTGCACTATCATATGGATATAAAGATTGATCAGGATACATTTCACCAGCACTGTTAGCATCAGCTGCAACTTGCCAACCACTTAAATAAATTGCTTTTAAACCAGCTTTTGCATGTTGTACTGCATGATTACCTGAAAGTGACCCAAGGGTGTTTACATAAGCTTCTGTATTAAGCAGTTTCCAAAGCTTTTGGGACTGCATTTTACACATAGAATACTCAATTTTGATTGAACCTCTTAATCTTTCAACTTCTTCAGGAGTATAATCTCTTTTAATACCTGCAAATCTTTGTAAATCGTATGAAATGTTCTCAGCTGACACTTAAACCCCTCTCTTTTGATTAACTGACCTGAAATGACTAATGACTATTTTGAGCTGTATTCTTCAGTAAATTCGTTCATTCCACTAGATCCCCAATCGCAATGATCGTCTCTAATGTAAATACCTTTTGACTTATGCTCTGAATGCTCTTCTTTATTAGTAATCTGGTAGTTATTTTCGATACTGTTAATTTTGTTTTTTTCCATGTAAACTTTATAATTTACAATATTTACAAAATCTACAATTAAATTGATTTTACTTGTAAAATTGAATAATTTTGTGTAAATTTAAATTTACACAATTTACAAATAGTAAAATGAGTCAAATTGATACAAAAATTGGTCCTAAAATCAAAGCTTTTAGAAGGCAATTAGGAATTCAAGCTAACAAATTAGCAGAAGAAATGTCTATTTCACCAAGCTATTTAAATCTAATAGAGAGTGGAAAAAGAAAAATTGATGGAGACTTACTTTTAAAGGTTTGCGATAAACTTAAAATAGAGCTTTCCGATCTTACAAGCAAAACAGACATAAATCTTGAGAATAATATTTCTGAATTGTTGGGTGATGAACTTTTTGAGGATCTTGATATTCTTGGACCAGAAGTAAAGGATTTAGTTAATACAAATCCAAAAATTGCTAAAGCTTTAATTAAACTAGGTGATAATTATAAACAAAAAGATCATGAAATTTTTAACAAATTAGAAAATATTTCAGGTAAAATTATTGACGGGAGAAAAAATGCGTTTCCTGGAGAAGTAATTTCAGATTTTTTACAAGAAAATAAAAACTTTTTTCCAAAATTAGAGGAATTTGCCAATAATATTTTTGATAAAGTAAAACAAAATAATAGAACAAGATATATTGCCTTATGTCAGTTTTTAAAAGATGAATATGGTATAACTGTAAAAGATGTAATACCTAAAGAAGGAAAACCATTCTCAAAGATATACAAGGTAAAAGACAAAGAATTGCTATTATCTGATTATCTTTCACTTGAAACAAAAAAACTTTTTGCTGCAGCACAAATTTCACAAGAAGGTGCATCAAAAGAAATTGATGAATACCTTACTACATTTAATTTTCCAACTGAAGAGTCTAAAAAATTAACAAGAGTTGCACTTTTGAATTATTGTGGCGCTGCAATATTAATGCCTTACTCTCTTTTTCATAAGGAATGCAAAGAATTAAAATATGATTTGGAACTTTTACAAAATACATTTGCTACTTCTTTCGAACAAGTAGCTCATAGAGTAACATGTTTACAAGATCCAAAACTTCCTGGAATACCTTTTCATTTTTTAAGAGTAGATGTTGCTGGAAATATTTCAAAAAGATTTTCATTATCAGGTATAGAGATACCAAGATACGGTGGAGCCTGCCCAAGATGGAATGTTTACTCGGCTTTTTCAAGGCCAGGTGTTATTCAAGCAGCAGTTAGCAAAATGACTAACGGGGAAAAATATGTCTGTATAGCAAAAACAGTTGAAAAGGTTGTAGGAAGATATGGACAAAAAAAAAGTATGCTGTCTATAGGTCTCGGTTGTGAGGCAAAATATGCTAAAGAATTTGTATATACTGAAAATTTTGATCTCAGTGACAAAAAATCTGAATTACCTATTGGAGTATCATGTAGAACATGCGACAGGCTTGATTGTTCACAGAGAGCTTTCCCTCCTCTTCATAAGAAATTTGATGTAGACATAAATTCTAGAGGAGTCTCTGTTTACGTAAATGAGTAAATTAAAAATTACTGTTGTTTCTGTCTTTTTTTTGAAATTAGCTGAGTAAGAGAATCTACCATTAAGTCTGAGGCTTTAAATATTTCATTTGCTTTAAACTCATAAGACATGTTTTTTGCTTCATTTGTCTTATCTTCTATTATTATTCCTTTATCAGGTGAATTATCCTTTATGTATATTAAAATTAACCATTCATCGTCTGAAGACTCATCCCATTTAATAAATATTTCTCCTGTCTCAAACCTTTTATCTATACATCTGAATATAGACATGTGTCTTGTAATATATCTTTTATTTAACTGAAAAACTAAACTATTGGCACTTCTATAAAAACTTTCTAAAGCAAACTCAATTTTCTGTCTTGCTAAAATATATTCCCTCTCTTTTTGAAGGAGAGCCGATCTATCATCAGCCTCATCTGTCTTTAAACCAAGAGCCTCAACTCTCTCTCTAATTTTTTGGTCTCTTATAAGTCTGTACTTATTTTTTAAATTCTCTATTCTTTGCTGTAATTCCCCATAGTCTTCTCTTTTTTCTTTTAAGGAAATTTTCTCAAGCTTTTCTAATTCTTTTACTTCTCTAATTCTAAATCTTTCAATCTGTTTTTGTATTCTTAATTCTTGTAAAAATTTCTTTTGTCTCTCAGATTGCTCTTTTCTTAGGAGAGCTTGTTCTTTTCTCAAAAATAATTTTAAGTCTCTTGCTCTTAATTTTTCTATTCTTTCTTCATCTTTTAATTGTTGCTCCTTTAGTTTTAATTGTTTTTCTTCATCTAGGATTTTTTGTTTCTTAATTTTTTCTTTTTCTTTATCTTTTTTTTCAATTTCTATTAATTTTAATCTCCTTTTTTCATCTTTTCTTTGAGATTTAAATTCATTTATTTTTTCGTCTATTGCATTA
>CABZOF010000001.1:292500-563497 GCA_902527215.1 uncultured Pelagibacteraceae bacterium | reverse complement strand
CGTTTGCAAATAATTTAGATGCTTCTGATATTCCTGGAAGCCTCTCATCTATAACTTTTGGGTCCAAATGATCAATATGAAGATGAACGTGATCTTGTTCTTTTCCTATACCTCTGCCTTCGTTAATTTCTACTGCAATTGATCTACTCACGACATCTCTAGATGCTAAATCTTTTGCTTTAGGAGCGTAACGCTCCATAAATCTTTCTCCTTTTGAATTTACTAGATAACCACCTTCTCCTCTTACACCCTCTGAAATTAATGTTCCATGACCGTAAATACCTGTTGGATGAAATTGTACAAATTCCATATCTTGTAATGGTAATCCAGCTCTTAAAGCCATAGCATTTCCATCTCCAGTGCACGTATGAGCTGAAGTAGCTGAGTAATACACTTTCCCATAACCACCTGTTGCTATAATTGTTGTATGGGACTTAAATCTGTGAATTGTTCCGTCATTAAGGTTCCAAGCAATTATACCTTTGCATGCTCCATCTTTCATTATTAAATCTAGTGCGAAGTATTCTATAAAAAATTCGGTATTATGTTTTAAAGCTTGTCCATACAATGTGTGAAGTATTGCATGTCCAGTTCTATCTGCTGCTGCACAAGTTCTTTGCACAGTCTCATTTCCATAGTTTTTTGTCATGCCACCAAAAGGTCTTTGATAAATTTTGCCATCATCTGTTCTGCTAAATGGAACTCCATACTTTTCTAATTCTAGAACAGCAGCTGGCGCTTCCTTACATAAATATTCTATAGAGTCCTGGTCTCCTAACCAATCAGCACCTTTAACAGTGTCGTACATATGCCATCTCCAATCATCTTCACCCATATTTCCAAGTGCTGCTGAAATACCACCTTGTGCTGCGGAGGTGTGGCTTCTGGTTGGGAACACTTTAGAGACGCATGCAGTTTTTAATCCCGCTTCACTTAATCCTACAGCTGCTCTTAGCCCAGAACCACCTGCACCTAGAACAACAACATCATATTCATGATCAATAATTTTGTATGCACTCATAACTATAAACTAAATATTAAGATAATGATTAATAATGGAAATACTATAGCAAAGATATTTAAAGATTTATTTGCGGCATTTTTGATTTTTTGATCTTCGATATAGTCCTCAAAAACCTCACTAATACTTAGTGCAGAGAAAAAATATGCAAAAATCAAAAAAAGACTTAACAAAAACTTTGAAGGTTGAGAAGACACAAACAGTAATACCTGTTCAAATCCTTTGTCGTAAATAGAAGCTAGATTAATCGCAAACCATAGCATTAATGGCACTAATATTGCTGAACTTACTTTTAAGAACAACCATTTTTTTGTAACTGATCCCATTAAATTAAAACTCTTCCAATAATAAAGATTATTACAGTAAGTGGAAATGATCCGATTAGCACAATTAATCCTGTTATTTTTGTAGTTTTTTGCTCAAAACCATAACCTAAATCCATAAACAAATGTCTTATTTCACTAAGCATTTGAAATGAAAAAGACCAAATAATTCCAAGACAAAAAAATTTGCCTAAAAAAGATGATAAGAACAAATTAATATTCTGATAACTCTGTTCACCCAATAATAAAGAGGCTATCCATATACCTATTAAAGTTATAGTGAAAAAGTTTATTATACCAGTTATTCTGTGTGAAATTGAAACCAGTGAGGAAATGTGCCAATTATAAATTTGTATATGTGGCGATATTGGATTTTTATTTTCCATAAAAATCTTTTTCTACTAAAGCCTCAGCAATTTCAACTGCATTAAGTGCAGCACCTTTTAATAAGTTATCAGACACAACCCACAAATTAATTGAATTTGGTTGAGAAGAGTCCTCACGAATTCTTGATATGAATGTTTCAAATTTGTCTTCAGCTTCAACAGGCGTAATGTATCCTCCATCTTTTTGCTCATCAACTACCTTGCATCCTGGTGATGATGATAAGACATTTCTTATTTCTTCTAAGTCATGTTTTTTGTTAAATTCAACATTCACACTTATGGAGTGAGAAACAAGAACAGGGATTCTTACACAAGTAGATGTTATATTAATTTTACTATCTAAAATTTTTTTTACCTCATCATGATTTTTTTGCTCTTCTTTTGTGCTTCCATTTTCAAGAAAACTATCGATATGTGGTATAGCATTAAAAGCAATTTGCTTAGTAAAATTTTTTGACTCAACATCTTTATTTTCCAAGACTTCTTTAGTTTGGGATATAAGTTCATCCATTCCTGGCTTGCCTGCTCCTGATACAGACTGATAAGTTGATGCAACTATTCTTTTTACATTATACAAATCATGTAATGGTTTGAGAGCTACAACTATTGGTATTACTGAACAATTGGCATTTGCTATAATATTCTTATTTTTAAATTTAGGTAATTCTTTGGAATTTACCTCTGGAACAATTAAAGGAATTTCTGGATCTTTTCTAAAGAATTTTGAATTATCTATTACAATTGTTTTTTCTGCTGCGATCGGTGCCCATTTTTCAGCAATTGAAGAACCAGCTGCAAAAAAAGCAATTTTTACTTTTGAGAAATCAAATTGTTCTAAATTACTAACAGTATGCTCTTTTCCTAAAAAATTAATTTTTTTTCCTTCACTATTTGGAGACGCAACTAAGTACGCCTCTGTTATTGGAAAGTTTTTTTTTTCCAAAACTTCTATTAATTTTCGACCTACGTTTCCTGTCGCTCCTACTATTGCTATATTCATGATATTTTAAAGTTTTATACTAAATGAAAGGTAAATCACAAACTTTTCCATGAAAATCAGAGCCATTTATATTGATTTTAAAGGATTTCGAAGTCTCAAAGTGTGGTTTGTTAATCATTGCAATCCCAATGACTTGTTTAAAAGTTGGATTGTAACAACCAGATCTTAATTCTCCAATTACATTATTATCTTCATCTACTAGATCCATTGAGCCATTAACACTTATTTCCTTGGCATCAATTTTTACTCCCATAAGTTTTTTTTTAATTCCTTCAGCTTTAATTTTTTTTAGTTTTTCTTTACCTAAGAAATCAACATCACTATCTATATTTACATACTTGTCAAAACCACACTCATATGGATTATCTCCATTGTCCATATCGTTACCATGGGAAAGTAAACCACTCTCAATACGTTCGATAAGGTTTGGTCCACCTGGTCTAATATTGAATTCCTTTCCAATTTCAAAAAGATGATCGTATAGTTTTAAACCTGACTCGTTGTGTTCCATATAAATTTCATAGCCACCTTGTTTAGACCATCCAGACTTTGCAATAAGGTGTTTATTGCCACCAAATTCAAAATAATCAAAACCAAAAAATTTTAAATTTACTATTTTTTCTCCAAAAACTTTTTCCATTAATTGAAATGATTTTGGTCCTTGAACTGCCATTATATCAACATCAGGTTCAGAAATTTTTACATCAAATTTGTTTCCAATCGCTAATCCTTTGGCATATAGAATTACATCTGAGTCAGCTAAAGAGATCCACCACCTATTTTCATTTAATCTTAGAACTACAGGATCATTAATTAAACCTGCATTGTCATCAATGATTGGGCAGTAATAACATCTTCCATCTTTGGATTTTGATAAATCTCTGCAAGTCATCAATTGAACCAATTTTGCTGAGTCTTTTCCAGAAATTTCAACTTGTCTTTCAGCGGCAACATCCCAAATCTGAACATGCTCTTTCAAGTGATGATAAGCATCTTCTACAGAACCAAATGCTGCTGGCAGCAACATATGATTATATATAGTATAAGCAGTTACACCTTGTTTTTCAATTCTAGAGGTGTACGGTGTACCTCTAAGCCTTCTTGATTTTGCTATTAAAAAAGTTTTCATTTTTTTTTGAGCATTACTGCCATCTTATTTGATTTTTGTAAAGAAACTATATTAGTTTAATTCCTTAGCTTGTTTTCTCAGTTCAAACTTTTGAATCTTTCCAGTGGATGTCTTTGGTAGCGGAGTAAAAACAACCTTCTTAGGAAGTTTAAATCCAGCAAGAGTTTCTCGACAAAATTTAATAATTTCTTCCTCTGAACTTGATTTTCCTTCGATTAATTCAACAAAAGCACAAGGTGTTTCACCCCATTTTTCATCTGGTTTTGCTACAACAGCTGCCAGTGATACAGCAGGATGTTTTGAAATCGTATTTTCAATTTCGATAGATGAAATATTTTCTCCTCCTGAAATTATAATATCTTTTGATCGGTCTTGTATTTTTATGTAACCACTTGGATGAGTTACAGCTAAGTCGCCAGAATGAAACCATCCTCCATCCATTGATTTTTCTGTCGCTTCTTTATCTTTAAAATAACCCTTCATCACCACATTTCCTCTAATCATAATTTCACCCATTGTTTTTCCATCATGAGGAACTGGCTTCATGGTTTCAGGGTCCATTACAATGACGCCTTCTGTATTGGGATACCTTACGCCTTGTCTTGCTCTTATTTCGTTTTGGTTATTTTGATCTAATTCATCCCATTCTTGATTCCATGCACACTGCAAAATATGACCATAGGTTTCTGTAAGACCATATACATGCATTACTTCAAAGCCTAACTTTTGCATTTTTTCAAAAATTATACTAGGAGGAGGAGCACCTGCTGTTAATACATATACCTTCCTTTTTAATTCCTTTTGCTGATCCTCAGGTGCATTAGCTAACATGTTTAAAACTATTGGTGCTCCACCAAAATGAGTAACTTCATATTTATCAATTAATTCAAATATCTTTTTTACATCAATATTTCTCAGACAAATTACTCGACCATGAATCATTGACATTGTCCAAGGATAACACCAGCCATTACAATGAAACATTGGTACTGTGTATAAAAAATTTAACTGATTAGGCATATTCCATGCAACTGCACTTCCTGTTGCCATTAAATATGATCCTCTATGATGATAAACAACTCCTTTTGGATTACCAGTTGTTCCAGAAGTATAACCTAATGCTATAGCTTGCCACTCATCTTTTGGCATTTTCCATTTAAAATTTTCATCTCCAGAATTTAAAAACTCCTCATATTCCAAAGATCCTATATTTTTTGAGTTGGTTAGCTCTGCATCTTTATCATCTATATCAATTATAGTAATTTTTGAATTAACTTCTTCTAAAGCTTTTTTTACTACATCATGAAATTGTCTATCTACAATTAGCACCTTCGCTTCACTGTGATTTAAAATATAACTAATTGTTTTTGAGTCTAGTCTTGTATTAATGGCATTTATAACTGCTCCAACCATAGGAATGGAATAATGCGCTTCAAATATTTCAGGTGTGTTAAAAGCCAAGACAGATACCGTATCACCTGTTTTAATTCCCAATTTATCTAATGCACTAGCAAACTTAATACATCTTTTGTAAACTTCACTCCAAGTGTATTTCCTACTTTCATAAACTACTGCTTCGTAGTTTGGATAAATATCTTTTGCTCTTTCTAGAAATGATAAAGGGGTTAATGGAACATAATTGGCTTCGTTTTTATCCAAATTTGTTTCATAAGGGTTCATTCTAATTGAATTTGTAATTCATAATATAATTACTTCCAGTAGTTGCAGTAATATAACTGCTTTCTATCCTAGGAAGTACTCTATTATAGAAAAAGTTGGCAGTTTGGATTTTGTCCTCATAAAAATCTTTATTACTCTCATATTCTTTGAAGGAAACTTCTAGAACTTTTAACCAAGCATGTCCGGTTGCAACTAAACCAAGAACTTTTAAATAATCGTTACATGCTCCACTTGCATCTTCTGGAGAAATTTTTATTTTTTCCTTCATCCAATCAGTAAATTTTGACAAAATATCAAGATGATAGTTAAGTTGTTTTACAAAAGGCTCGGCTCTTTTGTCAGTAATTTTAATCTCGTCTTTAACCAAATTTAGATAGTTTTCAATAATATCACCATTTTTATTGATTAATTTTCTGAAGACTAAGTCAGCAGCCTGAACTGAATTTGTTCCCTCATAAATAGGTGTAATTCTATTGTCTCTGTAGAATTGTTCAATACCTTGATCTTTAGTAAATCCGTATCCTCCATGTATTTGCATTGCTTCACTTGTTATTTCCATTGCATTATCGGTAAAAAGCGATTTAACAACTGGAGTCATTAATGAAACAAGATCTGATGCTTCTTGTTTTATTTTTTCATCAGAATGATTTAAGCTAACTTCAATTTGTTGAGACAGCCAGAAACTCAAGGCTCTTTGTCCCTCTATCATAGACTTCATACTCAAAAGAGACCGTCTAATATCAACGTGATCAATAATAAAATCTGCACCATTATTTGATTTTGAATTAAATGCCTTACCTTGTTTTCTTTCTTTGGCGTAAGTAAGGGAATTTTGGTATGCAATTTCAGAAATACCTAACCCTTGAATCCCAACAATAATTCTCTCCAAATTCATCATTGTGAACATAGAGTTAAGGCCTTTGTTTTTTGGTCCAATCATATAACCAACAGCATCATCAAAATTTAATACACATGTTGCAGATCCCTTAATGCCCATTTTGTTTTCTATTGATCCTGTTGAAACTCCGTTTCTTGGCCCAACTGATCCATCTTTATTTAAAACGAATTTTGGAACTAAAAATAAACTGATACCTTTTGTTCCTGCTGGTGAGTCTGTTGATCGAGCTAATACTAAATGAATAATATTTTCTGTTAAATCTTGATCACCTGAAGTAATAAAAATTTTTTGACCACTAATTTTGTAAGTTCCATCATTTTGATCTACTGCTTTAGTTTTTAGAAGACCTAAGTCTGTTCCGCATACTGGTTCTGTTAAACACATTGTGCCGCTCCATTTACCCTCAACCATTTTAGGTAAATAAGTATTTTTTATTTCATCATCAGCATGCCTTAACAAACAGTTATATGCTCCTATAGTCAATTCACTGTAAAGTTTAAAAGATAAACTTGCAGATGATAACATCTCATCAAAGAAAGTGCTTACTGTTTTAGGCATTCCTTGACCACCATATTTCGGATCACAAGATAAGGAAATCCATCCATCTTCTATAAATTTTTGATAAGCTTCCTTATATCCTGGCGGTGTTCTAACCACGCCATTTTCTAAAACAGCTGGAGTTTCATCTCCACTTTTTGCAAGAGGTAAGATTAAGTTTTGAGTAATTTTTGCTGCTTCTTCTAAAATATCTTTAACTAATTCTGTATTAACTTCTTTATATTTTTCAATTTCATTATATTTTTTATTGTTCCTCAATTTATCAAAGAGAAACATCATATCATCTACTGGTGCGTTGTAAGTTGGCATAAGTATACTTTAGAATAAATGTTTAATTATTGCAATTTTGAAATTATCGCATCTCCCATCACTGATGTTGATACTTCTTTCATTCCCTTAGAAATAATGTCTTTAGTTCTAAGACCCTCATCAAGCACACCTTGAACAGCTTTTTCTAAACTATCTGCCTCTTTATCTAGATCTAAAGAATATCTTAAAGCCATTGCAAAACTCAGTATTGTTGCTATTGGATTAGCAATACCTTGACCTGCTATATCGGGTGCTGATCCATGAACTGGCTCATATAAAGATCTCATATTACCGTTTTTATCTTTGGCTCCAAGGGACGCAGATGGCAAGAGCCCTAGAGAACCAGTCAACATTGCAGCTTCATCTGATAACATGTCGCCAAAAAGATTATCTGTTACTATCACATCAAATTGTTTAGGATTTCTAACTAACTGCATTGCACAGTTATCTGCTAGCATATGTTTTAATTCTACATCACTATATTCTTTTTCATGAATTGCTTGCACTTCTTCTTTCCATAATTGACCTGCCTCCATGACATTCGACTTTTCACAGGAAGTAACTTTATTATTCCTTTTTCTGGCTAGATCAAATGCAACACGGGCTACTCTCTCGATTTCACTAGTAGTATAGACATGAGTATTAATTCCTTTTCTTTCACCATTATCAATTGGTTTTATCCCTCTAGGTTCACCAAAGTAAATCCCACCCGTTAATTCCCTAACAAAAAGAATATCTAAATTAGAAACAAATTCAGGCTTTAAACTTGAGGCATCAACGAGTTGTTTAAAACAAATTGCAGGTCTCAAATTTGCAAATAATTTTAATTCTTTTCTTAATTTTAATAGAGCTCTCTCTGGTTTTTTTGAAAAATCGATATTATCCCATTTTGGTCCACCAACAGCACCTAGTATTACTGCAGCACTTTCTTGTGCCTTATAAAATGCTTCATCAGTTATTGGGGTTCCATGTTTGTCATAAGCAGCACCACCAACCAAATCTTGGTCAATTTCAAAATCCAAGGATTTATTTGAGTTAAACCATTCAATTATTTTTTTGACCTCAGCAATTACCTCTGGTCCGATACCATCTCCTGGTAATAATAAAATTTTTCTTTTTTTAATTTTAATCATTAAATATCCAAGGTTTTGCCTCTTTAATTTTATTTTCGTATGAAACTATTTTTTCAGATTTTTCTAGAGATAACGCAATATCATCTAATCCCTCTATTAGACATTTTTTCTTAAATTGATCTATTTGAAATTTTATTTCTTTATTACCAAAACTTATTGTTTGCTCAGGCAAATTTACAGAAATTTCCTCTTTTCTATTCGAGTACTCTGAAATTTCTTTGATTTGATCCTCTGAAATTGTAATTGGGAGAATCCCATTCTTAAAACAGTTATTATAAAATATATCTGCATAACTTGAACTAATTACACAAGTTATTCCAAAATCCATTAAAGCCCAAGGAGCATGTTCTCTGGAAGAGCCACATCCAAAATTCTTTCCTGCAATTAAAATTTTAGAATTATTATACGGACTATTATTTAAAATAAAGTCATCTATCTCTTTACCACTTTGATCATATCTCATTTCAAAAAATAAATTTTTTCCTAGTCCAGTTCTTTTTATAGTTTTTAAAAACTGTTTAGGAATTATCATGTCTGTATCTATATTGACGATAGGTAGATAAGCTGGAATACTTTTTATTGAGATAAATTTATTCATTTAATTTTGGTATTTTCTAACATCATCTAAGTTTCCAGAAATTGCAGCTGCTGCAGCCATTGCTGGACTAACTAAATGTGTTCTACCACCTCTTCCCTGCCTACCCTCAAAATTTCTATTAGAGGTAGATGCACATCTTTCTTCAGGTTTAAGCTTATCCGCATTCATTGCTAGACACATTGAACAGCCTGGCTCTCTCCATTCAAAGCCTGATTCTAAAAATATTTTATCCAGACCCTCTTGCTCTGCTTGTTCCTTAACTAAACCAGAACCTGGAACAATCATTGCATGTACATGTGATGCAACTTTTTTATCTTTTAATATTTTAGCTGCCTCTCTTATATCTTCTATTCTCCCGTTAGTGCAGCTTCCTATAAAAACTTTATCAATCTTAATATCTTGAATATTCGTATTTGGTTTTAATCCCATATAATTTAATGATCTGTTAATTGAATTTTTTCTATCTGGGTCAGTTTCACTCTCAGGATTGGGAACTTTACCGTCTATTTCAACCACATCCTGAGGAGATGTTCCCCAAGTTACCATTGGCTTAATTTGAGATCCATCTAACGTTAATTCTTTATCAAAGTTTGCATCCTTATCAGATTTTAATGTATGCCAATATTCTAAAGCTTTTTCCCAGTTTTCTCCTTTTGGTGACATTGGTTTACCTTTTAAATATTGAAAAATCTTTTCATCTGGTTGAATTAATCCTGCTCTTGCCCCACCTTCAATCGTCATGTTACAAATCGTCATTCTTTGTTCAACACTTAGATTAGATATAAGGTTCCCGGCATACTCAATCACATAACCAGTACCACCAGCTGTTCCTATTTTTCCAATTATCTGCAAGATGACATCCTTTGATGTTACGCCAATGGGTAATGAACCATTTACGCTAATTCTAAAGTTTTTTGATTTTTTTTGAACTAAAGTTTGTGTTGCTAAAACGTGTTCTACTTCTGAAGTTCCAATACCAAAAGCTAAAGCTCCAAATGCTCCATGAGTTGCAGTATGACTATCACCACAAACAATAATATTTCCAGGCTGTGTAAAACCTTGTTCAGGCCCTATGATATGGACAATGCCTTGTCTTTTATCATCCATTCCAAAAATCTCTACTCCAAATTCCTTACAGTTTTTGTTCAAAGTTTCAACTTGAATTCTCGAGTCTTCATCTGCGATACCTTTTGACCTGTCAGTTGTTGGAACGTTATGATCTGCAACAGCAAGAGTTAGTTTAGGGTGTCTTACTTTTCTGTTTGAATTTCTTAAGCCTTCAAATGCTTGAGGGCTTGTAACTTCATGAATCAAATGTCTATCTACAAACAAAAGTGATGTACCATCAGGTTGTTCATCAATTAGATGATCGTTCCAAATTTTATCGTAAGTTGTAAAAGGCATTTAGAAAAAAATTATTTTTTCTGTTCTTGATTTTCTTTCGGTTCTTCTGTTTTTACAGGCTCTGCTTTAACTTCTTCTTTAGGAGCTTCTGCTTTAACTTCTTCTTTAGGAGCTTCTGTTTGAGGATCAGTTGATGGCATTACGTTTTCCTCAGTAACCTCATTAATTTTAGTTTCTAAATCAATACCAATCGTCTTCTTAATTTTTTCAGCTATTCTAGCAGATTTACCAGTTCTATCTCTTAGATAGTATAATTTTGCTCTTCTTACTTTTCCTGATCTTACAACTTTTATTGTATCAACAATTGGGCTATATAATGCAAAAGTTCTTTCTACTCCCTCACCAAAAGAAATTTTTCTAACAGTAAAAGATGAATTGATATCTCTACTCTTTTTTGCGATACATACACCTTCAAAATATTGAATTCTGTCTCTTTTACCCTCTGTTATCCTAACCCCAACTTTAACGATGTCTCCAGGGAAAAAATCAGGATGTTTTCTCTCAGAAATAATCTTGTTTAAATTTGATCTGTTTATTTCTTCAATATTTTTCATTTTAATTTTTCTTATATTTTTGCCACAAGTCTGGTCTTCGGTCGCGTGTTATAGCCTCAGATTGGGATAAACGCCAGTCTTTAATTTTGGCGTGATCACCTGAAATTAGCACATTTGGGACCTTTTTTTCCTCCCAAACTTGAGGTTTTGTGAATTGTGGATATTCAAGAAGGCCATTCTCAAAACTCTCATCTCTTGAGGAATTAATATTACCTAGAATTCCTGGAATAAATCTTAAAATAGAGTCTGTTACAACAAATGCAGCAACCTCACCCCCTGACAATATAAAGTCACCAATGCTAATCTCTTCAATATCTCTACTTTCTAGTATTCTCTCATCTACTCCTTCGAAGTGTCCACAAATTAAATTGATTGTTTTTTCACTCGAAAACTCTCTTGCAAGTTTAGAATTAAAAACTTTTCCTCTTGGACTTAAATAAAGGGTCTTTTCTTTAGCCTTGATATTTGCATCTAATGAATTTGCCAAAACATCTGCTTTCATAATCATTCCATTCCCTCCGCCATAAGGAGTATCGTCAACAGTTTTATGTTTATCTAAAGCATAATCTCTTATGTTTACTGTTTCTAAATCCCATTCTTTTCCTTTTGACTTTCCAAAAAGGCCTTTACTCAAATAACCAGGAAAATATTCAGGATACAACGTAAATACTCTAGACAAAAACATTATTCTATTTAGCTTCTTCCTTCGGAGCTTCTGCTTTAACTTCTTCCTTCGGAGCTTGTGCTTTAACTTCTTCCTTCGGAGCTTCAGCTTTAACTTCTTCCTTCGGAGCTTCTGTTTTAGCTTCTTCCTTCGGAGCTTCTGTTTTGGGAGCATCTGCTTTAGCTTCGCCACCTTCATCAGTTTTCTTTCTATCTTTTTTTGGAATTGCTTTTTGAGGATTATTACCTTTTGCTGGCATAGGCATAATCTCATTTTCTCCTAATAATCTTGCAACTCTAGTTGTTGGTTGTGCCCCTTGACCTAGCCAATACTTAACTCTCTCAACATCTAATCCCATTCTTTCTTTTTTTTCTCTCGGAATTAGAGGATTAAAAAAACCTAATTTTTCTATAAATCTTCCATCTCTTGGAAATCTACTATCAGCAACCACTATCTTATAAACTGGTCTCTTCTTAGTTCCTCCCATTGATAAACGCATTTTTAACATTTGTTCTCCTATTTATTTTAATTGATTAAAAAGTTCTGGTGGTATGCCTTTATCCATCATCCCTTTTGTATTTCCTTTGGACATTTTTTTCATCATTTCTGACATCATCTTAAATTGCTTAAGCAATTTATTGATAGTGGCTACGTCTGTTCCTGAGCCATTAGCAATTCTTTTTTTTCTAGAACCATCTATAATCTTAGGGTTTTCACGCTCTTTTTTAGTCATAGATAATATTACCGCCTCGTTTTGAGTAATTATTTTTTCATCCACTCCAGCTTGATCCATTTGAGATTTAACTTTTGAAACACCAGGCAAAAAAGACATTATACCTTCAATACCACCCATTTTTTTCATTTGTCTTAGCTGAGTAAGATAATCCTCTAACGAGAACTGACCTTTTTTTAATTTTTCCTCTGTTTTTTTTAATTTTTCTTCATCTAGATCTTCTGCAGCCTTTTCAACAAGGGAAACAATATCTCCCATACCTAAAATTCTATTGGCAATTCTGTCTGGGTGAAAAACTTCAAAATTTTCTATCTTTTCACCAACTCCTAAAAATTTAATTGGAACATCTGCAACATATTTCATACTTAATGCTGCTCCACCTCTTCCATCGCCATCTGATCTTGTAAGAATAATACCTGTCAGATTAACAGTACTTTTAAATTCTTTAGCAACATTAGCTGCTACTTGGCCAGTCAAAGAATCTGCGACAAGAATTGTTTCTGAAGGATTTATAATACTTTCAATTTGTTTAATCTCACTCATCATTTGTAAATCAATCTGAGTTCTTCCGGCTGTATCAAATAGAATTACATCTGCTCCATTAAGATTAGCAGCAGTAATCGCTCTTCTACAAATATCTGCAGGAAGTTGATCTTTGATGACTGGAAGCGTTATTATATTATTTTGCTCACCCAAAAGTCTTAGTTGCTCTTGTGCAGCAGGTCTGTAAACGTCTAGACTAGCCATCATAACTTTTTTCTTTTTGTTAGCCTCTAAAAATCTTGCTAACTTAGCTGTAGTTGTAGTTTTTCCAGAACCCTGTAACCCAACTAACATCACTGGAACAGGAGGTACTGCATTTAATTCAATATCAGAATTTTTATCCCCTAAGAAAGAAATTAACTCATCGTTAACAACTTTAACTACCATCTGTCCTGGTGAAGTAGACCTAATGATCTCTTGGCCAAGAGCTTTGGGTTTCACTCTATTTATAAATTCTTTTACAACTTCTAAAGATACATCCGCTTCTAAAAGAGCAAGCCTAATCTCTCTTAAACCCTCATCTACTTGCTTTTCATCAAGCGAAGGCGCCTTTTTTAAAGAAGAAAATATTTCTTCAAATTTATTTGTTAAATTTTCAAACATAATCACATCCAGCAAGTATCGCACCAGTGGGCGAACTCTCGCTGACTGGTGTCGATCTCTTTGTTACCAAAGACACCGCAAATTGCTGTATTTTGCGGAAACGGCGATAAACTATAATAGAGGTTCAAAAAGTCAATAAATAAGTTAAATACTGAAGTATATGGAATTTAAAGCTTTTAAAATGGATGGTCTTGGAAATGATTTTGTAATTATTGATAATAGGTCAAATAATGTGGAATTAAACAAAGATCAAATTATTAAAATTTGCGATCGAAACTTTATTGGTTGTGACCAACTAGTCTATATTAACAACAGTGATAATGCTGATGCTGATCTAGAGTTTTATAATTCTGATGGTTCGGCAGCTGACGCATGTGGAAACGGTACAAGATGTGTAGCCTTTTTATTATCAAAAGAAAAAAATACAAAAAATATAAGCGTTCAAGTAGCATCAAAACAGTTGAATTCAAAGTTACTTGACGATGGTCAAGTTGAAACAATAATCGGTGTACCAAAAACTAATTGGAATGAAATTCCTTTATCTAAAAAACTAAATACCAAAAATTTAGGAATTATTATAGAAGATAACAATAACCAAGCAGTGAGTGGCGGTATAGCTATTAACGTAGGTAATCCTCATGCTATTTTTTTTGTAAATGATTTAGAAAATTTCAATTTAGAAAAAATTGGACCTGAGATCGAAAATCATGAATTTTTTCCGGAAAAATGTAATTTCACCCTTGCTCAAAAATTAAATGAAAATCATTATAAAATTAAAGTTTGGGAAAGAGGTGCAGGTTTAACAAAAGCATGCGGAACTGCTGCGTGCGCAACAGCAGTGGCTGCAAATTTAGAAAAATTAGAAAATTCTAGAACTGAAATTGAATTCAGTTTAGGAAAATTAATAATTTCTATTGATGAAAGTCAACAAATTCATATGAAAGGACCTGTATCTAGTATCAGAGAAATAGATATAAATATCTAATGGGTATTTTCGAAAAGTTTAAATTAGGTTTTAAAAAAAGTGCTGATAATATTTCCTCAGGGCTTAGAGATATAATAGTAAAAAAAGAAATTGATGATGAAACATTAAACAAAATAGAGGAATTTTTGATTAGTTCTGATGTTGGCATTGACGCTTCAGCTGAAATAAAAAATATTATCTCTCAGAAAAAAATTGATCCTAAGAAAAATGCGGTTGAGGAAATAAATGCTATTTTAAAAGAATATATTTTAGAGTTAATGGTACCCTTAGAAAGAAAAGATTTTTTTGAAAATAAAGAAAATTTAAACGTAACATTAATTTCTGGTGTAAATGGGGTAGGTAAGACGACCACTATCGGTAAAATTGGTAAAATATTTAAAGATAACGGCTCAGAAGTAATATTTTCTGCTTGTGATACCTTTAGGGCAGCAGCAATAGAGCAATTAGAGTCTTGGTCTGATAAGATTGGAGCGTCAATTATCAAATCAAATCCAGGGTCTGACCCTGCTTCAGTAGCTTACAAAGCGATAGAACATGCAAAAAACAACAATATTAAACGGGTACTAATTGATACCGCTGGCAGATTGCAAAATAAGAAAAATTTAATGGATGAATTCAAAAAAATTGCAAATGTTATAAAAAAAACAGATGAAAGTGCACCTCATGATGTTGTTTTAGTTCTAGATGCAACCTCCGGGCAAAATATAATAAATCAACTTGAAGAGTTTGATAAAATCATAAAAATTACCGGTTTAATTATGACAAAACTTGATGGGACAGCAAAAGGAGGAGTACTAATTGCAATTTCAAAAAAATATAAGGTTCCAATTTTAGGCCTTGGACTTGGAGAAAAAGAAGACGATTTACAAATTTTCAATGCTGAACAATTTGCAGATGCATTTACTCAATTTAATTAATTAGATTTTTAGAAATTAAAGGTTTTTCAATAGAACATTCAAAATTATTCTTATTTGTTTCATATCCACAAACTTTTGCATAACTTGAAATAATGAAATTTAGTTTACCGTCATTCTCGAAATTTTTTAATTTTTTAGACTGAATATTATATTCTAGATTTTGATGAAAATTTTTTTTACCACTTACTAAAATTAAAGTATTATTATCTCTCATTAAATAATATGCAAAGTCCTCAGGAAAAACTGGATAGGTATAATTTTTTACAAGTTTTTTAACTTTTTTAGGAAACCATTCATATGTTAGTAAAGGGAAATCCTCTTTTGAATTATGATTATAAATATATAGATCTTGTGGATAATCATTAATATAGTTTGCATCTTCTCCTCTAGCTAAAATGGCTTTGTCTCTTGTTTTGAAATATAATGTAAATTGACTATTATATGATTTCATTTTACCAACATAAAAATATTTATTCCTAGTTTCGTTGCTAATTTCAGCGTAAGAAAAATTTGAAAAAAAAATTACAATTAATATAGATAAAATTCTTGCCATATATAGCTTTAAAAATATAAAGTTGCTTAATATTTGTTTGAATTGTGTCTTAATTTAATTCTGTAATAAATAACTCAATTGAGTTTATGAGATTTTCGTTAAAATCCATCATATGATCATCATTTTCAACAAAAAAACTTGATTTTTTTCCATTAAATTTATCATAAATTTCTTTTCCCATTTTAAATGGTACAATTTTATCTTTCATACCATGCATTACCAGAATTGGAGATGTATTTTTATTCAATTTGCTAATCGAATTGTATTTATCTTTTAACAAATATTTAACTGGCAAATATGGATAATAACTTTTTGCTAGTGTTTCCATAGATGTGAACGGTGACTCTAATATCACACCACTAAAAGAATTATCTTGTGCTAGATTTAATGCAATTGCTGTACCCAACGACTCCCCGTACAAGATTATATTTTTATCTTCAATTTTCTTGGAATTTAGCCATTTCTTTGCTGCCAAAGCATCTTCATAAAGGCCTATTTCTGAAGGTTTTCCATCATTTCCACTAAATCCCCTATAGGCGAATATCAAATAGTTAACATTCATTTTTGAGAATTCATTTAACTTATAAATACGATTATCAAGTTTGCCAGCATTGCCATGAAAAAGTAATATAGTCTTATAATTTTCGTTCTTTTGAAAGTGCCATCCAACCAAACTACTTTCAGAGTTAATAAATACCTTTTCTATTTTGTGATTCAAAGGTCCTTCGTCTAAATAATTATTTTCTCCTGGATGGTACAGAAGATTTCTTTGATAAAAAAAAATAAAAACACAAATAAACATATAAATAATTAATATTAATAATAATATGTTTTTTAGTGTCATTTTTTTATTAATCATTATTTCTATTTAGATAAATGAAAAAAATATAACTTAATATACAAAGAATTAAAAAAATTGAAAAAGAAATTCTATAACTACTTACAATATCAAATCCTTTAGAATTAAATAAGTCTATAAATAATCCAATACCCCATTGCATAAAGAATGTTCCTGAATGAATGAATACATTATATGAAGTAAGTGACTTGCCAGCTAAATTTTGTGAAAAGTTTAAAGCTATAGCTGGTTGAGTTAGAGAAATTACAATTGAAGTCATAATGTATATTGCAAATAAAAAAGCTCCAGCTTTAGGACCAAAAAAGATTATTAGAAAAAAAACAAAGTAACTTATTGGGAGTCCAAATTTAATTAGTTTAACACTACTTATTCCATAATCAGAGAGTTTGGGGAGAATATATCCCCATAAAAAGTATGATGCTAACATAGTTACATTGATCCAAAACAAGCCTGTAGCACTTTGAAATGGAGAATAACCTGTAATATTTAGCATCCAAGGACCGGCCCAAAGCGTTTGGATTGCCTGTATACCACCATAATTAATAAATGCTAATGGTACCATACTGATAAAAAACTTATTCTTCCAAATTTGTGCTAAACCTTTTTTTTCTTCATCAACAGTGAAGTTTTCTTTCTGTTCCCAATTAGGAGTGAATAAGAAAATTAAAATAATACTTATTAAAATAAGTATAGCTATTAAAATGAAAATCCATCTCCATCCTATGTATGGTAATAAAATCTGTACAGGTAAAGTAGATGATACAAAACCTATATTTGCTACCATTAACATCCATGAATTAGCGCGCTGTTGATATTTTTCAGCAAACCAAACTCTGTATCCTGTTAGAGGTCCCATCATACAAGCACTCACTCCGATCCCAATAAATATTCTTGAAATAAGCAACCCAGAAAAACTTTTTGCTAATGCAAATGATACGGTTCCTACCAATGCAATTATTAAAAAATACCCAACAACCTTTTTTGGTCCAAATTTATCAAGTAGTAGTCCTATTGGGACTTGCATAATTGAAAAGCCAATAAAATAGCCTCCTGCTAACAGTCCTAAATTTCCTGCTGTTAAATCGAATTCATATGTCAGGACTGGTGTTAATGTTGCAGTAATAGATCTAACAAGATTTGATAATAAAAAACCAAAGGCAAAAATACAAAATATGATAATGCTTTTATTTACTTTAGTAATCATTTATAAATTTTTGAGATTTAATCTGTACTATGAATAATCAATCAACAAAAGATAAAGATGCACGCTCATCAAATGCTATGGCTGCAACTTCTCATCCATTAGCGACCGAAGAGGCCTTAAAAATACTAAAAATGGGTGGAAATGCAGTAGATGCTTCTATAGCAGCTTCAATTGTTTTATCTGTGGTTGAACCTAATGCAACAAGTATTGGTGGAGACTGTTTTGCAATTGTCAAAATGAATAATAAGGATGCAGTATCTTTTAATGGATCTGGGTTAGCACCAGAGAAATTAAGTTATGATTTCTTCAAGGAAAAAAATATAGATAAAATTGGATTAACAAGTCCTCATTCAGTAACGATTCCTGGTGCAGTTCATGCTTGGGAAACTATTCATAAAGAATTTGGAAAATTAGATTTTGAACAATTATTTACAGGTGCAATTGAGATTGCAAAAAATGGTCACAAGATTTCTAAAGTAGTGTCAAATGCTTGGCATAATAGCTTAAATAAAATTAATGGAAATGAAAATTCTAAAAAAATTTTTTTGAAAGAAGGTCGTACTTATCAAGAAAATGAATTAATGAAAAATATCCCATTAGGAAAAACATTAGAGGCAATTAGTAAAAAAGGAAGTAAAGAATTTTATGAAGGTGAAACTGCAAAAGATATAATTGAAAGTTTAAGTGAATTAGGGGGTGTGCATACTTTTGAGGATTTTTCTAAACAGAACACAATAAGATCAGAAACAATAAAATCTAGTTATAAGGGTGATTTTATTCATCAATGTCCTCCAAATGGACCTGGCGTAACTGTTTTGATTATGATGAAATTGTTAGAAAAACTAAATATTCATAACTATAAATTCAATAGTACTGAAAGATTTCATCTTGAAGCCGAAGTTACAAAACAAGCTTATAAAGTTAAAGAAACAAGCTTAGGCGATCCAAATTTTGTAAATTTTGATTTAGATGAAATTTTAAGTAATAAAAATATTGAGGATATTTTTAATAAAATTAAGCTCAATTCATGCAGTGATGTTGGTGACTTAAATATTCCAGCTCACCCAGAAACTATTTATCTAACAGTTGTAGATAAAGACTTAAATAGTGTGTCCATCATTAATTCAGTATGTTACGTATTTGGATCAGGTATCACTACAAATAAAAGTGGAATACTTTTACATAACAGGGGTACAAATTTCAGAGTAGAGCATGGACATCCAAACTGTATTGAGGGCTTAAAAAGACCATTACACACTATAATTCCAGGTATGGTCATTGACAAAGATAACAATACAACTTTGAGCTATGGAGTTATGGGAGGGCAATATCAACCAGTAGGACAGGTGCATGTTTTAAATAATATGATTGATTACGGCATGGGTCCTCAAGAGGCTTTAAGTTTTCCAAGAGCCTTTCATTTTAACAATATTTATAAGCTTGAAAAATCAGTTGATAATCAAATTTTTAACGAATTGAAAGAAATCGGTCATAATGTTGAGTATATTGATGGCACTCATGGTGGAGGTCAAGCTATTAAAATAAATCGTGCAGAAGGGGATCTTTTAGGAGGATCTGATCCTAGAAAAGATGGTTACGCAAAAGGGTACTAAATAATGTCAAAAAGAATTGTTAGAAACATTTTTGAAAATGTGAATGATGAAAATATCGCTCTAACCTCTGAAATCAGTACAAAACTAAATTACAAAGATTTAAAATCATTTATAGATAAAATTTCTAAACAGCTGGCTGGAAATGGATTATCAAACAAAGATAGAGCAGCGATAGTTTTACCAAATGGGCCATATATGGCTTCAAGTTTTTTAGCTATTTCAAGCTATATGTCTGCTGCACCTTTAAATCCATCATATAAATCTGAGGAGTATGAATTTTATTTAAAAGATTTAAATCCAAAAATTGTTTTGGTTGAGAAAAATTCTGAAAATCCAGTTGTCAATGTAGCAAAAAAATTAAAAATAGAATTATGTGAGATTAATCCAGAAAAGGATGGACCTTCAGGAATATTTAATATTTATGAAAAAGAAAGTGAATATTCTTTACCTGATGAAAATGATGAAGCATTAGTGCTACACACTTCTGGTACTACATCAAGACCAAAAATTGTTCCTTTAACAAATAAAAATATTTTTTCTTCTGCAGAAAATATTTCTAAAAGTTTAAATCTTTCTAAAAATGACCATTGTCTTAATATTATGCCACTTTTTCATATACATGGTCTTATAGCTATTTTAGCTTCATCAATGAAAGCTGGGGCATCTGTATGTGCATCAAATGGTTTTAATGCTATCAAGTTTTTAGATATGGCTAAATCAGAAAAAATAACTTGGTACTCAGGGGTGCCTACAATGCATCAGGCGATTTTATTAAGAGCACGTAGAAGTTTAGAAGTTGCTAAGCTACTAAAACTGAGATTAATTAGATCATCATCTGCATCTTTACCGCCAGTGGTATTCAAAGATCTAAATGATGTTTTTAGTTGCCCAGTGATTGAAGCATACGGTATGACAGAAGCTACTCACCAAATGACTTCTAACCCATTGCCACCCAAGCAACAAAAAGCAGGATTTGTAGGCCTTCCAGCAGGTCCGGAAGTATGTATTATGAATGAAAATGGGGAAGTGCTAAATCAAGGTGATGAAGGAGAAGTGTGTATAAAAGGTGAAAATGTAACTCTTGGATACGATAATAATGAAGAAGCAAACAAAACAAGTTTTACCAATGGTTGGTTTAGAACCGGCGATCAAGGTTATTTCGATAATGAGGGTTATTTAAAGATTTCAGGAAGATTAAAAGAAATAATTAATAAAGGTGGAGAAAAAATATCTCCATTAGAAGTTGATAATGTATTAATGGACCATCCATTAATAGATCAAGCAGTTTGTTTTGGCTATGAAGATAAAATGCTTGGAGAAAATATCGCTAGTGCAATTATAATAAAAAATGGTGAGACATGTTCAGAAAATGATGTTTTAAAGTATGCTCAAGAAAAACTTGCTAAGTTTAAAATACCAAAAAAAATTTTTTTTGTTGAAGAAATTCCAAAAGGAGCAACAGGAAAATTACAAAGAAATGTTTTAGCAAAAAAATTTGGTTTAAATAATTAATGATAAAAGTTTGTATATTTGGTGCAGGATCAATTGGTGGATATTTAGCTGCATGTTTGAGTAAAAATAATATTGATTTATCACTTATAGCCAGAGGTCCGCACAAAAGAGCTATACAAGAGAATGGCTTAACGTTAATTAAAAAGGATAAAACAGAAAACTTTAAATTGAAAGCAACAGATGATCCCAAAGAACTTGGAATTCAAGATTATATTTTTATTTCAGTAAAAGCTCATGCAATTTCTAATATAGTAGACTCTCTTCAAAGCTTAATTGGAAAAAACACAACTATAATATCCGCTGTGAATGGTTTACCTTGGTGGTATTTTCATAAAGCAAATACAGGGACAAACTTAGATGAGAAACATATAGATAGTGTTGACCCTGATGGTAAAATTTGGAATTCTTTGAATCCTTCAAGAGCTCTTGGTTGTGTGGTTTATCCAGCAGCTGAAATTACTGAACCTGGTGTTATTAAACACAATGGTGGTGAAAGATTTACATTAGGCGAACCAGATGGGTCAAAATCAGAAAGACTTAAAGTTATTGCAGACTTATTAATTGCAGGAGGCTTAAAAGCTCCACAAAAAAGTAATCTAAGAGATGAAATATGGATAAAGCTATGGGGTAATTGCTCATTTAATATAGTAAGCGCATTATATGATAAGACTTTGGATGAAATTGGTAATGACCCAGAATTATTAAACACCGTAAGAAAATTGATGGAAGAATGTCAGTTAGTAGGAGAGAAAATAGGTGTAAAATTCAACGTCTCAATCGATCAAAGAATTAAAGCTGCTGTCTCTATTATTGGTCACAAACCCTCGACAACGCAAGACTTACATGCAAAACGTCCTTTAGAAATAGATCCAATTATTGGATCAATAATTGAAATTGGAAATAAAATTAATGTAAAAACCCTTACATTAAAAACTGAGTATAACAAAATAAAAGACAAAGCAGAAAGACTTAGTTTATATCAAAGGACAAATATAATTGAACAGATTACAAGTTAATCAAAAATTGAGAGAAATATCTCTGTGTACTGAATTACATTTTGAAACATAAATTGCTTGCTCTTTTGTAAGTTTTTGTTGTAACCTCAATCCAATAGTTTCACTTAATACAGTTAAGTGATTATTTATTCTATCCATATATTTTTTGTCAAATTCATTTCTCCAACTTACTTCTTGATCAAAATGTGCATAAGTATCACTAGCTATTTTTTGAATTTGTTCTGGATCTTTTTCATCTTCATCCATTATAGTTATTAGATAGTCTAATTTATCTGCAAATTCGTCTGATCCAGATATCTCTCCTACTTTATCAAACATATTATCAATATGATCAATAGCATCTAAATAACCTCTATTATCAATTTTAGATTTAAGAATTTGAATGTCTTTATTTAATTCTTCAAATTTTTCAGCATCTAAAATGAATAATTTTATCAACATTAAATCATCGTATGCATTGTCTGCAGTTTTACGATATTTTTTTACTGCTAAGTTTTTTGCTTTATTAATCTTGTTAAATTCATCATTTTTAGATTTCCAATCTTTAGAAATTGAGTTTGCTATTTCGTCAATTTCAAGTTTTATGTTCTCAATTCTTTGTTCAATTTTATTTTTTTCAGAAACTTCATCATCATCTAAATTTCTAATTTCAGCTTTAAATTTATCTATTTTTTTATTGAGTTTAAAAATTTTCTTTTGTTTTTTTCTTGTTTTGAAATGCAAATCTCGATAGTCAACAGCATAATCATTGTAAATAGCTTCGGCACTTTTTACATCATCAACTAATTCAAATGTATAATTTGAATTATCAACATGACGTTGGAAATAACTTAACTTATCGGCTGGTAAATTTGCAAGTATTATTGAATCAAAATCATCTATGCTATTCTTTATTTCATCTGCGTTGTTTGTATATTTTGCAAATTTATATTCTTGCAAACAATACTGAAGCTTTGGATTCATAGGAGGAGGTGCAACATTTGAAGTCAGATAAACTCTATTTGGAAGATAATTCACAAGACTTGGATAAGAACCTACAATTGCTAAGCCAATGAGTTGTAAAATTATAAATGGAACAACACCTTTCCAAATATCTAATGTTTGTACCACTTTTGGAGCAACACCTTTTAAATAAAATAAGGCAAAACCAAAAGGGGGAGTTAAAAAGGAGGTTTGTAAATTAACACCAATCATAACACCTAACCAGACCGCTGTGACATTTGCACCTGTCTCAGCTAATAATATAGGTGCAATTATTGGAACAACCACAACAGCGATTTCAATAAAATCTAAAAAGAACCCAAGTAAGAATATTACAATCATGACAACTACAAACTGAGTCCAAAAGCCGCCAGGTAAATCCTGAAGGAAGTCTCTTACTAATTCTTCACCACCAAATGCTCTAAATCCAGATGTAAGCATGGCAGCACCTAATAGAATAATAAATACCATCGAAGTTGTAACGCATGTTTCAGTTACTACTTCTTTAAGAACATTTTCTGTTTTATATGTTCTCCAAAAACTCCATGCTATTCCATAAACCAAAGTGATTACAAAAATACCAGTTATATAAATTGCTCCTAAATCTCTTTCTTCTATATTTTTTATGTTAAGTTCATAATTTGATGCAAAAAAAGTAATGGGTATTAATGATCCAATTATCATTATAAGTGGATAGAATGCACTTTTCTTACCTTGAAATAGACGGTAACCCGCCATTAATGTTGCTCCAATTGCTCCTATAGAACCAGCTTGGTTCACAGTTGCAATACCCATAAGAATCGATCCTAAAACAGCAAAAATTAATGCAAGTGGAGGAATAATTATAACAATAACTCTCATCCAAAATTTGAAATCAAAATTACCTTTAAATGGAACAGGTGGTGCAACCCCTTTTTTTATTCTTGCATAGAAAAATACATAGATCATATATAAAGCTACAAGAACTAATCCTGGTAAAAGTGCTCCAAGGAACATGTCACCGGCACTAGATGAACCTACTCTAAATTCGCCTGGCATGTTAAATTCTCCTGTTAAAGCTTTATAGTCGTTCTGCCTCATATTATTGGCAACATCTGATGCGCTCGCTAATTGGTCCGCTATGATAATCAATACAATCGAAGGAGGAATAATCTGTCCTAGAGTTCCAGAGGAGCAAACAATTCCACTTGCAAGTTTTCTGTCATAATTGTTGTTTAACATTGTAGGTAATGAAATTAATCCCATTGCAATGACTGTTGCTCCTACAATACCTGTAGTTGCAGCTAATAATGCACCAACAAATATTACCGAAATACCTAAACCTCCTGGAATTGGACCAAATAATTGACCCATAGTTATTAATAAATCCTCAGCAATTTTTGATTTTTGAAGCATAATTCCCATAAAAATAAATAAGGGAATTGCAATTAAAGTATCGGTCTCGACGTCCCAGTAATTACTTCTAAAATTTGTGATACCAGCAACAAGCCATTCAGTTGGACCATCCACAGCAAAATAAGCATCAACATCCCCAGCAAAAAGATAACCAAAAAAAGCGGCTAAACCGATAGATATGATAGCTGAACCAGGAAGAGCAAAGGCAACTGGATACCCTGAAGCTAGTGCTGCAATCATTATTAAAACTAGTATAGCTAAAAAAAATAATTCCATTATTTGCTGCTCTCTATATTTTCAATACTTACGTCATTTTCTTTATTGACATTCGAAATATTCATTTCTTCCTCGTCTTGAAGGAGTTTGTGACTACTACTCATAAAATAACTTGTGAATTGTAATAACATCGTAACTGCAAAAACTGCTAAATAAACTGCCATTAAATAAAGTAGATACAGTCCATTAGAACCTTGTTGAGTTACTTCAAAAGCAACTACTGGTCCATTAATAATGCTTGCCTTACCGTTTAAACCATAAAAAATAACTATTAAACAAAGTGGAACCCCAAGAAGTGCTGAACCTATCGAATTAGTCCATGCTTTTTTTCTCTCACTAAATGAAGAGTAAAGGACATCTACTCTTACGTGACCTTCATGAATTAGAGCATATGCACTTGCAAATAGATATAGCGCTGCATACCAAAATCTTACAAGATCTCCCTGAAAAGCTTGCTCATAAGAAAATATAAATCTTGATAATACTATTACAAATTCACTTAGTACTACTAGAACTGCAAGCCAAATAAATCCGACTGATTTTGTAAAATAACCAATTATGAAAGATCCTAAAATAATTGGGAAATGTATAAATGTGATTCTTTCAGGGGCTTTAACCATAAAAGCTTTGACCTCAGGACTGAAAATAGCTTCCCATAGTCTTTCCACAACCATGAATGAAATTATGAAATCAGCAACACCAACTAGAAATACAGCCCAAAAAGATGATCTAACTAAATATGCAGAAAATTTTGATAATATTTCTGAATCATGTTCCAGTGTCTGAGAATATGTTTTAAAAACGTATAAAATAACTCCAGCAATACAAATCAAATAAATTCCAATTTGCAAATAACCATAATTTAATTCTGATCCTTGAAGAGCTTTTTGTTTAAAACCAAATAATTCGTAATGAGAAAAAATTTTTTTTACTCCTGGCCAGTCGACCCATACTGTAAGAATATTATTTATTAAAAATGCTAAAGTAAAAGCTAACATAGAGTAGCTTAAAATTCTTAAATAACGTGCTGTAATCTTACTTTCGGAGTCCATGGTTTTTTTTTAATACTAAAAATTTTCTTTTATTGAAACTAAAAAAAAGGGCCCAATTAAGGGCCCTTTTAATTACATAAAAGACGTAATTACATTCCTAGCACTCTGTTTCTTTGCTGAATGTAAGGTGAGTCTGATAGGTTTGTCCAAGCACCAATTTCTTTTCTAGCTTTTAAGAAACTTGTGTGGATTCTCTCAGCGAGACCACTACTTGCTCTAGTTTCCTCAAAAACTTCCTCTGCTGCTTTTCCAAAACCATCGTAAACTTTATCACTAAACTTCTCTAGTTTAACACCATGGTCGTTTATCAATCTAGCTAATGCTGCTCCGTTTTTAGCATTGTACTCTGACATCATAACGTCGTTTTCAGTAGACGCACAAGCTTCGATTAACAACTGATCTGATTTTGATAAACTTGTAAACCAAGATTTATTACATCCACAAGCTAACATTGAACCAGGTTCGTGCATTCCAGGATAGTAGTAGTATTTAGCTGCTTCTTGGAATTTCATTGCTTCATCATTCCATGGACCAACCCATTCTGTTGCATCAATTGCACCAGACACTAAGTTTTCATAAATTTGTCCACCAGGAAGTGAAACTGGAGATCCTCCAAGTTTACCAATAACTTGACCACCTAATCCAGGCATACGCATTTTTAAACCTTTAAAGTCATTTGGACTTCTGATTTTCTTGTTAAACCATCCACCCATTTGAACTCCTGTATCACCACACATGAAATTTTTAAGACCAAATTTATCTGCTAATTCATCCCATAATTGTTGACCACCAGCAAATCTGATCCAAGCATTCATTTCTGTGTAAGTGAAACCGAAAGGTACTGCAGTGAAGTAACCCCAAGCAGGATCTTTTTTCACCCAGTAATAGTCTGCAGCATGATACATTTGAGAGTTACCTGATGCAACTTCATCAAATGAGTCAAATGCCTTAACTCTTTCGTTAGCAGCGTAGTAAGTAACTTGAATTCTTCCATCACTTACATCACCAATTCTTTGCGCAAATCTTTGTGCACCAGTACCTAGACCTGGGAAATCTCTTCCCCAAGTTGCTACCATTGAAACTTCAATTCTGTCTTTGGCAACAGCTGGAGCAGACAAAGATGATGCAGCTACAGCGGCAACACCTGTTGCAGCAGCAGCTTTAAAGAACTTACGTCTTGAAGGCGTTTTTTTTACCCTCATTAGTTTTTTGTCTTTAATCATTTATTTCTCCTCTTTAGTTAATTAACTAATGATAATTAAACATAAATGTAACTTAGAGTCATTTTAAAAATTAGGACAAATAGGTTAAATACAACTTGAGATTGTTAATTGACTTTATTTTTGCAATTTCCTGTCTTAAAAAATTCATCAAGGTTATCTATTGCTAAATCAGCCATTGCTGTTCTAGTTTCCTTGGTTGCACTACCTAAATGTGGAAGAATAAACGCGCTTTTATGCCTATAATAACCTTTGTTTAAATTTGGCTCATTTTTGTAGACATCTAATCCAACTGCATAAACTTTTCTTCTATCAAGAGCATCAACCATCGCTTCATCCTCTATTATATCACCCCTTGCAACATTAGTTACAATTGCTCCTTTTGGTAAATATTCGATTGTATCTTTGTTTATCATGTTAATCGTCTCTTTTGATGCTGGACAGCAAACAGATAATACATCTGAAACTGATAACAAATCTTTAAGGTTGTCATGATAAACTGCACCTTGCTCTTTATCTTCACTTAGCTTTGATCTATTATGATAATGAATAACCATACCTAAAGATTTAGCGACTTTTGCAATCTTTTGTCCAATTCTTCCCATTCCTAAAATTCCTAGTCTAGTTCCAGTTAATTGTTTTCCTATTAATAAATCTGCTGACCAAACCCAACCTCCTTCTCTTGCTCTTTCAATTCCCTCAGAGGCTCTCCTGCAAGCACCCAATATTAAAAGAACCCCAATTTCAGCTGTTGCATCTGTCAAAACATCTGGAGTATTAGTCACTGCAATTCCTCTGTTTCTTGCTGCATCCAAATCAATATTTCCAAAACCAACTGCAAAATTTGATAATATTTTTACAGTATCGGGTAATTGATTTATTGTTTCAGCATCTAACTTATCAGTAAGAGCTGATAATATTCCGTCACAACCCTCGCTCATCTCAATAAGTTTTTTTTGAGAATAAAGTTCATCGTTTAAATTTAAATTTGCATCAAAAATTTCTTTAGCCTTATCCTCACAAGATCTAATTAATCTTCTTGTGACCAAAATTTTTTTCATTGATGTAGGATTAATTTAAATCGAAAATTTTACCAGGGTTCATTATGTTATTTACGTCTAAAGATCTTTTAATAGATTTCATAACAGGTACATTGTCTGGATGTTCTCTAAGTAAGTAATGTTTCTTTTGTAGACCAATACCATGTTCTCCAGTAATGGTTCCTTCAAGTTCGAGTGCTTTGTTTATTAAATCATCACTGTATTGTCGGATTTTTTTTTGTTTTTCATGATCTTCTGGGTCATAAAGAACAATAGAGTGAAAATTTCCATCACCAACGTGGCCTACCATTGGAGCAGTTAAACCTAGCTTTTGTACTTCTTTTTCTGCCCAAGATATACACTCGACTAGTCTTGAAATTGGAACACAAACATCGGTTGAATAAACTTTCATGTCGTTTCCTAAAGCTTTGACTGAATAATACACATCATGTCTTGCTTTCCATAATTTTTTTTGTTCTTCGGGAGAAGATGCCCATTGAAAATCACTTCCACCATTGCTTTTTGAAATTTCCTCCACAATACCAATATTCTCATTGTTTGATGCCTCACTTCCATGGAATTCAAAAAATAGTGTCGGTGATGCTTTTATGTTTTCTAATTTTGAATATTTAATACTAATTTCCATCTGATCTTTATTAAGCATTTCAATTCTTGCTATGGGAACTCCATACTGAATAACTTCTTGAGACGCTTTAACTGCTGAGTCTAAATCTGGAAAATAACAAACTGCACTCATAATACTCTCAGGTATAGGGGACAATCTTAATTGAACTTCTGTAATGATACCTAAAGTCCCTTCTGATCCTATGAATAAATTTGTTAAATTGTATCCTGCTGATGTTTTTTTTGTTCTAGCTCCTGTTTTAATAATATCTCCATTGGGAAGGACAACTGTGAGACCTGAAATTACAGTTCTCATAGTTCCATATTTCACAGCCATTGTACCTGAAGCTGAGGTTGCTGCCATTCCACCAAGAGCAGCATCGGCACCTGGATCAATTGGAAAAAATACTCCATCCTCTCTTAAATATTCATTTAATTGTTTTCTTGTAACATTTGCTTGAACTCTACAATCAAAGTCTTCAGCATTTACGCTTAAAACTTTGTTCATTTTTTCAAGAGAAATAGTAATACCGTTTTGATTTCCTACAACGTGACCTTCCAAAGAAGTACCTGTACCAAATGGAACAACTGGAATTTTATGCTCATTACATAACTTTAATAATTGAGAAACTTCTTCATTTGTCTCTGGAAATACGACAGCTTTTGAAAGGATTGGATCATACGTATCTTCACCTCTAGCATAGTTTGCGCGAGTAGACTCTGATGTCGAAAATCTACCATTAAAGATTTTTTTTAATTCTATTTGGGCTATTTCGTTCATAATTAAATATTATAGAAAATTCTTTAAAAAATACAGCCTATTTCGAAAGCATCTTGCCTATGTTTTCTAAGGCCTGTTGTATGTTATCTCTGGATGCGGCAAAACTAAATCTCACATAATCTTGGCAAGTTTTACCAAAAGCAGTTCCTGGAACTATTGCAACCCCTGCCTCATGCATTGCTTTTTTACAAAATTCCGCACCTGTCATTCCAGTGCCTTTTACATTTGGAAATGCGTAAAAAGCTCCACCTGGGAGGCTACATTCAATTCCTGGTAAATCATTTAAACCTTGATGAATTAAATTTCTCCTTAAAGTAAACTTATCTAACATATCTTTAATTGAATCATCTGGACCATCTAAAGCAGCTATACCAGCAAATTGTGCTGCAGCATTTACACAAGATACACTGTTGATTAATAATTTATTCACATGCTCAACTAATTCGTTTGGCCAAAAACTCCAACCTAATCTCCATCCAGTCATTGAATATGCTTTACTCCAACCTTCTAAAACAATTAATCTATCTCTTAAATTTTCATAATGAAAAAACGATGGCATTTCTTTGTAGTCAAATATTTGTCTACTATAGATTTCATCACTTAAGATTGTAACATGTGGATGTTTTTCTAATTCTTTGGCAAAATAATCTATGACTGGTTTTTCAACAAAACTTCCTGTTGGGTTATTTGGATTAATTAAAATTAATAATCTAGTTTTATCAGTTATAAGTGACAATATTTTATCTGGATCAAATTTAAGATCTTTATCCTCAGTTAAATCATATGGCACTGGGGTAGAACCAGTATAGTTAATCATTGACTCATAAATTGGGAAAGCAGGTGTTGGATGAATTATCTCTGCTCCAGGTTCACCATAACACTGAATTGCATAACTCATTGTAGGCTTTCCACCTGGCATAATTAATATTCTCTCAAAATCTATGTCAGCATTGTAACGTTTTTTAATCCATCTAGTTACAGCTTGTCTACATTCTGGAATTCCATTTGACATAACATATCCATGATGACCATCATCCAAAGCTTTTTTTGCGGCTTCAACAACATGTTTAGGAGTTTTAAAATCTGGTTGTCCCAAACCTAAGTGTATCATTGGGTGACCTTTAGCCTCTAATGCTTTGGCTTCAGCCAATACACTAAAAGCGGATTCGGTACCTAAATTTTCTAAATTTTTAGCAAGTCTCATAAAATTATTTTTGAACGTGGAAACTAACTGAAAAGATTAACTATGTCTATTAATTAAAATTTTTTATCTTCGATATATAATTTTTGATTCGTCTAGATCATTTATACTTTTACATCCCATCAAAATCATATTTCTTCTTATTTCATCATACATATTTTGTAATAATCTCTCGACACCTTGCTGTCCGCCAGCTCCTAAACTAAACAAAAATGCTTTTCCAAAACTACAAGCTGTCGCACCCGCGGCTAACGCTTTAAGAACATGTGTTCCCCTTCGAACTCCACCATCTAAAATTACCTCTAATTTATCTCCAACAGCATCTCTGATAGCTTTTACTTGATCAAATGGAGATCTAGACCCATCAAGCTGCCTTCCTCCATGATTTGATATCATTACAGCAGTACATCCAATATCTATAGCTCTCTTAGCATCATCAACTGACATAACTCCTTTAAGTGCAATTGGGCCGTCCCATTTCTTTATACAATACTCTGCATCTTCCCAATTCATAGCAGGATCGTATTGTTCATTTATATATCCCATAACAGATTGAGCAATATTAGTACCTTTCTCAACTTTGTCCTTGAGATTAGCTAACTCAAATTTCTTATTCGTAAAATAATTAAACACCCACTGAGGTCTCATCGCAAAACTCATCAGACTATCTAAGGTGAATTTAGGTGGTGTGGTAAAACCTGTTCTATGATCTCTTTCTCTATTTCCAGCAACAATTGTATCAACTGTAATACACATTCCGTTAAAGTTTGCTCTCTTACATCTATCAATTAAGTCATTAGTTATCGATTGATCCTTATGAATATACAATTGGAAAATTTTTGGCCCACTTGAAAGATTTGAAATTTCTTCAATCGAAAAAGATGCCATGGTAGACATACTATAAATCGTTCCGAATTTTTCAGCAGCTCTAGCAGATGCTTTATCTCCATCCGGGTGATATAAACTTTGCATAGCTGTAGGAGACAGAAAAATTGGCATATCCATCTTTGTTCCAAAAACCTCTGTTTTTAAATCAGGTTCACCAACACTATTTAGGATATTTGGAATTAAATCACAGTCATTAAATGAATCAGTGTTTCTATTCATTGTAACTTCATCATCAGCTCCTCCATCTATATAATGGAATATAGGTGCTGGAAGTTTTTTCTTTGCTAACTTTCTAAAGTCATCAAAGTTATAGCAATTTTTTAAACTCATTGTCCTCTAAATCTTAAATTACCTCTATTTAGATCACTAATTTTTGTACAACCCATTAATTTCATATCACGTTGCAATTCAGTTTTATATTGATTTAGTGCTCTCTCTACACCTGCTTGACCTGCTGCTGCTAAGGCATAAAGATAAAGTCTACCACCTGAGCAAGCTTTGGCACCCATAGATAATGCTTTAAGCATATGAGTTCCTCTATGTATTCCTCCTTCACATATGACATCAAGTTTGTCTCCAACTGCATCAACAATTTCTGCTAATTGATCAAATGGAGATCTAGAACCGTCGAGTTGTCTTCCTCCATGATTAGAAACCATTATACCTGTACATCCAATATCTACTGCTCTTTTAGCATCCTCAACACTCATAATGCCTTTAAGTGCAAAATGACCTCCCCATTTGGAACAAAGATTTTCAGCATCTTTCCAATTCATAGATTGATCTAACATGGTAGAAAAATACTTTCCAATCGAAGAGTTAGTGCTTGTTCCTTCTTTAACAAAATCTTGAAGATGAGGTAATTCAAATTTACCTTTTGTAAGATAGTTTATTCCCCACATTGGCTTAGTAGCAAAACTAAATAAACTTGATAAAGTTAGTTTTGGTGGAGATGTAAAACCAGTTCTTAAATCTCTCTCTCGGTTTCCACCCGTAATAGTATCTACTGTTAAAGCCATTACATCAAATTTTGCTGCTTTCGCACGCTCCAAACAAGAGTCGTTAAGGCCTCTATCTTTATGAAAATAAAATTGGAACATCTTAGGTGTGTCAATCATAGAAGAAATTTCTTCTACACTAACAGTAGCCAAAGCTGAAACACCAAACATAGTATTAAATTTTTTAGCTGCTTTTCCAACTGCTCTTTCTCCATCATAATGAAAAAGTCTTTGTAATGCTGTAGGTGATAAATAAAATGGTAAATCCAATTTTTTTCCAAAAATTGTTGTTGAGAGATCAACATTTTCAACTCCCCTTAAAACATTTGGAACTAAATCAACATCGTCAAAAGCGCTAGTATTTCTAGCATACGTTATCTCATCATCTGCCGCACCATCTATGTAATGAAAAATTGGAGAAGGTAATTTTTTTTTAGCCAATTTTCTAAAATCACCGTAATTGTGACAATTTTTTAAATTCATATTATTAAATTAAAATTTTTTTATATAATTAAACATATAACTATTTGCCCCAGGATTTTTATCTCCAAGGCTCGCATTAGATATATGATTATAGGACACTGCTATTTCACTATTTGATGAAAATTCATAAGAAATTTGTATTTCTGTTTTAAATTCTATAACATGACCTAAGTCCTTACCATCACCTTCAGAATATAGACCAGGAGTAAAACTTGGAGTAAACTTCAAAGGACCCTCATTGTAAATTTGAAAACCTGTATAAATATATGCAGCGTTATCTGCCGTCACCATTAGACCTGTTACTGGTTGAAGGATACCTAAAAAACTCTCTTTATCTTTTCCAGTATTAATATGCTGTATACCAAATAAAGTAGACTTTTTTCCCTCATCACTAAAATCAAACGTTCCAGTATAAAAACTCCAATTTTCATTAGAACTATGTCCATCAGCGTTTGTTAAATTAAAACCCAGCAAAAAATAAATTAACAATAATTTTAAAATGGTTTGCATAAAAAATTTGTATCTACTTTATAGATACTTTTCTAAGAATTAGAATACTGCCAAAAACAAATAAAATCAAAGGTAATACCCAAAGCAAAACTGTATTTTTGTTAATTTCTGGATCATACACTATCCACTCTCCATATTTGCTCTTAAGAAAGTCATAGATCTGTTCATCATTTTGACCTTCATCGATTTTGTTTTGAATTAAAATTTTCATACTTAAAGCAAAATCAGATTGGGAATCGTAAACTGATTGTCCTTGACAAATTAGACATCTCAAATTTTTGGAAATTTGATCGACCTTTTCAGAATTATCTGCATAAGAAAAATTAAAGAAGCTAACTAACCAAATTATTATAAATATCAAAATTTTAATTTTCATTTTTAATTATCAATTTAAGTTCAGCAAATTTCTCATCATCTAGTGGACCTATATATTTTTTTAAAATAGTTTTAGAATTGTTATTTATAAGAATTGTTTCGGGTACACCATATGCTCCAAGCTCAATTGAATTAACTCCAGAAGGGTCAACTACAATTTTAGAATAAGGGTTACCCAGTTCTTTAATAAATTTTTTTGCATTAATCTCATTATCTTTATAATTAATTCCTATTATATTTAATTTATCCAATGATTTGAGGTTTAATAGAAAAGAATGCTCATCCCTACAAGGTAGACACCATGAAGCCCAAATATTAATTATTGAAAAATCTTTATCATTTATTAATTCATATAATGTTGTTTCTTCATCAGAGTAAAGAAACTTTGCCTTAAAGTTAAAATCAATCTTACTTGAGTTTAAATTAGGGGAATAATTATTTGTTTTATTCAAGCCTTTAAGAAGTATAAAAAAACTTAAAATAACTAAAAAAACTACTGAGATTAGCTTAATATTTTTAACCATTTTTTTTTACAATGCTTAATATCCCTCCAAAGGAAATTAATATTATTGATATCCAAATCCATATCATAAATGGTTTTATTTGATATCTAACATTATAAAATCCATCATTTTTTAATATATTAAACACTAAAAAATTGTCTGAATATAGTGTTGATTTAATATCAGCTTCACTGGTTATTGTCTGTGGCTGATCATAAACTCTAACTTCTGGTTTTAAATTAATCGAATTATTTTTATCTGTAATTTTAAAGTTTGCTTCTAAAGATTGATAATTTTTATTTTCATTAATTTTTAGACTTTCAAATTTGATTGTTTTATTTAAAAATTTTCTTTCATCGCCAACTTTCATATTAGATGAATATTCTTTAGCAAGAACACCATTAATTAAAACACTTAAAATAAACAAACTAAAACCAAAATGAGAAATTTTTTGTGATAAATTTGTTTTTTTTACTGAAAAATCTTTAATAGTAATAAAGAAAAGAAAAAAGCTTGCTATAAATAGTGGGAGTGAAAGTAAATAGGAAATTCCAACTCTTTTTAAAAAAATAAAAGAAATAATTATTGATAAAATAAAAAATAAAAGTTGCTGTAGATTAATTTTATTTATTTTATCTTTTATCCAATTAAGATTTGGTCCAATTGCCATAAAAATTAAAAAAGGGATCATAAAAGGTACAATTAATTTATGATAAAAAGGGGGACCAACTGAAATTTTATCATTATTTAATACTTCTAGAAATATTGGATAAACTGTACCAATTAAGACTACTGATAAAAAAAACATCATGAATAAGTTATTGATAAGAACTGCTGCTTCTTTACTAACAATATAAGTTTTTGAGAAATTGTTTTTGATTTTGTTTTGATAAAAAAAATAAATAAAAATAGACAACGTAATTAATATAAATAAAAAACAAAGAATAAAAACTCCTCTTGATGGATCATTTGCAAAAGTATGTATTGAATTTAAAATACCAGATCTAACGAGAAATGTTCCACTCATGCTTAATGAAAAAGTTGTAATTGATAAAATTACTGCCCAAGACTGAAACATTTCTCTTTTTTCTAAAGTTAAAACAGTATGAAATAAAGCTGTTAAACAAAACCATGGCATAAGGGATACATTTTCAACTGGATCCCAAAACCAAAAACCTCCCCATCCTAACTCATAATAAGCCCAAATAGATCCTAATAAAATTCCAATAGATAAAAAAATCCATGAAACTAGTACCCAATTCTTTATATGCTTAGCCCAAGTTTTATTTACAGAACCGGATATTAAGGCTGCAAGTGAAGAAGAAAAAATAATAGATGCTCCAACATATCCTAAGTATAATATTGGTGGGTGAATTGCTAATGCAGGGTCTTGAAGTATTGGATTTAAACCGGTTCCCTCGTTTGGAATTGGAAATAAGCTCATAAAGGGATTTGAAGTAAAAAGAATAAATAACAAAAATCCTAAAATTATTATTTCCTGAAAAAATAAAGTTAAAATTCTATATTTGTTTGAAAGATTTTTCGAAGTAATTGTAAAAATTAATAAAAAAATTGATAATACTAATAACCAAAGAAGTAAACTTCCCTCATGGTTTCCCCATGTTCCTGAAATTTTATAGAACAAGGGTTTAGAAGTATGAGAGTTATTATAGACTGTCTCATTACTAAAATCTGAGACTATAAAAGCTATTATAAGAGCAATGAAACTTATTATAATCATTAATGATTGAATAGAAATTAGTGAAAAAATTCTTCCACTAACATTTATATTATTTCGGCTTAATAATATTGGAGACTGAATGATTATCAAAATAGACGAGATTAATGCAATATAAAGTGAATAATTTCCAATTTGATTTAACATTAATTACTCTCTTTTAATGCCTCTTTCACCTCGGGTGGCATATAATTTTCATCATGTTTTGCTAATATTTTAACCGCAGTTAAAAAATTACGATCTTTTAAATAACCTTCAGCTACAACTCCTTTTCCTTCTTCAAATAAATTTGGAACTGAACCACTATAATTTACAATTAGTTCATTTTTGAAGTCAGTGATGACAAAGTTAACTTCTGACTGATTGACATTAATTGATTTTTCTTTAACCATGCCCCCAACTCTTATTTTTTTTGATGTTAACTCTGTTAAATTTTTTATTTCTGTAGGTGATTTAAAATAAACAACGTTTTCCTCAAGTGATTTAAAAATTAAAAATACAATTAAGACCGATGAAAAGAATATAGATAATATAAAGATGGCCCTTAGTTTAACTTTTTTACCATACATGAAAATAAAAATTAAATTTTAGACGCAGATGAAGTAGCTAGTAATTCTTTATATGTCTCTTGTTTTTTTGCTATTTCAATTTTATCAGTGTCTAAATTTTCAAGACGAGCCCTAAATTTCTTTTGCTCTTTAACAAGTTGAAGTTTGATTACTGAATATAAAATACAGAAACAAGAAAGAGTAAATACAAAAGAAGACCATACATAGAGACCATATCCATTCATGTATAAAACTTCGTTAATCATAATCTATCTAATCCTTTATTTTTTATTTTTATCAGTTCTGTATTATATTTCATCAAAAATATCAAAAGTGAAAAAAGTGCAAATGCCGCAGTCATTATACCTAAAGGTAACAACATCGAAGCATGAATAGAAGTTTCTGTAAAAATATTTACTGAAGAAGGTTGGTGCAATGTTGACCACCATTCAACAGAAAATTTGATTATTGGTACATTTATTAAACCTATTATTGCTATGTACGAACTAATCTTTACGGCTTTTTCTTCGTTGTCAGTTACCCTCCAACTTAGAAGAAACATTAAATAGAAAAAAGCAAGTAATAACATTGATGTTATTCTTGCATCCCATGCCCACCAAGTTCCCCAAGTAGGTTTACCCCAGATAGATCCTGTAACCAAAGCAATAACATTAAAGACAAAGCCAGATGGTGCTAAGCTTTTTGTTATTAAAGAAAGATTCTTATTTTTAAAAACTAAAATACCAAATGACAAAACAGCAATTAAAGAAAAAATTCCAAGAGAAATCCAAGCTGCTGGGACATGTACATACATAATTCTCACTGAATCGCTTTGTTTATAGTCTTCAGGTGAAAGTACTAATGCCTCAACAAGGCCAATGCTTATAATTACTAAAAAAATAATAAATACATATTTTTGTGTTTTATTGATAATTTTAAGTAGATTGTTTGGTTTTAAATAGTTGAGCATTTCCTGTTATCTATAACACAAATTTAATTTATGAAAATTTTTCTGATGAGTTATTCTGACCAAGGACGCAGAGGGAGATAAAATAAATGGGGATTATAGCGCCCTTGGTCAAAATATAATTTATTTTAGACATAATCTATGACGAAGGTTTGCACGAAATGTGTTTAAATAATGTAAATTAGCTTAATTAGAAGGCTTAAAGTAACCAGAGCCCTTTTTTCCTGAGAATATTTCGTTGATTAGAGGGTGTTTTATTGGTTCATCAGAGTCATCCACTAATAAATTTTGCTCAGAAACGTATGCCTCGTAAGTGATTTCGTCATTTTCAGCTAACAAATGATAGAATGGTTGATCTTTTCTAGGTCTTACGTTTTTTGGTATAGATTGGTACCACTCTTCAGAATTATTAAATTCAAAATCAACATCATAAATAACACCTCTAAAGTCGAAGTGCTTATGTTTTACAACGTCTCCAATAGAAAATTTTCCTTTTTGAACAGTCACACAATAAATATGGATATTTAAAAATAAAAATCAATAAAAAAAATGTGAATGTTTTATTATTCTGCTATTATGTAGCAGTGAATAAATCTGTTTTAAAATTTGTTACTGATTTAGGGCCTTTGGTAATATTTTTTTATTTTTATTATAATAATGATAAAAATTTAATTGTTGCAATACCTCCACTTATAGTTGCAACAATAATAGCAGTTTTAATTATGTGGATTGTTGAAAAAACAATTCCAAAAGTACCATTAATAAGCGGTATATTGATTACATTATTTGGTGGTTTAACAATTTATTTTGATGATCCTATATTTATTTACATGAAGCCAACAATAATAAATATTTTGTTTGGTCTTGCATTAATGTTTGGCAAATATTTTACAAATGAACCAGTTTTAAAAAAATTACTTGGAAAATCTATGCCATTAAGTGATGAGGGATGGGAAATTTTAAATAAAAGATGGACGTACTTCTTTTTTGGATTAGCGATTTTAAATGAAATAATTTGGAGAACACAATCAGAAGAATTTTGGGTTAACTTTAAAGTTTGGGGAATGTTGCCAATAACCTTTATTTTTACCGCTTTTCAAATAGGTTTAATAAACAAATACAAACTGAATGAATAGAAATTTAAAATTAGTAGTAAATAATACGAATAAGGATGAAGATAAAAAACTTTTTTTTGAGAGAACTGAACTAAAAATTATTTTAGATCTTTATGCAAAAATGGTTTCCTCGGGCAATTGGAAAGACTATGGTCTTTCTATTTCGGTAAAGCAGGTAAGTTTTAGCGTTTTTAAAAATGCTGCTGAAAAAGCTATATACAAAATTTGTAAAAATTTTAAGCCTTCAAACAAAAATCTTAAATATTTAATTACAGATACTAATGGTAAGATACTAAAAAATTCATACGATCTTAAGATACTCTTGAAAAAAGTTGATTGGAAAAAAATTTAGTTTTTATCTTCTTTGACCAAATAATCTTAAAAGCATTATAAATAAATTTATAAAATCTAAATATAAAGTTAGTGCTCCCATAACAGCTTTTTTACCCATTAACTCACCACTATCAGAGGCAGCATACATGTTTTTGATTTTTTGTGTATCGTATGCCGTTAAGCCAACAAATACTAAAACGCCAATTATTGATATTGCAAAATACATCATTGATGATTTTAAGAATATATTTACCACTGATGCAATTATAATTCCTATTAAACCCATCATTAAAAAAGATCCCATCTTAGTTAAATCTCTTTTTGTTGTGTAACCATAGATACTCATTGCACCAAATGTTGCTGAAGAAATAAAGAATACTCTTGTTACACTTAAACCTGTGTAAACAAGTAATATTGATGAAAGAGATAATCCCATTAATGCAGCAAATACCCAAAATGTTGTTTGAGCTTTTGAAGCACTCATTTTATTAATTCCAAAACTCATGTAAAACACAATTCCTAATGGGGCTAACATTACAATCCATTTTAAACCTGATAAATAAATTGCATTCCCAAATTCTGTTAAGCCAACTATAGCTCCGTTTGGATCTGTTACAACTGACATTTTAAATGATAAAAGTGCTATTATTCCAGTAAGCAAGACACCAGTTGCCATATAGTTATAAACTTTAAGCATGTAGGCTCTTAAGCCTTCATCCATAACAACAGTTTGTTTAACTGTTGTACCTTTATTCAAAATATTATCTTTATTAAATTCCATCATATTTATATAAGATTTTTTTTTAAGATTTTCAAGTCGCCAAAATAAATGTAATAAATACAGCAAAAATTTATGAATTATAAAAAACTAGGAAATACAGACCTGAATGTGAGCACAATTTGTCTTGGAACAATGACTTGGGGTGAACAAAATAGCCAAAATGAAGCATTTGAACAAATAGATTACTCCTTAGATAATGGCGTAAACTTTTGGGATACTGCAGAACTTTATTCTGTACCTCCAAAAGCAGAAACATTTGGTCATACTGAGATAATAATTGGGAATTGGTTTGAGAAGACAAAAAGAAGAACTGAAGTAATACTTGCTTCCAAAGTTGGAGGGCCTGATAGAAAATATATTCGAAATGGAGAAAATAGTTTTACAGGTAAAAACTTAAAGGATGCTCTTCATGGAAGTCTAAAAAGATTAAAAACTGATTATATTGATCTTTATCAATTACATTGGCCAGAAAGAAACGTTAATAACTTTGGAAGATTGGGGTACGAGCACAAAGAAAATGACTGGAATAAATTTGAAGATGTTTTGGAAAATTTAAAAAAATTTATTGAGGAAGGCAAAATTAGATATATTGGTTTATCAAATGAAACCCCTTGGGGTGTAATGAAATATCTTCAAATTTCAAAAATTAAAAATCTTCCTAGAATGATGTCAATACAAAATCCTTATAATTTATTAAATAGGACATATGAAATTGGAGTTGCAGAGGTATCAATAAGAGAAAAAATTGGCTGTTTAGCTTATTCACCCCTTGCAAGCGGATACTTGACTGGAAAATATAGAAATAATCAATTTCCAGAAGGTTCAAGAATGAAAAGAGATTTTGATTTTTGGAAAAGATACAGAAAACCTAATATGGAAAATGCTGTTGAAGAATATTACAAGATTAGTCAAAAGTTTAATCTAAATATGAGTCAAATGTGTATAAAATTCTGTGAAGTACAAGACTTTATGACAAGTGTTATAATAGGAGCAACTACTATGGAGCAGTTGAAAACTAACTTAGAAAGTGTAAAAGTGAATCTTGATAGTGAGGTAATAAAAGAAATAAACAATGTTCAAAAAAAATATCCTAATCCATGTCCATAATTAAAAGAATATTTGTAAAAACACTAATATTATCTGTATTTTCAATAACCTTGGCTCAGTCTGAGGATTTAACAAAATTAGGTACATTTAAAGATTGGAATGCAGTTGCAGTTTTTAATGAAACTGGAAAAATCTGTTTTGCTTATTCGGTTCCAGTTAGACAATCACCTAAAGCAAGTAATAGAGAGGCTAGAATATTTGTTTCATTTAGACCTGAAGACAAGATTTCAGATGAAGTGAGCATAACATCTGGTTACGATTTTAATCCACAAAATACTATTTTAGCCACATCGGGTAAATCTAAATTTGAATTTGATTTACCACAAAATAAATTTGCTTGGATTTCAAGTGGAAAAACAGAACAAAAAATAATTAAAAGAATGAAAAAGGCATCTAGACTAATGATAACTGCTTATAAACAAAGTGGTACTCAAACTACTGATGACTATTCTTTAATGGGTTTTACAAAAGCTTATAACGCTGCAAAAAAAAGCTGCACTTAAATGAAAAGACAAAAGAAGATTGTACTCGCCTATTCAGGTGGTTTGGATACGTCTATCATTCTTAAATGGCTTCAAGAAAATTACGATGCTGAAGTTATAGCCTACACTGCTGATGTTGGGCAGGAAATGGACAGAAAAAAAATAATAAAGAATGCAAAAAAACTAGGTGTAAAAAAAATAATAATCCAAGATTTAAAAAATATTTTTGTTAAAGATTATGTATATCCAATGATTAGAGGTCATGCTCTTTATGAAGGTGTTTATTTATTAGGGACATCGATTGCTAGACCATTAATTGCAAAAGATCAAATTAGAGTTGCTAAAAAATTTAATGCTTATGCTGTCTCACATGGGTCAACAGGAAAAGGAAACGACCAGGTGAGATTTGAACTAGGATATCATTACTTTGGTCCTAAAATTAAAATAATTGCGCCATGGAGAATTTGGAAATTAAAATCAAGAACAGATCTAATCAATTATGCAAAAAAACATGGAATATCAATTCCAAAAGATAAAAAAGGTGCACCACCTTTCTCAGTTGATGATAATTTATTTCATACTTCAACAGAGGGAAAAGTTTTAGAAAATCCTAAAAATTCTGCACCTGAATTTATTTTTCAAAGGACAACTTCTCCTGAAAAGGCTCCAAATAAACCAAGCTTTATTACTATTAATTACAAAAATGGTGACCCTGTTGGTTTAAATGGAAAAAAATTATCTCCAGCAAAAGTTTTGGATAAATTAAATCTATTAGCTGGAAGAAATGGAATAGGAAGAGTGGATTTAGTCGAGAATAGATTTATTGGAATAAAGTCTAGAGGAGTTTATGAAACTCCTGGAGGAACATTATTGCTTGTGGCACACAGAGCAATAGAATCTGTTACTCTGGACAAAAATACAATGCATAAAAAAGATGAGGTTATGCCAAGGTATGCAGAGCTTGTTTATAATGGTTATTGGTATTCAAATGAAAGATTTAAACTTCAAAAAATAGTTGATCTAAAAAGAAATAAAGTAAATGGATCTGTTAAACTAAAACTTTATAAAGGAAATATTACAATTCAATCGAGACAAACTTCCAGTAATGCTTACTCAATGAAAAAAGTCTCTTTCGAGGAAAATAAAACTTTCAATAAATCAAACGTTGAAAGATTTATTAATTTTCATAAGAAAAAATTAAGGTAAAATAAAGAAATTATTTTCCAATAATAATGGTCTCCAGTTAAGTTTTTTTGAGCTCTTTACATTTTTCAAATTTAAATTATTAAAAATAAAATTAAAAATTATGAATTTAAAACCAACAAGACAAACAGCTATTGAAAATCTCAATATCTTCATTGAGAAAAATTTAGAAGATTATTCAAAACTAAGAAATTTTGACTTTGGTCCTGATAAAAGATCTAATACATCTTGCCTATCACCATACATAACACACGGGGTAATTAATGAAAAGGAGGTGATTAGTAAGTCACTGGAGAAATTTTCTTTTTCAAAAAATGAAAAATTTATTCAAGAAGTTCTATGGAGAACTTATTGGAAAGGATGGATGGAACTACGATCTGGAGTATGGGATGATTATTTATTAGATTTAAAAAGAATAAAAGAAGAGTTTAAAGATAATAAAAGTTACTTAAATGCCATTGAAGGTAAAACTAACATTGAATGTTTTAATGAGTGGATAAATGAATTAAAGACTTATAATTATTTACATAATCATACCAGAATGTGGTTTGCCAGCATTTGGATATTTACACTAGACCTACCTTGGCAACTTGGTGCGGAATTTTTTATGCAACACTTGTATGATGGTGATACTGCATCAAATACTTTAGGTTGGCGTTGGGTTGCAGGTATTCAAACTCAAGGAAAACATTATCTTGCAAGTGAATGGAATATAAAAAAATTTACAAATAATAGATTTGAAAATATAAAACTTAATGAAAATGCACCCCCAATAATAAGTGATAAAAATTATACTATTCTTCATAAAAATTTTGAAAATCCGATAAATATTGAAGAGAAAAACTTACTAGTTTTTGAAAATAACTTAGCATTTGAAATCACTGACTTTGCAATTCAAAAATTCAAAAAAATTCTTCTTATTGAAAATAAAAATGAAAATAGAAATATTCAGCTTAGTGAAAATGTAGTAAATTTTAAGGCTAGTTTAATTGAGGAACAAAAGAAAAGGTTAGAGGAAAAATCAATTAATTGTGAGATTATTGATATAAATGAAACTAAAAACTTAGAAAGTTGTTACTGCCTTTATCCAACTGTTGGAGAAAATTTAGATTACATAAATCAAAACTCACTAAAAAATATTCAGTTTCTTTATAGAAAATTAGATCAAAATTCATGGAAGTTTTGTAACAAAGGTTTTTTTAACTTTAAAAAATATATTCCTAAAATAGTTGAAAACCTTTAATAAATTGTAATTGAAATTTTTTTAATTTATGAGATAAAAATGATATACAAAACCCACAAATATTAGAAATAATTGATAATTTAAAAGGTAGAAAAAATTACGAAGAAAAAAAAGCATCTAAGCTAGGGTTTAAATCTCTTTATGCATATTTTGAAAATAAACTTTTACAAGAAAAAATTACACTTGAAGAAAGTGCAAAAGAGTTAGAAATAGCAAAAGCTGAAACAGAGTTATTAAAAGAAGAAAAAAGCAAGCCAAAAAAACTTGCGGCTGTTGTTAAATTCCTAAACTTTTTAAAGACTGAAATTCACCAATTTTAAAAATAATTGCATCTTCTTTTTTAAAACCATATTTTTCTGCATTATCTTTAAATCTAACCGGTGGTTCCATTATTGGCTCTAAAGATAAAACGAAAGTTCCCCAATGCATTCCTAATACTTTTTTGCTTTTTAGATCTCTGGCGATGCTAAGAGCCTCTTCGGGATTAGTATGATAAGAAGATTTATCTTTATTTGGAGATAATGGATAAAAATTATAAGCACCAATATTAATAAAAGTTAAATCAATAGGCCCATATTTTTCACCTAATTCTTTATAAATATTTCCTACACCAGTATCACATGCAAAAAGTATTTTTTTATTTTTATATTCGATTAAAAAATTTCCCCACAATGTTTTGTTAGTATCTGTCAAACTTCTTTTTGACCAATGCACTGCAGGAACTAATATTACTTTTAAATCCTCATTAACCTTAATTTTATCATACCAATCCATTTCGTTCACATCTTTATATTTGTTTCTTGTAAAATATTTTCCAAGTCTTAAAGGAAGTAGAACCTTTGCATCTTTAAAAGGAAATTTTCTTATTGTTCTCATATCTTGGTGATCATAGTGATTATGTGTTAGAAGAAATAAATCAGTTTTTGGAAGTTCATTTAAGTTTAAGGCTGTTTTGGTAAATCTTTTTGGACCAAAAATTAAAGGTCCTGCATTTTTTGAAAATACTGGATCAGTTATTATTGTTGTATTTCCAAGCTTAATTAAGAAGGTTGCATGTCCTATCCAGCCAACATAATCGTCATTTTTCAGATTTTCTAAATCTGAAAGTACTTTTTGTTTTTCAATAGCGTGATCCTCGGGAATAGCCATATCAAGTTTTTTCTTTTCCTTATTAAATATTTTAAATGACCACTTAAAATTTGAGTTTCGTTCTGGAGATCCTTCAGGATTTCTAAAACTACCGTCTGGTAAATGATGATAAGGTATTTTTTCCATAGCTAATGTAAAGGAATTATAGATAAAAAATATAACAATTAAAATTGTTAACTTTGGCAACAATCTTTAGTTGTTTAAGGTTCTTTTGAAACACTCAATTGTATTTTTTAACAAACAAGCAATTGTCATTGGTCCAACTCCTCCTGGGACTGGAGTTAAAGCTTTTGCAACTTTTGAAACCTCTTCAAAATCAACATCGCCTACCAGACCATTTTCTGTTTTGTTTATTCCAACATCAATAACAATTGCATCTTTTTTCACCCAATTACCTTTTATAAGTTCAGGTATCCCAACCGCAGCCACAATAACATCTGCCTCTAAACATTCATGCTGAAGGTCTTTGGTTTTTGAGTGAGTAATTGTAACTGTACAATCTTCTTGAAGTAATAGCTGTGCCATCGCTTTACCATTCAAGTTTGACCGCCCAATCATTACAGCTTTTTTCCCTGTTAAGTTAGGTTCTATTTTTTTTAATAAATAGTAACACCCAAGAGGTGTACAAGGAATTGAACCTTGATATCCAGATGAAAGGTTACCAACATTCATAGGATGTAAACCATCAACATCTTTATGTGGTGAAATAGTTTCTATAACGTGTTGCTTGCTAATATGTTTTGGGAGTGGCAATTGAACCAAAATCCCTGAAACAGTTTCATCTTTATTAAGTTCTTCAATTTTATCTAAGACTGTTTTTTCATCTACAGTATCTGGGTATTTTATAACTTCAGATTTTAAACCAACTTGCGTTGCTGATTTTTCTTTATTTCTTACATAAATCTGACTTGGAGCCAAATCTCCAATTAATATCACTGTAAGACCAGGAACTTTGTTGTATTTTTCTCTCAGGCCATCTACTTCTGTTTTTAATTCTTCTCTAAGTTCAGCCGATTGTTTTTTTCCGTCTATTAAAATCATGATTATTAAAAAATAAGTGGTGCTATGTAGAGTTTCATACACATTTCTACAAACCAGATCAACAAAAGAAGAATGATTGGTGATATATCAAAAGCACCAAGACTTGGCAAAAAACCCCTTATTTTATTAAGTATTGGATCAGTGAGCTTATAAGTAAACTCTAATATTGAATAAACAAATCTATTTGAAGTATTTAAGACATTAAAAGCTATTAACCAACTTATAACAACGTTAGCGATTACTACATAAGAATACAATTTTAATAATTGTAAAGCTAAGTAAAAAATAGCTATCATTTCTTTTCTACATATACTGAAGTGCTTGGGAAAGCAAAAGATGCTTTGTTACCCTCAACAATTTCTTTAATTTTAATAGCCAGCCTTTCTTTAACCAACAACATCTCGCTCCAACTATTTGTTTTTGTGTAACATCTTACATACATATCTATTGAGCTGTCAGCAAATTTATCAACCCTAACAGAAACACCAACTTTAATATCATAATCTTCTGAACTATTTATAAAGTCTTCTATCTCATTTCGTATTGTTTTTAATTGTTCAACGGTAGAGTCATACTGAAGTGTTATCGTCCAACTAATTCTCCAATTTGTAATTTGACTTTTATTAATTACAGCATTCTCTGCAAACTGGAAATTTGGAATAATTGCTAAAGACTTGTCAAATTTTCTTATAACAGTTGATCTAAAACCTATTTTTTCAACTACACCCTCGATTATTCCTTCAACTTCAATCCAATCACCCATTTTAAATCTTTTTTCAACAAGTACTAAAATTCCTGATATTAAATTTTTGAATAAATCTTGTGCTCCTAAAGCAACTGCAACACCGAATAAACCAAGTCCTGCAATAATTGGACCAATTTTTATTCCCCATAATTCTAAAACAGCTGCAGCACCTAAGATTAAAATTAAAATTTTTAATGATTTGATAATCCAGCCAATTAATTCTCTAGTTAAAATCTTATCAAATCCACTTAGTATGTAGGAAATTGGTTCAATAATTTGGTGAATAATCCAAAAAAGTAAAATTGTAATTAACGTTCTATTTACGTTGTCTAAGAATAACCTCGTATCTTCTGCAAAAGACATGTAGTAACTTGCAAAAAATACTCCAAGAACAATTGGAAGAAATCTAGCTGGTCCCTCCATTGCCTTAACGAAAGTATCATCAAGTTTATTTGTTGTTCTTTTAGTAATAAGTTCTAATTTTTTAATGATTAATTTGCTAATTAACCCTCTAAAAACTAAGAATATAAAGAATATTCCAAGACCTATTAAGATCTCAACAAAGTTTACACCTAAAATTCCCTTTTTCCATACAGACAAAAAAAGTCCAGAAAAATTCTCAAAAACACCCATGGCTAAATTTTATATAGTAAAAACTCTTCTTCACCAGAGTTAAATAGAAAAATTTTTTTCCACTTAATCTCATTTAAAATTGCTGATGCTTTTTCACCCATACACATCAAGTTGGTTTCCATCCAATTGTCTAAAAGATCATATTTTTTAAGTAAATTTAATAAACTCTTAGCGCTATTTTCTGAGTAGACATAAATTATATCAGGAATTGAGGCTTTTAATTGTTCTCTAAATTCCTCTTTAATTTCTTGAGTTGATGAAACTGTATAGTTAATCAATCTCTTTAAAGAATAACCTTCAGAAATTAGATCTTTATCTAACCTACCCGAAACTATCTCACTACTTACGTAAAGAAGCGATCCATTCTTTGAGTCAAAGTTTTGTAATATTAATTCTTTTAAATTATTTACGTTTCCTTCCGCAGAGATAATATTTTGAAAACCGTTTGACTTTGCAACTTTTTCTGTTGCAGAGCCAACACAATAACATTCAATTTTTTTATCAACTTTATTTAAATCTAAATTCTTAATCGCATTTGAACTTGTAAATATTATTCCCTTAAATTGGTTATAGTCAGGTTCATCATATTTAATTGGTTTAACTTTTATTACAGGTAGATGAGAAACTTTATGTCCTAAAGAACTAAATTTTAATATTAATTCTTTACTGTCTTCTAATGGTCTTGTTAATAAGATATGCATTTTACCTTTTATAAGATCCCTTTGACTCTGATTTTAATTTTTCTCCAATCTTAATACTTAAATCTTTAACCATTTTTTTATTTTCACTTTCTTCAACAAAAAATCTTTGTTTGCCATCTACTGAAAAGAGTTCTGCTTTTATATTTACAATATCTTTATCGATCTTTGCATACACACCTATTGCTGTATCACAATCACCCTCGAGTATTTTTAAGATTTTTCTTTCAGCATTTGCAATTATTCTCGACTGATCATCATTAATTTTTTCTAGGATATTTATTATTTCTTGATCGTTTTCTCTACATTGTATAGCAATTATACCTTGTCCAGCACATGGTATTAATTCTTCGGTATTAAATTCATGTGTAATTTTATTTGTCAAACCTAAAGCTTCAATGCCAGCTTTAGAAAGTAGAATTGCATCGTAATCTCCATTCTCTAATTTCTTTATCCTAGTATCCACATTACCTCTTATTAATTTATAATTTAGATCTGATCTAATACTTTTTAGTTGGTATTCTCTTCTGTAAGAAGAAGTGCCTATTATTGAATTAGGTTTAAGGTCTTTAAAATTTATATTATCGTTGCTAATAAATATTTCATTGGGTGAATTTCTTTTTAAATAAAAATTTGTTATTAGCCCCTCTGTTTCAATTGATGGCATATCTTTTAAAGCATGAACAGCTATATCAATATTATGATTGATTAATTCTATTTCAATTTTTTTTGAAAATAATCCTTTTCCTCCAATGTTTGATAACCTATCCTTTTGGTTTTCATCTCCAGTTGTGACTATTTTGTTTGTTTCTATGTATGTAGATGAAATTTTTTTAAGATCGTTTATCACTTTTTCGGTATAAATTTGAGCTAACTGACTTCCTCGAGTTCCAATAATAAATTTATCCCTTTTCATAATTCTTATTTTTATTACATTCTTATAGTTTAATTGTATTAATTATAAATATTTATGAATGAAAAAAAAATAATCCTTGGAATTGAGACAAGTTGCGATGAAACTGCAGTATCAATCATAGAAGAAGATAAAAACGGTAAGATAAAAATATTATCTAACGTAGTTTCAAGTCAATTTAATATTCACAAAGAATTTGGAGGTGTAGTTCCTGAGCTTGCAGCACGATCTCATGTTGAAAAAATTGATTTAATTGCGAAAAAAGCAATTAATGAAAGTGGTGTGAATTTAAAAGATGTTTCTGCAATTGCTTCAACATCTGGCCCGGGCTTAATTGTTTGCCTTACTGTTGGTTTAAATTTTGGCAAAGCATTATCTGCAAGCCTAAATATACCTTTTATTGGCGTAAACCATCTGGAAGGGCATGCGTTAAGTCCAAAACTCAATACAAGCTTAGATTTCCCATATTTATTATTATTAATTTCGGGAGGACATACGCAATATCTTAGTGTGAATGGACTTGGAAAATATAAAAGATTAGGAACAACAATTGATGATGCTTTAGGAGAAGCATTTGACAAAACTGCAAAGCTTTTAGGTATTGAATTTCCAGGAGGACCAAAGTTAGAAAGTTTTGCAAAGCTGGGAAGTGCAAATAAATTTAAACTTCCTAAACCAATTATTAATAAAGGGGGATGTAATTTATCATTTGCAGGTCTTAAAACCGCGATTTTAAGGATATCAAGTACTATAAAATCTAAACAAGAAAAGTATGATCTTGCAGCGTCTTTTCAAAAAACAATTGAAGAAATTTTAGAAGTAAAAACACAAATAGCATTTGATGAGTTCAAAAAGACAAACAAAAAGAAAAATAAAACTTTTGTAATCGCTGGAGGTGTTGCTGCCAACAAGGGTATCAGAAAAAAATTAATAAAAGTTTGTAAGAAGAATGATTTTAGACCAATTTTCCCTGAACCAAAATTATGTGGGGATAATGCAGCTATGATTGCACTAGTTGGTCTTGAAAAGTATAAAATCAAAAAATTTGATAATTTAGATCTTCCTGCAAGTCCAAGACTACCACTTGACGAAAAAGCAAAGTTTTTAAAAGGAGCGGGAGTTAGATTATAAATGTCGAAAAGATATAGTGGTAAATCATTTAAGGATGCTAGCGTAATGAAACAAGCTAAACTTTCTTTAAAGGAAAAAAGAAAACTTAAAAAAGAAAAGAAAAAGAAAAAAAATTAAATGCAATATTGGTTAATGAAATCAGAGCCAGATGTATGGTCAATTGATCAACAAATCAAAGCTGGAGAAAAAGGAGCTGACTGGGATGGTGTAAGAAATTACCAAGCAGCAAATAACTTAAAAAAAATGGAAAAAGGAGATCTTTGTTTTTTTTATCATTCTAATATTGGAAAAGAAATAGTTGGTATTGTCGAAGTTATTAAAACAGCATTCATCGATCTGACTGATAAAAAAAAAAGGTTTGTTGCAGTTAAAGTTAGATTTAAAAGTAAACTCCAAAATCCTGTAACACTTGAAAACATCAAAAAAACTAAGGCTTTAGAGAACTTATCTCTTATTAGACAAAGTAGACTATCTGTTATGCCTATTGATACTAAAAGCTGGAAAATAATTTTGAAGATGGGTAGAATTAATTAAAAAAAAATTCATGCCTAAGAAAAAAAAAACTAAAAAAAAAATAATATCTAAAAAACCTAAAGAGACAATTTATAAAACTAAGAAGGAATGGATAAGTAAAGCTACTGTTAATAAATCTCAATATATAAAGAAATATAACGAGTCGATTAAAGACAACGATGGATTTTGGAAAAAAGAAGGAAAAAGAATTAATTGGATTAAGCCTTATAAAAAAATTAAAGACGTTAAGTATAGTAAAGATGATGTCCATATCAAATGGTTCTATGATGGTACTTTAAATGCCTCAGCGAATTGCATTGATAGGCATCTTAAAAAAAATGCTAATAAGACTGCAATTATATGGGTAGGAGACGATCCAAAAGTTCAAAAAAAAATTACATATAAAGAACTTCATAAAGAGGTTTCAAAAGCAGCAAATGGATTAAAAAATCTAGGAGTTCAAAAAGGTGATAGAGTAACAATTTATCTTACCATGATACCAGAGCTTGCCTACACAATGCTTGCATGTGCTAGAATAGGTGCAGTTCACTCCATAATATTTGGAGGTTTTTCACCAGATAGTATTTCAGGTAGAATTAATGATTGCGAATCTGATTATGTTATAACTGCGGATGAGGGTGTAAGAGGAGGCAAAACAATCCCTTTAAAATCTATTACAGATGAAGCTTTGCAAAGCTGTCCCAACGTAAAGAAATGTATCGTTGTAAAGAGAACAAGTACAAAAAAAATTGATTGGTACAATGATCGTGATGTTTGGTATCACAAAATGACAAGTAAAGTTTCAGCAAAATGTGAGCCTGAAGAAATGAATGCTGAAGATCCATTATTCATTCTTTACACATCTGGCTCAACTGGGAAACCAAAAGGTGTACTACATACAACCGGTGGATACATGGTTTATGCATCAATGACTCACCAATATATTTTTAATTATAAACCTAAAGATATTTACTGGTGCACAGCTGATATAGGTTGGGTTACAGGACACAGTTATATTATTTATGGTCCGCTTGCTAACGGTGCAACTACAATTATGTTTGAAGGAATACCTACTTATCCTGATACATCTAGGTGGTGGCAAATAGTTGATAAATATAAAGTTAATATTTTTTATACAGCTCCAACAGCAATCAGAGCTTTAATGAGAGAAGGTGATAAACCTGTAAAAAAAACATCAAGAAAAACTTTAAAACTTTTAGGCACTGTTGGTGAACCAATTAACCCTGAAGCTTGGGAATGGTATTACAAAACTGTTGGTGATAGTAGATGCCCGATCGTTGATACTTGGTGGCAAACAGAAACTGGTGGAATTTTGATCAGTCCTCAAACTGGAGCGATTGATTTAAAACCTGGTTCTGCGACAAAACCATTTTATGGAATTAAACCAGAAATCCTAGATAAAGATGGCAAGGTTTTAAAAGGAGAAGCACAAGGTAGACTTTGTATTTCACAATCATGGCCTGGACAAATGAGAAGTGTGTATGGTGACCATCAAAGATTTATAGACACTTATTTTTCACAATTTGACGGAAAATATTTTACGGGTGATGGTTGTAGAAGAGATAAAGACGGTTATTATTGGATTACAGGAAGAGTAGATGATGTAATTATTGTTTCTGGCCATAATTTAGGTACTGCTGAAATTGAAAGTGCGTTTGTAGCTCATCCAAAAGTGGCTGAAGCAGCAGTGGTTGGTTACCCACATGATATAAAAGGAAACGGGTTGTACTGTTATGTAACTTTAAATGCTGGAGAGAAAAGTACTCTTGATTTAGAGAGAGATTTAAAACTTTGGGTTAGGAAACAAATTGGTCCAATAGCAACTCCGGACCTAATTCAATTTGCTCCAGGACTACCAAAAACAAGATCAGGCAAAATTATGAGAAGAATTCTAAGAAAAATTGCTGCCAATGAACATGGTCAATTAGGAGATACAACTACTTTGGCTGACCCTTCGGTTGTTGAAAGTTTGGTAGATAATAGAAAAAATATCTAGATCTTTATTAGTTTAGAAAACTCCTCCTTAATATTATCCCATTTCAAAATCATAGAATTAAGGACTATCTTTCTATCTATAGATTTTAGTTCAGTAGCTACTGGGGCCCAATTATATAATGCAAGAGCACTTTCATTGAATGGCCAAGACTTATAATAGTCATCCCATTTAATTTGATCTAATCTTTTCTGAAAACTAGCCCTCGCTTCATCAACAATTTCCTTAGGCATGCCATTCTCTAATTCTTTGTCCAAAATATTATTATAAATTTCGAAAGCTTTATTAGTTTCTCGGAAACTATAAAAAACATTTAGATATGAAATAGTATAAAAAGATAAATCTTGAAGTGAAATTGCATATATGTTCCATTTGGCAGTGTTAATTGATTTTAAAAACTTTTCATCATCAAAATGGAGGACCCATTTAGTGCCCATTCTTGTTTTTAAATAATTATATAAAGTAACTTGTGATACCCATGCTGATTTTTGCTGAATAAATTCTTTTAAATCGTCAACATTTTTTATTTTTTTCTTTGGCAAAATGCTTTTGAACATTGCAACTAAATAAACTTTGAAATCTTCAAGTTTTATATCTTTTAAGTTGAATCTGTATTTAAGGGCCATTTATCTACTTAATATGTTGATATATAATGTAAAAATGACACAATATCGAGCGTTTTTAGGGGTTTAAATAAATTTGATTATCGGTATGGTTCTTTCTTTAACCTATAGGAGAGAGAAAAAATGTCAAAACAAGAACAACACTGGGAAAAAACCAGGAATTTGCTCTTTATCACATTAGCAATTTGGTTTGTTTTCTCAATTGGCATCTTTCTTTTCGGAGCCGAGATGCAAGAGTCAAGCATTAGACCATTTGGATATCCTTTAACGTATTGGTTTACATGTCAGGGATCGCTTGCAATCTTCGTCATTCTAATTTTTTGGTTTGCCGGTCGACAAGAGAAAATAGATGATGAATTCGGATTTACTGAAAGAGAGGGTGATCAATGATAAAAGGTAAATTTATAGATAACTTACCTAAAGTCTATGGGATATATACTGGAGGTTTTCTAGTATTTATCATCATAATGGCAATAGCTGAACAAGCTGGAATGACAGCAAAAATGATTGGTATCTTTTTTGTATCATTTACAGTTTTGATTTATGCTTTAATTGGTTGGTTATCTAGAACACTTCAAACAGATGCTTATTACGTAGCTGGAAGGCAAGTGCCTACTGTATTTAATGGAATGGCAACTGCAGCAGACTGGATGTCTGGTGCATCATTTGTAGCCATGGCAGGTGGTATTTACTTTAAAGGCTATGGTTATATGGCACTGCTTGTTGGATGGACTGGTGGATATGTACTAGTTGCTTCTTTATTAGCACCATATCTTAGAAAATTTGGATGTTATACTGTTCCAGATTTTATAGGAACTCGGTACGGTGGTAACTTAGCAAGATTTAGTGCAGTTGTAGTCTTAACTGTTGCATCATTCACTTACGTGACTGCTCAAATTAACGCTACAGGAACTATTGCTTCTGTTGCTTTAGATATTCCATTTGAAATTGCAGTTTACGTTGGACTAGCTAGTATTCTAATGTGCTCAATGCTTGGTGGAATGAGAGCAGTAACTTGGACACAAGTTGCTCAATACATTGTACTGATTATTGCTTATTTGCTTCCAGTATTCTGGATAAGTAACAATATTGGTGCAGGTTTCTTCCCACACTTCATGTTAGCCGACGAAGTAGCAAGAATTGCAGAACTTGAAGGTCAATTTGGATTTGTTAAAAACTCAGCTGCAGATTTAGCTACAGTTCCAAAAGGGTTATCTGCAATTACAAAAGCACACTCATCGGTTAATGCAACACCTTGGGCATTTATATCATTAGCAGTTTGTATGATGGCAGGAACAGCATCATTACCTCACGTTATGATGAGATACTTTACTACTCCAAGTGTAAGAACAGCTAGAAGATCAGTAGGTTGGTCATTATTCTTTATATTCCTACTTTATTCTTCTGCTCCAATGTTAGCTACTCTATCAAAAATTTCATTGATGGATCCTAACTTGGCTACTGGAATTATTGGTAAATCAATAACTGAAGTTCAAGCTCTTGACTGGTATCAAAACTGGAACCAAGCGAAGTTGATGTTTGTAAGTGACTTTAACGGCAATGGAACTCTTGAACTTAATGAGTTCTTCATGAAAGGTAGTGCTGTTGTATTAGCAACACCTGAGATTGCTGGATTACCTTATGTAATATCTGGACTAGTTGCTGCTGGAGGTATGGCTGCTGCCATGTCAACTGCAGATGGATTAGTTTTAGCTATTTCAAATGCGTTATCACATGATGTTTACTATAAAATCATTAATCCAAAAGCTGAAACTGCAAAAAGATTAATTGTTGCAAGGGTATTACTTGTATTGATTGGTTTTGCAGGAGCTACAATTGCTGCACTAGAGATACAAGGTATTCTAGGTTCGGTCATTTGGGCTTTTGACTTTGCGATGTCTGGACTATTCTTCCCACTTGTACTTGGTGTATGGTGGAAGAGAGCTAACGCACCAGGAGCTGTTGCAGGAATGCTATTAGGACTGATCTCAGGAACTGCATACCTAATTTGGGTACGAAGTGGTGGATCTGGGTTCTTAGGCATAACTCAACTTACTTTTGGAATAGTTGGAGCAGCTGTAAGTTTAGTTTCTATGATTGTTGTCAGTTTAATAACTGCAGCACCAGACGCAGCTACTCAGAAAATGGTTGATGATGTGCGTGTACCAAGTGGTAAAACCATACTTGGAAAACAACATTAATTAAAATATATTATTTTAGGGGCGAAATTTTCGCCCCTAGATAAGATCAAAAATGTCAGCAAACTTTCATCCCTTAGTTTATATAATTGATTATGTCCTTGGAGTTATAATGTGGACTCTAATTGGAAGAGTTGCGATGAATATATTTCAGAAAGAAGATTCACAATTTTTCTTTATGAAAGTATTTGTTAAATTAACTAACCCACTTATTAAAATATTTAAACCAATTACCCCAAGCTTTATTATAGGACCTTTAGTACCACTTTACGTAGCATGGTTCTTTTATATGGGCCGTTTCTATTTAATGCCTTATTTACTTGGTTATTCAGTTATGGGTATGCTTTCATTCCCTCTTGAAAGTGAAATTGCTCGAGAAATATATAGAATATTTAGTAAAAACTAATTCAAATAGAAGAAAAAATTGATACTAATATTTTTAGTATCAAATGAAAAAAATTCAAATTTCTCCTTCTATATTATCTGCAGACTTCAGCCAGCTTGGCAATGAAATTAAGAAGCTAGAACAAGGTGGGGCCGACTTAATTCACGTCGATGTAATGGATGGTCACTTTGTTCCAAATTTAACAATAGGACCTCCAGTAATAAAAAACCTAAGAAAATATACCAAGCTTCCATTTGATGTACACTTAATGATTTCTCCAGTACACAAATATATTGAAAATTATGCAAATGCTGGTGCAGATATAATAACTATTCACCCTGAAGCTACTGAAAACTTGGGAGAATCTATAAGTTTAATAAAAAAATTTGGCAAAAAAGTTGGTGTATCTTTAAATCCAAAAACTGAAATAAAAACTTTAATTGATGAAATTGACAACATTGATTTAATTCTTGTTATGAGTGTAAACCCTGGTTTTGGTGGGCAAAAATTTATGCCTGAAGTATTAGATAAAATAAAAGAATTGAAAAAAATAAAGGATAAAAGTCAATATCACTTTGATATTGAAGTTGATGGAGGAATTAATTTTAGTAATTCAAAAATAGTTTTAGAAGCTGGAGCTGATATTTTAGTATCTGGAACCACAGTTTTTAAAGAGAACGGTGGGAATATCAAAACTAATATTGAAAAACTAAAATCAATGTAAAATGTTTTTAAAAAGTTCTTTTAATTATATTAATGAATTTTATTTTATTTTTAAAAACCAAATACGAAAAGTTTATTTAAACTCATCTATTTATAATAGAAAAATTTCAAAAGTTGATGAAAATGTTTTAGTTTATCAACCAAGTCTTAATATACTTAGTTCATTAATAAAATATGAAAAACAAAAAAAAAAGATTGAAGATTTTAATGTTCAATCAATATGGGAAAATAAAGGTTTAAAATATAATGATTTTAAAAAACTTCATAGTTTTTATTGGTTGTTTTCAATAGATCTTAAATCTTCTAACGAGGTTACGCAGTCAATTATTGAAAATTGGATTAAAAAGAACCAAAACTATGAAACAAAAAGTTGGGAAACAGATATTCTTTCTAAAAGGGTAATAGCTTGGATATCTAATTCTAAAATAACCTATAATAAATCTGGGAATAACTATAAAAATAGTTTTAACGAAATAATCAGTAAGCAAGTAAATCATTTAATGAATGAAATTGATAGATCCTCTGAATTAAACGACAAAATGATCGGGTGTACAGCGATAACTATCGCAGGAATAGCCTACAAAAACAATAGATTTTTAGAATATGGATTAGATTTACTTAAAAAAATTATTAATACTTCTTTTGATAGCAACTACTTTCCAAAATCAAGAAATATAAGGCAGATGGTTTTTTATTTAAAATATTTCATCTTAATCAGAGAACTTTTAAAAGATTCTTTAAATGATATTCCAGAATACTTAAATGAAATAATTCATTATCTAGGCAAATCTTATGATTTTATTTGGGGGTCATTAAAGCAAAGTTTATTATTTAACGGAAATAATAATTCAAACAATAAAGACTTTGATAAATATCTATCTCTCTTTAGGTACAAGTTTAAGAGTGATAAATTTAATATATCTGGCTATACAATATTAAAAAATAAAAATGTAATTCTTGCTATGGATACAGGAATTAATCCTGTAAAAAATTACTCTGAAAATTATCAAAGTGGACCATTATCATTTGAATTTTTTTTTAAGGGAAAAAAACTAATTACAAACTCTGGCTATTTTCAAAATTATAACCATCAACTAAATTCGATTTCAAAATCAACTGCAACGCATTCGACATTAATTTTAGATAACTCTTCAACTTGTAATTTCAAAAAAAATAGTAAAGGTCCTAGTATAGTGAGCAAAGGATTTAAAACGTTTGATAATGAAGTAACATATGAAAAAGATTACTGGAGTATTAAATGTTCACATGATGGATATTTATCAAGATATGGAGTAATTCATCAAAGGAATTTGGAATTTGACAATGATAAAAGTATTCTTTTTGGAAAAGACAAACTTATTAAAAAAAAGAATTTTAAGGTTACAAACTTTGAAATAAGGTTTCATCTGTTACCAAATATTAAAGTAACAAAACTTCAAGATAATAAATCTGTGTTAATTGAACTAGATAATTCTGGGTGGAGATTCTTTTCAAATGATGGATTGATAGGGGTTGAAACTGGGCTATATTTTGGTAATAAAAATAGTTATATTGAGAATCAGAATATTTTTATCTCAGGTATTACTCAAAATAACGAACAATTAATTGAGTGGCAAATTAGTAGGATATGAGTAATAAAATTCAAAAAGCAATAATATCTCTATCAGACAAATCAGAAATTAAATTAATTTTAAAAACACTAAAAAAATATAGAGTTAATATTATAAGTTCGGGAGGTACATCTAAAGAAATTAAAAAATTGGGCTACAAATGTAAAGAAATATCAGAATATACAAGTACTGACGAAATTTTAGATGGTAGAGTTAAAACACTTCATCCAAAGTTGTATGCAGGAATCTTAAGCAAAAGAGAAAGCAAGAAGCATAAAAAAGAACTTAAAAAGAATAATTATAAAGAAATAGATTTAGTTATTGTTAATTTTTATCCATTTGAAAAAACATTAAAAACTACAAAAAACCACAATAAACTTGTTGAAAACATAGATATTGGAGGTCCAGCTCTTGTTAGGGCAGCAGCTAAAAATTATAAACATACAACTGTTCTAACAGCTCCAAGTCAATACAGAGAATTCATTTTGGATTTAGAAAAAAATAAAGGTGCTACGAGTTTAGAGTTCAGAAAAAAACTATCACAAGAAGCTTTTAATTTAACAGCATACTATGACTCTGTTATTTCAGAATATTTGAATATAAAAAATAATGTTCATTTTCCTCAAAAGAAAACTATTCATGGAAATTTAATCGAAGTATTACGATATGGTGAAAACCCTCATCAACAATCAGCAATTTATAGTAAATATAATAATTTTGGTATATTACAATTGAGTGGAAAAAAATTAAGCTATAATAATTATAATGATATTTACGCAGCATTAAATATATCACAATCACTCCCAAAAAATACTGGTACAGTTATTGTCAAGCATGCTAACCCTTGTGGTGTGTCAGTAAATAAGAGTAAAATAGAAAGTTATAGAGAAGCTATAGCATGTGATCCAATAAGTGCATTCGGGGGGATTGTTTCATGTAATTTTAAAGTGAATAAAAAAATAGCCTTAGAATTAGGTAAGACATTTTTAGAAGTAATCATTGGACTCGGTTTTGACAAAGAATCAATTAAAATTTTAAAAAAAAAAAAAAATTTGAGATTGATTGATGCATCAAAATTAAAAGTGGATATTTTAAGCAATATAATAAGTAACTTTGACTCTTTATTACTGCAAAATGCAGATAACAAGATTTTTAGTAAAGATAATTTTAAAGTTGTATCTAAAATAAAGCCAACAAAAAAGATTTTCGATGATCTACTTTTCGCATTCAATGTATGTAGAAATGTAAAATCTAATGCAATCGTTTTAACAAAGAATAGTTCAACTATTGGAATTGGATCAGGTCAATCAAGTAGATTAGATAGTTGCAAAATAGCAATAGATAAAATGAAAAAATTTCAGAAGATTAATGATGAAGACATAATCATAGGAGCATCAGACGCTTTTTTTCCTTTCGTAGATGGAATAGAAATCTTGGTACAAAATGGAGTAAGTGCAATTATCCAACCATCCGGCTCTATACGAGATAAAGAAATTATTAAATTTGCAGATAAATTAGGTGTTATTCTAGTTTTTTCAAAAACTAGGCACTTCAAACATTAATAGTTAGCCTATTCTGTCAATTTTTGCAGCAAGCACAAAATCACTCTCGTGTAATCCGTTAATAGCATGTGTTTGTATTTTTATTTTTGCGTATCCCCAACCAAACCATATATCTGGGTGATGACCTTCTTGTTCTGCAATTTCTCCAACTTTATTGACAAATGATTGACTTTCTAAAAAATTGTCAAATTTAAAATTTTTAATGATATAAAAATCCTTTTGATCTACCGACTCCACATCCCATCCATCAACTTTTTTTAGGTACTTGTGAATTTCCTCTAAATTGAAGCTGGGAATTCCTCCTTCACACGGAATACACTTTTTGTCTGCTAGATCATTCATTAAACTTATAGCCTAATTCATTTAATTCATTTTGCAAAGTATTATTTAGTTTGCTTAGAATATTTTTTGGTAAAATTTTTTGCCATCTATTATTAAATCCTAAATTAAAAAAGCGCTTTCTTTCTCCAGATTTAGTAAATACACTTTCTTCAAAACCTTCATTTTCCTCTTTATTTTTTAGATTAGTAAAATTAGTAGAATTAATTGAATTAATAAGTTTTTTTTCATTAATTAATTGCTTATCTTTTTTTAAAGTATTTATAAAATTTACTATTTTTTTAAAGGTATCAAGTTTATTATTCTCTAAATCCTCATACTTTATAAATAAAATTTTAAAATTATTTGTATTTTTCCAAGACTTATAATGACTCGACCATGATCCCAAAAATGTAAAATTACTATAATCACCATCTGTAGATTTTTCCAGAATAGTTTGATTTTCATTTAACATCTTAAAATATGCTTGATCATAATTAAGAGAGTAATGATGTGTCATAGATGTTATTAAATTTCTAGGATCTCTTACTATATAAATTCCGCCTAGTGATAAATTTTCTGTAGTAAAACTATTTCCTTTATATTCATCAAGGCTACTATGTGTTTTTACAAAATGTATTTTTTCACCAGAAAAAAACTGTTGCTGATTATAAATCCAGCTTTGACTTGCTTCTAGCTCTGAATAAATTTTTTTTTTTGAAAATTTTATTGATGGAAATTGAAGAATATTCAAAAGCAAGTCAAAATCAAATTTTCCTTTTTTTGAAAAATAATATGAAGAAATGAAAGATCTTAAATATGTGTTTCCACTTTTAGGATAAGAGGCGATCCAAATAATCATAATTTTTGGAGCGGGCAATGGGACTCGAACCCACGACCTTCTCGTTGGCAACGAGACGCTCTACCACTGAGCTATGCCCGCTTGTTAAAAAATCATTATAGATAGCGGTTTTTAGAAATGCAAGTATTAGTTAAATTAGTAAAATTTATCACCAACTGTGTCGTGAGTGTGTCGAGATTTTTTTAAAACTTTACATGAAAGTTTATGTTGGGGGCTAACGCCCCCACAGGCTTAATTTAGTTATTAATCTAAGCTATAAATTGTAACTGATTTTTCTTTGTCAACTTCATTAGCACTTATAAATAAGTTCCGTTGTGGAATAGCAACCAAACCTTCTGGTCCAATACCCGTTGGTAAAATAGCAACTAATTCTGGGTTTTTCAAATCGTTTGCTTTATAAACGCCGATAGCATTTGCTCTTTCAGCACCAACAAAGATATAACGTGTATCACCATATATTGCTACTTCAACTGACTCTGGTTCTACACCTTTTTTCTCTGCACGTTTTTCTGGCCAGTAACCTGCTGAAGCGAGTGCTCTTTCATATGACGAACCTGACTCGTATACCACCGAACCATTTTTATTGAAGATTGTCCATCCACGACTACCACCACGTTTCGCTTGACCTGGTGCTTCATGTTTATAGTCACCTTCATTTGCAGTTGCAAAATGATCATCGTCAATCCACTTAACTGCGTCTGGTTCTCTACGAACATTCTCAATGGTATCAACCATCTTTAGTTCACCATCTTTTTTGTTATCAATACCTACTAATGTTACTAGTCCTGCATCAAACTCTGAAATTACTTTTCCACTTCGATCAATAACCGCCATCCAGTTATTCTCTTGCATAGTAACAACTATTTCACCTAAATTATTGATATCAACAAACTCAGGCTCTGGATCGTTAGGAGCAATAGTTGAAAAACCAACTAAGTCCGCTTTAGTAACACTGTTATCTGCTAAATTAATAATTGCCACAAAACCCCCTGGAAGTTGTGGAATTTTTTCATCGTTGATATCTTCGTTACGTTCATTTTCAATAGCTACTGCCACAAAAGTTCCATCTGGACTAACTGCAACCGAGTCTGGCTGTCCACCTAGTTCTACTTTTGTAACTTCTTTTCCTGAGGCAAGATCAACAACTAATAAGTGACCACTTGGCTCTACATAGTTTGGAGAAGTATTAATACCTACAAATGCTTGTCCATTTTTGATTGCAACACTAGTTGGTTCACCACCTAAATTCATGTGGCCTAATGGTTTCGGATTTGCTGGATCAGTAATATCAATCATGCCTAATGCGTTTGCAGGGCTATCGCTATATACCAGTTTCATGCCATCTGCTGTTGCCGCAATTATTTCTGCTGATGTTTCTTCTGCACTAGGGTTATTTGCTGGTGTTCCAAATTTCCCAATTTCTTTAAAGTCTGCATTTACTGTGCTAACAAATGCGGTTGAGGCCAGAAGGCCTGCTAAGATAAATTTTATCATTATATATTCCTTTTTGTTTTTATGGAAAGATATCAAAACAAGATGAAAAATTTGTAACAGTTTAATTACAATTATATTTTATTCCACTCACCATAGTTTTTCTTTTCTGTGTCGAAGTGTGTCGTGAGTGTGTCGAGATTAACTAGACGTTGAGAAAGACTAAGATTAGCAAGGATAAAAAACCAAGGACTACCTCGTTGGCAACGAGACGCTCTACCACTGAGCTATGCCCGCTTGTTGTATAAGATATAAAATTAGTGGGTTTTAAAAATTTATCAACACATAAATAAGTTATAATTTTAAATTGCTTTAAAAATTAAAATTTGATTTTCAGACTGACAAGAGTTTCTTGCATTTTTTTAAGGTAATGGTCATATTTTTTCCACTCATCAGAAGTATTTTTTTTAATTTTTTCTCTAACTTGATGATATGATGCTGTAGTTACTACTCTTTCTGTCTTTGCATAATATTTCATTTGCTTCTCCCATTTTAGACCTAAATAATTTAGTACTGTTTTTGTACTTCTTTCAAAGTCTTGAACAAAATTTTCGTAATTAATATTTAGAATATTTTCACCAAATTTGCTTTTCCAAAAAGTCATTAAATCTAAATATAACTTGTAATATTTTGCTACATCTACTTGTGATAAATTAAAATCCATACCTTTGTCTACAAAAAGGGTTTTGTAATTAGACCAACAAACTGCCATTGGATTTCTCTCAATATGAATTATTTTTGCCTCGGGAAAAGACTTAGCTATAAATCCTATCCATTTAAAATTTATGGGCAATTTATCAATTATCATATAGTTTTGAGAAATCTTTCTTAATTGTTCATAGTAAAAATACCTTAACTCAGTAAAATTTTTACTATTATATGAGTTATAAATATTTAATTTTTCAATTGCCTTTTGTAAAAAATTAAGTTCACCTGCTCCATATATATTTGAGTGTGAAGATAAAATTTGTTCAATAAGTGAAGTACCAGACCTTGGCATTCCAACAATAAAAATCGGTTGACTTTTTAACTTATTGGTAAATTCTATTTTTGTATTGTCAATATTAGAAAACAGAAATTTAATTTTATTAAACTCTATTTCCTGTTGGTGTATAGAGAATACTGATTTTTCTTTTTTGACCAAATTTGATTTTTCTAAATAATGAAATGCAAGGTCTATATTATTTAAATCAAAATATCCTTTGCTTAAAGCATTAAATATTAATATTTTATTTTCGTAGTTTAGATTTTCTTGATCTATACTTTCCAATTTTTTAAAAATTTTATTTTTCGTATCTATTTTTGTAATAGATATATAGTTTCTAAAGCTTGGAATATGAGTGCTGTCAATATTAATAACTTTCTCAAAATAAGATTTACCTTTCTTGAAATTGCCTAGAAAAAGATAAGCTGAACCTAGATTATAAAGAGTTTTAATATTATTTTTATCTAAAACTAATATTTTTTGATATACTTTTACTAGATCTTGAAAGTTTTTATTTTCCTTTAAAATTGCTGATAAGCTGATAAGGGCCTCAATATTGGTTTCTTTTAAACTAATAGCTTTTTTATAATTAATTATTGCCTCATCCCTTAGACCAATAAGTTTTTTTGTGTTTCCTAAATTATTGTATGCCTCAGAAAAATTTGGATTATGTTTAATAGCGTTTTCAAATGAAATGACTGCATCTTTTAATTTATTTAATTTTTTTTGTATATTTCCTAATGTATAGTATAGATCTGCATTTTCTTTAATTGAAACAAGTTTTAGAAAGTATTTTTCTCCTTGTATAAAATCTTGAATATTAATTGATGCTAATCCTAACAAATAAGTTAATTGTGTATCGTCAGAATTTGAATTGTATATTTTTTGACCTACACTTATTACATCATGAAACTTTTTTTTTTTATATAAAGTTAAAATTTTTTTTTTTTTTTTATCTAAATTATTTGAAATCATTAATTATATGTTATATTTTAAATATTATGAAAAAAGAAGATTTACCAAATATATTACCTGTTTTTCCATTATCTAATTTTATTATTTTTCCAAGAACAACAGTACCACTTAATATATTTGAACCTAGATACCTTGAAATGGTGGATAAAAGTATGAAGAGTAATAGAATTATAGGCATGATTCAGCCAAAAAAAACAGGTGAATTAAAAAAACCAGACTTACATAAAGTTGGCTGTGCAGGTAAAATAACAAGTTTTAATGAAACAAATGATGGTAGATATTTAATTGTACTTAACGGTATTTGTAGATTTAAAATTGTAGATGAATTAGATAACGGTAATTTATATAGAGAATGTGCTGTAAAATACGATGAATATTCTTCAGATCTTTCTGATAAATCAAATGAAGTAAAATTTAATGATTTAAAATTAATATTTCACAATTTAAAAGGTCTTTTCCAAAAGGAAGGATACGAGATAAATTGGAAAGAAGTAGAGAAACAGAGCTTAGATCAGACTATAAATACTTTATCGATGGCCTCTCCCTTTTCATTGGAAGAAAAGCAAGTTTTACTCGAAAGCAAAGATTTGAATAATAGGAAAGAAAAATTAGAAGAAATTTTAAATACTTATATTTTAGATAATTATAATAACAAAACTTTACAATAAATAATTAAAACACTACTCAGTTAGATAGAAAAGTTGCATAATTATTTAAAAATTTGTTACCTTTTAAAATTTTAAATATAGGTTCTGATAAATTATGGTTCAACTTACTATCAAGTTTAAAGAAAGAATTTATAGAGTCTATACCTAATCCGTAAACGAAATTTAAATGTTTATTTTTTTCTTGGAATTGTTTAGCAATTATTACTCCATCATCAATTCCTAAATTTAAATTTTCATCTAAAATATGAGATAAAGATTTAATATCTCTTATAGTCATATTAAAACCTTGCCCAGCTAATGGATGAACTTTATGTATTAAGTCTCCAAAAGATAGGATATTTTTATAATTATAGTTTCTCAATACTGAAAATTTAATATTGTAAGACTCAACATCACTAATTTTGTTTATTTTATATTTATGACTATATTTATTTATTATCTCTAAAAGTCTCTCCTTATTAATTAATTTTAATGATTTATTTGAAAATACAATTGAGGTTTGATTATTTGATAAAGGAAGAAATGCTAAAGGCCCGTTATTAGTAAATATTTGCATGGCAATTTTGTTAGTAATTTTTTTATGACCAATTATTGCTGTATGTGCAAAAGATTTATAATTTTTTTCAATTTTCTTTTGAAAATATTTTTTAGTTATTGAATTATTTTGTTCAGAATTAATAATTAGGTTATAGTTTCTTTTTTTAATAGTATTGAAATTAAAATTTTTAAGCATAGTAATTTTTAAAAGTTTATTTTTTTTTAATATTGTTAACAGTTCTTTATACTTAAATAGGTAAAAATTATTTTGATTTTTATTTTTAAACTCAAATAATTCTGATGTTCCGTTTTTTTCAGAAAAAATTTTAATTTTTTCAGTCGGCCATCCTAAATTATTGAAACCTTTAATATTTTTTTTTAAAAAATTGTAGTTTTCATTTGAAATTGCAATTGTTCTGTTTGTATTCTTTATTCTAGATGGTAAAGTTTGAGAAATAATATCAATATTAATCTTTTTCTTAAGTAATATGTTCGCTAAAAGAAGGTTTGTTAAGTTGATTCCTAAAAGGCAAATGTTCATAATATTATTTAATTTTATCAAGAAAAATTAAATGATACAAAGTGACAAATCATTTATAACAAAATGAATATTAGAAATATTATAGATAAAACGACTAGTTTTCTCTTCAAAAGACTAACTGAACTATTAGGTATGATTTTGCTGTTTTTATCTATTTTGCTTTTATTATCACTTATAAGCTATTCACCAGAAGATCCTAATTTTATATTTCCAGAAAACACAGAAATAAACAATTTATTGGGTGCAAAAGGAAGTTATACATCTGATATTTTTTATCAATCTATCGGACTAGTCTCGTTATTAGCTCCAATTTCACTTTTTTTCATATCATTATCAGTAATCATTAATAAAAAGATTATTCATATTATTGAAAGCTTATTTTTTATAATTCTATACTCATTCATAGGAACATTATTTTTTACAGTTTTTCACACGGAAACATTCTGGCTTACAGTAAATGGAAACAATGGATTTGTGGGTAATTTATTTGAGGACTCTTTTTTTATTAGATTAATAAATTTAAATCATAAAATAAGTTATGTAATTTTGATTTTTTTTATATCCTTCTTTTTTCTTTTAAGTATTAATTTTAAGTTTAAATCCCTTAAGTATGTTACTAAAATTTTTGGTAAAACTAAAAAAATACCAAGTAAGAATATTGAGGAAAGTTATGGAGAAAACATGTTAAGCAAAAATAATTTTATAAACAATGAAACTAGAGTTCAAGAGAATTTTTCATTTGATAGGAATATAACACCATCAAACAAAAAACTTTTAAAGTATAAATTGCCTTCAATAGATTTTTTGAAAAATCCCTCAAAAAAAGAAAAAAACTTATCAGAGAATAAAATTGATAAAAAAACTCTAGAAAAAATTTTATTAGATTTTGGTGTTGAGGGAGAAATTAAAAAAGTAAGCCAAGGCCCTGTTGTTACATTATATGAATTTGAACCTGCTCCAGGCGTTAAAGTGTCAAAAATAATTAATCTGTCTGAAGATATTGCAAGAAATACTAGTTCAGAATCTGCTAGAATTGCAACTATACCAGGAAGTAATACTATAGGAATAGAATTACCAAAGCCTCACCGAGAGAATGTTTTCTTGAGTGAAATTATTTCCGAACCTAGTTATAAAAAGAAAGATATAAAACTTCCTATTGCACTTGGTAAAAGTATTTCAGGTGTGCCAATTACTAGCGATTTAAGTAGCATGCCTCATTTACTCATAGCTGGTACGACAGGGTCAGGTAAATCAGTTTGTATTAATACAATTATTTTATCTCTTTTGTACAAACATTCTCCAGAAAAATGCAAATTTATCTTGATTGATCCTAAAATGTTAGAATTATCAACATACGAAGGTATTCCACATTTATTATGTCCAGTGATTACAGAAGCGAAAAGAGCTGCTTCAGTTTTAGGCTGGGTAGTTAGAGAAATGGAAAATCGTTATAAATTAATGACCAAAGTTGGAGTGAGAAATATTGACGGATACAATGAAAAACACAAGATTTCTATGCCATATATCATTGTAATTGTAGATGAAATGTCAGATTTAATGCTGGTTGCTGGTAAAGATATAGAAAATTATATTCAAAAGCTTTCTCAAATGGCTAGGGCCGCAGGCATTCATATTATAATGGCGACACAGAGACCAAGTGTTGACGTAATCACAGGAACAATAAAGGCTAACTTTCCAACTAGAATATCATTTCAAGTTACATCTAAAATTGATAGTAGAACAATTCTTGGTGAGCAAGGTGCTGAGCAACTACTTGGAAAAGGTGATATGCTTTATATGACTTCTGCAAACAGGATGACTAGAATTCATGCACCATTTGTATCAGAGGGAGAAATAGAAAAAATAAATAATTTTTTAAGAAATCAAGCTGAACCAGACTATGTAGAAGAAATTCTTAATTTTGTGGATGAAAAAGAGAGTAATAGTGATTCAAAAGATAATGAAAATCTAGATGAATTATATAATACAGCTCTTGAAATAGTAAAATCTGAAAGAAAAGCATCAACATCTTTTTTACAAAGGAAGTTACAAATTGGTTACAATAGAGCAGCAAGGATAGTTGATCAAATGGAGGCAAATGGAGAAGTAAGTCAGGCTAATCACGTTGGTAAAAGAGAGGTGCTTAAATGAAAAAATACTTAATTTTTTTTTTTATTTTTTTTTTTAACCTAAACGCACAAAGTTCTTCAAATCAAAAAATTATAAATCACTTAGAGAAAATAAATTCTATTCAATTCAAATTTACTCAGAGGATAGATAATAATAATATTGAAAAGGGAGAATGTATTATTTTATACCCTAAGAAAATTTTTTGTGAATATCATGATATTTATAACAAAATACTTGTTTCAAATGGTAAATCGTTAGTTATCAATTCAGATAAGATTAAAAATTACTACAGATATCCATTAGATAAGACAGCTTTTAATTTCATACTCGATAAAAAATTTTTAATTTCAAAAATGAATATTGCAGAAGATGACAAAAATTATCCTTTCTATTATGTATTTAATTTTGAACATGAAAATAATCTAATTAAGGTTTTTTTCGATAAAGAAAGTTTAGATTTAATAGGTTGGGAAACCATAGATATCTATCAGAATCTAATACAAATTTTTTTAAGTGATATTAACACTAATATTGATGTCGAAGAAAAAATATTTTCAATACAAAAATATATTAATTGATCTCAACATTTATCTTTTCAGATTTAAATACCTGCATTCCTCTAGCTAAATAATTTTTTATTGCATTTTCGTGGTCCAGTGAACAAGTATGTAGCCAAACTCTTGATATTCCTTCCTCGAATAACTTCTTAATGGCCTCTGAAAGAAGATAGCCACCACATTTTTTTCCAAAATATTCCTCTAAGATACCAAAATACGCAATTTCCGAATGATTATTATCAAGATCATAGATGGTTTCATAATACCCTGCTAAATTGTTATTATCCTTCAAAATAAACGTTTTCATTCTTGGGCTTTCAACATACTCAATCCATTTTTTATCTCTCCAAGCTAATCTGTCTATCCATCTATGTTTTCTTCCAATTTGTTTATAAAAAAACTTATTTAATTGAAAATCTGGTGGGTCCACTTGAATAATTTTATAGTTTGGTCCAGGACTCTTTGATCTGTTTAGACGCTTTATTGAATTTATTTCTAAAAAACTTCTGTCTACATTAACTATCACAAAACCATTTTACCAATTTTCTCTCCACCAAACAAATGAAAATGCAGATGTGGAACCTCCTGTCCTCCATCTTCACTTACGTTTGCTAGCGCTCTATATCCTTTGCCAGTATCAACAGATATATTTAATTTCTTTGCTACAATATTAATACCTTTTAATAATCCAACCATTTCCTCAGGAGAAGCGTTTTGACTAAAATCATCTAAATCGGTATATTTTCCTTTTGGAATTACTAACGCATGAATTTTTTTTTGAGGATTTATATCATGAAAGGATAAAACAAACTCGTCCTCATAAATTTTATTACAAGGTATCTCGTTTCTTAATATTTTCGCAAATATATTATTATTATCGTAACTCATGATTATATTTTTTCTAGAACTGACTTTACTGTATCCCCCATAACTGATGGGTTTTTAGAAATTGTAATTCCACACTCTTTTAAAATTTCAACTTTTTCAATCGCACTTTCTCCATAAGCTGAGACTATTGCTCCTGCATGACCCATTACTCTTCCTTTTGGTGCGGTTAATCCGGCTATGTATGCTATAACTGGTTTCTTCATATTTTCTTTTGCAAATTCTCCTGCAGCTACTTCCTGGGGGCCACCAATTTCACCAATCATTAATATTGCATCGGTCTCTTCATCTGCTTCAAACTTTTCAATTATATCTCTAAATGAGCTACCATTAATTGGATCACCTCCAATTCCTACACTTGTTGAAACACCAATATTCAAGTTTTTTAGTTGTTGGGCAGCTTCATAGCCTAATGTTCCTGACCTACTAATAATTCCTACTCTTCCTTCTTTATAGATATGACCTGGCATTATTCCTAACATTGATTTTCCTGGACTAATAATTCCAGCACAGTTTGGTCCAACTAATGTCATTTTAGAACTTTTAGTGTATCTTCTCATGTACCTTTTGATTCTGATCATATCGTGAGAAGGTATTCCGTCAACTATAGCTACACATATTTTAATTCCAGCATCAGCTGCTTCCATTGCTGAGTCGGCTGCAAAAGCTGGGGGTACAAATAAAATAGTTGCGTCAGCTCCTGTTTCATTCACAGCATCTTTAACTGTATTAAATACTGGTAAATCTAAATGCTTAGAACCTCCTTTTCCTGGCGTTACGCCACCTACTACGTTTGAGCCATATTTTATCATCTCATCTGCATGAAAAGAGCCCATTTTTCCTGTAAAACCTTGAATAATTATCTTACTATTTTTGTCTACAAGCACAGTCATGATTTATTTATTTAGTGCTGCAACTGCTTTATTCGCTGCATCCTCTAAAGTGTTTGCCTCTATATAATTTATTTTACTCTCTTTTAAGATTTTATTTCCTTTTTCGACATTGGTGCCTGCTAAACGAATAACTAATGGAACTTTAATTTCAATTTTTTTTAATGCATCTACAATTCCCTCTGCAACCCAATCACATCTATTGATACCAGCAAAAATATTTACAAGAATTACTTTAACTTTTTCATCCATTGTAACTAATTTAAAGGCTTTAACTATTTTTTCTGGTGTTGCTCCACCTCCTACATCTAAAAAATTTGCAGGAGCTCCTCCAGCTAATTTAATCATATCCATGGATGCCATCGCAAGACCAGCACCATTAATAATGTTACCTATGTTTCCATCTAAACTGACATAATTTAAGCCTCTGTCTGATGCAAAAATTTCTTTTGAGTCTTCTTGAGTTTTATCTCTTAGCTCAGAAACTTGACTTCTTCTAAACATTGCGTTGTTATCAAAACTCATTTTACAGTCTAATGCTAATATTTGTTTTTGTTTTGAAATAACCAATGGATTAACTTCAACCATTGTTGCATCTAATTCACTAAAAGCTTTATAACATCCAATAATTGTATCTGATGCTCTTCTAATTAAGTCTGGCTCTACACCAAGACCAAATGCTAATTCTCTAGCTTGGAAATTTTGCATTCCTACGGCTACCTCAATTTTTGATCTAATTATTGTTTCTGGTTTTTCCTTTGAAATTTCTTCAACACTCATTCCACCTTCTGTTGAGGCAACAACCATTATACTCTCTGAACTTCTATCAAAAACTAATCCTAAATATAATTCCTTTTCAATATCTGTAGCTTCTTCAATATAAATTCTGTTTACAATCTTTCCCTCAGGCCCTGTTTGATTTGTAACTAATTTTTTTCCTAATAATTTATCTGTTGCTTGAGCAACTTCTAATGGGGTATTGCAAACAATTATCCCTCCAGCTTTTCCTCTAGCACCAGAATGTATTTGCGCTTTAACAACCCATCTTGATCCACCAATTTCTCTAGCTTTATTCTCAGCATTTTCTGGACTGTAAACAATTCCACCTCTTGGAATTGTTACTCCAAAGTTTGAAAGTATTTTCTTTGCTTGATATTCGTGAATGTCCATAATTTTATTTATTTATTATGAATTAACTTATCTATATTTACAATGTTTTCAGCCATTCTAGCTGATGCAGCATCGATCATTCTGCCATCAAGTTGAGCAGCTCCTTTGCCCTCTTTGGCAGCTTTTTCTAGCTCTTCTAAGATCCTTTTAGCTTTAGTAACTTCTCCCTCTGGTGGAGAGAATACATCGTTTGCTAATTCAATTTGTGAAGGATGTATTGCCCATTTACCCTCAATACCAATTGCAGCACCTCTTTCTGCGGCTGCTGTATAAGCATCTGGATCATTAAAATCTCCAAACGGTCCATCAATTGCTCTTATTCCATATGCTCTACAAGTCATAACTAGTTCAGATAAACCATGATGCCACTGATCTCCTGGATAGTTTTCATTAAGACCACCTATCACAGTGGTTCTCGCTCTTAAACTAGCAGCATAGTCCGCGACACCAAAATGTAATGCCTCTAATCTTTCACTTGAAGTTGCAATTTCTTTAATATTTGACATTCCTAATGCAGTTTCAATTAAACACTCAATTCCAATTTTGTTTTTTAATTTTTTATTTGTTTCAATTTGAGTTAACAAACAGTCAACCATGTAAACGTCACTTGCAGTTCCTGCCTTTGGAACTAAAATTGTATCTACATTTTCTCCAGCTTGTTCAACAATCTCGATTAAATCTGAATACATGTAATGAGTATCTAAACTATTTATTCGTACTGAAATGGTTTTACCACTACCTCTCCAATCCATTTCATTTAAAGATTTAATAACATTTGCTCTAGCAGTAATTTTATCATTAGGAGAAACTGCATCTTCTAAATCTAAAAAAACATAATCTGCTGCAGAACTAAGAGCTTTCTCAAACATTTTAGGTGATGAACCTGGAACTGCTAATTCACTTCTTTGTAATCTAGATCTTGCAGGTTTATAAAATTTATGGCTCATTTTTTTCTTTTTTCCAATTCATTCATTACATCTTCAATCTTAATATTATTTGCTTCAAGGTACATGGCTAGATGATAAAACACATCTGCAGCTTCATGAATTTTATTTGTATCTTCCTCTACTGCCTCTATCAATTCATTTATTTCCTCAAGCACTTTAGCTTTACTCAAAGATTTATCACTGAGAAGCTTATTAGTATACGACCCGTCAATTGGTGAAGATTTTCTTTCTCTTGCAAGTTTAAATAGGCTTTCAAGGGTAATTAGCATCTCAAATCCTAACAGGTATTCCTTTTGAGTCCAAATATTCTTTAGCTTCTTTGACAGAATATTTACCATAGTGAAATATAGATGCTGCTAAAACCGCACTAGCATTGCCTAATTTGATGCCATCAACTAAGTGATCAAGATTACCAACACCACCAGATGCTATTGTGGGTATATTTACCATAGACGAAATTTTCAACATGAGATCAATGTCATAGCCAACCTGAGTACCATCTCTGTCCATTGAAGTAACTAGCAACTCACCTGCTCCGCTCTCTTCCATATTCTTTGCAAACTCTAAAGCATCAATCCCAGTATTGTTTCGTCCACCATGAGTAAAAACTTCCCATCTAGATCCGTTTTTTTTAGCATCTATTGCAACAACAATACATTGTGATCCAAATTTTTTTGAACTTTGAACTACAACATCAGAGTTTTGAACAGCAGCAGTATTTATTGAAACTTTATCAGCTCCACAATTCAATAGTTTACTAATATCATCCACACTTCTAACTCCACCACCAACAGTTAAAGGTACAAAACATTTTTTAGAAGTATCTTTTACTACTTCATAAATTGTGTCTCTATTTTCATTTGAAGCAGTTATGTCTAGAAAACAAATTTCATCAGCTCCACCATCACTATAAATTTTAGCTTGCTCAACAGGATCTCCTGCGTCTTGTAAATCTACAAAGTTAATACCTTTCACAACTCTTCCATTTTTAACATCTAAACAAGGTATAATTCTATTTTTAAGCATCTATCTCTTTTGACAGTTCATCTAATTTAATATCACCATCGTATATAGCTTTGCCAACTATAATACCTTCAATATTTTTATTGTTAAATTCTTTAGCTTTTTTAATATCATCTATTGACGAAACACCTCCAGAAATAATTACCGGACAATTTGAATTATTAGCTACATTTTCAGTTTCATCAAAATTTGGGCTCGTCTTCATTCCATCTCTATTAATATCTGTGTATATTAATCTGCTAGCTCCATAATCATTTATATCTTTTAAAAATTCTAAAGTTTTTAAATTTGAATTTTCTTTCCAACCAGAAACTGATAAATATCCATCTTTAGCATCTAAACCTAGAGCAATTTTACCTGGAAATTTTTGACAAGCTTTTTTTAAAAAATTTTTATCTTTAATTGCAGCACTTCCTAAGATTACTTTTTCAACTCCAGCATCTGTATATTTTTGAATGCTTTCAAAGTTTCTTACACCACCACCTATTTCAATTTTAAGATCAAATTTACTTACAATTTCCTCAATAATATCAATATTTATAGTCTCACCAGTTAAAGCTCCATCTAAATCAACTATGTGCAAATTTTTAAAGCCGTGGTCTTCATATTTATTAGCTTGTTCAACTGGGGACATTTCATATTCAGTTTTATTATCAAAGTCTCCTTTAATAAGTCTAACACATTTTCTTTCCTTTATGTCTATTGCGGGAAATATTTTCATTTTTCCTTAATTATTTCTGTACCTATACTTGGTTTAAGCTCTAAGAAGTTTTTTTTTTTTGAATTATTATTCAATAGATCACTATTTTGACATGATAGTAATAAAGTTAATAAAAACATTAAGCTAAATCTATTCATAAATTTAAAAAATTATCTATTATTTTAAGACCTTTTTTATCACTCTTTTCAGGGTGAAATTGAGCACCAAAGATATTTTCCTTTTCTACAGCACAAACAACATTTGTTGAGTAATCTGTTGTTGCTAAAATTACAGATTTATCTTGAGGTATAAACTCATAACTGTGAACAAAGTACATGTGAGAGTTATTTTCTATACCCTTAAAAATCTTGCTATCTTTTATTATATTAATTTCATTCCACCCGATGTGTGGAAGCTTAAATTTACCGCCTTGGTTATCAATTTTTGAAACTTTGCCAGAAATCCAACCTAATCCATTAGTCTCAACTTCTTCATAACCAATGTCTGCAAACATTTGAAGACCAACACAAATTCCAAGAAGTGGTTTTTTACTTTCTAATGCAAATTCATTAATAGTATCTATCAAACCGCTAATGCTATTGAGCCCATCAATACAGCTTTTAAAAGAACCTTGCCCAGGTAATACAACTTTGTCGCTAGTTTTTATGGTCGTAAGATCTGATGTTACTCTAATATTTACTTTGTCTTTTGCGACTTCGTTAAATGAATTTATTACAGAACTTATATTCCCTGAGTTGTAGTCAACAATCGTGACTTTCATTAATTTTATAAAGAACCTTTTGTCGAAGGTATTGTAGTTTTATTTCTTGGATCCATTTCTAAAGCAGCGCGTAAAGATCTTGCTAATCCTTTAAAACAAGACTCTATTATGTGGTGGCTATTATCACCATAAATATTTTCAACGTGCAAAGTAATACCTGCGGCTTGAGAAAAGGCTTGGAACCATTCTTTAAATAATTCTGTATCCATCTCACCTAATTTTTCTACCTTCAATTTTACTTTCCAAATTAAATAAGGTCTGTTTGATACATCAATTGCAACTCTAGTTAATGTTTCATCCATTGGTATCATTGCATGAGCGTATCTTTTTATACCAATAAATTTTTTAGATGCTTTTTTCAAACATTCACCAATTGCAATTCCTGTATCTTCAGTTGTGTGGTGAAGATCAATGTGCGTATCACCTTTAGCTTTAATATTCATGTCCATTGATGAGTGTTTTGATAATTGCTCAAGCATATGATCTAAAAATCCTATACCTGTGTCAACTTTGTACTTACCCTTACCATCAATATTTAAATCAACACTGATGTTAGTCTCTTTTGTTTTTCTACTTATTTTAGCTTTACGTTTCATAGTTTGAAAAAGGTATATATCTATTATTCAATTATGGCAATAATTCTAGGCTTGGTCTTGAACTATAAGATTTAGTATCCATCTATAATCCATGACAACGATAGTATTAGTAAGAAAAAACAATGAAGTAGTAGTTGCTGGTGATGGCCAAGTAAGCATGGGAAATACAGTAATTAAGAAAACTGCAAATAAAGTTCGTAAGATTGAGAAAAGAAATGTGATCGCAGGATTTGCTGGATCTACGGCCGATGCCTTAACATTATTTGAGAGATTAGAGTCTAAACTAGAAAAACATGCTGGAAATCTAGCAAGAGCGGCTGTTGAATTAGCTAAGGATTGGCGAACTGATAAATATTTAAGAAGGCTAGAAGCTTTAATGGCCGTTGGTGATAAGGAAAATAGTTTCATTATTTCAGGAACTGGTGATGTTTTAGAGCCTGAAGGTGATGTAATTGGAATTGGATCTGGTGGAAATTACGCACTAGCTTCAGCAAAAGTATTAATGGATACAGATTTATCAGCAGAGGAAGTTGCAAAAAAAGCAATTAAAGTTGCATCTGAAATATGTGTTTTCACAAATAACAATTTCAATATTGAGAAAATTTAAATGGAAAAATCAAACGTTACAACACTACCAAACGCAAAAGTAAAAAAAGAAAAGAATAATATTCAAAACTCATTATCTCCAAGAGAAATAGTTTCTGAGTTAGATAGATTTGTTGTTGGACAAAAAAACGCAAAAAGAGCTGTTGCAATTGCTTTAAGAAATAGATGGAGAAGACAAGCTTTAGAAGGTGATATGAAGGATGAAGTTCTTCCAAAAAATATTTTAATGATGGGGCCAACAGGTGTTGGTAAAACGGAAATATCTAGAAGATTATCAAAATTAGCTGAAGCACCATTTGTAAAAGTTGAGGCTACAAGATTTACTGAAGTTGGTTATGTTGGAAGAGATGTTGAACAAATAATTAGAGACCTTTTAGAAATTGCTATTGCAATGGAAAAAGTTAAAAAAAGAAAAGAAGTTCACGCCAAAGCACAAAAATTAGCAGAAGATAGAGTTCTTGATGCAATTGTAGGTAATAAAGCAAGCGTTGCAACACGTGAAAGTTTTAGAAAAAGATTAAGAGATGGCGATTTAGATGACAATGAGATTGAGATAGCTGTAACTGAGAGTGGTGGAGGAATGCCGTCATTTGAAATCCCTGGTATGCCGGGCGCAAATGTTGGAATGATTAATATTTCAGACATGCTTGGTAAATCTATGGGTCAAAAAGCTAAGAAGAAGAAAATGTCAGTAAAAGAATCTCATGAAATATTACTTAACGAGGAAGCTGATAAATTAATCGAACAAGATAAAATTATTAAATCAGCAAAAAATACAACTGAAAATAATGGAATCGTATTTTTAGATGAAATAGATAAAATTTCAGCAAGAACTGATAGAGTTGGTGGTGATGTATCAAGAGAAGGTGTTCAAAGAGACTTACTTCCTTTAATAGAAGGGACAACAGTAAGTACAAAATACGGTCCGATTAAAACAGATCACATATTATTTATAGCTTCTGGCGCATTCCAGTTAGCAAAGCCATCAGATCTTTTACCTGAGCTTCAAGGAAGACTACCGATCAGAGTTGAGCTGGATGCATTGAATAGTGAAGATTTTAAGCGAATTTTAAAAGAGCCAGACAATAGTTTAATTAAACAATACAAAGCTCTACTAAAAACAGAAAATGTTGATTTAGAATTTACTGAGGATGGAATTGATACTATTGCGACAATTGCAAGTGAAGTAAACACAACAGTTGAAAATATTGGTGCTAGAAGACTTCACACAATTATCGAAAGAGTTTTAGATGAAATTAGTTTTACAGCAACAGATAGAGCTGGTGAAAAGATCAGCATAGATTCAGATTATATCAAGAAAAATATTGGTGAACTTGTTAAGGACGCAGACCTTTCAAAGTTTATTTTGTAAATATTACTTTTTTTTTCTTAAAAAAATATCAAAATTTCCAATTGATGGATTTTCAACAGCCTCAAAATCAATACTTATAATTTTGTTCATTAAATGATCACTACCTTTAATAAAATTAGGTACTGAGTATTTTAATATGCTCAAATTACTAGATTGATATGGGTCATTTAAATTTTTTGATCTTAGGCCCTTTCCTGTAATGACATTAATTTTGTTAACTCCATTAATGAAACATTCTTCTATGTATGAAGTCATTTTGTGGTTTGCTTCCTCTAAGGTATATCCATGCAAATCAATAGATCTTTCAATATATCTCTTAGGTGTTGATGAAATTTTTTGATCTTTATTTTCTAATCTTTCAGTACTATCTAAGAACTCTTGCCAGTCTCGTTTATCTTTATCTGATATTTTTTTGTTCAACTAAGCTTGGGTGTCTACTATTAACCAGTTAGGATTTTTTGAAGTACTATCTTTTGTAAATTTCCAAGTATCTAGTACTTTTTTAATTTTCTGAGCGTCGCCAGATACAACTTTATTATCTTTATCTTTAATACAAGATATTATTTCACTTACAAATTCAACGGTTACTTCAAGCATATTTTTATTTTGATTATGCTCTTTTATCTCTGCTGAATTTATACCAATAAAAGTAGTTTCAGAGGTAATATTTTTAGATTTTTTATCTTTAATAGCTTCATCAAATTGATCATATACACTTTTTGCCAATAGATTTTTTATTGATTTTAAATCACCTTTTGAAAAACTAGTAATAATACTTTCATAAGCAATTTTTGCACCATTTAAAAAATCTTTTTTTGCAGCTTCGTCAAATGTATCAGCGTTTAAGATTGGTGGATTTTTCGTTTCAGGGGCCTTCTCATGAGGAAAACTTGAATTAATATTTTCTTCAAAACCCGTTTTTTTTCCTAAAATGCCTCTTAATCTTAGGAAAATAAAACCTGCAATCATTGCTAATAGTATTATATCAATGTACTCAAAACTATAACTCATATGATAATAATATTTACTATGTTGATTAATTTCAACCTGCAATTTACATTATAGACAAATGAACACAGCAATATTTCTTATTTTAGGCATACCTCTAATTGAAATCTATTTATTTATAAAAGTTGGATCAGAAATAGGGGCCTTAAACACTATTTTACTAATTTTAACAACCGCGATTGTGGGTATTTGGTACGCTAGATATGAGGGATTTAACACATTGCGTTCAGGTATGTCTCAATTAGTTAAAAATGAACTACCACTTTATGAAATAGTTTCAGGAGCAGCAATTGCTTTTGCAGCGTTATTACTAATTCTTCCAGGGTTTGCAACTGACATAATAGGAATTTTATTAGTTCTACCCTTAACTAGAAAAATAATATTGAGCAAATATTCAAAAAAATATTCATCAAAAAATAAAAATAACTATAAAAATAAAGATTACATTGAAGGTGAATTTGAGGATATAGAAGACAAAGATGGAAAATAAATATAAAATTATAATAAATTATATACAAGATTTATCAGTTGAAATACCAAGTCCAGAAAGTTTGCTTACAATTAGAAACACAATTCCAGAGTTTCAAGTAAAAGTTGATATAAATTCAAAACCTCTAAAAAGAAAAATGATAGAAGTTCTAACTACGTTGAGCTACACCAACCCAAATAAGAAAAAAGAAACTGGTTTTTTCCAAATAAGGTACGCTTCAGTTATTGATATAATAGATTTGAAAATCAAAAAAGATGAACTTGAAAAAATAGTATTATGTGATTTACAAATAAAAATTTATCCTGAACTAGAGCAAAAATTTTTAACAATTCTAAGAAATTCTGGTCTACCTGACTTAAAGTTCGGAAAGAAAATAGATTTTGAGGAATTATATAAAGCTAGACTAAATTAGAAATAATTTTTTTTTAAATTTTTTTTTAAAAATTCAGTGTGATTAGATAGTTCCTTTTCAGTTGGCAAAATAATTTTTTTGTAGTAGTCAGGTTTTTCATCCAATGTAATTTTTGAAACATTTTTTTCAGATAAATCAAATGTAGGCTCTTTTTGATCAATAAGATTAATATAAACTTTTGCAAGCAATTCGCAGTCAATCAAGGCAGTATGCTTTTTCCTTCTAGAATTATCAATTCTAAATCTTTTGCATAATGCATCTAGGCTTATCCCAGAACCTGGGAATTTATTTCTAGCAAGTTCTAGGGTATCAATTATATTTGAATTACTTATTTTGGGCTGTCCAATTAAGGATAATTCATTATTTAAATGTCCAATATCAAACTCAGCGTTATGAATTATAATTTTTTTATCCTGAATAAAAGATAAAAAATCTTCAACAACTTCTGAAAATTTTTGTTTATTAGACAAAAATTCATCAGTGTAACCGTGAACCTCAAAAGCTTTCTCAGAGACCTTTCTCTCTGGATTCAAATATACATGAAATACATTTTTCGTTGGGACTAGATTATCTAACTCTATACAGCCAATTTCTACAATTCGATGTCCATCTCTTACCGACAACCCTGTTGTTTCTGTATCAAGAACTAATTCTTTCATTCAAAATTTTTCTTTTTATTATTTTAATATTTTTTTTTAAGCTTTGAAGTTTAAAATTGTTCTTAATAACATAATCAGATATTTTCTTTTTATAACCTAAAGATCTTTGCGATTTTCTAAGGCTATCAATAATTTTTTTATTATAAAAAGGTCTTTTTTTAAGTCTTTTTTTAATTTCATTTTTATTTGATTGAACAAAAATTAAATAAAAGTTTTTATCGAATAATTTGTTCTCAACTAATAATGGTATGTCTAAAACTACCATCTTTTTTCTTTTATTTTTTTTAAAAAAATTGACCATTCTCTTCCTGACAATGGGGTGGACAATATCCGATATTTTTTTCAGATTTTTTTTATTTGCTTTTATCACACCTACAAGCTCATCTTTTTTTAAAGATTTTGACATGATAAATTTTGGAAATTTCTTTTTTATTTTTTTATAACAAGATTTATCATTTCTATAGATATCACTTACTTCTTTATCAGCATTAAAAACAGGGTAACCAAATTGTTTTGCAACAAAGCTTTTGCCTGAACCTATATCACCTAGAATACCAACCTTAATCAATTTAAAAGCTCCAAGACTTTATCATCTACTTTGGGTTCTAAGTTATTCCATATTTTAAAGGAAGCTTGAGCTTGATAAACAAACATTTTTTTTCCATTTTCTACTTTATTCCCATTTTTTTTTGCAGATCTCAAAAAATTAGTTTCTGAAGGATTGTATATGACATCAAAAAAGAATTTTTCGGAGCTAATTTTTGAATAATCTAAAATTATATTTTCATCATTTTTCAAACCCAAACTAGTTGCATTAATAATCATATCAAAATCTGGCATTGTTCCCCATTTAATAATTTCGATTTCATTAAAGTTTTTTTTTAAATTTTCAGCTTTGCTATTAGTTCTATTACTTATAAATATTTTTTTTACACTCATATTGTTTAAAGCCAAAATTATTGATGGGGAAACACCTCCTGCACCTAATATTAATACTTTTTTTCCATCAATATCATAATTTGTATGTTTAATGGCCAACTCAAATCCTTCTATATCTGTATTATGACCTATTACCATTCCATCTTTCAAATATATCGTATTTACAGATTGTGTTTTTTGAGCCTCATTGGATAGCTTATCTAAAAAAGGAATCACAGAATTTTTAAAAGGAACTGTAACATTAATTCCATCAATTTTTTTTTCTTTTACTTCTTTAATTAATTTTTCTAATTCTGATATATCTAATTTTTTTTTATCGTAAACTGCTTTTAAATTATTAGATTTTAACCAATAATTATGTAACTTTGGAGATAAAGAATGTTCAATTGGATTACCTATTACTAAAAATTTTTTCATTTTTGAAGTTCTAAATATTCCTTAATTTTTTTAATAGGTAAGCCCATTATCGTGTCTTCATCGCCATCAATATTAGAAAATAAAGCTCTTCCTTCTCCCTCAATTTGATAGACATTGTAAGCATACAAAGCTTCATCACTTATTTTATTCAGATAAGTGATTAATTCATTTTCAGAAAAATCCTTCATGGTCAAGTAAGCTTTATCAGTATAGTTCCAAACCATGGATCCATTTTTAGATATACATACCGAACTGATCAAAGAGTGTTTTTTTCCATTTAGTTTCTTTAAAATATTTAAAGCCTCTTCCCTATTTTCTGGTTTTGATATTAACTCCCCAGTCAGATCTATGACGCTATCTGCCCCTAAAACTAAAGTATTATTAATTTTTTGACTTACTTTATTTGCTTTTAATTCTGCAAGATTTTTAGAAATAATTTCTGGTGAAGCTCCTTCTTTTAATAAACTTTCTTTTATTGGGTCTTCGTCAACATTTGAAACCTCAACATTACAATTGATACTATGATTATCTAATATTTCCTTTCTTACCTTACTTTTTGAGGCTAAAACAATGTCAGGCATCTTTTTTGTTTTTTATCTCATAAATTTTAATTACAGATGCTGCAGTTTCTTCAACTGACTTTCTAGTTACGTCTATTGTGGGCCAATTATTTTCTTTGAATATTTTTTTTGAACTATTTAATTCATCTCTAATTTTATCTATATTTATATACTCACTATTTTGATCTTCTTTAAGAGAATTTAATCTGTTTTTTCTTAAATCATATAGTCTCTCAGCTTCAGTTACCAAACCAACAACACAAGGCAAAAAATTTTTTTTAGTAACTTTTACAGGAATTGAGTTTTTATTTACTAATGGAATATTTGATGTTTTAAAACCTCTATTGGCTAGATAAATTGCTGTTGGAGTTTTACTTGTTCTGCTTACCCCTAAAAGAATGATATCAGATTTCTCTATATCATCTGTTTGATTACCATCATCATGATTCATAGTAAATTGAATAGCTTCAATTCTATCATAGTATTCTTCATTTAGAACGTGTTGACCACTTGGTTGATGGGAGGCTTTTTGATTAAGAACTTTTGAAAAATTTAATATTAAATCTCCAAGAACACCAAAACATGGTATTTCTCTTTCATAAGCTTTTTCTGTAAGATACTTTGCAAGCTTACTATTTACTATTGTATATAAAATTATAGAATTTTTATCTTTCTTAGCTTGTTTTAAAATGCTTAGAGTTTGACTTTCCGTACGAGTAAAAGAAAAATGATTAGTTTCATATTCAAAATTAGGAAATTGAGCCTTCAAAGCCAAAAAGATCCTATCCAATGTTTCTCCAGTGGAATCTGATATTAAATAAATTTGGTATAAGTTTCTCATGTATAAAATGTTTATAAACTATTAGTAAAATAAGAAAAATGCAGATTTATTCTTTGATCACTTAAAACCTAGTTTTTTTCTTATGAAATTAACTAAATTATAAAATTTGATTATAGTTATTCAAATTGTATATAAAATATGATTATTATTAAATATCGCCAAATTATCTTATTTATTTAAGATAAAATTTGTTAATAATCAGTTAATTAAGTGTGGAAATTGACTAATTTACGTTATTCACAATACATAATACTAATAAAGTAAATAATATATATCAAATTATATGAGTCCCATTACTAACTGTATTAAAAATAAAGATGCTAGATCTAATCCTATATGGTTAATGAGGCAGGCAGGAAGATATCTTCCAGAATTTAGAGAAGTCAGAAAAAAAAACCAAGACTTTATAAAACTTTGCCTAAATAGTGATTTAGCCTCAGAAATTACTCTTCAACCTATAAAAAGATTTGGCTTTGATGGAGCTGTAATATTTTCAGATATTTTGATGTTGCCTTACGGGCTTGGTCAAAATGTAGAATTTGAAAAAAACTTTGGACCTAGATTAGGAAATATAGATCTAGAAAAAATAAAAAACATTGATGAAATAAATTTTACTGAAAAAGTTTATAAAGTTTATAAAGCAATCTCAAAAACATCAAAAGACCCTTTAATGAAGAATAGGGATATGATTGGATTCGTTGGGGCTCCGTGGACCATTCTTGTTTATATGATTAATCAATCTTCCCCTAAAAAAGGTTTATCAAATGAATTTTTTAAAGATGATTTTTTAATTAATAGACTTCTAGGAATTATAGAAAAATTTTTAAAACTTCATATAAAAAATCAAGTTGAAGCAGGAGTTCAAGTCATTCAAATTTTTGATAGCTGGGCTGGATTATTAGAAGATAAAATTCCAGAATACATTTATATACCAACACTTAACATTGTTGAATATGTAAAAAAACTAGGAGTACCCGTTATTTGTTTTCCTAGAGGTATAAAAGATTACAAAAACTTTTGTGAAATTGTTAAACCCGACGCTGTAAATATAGATTACGATGTTGATCCAAAGAAAATAGTTAATGAAATCAAAATACCAATACAAGGCGGTCTTGACCCAAAAATATTATTAACGGATGAAAAAACTCTTAAAATAGAAGTTGAAAAATATCTTAGTATTTTTAAAGATCATCCATACATTTTTAATTTAGGTCATGGAATACTTCCTGAGACTAAAATTGAAATGGTTGAAGAACTAATCAAGATCGTAAGAAATTTTTAATGAATCCAGACCATCCAAAAATTAATTATGGCAAGACAGGTATTTTAATTGTTAATCTTGGTACACCTGATTCTACGAGTTGGTTAGATATCAGAAAATATTTAAAAGAATTCTTATCAGACAGACGAGTAATTGAAGTTAATCCCTTAATTTGGCAGGTAATACTTAACTTGTTTATACTTACTTTTAGACCCTCTAAAACAGCGAAAGCCTATAAAGAAATATGGATGAATGATAAAAATATGTCTCCTTTAAGATATTTTACAGAAAAACAAGCAGAAAAGCTATCTAATCAAGTTGGCAAAGAAGATTTAATTGTTGATTTCGCTATGAGATATGGAAATCCAAGTATTAAAAGTAAAATTTATGGTCTTCAAAAAAAGGGTTGCGAAAACTTAATTGTGCTTCCACTGTACCCACAATATGCAGCAGCAACAACAGCAACAGTTTGTGATGAAGTTTATAGAACTTTAATGAAAATGAGGTGGCAACCAAATCTTAAAATAATTCCTCATTATGAGTCTGAACCATTATACATTGGGGCGATTAAAAATAGTATTTTAAAAAAGATAAGTGAAATTAATTGGAAGCCCGATTTAATAATTGCATCATATCATGGAATTCCAAAAAAATATTTTGATAAAGGTGATCCTTATCATTGTTATTGTCATAAAACTACTAGATTGATTTCAGAGCAGTATTCAGATATTGAAATCAAAACTACCTTTCAATCTAGATTTGGTCCACAAGAGTGGTTGCAACCTTACACAGATAAAACTTTTGAAACTCTGCCTAAAGAGGGTAAAAAAAATATTTTGGTTATTTGCCCTGGATTTTCATCTGATTGTGTAGAAACACTAGAAGAAATATCGATCCAAGGAAAAGAAAGTTTTATCAAATCAGGAGGTGAAAATTTTGAAATGGTACCATGTTTGAACGATAGTGAAGATCATATTTCATTGTTAAAACATCTAGTTACAAAAAACTTATAACTTATGAGTGGATATCTTTTATTTAAATCTCTTCACTTAATTGCAGTTATTTCTTGGATGGCTGGACTGTTATATTTACCAAGAATATTTGTTTACCATGTTGAAAACTCTGAAAAGGACCAAGCTACTGAAATTTTTGAGACAATGGAAAGAAAACTTTATAATTATATTATGCGGCCAGCCATGATTTTGTCTTGGCTATTTGGAATTATTTTGATCTGGATTAATGGAATTGAAAGCTTTGCATATTTATGGTTACAGTTAAAAATTCTACTTGTTTTGATTTTAACAATCTATCATGAGTATCTCGGCAAATGCATGCGTTTGCTAAAGTCGAGAGAAAACTCAAAATCATCCAGATTTTTTAGAATAATAAATGAAATCCCAACAATATTACTTATTTTCATTGTTTTCATTGTAATTTTTAAACCTATCTAGGGTTGAAATTTTTAAATCAATATATATATTCTTTTAATCTTAATAAAAACTTCCATACATGAACATTCAAGAACTAAAAGAAAAAAGCTCAGAAAAGTTGATTACCGAAGCTGAAAAACTTGGAATAGAAAATGCTAGTACACTTCGTAGACAAGAAATTTATTTTGCAATTTTAAAAAAACTTGCAGAAAAAGGTGAAGAGATTACAGGAGGAGGAGTTTTACAGCTCTTACAAGATGGTTTTGGTTTTCTTAGAGCAATGGAGTCAAATTATTTACCTGGAGCTGATGATATCTATGTAAGTCCAAGTCAAATAAGAAGATTTGGTCTAAGAACTGGTGATACAGTAGAGGGACCAATAAGATCCCCAAAAGATGGAGAAAGATATTTTGCACTTCTTCAAGTTAGTAAAATAAACTTTGAAGAGCCTGATAAATTTAAACACAAAATTGCATTTGACAATTTAACACCTCTTTACCCTAACAAACAGTTAGGTATGGAAGTTGAAACAAATAAAATTGAAAAAAAACCTGACTTAACCCCAAGACTAATAGATTTGGTTAGTCCAATTGGAAAGGGTCAAAGATCTTTGATTATATCGCCTCCAAAAGCAGGAAAAACAATGATTTTACAAAGCATAGCTAATTCTATTACTGCTAATCATCCTGAATGCTATTTAATGGTTCTATTAATTGATGAAAGACCCGAGGAAGTAACTGATATGCAAAGGACTGTTAAAGGTGAAGTTATAAGTTCAACATTTGATGAACCAGCCCAACGGCATGTGGCTGTTGCTGAAATGGTAATTGAAAAAGCTAAAAGATTGACAGAGCATAAGAAAGATGTTGTCATACTTTTAGATTCTATAACAAGATTAGGAAGAGCTTATAATGCTGTTGTTCCAAGTTCAGGAAAAGTTTTAACTGGCGGTGTAGATGCCAATGCTCTTCAAAGACCAAAGAGATTTTTTGGAGCAGCTAGGAATATTGAGGAAGGTGGATCTTTAACAATAATAGCTACCGCTCTAATAGATACAGGTAGTAGAATGGATGAGGTAATTTTTGAAGAATTTAAAGGAACTGGAAATAGTGAAACAATTTTAGATAGAAAAATATCAGAGAAAAGAATTTACCCTGCAATTGATATTACTAAATCAGGAACAAGAAGAGAGGAATTAATCTTTGACAAAAATGATCTTCAAAAAATGAATGTACTAAGAAGAATTATTGCTCCAATGGGATCTATGGATGCCATTGATTTTATTAATTCTAAATTAAAGACAACTAAAAATAATGCTGAGTTCTTTAATTCGATGAATAAACCATCTTAAGATTATTTTTTTATAAATAATTGTTATACTCTTTTTATGACAATTTATGCTTTATCCTCTGGCTCCGGAGTTTCAGGCATAGCAATTATTCGCTTATCTGGTGCACAAACAAAAAAAATAATACTTAGTTTAATTGATGGAGAAATCCCACCTCCTAGAGTAGCAACCCTTAAAAAATTCAATAAAATCAACAATTCTGAGTTAATAGACGAAGGCATATTATTGTGGTTTCCAGGCCCAAAGAGCTACACAGGTGAGGATATGGCTGAAATACATGTTCATGGTAGCATAGCTGTTGTAAGAACAATATTAGATCAACTATCAAAATTTGATAACTGTCGTTTAGCTGAACCTGGAGAGTTTACAAAAATTGCCTTTCATAATGAAAAAATAAATCTTTTAAAAGCCGAGAGTATTTCAGATTTAATTTCTGCTGAGACAGAAATCCAAAGGCAACAAGCCGTAAAAATAATGAGTGGAAAAAGCTCCGAAAAATTTAATTCACTTAGAGAAAACCTTTTAAAAATTTTATCAAATGTTGAGGCTAAAATTGATTTTCCAGAAGAGGATCTTCCAGACGATGTAATTAAAAATATTAGAAATGATTCTGAGAAAATTAGAAAAGAAGTTGAAAAAATTTTGGACGATCAAAAAGTTGGAGAAAGAATTAGAGAAGGTTTTAAGATTGCAATCATCGGACCTACGAATGCTGGAAAATCTTCCTTACTTAATTATCTTTCAAATCGTGATGTAGCAATCGTTTCAGAAATCGCTGGAACAACAAGAGACGTTATTGAAGCTCACCTAAATTTGGATGGTTACCCTGTTGTGATCTCAGATACCGCTGGGATAAGGGAGTCTCAAGACGAGATAGAAAAAAAAGGAATTAAACTGGCTCTTAAAAGAGCCGAGGATGCTGATTTAAACATAATAATAATTGAACCAAAAAGTGTTAATTTTACTGGATTTTTGAACGATCTGGTGAGCGAAAAATCAATAATTGTTATTAATAAAATAGATCTTGGTTTTAAAAACATAAGCAAACAAATTTTAAAATTTAATCCAATTTTTTTATCAATTAAGAATGAAACAAATTTAGATGAGTTAATAAATAGAATTAAAGATAAACTAAAAAATAAATTTGTAAGTTCAAACGAAACTTTAATTACAAGAGAAAGACATAGACAAAGTTTAGTAGCCTGTGTTCAAAATTTAAAAAATTTTGAGGAAAAAAGTTCGCAAGAGGATTTTGATAAAGCTGCAGAAGATTTAAGGTTAGCAACTAGACACCTGGGGATGATTGTCGGAAAAGTAGACGTTGAAGAAATACTAGGTTCCATTTTTAGCGATTTCTGTATAGGTAAATAAGTATTGAATTTGCTTACTTTTTAAACATTCATAAGTGTTTTCTTGTAAATTTTAAGATCAATAATAAATTACAGCTATGAAAAATGAGATATCATTTGATATAGTTGTAATTGGTGGAGGTCATGCAGGCTGTGAAGCTGCAGCAGCATCTGCTAGATTGGGCATAAATACTGCGTTGTTCACTCATAAAATCGATACTATTGGTGAAATGTCATGCAATCCAGCTATAGGGGGATTGGGTAAAGGTCATCTTGTTAGAGAGATAGATGCACTTGATGGCGTAATGGGTGAAGTTGCAGATAAATCAGGAATACAATTTCGATTATTGAATAGAAGCAGAGGCCCTGCAGTGCGTGGACCTCGTACACAAAGTGACAGATCACTATATAAGAAATATATGCAAGAAAAACTCTTAAATTATTGTAATTTAAGCATTTTTTCTGATCCTGTAATAGAGTTCATTTTTGAAAAAAACAATATAATCGGTTTCATTACACAAGAAGGTAAAAAAGTACTATCATCTAAAGTAATCCTAACAACTGGAACTTTTTTAAACGGTTTAATCCACGTTGGTGAAGAAAAAACACCTGCAGGAAGATTTAATGAAAAACCTTCAACAGGTTTAAGTGAACAATTAGAAAAATATGATTTTAAAATTGGAAGATTAAAAACAGGAACACCTCCAAGGTTGGATGCAACGACAATTAATTTTGAAAAACTCGAAGAGCAGCACGCAGATGAAGATCCATATTTTTTTTCTTTCCTTACAAAAAAAAATATCAATAGACAAATTTCATGTAGGATGACTTATACCAATCGAGCAGTTCATGAGATCATATCTAAAAACATAAAAAGTAGTGCTATGTACTCAGGAAGTATCCAAGGTGTCGGTCCAAGATATTGTCCTTCTATAGAGGATAAAATTGTAAAGTTTGCTGATAAGCAAAAACACCAAATATTTTTAGAGCCAGAAGGTCTAAATGATAAAACAATTTACCCTAATGGAATTTCAACTTCTCTTCCTGCTGAAATACAGCAAGAAATATGCAATAATATCAATGGGTTAGAAAATGTAAAAATTTTAAGGCCTGGATACGCAATAGAATATGATTTTGTGGATCCACGTGAGCTATTCTTAACTCTAGAGACAAAAAAAATTAAAAATCTATACCTCGCAGGACAAATAAATGGAACAACAGGCTATGAAGAGGCCGCAGCACAAGGATTGATAGCTGGAATAAATGCTGCTCTCTCTGTTAAAGATAAAGAACCATTTATCCTAGATAGATCTGAAGCGTACATAGGTGTTATGATAGATGATTTAGTTACAAAAGGAGTTGCAGAGCCCTATAGGATGTTCACCTCAAGGGCAGAATACAGGCTATCTTTGAGATCTGATAATGCTGATATAAGACTTACCCAAAAAGGAATTGATATTGGTTTAATATTAGATGAGAGGAAAATCATATTTAAAGAGAAAGCATCTAAACTAGAAAAAAGCCTCATAAATATGAAAAATTCTCTAATTACACCATCAAAAGCATCAAAATTTGGAATTAATATTGCTAAAGATGGGGTCAAAAGAAATGCATTAGAAATACTGACCCAAAAGACAGTCAATATGAATAAAATTAGAGAAATTTGGCCGGAAATTAAATTTGTTTCACATGAAATCGATGAGCAAATTGAGATAAAAGCTCATTATAAAGGGTATTTAAAGAGACAAAATGCAGATATTTTAGCATTTAAAAGAGATGAAAATCTTAAAATTCCGGAAAATCTTGACTATGACCAATTTTCTGGTCTATCTAATGAAGTAAAGTCAAAATTTAAGGAAATAAAGCCAAAAACACTTGGGCAAGCACTCAGAATAGACGGAATTACTCCAGCCGCAGTATATATTTTGTTGTCTCATGTCAAAAGAAAGTCTATTAAGCATATAGCTTGATTGATTCGAAAATAATAAAAAGAGATAAAATTTACCTTCCAAATGTTTCACGTGAAACACTTAAGGAGCTAGAGGACTACTCAATATCAATTTTGAGTACTAACAAGAAAATGAATTTGATAAGCTCAAGTACTGAAAACTCAATAAAAACAAGACATATTTACGATAGCGCACAAAGTATTGATTTTATTGATAAAAATGACATAAATGTGTGTACTGATCTTGGATCTGGCGCAGGGCTTCCTAGTATAGTTTTAGGTATTTTGATGAAGTCAAAAAAGCAAGGTTTTAAGCTAATTTTTTATGAAAAGAGTTACCATAAGAGTAAATTCCTAAAAGAGATGGCGAAAAAGTTTAACTTAAAGGCAAAAATTTATCAAAAAAATATATTTTACGAAAAAAATTTAGAAACAGATGTGATAATTTGTAGAGCATTCAAACCACTACCTGTCATTTTTGAAATAGCAACAAAGAATTTTAAAAACTTTAAATACATAGTCATGTATTTAGGAAAGAGTGGAAAAAAAATTTTAAAAGATGTTTCTAAAAAATGGAAATTCGAAATAGAGGAAATGAAAAGTCAAACAAGTGATGAGTCATCTGTAGTAAAAATTTCAAATTTAAAAAAAAAATATGAATAGAAAAATTATTTCAGTAATAAACCAAAAAGGTGGAGTGGGTAAAACCACCACTGTCATTAATCTTGCTGCTGGTTTAACAATGAAAGGAAAAAAAATTCTTGTAATTGATCTTGATCCACAAGGAAATGCTACAACAGGACTTGGATTATCCAATTCAACAAGCTCTGATCTGACAATTTATAATGTATTGAATGGAAATAAAAAAATTTCAGATGTAATTCAGTCTACACCTTTTGAAAATTTGCATTTGATATCATCAAATGTTGATTTATCCGGATTAGAGGTGGAAACGGCAGGCGATAGCCGAAGAGCCTTTAAATTAAAAGATGAATTAGCCTTGATTTTAAACAATTCTGAGCTATCTTATGACTATATCATAATTGACTGCCCACCATCGTTAAGTCTCCTTACGATCATGGCATTAGTAGCCTCCGATGCGTTAGTAGTACCACTTCAGACAGAATTCTTTGCTTTAGAGGGGCTCACACAACTCATGAAAACTATTGAAAGGATAAAGTCGAATCTAAACCCATCCTTAGATATAAGAGGAATACTTTTGACAATGTATGATAAGAGAAATAAATTATCAGGTGAAGTAGAAATAGAAGCAAGGAACTATTTTAAAGAAAAAGTTTACGTTACAGCTGTACCTAGAAATGTAAGATTATCGGAGGCACCCTCACATGGTGTACCTGTTCTTATTTATGATAAAGCTTGTCCGGGTAGTAAAGCTTATTTTAGTTTTACAGAGGAATTTTTAAACCAAGATAAAACAGTGGAGAGTGCAGCATGATTAATCCGTTTAAATCAAAAAAAGGACTTGGAAGAGGATTGTCTTCCTTAATAGGAGAAAGTGAAAAAATTGATGATAAAAAAAATGTTTCAATAAGTTCGCTAATAAGAAATAAGTATCAACCTAGAAAAAAATTTGACGAGGTTAGTTTAGAAGAATTAACTAACTCAATTAGAGAACGAGGTATTATCCAACCTATTATTGTAAGACCATCCTCAGATGAAGAAGATAAATTTGAAATAGTAGCTGGAGAAAGAAGGTGGCAGGCAGCACAATATGCAGGACTTCATGAAGTGCCGGTAGTGATCATTAATGCAGATAATCTTAAATCATTAGAGCTTGCAATTGTTGAAAATGTTCAAAGAAAAGATCTAAATCCAATTGAGGAAGCAGAAGGTTATAAAAGATTAATAGATGAATTTAGTTATGATCAGGATAAAGTATCAAAATTCATTGGTAAAAGTAGAGCACATATAGCTAATTGTTTGAGACTTTTATCGCTCCCGCAAGAGATAATAAAATATATAATTGAGGAAAAATTATCACAAGGTCATGCAAAAGTTTTAGTTGGATTAGATAATGCTATTATTTTAGCGAAGAAAATCATTTCAAAAAAACTATCTGTTAGGCAGACTGAAAGTTTAGTACGTATGTTGAAATCAAGTTCAGATAGATTAAGTAAAAAAGATCCAAATATTGTAAGTCTTGAGAAAGAGTTGTCAGGTAGGATTGGAATGAGAGTTTTTGTCAAGAATAAAAGAAATAATTCTGGAATTATTAGTTTGGAATATAAAGGAGCTGATCAGCTAGATAGATTAGTAGAGATTATTAAACAATATTACTAATAATTACTTACAAAATTAGAGACGAAAAGCATTGAATTTACTGTATTTTTTTTGACTAATGTCTCTAAATCATTTACTTTATATATCATCTCTCTTATCTCATCAGCAGACCAACATTGTATCTGTTTTTTTACAATATCTTTTTCTTTCCAAAATATAGGCGGTTTATAGCTAGAGATAATATGATCTACATTTGAGTTATCTTTCATCTGGTTTTTAATTTTTAAAAGCCTTTTTGATTTGCTTAAAATTGTTCTAATTATCAGTATGCAATCCTCTGATGAATAATTATTTTCATTTAAAATATTAGATATTTTTTTTGAATTTTTAGCTAAATAATGATCAGATAATTCAAATACGCTAAAGTTTTCTGCGAGATTTGAAAGTTTAATAACATCTTCAATATTTACTCTACCTTTACTTATCGATAAATTTTTTAATTTTGCTAATTCATTTTTTAGATTAATTCTATCTCCTTGTGATCTTTCAATAAGAATATTTCTTACTTCTTGTGATAGGCTAAATTTCTGGTCTTTTAAATAATTATGAATTATCATATTCAAAGATTTAATATCATCTTCGTATACAGGTGTGCAGATAACTAGTTTTTCTTTTTCGAACAAATTTCTTAGTTTTGATTTTTTTTCCAAGTTTGAGCATTTAATGATAATCTTTATTTCTGAAAGCTTCCTCCCGAGAATATCTTTAACTAAATCATACAATTTATCTGTAGCTCTTGAAATTATTACAAGTCTTTTATTTTCAAAAAGAGATCTGTTTAATATACTAGAAATAAATTCGTCTTTCTTAGTTAAGATTTCTTGTTCATCATATTTTAATATTTCTCCATCAAAATTTTTAAGATAAAAACTATTTATAATATCAAGCTTAATGCCTTCATTGCTTCCATAAATTAGGTGTAAGCTTAAATCTAGTGATACTAATTTATCAAGTTCAAAACTTTTAACTATCATCAATATTTATAATGGAAGATATTATTTCACTTGTAATATTTTGTGAAAGGTTTTCAATAATAATTTTTTCTGACTGCTCTAATTTAAATTTATCTGAATCATTATTATATACATACCTATTTTCTAATTCTTTATCTAAAACAATTTTTTTATTATGAAATACTTTTAAGATTATCTTAACAATTTTTTCAAATTTTTGTGGATCACCTTTAGTATCTTTAGAGACAATAACTTCATTCAATTCGGAGTATATATTAACCGAATAGGATTTCGCAGTATCATCTGCTTTGGGTTGTGAAAATTTATCTTCCCCATCCTCTACTTTTTTAAAAAGACTTAATTGTTTTTTAATAACTGAATTTATACTTTCATCACCAGAGAAGGTTAACTTATCTAATATTATATTATAATTTTTTTGAGAAAATATTGGCTCGTATGCACAAGATGTAATAAAAAATATACTAAATAAAAATGCTAATCTGATATTTATTTTATTCATTTATTAAAATATTAATTAATCTATTTTTAACATAAACAATTTTGTTTATATTTTGATCTTTTAGATATTTTTCTGTAATTCTATTAGATTTCACTTTAGCCAAAAGACTTTCTTTATCTATATCTCTATTTTCATTTAAAATTGCCCTTTTTTTTCCATTTATTTGAATTATGTAGTCTATTTTTTCTTCAACAAGTAATTCTTTATTAGTTTCTGGCCAATAAATATCATCTAAATTATCTAATTCTTCTAAACACTCAGAGGTGAAATGTGGTATCGTAGGGGTAAACAGAATTAATATTTTTATATAATTCTTTTTAAGTACACTACTACTAATCTCTTGCTCAATTTCTTTATTTAAAAAATTATATGTTTCATAAATATTAGCTACAATCACATTATAATTAAAATTTTCAAGATTATTTGTTATTTTATAAATCATTTGATTAGTAAACTTTTCTAAATTGTCATTTTTATTATTTGTATCTTTGTTATTTTTTAATTTATCTTTTATCTTATTATGCAAGATCCATAGTTTTTGTAAAAATTTATAAGAAGCAATCATGCCTTGGTCTGACCATTGAACATCTTTTTCAGGTGGACTATCTGACAAGATAAATAATCTCACTGCATCAGCACCATAGTTTTTGATTATATTTTCTGGGTCTATTACATTTTTTTTTGACTTAGACATTGACTCTGACGGTCCAACTTTCACTATACTTTTTGGACTATCTTTCTTTTTAAATTTGTTTTCAATAAACTCTACATCTTCAGGACTTAACCAGTTATCGTTTTCATCCTTATAAGTTTCATGACAAACCATCCCTTGAGTAAATAATCCATGAAATGGTTCATTAAATTTAAAATCATTATTCTTGTATCTCAAAGCTTTCATAAAAAATCGTGAGTATAATAAATGTAAAATTGCATGTTCTACTCCACCTATATATTGATCAACAGGCATCCAATAATTTATATCCTCTTTTTTAAATCCGTAGCTTTTTTCATTCGGAGAACAGAATCTTAAATAATACCATGAAGAGCAAACAAACGTATCTAATGTATCGGTCTCTCTTTTATATTTTTTTCCATTAATTTGGACATATTTCCAATCATTAACCGAGTCTAACGGATTACCTTTTGTCATTAAATCAATATTTTCTGGAAGTTTTACTGGCAAATCCTTTTTTGGTATTGCTATTACATCCCCATTTTCATCATAAGCCATAGGTATTGGACATCCCCAGTATCTTTGTCTAGACACTCCCCAATCTTTTAACCTAAAATTTATCTGTTTTTTTCCTATTTTTTTTTCCTCTAGAATATCAATTGTTTTTAAAATTGATTCATCCGGAACCTTAAGGTCGTTTAAATACTTTGAATTTATTATGACTCCTGTGCCAGTATAAGCTTCATTCTTAACCTCATAATCTTTATTTTCTTCTAGAGGTCTAACCACAGTTTTGATTTCTAACTTGTATTTTTTTGCAAAATCAAAATCTCTCTGGTCGTGAGCAGGGCATCCAAATACAGCTCCAAACCCATAGTCCATTAAGACAAAATTAGCGAAGAAAACAGGCACTTTTTGACTATTATCTAAAGGGTTAATAGCCATTAAATCGGTTTTAAAACCAATTTTTTCACCTATTGCAATTGCCTCCTCAGTTGTACCAGTTTTCGAACACTCTTTTTTAAATTTTTGGAATTCCTCGTTTTCTGAATAGTATTTTGAGATTTCGTGATCAATAGAAACAGCTAAAAATGAAAATCCAAATAAAGTATCTGGTCTTGTAGTGAAACATTTAATTTCTTCTACAGGTAATTCCCCCTCTATTTGAAAACCAATCTCACATCCAAAAGATTTGCCTATCCAATTTTTTTGCATTACTTTTACTTTGTTAGGCCATTCTTTTAATTTGTCTAAGTCGCTTTGGAGTTCATCAGAAAATTTGGAAATTTTAAAAAACCATTGATTTAATTTTTTTCTTTCCACTACAGCTCCAGATCTCCAACCTTTACCATCTATTACTTGTTCATTAGCGAGTACAGTTTGATCTACTGGATCCCAATTTACATAATTTTCCTTTCTATAAACTAGCCCTTTTTCATAAAGTTCTAAAAAAAATAATTGTTGATGTTTATAATAATCTTCTGAGCAAGTGGAAATTTCTCTCTCCCAATCAATAGAAAGACCTAATCTTTTTAATTGTTTTTTCATTGTAGATATATTTTTATTTGTCCAGGCTTTAGGGTCCAAATTATTTTCTCTAGCAGCATTTTCAGCTGGCATTCCAAATGCATCCCATCCCATAGGATGAAGAACATTAAAACCTACTAATGATTTGTAACGCGATAGAACATCGCCAATTGTATAATTTCTGACATGACCCATGTGTATTTTCCCAGATGGGTATGGAAACATTTCTAAACAATAAAATTTTTGTTTGGATTTATCTATTTTAGAAGAAAAAACTTTTGATTTTTGCCATTTATTTTGCCATTTTTCCTCAACAGTTTTAAAATTATATCTATTTGTAGAGATCACTTTTGAAATTTTTTTATTTGCCTAATGCGCGGTTATTATAAGGCTTAAAATCTTTGTCTTTATTCTGCTTTTTATAAATTGTTGCTTTACTTAAAATCTCTTTTTTTAATTCAGCTATAAGTGAACCTTTTTTTTGAGTTATTTTACAATTAATTACTTGATTACATTTTTTATAAAAAACTTTTATATCTAATGCATCAGTTCTTACTTCATTAGTTAAGAAACGAATTGAAATTTTTACTGACTCCTCTGCATTTTGACCGTCTGAATACCAATCAGTAATTATAATCCCCCCACTGTAATTGACAGAAGCGAGTGGCATAAAATCTATTGTATCCAGAGATGCTCTCCATAGTTCATTTGCGCTTGCAAAAACAAAATCACCACCTTTTCCACTATCCTGAAATGCTTTATCTAATCTAAACCCTCTTCCTTCTTCTAAATTTTTCTTTACCCTGGCCGCTGGATCTGGTGGATTTTTCCTTGCATCTCCACCTGGTATATTTTCAATAGATTTACATGAGCTTAGAGCAAACAAAATGGTTACTATAAATGTGATCGTTCGAACTTTTATAAAATTTGGCATATTTGTTATTAAAACCTTAGTATTAGATGAAAAAACGAAATAATTAAAAGAATTTCTTTCAAATTGTCAAAAATATCAATAAATTCAAGTATTTTTAGTGATGTATAAATATCACACTTTATAAAAATAAGCAAAATTTATTAACTTTTAAGAAAAAATACTAATGATAATTGGTATTTATTCCATGTTTAATATTAAACAATTAACGAAAGGAAATAATATGGACAATCTTAAAAAGATAGGTCTTACTGCATTAGGCACAGCTGTGTTGATGTCGGGTTCAGCAAATGCTGCAGCCGTTTCAGCATCAGCATCGACTTCATTGACGCTTAATGGTAATGACAACGGAGATACTGGAAACGGTTGGACGATGACTGATTCAGTTACTTTTACAGCAAGTGGTGAAATGGATAATGGTTTTACAGTTTCTACAACTTTAGAACTTGATGGTGACGTCATGGATACAAGAACATTATCAATCGACACTGGAGACATGGGTAAAATTACATTCTCAGGTGATGGTGCATCAGGACCAATTGGTGCTTGGGATGATATCACTCCATCTGCTAACGAAGAAGCACATGGTGTAACAGTTGCAGGAACTATCGCTGGAGCAGCTAATGCTGCAGCAACAAACGATATTTTCGTTTATGACTACACTGTAATGGATGGTTTAGCGCTTAAAGCTTCATACACTCCATCAGATGGTGCAGCAGCTGTTGATAGCTCAATGGACTATGGACTTTTATACACAGGTATAGAAGGTCTTTCTCTATATGCTGCAATGGGTGAAAATAACAATCAACCAACAACAGGTATAACTGGAAAAGCAGATTTATCTATGTTTGGTGCTACATACTCAATGGGTGCATTTACAATTGGTTATCAAGCAAATGAGACTGATTCAGGTACTGCAAATCAGGACGAAGACTTTACTGCAATGGGTATTTCTTATGCAGTAAGTGATGACTTATCAGTATCATTGAACCAATCTAACATTGATTTTGAATCTAGTGCAGAAGATCAAGAAGCTACAGGTGTAAGTTTCTCTTACACTTCAGGTGGAATGACAATTTCTGCTACGCATTCATCAGTTGATAACGTAGGTGGAACTGCTACTGCAGATAACACTGGATACGAAATCAACTTTGGATTTGCATTCTAGTTAGATATAAATTTTTTTTAAAAAGGCCCCTTTTTAGGGGCCTTTTTTTTTATTCTTAAAATAAGAAATTCCAGCAAATCCAAATGATTTTGTAAGATTTATTATTTTAATATTTTCCTTAGAAATACCGCCTAAAGCAATAACATCTTTCTTAGTATAATTTGACAGTAGATTAAACTTATTTAGACCTAAAAAATTTCCATTATTTTTAAATAATGACGACAAGAAAATTTCTTTTACTTTTTGTTTCTCTTTTATTTTGATCTCTCTTAAATTGTGAGCAGATCCAATAAGCATAAAATTTTTTTTAAATTTATAATTTAAATGAGTAAAACTCTGATTAAATGATGGTAAATAGGCACCATCTAAGTTTAAATTAATAGACAATTTGATATTATTCGATAAATAAAACTTAATACTTTTAATTCTACAATAATCTCTTATAGAAATTATCTCACGTATTTTGTAATTTTTTTTATAATTTCTGTAAATTATAGCAGTATTTTTACTTTGTTTGTCAATGATACTTTTTTCAAATTCATCTATAAAGTAATATAGTTTAAGAAATCTTTTATGCATGAAACAGTTAAAAATTTAATATCAATTCAAAGCTTAATCAATTCAAAATTATTAGAATTAAATGGGAAAAATAGAATACCGAAGATAATTGCAGTTTCTAAAACTTTTAAAATAGATCATATTTTACCGTTGATTCAGTATGGTCATTTAGATTTTGGTGAAAATAAAGTTCAAGAGGCAATTGAAAAATGGACAGATATTAAAAATCAGAATAAAAATATTAATCTACATTTGATTGGAAAACTCCAAACAAATAAAGTTAAATTTGCAGTAAAAATTTTTGACTATATACACTCATTAGATAATGAAAAATTAGCAAAAAAAATTGCTGAGGAACAAACTAAACAAAAAGTAAAACCTAAAATTTTTATTCAAATAAATCTAGGAAATGAAAATCAAAAATCTGGAATAATAAAAGAAAACTTATTAGATTTTTACAATTTCTCAAAAGGTTTGGGCCTTAATATAATAGGAATTATGTGCATTCCACCATATAATGAGGATTCTACTAAATATTTTTCTCAAATGATTGGACTTAATGAAATAATTAACCTGAAAGAGCTAAGCATGGGAATGTCGTCAGATTATCTAAATGCAATAGAATACAAATCAACTTATTTAAGAATAGGATCTAATATCTTTGGTCAACGAGAATAAGTTATTCTAATTTTGGTATTCTTATTAATAAGTTTTAACAAAATCAAAAGATCTTTTTTTTGAAGTGTTATGCATCCAGCTGTTGGTTCGTATTTTTTTGTTAAGTGAATGAATATTGCACTTCCTCTTCCAATTTTAGTATTTTTAGTATTATAATAAATAGGTATTAAAAAATCGTATTTATAGTCTTTTCTATATAATTTTTCATATCGAAGATCTTTTTTAATTTTTATTTGTTTATTGTAGTATTTTTTACTTCTAATATCATCACACCAACCCATATTTTTTTTAATAGGCACACATTTTAATTTTGTTAAAGGTTTAGGATTGCGATCATTTCTGTAGAATAAATTACCCAAACTAAATGTACCAATTGGGGTTTTTTTGTCTCCTTCAAACTTACACCTAGCAAATCCTTTTTTACCAATTGAACACTTGAAAATAAAATCATCAAAATGAAGAGTTACTTTATTTTTTAAAATAATTGTCATATTCTTTATTATATATGAATAATCAAACTTTAGTAGTTTATGATTTTGAAATTTTATTTGAAATATTAATTGAATTAGAAAATCACATTAATTTTAATTTACTTAATATAAAAAAGCTGACTGATATTAATTTTAAAACAATAGATAATTATCTGATTATATCAGGCAAAAAGCAAAATGTTGAAAATCAAATCTTAATTGATCAATTCCCAATTGATATTAAAAAATTAGTTGAACTTATTAATATAAAATTTCTAAAAAAAAAATACAACCAACAATCAGAAATAGATATTGGAACTTACAAACTGAATTTAAATTCAAGAAAAATCTTTAATGAAAAAAATAGCCTTAATTTAACTGAAAGAGAAGCAAATATTGTAATTTTTTTATATAGTTCAAAACAACCTGTTAAAATTGGTAAGTTGCAAACTGAAGTGTGGGGACATAATTCAAAATTAGAAACTCATACTGTAGAGACACATATTTATAGATTAAGGAAAAAAATAAATAATGTCTTTGCTGATGAAAATTTTATCAAAAGTTCTAAGGCAGGTTATATTATTCAATGAAAAAAAAAAATTATATTGCTAAAGATTTATTAACACCAAAATATAAAACTCGTGTAGTTAAACCTAAAAAAGGCAAAGGAAGTTTTAAAAGAAAAAAAAAATAATCTTTAAAGTCTAGCTCCAATTTGTTGAATAACTTTAGATGACATTTCAGTCCCTTTGTCCAAGCTTTCTTTCAGTGATATTTTATTTACATAGCCATGTAAAAAGCCTGCTGCAAAAAGATCACCAGCACCAGTCAAATCAACAATTTTAAGACCTTCTTTTATTCCGCATTCAACAACTTCATCTCCATTAATTGCAACTGCACCTTTTTCACCTCTTGTTAAAACAATTATTTTGCCAAGTGATTTAGAGAAATTAATTACTTCATCAAAAGATTTTGCATCTATCAGAGACATTATTTCTTGTTCATTGGCAAAAGTTATATCTAATTTATTTTTAACTAAATCTAAGAAGTGAGGCTTATGTCTATCAACACAAAATTGATCTGATAATGACATTGCAACTTTTTTTGCACTTTGAATTGCTTTTTCAAAAGCTTTTTTGGGTTCTCCCTCGTCCCAAAGGTAACCTTCTAGAAGTATTGTTTCACTTTGTTTTATTGCATCTGAACTAACGTCGTTTTCATTTATTTTACCTGCAGTTCCTAAAAACGTACACATTGTTCTTTCAGAATCGGGTGTGACTAATATTAAACAAGTTCCAGTTGGTAAATCCTCTTTTTTTTTTGAATAAATATATTTAACATTCTCCTGTTTTAAACCATCTTCGTATTTTCCACCAAGATCATCATCATTTACTTTACCTATAAATCCAACTTCATTCCCAAGTTGAGACAATCCAACAATTGAGTTAGCAACAGAACCACCTGAAACTGTTTTTTCTATTTTCAGATTAGATAGTAAATCCCTAAATTCTTTGTCATCAAAAATTAATTTCATGGTACTTTTGGTCAGATTATTTTTAGTTATAAAATCGTCTTCTACCTTACAAATTACATCTACAATTGCATTTCCAATTCCTAATATTTTCATTATTTATGCTTTCTTGGTTATAAGTGGTTTTTTTCTCTTAGGATAACAAGTAGTGCAGATTTTACAAGATAAACCATAACAATCTCTGGCCTTACAGTACTCTCTTCCATAATAAATTATTTGAAGATGTAATTTATTCCAATATTTTTTAGGAAAAAGTCTCTTTAGATCCTTTTCTGTTTGAACTACATTTTTTCCATTAGTTAAACCCCATCTTTGTGCAAGTCTGTGAATATGGGTGTCTACTGGAAAAGCAGCATACCCAAATCCTTGAGACATGACCACGCTGGCAGTTTTGTGCCCAACACCTGGTAATTCCTCAAGTTGTTCAAAGGTTTTTGGAACCTTCCCGTTGTATTTTTCAACTAAAGTTTTTGATAAATTATAAACACTTTTGGCTTTAATTCTAAAAATACCAATACTTCTTATTAGTTTTTCAATTTTTTTCCTTCCCAACTTAACAAAGTGTTCAGGTTTATTATATTTTGGATATATGTTTTTGGTAACATTGTTAACGTTTACGTCTGTACACTGTGCAGATAAAAGAACAGAAACTAGTAAAGTAAAAATATTTCTGTGTTTAAGAGGAATTGGGGTCTTTGGATATATTTTGTTTAAAGTTCGAAGAACAATTTTTGCCCTTTGCTTCTCACTCATTTAAAATTTAAAACATCACGCATCGAATATAAACCTGGTTTTTTTTTCATTAACCATTTTCCAGCTGTCAAAGCTCCCTCGCTGTATAAAGCCCTATCAAAAGCTTCGTGATTTAATGTAATAATTTCCTTTCCACTTGAAAATTTAACTTCGTGTTCACCAACTGTTTTCCCTTTTCGTATTGAGTTAAAATTTATTTTTCTTCCATAAGGAAAACTTTTTTTATTAAGATATTTTTTTCCAAATAAATTATAAAAATCTTTATTTTTGCCAATAGCAATTCCTTTACCCAACATTAACGCTGTTCCAGATGGAAAGTCTATTTTATGTTTATGATGAACCTCATATACTTTACTTAAAAAATTATTTCCTAATGATTTAGATGCTATTTCAGTTAAATACATTAACAAATTTATCCCTAAGCTCATGTTTCCAGCTTTCAATATTGGAATTTTCTTGGAAAATTTTTTAATAAGATTTTCTTCTTTTTTGGTAAATCCAGTTGTACCAATAACAACTCTTTTTTTAAGCATTGACGCAATTTTAAGAATTTCAAAAGTACAATTAGGGACAGTAAAATCGATAATTAAATCAACATTTTTAAAGGAATTTTCACTATTTAAACTAGGTTTAATTCCAGAAATTTTTTTTTTTATTAATCTATTTTCCGTAAGAGTTGTTAGTTTAAAATTTTTATCAACTCTGGAGGATTTTACCAGTTGTTGGCCCATTCGTCCCATGCAACCAGATATCGCTAAATTTACTTTGCTCATTAAATTTTTATAATATATTTTTTCAACAATATACAACAATTATGGTTATTAAATACCTTTTAAAATTATTTTTGGTTTTAACTTTTTTCGTGTCTATCAATCAATCTAAAGCTGACTTTTTTAGAGATATAACAAATCTAATTGATAATAACGATTTTAGACTAAGTTATGGCGTGTCTGTCACTGATATAAATCAAGATAATAAATATGAATTTGTTGTCACTGGGTTTGGGTTTTCAAACTTAGCGTTGTCTTACCAAAATGGGAAACTTATAAATATAAATAAAAACGAAATCTTTGACGATGCTAAAAGAAAAACAATTGGAGTTGCTGCTTGCGATATTGACCAAGATGGGTTTGAAGAAATTTATTTTTTAAATACCGACACCTACAGCGGAGAAAAAAAATATTCAGATAGATTGATTGATAGTAGCAGTGATGGTTTTATCGATTTATTTGAAAAAGGAATAAACAAAAAAAATTTAAACTTAACTGCTGGTAGGTCTGTTGTTTGTGTGGATAGAAATGGTGATGGAAAATATGGCATATATGTTGCCAATTATGGGGGTCCGACAAGGTTTTATGAAAAAAGTTCTGGGCAAATACTAGATTTAGCAGAGCAGCTGAAAATTGATAAAATAACTGGTGGAAGAGCTGTAGTTGCAGGAAATATTTTATCAGGAAAAACTGACATATTTGCTGCAAACGAAAGAGGAAAAAATTTTTTATATTATAATTCTGATGGTTTCTTTCAGGATATAGCTAAGGATTATAAAATTGATGATCAATATGAAAATGGGAGAGGTACAACTTTATCAGATATACTTTATAGAGGAAGATTAGATATAATCACATCCAATTGGAACGGTTATCATAGGGCTTTTGTATTAGAAGATAACAAATTTAAAGATATCGCTACTCCAACTTACAACATACCTACTAGAATTAGAACAGTAATATCAGCAGACTTTGATAATGACGGTTATGATGAGATATTCATGAATAATATTGGCGAACCAAATAAACTATTCAAGATAAAAGAAAATGGATTTTTTGAAGAGATTAAAATTCAAAATGCTTACGAATCAAATGGTTTAGGAACAGGGGCGGCAGTTGCAGATATAGATGAAGATGGAATTTTAGAATTATTAGTTTCTCATGGAGAATCTGGCATGCAGCCACTTACAATGTATAAAGCAGATATTAAAAAAGACTTCAATTATATAAGAATTAAACCATTAAATAAGCATGGTGCGCCTGCAAGAGGAGCAACAGTTATACTCAACTCAAACTTAAGAAATCACGCCAAAACCATTGATGCTGGTTCTGGATATTTGTGTCAAATGGAACCCGTAGCTCATTATGGCATTAGAGAGAGTGAAAAAAATATATCAGCAAAAATAGTTTGGACCGATGGTTCTTCTCAGTTATTAAAAATAAATGAATTTAATAAAACTATAGAAGTAAGTCAAAAAAAATAGGACAATAACACTCAATTCAATAATTAATCTAATTAAAGTATTCTGAACTTTGAATCATGAAAAAAATAAAATACTTTACAATTTTTTTTCTACTAATAACTTTAAGTTCAATAAAACCAACATATTCAAATCAATTTAATTATTATGCTGATCTAGTAAAAGATTGGCCAAAAATTTTTCCTGATCAAAATAGAAATGCCGCAGGTCCAAAATTTTTCAAACATATTTTAACAAAAGAAATCACATATCAAGATTTTGTAGAATACAATAAGTTATATTGTGCTGTGTCTGGATCATTGATTGATCCAAATAGCAAACCAGAATTTGTTTATCTTAAAAATGCTGAAAGTGACGAGAAAATATGTGGATTTTATCATAAGTGTTGTTATCCATGTTCATGTGATTTGATGAAATACTCTAAAGTAAAAAAAATGAAATATACTTTTACAGACGGTGAAAAAGAATTTTTTGTTCTCACAATAAACAATCCCTGCGGTAAAAAAAATTTTCCAAGAGAAGTAAATAAGGATTATTTTTGTGATGGAAATAAACTTGATAATAATCAAGTATTTGTATTAGATGAGAGATTAGTAATTGGTTTATTTCATAACGCCACAAAATGTAATTCTCAAAGTATTGCTTCTATTAATAGTCATGAGGTTACCGGTCAATACTGCGAACTAAGAAATAATGCTCCTATTGAGGAAGTACAAGGTGGTATGGGAGATATATTTATAAGATTAGCAAAAGATAATTAAATTATTCCAATGCCCTCTTTATAAAAATATGCACCTAGAATTAGAATTACTAAAACATAAATAATACCAAAAATTGTATATTTAATTTTTTTTTTCATTTAATTTTTCCAAAAACTTTTTGCTTTTTTAAAGAATTTTTTAATACTAGGATTTGATTTTTCATTTTCAATTTCTCTAAATTTCTCAAGTAATTCTTTTTGTTCTTTATTTAAAGATACCGGTACTTCAGTGTTCACTTGGACATAAAGGTCCCCATAATGATTTCCTCTCATTAATGGCATTCCTTTTTCTCTTAATCTAAATTGTTTCCCACTTTGTGTTCCAGCTGGGATTTTTATCTTTGCTTTCCCGCCATCTATTGTTGGTATTTTTATTTCAGCTCCTAGAGCAGCGTCTGCAATTGATATTGGGCATTCAAAAAACAAATTTTCTTCAGACCTTTTGAAAAGTTCATGAGAATTTACATTAATAAATAAATAAAGATCACCATTGCTAGCTCCTCTTGAACCTGCTTCCCCTTTTCCGGATAATCTAATCCTAGTTCCATCGTCTACTCCTTTAGGAATCGTCACTGAAAGTCTCTTACTTGTTTGTTTTTTACCTGTGCCCCCACAGTTTGTACAAGGGTGAGTTATTTGTTCACCAGAGCCTGCACACTGAGGGCAAGTTTGTTGTACAGTAAAAAACCCCTGGCTTGAGCGAACTTGTCCATGACCACCACACATTGAACACGTGCTTGCACTATAACCTGGTTTTGAACCTGATCCATTACAAACATCACATTTATCAGATGTTGAGAATTTAATATCTTGTTTTTTTCCAGCATAAGCCTCTTCTAGGCTTATTGAGAGATCATATCTTAAATCAGAGCCACGATTGTTGGATCTTCTTGATCTTCTTCCACTTCCACCGAAGCCTTCACCAAAAAAGTCCTCAAAAATGTCTGAAAAAGATCCTGAAAAATCAAAGTTTCCAAACCCACCTCTTCCACCTCCACCACCATTCTCAAATGCAGCATGTCCAAAATTATCATAATTTTGTTTTCTCTCTGAATTTGATAGAACGTGGTAAGCTTCTGAGGCTTCTTTAAACTTTTCTTCAGCCCCTTTATCACCTTTATTTTTATCTGGATGATATTTTACAGCCTGCTTTCGATATGCTGCTTTTATTTGGTCTGGGCTAGCACTTTTTCCAACACCTAAAACATCGTAGTAATCTCTTTTTGCCATAACTAGTTATAGACAAATGGTTGATAGTTTAGGCGCTTTTTTCTTTATCGTCTTTTACTTCTTCAAAGTCTGCATCAACAACATTATCGTCTTTTTTCCCTTCATCTTTTGCATCTTTAGGTGCATCACCAGGTTTTGTACTTTGTTGTGATTTGTAAATGGCTTCTCCTAGTTTCATTGAAGCTTGAACCAAATCTTGAGTTTTCTTTTTAATTTCCTCTACATCAGTTCCTTTTAAAGCATTTCTTACATTAGCTGACGCGTCTTCAATAGCTTTCTTATCTGCATCGGAAACTTTACTACCATGCTCTTTTAGATTCTTTTCAGTTGAATGAAGCAGGGTATCAGCTTGATTTCTTGCATCTACCGCTTCCCTTTTCTTTTTGTCTGCTTCTTTATTAGTTTCAGCATCCTTGACCATTTGATTAATTTCTTCATCGCTTAAACCACCTGATGCCTGAATTTGTATCTTTTGCTCTTTACCAGTTCCTTTATCTTTAGCTGAGACATTTACAATTCCATTTGCATCGATATCGAATGTAACTTCAATTTGAGGTACTCCTCTAGGAGCAGGTGCTATACCTACTAATTCGAAATTTCCTAAAATTTTATTATCTGAAGCCATATCTCTTTCACCCTGTAAAACTCGAATTGATACTGCAGGTTGGTTATCTTCTGCAGTTGAGAAAACCTGGCTTTTTTTAGTTGGTATTGTTGTATTTTTTTCAATTAATTTAGTTGAAACTCCACCTAAAGTCTCAATTCCAAGTGAAAGTGGTGTTACATCTAGCAATAGAACATCTTTTACATCTCCTTGTAAAACTCCTGCTTGAATAGCTGCACCCATTGCAACAACTTCATCTGGATTTACAGATTTGTTTGGTTCCTTACCAAAGAAATTTTTAACTTCCTCTATTACTTTTGGCATTCTAGTCATTCCGCCTACAAGTATCACCTCATCGATTTCACTTGCGCTTAAACCAGCATCTTTAAGTGCAGTTTCACACGGTGGTATCGTTCTCGATATAAGATCTTCAACAAGAGCCTCTAGTTTTGCTCTAGTCATTTTCATATTTATGTGTTTTGGACCAGTTTTATCTGCTGTAATAAATGGCAGATTTATTTCAGTCTGAGCAGCAGATGATAATTCGATTTTTGCTTTTTCTGCAGCTTCTTTAAGTCTTTGTAATGCTAATTTATCAGATTTTAAGTCTATACCATTTTCTTTTTTGAATTCTGTAAGCAAATAATCAACAATTGTATTGTCAAAATCTTCACCACCTAAAAACGTGTCACCATTTGTAGATTTAACTTCGAATACTCCATCTCCTAATTCAAGTATTGAAACATCAAAGGTTCCACCACCTAAATCATAAACAGCAATTTTGTTATTTGTTTTTTTGTCTAATCCATATGCAAGCGAAGCTGCAGTTGGTTCATTAATAATTCTTAAAACTTCTAGTCCCGCAATTTTACCTGCATCTTTTGTTGCTTGTCTTTGAGCATCGTTAAAATAAGCTGGAACAGTGATTACTGCTTGAGAAACCTCTTGTCCTAAATATTTTTCAGCAGTCTCTTTCATCTTTTGAAGTGTAAATGCGGAAATTTGTGATGGAGAATATTTGTTACCTTTAGCTTCTATCCAAGCATCTCCTTTGTCTGAATTAATAATCTTAAAAGGTGCAGTTTCAACATCTTTTTTAACAGATGGATCATCAAAATTTCTTCCTATTAATCTTTTAACAGCAAATATTGTATTTTCAGGATTAGTTACAGCTTGTCTTTTTGCAGGTTGTCCAATTAATTTTTCATCATTGTCAGAAAATGCAACTACAGAAGGCGTTGTTCTTGCACCTTCAGCATTTTCTAATACTTTAGCCTGAGAACCCTCCATTACAGCTACACAAGAGTTTGTTGTCCCTAAATCTATTCCTATTACTTTACTCATAATTTTGATACCTTTCAGTCATATATGTGCTAATTTTTAGACTACAACCGTCTAAAAAAATAAAATTTTGGCTGATTTTATTGATTTTTTTCATCTTTATGATCTTCTTTAACTTCTTCTTTTTGCTCTTCTTGTTCTACTTCTTTGACTTTTTTCTTCGAAACACCAACTAAAGATGGTCTCAATAATCTGTCTTTCATCATAAATCCTTTTTGTATTTCTTGTACGATAGTTCCAGGTTCTTTTGATTCATCCTCAACTTCCATCATTGCTTGATGAATATTTGGGTCAAGTTTTTCATTGATTGATTTTATCATTTCAATATTATTTTTTTTAAATATTGAAATCATATCACTATTTATAATATCTAAATGTTCCGTGATTTTTTTAAGTGCTTCAGTATCTTTTAATTTATCATCATTCTCTAATACAGCTTTTGATCTCTCGAGATTATCTAATAAGTTTAATGCCTCTTTTGCAAAAGAATATCCGCCATACTCGTATGCATCTTCTTTTTCTTTCTCAAATCTCCGTCTCTGATTTTCCATTTCTGCAAACGTTCTTGCTAATTTATCTTTAAGTTTTTCTAACTCCTGTTCTGGTGTTAGCTTTTCATCGTCATTATTCTTTGTTTCTGTATTATTGTCTTCTTTTTTTTGAGCTTTAACATCGTTTTCGACTGTTTGAGCATCTAACTTGTCGTCTTCAGTCTTGCTATTATTAATATCTTTTTTTATTTCTTCTTTGTCCATATTGTTTATATGGTAAGAAAAAGTATAATTTCTAGGTGTCTAAAAAAAAAATTAAAGAGATATTTATTGGCTCAAATAATAAAGGAAAACTTAAGGAAATAGCAGATCTATTACCTAAAAGTTTAAAAATTTATTCAAATTTAGAATTTAAAATACCAAGTCCAATAGAAAATGGAACCACGTTCGCACAAAACTCTCTTTTAAAAGCAAAATATTTTTCAAAAAAAACTAGTAAAATTTGTTTATCAGATGACTCTGGAATTGAGATTGATATTTTAGATAAAGCGCCTGGCGTATATTCAGCAGATTGGTCAGGGAAAAAAAGAAATTTCAATTTAGCTATTAAAAAAGTTTACAAAGAAATTTCAAAAAAAAATAAAAACTGGAAAAAAAAAAAATTAAGTGCGAGATTTATTTGTGTACTCACTATCTTTTGGCCAAATGGTAAATTTATAAGTAAAGTTGGTAAAATTGAAGGACGAATATCTAATTTAAAAAAAGGAAAAAATGGTTTTGGATACGATCCAATCTTTATACCTAAAGGTGAAAGATTAACTTTTGGTGAGATGGAACCTCACAAAAAATATAGTATGGACCATCGTTTTAATGCATTTAAAAAAATTAAAAAATTTTTTTAAATTTTTTATCCTCAATGCTGTAAAAGTTTAGTTGATGTGTAATAGTATTTTTGCTTATTTCAAAAACTCCTATTTTTCCTTTAAACTTATTTTTCTTATAGAATATTTTTTTTGAAATTTTAAAGTCGTTTTCATAAATCAAAAAATACACCAATCCTATTAAATCATAACTTAAAAATGAAAGTTGATCTCCATCTAAACCATAAGCGTTTTTAAAATTACTCATAAATAGTTCATAATTATCTTTATTAATTGAGGGAAAATATATTGGATGAAGGGAATCATCTCTTAAAAGACTATCATCAAACCATTGATTTAAGGTTATATAAGAAATTCTTTTTGAGGATACATCTGTATATAGAAGAGATGTAGCAACACTTTTTAAATTTTCATCAAAATCAGCTATAACAACTGAGTCAAAATTAATATTTCCGAGTGTATCTCTTTTCTTTAAATTTTGTATTTTTTTATCTTTGTCTTTAAATGATAAACCCTCAAGTCTTTGTATTTCAAATTCAAGATTATTTTTCCTTATTTGATATTTAGTTAATTCTTCAATTTGTTTGGTAAGTTTAGTTGGCTCTCTGTCATAATAGAATACTTCTTTATGTTTAATTTTAGTTTTATCAATTGCTTCCTCTATCTCTTTTTTAAATTGTGCTCTTGGAATTAAAATAATACTCTTTGACAAATTTTTAATTTCATTAAATTTTTTTATTGTTTGAATTTGAGATACAGCATTAACACCAGCACTAATAACATTTTTTGGATTACCAATTAATTTGTTGGTAAAAGATATAAAAGTTACTTCTTTTAAATCATCAAGATACTTAGTGCTTGCGTTAAATACTGGGCCAATGATTATATTTACACCATCTTTATATAATTCATTGGATACTTTTAAAGCATCAATAGGATTTGATTTTGTATCTTTTGGAATTATCTCTACCCTGTCATCATTAATCTTGTTTATTGCCAATCTTATAGATTTAATTATTTTTTCACCAATTAAAGAATTTTCACCACTTAAAGGGACAATTAATCCTATCTTAATTTTTTCAGACGCAAATAGATTTTGACTAAAAAGGGAAATGGTTAATACAATAAATGTTAAAAATTTAATTAACGTTTTCATTTAGGATTTAATAATATATTTATTTAAAGAATTCATATGAATTTAAATAATAGTACATTTAAACCTGGGCTATATTGTGTTGCAACACCAATTGGAAATATGGGTGATATTTCATTCAGAGCTATCAAAATTCTTCGAGAGTCAGATTTAATTTTATGTGAAGATACCAGAATTACAAAAAAAATACTTCAAAAGTTTGAAATAAATAAAAAACTTATTTCAAATCATAAATTTAATGAAAATAAAAATTTAGACAAAGTTATAGAAATACTCAAAAATAATAAAATAGTATCATTGGTTTCAGACGCTGGAACTCCTGCAGTCTCAGACCCTGGAAGAGCTTTGGTTAAAGAATGTGTTAAAAATCAAATTAATATTTTTCCAATTCCGGGTGCATCAGCTGTCAGTTCAGCAATATCAATAAGCGGGTTTTCAGATAATTTCTATTTTTGTGGATTTCTACCTGAAAAACAAAATCAAGTAAAAAAATTATTTAAAAACTTATCATTAATTAAAAGTTCAATTGTTTTTTTTATATCACCAAATAAATTCATTAAAAGAATTGATGATGTGAAAGAATTTTTTTCAGACAGAGATATACTAATTTGTAGAGAGATAACCAAATATCATGAGGAATATATTAGAACCTCTGTAGAGAAGTTATCAGATTTAAATTTTTCAAGAAAAGGTGAGATAACCGTTGTCATTTCTGAAATAAGAAACCAAAAATTAAGTTTCAAAGAACTTGAAGAATCAGATAAAAAAAAAATTAATAAATTAATTAAAAAAATGTCTATTAAAGATATCGTAAAAAAAATTTCAGAAGATAGAGAAATTTCTAAAAAACTTATTTACAAATATTGTCTCGAAATAAAGAATGAATATTAGAAAAATTATAATATTGTTGAGTTTTGTTTTAATTTCTGGATGCGTTGGTTACTCTTCCACAGGTGTTTTAGGCACTGGAGTTTCAATTGCTTTAGATCCAAGGAGCCTTGGGACTCAAATTGACGACTCTTTAATGCAACAAAATCTAAGAGCAAAATTATTATCTACAGATAAAAGTTACATTATTTCTGTAAAAACTAAGGTACTTGATGGAAGAATATTTTTAACTGGAAAAGTAAATGCTGTTGAGGATAAACTAAAAATTACAAAGTTAGCTTGGGAAATTAAAGGTGCTAGATCTGTAAATAATGACTTGCGAATTAAAGAGAAATTTAATTTCAAAAGGTCTGCAAAAGATCTTCTAATAACTTCTCAACTAAGAGCAGCTTTAATAGGAAGTAAAAAAATAAAAGCAGTTAACTATAATATTGATACTTATAAGAAAAAAATTTATGTTTATGGAATAGCACAAAGTAAAACTGAGAGAGATGAAGTTTTTAAAGAAGCCAAACAAATTTTAGATGTTGAGGATGTAATTACAAGTATTTTTTTAGTTGATGATTTAAGAGTTGTCAAAAAATAATAAATATTTTATTTTGTTTTTTCATATTTAATTACACCAGCAGAATAAGCCGCAACTGATGCTAAATCTAATATCTCTGAAGTAGAAGATCTTAATGGAGCAATTTCTATTGGTTGAGCTAGGCCTATTAATAGTGGACCGATAACTTTAGCACCTCCTAATGATTTCATAATTTTATTAGAAATTGCTGCGCTATGTTGACCTGGCATTATTAAAATATTTGCACTTCCTACTATTTCAGAAAATGGATACAAATCAGAGTATTCATCATTAAGAGCAACATCAGGCTGCATGTCGCCATCAAATTTAAAATCCACTTTTCTATTCTTTAATATTTCTACAGCATCCCTTATGTGTTTTGTTCTACTAGTTATTGGTTGCCCAAATGTTGAATGAGATAAAAATGCCACCTTAGGATCAAATCCAAATAATCTAGCAACTCTTGCAGATGAAATTGCTATATCAGCTAATTCTTCAGAAGAAGGATACTCATTAACTGAGGTATCACCAATAAAAACAGTTTTACCTTTGCTAACCATCATATTTAATCCAAACATTATTTCTCCTTTTCTAGGAGGGATTACTTTTTTTATTTTTTCAAGTGATTGAGAATATCTTCTAGTATTACCTGTAACCATTGCATCTGCATCACCACACTCAACCATACATGATGACCAAATAACTCTGTCATTTCTAATCATCCTATCACAATCTCTCTCAAGTAAACCTTGATTTCTATGCAATTTTTTAAAAAGAAATTTTACATACTTTGTTCTCAATTTTTTATCAGTTGAATTTACGATTTTAATATCTAGGTTCTCTCCATAGCCAATTTCTTTTAGTCTTTGTTTGACAACACTCTCTTTTGCAACAATTATTGGTGTTCCTAGACCACCATTTTTAAATGCAATTGCAGCCTTAAGTGTATTTTCATCTTCACCATCGGCAAATACAACAGTTTTTTGATTTTTTTTAATTTTAGAATTTATACCTTGAAGAATAGTTACTGATGGATCCAATCTTTGTTTTAATTGTTCAGAGTACAAGGTAAAATTTTCAATTTTTTTTCTAGCAACTCCACTTTTTATTGCAGCTTTTGCCACCGCTAGTGGGATTACACTTATTAATCTTGGGTCAAAGGTAGATGGAATAATGTAATCTTTACCATATTTGGGTCTATCCCCTCCCATTGCTGCAGCTACTTCGTCGGGGACTCTTTCTCTGGCTAATTTAGCAATCGCATTAGCTGCAGAAATTTTCATATCCTCATTTATTGTTTTTGCTCTCACATCAAGCGCTCCTCTAAATATATAAGGAAAACCTATTAAGTTGTTAACCTGGTTTACATAATCTGATCTACCAGTTGCTATGATTGCATCTTTTCTAACTTTATAAGCATCTTCTGGTAAAATTTCTGGATCAGGGTTAGCACAAGCAAATATAATCGGATTTTTTGCCATTTGTTTAATCATTTCTTTTTTTAGAATACCTGCTGAAGATAATCCTAGAAAAACATCCGCATTTTTTAATGCATCATTTAGAGTTTTGTCTTTTGTTTTTTTTGCATACTTCAATTTCCACTTATTTAATCCTCTTCTATCTAAACTAATTACACCTTTGCTATCAATCATTGTCAAATTTTGTTTTTTTACTCCTAATTTTATAAATAAATCTGAGCAAGCCATAGCAGACGCTCCAGCACCGTTTACAACAACTTTTATTTTAGAAATTATTTTTTTAGTAATATGTATTGAATTTATGAGTGCCGCTGATGTTATAATTGCTGTTCCATGTTGGTCATCATGAAATACCGGTATATCAAGTATTTTTTTTAAATTTTCCTCAATAATGAAACACTCTGGGGCAGCAATATCCTCAAGATTGATACCTCCAAAACTTACAGCAAAATTTTTTATACTATTAACTATTTCTTCAGGATCTTTACTGTCAATTTCTAAATCAATAGCATCTATATCTGCAAATCTTTTAAATAATACCGCTTTACCTTCCATTACAGGTTTTGATGCAATTGCTCCTAAATTACCCAATCCTAATATTGCAGATCCATTACTTATCACTGCAACCAAATTTCCTTTAGTAGTATAATCATATGCTCGCTCTGGATTTTTAAAAATTTCTTTAACTGGAGCTGCCACACCTGGGGAGTAAGCTAAAGCCAAGTCTCTTTTTGATGTCATTGGTTTTGATGAATTTATCTCAATCTTGCCAGATTTATTTGAATTATGAAATTCAAGAGCCTCTTTATCTGAATAATGTTCAATTTTGTTTTTTTTCATTAGGTAAATTAAATATACTATTAAGGTAAATTTAAGACTAATATGATTTATGAACCTCATTAAGTCAACAAGCACATTTAGTCTATTTGTTTTGTTAAGTAGGGTTCTTGGTTACATAAGAGATTTTTTCATAGCGATATACCTTGGTTCGGGACCTTTAGCAGATGCTTTTTTTGTAGCTTTTAGAATTCCAAATACTTTTAGAAGATTATTTTCAGAGGGAACTTTTAATGCTGCATTTGTTCCCTCTTATTCCTCAGAACTTCTTAAAACAAAAAAAAATGCAAGCTCTTTTGCAAGTACAATTTTTAATTTATTGTTATTAGGCCTGTTCTTTACGATCTTAATAATTGAAATATTTATGCCAGCTTTTATTAAAATAATTGCACCAGGATTTTCAAATGACCCAGAAAAATTAAATATTGCAATTGACCTAACTAGAATTACATTTCCTTTTTTATTTTTTATTAGTCTTGCATCTTTTTTTTCAGCAATTTTAAACTCACATAATAAATTTGCTGCTGCAGCTGCAGCACCAATAATTTTGAATATACTGTTAATAATTTGTTTACTATATGCTGAAAATTTAAATAATAATTTGGTTTATTATTTATCTTACACTGTAACTATTGCTGGGCTCCTACAATTTATTTTTTTATTAATATTTGTTAAAAAATATTTTGTAATAAAAATAAACTTTCATTTTAAAATTAACGATAAAGTTAAAAACTTTTTTAGTAAACTTTTACCAAGCATATTTTCATCAGGTGTAACTCAAATAAATATCTTAGTTGGAACAATTATTGCCTCATTTCAAGCAAGTGCTGTTTCATATTTATATTATGCAGATAGAATTTATCAGATAAATCTAGCAATAGCTGGTATAGCTATAGGTACTGTGATACTTCCGAACTTAAGTCGACATATTAAAAGCAAAAACTCATTAAAAACGAGAGAGTTACAGAATAAAGCTTTAGAATTGAGTTTATTTTTAAGTTTACCTGCATCACTTGCTCTAATCGTAGGTTCAGAGCAAATAACATCTGCTTTATTTGGATATGGTTCTTTCGATAAGGTAAGTGTTAGTAATTCTGCAAAGGCTTTATTCTATTTTTCTTTTGGACTTCCAGCATTTTCTTTGATCAAAATATTTTCAACTTTTTTGTTTGCAAGAAATGATACTAAAACACCATTTAAATATTCTTTGATTTCTGTAATTTTAAATATCACAATTAGTTTGATGTTTTTTTCAAAGGTTGGATTCATTATAATACCAATCGCAACCACTATCTCATCATGGTTTAATGGAATTATCTTATTAGTCTTTGTAATTAATAAAAATTACTTTAAATTTAGTTCAAATTTTATTGTTCAGATATCAAAAATTATTTTCTCAAATATAATTGCAATCTTCATATTTTATTTTTTAATAAATCTTTTAGAAAGCTCATTAGTCTATGTAAATAATTATAAATTTATTTTTATTGTTTTGATTGTTTTATCAACTTTTGTTTCATACATTGGAATTTCAATTATTATAAAAGCCTTTAAAATTTCAGATATTAATTTAAAGTATTAAAAAATGTCCAAAAAAATATTTTCTGGTGTTCAGCCTACTGGCAATCTACATTTAGGTAACTACCTAGGGGCCATAAAAAATTTTGTTGATTTAAATAATGATAATCAAAATGAATGTATTTTTTGTGTTGTAGATTTACATGCAATAACTGTTAAGCAAGAACAAGATCAATTAACCAACAATATTCGTGAAACCGCCGCAACATTTATAGCTAGTGGCATCGATCCAAGTAAAAGTATTATTTTTAACCAATCAAAAGTTCATGCACATGCAGAGGGCTCATGGATTTTGAGTTGTATGGCTCCAATGGGTTGGCTTAATAGAATGACTCAATTTAAAGAAAAAGCTGGAAAGGATAAGGAAAAGGCTTCAGTTGGTTTGTATATTTATCCTATATTAATGGCTAGTGATATATTACTTTATGATGCCACGCATGTACCTGTTGGGGAAGACCAGAAACAACATTTAGAATTAACTAGAGATATAGCTCAAAAATTTAATAAAGATTTTGGTTGTGAAGATTTTTTAAGGGTTCCGGAGCCATTAATAAAAAAAAATTTTTCAAGAATAATGAGTTTAAAAGATGGCTTAAAAAAAATGAGCAAATCAGATCCATCAGATCTTAGTAGAATTAATTTAACTGATACTAAAGATGAAATTATCAATAAAATTAAAAAAGCAAAGACTGACTCTTTACCAATTCCTAATGAATATCAAGAATTAAACGAAAGATTAGAAGCTAAAAATCTTCTTGGAATATATTCAAGTATTTTAGATCAAACTTTAGATAAAACCTTAAAAGAATTTGGAGGGAAAAATTTTTCAGATCTAAAAAGTCAATTAGCCGAAGTTTTATCAAGTAAGATTTCTCCAATTTCTGATGAGATAAAAAAATTGATCGATGATCAAAATTATTTAGATAAAGTTCTTGCAGAAGGAGCAAATAAGGCCGAAGTAATTGCAGGAAAAAAAATAAAAGAAATGAAGAAAATAATAGGTTTTTAAATTCTTTAAATTTTAAAATTTATGGCTATATAAAGAATATGTTCATCCAAACACAAGAAACCCCAAACCCAAATTCTCTTAAATTCCTTCCTGGTAAAAGAGTATCAAACGATGGGCCTTATGAATTTTTAAATGTGAACGAAACAGAAATTCCTTTATTAAAAAATATTTTATCAATTAATGGTGTTACAGGAATTTTTCTGAGTGAGGATTTTCTATCAATTAATAAAATTCAAGATGAAAAATGGGAAAATATAAAACATATAGTTATTTCACATTTAAATGAATTCTATGATGAAGGTAATGAGTTTATTATAAATAAAAAGTCAGAATTGGACGATAATAATGATTATGGTGAAATTGAAAATAAAATTATTAAAATATTAGAAACAAAAATTAGGCCAGCTGTAGCTAGAGATGGTGGAGACATAACATTTAAAGAATTTAAAGATGGAAAAGTTACCGTTATATTAAAAGGTAGTTGTTCTGGATGTCCATCTTCAACTTTAACTTTAAAACAAGGTGTCCAAAACTTGCTTTGTCATTATATCCCAGAAGTTAAAGAAGTTTTAGCTGTATAATATCACTTATATCAATTATAAGAATAAATGAGATTCATGAAAAAAAAAAGTTTAAAAAAAAAAAAAGACAGTAGTAATCTAAATTTTCTTAAAACTTTGTTAACAAGTTTAGCTATAATTTTAGTATTCTCAATTTTACCAAATTCAATTAGTTTTATTAAAAATAATTTTCAGTCGAATGAAGTTGTTATCAATTCCTCAAAACAAAATTTTGACAAAATATTAGATAAGCAGAATAAAAAAAATAAAATAATAAAAAACACCATAAAAGATAGATTTTCATGGAATATTTTTGAAGACATTGATGTTTTTGGAAAAGATGAAGAGGATAAGGATCCTCAAAGATTGAGCGCCTCAACAATTGAAGAACTATTTAAAGATAATGGATATGATCTAGATACTGTTAAAAAAACTAAATTAGTCAATGTAGGCAATCAATTAACAAAGCTTCCTAAAGAACTAAAAAATATCGAAAGTCCAAAAAAAAGAAAAAAACTATTTATTAAAATTGTACTACCATTGATTATTGAGGAAAATCTCAAAATAAGATTTGATCGAAAAAAACTTTTTGAAATTTTAAATAAAAATAATACATCATCACGTGATAAAGCCTGGGTTGAACTGAAATTTAAACAGTATGGTATTAAAAATAATGATTTAGCAAAACTTAAAATAAGAATGGATGAAATTCCAGTTTCATTAGCAATAGCTCAAGCTGCAAAAGAGACCGGTTGGGGTAGTTCAAGATTTGCACAAGAAGGTAATGCATTATTTGGGCAGTGGACTTGGTCAGGTGAAGGTATTAAGCCTTTAGAACTTGAAAAAGATAAAAAACATAAGGTTGCAAAGTTTAAAATTTTGAAAGCTTCTGTAAGAGCTTATCAAAGAAATTTAAATACACATCCTAGCTATAAAGAATTTAGAATTGAACGAGCAATCCAAAGAGATAATGACGAAAAGTTAGATAGTTTAAAACTAGTTAATTTTTTAGAAAAATATGCTGAAACAGGTAAAGAATATACTGAAGTTCTTAAAAAAATTATTAATCAAAATTCCTTAATTGATTTTGATGATGTAGATATTTTACCAACAAGTTTAAAAATGAAAAATCTAATTTAAAGTAAACTGAGTTCCAAACCATCTCCAACCATCTTTATCTTGCATTGAACAATTAATTCTCCCTCTTCTTGGTAAAAATTTTTCATTAAAAATAATTTCAATCTTATCTTTTTTATAATTTAGTGTAGATTTTTTCCAATCACCACCTTCATTTGAAAAACAATTTATTTTATTAATTTTAGGTTGATCATTAAAAAATTCTATTACTAGTTTAGGTGGATTATTAGCGTCTAATAAAAATTTTTCTTCTGGAGCTATGAATTTGTATTGAATTGGCAAAAGATTAATTAAAAACTTAAATCGTTCAAGGTCTCCGTACTTTTCATTTATTGGAAATCTAGGCAACTCGTATTTATCTTTATTTAAATCTATAACTCCTGAATGTTGACCAAAGGCATAGTCAAATTTTTCAGTAATATATTTCTTTTGTTTTAAGCTATACTCGCCAAATGGATATGAAAAAAACTTAGAATTATAGCCGAGATTTTTCTTAAATATTCTTATTGATTTAAGAATATCTTTTTCAAATTTTTCAAAATTATATTTAACTAGGTATTCATGTGAATGTGAGTGATTTCCTATAAATACAAAATCCTCGTTTGATATCTCTATAATTTCATCCCAACTCATATAACCTTTATTACCCACAGTCTCTGTTGAAACAAATAAAATGAAAGGGATCTTATCTTTTTTTAGAATTGGCCATGCATTTAAATAAAAAGAGGAAAATGCATCATCAATAGTAAGTAAAATTTTTTTTTCTTCACTTACTTTATTAAATTCTAATTCAAAGTTTTTTGGATTCAAAAATGAGAAATTATTTTCTCTGATAATATTTAAATGTTCTTGAAATACATCAATTTTTATATTGGTAGAAGGATATTTATTTTCTTCAAATCTATGATACATTAAGGCCAAAATTCCCTTTTCTTTTGGTTCATATTTCTTATTTACAGGATCTGCGTAAGCATTTAAAAAAAATAAAAATATTATGATAAATTTAATAATTGATGCGGCTAATGAAGAAATTGTTTTTGTGATCATTGCTGATAGACAATCATATACTAGCAAACATATAAACAGTAGAAAAAACTTTGACAATTTTATGAAACTACTTTTGAACTTTTTGAATATAAAAAAAATTAAAATAAGTGATATTCAAAGAATATTTATCAATTTAGGACCAGGTAAATTTACCAGCCTTAGAATTTCATTATCAATAGCCAAAGCTATTTCTTTGGTAAATAGTGCGTTTTTAATTGGATTTAAATCACACGATTTAATTAATAAAAATTATAAAAATTTAATAAAATTAGACAAAAATAAAAGTTTGATAAAACCTGTATATTCAAGTTAGTATAAACTATGTCTGAAACTATAGAACAAATTTGCCTGAAGAAAGGTGTCAAACTTACTGATCAAAGAAAAATAATTGCTAAAGTTTTATCTGAGTCAAAAGAAGTTTATGGCGAGTCCGATCATCCTGATGTTGATGAATTATATCAAAGAGTTTCTAAGCTAGACTCAAAGATTAGTATTGCTACTGTTTATAGAACAGTTAAGCTTTTTGAGGAGTCTGGCATACTAACTAAGCATGATTTTAAAGGTGGAAAAGCAAGATATGAAACATTAGTTGAAAGTCATCACGATCATCTTATTGATATTAAATCAGGAGAAATTATTGAGTTTGTTGATGAAGAAATAGAAAAACTTCAAAAAAAAGTTGCAGATAAGTATGGATATAACTTAGTAGACCATAAATTAGAACTTTATGGAATTAAAAAAAGTAAATGATAGGGACTTCAGAATTTTTTTAATAGTTAAAATATGCTGAATGGAAAAATCTTCATAAAAACTTTTGGTTGCCAAATGAACGAGTATGACTCAAATAGAATTTATGACTCTGTTAGCAAGTTGGGTTTTATAAAGACTACAAACCAATCAAATGCGGATTGTTATATTTTAAATACGTGTCACATACGTGATAAAGCTAAAGAAAAAGTTTACCACGAAATTGGTAGAGTTAAAAAATTATATAGAGATAAAAAAAAACCAATAATGGTAATTGCAGGTTGTGTTGCACAGGCTGAAAATGAAGAAATGATGAAGAGGGAGCCATATATAGATATTGTATTAGGACCTCAATCATATCACAAAGTTAATGAATTGTTAAAAAATCATATTGTAAATTTAAAACAAGAAGAAACAGAATTTGATACTATTTCAAAGTTTGGATATTTTGATAAAATAAAAAATAATAATAACAAAATATCTACTTTCTTAACTATTCAAGAAGGATGTGATAAGTTTTGTCATTTTTGTGTAGTACCTTATACAAGAGGACCTGAGTATTCTAGACCATTTAACAAAATCATAGCAGAAGCAGAACAATTAATTGAAAATGGTGCAAAAGAGATCACACTCCTTGGTCAAAATGTTAATGCTTACTCATATAAAGAAAATTTTAAAGAGTTTAGAATATCTAATCTAATAAAACATTTAGATCAATTTTCAGAATTGAAAAGAATAAGATATACGACTTCACATCCCAGAGATATGACTGATGATTTAATTGATTGTTATTCTTATAGCAACAAATTAATGCCATTCGTTCATTTACCCATCCAAAGTGGTTCAAATAAGATGTTAGAGTTAATGAACAGAAAACATACTGTTGATGATTACTTAAAAGTATTTGAAAGATTAAAGAAAATCAATGCAGAGATAGAATTTTCTAGCGATTTTATTATTGGTTATCCTGGAGAAACTCAAAAAGATTTTGAAGACACATTTGAACTGATAAAAAAAATTAAATTTATAAATTCTTTTTCTTTTATTTTTAGCCCAAGACCTGGAACAAAAGCTGCAAAATTCGAAATGATTGAAAAAAATATTGCTAAAGAAAGACTGACATTAATTCAAGAGGAATTATTTAATAATCAAATAGAAAAAAATAAATCGTTGGAAAATAATACAATTAATGTACTTGTTGAAAATAAAATGGAAAAACAAAATAAATTATTTGGAAGAAATAAGTATATATCACCTGTAATTTTTGATGGAAATGAAAATCTTATTGGCAAAGTTGTAAAAGTAAAAGTTCAAACCAGTAATCAGAATACCTTATTTGGTTTATTAGATAAAAACATGGAAGCTGCTTAAATTGAGTAATTTTATCAAAAAAAATATTATTTCAGAATTAAAATATGTATATTCTGAAAATAATACTTTAAGCATAATATTTCAAAATAATGATTTGTTACTTGGTGTAGCAGGTGAGTTTAATAATAATTTAAAAGAATTAGAAAAAATTACAAAAACTAGCTTATATTCTAGAGGAAATTCTATTTTAGTAAAAAATGATCCAGAAAAGAATAATTTAATCAAAAATGCTATACAATTTTTGACTGAACAGTTTTTAAATAATGGAACAATTGAAAAAAAAGATATAATTTCTTCCATAAACGAATTTATGATTGAAGAAAAAAATAACACTGAAAAAAAAGTAGAATATATAATTAAAACTCCCAAAAAGTCGGTAATACCAAGGTCTGAAAGACAGAAAGATTATGTAAGAGCTTTAAAGGAATCAGACATAATTATTTCAGCTGGACCTGCTGGAACTGGCAAAACTTTTTTAGCAGTTGCCGTAGCACTAACAATGTTATTAGACAAAAAAATAGATAGAATTATTTTATCGAGACCTGCTGTTGAAGCTGGTGAAAGACTTGGATTTTTACCTGGTGATATGAGAGAAAAAGTAGATCCATATCTAAGACCATTATACGACTCCTTGTACGATTTATTAGATTTTGAAAAGATACAAAAAAAAATTGAAGTTGGTGATATAGAAATAGCCCCTTTAGCGTTTATGAGAGGTAGAACTTTAAAAAACTCTTTTGCAATTCTTGATGAGGCACAAAACGCATCAGACACACAGATTAAGATGTTTTTAACTAGAATTGGAGAAAACTCAAAGATAGTAATAAATGGAGATCCCTCTCAAATAGATTTATCTAACAAATCACTTTCAGGTTTACACAGATCAAAAAAATTACTGGGACATCTAAAAGAAATTTCTGTAGTTGATTTTGATCATAAAGATGTAGTTAGACACCCACTTGTATCTAAAATCGTTAAGGCATATTCAGATAAAAGCTCAGACGGATGATGAAAGCCAATGTAATAACTGGCTATTCAAATTGGAAAAAAATTATAAAAAAACCAAATGATTACTTAAAGAAAAGACTTAAAATATTGTCTAAGAAGCCCCTATTTGTTAAAAAAAATCACGAATTTTCTATACTATTGACCAACGATAAGAAAATGAAATATTTAAATCTTAAATTTAGAAAAAAAAATAAATCTACAGACGTTTTATCATTTCCAATTAAAACTAAACAGAAAAAAAGACTATATGTAGGTGATATAGCAATCAGCTATGAAATTATCAAAAAAAGATCAAAAAAAACAAATTTCTTTTTAGAGTTTGATAAAATGTGGATACATGGATATCTTCATTTAATTGGCTATGATCATCAGAAATTAAATGATTTTAAAAAAATGTTTAAAAAAGAAAAATTAATATTGAAATATTTTCATAAATTAAATTGACTTTATTAAACAAAAATACAATCCTTTTATACTCATTTGTTTTTTCATTTGGTCTAATATCTTCTTTTAGCCTCCCACCCTACAATTTATTCTACTTAAATTTCTTTTCATACCCAGCTTTGCTGTGGACATTATTACTTTATTCAAAAGATAAAATTATTTCATTTAACATTGGATGGATATTTGGATTTGGTTATTTTATTTCAAATTTATATTGGATAACAAATTCGATGACTTTCGAAGATATTTTTAAACCTTTGATACCATTTGCTCTAATTTTTATTCCATTATTTTTAGGATTATTTTATGGTTTTTCAACTTTAGTTTTTTCATTTTTAAATCCCCAAAAAAATATTTTATCAATTTTGATTTTAGCTACTATTTTGTCTATATTTGAATATATAAGAAGTTTCTTATTAGGTGGTTTTCCTTGGAATTTAATTGCTTTTAGCTTTGTAAATTATTTAGAATTTATTCAAATACTTTCCATAACAGGCACATATGCTTTTAATTCGTTAGTTATTTTATTATTTTTATTTCCAATTATTTTATTTTTTAATTACAAAAAAAAAATAAAAATAAGTTTATTTATTTTTTCTATAGTAGTTATTTTTACTAATTATTTTTGGGGAAACTCAAATTTGAGACAGTTCGAATTTACCGAAACAAAAGATTTAGGTTTTAATATTAAGATAATTTCTCCTACAATTAATATTAATAGATATTTTCAAAATGAAAATGCCAATGAGTTTATTCTTGAGTTGATTAATATTTCTAAGCCAAACCCGAAAAGCGAAACAATTTTTATTCTACCTGAAGGTATTCTCTCAAATATTTATTTTGAAGATCTTAAAAAATTTAAAACTATTTTTTCAAGACATTTTTCAAAGAAACATAAGATTATTTTCGGTATGAATATAAATGAAAAAAAAAAGATTTATAATTCGCTTTTAGTAGTGAATAATGAACTTAATATTTTGCAAAAATATTACAAAAATAAATTGGTACCATTTGGAGAGTTCTTACCTTTTGAAAATACATTAAGTAATTTAGGATTTAAGAAAATCACTCAAGGTTACCAATCCTTCTCTGCAGACAATCAAAGGGATCTAATTAGGCTCAATAATTTTAGTTTTGTTCCGCTTATTTGTTACGAAATTATTTATTCTGGTCAAATAAATAAAACTGAAAAAAATTACGATTTTATATTAAACATCTCCGAAGATGGTTGGTTTGGAAATTCTATTGGTCCATACCAGCATTTCTCTCACTCAATTTTCAGATCCATTGAGGAAGGAAAACCAGTCATCCGCTCATCAAACAATGGAATTTCAGCCTTTATTAATCCTAAAGGACAGGTAATTGAGAAAATTTTAACAACCGATAAGGGATTTATTGAGATTCAGTCTTTCAAAAAGTCAGATAAAACAATCTTTGGCTCTCATGGTAATAAGATCTTCTTTTATTTTCTATCTATTTATATTAGTTTAATTTTCTTTTTTAAAATAAGGGAGAATAAATGAAGAAAAATTTTTTATTTACTAGCGAGTCAGTTTCAGAAGGACACCCAGATAAAGTTTGTGACAGAATTTCAGATATGGTTGTTGATAGTTTTTTAGCTGCCGAACCCCAAGCTAGAGTAGCTTGTGAGACTTTAACAACAACAAACAAAGTTGTATTAGCGGGAGAAGTAAGAGGACCAGAACTTAAAGAAGATGAATTAATTTCAAAAGTGAGAGATTGCATTAAAGATATTGGTTATGATCAAGAGGGCTTTTCTTGGAAAGAACAAACAAAAATTGAAACTCATTTACACTCTCAATCGGCAGATATTGCAATGGGAGTTGATTCTGCAGGTAATAAAGATGAGGGTGCTGGTGACCAGGGAATCATGTTTGGTTATGCTTGTAAAGAAACAGATGTTTTGATGCCAGCTCCAATTCACTATTCTCACAAAATTTTGAGATTGATGGCTGAAGATAGAAAATCAGGAAAATTAAATGGAATAGAGCCAGACTCAAAAAGCCAAATTACTATTGAATATAAAGATGGTATGCCTGCAGCTGTAACTTCGGTAGTAATTTCTACACAACATTCCAAAGATGTTAACTTAGCAAAGGTAAAAGAACTTTGTATGCCTTACATAGAAAGATCTATACCTAAAAATTTATTAGGAAGCCTTGATGAGAAAGAAATTTATATTAATCCAACTGGAAATTTTGTAATTGGTGGCCCAGATGGAGATAGTGGTTTAACTGGAAGAAAAATTATTGTTGACACATATGGTGGAGCAGCACCACATGGAGGAGGAGCGTTTTCTGGCAAAGACCCAACTAAAGTAGATAGATCAGCTGCATATGCATCAAGATATTTAGCAAAGAATGTTGTAGCATCAAAAATTGCGGATAAATGTTTAATCCAATTAGCCTATGCAATAGGAGTATCTAAACCATTATCAATTTATGTTGATTTATTCGATAATGATGAAGAAAAGAATATCCATGTTGAAAAACTGATTAAAGAAAATTTTGATCTAAGTCCAAGAGGTATCAGAGAAATGCTTGGTTTAAATAAACCTATATATGAAAAAACTGCAGCCTATGGCCATTTTGGAAGAACACCTGAGAACGATGGATCATTTTCATGGGAAAAAACAGATAAATCTGGAGTTTTTAATAAGTAAATATTGTTGAAAAACAGCGAAATATAACTATATTTCAGTCACATTGTTGAAATTTCAAAATGGGCTCAGGCCCATTTTTTTTTGTGCAGAAAAAATATGTTAAATAGAAGAGCTGATAAACTTGAATTACTTAGAATTGCTGAAGCTGTAGCTCTAGAAAAATCAATTGATAAAGAGCTAATTATCAATTCAATGGAGACTGGTATAGCAAAAGCAGCAAAATCTAAATTTGGGTCTGAAAACGAAATTAAAGTTGAAATTAATAGAGACAATGGTGACATCGGCATATTCAGAAAGTTATTAATAGTTGATAAACCTGAAAATTCTAATATTGAAATTACTCTTGATGATGCAATTAAATTAAATCAAACAAATAAAGATAAACAAATTGGTGACGAAGTTTTACAACCTCTTCCATCATTTGATTTTGGAAGAATTGCAGCTCAAACAGCAAAGCAAGTTATAAGTTTTAATGTTAGAGAAGCGGAAAGAGAAAGACAATTCAATGATTTCATAGATAAGAAAGATACAATTTTAAGTGGAATAGTAAAAAGATTAGAGTTTGGGAATGTGATTGTTGATCTTGGAAGAACAGAGGCGATTATACAAAAAAATGAGATGATACCTCGAGAAAATATTAAAGCTGGTGATAGAATTAAGGCGTATTGTTTGGATGTTAGAAGAGAGCCCAGGGGACAACAGATATTTTTATCAAGAGCGCATCCTAAGTTTATGGAAAAATTATTTACTCAGGAAGTCCCGGAAATATACGATGGCTTGATTGAAATAAAGTCTTCTTCAAGAGATCCGGGAAGTAGAGCAAAAATTTGCGTCAGAGCAATAGATACCTCACTTGACCCTGTTGGCGCATGTGTTGGTATGAGAGGTAGCAGGGTACAAGCAGTTGTAAATGAACTCCAAGGTGAAAAAATTGATATTGTAAACTGGTCAGAAGATCCAGCAATAGTTGTATCTAACGCGTTATCTCCAGCCGAAGTACAAAGAGTAAATGTTGATAATGAATTAAAAAAGCTTGATGTGATCTTAACTGAGGAAAATTTAAGTAAAGCAATTGGAAGGCGAGGACAAAATGTAAGGTTAGCTACCAAATTATTAAATTACGAAATTAATATAATGACCGAGCAAGAGGACTCTGAGAGAAGACAATTAGAGTTTAAAGAGAAAACAGACAACATTGTTAAAAGTCTTGAACTTGATGAAACTTTAGGGCAGCTTTTAGTTGCAGAAGGATTTTCTTCTATAGATGATATAAAAGACAGTTCATCAGATGCTCTTATTAAAATAGAAGGTATAGAGGAAGATACAGCAAAAGAATTAATAGAAAGAGCTAAAGAATTTTATGATAAAGATCAGGAGGAAATATCAAAAAGAATAAAAGATCTAGGTTTAGAAAATGATCTAATAAATCACCAAGGTCTTACACCGGGCATGTTGGTAACTTTAGGTGAACAAAAAATTTTAACTTTAAGAGATTTAGCAGATTTAGCTTCTGATGAACTCACTGGAGCTTATGATATTATTAAAGGTGAAAGAATAAAAATTAAGGGATATCTTGAAGAATTTGCATTATCAAAGACTGAAGCAGATAATATGATTATGTCTGCGCGAGATAAAGTTTATAAAGATTGAGAGATGAAAAATGGAAAAAAAAAAATTAAAGCTATCAGTATCTGGAAGTTCAAAAAAAACTTTTAATAGTATAGAACAGGCTAAATCAAAATCTAAAAATACTGTTGTTATCGAGAAAAAAAATACTAAGTTTGCAAGTAAAGCCCAATTTTTAAGGCAAAACAATAATAATTTTAGACCAAACAATAATACTCAGTCAAAACCAAACAATTTTATCAGACCATCTGCACAAACACATTCAGATTTTGAAAAAAGGAAATTGGCTGAGCAAAGAGCCACTAGAAGACTGAAGGGTGAAGCCTTACAAAAAGATAATAAATCAAATAAAATTGGTGGAAAAAAAAGAGAATTGAAATTAACTATATCACGAGCCCTAAGTGAAGATCATGCTGAAATAAAATCAAGAAGCTTGGCATCTTTAAAAAGAGCCAAACAAAAAGAAAATAGAAGTTTAAACCAAAATGAACAGACTGATAACTTCAAACAAATTAAAAGAGAAGTTAAACTCCCTGAAGTAATAACAATTAAAGAGCTAGCAAATAGGATGACAGAACAGTCTAGCAGTATCATTAAGCACTTGTTAGGTATGGGTGTAACAGTAACAATAAATAATACAATTGATGCTGATACTGCAGAATATTTAGTAAAAGAATTTGGTCATACCCCTATACGTGAGACAAAGGCTGAAGAAATAATTAAAAAAATAAAAGAAGTTAAATCAGAAAATTTACAAAATCGCCCTCCAATTGTTACAGTAATGGGACACGTTGATCATGGTAAAACTTCAGTTTTAGATGTTTTAAGAAAATCTAATGTAATTTCAGGAGAATTTGGTGGTATAACTCAACATATTGGAGCTTATCAGATAAATTATCAGAATAATAAAATCACATTTATTGATACCCCAGGACACGCAGCATTCACAGAGATGAGAGCTAGAGGCTCTAAGTTAACAGATATTGTAATTTTAGTTGTTGCAGCAGATGATGGTGTTAAACCTCAAACCATAGAGTCTATTAAACATGCAAAGGCAGCAAAGGTACCAATAGTTGTTGCTATAAATAAATGTGATCTACCTGAGGCAGACCCACAAAAAATAAAAAATCAACTTTTAGAATATGAATTAATTGCAGAGGATTTGTCAGGTGATACTTTAATGGTAGAAATCTCTACAAAAACTAAAAATAACTTAGATAAGTTAGTTGAGTCTATTTTGTTACAAGCAGAATTATTAGATTTAAAAACAGATTTTGAAACTAACGCAAAGGGTATAGTTCTGGAATCAAAAATAGATATTGGAAGAGGCCCAGTTGCAAATGTTGTAGTGACCGCGGGAACACTTAAAAAGGGAGATTATTTTGTTAGTGGATTAAGATGGGGGAAAGTAAGAGCAATAATAAATGACCAAGGTAAAAATATTGATATTGCTGATCCTGCTACTCCAATCGAAATTGTTGGTATAAATGGTGCAGCTAAATCTGGAGATGATTTTATTGTTTTATCAAATGAAAAAGAGGCTAAATCTCTTTGCGAAGCCAGAGTTGAAGAGTCAAAAGATGACAAAATACCTATAAATTTTGCCACACAAGATTCTGCTTTTCAGAACTCACTAACAGAGGAATTAAATATAATTATTAAATCGGATGTTCATGGCTCATCAGAGGCGATCAAAAATGCCATTGACCAAATTAAACATGATGAAGTAAAACCAAAAATACTTCTATCAGATATAGGAATGGTTACAGAGACGGACGTAACTTTAGCAAAAGCCTCGAATGCTGTAATAATAGCATTTAATGTTAAACCGAGTAAAGAGGCAAAAAAAAGAGCTGAACAAGAAAAAATTTCAATTTCATCTTTCAATATAATTTATGAAGTTTTGGATTTTATAAAAGGAAAAATGGGAGGTCTTTTATCACCAGATGTAGAAGAAAAAATTATTGGTAGCGCAGAAATACTTGAAATTTTTAAAGTTTCAAAAGTTGGAAAAGTAGCTGGATCAAAAGTAGTAGAGGGAGAAATAACTCAAAATTCTAGTGCTAGAGTAATTAGAGACGGGGCTATAATATTTAATGGAAAAATCGGTTCAATATTTAGAGAAAAAGACCAAACCAAACAGGTTTCTGCAGGTTTAGAATGTGGAATTACTCTGAAAGATTTCGCTGATTATCAAAAAAAAGATATTATAGAAGTTTATAACTCAACAGTAACTGAGAGAACAATTTAAATGAAATATTTAGGAAAACCAATTACTCAAAGACAATTAAGAGTTGGAGAAATGATAAAGCAGGCATTAGGCACACTTTTTATAAGAGATGAAGTTAAAGTTCCAAATTTATCAACCAAAGAAATTACAGTTACTGAGGTAAGAATGTCACCAGATCTCAAAACTGCAAAAATATTTGTAATGCCCTTAGGAGGAAAAAATACAGAGGAAATTATAGAAAAATTAAAAATATCATCATTTATGATTAGAAAAGTTTTATCTAAAAAAATTATAATGAAATTTTTACCAAAGCTTTTTTTTGTAAAAGATGATTCTTTTGATTATGCAGAAAAAATAGAAAATTTAATTAAACAAACAAATAAATAAGGAAAAAAATGAAAGAAAAAGTAAAGGAACTTCAAATTCATGAAAAAGATACTGGTTCTTCTGAAGTTCAGATTGCTCAATTGACTGGAAAAATTGAGAGTCTATCGAAACACATTAAACAATTCAAAAAGGATAAACATTCTTCTGTAGGCCTCTTGAGAGCAGTAAATAGAAGAAAAAAACTATTAGACTATTTGAAGAAAAATAATATGGAGTCATATAAATTAGTGTTAACAAAATTAAATTTGAGGAAGTAAATGTTCAAAGTTATAAAAAAAGAAATTGAAGTAAGTGGAAAAAAAATAAGTTTAGAAACAGGAAAAATAGCAAGGCAAGCAGATGGAGCAATTATAGCTCAATGTGGAGAGACAGTTGTTTTAGCAACAGTTGTTGGTGCTAAAAAAGTAAATCCAGATATGGATTACTTTCCTTTATCTGTAAACTATCAAGAGAAATATTACGCAGCTGGAAAAATACCAGGTGGTTATTTTAAAAGAGAAGCAAGACCTACTGAAAGCGAAACATTAATTTCAAGATTAATTGATAGACCTATTAGACCATTGTTTCCCGATGAATTTAAAAACGAAGTACAACTATTACCAACAGTAATATCTTATGATAAAGAGAATGAACCAGATATTTTATCTATCATTGCATCTTCAGCAGCTTTAGCAATCTCAGGAATGCCTTTTATGGGTCCTGTGGGGGCATCCAGAGTTGGCTTTATTGAAGGAAAATACGTCCTCAATCCATCTAAGTCTGAATTAGAGAAGTCCAAACTAGATTTGGTAGTAGCAGGAACTAAGGATGCAGTTTTAATGGTAGAATCAGAAGCAAACCGTTTAACTGAGGAAGAAATGTTGAATGCAGTGAAATTTGGTCATGATGGTTTCGTCCCAGTTATAGAAATGATAGAGGATCTTGCAAAAGAATGTAGAAAACCAGAATGGGCAGTTGAGAAAAAAGATCTTTCTGAGATAAGAAAGAAATTAGAAGAGGAATTTACTGAGGATTTGAAAAAAGCTTTCTCTACAAGAGATAAGCAAGAAAGATCAAATCAAATTTCTGAAATTACCGAAAAAGCAAAAAATTTATATGAAGAGAATGAAGCTTTCACAGATTTAGATGTAAATTCTCAACTTAAAAATTTAGAAAAATCTATTGTAAGAACTGATATTCTTAAAAATAAAAATCGTATTGATGGAAGAGGTCTTGCAGATGTAAGACCAATTATGTGTGAAGTTGGAATTTTACCTAGAGTTCATGGTTCAGCTTTGTTCACAAGAGGTGAAACACAAGCCATTGTAACAACTACACTTGGAACTTCAGATGATGAGCAAAGAATAGAGAGTTTAGATGGTCTTCAAAAGGAGAGATTTATGTTGCACTATAATTTTCCTCCATTCTCAGTTGGCGAAACAGGAAGGATTGGGACAGGTAGAAGAGAGATAGGTCATGGTAAGTTAGCATGGAGAGCAATTAACTCTTCACTTCCATCAAAAGAAAATTTTCCCTATACATTTAGGATTGTCTCAGAAATAACTGAGTCTAACGGCTCATCTTCAATGGCAACTGTTTGTGGAACTTCACTTGCTCTTATGGATGCAGGTGTTCCGATTAAAGAGCCAGTTGCTGGGATTGCAATGGGTTTAATTAAAGAAGGTGATGATTTTTCAGTACTATCAGATATCCTTGGTGATGAAGACCACCTTGGAGATATGGATTTTAAAGTTGCAGGTACTAAAGATGGAATCACATCATTACAAATGGATATTAAGATTACAGGAATTACATTTGAAATAATGGAGCAGGCTTTAAATCAAGCAAAAGATGGAAGAATGCATATTTTAGGTGAAATGAATAAAGCATTAGACAAATCTAGAGAAGATGTTGGAAAACATACTCCAAAAATGGAAAAAATTACGGTTGATAAAAAAGATATAGCTGCAGTGATTGGAAAAGGCGGTGCAACAATTAGAGAAATTGTAGAAAAATCTGGTGCTAAAGTTGATGTTAATGATATTGGAGAAGTAACAGTTGCTGCTCCAGATGAGGAGTCGAGAAACATTGCCATGCAAATGATCAAAGACATAACAGCAAAAGCTGAATTAAACAAAATTTATAATGGAAAAGTTATGAAAATTATGGAATTTGGTGCTTTTGTTAACTTCTTAGGAAAACAAGATGGACTTGTTCATATTTCTGAACTTGCAGATAAAAGAGTTGCTAAAGTAACGGATGTTGTCAAAGAAGGTGATGAAGTAAAAGTTAAAGTTATCGGATTTGATAGAGGAAAAGTAAAACTTTCTATAAAGCAGGCTGCTATATAGATAAATGTCCAACCCATTTATTTTAATTGCTAGAATACGTGTTAAAGAGGGCAAGGTTGAAGAGTATCTCAAGATAGCAAAAGAAGCTGATGATGCTGTTAATGCATCAGAGCCAGACATGCTTATTCATACCTTTGATCAAGATCCAACTGATCCATTAGAGTTCACTTGGAGTGAAGTTTACCGAAATAGTGAAGCAATGCTGCATCATTTAAATAATGCCCCAGTCCAAGCTTATGTTGAAAAACACAACAAAATTGCGGATAGATTCGAAATAGAGGTGTATGGAAAAATTACGGAAGAGACTATCAAGGCAATAAAAGATACAAATATCCCTTTCAAGCATTTTAAAACTACTAATGTTGGTTATATCAGAAAAATATAATTACTAACTTTCTGGGATAAAAAGCAAGCAAAGACCATTGCTACAATATCTTTTTCCACCATCTGGACCATCATTGAATACATGGCCGTGATGAGCACCACAATTTGCACAGCTATATTCAGTCCTCTTCATGCCAAAGGAATAATCAGTTTTTGTTACAAACGCGCCTGGTATTGCCTCAGTGAATGATGGCCACCCAGTTCCACTATCAAATTTTGCAGTGGACTCAAATAGTTTCACACCACAATTAGCGCAATGATAAGATCCTTTTCTTTTCTCATAATTTAATTCACTAGTACCTGCACGCTCAGTACCCTCTTCAAACATTATTATTTTTTGCTCATTTGTAAGATCAGGATTAATTATATTGTATTCACTCTCATCTTTCTTTAATTTTTTTTTAAAACCAACTATGTTATTTGCTAAAGATGTTAACGGATAAAATATGAAACTTAATATTGAAGTCCCAGCAATTTTCAAAAACTTTCTTCTCACAATAATTATTTATTAGTTATTTATTTTTTTTCCCAAGTTTATTTATCAAGAATAAAGCTATTGCAGTCAATAGGGCAAAAACTTCTAGTGCATGACCAGAACCCTCTAGAATTAATTGAACAAAAATAAATATTATACAAACTACAAACCAAACTAAAATTAACATACTGATAAAATTTTAAGATATATTTTTTGGATCTGGCATTCCTACTTTATTGTAACCAGCATCAACATAGTGAATTTCACCTGTAACCCCGCCTGCCATATCACTTAGAAGATATAATGCTGAGTTTCCAACATCAATATTATCTACATTTCTTTTTAAAAAAGAGTGATCAGCATTCCATTTGTATAAGAATTTAGCATCTCCAATAGCTGATGCAGCTAAAGTTTTTATTGGACCTGCACTTATTGCGTTAACTCTTATTCCTTTAGCTCCTAAATCTCTTGCTAAGTATTTAACACTAGACTCTAATGCAGCTTTACAGACACCCATTACATTATAATTTGGAATAGCTTTATTAGCCTCATAGCTTAGTGTAATCATACTACCACCCTCTTTCATAACTTTTGAAGCTTCTTTTGCAACTTCAGTAAATGAAAAACACGAAATTAGCATACTTCTTAAAAAATTTTCTCTTGTAGTATTTAGATATTCTCCTGAAAGTTCAGATTTATCAGAAAAAGCAATTGCGTGAACAACAAAATCAATTTCTCCCCATTGGGTTTTAACATCCTCAAATAATTTTATTACATCTTCTTTTTTTTCAACATCGCAGCTAAATGTAACATTAGAATTTAGTTTTTCTGCAAGAGGAACCACTCTTTTTTTAAGAGCATCACCTAAATATGTAAAAGCTAATTCAGCACCTGCCTCTGAAAGTTTCTGAGAAATACCCCAGGCAATAGATCTCTCATTAGCAACGCCCATAATTAGTCCTTTTTTACCCTTCATTAATGACATAAGTTAGACTTTCTCAAATACTAGAGTTGCATTTGTTCCACCAAAACCAAAACTATTAGACATTACAGTATTTAATGTTGCTTCTGTTTCTGTTTTAGCGACTATTGGAAATTTTTTAGCCTCATCATCCATTTCACTTATGTTAGCTGACCCAGTTATAAAATTATTTTTCATCATAATTAAACAATATATTGCTTCATGTACTGATGCAGCTCCTAGCGGATGACCTGATAAAGATTTAGTTGAGCTAATCTTAGGAATTTCATCTCCAAAAGCATCTTTAACAGCATTTAATTCAGTAATATCTCCAACTGGAGTAGAAGTTCCATGAGTATTTATATAATCTATTTTATTTTTAGAAGTTGCCATTGCCATTTGCATACATCTTACTGCACCTTCACCTGATGGCGCCACCATATCATAACCATCAGAAGTTGCTCCATAACCAGTTAACTCTGCATATATTTTAGCTCCTCTAGCTTTAGCGTGTTCATATTCCTCAAGAACCAAAACCCCTGCACCTCCAGCTATTACAAAGCCATCTCTAGTTTTGTCATAAGCTCTTGATGCTTTCTCAGGTGTATCATTATATTTTGACGATAATGCTGTCATCGCATCAAACATGGCCGTCATTGCCCAGTGTATCTCTTCGCTACCACCTGCAAAAACAATATCTTGTTTACCCATTTGAATAAGTTCCATAGAATTTCCAATACAGTGTCCACTTGTTGCGCAGGCTGAACTCATTGTATAGTTTGTCCCTTTAATTTTAAAAGGTACAGCTAGTGTTGCTGAGGCGGTACTTGCCATTGTTCTTGGAACTATAAAAGGCCCCATTAATTTTGGAGTCTTAGCTCTAGTTTTATCTGCCGCTAAAATAACATTTTCAATTGAAGGTCCTCCTGAACCCATAACAATTCCTGTTTTGAAATTACTTACTTCACTTTCTTCTAAGCCAGAGTCTTCAATCGCCTCTTTCATTGCAATATAATTGTAAGCGGATCCTGAACCCATAAATCTAATTGTTTTTCTATCTATATGATCCTCAAGTTTGATGTTAGGCTTTCCATGAATATGACTTTTAAGATTGTGTTCTTTATATTCTTCAGAAAAAGAAATTCCTGATTTAGTATTTAATAAAGATTGATAAACTTCTTCCTGATTATTCCCAAGACATGAAACAATTCCCAAACCTGTAATTACCACTCTTCGCATTATTTAAATAATCCTACTTTTAGACTGTCTGCAGAGTATATTTTTTTTCCATCAGCAAGAAGAATACCATTCGCTAGTCCAACTGTTGTTTCACCTTTAATCAATATTCTTTTCATATCAATAATATATGTCGCCATTTTGACATCTTTTAAAACCTCTCCTGTAAACTTTACTGTGCTTACTCCTAAAGCTCTTCCTCTTCCAGGGTTTCCAAGCCAACCCAAGTAAAAGCCAACTAGTTGCCACATCGCATCTAAACCTAAGCATCCTGGCATCACTGGATCTTCTTTAAAGTGACAATCAAAAAACCACAGATCATCTTTTATATCAAGTTCAGCCTTCATCAACCCTTTGTCAAAAGCTCCATTTTTCTCGCTAATTTCAGTAATTCTATCAAACATTAGCATTGGTGGAGAAGGTAATTTTGCATTTCCAGGGCCAAAAAGCTTCCCATTTGCACAGCTTATTAACTCATCATAATTAAAGGAACTTTTTTTCATAATTTTTTTAATCTTATTACTTGATTTACAAACATTATAATATAGATATTCTTTAGAATAATTATAATTAATAATGGCTTACGCTGACCAATATATAGACAAATTAAGAAAATCAGGTCTAAGACCAACAAAACAAAGAATTAAAATTTGTGAAGTGTTATTTGATGCTGAAAAGACTTTTCACTTTACAATTAAAGAACTGGTTAAAATCATAGAAAATCAAGCAAATATTAAGGTTTCTCTAGCAACTGTTTACAATACTGTTCACGCATTTATGAGAAAGGGTTATATAAAAGAAATTCCATTAAATGCTTCGCAAAGTTATTACGATACAAATGTAACTCATCATCACCATTTCTTTGACGAAGAAGAAAATAAATTAATTGATATTCATCAAGATGATGTTGATGAAGTAAATATTAAAAGAACAATCCCAGGAAAAAAAATTAGATCAGTAGAAGTTATCGCTAAAATTGTGAGTGATAATCAATCTCAAAAATAATATCATAATATCAATAGTTTAAATAATAGATTATATTTATTCTAAACTGTTGACATATTGTAATTCCTCTATATATAAACCACTTTAGAATCATTATTAATAGTAGGAGTAAATATGTCATTAAAAGGTAGTAAAACAGAGGAAAATTTAAAAGAGGCATTTGCTGGAGAAAGCCAAGCAAATAGAAGATATCTTTATTTTGCACAAAAAGCTGATGTTGAAGGATTTAACGATGTTGCGGCAGTATTTAGATCAACTGCAGAAGGTGAAACTGGACATGCTCATGGTCACTTAGAATATTTAGAAGAAGTAGGTGATCCAGCAACTGGTAAACCAATTGGTGAAACAAAAGCCAATCTCGAGTCTGCAATTCAAGGTGAAACACATGAGTACACAGATATGTACCCTGGAATGGCTAAAACAGCTAGAGACGAAGGTTTTGACGAAATAGCTGACTGGTTTGAGACTTTAGCAAAAGCTGAAAAATCACACGCTGGTAAATTTCAAAAGACTTTAGAAAGCATCGCTTAAACAAAATTTGTGGACGAAAACCCTCTCGTCCACAAAAAACTACATTTATAAAAAATCTATGAGTAAAGAAGGCAGCACACAAGCACCTACAAGACACCCATTAAAATTTAGAGATCCAGATTTTATAAATCCTGAAAAAATTGATCAGGAAATGAGAAGAGTATTTGATATCTGTCATGGATGCAGAAGATGTTTTAATTTGTGTGATAGTTTTCCAAAATTATTTGACTTTATCGATGAAACTGAGGGTGGCGAAGTATCAGATCTTTCAAGTGAAAAGTTTAAACCTGTTGTAGATGCTTGCACTTTATGTGATATGTGTTTTATGACTAAATGTCCATATGTTCCACCACACGAATTTGATTTAGATTTTCCACATTTGATGTTGAGATATAGAACGGCTCAAAGAAAAAATGGAGATATATCAAAAACTGCTAACCAATTAACTCAAATTGATCGAAATTCAAAAATAGGAATATTTTTTAGCTTTTTTATAAATTGGATTACTAATGTAAAAAATAAATTTGCTAGAAAAGTTTTAGAATTTTTTACTGGAATAGACAAAAGAGTTATTTTACCAAAATATAATACAGAAACTTTTGAAAATTATTTTCAAAAATTTAAAAAAAATATATTACCAAAACATAAAGAAAGAAAAGTTGTAATTTATTCTACTTGTTTTGTTAACTTTAATAAGAAAAAAACTGGAGAAGCTGCTTTGAAAGTACTTCATCATAATAATGTTGAGGTAGAGCACTCTTATGCAGGTTGTTGTGGTATGCCTTACCTAGAACAAGCAGATCTAGATCAAGTTACAAAACAAGCACAATTAGTTTCTAGAGAATTAATCAAATTTGTCGAAAAGGGATATAAAGTAGTAACCTTAACAGCAAGTTGTGGCTTAATGTTAAAGTTCGAATGGCCACTCTTAATGCCAAATGATGGAATAATTAATAAACTTTCACAAAATACACTCGATATTGATGAATATGTAATGGATATTGCCAACAAAGAAGGACTGGTAGATGGCTTAAAAGAAATTGATGGGGGAGTAACTGTCCATAATGCTTGTCATGCTAGAGCACAAAATATGGGAAATAAGGCAAGAGATATGCTTAAGTTAATTCCAAATATCAAATTAGATGTTGTTGAAAGATGCGCAGGTCATGGAGGAACCTTTGGTATAATGAAACAGACCCATGACATAGCAAACAAAGTGGGCAAAACTACCGCAAGCACTGTTAAAAGAAAAAATAATAAATATATGGCCTCTGACTGCCCATTGGCTGGTAAACATATAAAGCAGTTAGCTGATGACACAAATATTGTTAGTGATGAAGCTGTGCATCCAATCGAGATAGTCTCAAAAAGTTATGGATTATAGAATGTCAAAAGAACAAAAAATTATTACAAAAGAAGATCTTCTCCCTTTAGATGCATATACAAAGGTTAGAAGACAAATGAGAAAAGAATTAGTTCAGTTTAAAAAAAATAGAAGAATTCTTTTAGGGCCTTACGCAACATTTTATTTTGAATGCTATGAAACAATGATAGCCCAAGTTCAAGAAATGCTTTACATTGAAAAGGGTGGAGATGAGCAAGTTGCAGATGAACTTGCAGCATATAATCCTCTAATACCCAATGGAAAAGAATTAGTTGCCACTTTAATGTTTGAAATAGACAATCCTATAATTAGAGCAGAGTTTCTAGGAAAGCTAGGTGGAGTGGAAAATAATATATTTATTAAAATTGGAGAAGAAAAAATTTATGCAGTTCCAGAAATGGATGTGGATAGAACTTCAGAGGATGGAAAAGCATCTTCAGTTCAGTTTATTCATTTTAAATTTTCAGATGATCAGGTTGATAAATTTAAAGATCAAAATAATCTAATTGAAGTAGGTATAGATCATAAGGAGTATTCACATACGACTAAATTCTCAGAAGATAATATTAAAGCTCTTTCAGCAGACTTTAATTAACGATACCCCAAATATTATCATCTTTCACAACCCAACCTGAGTGATCGCCTGTCTTAATATTGCACCATTTTTCTTCACATTTAATAACTTTTAAAAGACGACCCTCTCCTAACTTAGCTAACGGTTTTGAATATTTCGTAGGTTTTCTAAATAGAATTTTTTCAGACTTGGTGATTATAGAACGTGAATTCCTCAATTGTGAAATATGGATCCAACCACTATTTTTTTTATGATCAATAACTCTTCTGAAATTTTCTTTTTTATCGATTACTTTCAAGGGTAATTCAATCTTTCTGTATATATATTTAATTGGATAATCAAAGCTTGGACCGTATCTAACATTTACTTTTTTATTTTTTAACATAAGAAAATAATTATTTTCTTGTGCAATTAATGAAAATGGTAAAAGAAAAAAAAATGAAACTATTAAATATTTTCGCATATACATCCTTTTCTTTTTTTAAATAATACTTTTCTAAATTTAAGATTTAATAAATCTATTATTAAAATATGGGAATTTAAATTTTTACCAACATTTAAAATTGCCTTCAAAACCTCATTAGCTTGTAGGCTGCCTGTAATAACCGCAGTTGATCCCAATATACCATCTGTTTCACAATCCAAAACCCCTTCTGCTGGTTCCCCTTGGTAGAAACATTTTAAACAGGGGCTTCTTTTAAAATTAAAATCAAATGTAAAAATATGTCCCTCAAATTTACTTATAGCTCCAATAATAAGTTTTTTTTTGTATTTTAATGAAAACTTATTTAAAAGAAATTTTGCTTTAAAATTATCTGTACCATCAACAATAACATCATATTGTTTAAGAATTTTTCCTAAATTTTTATCTTCTGCTTTGTTCCTATAAATTTTAACTTTTACTTTTTTATTAATTTTACTTATTTTTCTCTTTAGAATATTAACTTTATATTTTCCAACATCATCAGAAGTGAACATAACTTGTCGATGTAAATTTGATATAGTCACTTTATCATGGTCCATTATCCCAATTTTGCCAATACCTGCTCGCGAAAGTAAATCAATCACTGGTGACCCTAAACCACCACATCCAACAACAAGAACTTTGGAATTTTGAATTTTTTTTTGACCTAAAATCCCAACTTTTTTTAAAATAATCTGTCTTGAATATCGCTCGAGGTCTCTGTTACTAAACATTTACTATTTACCAGTAGATCCAAATCCTCCAGACCCTCTGATTGTCTCTGGTAATTCATTTGTTTCTTCAATTTCTACTTTTAAAATAGGCATTAAAACCATTTGAGCAACTCTATCTTCATCATTGACAGTAAATTCATCTTTACCATGGTTAAATAAAATAATTTTTAGCTCTCCTCTATAATCACTATCAATTGTGCCTGGTGTATTTAACACAGTAATACTTGATTTTGTGGCAAGACCAGATCTTGGTCTAATTTGAACCTCTGTATCTTCAGGAATTGCAATTGCAATACCTGTGGGTATCAACATCGACTCATTTGGTTTGATTGTTATAGGTTTATCTACACATGCCATCAGATCCATACCTGAAGATCCACTAGTTTTATAACTTGGAAGTTTTGCTTTTTGGTTAAGTCTCTTAAATAAAACCTTTACCATTACTTAATTAAGCTCGGAGATAACTCTATCCACTATCTCAGATGCTATTAAAGATTTATTTTTCTTTAACAACTTTTCACTTTCTTTATTTTTATAAAATATAGAAACTTCATTATCATCAGAGTCAAAACCTATTGTTTTATCGGAAATATCATTTGCAATAATCCAATCACAATTTTTTTGGTCTAATTTTCTCTTTGAATTTATCTCAAGATTTTGTGATTCTGCTGCAAATCCAATTGTAATCTTTGGTCTAAGTGAATTATGATTTGATATGTTTGATAAAATATCAATATTTTTTTCTAACTTAAGATCCAAATTTTCGCTTTTTTTAATTTTTTCACTATTGATCTCTTTAACTTTAAAATCTGCTACTGCTGCATTAAAGATAGCAACATCAGTTGGTAGATTTCTGAGAGTTTCCCTAAACATTTCTTCTGCAGTTTTAACTGAAATAAATTTAACTCCCTCAACTGGGTCTAAATTTGTTTCTCCAGAAATAAGTGTTGTTTCAAAACCATTATCTCTTAATGATTTAGCAATTTCATAACCTTGTTTTCCACTTGATCTATTAGTTATAAATCTTACTGGATCTATAAACTCTTTAGTAGGTCCAGCTGTAACTAATGCCTTATATTTTTTATTTTTTTTAATATTTTTAAAATAATTTTCTATTGTCTCTAATATATACGATGGTTCTGACATTTTGCCTTTTCCATACTCTCCACAAGCCATATCCCCAATTTCAGGGCCAATTATCTTATAACCGTAACTTTTTAATTTTGATAAATTATCTTTAGTTGATTTATGTTCCCACATTCTTACATTCATAGCGGGCACTAAAAATACTTGTTTATCTGATGCTAAAACAACAGTAGAAGCAAGATCGTCAGTCAAACCATAACTTAATTTTGAGATTGTATTTGCTGTTGCAGGCACAATTAAAATTAAATCTGCCCATCTAGAAAGTGAAATATGATCCATTTCAGCTTCATTTTCTGCACTGAATATGTCTTCATATACTTTTTCCTGCGAAAGAGATGAAATAGACAGAGGTGTTACAAAGTTTTTACCACTCTTTGTAAGTATTGTTTTAATACTCACATCTCTTTTTTTTAAACTTCTTATCACTTCTAAGCTTTTGTAAGCAGATATTCCGCCACATATGATTAGAAGTATTTTTTTATTTTTCATGAGGAGAATTAAAATACCAATAGGGTTAAAATTACAAGAGATAATAAGCCAATAATAGACTGGTTTCTAAATGACTTCATTTCTTCTTTTTTAGTGTTTAATTCATTATACGAGTTTGAATTTTGGGGTATTTGACCACTTGCAAGGTAATTGAGAGCTTGGTTTGCTTTATCCATTACCTCAGGTAAATTTGGAAGACGTTTTAATACCTCCATAGAGTCTTTTAATGTTTCATTAATTGAATTTATAGGATCTTTAGTTTCTTTTAGCCATTTTTCTAGAACAGGTTTGGATGTCTCCCAAATGTTGGTTTCAGGGTTTAATCTTCTTGCAACTCCCTCAACAACTACCATTGTTTTTTGTAACATAAGTAACTGAGGTTGGGTTTGCATATTAAATTTTTCAGTAACATCAAAAAGTTGTTTTAGTAGCTTACCACCTGAAATATTTTTTATAGAGTGACCGAAAATTGGCTCACCAATTGATCTTAATGCTTGAGCAAGGTCATTGACAGGTACATTATTCGGGACTAGTCCTGCTGCAAGATGCACCTCTGCAACTTTTTTATAGTCTCTTTGTATAAAACCAAATAAAATTTCAGCTAAAAATCTTTTACTGACATTATCTAGTCTTCCCATAATTCCAAAGTCTATAGGAACAATCTGACCACTTTCGTTTACAAAAATATTTCCTTGATGCATATCTGCATGAAAAAAACCATCCCTTACTGCATGCCTTAAGAAATGTTGAATTATATCAGTGGCAATTTTTTTTGTATCAATTGATCTTTTCTCTAGCTCTTCCGTCTCTCTAATAGATACACCATCAATCCAATCCAGTGTCATTATGTTTTCACTTGTATAATCCCAATAGATTTTGGGAACTTCAAAACCTACATCATTTTTGGTATTTTCTGCATATTCGTTAGCTGCAGCGGCTTCAAATCTTAAATCCATCTCTAGACTAGTAATTTCTTTCAATAAAAAAACTACCTCAACTAGCTTTAATCGTTTGGTTTTTTTGATTAATGACTCAATAATATAGGCAAAAAGCATCAAAGCATCTACTTCTTCATTAAAAATTTTTTTAATATCTGGTCTTAATATTTTTATTGCTACATTTTTAATAACTCCGTTATCGTTAATTTGAGCTTTATGTACTTGAGCAATTGAAGCAGCTGCAACTGGTTCACTTATATTAATTATTGAATTATATAGTTCATCACCTAAATCATTTTTAATCATTTCTTTTGCTTTGGATTGTGAGAAAGGTGGAAGTTTATCTTGTAAATTTTCTAGCTCCTTAGATAATTTATCTCCTATGATATCAGGCCTTGTGGCTAAAAACTGGCCAAGTTTAATAAATGTTGTACCCATTGATGCTAATGAATTAGATAATTTTTCGCCTTCGCTTAAATTATCAAATGACACATCTTTTTTAGTAAAAGAAAAGGAAAGTAATTTAAAAATTACACTTATTAGTAAAGGTGGTTTATTAAATTTTGATAAAATAGTTAAAACGTCGGATTTAGCGAGTTTTCTACCGAGTTTAAATAATGTAATTAATCTTTTGAACATTATATTTTCCAACCAGAATGAATAGCCACTATTCCGCCAGATAAATTTCTATATGAACAATTTTTAAAATTGTTTTCCTTCATTAAATCTATTAATTCTTCCTGATTAACAAATTCTTCTATACTTTTGGTCAAATATTCATAAGGGTCTTTATCACCAACAACCGCTTTTCCAATGTGAGGAATCAATTTCGAGTAATTTTTGTATAAAAAATCTAAATTAGAATTTTGAATTTTTGAAAATTCTAAACAAAAATACCTTCCACCAGGCTTAAGAACTCTATAGGCTTCTGATAAAGATTTATCTAAATTTTTTGTATTCCGTAAGCCAAAACTAATTGTATAAAAATCAAAAGTATCATTTTCGAATGGTAACTTTTCTGCCTCTGCAACTACCCATTTTATATTTTTATATTTGCTTAGTCTTTCTTTACCTTTTTCAATCATTTTGCGATTAGAATCTGATGATGTAATTTCACCATTCTTATCTGTATAATCTAAAAATAATTTGCCTAAATCGCCGGTACCACAAGCAACATCTAAATACTTTTTGTTTTTTGTTGGATTCATCCAATTCATAAGGTTTTTTTTCCAAAGTCTATGAATTCCAAATGACATAAAATCATTCATCAAATCGTATTTATCGTAGACTTTATTAAATACTCCTTCGACGAGACCTACTTTATTTTGAAGATTTTGTTGCATATAAATTATATTAAAACACTAATATAGTATGAAATGCCCGAATTACCAGAAGTAGAAATCGTCAAACAATCTTTGAATAAGACTATTACAGGAAAGATTATTAAAGGCATATTAATAAAAAATAGAAATTTAAGGTTTAAGATCCCAAAAAATTTTGAAAAAAATATACTAAAAAAAAAAATCATTAAAGTAGATAGGTTTTCAAAACATTTAATACTCAAATTTGAGGATAGCTCTAATTTAATGATACATCTTGGAATGTCAGGAACTATTCATTTGATAAGTAAATCTAGAAAAAAAAATTCCATAACAAATACCAGTTTTTATCATTCTCCATTGTTACCTAAAAAGCATAATCATGTAGAAATCAAAATCGATAACTTTAAATTAATTTATAACGATCCAAGAAGATTTGGTTATTTTTCTTATTTTAAAAATGAAGAAGATATACATAATAATTTTAAAAAATATGGACCAGAACCTTTTGATCCTTTATTTAATAAAAATTATATTTTTAATTATTTTAAAAATAAAAAAAAAAATATTAAGAATTTTTTAATTGATCAAAACTTTGTTTCAGGAATTGGTAATATTTATGCAAGTGAAATATTATTTTTATGTAAGATTTTACCATCTAAGGAGGCAAGTTCGCTTAGCTTAAGAGATTGTCAAAAAATTTCACATTTTTCAAAAGTAGTTTTAAGAAAAGCAATTGAGAAAGGAGGATCGAGTATCAGGAATTTTATGAATACAAGTGGAGACCAAGGTTCTTTTCAAAATAATTTTAATGTTTATCAAAGAGAAAATAAAAAATGTTTAAAATATAGCTGCAAAGGGATGATACATAAAAAATTTATTTCAAATAGGTCTAGTTTTTTTTGTAATTTATGTCAAAAATAAATTATTATTGTATTGACCCAATCATTATCTGAAGATATACACTCTCGCTTATGGCTAATACAAAATCAGCAATTAAGCGAACTAGAAAAATTAAAAGGCAAACAGCTGTTAACAGATCCAGAAAGAGTCGTTATAAAAGTGCATTAAAAAAAATGAACTCTATAATTGAAAAAAAGGACAAAAAAGAGGCTTTAGCGTTTCTTCCGAAACTAAATTCTGAATTGATGTCAATTGCAAAAACAGGAATCATTAAAAGACAAAACGCCTCAAGGAATGTATCGAGAATTACAAAAAAAATTAATTCTTTATAACAACCCCTAATAAGTAAAAACTTTTTCCTATACAACTTAAGCGTACAATTTATTAATAATTTACTACATCTAAAAGTTTAATTAAATAAATTACTAGATATAGATTTAGTAATATTTTTAAATTTTAAATCTGTACCCGACCAGGTTGCAAAAAAATTTTAAAAAATTCAATCTAAAATTTATTCAATCATAAATTTTATTTATTTTTGTTTTTACAAATAAACTTATTGCAATAAATTTTTATAAGTCTTAAGTGGAATTCCTTCATGAAAAATAATTTACAAAACAATAAAGCACTCGAAAAGAAAATTGATTGGCAGAGTATTAAAAAAGAATTACGTGAAAAACTTGGAAACGATATTTTTGAGAGTTGGATAAATAAAATTGAATTAGTTGAAGAATTTCATAACTATATATTATTTTCAGTCTCAACCAGATTTATAAGAGATTGGATAGTATCGAGATATTTAGACCAAATATTGCAGACAATTAAACAATACAAAAAAGACTTGGTGAGGATTGAATTCACAATAAAAAATAATAAAGAAACTGAAATTAGCGATACAAATACTTCATCTCAAAATTCTTTTGAAACTAATAATGACAATGTGTCGTTTATAAAAGACTCTTATCTTCAATATAATAGAATAGATCCAAATAAAAACTTCGAAAATTTCATAACTGGGGGAAGTAACAAGTTAGCATTTGAAGCATCAAAAAAAGTTTCTGAAGATATAGCTCATTATAATCCACTATATTTATATGGCGGTGTAGGAATGGGTAAAACACACTTGCTAAACGCTATTGGTTTACAATTAAAAGAAAAGAACAAAGTTATGTTTATATCAGCAGAAAGATTTATGTATCAATTTGTAAAGTCTATAAAATCAAATGAAATGGTAAAGTTTAAAGAGTACTTTAGAAATACTGACATTTTATTAATTGATGATATTCAGTTTATGAATGGTAAAGAAGCTATGCAAGAAGAATTTTTTCATACCTTCAACGCATTATTAGATAAAAATTCACAAATAATAATCTCAGCAGATCGACCGCCAAATAAACTAACTAGAATTCAAGAGAGAATCAAATCTAGATTTTCAGGAGGTTTAGTTGTGGATATTCAAAACCCCGATTATGAACTTAGATATAAAATTATTAAATCTAAAACTGAAGAATTAAAATTATCTTATTCAAATCAAGTAGTTATTTCCGAGGAAATTCAAAAATTTTTAAGTACAGAAATTAAAACTAGTATAAGAGAATTAGTTGGAGCACTAAATAGAATTGTTTCATTCACAAGGATTTATAATAAAGTTCCAAGTTTGTCAGAAGTTAAAATAGTTTTAAAAGATTTGCTAAATCTTACTGAAAATAAAGTGGATATTGATACAATCCAGACAATAGTTTGCAAATATTATAAAATTAGCAAAAATGAAATGCTTTCTCCACGAAGATCAAGATACCTTGTACGACCAAGACAGACTGCAATTTATCTTGCTAAGATGCTAACATCTAAATCATTACCAGAAATAGGTAGATCTTTTTCCAATAGAGATCACACAACTGTAATTCACTCAGTGAAAACTATAGAGAGATTAAGAAAAGAGGATAGTGAGTTAAATATTAATATAGATAGTTTAAAAAATAAGATTTTGTATAATAAAGAAAATGAAGTTTAGCTTAAATCAACAAGACCTTCAAAAATCTTTAAATTATTGTCAGGGTGTAATTGAAAAAAGAAGTACCTTGCCAATTCTTTCCAACGTATTGTTAGATGTACGTAATGGTAAACTTACAATTACAGCGACCGATCTAGATTTGATTTTTATTCATCAAATTCCGAATGTCGAGATAATTGAAGAGGGTAAAACTACTTCATCTTCATCAATAATGTATGACATTGTTAGAAAGTTTTCATCTGGAAGTAAAATTAACTTTTCTAATCTCAGTGAAAACAAATTGCATTTAGAATCTGATAAATCTGTTTTCAATTTAAATTGTATTAGCGCTTCTGAATTTCCATTAACGGATGAAAATTTTAATGAAAACGAGTTTTCGATTAAATCAAAAGAGTTACTAAAACTGTTAAATAAATGTAAATTTTCAGTATCTAATGATGAAACAAGACATTATCTAAGTGGAATTTTTTTACATCAGACAGAAGTTGAAGATAAGAATTTCTTAACAGCCGCAGCTACTGATAGTCATAGAATGTCTATTTCGAAGATTAGACTACAAAATAAAGTTCAATTTGATCAGATAATTTTACCAAAAAAAACTATTTTTCAACTTTGCTCATTACTAGAAGATTATGAAGGTGAGGTTAAAATATCAAATATAAAATCAAAAATTAAATTTGAAATTAGCAATAGTATATTGATATCTAAACTTATTGATGGAAAATTTCCAAACTACGTACAAGTAATACCTAAAGAAAACCAAAAAAAATTAGAAGTTGATCTCAAATCATTTTTAAATTCCGTAGATAGAGTTGCCTCAGTTTCATTAGATAAAAAAGATGGAGTTAAATTTAACCTTTCAAAAGATAATCTTGATCTTTCAGTTAACAATACTAATAGTGGTGATGGTAAAGAAAGTTTAAATGTTAAGTTTGATCACGAGCTAGATATAAGTTTTAATTCTAGGTATCTAATTGATGTTGCTTCCCAACTTGATGGAGATAACATTGAGATTTATCTAAAAGATACAGGTTCACCAGCCTTAATAAGAGATCCAGCTGATTATGACAGCATATATGTTGTAATGCCAATGAAGGGCTAATTCATTAATTTTAACTCAGTATATATTTTATCCTCTATATAATTCGTAAAGTCTGCTGACTTCATTCCAGGTTTTACTGCTGGAAGAATTGATATTGTTATTGTTTTTTTTGAAGATAATTTTCCATCTTTTGGCCAAACATTTCCAGAATTTATCGCCACTGGTTGGCAATTTATTTTTAATTCGTCATAAATTCTACCAACACCTTTTTTAAAAGGAATTATTTCATTCGGCAATATTCTTGTTCCTTGTGGAAATATAATTAATGGTCTTTCTGAATTTCTTATAGAATTTTTTATTTTATCTATTATACCTAAATTATCTTTACTAATTTTATTTCTATTAATTGAAATTGATCCTATCTTTTTTAAATACCAACCAAATATAGGCATTTTGATTAATTCATATTTTAAAATAAATATTGGTGAATTAAAAATTGTTTGTAGGTAAAAAGTCTCAAACATAGATTGATGAGAACAAGCAATAAAAAACTTCTCATTTTTAATAATGTTCTCTCTGCCTTTAACTATAATAGTGGTTTGTAAAAAAATTTGAAGACAAACCGCAGCCCACCTTCCCATCATTTTTCCACCAAATAAAACTATTTTAGTTGGCATTATTAATGATGGCAGGAATATTATTGAAATTATAGCTATACCTAGGAAGAAAAAAATTAAAAATAGAAGATTTCTTATCATTGTTATCAAAAACTAAATTATATCTTTTAGTTTTTGTCTTTTTTTAATTACATTTATTTTTGAACCTTTAATTAATATTTCTGCAGGTTTAGGTCTAATGTTATAATTCGAGGCTAATGATGAGCCATATGCTCCTACGTCACAAATAATAATATAATCTTTCTCATTTAATTTTTGAAATTTATTTGTCGTTAGAAATTTATCTGTAGTTTCGCAAATTGGGCCAACAAAATCATAGCTTTTGTTAGTCATTTTGTTGGTTTTTTTTAATGGAATTATTTTATGCTTAGCTCCGTACAACGCAGGTCTCATAAAATCGTTCATAGCTGCATCTACAATAATAAAATCTTTTTTAGAACTTTCTTTTATATAAATAATTTTTGAAATTAATATTGCCGTATCTCCAATAATTGACCTACCGGGTTCAAAAATAATTTTTGACTTATGTTTTTTTAGAAAATTTTTAATAATTTGATTATATTTTTTATAATTAAATTTTTTATTTTCCTTGTTATAATCAATGCCCATACCACCACCAAGATCTATATACTCAAAATTAAAATTAATTTTTTTTATTAATTTTTCTAAGACGTTAATCATTTTCTGATAAGGCTTATGATCTAGGATTTGACTTCCAATATGAACACTTAAACATTTTAGATTTAAAAATTTTGAACTTTTTATATATTTTGAAATTTCAATAAATGTCTTTTCATTAACACCAAATTTATTTTCCTTTTTACCAGTTGAGATTTGTTTAATTGTTTTTGCGTCAGTATTTGGATTTAATCTAACCCCAATATCTACCTTTTTATTCTTAGATTTTGCTATACTTTCAATTTCTAAGATTTCGCTTTTTGACTCGCAATTAATTAATAAAATATTTTTATCTATTGCATAAATCAATTCTGATCTAGTTTTACCTACTCCAGAAAATACAATTTTCTTTGAATTTATTCCAGCTTTAAGAGCAATCATTAATTCACCTCTAGAGACAACATCAGCTCCCAATTTATTTCGTTTAATTAGTTTTAGTATTTCTAGATTACAGTTGGACTTTGTTGAAAAACATATAATAGGAGAAAATGATTTAAAACTATTCTTAAAGTTAATTATATTTTCATTAATTTTTTTCTCAGAGTAGCAAAAAATTGGAGTTTCAAATTTTTTAATTACTTTAGTGAGTCTGGATTTTTCAATTGTAAAAATATTATTGATATATTTCATCTTTTTTTGTCATTTTAAATATCTTATTAATATTTTTAGATTTCAGAACATTATTATTTAATGATGCCTCATACTTTGGATCATTTTTTCTACCACATGAAGTTATTAAAATTAGGCAAATTGTAATTAAAGTTACTTTTTTGATCATAGTTATTTCTTTTTGTAACTTAATATCATCTTCTTAATGTTGTCGAAAGAAGTTCCGCCATAAGAAACTTTAGAATTAACGGATTTTTTTAGTTCAAATACTTTTAGAACATCTGAGGTTAAACCTTTTTCAATTTTATTTAACTCTTTTATTGACAGCTCTGATAATTTTTTTTTATTTTTTTCAGCAAAATTTATTATTTTAGCCGTTTGTAAATAAGCTTTTCTAAATGGATAATTTAATTCTCTTACCATATAATCTGCTAAATCAGTTGCTGTAATATATCCACTTTCTGCAAGTTCAATCATTCTTTTTTTATCTGGTGAAAAATTTTTAAGAACATCATTTAATATAATTAAGGAATTTTTTAATTGATCAAATGATTTAAAAACAATTTCTTTATCATCTTGCAAATCCTTAAAATAAGAAAGAGGCAACCCTTTTAATGTTGTAAGCATAGAAAATAGATTTCCAAACATGAAACCTGTTTTACCTCTTAAATATTCTAGAGGATCAGGATTTTTTTTTTGAGGCATAATCGATGATCCAGTTACAATTTTATCATTCAAATTAATAAGTTTAAAAGCATCTGAATTCCAGATGATAAAATCCTCTGCAATCCTAGAGATATGAACAGCACATGCAGAGCAAGAATATAGAAAATCAATTACAAAATCTCTATCAGAAACAGTATCAATTGAGTTTTTAGTTGGCCTGTCGAAACCTAATTTTTTTGAAGTATAAAATCTATCAATTTTAAAAGATGTACCTGTTAAAGCAGCTACACCAAGTGGATTTTCATTAAGGCTCTCTAAATTGTTTTTAAATCTTTTTTTATCTCTGTTAAACATTTCCAAGTACGCCATTAAATAATGAGCAAAAGAAACTGGTTGTGCATTTTTAAGGTGCGTAAAACCAGGCATAACTGTTTCAATATTTTTTTCTGCTTTTTTTAAAATATTTTTAATTGTTGCATCAATGTTTTTAACGATTTCTTTATTAGCATTTCTTAACCAAATTTTAAAATCTGTGATAACCTGATCATTTCTTGATCTTGCAGTGTGAATATACCCCGCGTCTTCTCCAATTAGTTCAAAGAGTCTGTGTTCTATATTCATATGAATATCCTCAAGCTTGTCGTCAAAAATAAATTTTTTTTTTATAATTTCGTTCTTAATTCTATTTAAACCCCATACTATTTTATTTTTAATTTTAAAATTTATAATTTTTTGTCTAAACAACATCTCAACATGCACAACTGAAGCTTCAATATCCTCTCTAAATAATCTTTTATCGATCGAAATTGATCCACCAACCTTTTTAAAAAGGTTTGCTTTTTCCTTTTTAATTCTAGTGTTCCAAATTGGTTGATTGTTTTTATTTTTACCCATGATATTTAATTGTTACAGATTTTATGAAAATCATTTTTTTTAATTATCTTATAATAATATTTTACTTAATATCATCTAGCGTCTCATATTCAATAGAGCGTCCTGAAATTAAGAATCTTATAGTACATAAAGACAAGAAAAAAATTGAAAATATAGAATTTATTAAATCTGATGGCCAAAAAGTAAGTTTAAATGATTATAAATCATACCCATTAATAATAAATTTCTGGGCCACTTGGTGTGCTCCTTGTAAAAAAGAGATGCCATCTTTGGATAAACTTAAAACTTTAAATGAATTTAAAAATATTAATATTATTCCAATTAATATCGGTGGCGAAAGCTACAAAAAATCAAAAGTATTTTTTGATGAAATCAAAATTAAAAATTTAGATATTTTTACAGGATCTGGACCAGAGTTTTCACAGTTGTTTAAACTAAGGGGATTGCCAACAACAATTCTAATAGACCGAAATGGTTTTGAAGTTGGGAGAATTGTTGGGTATATTGACTTTAATGATAAATCTTTACTTGATTGGTTAATAAAAATTTTATGAAATTTTCGTTAAATACAACAATAATAAAACCAGAAAATAATGAGAAAGTTAAAAGTGCAGTAATTTTACTTCATGGATATGGAGGTGATGGAAAAGATATCAGTATGCTTACATTAAATTGGAAAAGATTTTTAAAAAATACAGTTTTTTTATGTCCTGATGCACATGAAGTTTGCAGCATAAATCCAACTGGCTTTCAATGGTTTGATTTAAATAATGAAGATCCAGAATATACTCTTCAAGAGTCAAAAGGGGCAGAAAATGTTTTAAACGGTTATATTTCAGAAGTAAGTAATTATTTTAATTTAGAATATTCACAAATTTGTGTTTCTGGTTTCAGTCAAGGATGTATGATGTCATTAAATGTTGGTCTAACATCAGAAAAAGAATTTAGTTGTATTGTAGGGTTTTCTGGAAGAATCATAAATATGAAAGACCTTTCTCCAAGAATTAAAAATAAAACTAATATTTTAATGATACATGGTGAAAATGATCCAATCGTCCCCCCAAGCAATTTACTTGAGGCTGAAGATTTTTTTATAAGAAATAAAATTAAAATTGAAACTTTAATGATTAAAAACTGTGATCACCATATACCTATGGAAGCATCAAGTGCGGCATTAAACTTTATTAAAAGAAATATAATTAATTAATAAATACTTAATATACAATTAGTAAAGTTGATAAAAAATATATTTAATGTATGTTTTAATTATGATTGAGCTCTCAGATCAAAGTATATCGCTAGAAAAATGTCCAGCGTTAGTTTTAAATGCAGATTATAGACCTTTAAGTTATTATCCACTTTCATTGTGGAGCTGGCAAGATTCAATTAAATCTGTTTTCTTAGATAGAGTTTCTATTGTTAGTTATTATGACAGACAAATCAGAAGTCCTTCGTTTAGTATGAAACTTCCAAGTGTAATTGCTCTTAAATCATACATTAGACCTCAATCAAATCCTAACTTTACAAGGTTTAACGTATTTTTAAGAGATAAGTTTAGCTGCCAATATTGTGGAAGTAAAAATGAATTAACCTTTGATCACTTATTGCCAAGATCAAAAGGTGGAAAAACCAATTGGGATAATGTTGTAACAGCTTGTTCTTCCTGTAATGTTAAAAAGGGAGGAAGATTAATAAAGAACTCAGGTATGACATTAAATCAATGGCCTTTTCAACCTACCACAGAAGATCTTCATAAAAATGGAAAGAATTTCCCACCTAACTTTTTACATAAAAGTTGGATGGACTATTTGTATTGGGATGTCGAACTTGAACCGTAACTAAATTTTTTCAGAGATTTTTATAGCAACCTTAGAGCCAGTTTTAATTACTTTATCCATAATTGAATAAACACCTTTTTTTGTAGCACCCCTCTCGTAGGCTATATCTTTATGGTCTAATTCGTCTTGTCTAAATTTTATTATTTTTTCCTTTAAATCCTTTTCATCTCCCTCTATCTGGTCAATTTGGCTTTTATAATGTTCATCTATTACCTCCTCGACAGAGGCTGTACATAACATCGCTGCTTTTTTTCCAAGTATCGTTGAACTAAATCCAAGACCTAGTCCAAGCAAATCCCATAACGGTAGTAACTTTGTTGGTTTTATATTTCTTTTTTCTATTTCATCCTCAAAAAAATTTGAATGTTCCTCTTCATGCTTCTTCATTTCTCCAATAATTTGTTTCAAATCATCATTTTTTACAATAGTATTTAAAGCAAGCAGTTGACCCTCATAAATTTTAATTGCACCTCTTTCACCAGCGTGATCTACTCTTATAAATTCTTCTAATTTTTTTTTATTAGTTTTTTTCATAGACCAACGTTCTAATAGAAAAAATAAGAATTAAAATTGATAAAATTGTATTAATTGCCGCTAGTGAAATTCCAAGAATTTTAAAAGTAGCATCTTTACAGTTAACAGGCATAGTTTTGTTAAGAGATTCTAGTAATTTTGATTTATTTAAAATATCTGATGAACCATTTGTACAGGCTGATAGCTCATCAAATATACTATTCTCAATTCCAAAATGATACCCAGATAGTATAGTGCTCAAAGCAAATATCATAATTGTAACTATTAAAATTTGGTCATTATTCGAATAATTAAACCCTATAAAGCTTACAATTATTGCACCTAGGTAAGGTAACCTCTGATAAATACATAACTTACATGGTTGAAACTGCAATATATACTCAACGTATAAAGCTGAAATTATTGAAATTAATGAGATAGATAAAATAATTAAATAAAAATTTTTTCTATTAGGAAATAAGATCATATTTAATTAATAAAATTATTTAAAAATTTATATATAAAATAAGCAAGAATAATTAGAATAATCGATAAAAAGATTGAGAACTTAAGAAGTTTTTTTTCAATAATTTTTTTCATTGTAGGTCCAAAGTTTCCAACTAAAAATGCTATTAAAAAAAAACGCGATCCTCTTGTTACGAGAGAAATGATAATAAAATACAAAATATTAAAGTTTATAAAACCACTTGTGATTGTAAGTAGCTTAAAAGGCACAGGAGAAAACCCAGCAATTGCTAATAAAGTTATCCAGGCAATAACACCACCTTCTGAGGAGACTTTATCTTTTAAAAATGAAGTATCATCAACACCATAAATTTCAAAAATTTTTAGTCCAATTTCATTAAAGAAAACATATCCAATAAGATATCCAAGACAAGCTCCCAAAATAGACCCAATAGTTGCAATCAATGCAATTCTAATCCATTCATGCTTTCTAGCTATTGTCATAGGAATTATCAAAACATCTGGTGGTATTGGGAATATAAAACTTTCAATAAAAGATACAAATCCTAAAATAGACTTAGATCTTTTGTTACCTGCAAGTTTAATTGTTTTATTGTAAAGTTCTTTAAACATATTTTCTTTTATTATAATAAGTAATTTAATACTATGAATTAAAATATGTTAAGTTTTGGGCGAATGGCGGAACTGGTAGACGCGTTGGACTCAAAATCCAATAGTAGCAATACTGTGAGAGTTCGATTCTCTCTTTGCCCACCAAAAATTTATGAGTACACAAAATATCAATAATTTAGTCGAACTATTTTTTATTAATTATAAAAAACAAAAAAAAAATAATATTCTTTTAAAATCTTTAAAAGATACAAATAATCATTTTACATGGGAAAAAACATTCCATTCAATTAAAAAACTTTCTTCAGAAATTAAAAAATATGCAAATAAGGGTGATAGATGTTTATTAATATCTGAAAATAGACCTGAGTGGTTTATAACTGATCTTTCAGTGATGTTATCTGAAGCTATAACTGTGCCAGCTTATACAACTTATGCTGAGAAAGATTATGAATATATAATTGATAATTGTAATCCAAAATTAATCTTTGTTTCCAATCAGGAACAATTTAATAAAGTAAAAGAAATTATAAAAAATAAAAGTTTTATTATTAAAATATTTTCTTTTGAAGAATTAGATACAGACAGTGATACTTATATTAATGTTAATAAATTATTTTCTAATTTAGATTATCAAGATTTAAATGTACCGGATTTATCCATTAAAAGAGAGGATCCAGCTTGTATTATTTATACTTCAGGAACACAAGGTAACCCAAAAGGTGTAATCTTAAGTCACGGTGGTATTTTAAATAATTGTGATGGAGCACTCGATATATTGAAACCTTTGCTAACAGATCAGACCAGATTTTTAACCTGGTTGCCTCTCTCACATTCATATGAACACACTGTTCAATTTGTTCAAATAAGTGTTGGAGCAAAAATATTCTATGCAGAAAGTATTGAAAAATTAATTAAAAATATGAATGATTGTAAACCTCAATTAATGACTGCAGTACCTAGGTTTTACCAAAATTTATTTCAAAAGATAAATGCAAGCTTTAACAAGGCAACAGGTTTAAAGAAAAAATTAATATTAAAAATGTTAGCATTAGGAACCAAAAAAATAAATAAACAGTCTTTAACAATTTTAGAAAAATTAATTGATAATATATTAGAAAAAATTGTAAGAAAAAAAATAAAAAGTCAATTTGGAGGCGAGCTTAAAACCTTCGTTTCTGGTGGTGGAGCTCTTGATAAAGAAGTTGGTATTTTCTTAAATGCTATAGGTCTTCCTACCTTACAAGGATACGGATTAACCGAGACCTCTCCAGTTGTAAGTTGCAACCCAATTAATGATATTAGGGTTGAGACTGTAGGACCCCCGTTTAAAGGAAATGAGGTAAAAATAGCCTCAGATGGAGAAATTTTAGTAAAAGGTGAAAATGTAATGTTGGGTTATTGGAATAATGAAGAAGAAACTAAGAAAGTTTTAAAAGATGGTTGGTTGCATACTGGGGATATTGGCATTTTTGAGAATGGTTATTTAAAAATTACTGACAGAAAAAAAGATATTTTGATTACCCCTGGGGGAGATAATATTTCTCCAGTTAAAATTGAAAACGAGTTGTTAAATTCTAAATTAATTGATCAATCAATTGTTTATGGAGACAATAAACCCTATCTAGTTGCATTATTAGTTCTATCAGATGATAATATCAATGTAACTAATGATCAAATTGAGAAAGAAATAGAAAATATAAACAAAAATCTTTCTAGAATAGAAAATATAAAAAAATTTTTTATAATTAATGAAAAATTTTCAATTGAAAATGGAATGCTAACTCCAACTCTAAAACTTAAAAGATATAAAATTGTTCAAAAATATAAAAATGAATTTGAAAAACTTTATTAAAATATTTTTAAAAACACTTTATTAATAGCGATTTAATTAACTTTTTTTTAATTAATAAAAAATATAAAAAAATTATTTTTTTTTAATTCTCAAAAAAATTATATGTTTGACATAACTATTCAAAAAAAATAAAAATTAGTTATTAACGAATCATAAAGATTCGTTTATAAAAAAAAGGGAGCTAAAGATGGCTAAAAGAAGAAAAAAAGCTGCTAAAAAGAAAACTAAGAAAAAAGCTAAGAAAAAAGCTAAGAAGAAAAAAAGAAGATAGTTTAGTATTCTTTTTAAATAATAACGCTTCTCATGGCGCTTGCGTGGGAAGCGTTTTTTTTTACTCTGTTAATTCTTGATTAATTGGCTCTTCAGTATCAAGTTTTTCCTCAACCTTCTTTACTTGATTTTCTAGATTTCTCTTTAAAGCTTTATCAAGTTTTTTTTGAGCATCTTCTATACTTGACCCCATCACCATCTGAAATTCAGTAAGTAATCTTTCATAAGCTTTTTCGAACAATTGTCTCTCGCTATAAGATTGATCAATCATTATATCATCCCCTTTATTTAAATCTCTTACAACCTCTGCTAAATCATAGATTTTGCCAGATGATATTTTCGCTTCATATTCTTGAGCTCTTCTACTCCACATTGAACGTTTTATTTTTGGTTTACTTTTCAGAATACTTACACATTTATTAATTTGGTTAATCGTCGCTAATGGTCTTAAGTGAGATTGTTTATTTACTGGTACCATACCGTTAGCCTTATCCTTTTCAAATTTTAGAATATAAGTTTCAACATCAATTCCACCTATGTTAATTTTTTTGGTTTCCGTAATCTGTCCTACTCCATGTTTTGGATAAACGACATAATCTTTAGCCTTAAATAATCTTTTTTCAGTCTCTTGTTTTTTTACTTTTTTTATTTCAGGTTTTTGCTCGTTATTTTTTGGTATTCTTAGTGGATCAGTTTTGAGTTCAACTTTATCTTTATCTTTCTTCTTTGTCTCTTTTACTATTTTTTTTTTATTTAATACCTTAGTTACTTTTTTAACTTTTGCTAACTTAGCAACCTTTTTTGTTTTAATATTTTTTTTTACACTTTTAACTTTTTTCTTAACAACTTTTTTAGTCTTCTTTTTATTCAAGATTTTCTTTAAAATATTTTTCATATTTATCTTTTACGTTTTTAAATTGTTCATGATCTCCTGGTGGATCTTTTTTTTCACTAATATTAGGCCATAAGTCCGCATATTTTTTATTTACTTCCAACCACTTTCCACCATTATCATCATTATCAGATATTATGGCGTCCACAGGACACTCTGGCTCACAAACGCCACAATCTATACACTCATCGGGTTTAATTACAAGCATATTTTTACCTTCGTAAAAGCAATCCACTGGGCACACTTCAACACAATCCATCAATTTACATTTGATGCATTTATCATTTACTAAATAGGTCATGTTTTTTTTTGACGAACTTTCTCTTTAATGTCACCTACAACTTTTGGATCTAAATAAAGCAAACCAGACAATCTTCTCATTAAGTTTGTTTCATACATATCCGCATCTTCATCGGAGTATATAATATCCCATAAGGCCTCTATTATGGTTTTTTTATCTTGCTCGTTTATATTTTTAACTTCTTTCGTGAAATCAAGTATTTGATTCGAATCTTTTTCTTTTTCTTCAGCATCTTGAATTATTTTATCTATTTCCTCAGGTACTGCTCCCATTTCTATAATTGCATCTTTAATAATTTTTTTTTCTTTATTCGTATAATTTTCATCAATTTTGGCTGAATGAATTAATAGACAAGCGACCGCCATTGTTGATGGATGATTATTTTCTTTTTCAGATTCTTCTTTTTTAAAAATATTAAACATTATTTTAAGTTGAGCTGTGAGAGTACATTAAATGGGTTATCATTTATTTTCCTATTAGTATCTTTTTTAATCACTTTTCTCGATGGAACATATTTAAAGTGAAGATTATCATCTTTCTCATAAGTTTTGTAATTCATTTTTTTTATTAGTTTCACAAAATTTTCTTTATTACAACCTAACAAATTCAGCATTTCAGGAATTAATTTGATCTCTTTAATTTTATTTTCTGATTTAGTATTAAAAATCATTAAAAATAACCTCTCTAAAATATCTATTCTAACATACAAATCTTCAAATTTTTCAAATCCACATAATAGCATTAGATTCCTATTTAATATTTTCTTTTCTTCTAAAAAGTTCAATCCAAACGTTGGAGGAGAGAAATCAAAATTTTTCCCATTAAAGTTTTTCCATAAAAGAATTCGTAATGATACAGAACTTGGTTTAAATAATTTAAATAAAAAAACATGATACCTACCAAATTTTACACCTAAGTTTCTCAGTTTTTTCCTTTCATCTTGGTTTAGTTTATTTAAATAATTTAAAACCTCATCTCTTTTAACAACTCCATTATTTTCATATAGATGATAGGCTAAGGCTCTTAATTCAGAATTATTATCTTTAACATTTTTTAAGTCTATTAGGCTTTTTAACTCTGTTTCAATTTTATCATTTATCCATTTCTGTAAATAAGAATTTAGTCTTGATTTTTCATTATTCTCAATCATTTCATCAATAATTAATTGAATTTGAGGATTTAGATAATCTGAACCTGGAATTAATTTAGCTATTTGATTGTTGTTCCAATAAATTTTAAAATCATCTTTTAGTTCAATTAAACTAGTATCAATTATCTGAGTTATTCTCTTTATAATTTCTGGAACAACATTTTGTCTTGCTGCTTTTTTTAGTGATTTTACATCAGCATCCAATGTATCAACTTTTAAGTCTAATTCTAATCTTAAACCTTTTAAACGTCCAATATACTGCTCATTAATCATTACTTCTTCATCATTAACAATCTTAGTTTCAAAAACTATATCTTGTTTTAAACCTCTAGCCAAAACACTTGCTCGTTTATCAATGAAAGTTTTTGTTAATTCTTCATGAAGTCTATCAGATAGTTTATCTTCAAGGTTTTTAGTTCTATCTATCCAATAGTCCTGATTTTCAACCCAATTAGACTTATTTGATACATAAGCCCATGTTCTAACATTAGCAATTCTATTTGATAAAGAGTCGACATTTCCATCTAATTTATCCAGTGTGGATAGCTGTTCCTTCATATAGTAATTGGGAACTTTTTTATTTCCATTTGTTAAAAAATTAAAAATCTTACTTACAACATCAAAATGATGACCATAAGTTTTCTTTACAAAATCAGGTATTTGACAACATTCCCAAAGTATTTGTAAAATTTCTGTATTATCTTCAATTTTTAAATTTGGAGCTTCTTTCAGAAAATATTTTAATACTTTTTCATCTTGGCATTCACCTATTCTTCTAAGCCAATCTTTATGGGGTCTCTCTTCTAAAGATTTTAACAACAAAACTTTATTAGCAAAATTTAATTTTGAATTTCTCCAAAAGATTGTTTGTATATCTGGAAAAGTGTGTGTTTCTAATGCTTCAATTTCCTCGGGACCAACTTCCTTACATTCTCCAGTTGTGCCAAATATGCCATCATTCAAATATCTTCCTGCCCTACCTGCAATCTGTCCTATTTCTGAAATACTTAAATTTCTTAATTTTTTACCGTCAAACTTTTTTAAATTTGAAAAATAAACATTATCTAGATCCATATTTATTCCCATTCCAATTGCATCAGTTGCGACTAAATAATCAACATCGCCAGATTGATATAAACTTACTTGTGAGTTTCTTGTTTTGGGACTAAGAGAGCCCATCACAATTGCAGCTCCTCCTTTTTGACGTCTAATTAATTCAGCAATTGCATAAACCTCTTCAGTAGAAAAAGCTATAACAGCACTTTTTCTTTCTATCCTAGATATTTTTTTATGACCACCAAATGATAATTTTGAGAGTCTTTCTCTATTTTTAAATTCAATATCATCTTCAAGTTTTAGAATAATATTTTTTATGGAATTTGAACCCATGAGCATAGTAAGCTTTTCACCTCTCATATTTAACAATCTATCAGTAAAAATATGACCTCTCTCGTGGTCATTACACATTTGTATTTCATCAATACCAACAAATTCTAAATTTTTATCCAATGGCATTGACTCAACTGTGCAAAGAAAATATTTTGCATTTATTGGAATTATTTTTTCCTCACCAGTAATCAATGCTACTTTTGATGGGTTAACTTTTGTAATAATTTTGTCATACACTTCTCTTGCTAAAAGCCTAAGAGGAAAACCAATCATACCCGAATCAAAAGAAAGCATTGTCTCTATTGCCAGAAAGGTTTTTCCGGTATTTGTAGGCCCTAGAACTGCTGTGATTTTATTTTTTATCATTTCTAGCTTTGGTATGATTTTTATTACCAATACTATATATTGTTACCTCTAAAGAACAAAAATAGGCTAAAACTAGTCCGAATCGTTGAGGAAAAAGTTCTCATTTTTATTATTTAATGTTTTAAGATTATCATAATTTCAAAAAATTAAATATATTTTTTTTATGTCTCAGAAACTGTGGGAAGCTAATTCAAAAATAAAAACAAAATCTAATTTATTTGCTTTTGAAAAATTTTTAGCAAAAAATTTTAATTATAAACCTGAGAAAAATTATAAAAAATTGTTTAATTGGACAATCAGAAATCCAAAAGATTTTTGGTCCTCAATATGGGAATTTTCAAATATTAAAGGTATTAAAAACTATAAATTTCATTTTCCTAAAGAAATTATAAAAAGTAAATTTTTAGTAAATTCAAAATTAAATTATGCAGAAAACTTGTTGTCTAGAAACGATAATTTAAAGGCTGTCACATTTATTAGTGAAAACGGATACCGGGAAGAAAAATCTTGGAATGAATTAAATAACAACACTCTAAAATTAATTAATTTTTTTAAAAAAAATAAAATCAAAGAAAAAGACAGAATTGCAGCATATACTGCAAATCAAATCGAAACCGTTGAAAGTTTTATAGCAACTAGTGCAATAGGTGCTATATGGTCTTCTTGTTCGCCAGACTTTGGTATACAAGGTGTTATAGAAAGATTTTCTCAAATTAAACCAAAATTATTAATAATTACTGATAGGTATTATTATAATGGTAAAGAGATAAATGTACTTGAAAGATTGCCAGCTATTTTAAAAAAAATTAAATCTATTAAATGTGTTCTAATTATTAATTATCCAGGTAAAAAAAGTTTAAAACAAAATAAGATCAAAGGAATTAAAATTTTTAATTATAATAAAATTAAATTTAAAAAAGATAGAGAATTTACATTCAAAAAGTTTGATTTTGATAAAGAGCTAGCAATTTTATATTCAAGTGGAACAACAGGAAAACCAAAATGCATATGTCATAGAGCTGGCGGAGTTTTGTTACAGCATCTTAAAGAGCATAAACTTCATTGTGATGTTAAGGAAGGAGATAATGTATTTTATTTTACTACCTGTGGGTGGATGATGTGGAATTGGTTAATGACTTTTTTGGCATCAAAAGCCTCAATTGTTCTATTCGATGGTTTTCCAATGTATAAAAAAAGTGACTTACTATTAAAAATAGCTGAGAGAGAAAAAATATCATTGTTTGGTATTAGTGCTAAGTATATCGACCAATTAAAGAAGCTTAATGTAAAAATTAAAAAAAAATTTAAACTAAAATTTCTCAAAACTATTTGTTCAACTGGATCACCCTTATCATCTGATGGTTTTGATTATGTTTATAGAAATATAAAAAAAAATGTTCATTTAGCATCAATTGCAGGAGGAACAGACTTGGTATCATGCTTTGTATTGGGAAATATATATTCACCTGTTTATAGAGGGCAAATTCAGAATAATGGATTAGGAATGAACACCGATGTTTTTTCTGAAAGAGGAAAATCTTTAATAAATCAAAAAGGGGAATTAGTCTGTAAATCACCTTTTCCTTCAATGCCAAAATTATTTTGGAATGATAAGAATAATGAAAAATATAAAAGTGCATATTTCAAAAAATTTAAAAATGTTTGGCATCATGGAGATTTTGCTGAAAGAAAATCTAATGGAGGTTATGTAATTTATGGGAGATCAGATGCTACACTAAATCCTGGTGGAGCAAGGTTAGGTACTGCTGAGATTTATTCTGTGGTTGACAAATTTAAAGAAGTTAAAGAATCAATAGTAATAGGTCAGAAATGGGATAACGATGTGAGAATTATATTATTTGTCGTCCTTAAGAAACCTAAGTCATTAAATGAAGATTTATCTTTTAATTTAAAGAAGGCTATACGTAAAGATGCATCCCCACGGCATGTACCCAAAAAAATAATTGAGGTTTCAGATATACCAAGGACAAAAAATGGAAAAATAGTTGAGATCGCTGTTAGAGATACTATTGAGGGAAATAAAATAAAAAATGTCCAAGCGCTAATAAATCCAAATATTTTAAATGAATTTAAAAATTTGGATGAACTTAAGAGACCATAAATACTACTAAATTTATATAGACAATAATAATTGATTAATATTAAATAGTAACAATAATTAATAAATTGGAGAGAAAATGATTAAAAACTTATTTAAAAGTTCTTTAATGATATTACTTCTAACAATTGGTTTGTCAGGTAAATCGTTTGCTCAAGAACTTAAATTTTTTACAATTGGTACAGGTGGAACAGCTTATACTTACTATCCAGTTGGTGGAATGATTGCTAATGCAATTTCTAAACCACCAGGATCAAGAGAATGTGGTAAAGGTGGAAGTTGTGGAGTTCCTAACTTAATTGCATCTGCTGTTTCATCAAGAGGATCAGTAGATAATGTAAATGCAATTATTTCAGGTTTGAGAAATTCAGGATTTGCACAGTCTGATGTTGCTTATTGGGCCTACACTGGTACTGGAACTATGCAAGGAAAAGAACCAGCAAAAGACCTAAGAACTATTGCAGCACTATTTCAAGAACATATTCATTTAGTTGCTCTTAAAAAAAGTAATATTAATTCTGTTAAAGATCTAAAAGGAAAAAGAGTTTCACTAGATGAACCTGGATCTGGTACGTATGTTGATGCTAAATTAATTTTAGAATCAAATGGTTTAAACACTAGTGACGTAAAAGCTGAAGCTTTAAAAGGTAAAGCAGCTACAGATGCTCTAAGAAATGGCAAAGTTGATGCAATTTTTGTCGTAGCAGGTTTTCCAACAGGAGCCATTGTTGAGTTAGCATCTGCAGTTGATATAAAACTAGTTCCTATAGATGGTGCAGGAGCTAAAGCATTAACTTCAAAATATGGATTTTTTTCACAAAGCCCAATTCCTTCTGGAACTTATGAAGGAGTTGATGAAGTAAATACTGTAGCAGTAGGTGCTCAATGGTTTACATCTGCAAAAGAAGATAATGAGTTAATCTATCAAATCACTAAAGCTTTATGGAATAAAGAATCTAGAAAGCTAATGGATGTTGGTCATGCTAAAGGTAAAACAATAACGCCTGATACAGCTCTTTCTGGAGTAGGAGTACCATTACATCCTGGTGCAGAAAAGTTCTATAAAGAAGCTGGACTTATAAATTAAATTTATAAGTATTATAAAATATATTGTGCCCTAGGTTGTTAGACCTAGGGCATTATTATGTCTCAATTTAACATTTCTCCTGAGGAAGTTTCAAAACTTGAGGAAAAGTTTGAAATAAAAAGCAACGAAAGAAGATTAAAAAATTTTCTAAAATTATTAACGTTTATTGCATTAGTTATAATGTCAATTTACCATTTTTATGCATCAGGATTTGGAACAATCAGAGATATACTTCATAGAGGTATTCACATTTCTTTTGTAGTTGGTCTAGTATTCCTATTTTATAATTGGAAAAGATTTCCTGATGATAAATCAAAAAGCAAAGTTCCTATAATAGATATTATTTTTTCAATTCTAGTTGTAACCACTGCACTTTATCTACCTTTATTGCCTCCTGAAATATTAGCTAGCAGAGTAGGAAATCCATCAAGTACTGAGGTTATAATGGGATCAATACTTATAATTCTGACCCTTGAAGCTGCAAGAAGATCTATTGGATATACACTGCCGTTAATATGTGTAATATTTATTATTTTTGCACTTTATGGTCCAATTTTCCCTGGAGCTTTAAAGCATGGAGGCAGTAGTTGGGCAGGTTTTGTAAATCATATTTATATAACTAATCAAGGAATTTATGGAATCGCTGTTGGTGTTATGGCTCAATATGTTTTTTTATTTATTTTATTTGGAGTACTTGCAACACGAATAGGACTAGGACAATTATTTATTGATTTAGCAATGGTGATAGCTGGAAGATATTCTGGAGGTCCAGCAAAAGTAGCAATTTTTTCTTCAGCATTTCTTGGGACTATATCTGGGTCTTCAATTGCAAATACAGTAACAACTGGATCTTTAACAATACCTGCAATGAAAAAAGTTGGATATCCCCCACATTTTTCTGGAGCTGTAGAAGCCACAGCATCTACTGGTGGACAAATAACCCCGCCTATTCTAGGGGCTGCTGCTTTTATTATGGTAGAATATTTAGAATTACCCTTAAGAGATATTTTAGCAGCTGCGTTAATTCCCGCACTACTTCACTATTTTGGAATTTTTGTAATGGTTCATTTGGAGGCAAAAAAATTAGGACTTAGAGGTTTAAACGAAAGTGAGGTTCCTAAATTTATAAAAATTATACAAGATAATTGGCTTTCAATAGTTCCATTATTTATTTTGGTATATTTAATTTTAGTTGGTCGTACTCCCGATTATGCTGCAGTAAATGGAATAATTGCATGTGTTGTTATTGGATTTATTAGAAAAAAAAATAGACTATCTTTTAACGACTTATTTGAATGTCTTGCAAGAGGTGCAAAGAATACCTTAGCTGTTGGAGCCGCCGCAACATCAATAGGGATTATAGTTGGTGTAGTTACACTAACAGGTGTTGGTTTTAGATTAGGTTATGTAGTAATCCAAACCGCTGGTGATATTGGAGGTTTCTTCTTAAACTTTTTACCTTTTAATTATTTTTCTTTAGCCGATCTAACATTATTTTTCTCATTAATATTAATTGCAATATCGTGCATATTTATGGGTACAGGAGTACCAACTACTGCAACATACATAATACTAGTTGCTGTTGCCGCGCCAGCTCTCACTCAATTACAAATTGAGCCAATTGTTTCTCACTTTTTTGTGTTTTATTATGGTGTTTTAGCTGACATAACACCTCCTGTTGCTCTTGCAGCATATGCTGCTGCTGGAATCGCAGGGTCAAATCCATTTACCACGGGTAATACTGCATTTAGATTAGGCATTGCAAAAGCTCTTGTGCCTTTTGTATTTGTTTATTCACCATCTCTATTACTTGTTGCCCAAGGATTTAATTTTTATGATTTTTTTGTAACTTTAATATCTGCAATGATTGGAATTGGTTTAATCGGAATTGGATTTACAGGCTATCTATTTAAAACAGTTTCTACGTTTCAGAGATGGTATTTGGGAATTATATCATTATTATTTATTGCACCTGGTCTAAGTTCATCAATTATTGGTTTAGTTTTAGTGTTGCCAATATTTGTTCTTCAATTAAGAAAATAAAACTTATCCACCTAGTCCAGCATTTGGAAGAGGTCTTCTTAAAATTTTCCAAATCCCAACCGCACTTGCAATTAATTTATTTTTACACTTGAGTTTACAATTTATAAATACCATTGACTTTGTAACTTTTTGAATTTCTACTGTTCCCAATAATTCGTCTCCAATGTTCGAGGGAGCTATAAATTTTATATCCAATGAAATAGTTACACATGGTTTATTTCCACTTGCTCTATGACAAGCAGTACCTGCACCAGCATCAATGATTGTACAAATATAACCGCCATGGGTTATCCCAGCTTTATTTAAATGTGTTTTTTTAATCTTAGTTTTAAACTCAAATTTTTTCTTGTTAATAGATCTAAATAATAAACCACCATTATGCTTCATGTAGCTTGGCTTATTACTTAATTGTTCAAATTTTTTTGTCATCAATTTTGAAATATTTTACTATTTGTGGAAAATATTCTGGCATACATTTCGCTTCCATAACATGGTGACCATACCCATATCCATACCATTGTTTACTAGTTTTTGCTTTACAAGATTTACCATTTATTTTCCAATTTTCTTTACTTGTTGGTGTTTCAATAAAATTTATTGATTTAATATTTTTTAACCAAGCACTTGTTTTACCACCGTACGGATCTTCATCATTATGAATTACTGCAATACGTAAATTTTTTGTCCCCTGAATTTCACTTATTTCTTTATCTCTTTTCTTTAAATAATTTCTTGAGCAAGCATACTCCCATTTGTATCTATCTTTAGTATCACAAGTTTTTGAAGTATTTGAACTCTCTTCATGATCATTATAATCCCAGAGATAATCATCCATCCCTTCTTCAGTCCAAATTTTATAAGCAGATAATTCTCCATAACAGGCAGGGTGATAAGCAATTCCTCCTCTAACTTTTTCAGGATGTCTTGCAGTGTAGAGAAGTGTTAACCATCCACCGCATGAATGCCCTGATATAATTATATTATTTGGTTTGATACCCAGGGCTAAAAATTTGTCGATAATTTCATTTGTAAGATCTATTTTCTTTTCAGTTTTTGTTTTCCCTGGATATTTACCACCAGGAAAAGGTAACCATTTTGTCTTACTTTTTTTATCTTTATATGCATCCCCCCACAAAGGCTTTGTATTTACCAAATAAACTAAATTTTTTTTTGCACCAAAATCTTCCTTCGATAACTCAACTACATTTTTAATATACTGTTTCCAAAAAGGACAGTCATCTTTTTTAGCTGCTCTATCTCCTTTGTCTCCGTGGTTAAACAAAAAAATAAGCGTATTTGAAGGATCATCTATTTTATAATTTTTTTTTAGATAATTAAATTTTTCATTTATGAAACCGCTTTTGTTCATACATTTAATTTCAGCACTTACAGCTGAACAAGCAAATATAAGTAATAAAGGTAAAAATATTTTTTTCATGGTCTCCAAGATAGAGTTACAAAACTATAGCCATAATTAGTATAAATAATAAAACTAAACAAAAGAAATATATTACAGATTTTTCAAGTGATACTTTCATTTATCCTTTCATTTTGGTGCGCCTGCTAGGAGTTGAACCCAGAACCTCCTGGTCCGTAGCCAAGCGCTCTATCCAATTGAGCTACAGGCGCAATTTGCACAGTTTTTATACATAATTAATAATGTAAATTATTTTTTTAGCAAATATTGATATATATATATTACAAAAATGAATCTAGATTTATTAGTTCCTGATATAGGAGACTTTGAAAACGTTGAAATTATCGAAGTACTTGTAAAAAAAGGTGACAAAATCAATAAAAATGACCCTGTTGTCACTTTAGAAAGTGATAAATCAAGTGTTGAGGTACCATCCAATTATGAAGGCACAATTGAAAATATAAATGTAAAAATTGGTGATAAAGTTTCAAAAGGTGATTTGATATTAACTCTATCTTCAGAAAATAAAGATGAAAGCGAGAAAATTAGCAATACTTTAAATGAAAAAATTCCACCCTCAACCGAGAAATTAATCGAAGAAGCAGAAACTGCTACAAAACCTGATATAAAAGTTGAAACAAAAGTTATAGAGCCAACGCAAATCAAGCAAACAAGATTAGTTAATGAAGTTAAAATGGTCAGTAGTAACGATGATATTGATCCAATTGAAACTAAAGAGTGGTTAGATTCATTAAGTGCAGTTATGCAAAATGATGGATCTGAAAGAGCTCATTTTTTAATTAAACAATTAATTGATCAATCTTATAAAGCTGGATCTAAAATTCCTCATACTCAAACTACTCCTTATGTAAATACTATACCTCCTGAAGAGGAAAAAAGATCACCTGGAGATCAAAACATAGAACGTAAGTTAAGATCTTTAATTAGATGGAATGCTGCTGCGATGGTAGTAAGAGCAAATAAAAAACATCCTGAACTTGGCGGTCACATAGGAACATTTGCATCAGCTGCAACCTTGTACGATGTTGGGATGAATCATTTTTGGCGAGCAAAGAATAATAAATTCGGAGGTGATCTAGTATATTTTCAAGGTCATAGTGCACCAGGAATGTATGCAAGAGCTTTTCTTGAGGGAAGACTAAATGAAAAGCAGTTAGATAAATTTAGACAAGAAGTACGAACTGGTGGACTTTCATCTTATCCACATCCTTGGCTCATGCCAAACTTTTGGCAGTTTCCAACAGTTTCAATGGGTATTGGTCCTATGTTAGCAATATATCAAGCAAGATTTATGAAATATCTAATCAATAGAGGATTAATTAAAGATGAGGGAAGAAAAGTTTGGGCTTTTCTTGGAGATGGAGAAATGGATGAACCCGAGTCACTTGGAGCAATTGGTTTAGCGGCGCGTGAAAATTTAGATAATTTAATATTTGTTGTAAACTGCAACTTACAAAGATTAGACGGACCAGTAAGAGGAAATGGAAAAATAATTCAAGAATTAGAGGGTATTTTTAGAGGAGGTGGCTGGAACGTTTTAAAAGTTATTTGGGGATCTTATTGGGACTCACTTTTAGCAAATGATAAGACAGGACATTTAGTAAAAATTATGAATGAGACCGTAGATGGTGAATATCAAGCATTTAAAGCAAGAAATGGACTTTATGTAAGAGAAAAGTTTTTTGGCAAATATCCTGAAACAACAGAATTAGTTTCATCAATGTCAGATACTGATATTTGGAGGCTTAATAGAGGAGGCCATGATCCTCATAAAGTTTATGCTGCATATGATAAAGCGGTCAATCACAAAGGAAGCCCTACAGTCATAATAGCTAAAACTATAAAAGGTTATGGTATGGGTAAAAGTGGTGAAAGTGTAAACACTACTCACCAACAAAAGAAATTGGATGTTGATGATTTAATGTATTACAGGGATAGGTTTGATGTTCCTTTAACAGATTCTCAAGTCAAAAATATTGAATATTTCAAACCAGACGAAAACTCCGAAGAAATTAAATACTTAAAAAAAAGAAGATTAGAACTTGGTGGATATATACCAGAGAGAACATCATATTCAAAACCGATTAAAGCCCCAGTAAAAGATATTTTTGATTTTATGAAAAAGTCTACTGGCGAAAAAGAAATGTCTACAACAATGGCGTTAGTAAGAATGTTAACTAATCTTTTGAGAGATAAAAATGTTGCACCAAAATTGGTTCCAATTATTCCCGATGAAGCTAGAACATTTGGAATGGAGGGTTTCTTTCAAAAAATAGGTATTTATGCTCATGAAGGTCAAAAATATGAGCCAGAGGACTCAGCACAACTTTCATCTTATAGAGAAGAAAAAAGTGGCCAGGTATTAGAAGAAGGTATTACAGAAGCTGGTTCAATGTCTTCTTGGATAGCAGCTGGAACGGCATATACAAATCATGATATTGAAATGATACCAATTTATCTTTTCTATTCTATGTTTGGCTTTCAAAGAATTGGAGATTTTGCTTGGGCTGCAGGAGATAGTCAAGCGAGAGGCTTTTTAATTGGTGCGACTGCTGGAAGAACAACACTTGCAGGAGAAGGTCTTCAACATCAAGATGGTCATAGTCATTTGTTAGCATCAACAATTCCAAACTGCATTTCTTATGATCCAACATTCCATTATGAATTAGCTGTGATTTTTAGAGAAGGTTTAAGAAGGATGCATGAAAAAAATGAAAATATTTTTTATTATATTACAACAATGAACGAAAATTACTCTCATCCCGAAATGCCAAAGGATTGTGAGGATGGAATTCTCAAAGGAATGTACAAAATTAAAGAAACATCAAGTTCTAAAGATGCAAAAATTCAATTATTAGGCTCTGGAACAATACTAAGAGAAATGATTGCAGCATCAGATATTCTTAAAAAAGAATATCAGGTCGATAGTGAAGTTTGGAGTGTTACTAGTTTTAATGAGTTAAGAAAAAATGGAATGGAAGTTGAACGATTTAACCTTCTAAATCCCGCAGAAACAAATAAAAAATCATATGTAGAGGAATGTTTAGGCAAACAACAAGGTCCTATCCTTACAGCCACTGACTATATGAGAATAAATGCTGATCAAATAAGACCTTTTACAAAAAAGAGCTTTTATTCATTAGGTACGGATGGATATGGGAGAAGTGATACAAGAAAAAACTTAAGAAATTTTTTTGAAGTAGATAAAGAACATATAGTTGCCTATAGCCTTAGTGTTTTAGCAAATGAACAGCTTGTTGCGTCAAAGTATGCTGGAGATGCAATCAAAAAGTATAAAATTGATAAAAACAAACCCATGCCAACAAAAATGTAAATGTCTGATCAATCAAATAAAACATCTGCAAGTCCAAAAGTTAGAAAATTTGCAAGAGAACTTGGAGTAGATATAAATAATGTTAAGGGAACAGAGAGATCAGGTAGGGTTGTTGAAAAAGATTTAAAAGATTTTGTCTCATCTAGAATCAGTCATCCCCAGAATAATAGTGAAAGACAAAAAGAAAAAATTATTAAAAGTGAATATCAACATTCAGATTTTGGGGAAGTTGAAATTAAAAATATTCCTAGAGTAAAAAAAATAGCAGCTCCACATCTTGTAAATTCGTGGACAAACATTCCACATGTAACAAACCACGATGAGGCTGATATTACAGAAATGGAAGAATTTAGAAGCTCAATAAAAGATAATTATACAGGAGAAAGAATAAAAATTACTCCTCTTGCATTTATTATAAAAGCATTGGTACTTTCACTAAAAAAATTTCCATCATTTAATTCATCAATTGATGATATCGAAAATGGAAAGATTACTTTTAAAAAGTATTTTCATGTTGGTATCGCAGTTGATACTCAACATGGACTTATGGTTCCTAAAATTAGAGATGCTAATCAAAAAGATATCAATCAGTTAAGTGAGGAATTAAAAAAAGTAAGTGATGATTGTAGAAATTTAAAAATTGATAAAAAAGAGTTCTTTGGAGGATCAATGACTATCACAAGCTTAGGTGGCATAGGTGGTTCGTTTTTTACACCAATAATTAACTTTCCAGAAGTTGCTATACTTGGCGTTGGTAGAAGTTATAAAAAACAGGTATTTATTGATGGTAAGTTTGTTCCGAGAACCATTCTTCCACTATCTCTCTCATATGATCACAGAATTATAGATGGTGCTGAGGCTGCTAAATTCAATAACGAATTAAAAGATAATCTTGGTTCTAATTTTGCATATAATTTAAGTAAATGATTACTAAAATCGAAATACTAGCAGATGATGTACATGTCCACTTTAATGGAGAAAATTCTGAAATTTTTCCTAATATTTGGCTAAGAGATCACGCAAAAGATGAAGAAAATTGGGATAAAAGGTCTAGCCAAAGGAAAACATATACAGCAGCATTAGATATAAATTTGAAAGTTATAAAGGCAGAAATAATTGAAAATGGAAAATATTTGAGTGTCTCATGGCCTGATTTAGAAAAACCAGTTAAATATTCATGTAAATTTCTAACTAATAATAAATTAAAAAAAAAAGAAGAAGTAAAATCTAATTTAAAAATCTGGAAAGCTAGTGAAATAAAAGAAGAAATTTTTTTAGATTATAGTTCAATTTTATCAAATGAAGGATTTAGAAATTTTTTGAAAAATCTTCATGACTATGGATTTTCAGTAATTAAAAACTGTGAAACCAATTTAAAGTCTGTTGAAACAATTGCAAATAGAATTGGTTACGTAAGAAACTCTATATTTGGAGGATTATGGAGTTTTGAATCAGATGAAAATAAAGCTGATAGTGCATACACTCGAGAAGAGCTCAGACCTCATACAGATTCAACATATAGTAATGACGCTCCAGGATTACAATTATTACTATGTTGTGAATATAATGCTAGAGGTGGTGAGTCGATAATGGTTGATGGATTAAAAATAGCAGAAACAATAAAAAAAGAAAACCAGCCGATGTATGAATTAATGACAAAAATAAATGTTAAGGGAAATTATATCGGTGATGGTGTTTATCTTGAGGCTGAAAGACCAATATTTAAGATAAATGAAAATAATGAAATAGTCCAAGTTAGTTTTAATAATTATGATCGAGCACCATTTAGATTTGAAAAAGATTTAACATTAAAGTTTTATGAGGCGATAAAAAAATTTGATCTTATTGCTAATAATAAAGATTATCAGTGGCGACATATACTTAAACCTGGAGAACTTCTAATATTTAATAATTGGCGAATACTTCATGGTAGAGGATCGTTTAATGGAGTTAGAAAAATGTCCGGATGTTATATTAACAAAGAGGATTTCGACAGCTCTCGTAAGTTAAACGGAATAAATTAATTAATAAAATTTTCTAATTAAATATAATGACAAAATCCCTTTCAATGGTCTGCGCACTAGTCACAACTTTTATTTGGGGAACAGCTTTCATTGCCCAAGATACAGGTATGGATAATATCGGTCCATTAACTTTTAATTCAGCAAGATTTATTGTTGGCTTTTTTACAATATTGCCACTGGCCTTATTATTTGAAAGGAAGAAAATTAAACTAGAAATATTTTCAAAATCAAAACTTTTTATAAAATACCTTGTTTTCATGGGAGTATCTCTGTTTTTGGGAACTTTTTTACAACAAGCTGCTCTACAATATACAAATATTGCAAATGCAGCTTTCTTTACAGTGTTTTACGTACCTATAGTTCCAATTTTGTTATTTTTAATCTACTCCAAAAAAGTTCATTGGAGTATATGGCCAGCCATTTGTCTTTGTGTTCTTGGTGTATACCTTCTAAGTGATTTTTCTAACTCAGAAATTATGTTAGGTGATGGTCTAGTTATATTGTGCTCAGTATTTTGGGCTTTGCACATAATTTTTGCAGGTAAGTTCATGGAAGAATTTAATATCCCAATGTTTTATGCTGCACTTCAAGCATTATTTGTTGCATCACTTTCACTAATTTTTTCTTATATTTTTGAGGAAATAAATATTTCAAAAATATTAATGGAAAGTAGTTCTATTCTTTACGCAGGAGCACTATCAGGCGGTATAGCCTTTACATTACAAATGTATGCTCAAAAAAATATAGAAGAGGCACCAGCAGCAATTATTTACTCTCTCGAGGGAGTATTTGCAGCTGTTGCAGGATGGATTATTCTCAATCAATTTTTAAGCACTAATAACATGATTGGATGTTTATTAATATTGATTGCAGTAATTTCTTCTCAAATTTCACCTAGTTCTAAAAATTAGCTATAAGCAATTACAAAAAGAATTAAAGCAAGAAAAGTTCTATAATAAACAAAAATATTTAAATTAAAATTTTTTACATAAATTAAAAAATATTTGATTGTTAAATAAGAAATTATAAATGAAAATATTATTGAATATAAAAATAATATGTTCAAATCTGTATTTGCATTCATTACATCTTTCAAACTAAGTATACTTGCTCCTGCTAATGCAGGTATTGATAAGTAAAAAGATATTTTTGAAGAATCTACTCTATCGAAATTTAAAAATCTTGAAGCTGTAATTATTATCCCTGATCTGCTTACACCAGGTATAACAGCTAAAATTTGAAAAATACCAATTATTAAAATATTTTTTAAACTTAAACTGGTATCAATTTTATTTTTAATACTAGATCGGTCTGCAATAAATAATAAAATACCAAATAACAAAGTTGTCCACGCTATCACTTTTAAATTTCTTAAATTTTCAATTAGACCTGAGGAATAAATAAAATAACCAACAACAACTAATGGAAAAGACCCTAAAATTATAAGCAATGATAAAGACTTATTTCTTAAAATATTTATCAAATCCTTTCTAAAATAAAAAATAATTGCCAAAAGGGAACCTAAGTGAAGACTAATATCAAGTTGAAGCGAACTAATACTAAAGTTCGATATTTTTGATATTATTATAAGGTGGGCAGAGGAACTAACCGGTATAAATTCCGAAAAACCTTGTACAAACGCTAAAATTGATGCTTCTATATATTCTGAAATCATTAAGGACTTTTAATAGATAGTTAAAAGATTACCTAAATAAGGCAATCTTATAAATGCATATCAAATATGCATAAAATAGAAAATTCAATGAAATAAACATTTTTTTAAATTATATGTCAGTATATATTACCTAGTAATTCTTTAAGGAAATATGCTTCTGGTGTATAAACCGATTCAAATGACAAATAAAATGCTTAAGTTTGTGGATATAGGTCAACAAAATCCACCTAAAAGAGATAAATCCCAAAGAAAAGAGGATTTTGGAGAGATTTATCAAGAGTTTATTCATGAAAAAGCTAAAGAACAATCGAGCAGGTGCTCACAATGTGGTGTTCCTTTTTGTCAAGTTCACTGTCCATTAAGTAACAATATACCTGATTGGTTAAAGTTAACTGCAGAGGGAAGGTATGAAGAAGCTTACCATCTATCCCAAAGTACCAATAATATGCCGGAAGTTTGTGGAAGAATATGCCCACAAGATAGGTTATGTGAAGGAAACTGTGTAATTGAGCAATCGGGACATGGAACAGTAACAATTGGTTCAGTTGAAAAATATCTAACAGATAAAGCGTGGGAAAATGGCTGGGTAAAACCAATAAATGTAAAAATTGAAAATGAACAAAGTGTTGGAATTATTGGAGCAGGCCCCGCAGGATTAGCTTGTGGTGAAGAATTACGAAAAAAGGGATATCAAATAACAATATATGATCGGTATGACAGAGCAGGTGGATTGTTAATATATGGAATACCAAATTTTAAATTAGAAAAACATGTGGTTGAGAGAAGAATTAAACTTTTAAAAGAAGGTGGAATAAAATTTGTTCATAATTTTGAGGTTGGTAAAGACTCTACATTAAAAGAATTACAATCAAAACATGATGCCTTATTAATTTCAACAGGTGTTTACAAAGCAAGAGAGGTTAACTTACCTGGAAATGATCTAAGTAATATTTTTCCTGCAATGGAATTCTTAACAGCTTCAAACAAAAAAGGCTTAGGTGATAAAGTCGAAATGTTTGATAACGGAACATTAAACGCTGAAGGTAAAGATGTAGTAGTAATTGGTGGTGGAGACACGGCAATGGATTGTGTAAGAACATCAGTAAGACAAAAAGCCAAATCTGTAAAATGCCTTTACAGAAGAGATAGAGAAAATATGCCTGGATCAGCGAGAGAAGTAGGAAATGCTGAGGAGGAAGGTGTAGAATTTATTTGGTTAAGTAATCCAAAAGAGTTTAGAGGCACTAATAAAGTAAATAGTATTATTGTAGATAAAATGAAATTAACAGATCCAGATGAAAGTGGTAGAAGAAGACCTGTTGCAGAAGAAAACTCAGAATTTGAAATTAATGCTGATTTGGTAATTAAATCCTTAGGTTTTGATCCAGAAGATTTACCAGTTCTATTTCAGGAACCTAGATTACAAGTTTCACAGTGGGGAACAATAAAAGCTGACTTTGATACCTTGGAGACAAGTATACCAGGTATATTTGCGGCTGGAGACATAGTAAGAGGTGCCTCATTAGTTGTATGGGCTATTAAAGACGGTAGAGATGCTGCGACTTCAATCGAAAGCTATCTTCAATCAAAACAAAAAATGAAGGTTGCATAATGGATATTCAAAATAAAAATCGTAAACTTTTAAAAAAAAATCATGTTTATCATGAAACTATGGAACATGATGCATGTGGAGTAGGTCTTGTTGCTTCAACTGAGGGTCTAAAATCAAGAAAAGTAGTCGAATACGGTATCGAGGCTCTAAAAGCTGTATGGCATAGAGGTGCAATTGATGCAGACGGTAAAACTGGAGACGGAGCAGGTATTCATATTGAAATACCAAATGATTTCTTTGCAGAAAAAATTGAAATAACAGGTCATGAGCACGATAACTCAGATTTATGTGTGGGAATGATTTTCTTGCCAAGAAATGACTTTGGGGGACAGGAGCAATGCAGATCAATTGTAGAAAGTGAATTAACAAAAAAGAATTTTAATATTTACGGATGGAGACAAGTACCTGTGGATCCTTCAGTTTTAGGAGAAAAGGCAGAACAAACTAGACCTGAGATTACACAGGTTCTTTTTACTCACAATGATAAGTCAATTCATGGCAAAGACCTAGAAAGAGCTCTTTATGAAACTCGAAGAAAAATTGAAAAAGAAGCTTTAAGAAATCAATTAAACAATTTTTATATTTGTTCATTCAGCTCGAAATCAATAATTTATAAAGGAATGTTTTTAGCGGAGTCTTTATCTGACTTTTATCCAGATTTAAAAGATGAGCGTTTCATTTCACGTTATGCAATTTTCCATCAAAGATTTTCTACTAACACCGCTCCAAGTTGGGATTTAGCCCAACCTTTTAGATCAATTGCTCACAATGGGGAGATAAACACTTTAAAAGGAAATATTAATTGGATGAGAATTCACGAAGAGGAAATGTTTAGTCCTTTGTTTGATGATATGGAAAATTTAAAACCAGTTATCCCTGCTGGTAATTCTGATTCTGCGTCATTAGATAATGTGTTTGAATTATTAAATATTTCTGGACATTCAGCACCTTTAGCAAAACTTATGCTAATACCAGATGCTTGGTCAAAAAAAAGTAAAGTTCTTCCAAAAGATCATCAACAACTTTTTAATTTTTTAAATAGTACAATGGAACCTTGGGATGGACCTGCTGCCATAGCCGCAACTGACAATGAGTGGGTTATTGTAGGTAGTGACAGAAATGGACTTAGACCTCTTAGATATACAATTACAAGAGATAAACTTCTATTTGCAGGATCTGAGACTGGCATGATTGACCTAAATGAGAAGAAAATTGTTTCAAAAGGAAGACTAGGACCAGGTGAAATATTAGGAGTAAGAATTGAAAAGGGAAAAGTTTATACAAATAATCAAATAAAGAATTATTTGTCTAAAGAATATAAACACTTCAATAATCAAATAATTGAATTAGATAAATCATTAACTATAGAAAATGAAAAAAGCGAGTTCTCAGGTGCTGATTTAAAAAAGATTCAACATTGTTTTGGTTATAGTCTTGAGGACTTGGAGTTAATTCTACATCCTATGGCTGAGGATGCTAAAGAAGCAACTGGGTCAATGGGAGATGATACTCCCCTTGCAGTTTTATCTGATAAATACAGACCTCTTTATCATTATTTTAGACAGAATTTTAGTCAGGTGACCAATCCCCCTATCGACTCTCTTAGGGAAAATAAAGTGATGAGCTTGAAAACAAGATTTGGAAATTTAGGAAATATTCTAGATTTTTCTAATCTTACTGAGGAAAATATTTATGTTTTAGATAGTCCAATTTTATCAAACACTCAGTTTGAAAAATTTATAAAGTATTTTGGAGACAACTATAAAATTTTAGATTGTACATTCAACACTGAGCAAAGTTTAGAAGAAGCTATAGAATTATTAAAAAATAACGCTGAAAAAGCAGTTAGAGAGGGTAATACTCAACTTATTTTATCTGATAAAAATATATCTGAAACAAAATTACCAATGCCAATGCTTTTATGTATTGGTGCAATAAATACTCATTTAATAAAATTAGGCTTGAGAGGCTATGCATCAATTAATGTACAAACAGGGGATGCCTTAGACACCCATTCATTTGCAACATTAATAGGTGTTGGAGCTACAACGGTTAATCCTTACCTAGCATTTGATAGTTTGCACCAAAGATATTCAAAAAAACTTTTTGGTAATTTCTCATTTGATGAGTGTGTAACCAGATATATTAAATCAGTAAATCTTGGACTATTAAAAATAATGTCAAAGATGGGTATATCAGTTTTAAGTTCATATAGAGGTGGATGTAATTTTGAAACAGTTGGATTGAGTAGAACAATTGTAAAAGATTATTTTCCAGGAGTATTATCTAAAATTTCTGGAATAGGATTAACTGGTATTGAAAAAAAAATAAGATCTATACATAAAGATGCGTTTGATATTCACTCAAACATTTTACCAATTGGTGGAATTTACAGGTATAGAAAAAATGGTGAAACACATCAATATCAAGGAAAATTAATTCATCTTTTACAAGCAGCTGTCGGCTCAAATTCGTATGAAACTTATAAAAAGTATACTAAAGGTATTTATGGCTTAAAACCAATTAGTTTAAGAGATTTAATTGATTTTAAAAATCAGGAGGCAATTAATATTGATCAAGTTGAGCCAATAACTGAAATCATGAAAAGATTTGGAAGTGGAAGCATGTCTCATGGAGCCTTGTCAAAAGAGGCACACGAAACACTTGCTATGGGAATGAACAGAATTAAAGGCGCTTCATGCAGTGGAGAAGGTGGAGAAGATGAAGAGAGATTTAAAGTATTAGATAATGGAGATAGCGCAAATTCTAGAGTAAAACAAATTGCTTCTGCAAGATTTGGAGTAACTATTAACTATTTAAATAATTGTAATGAGATTGAAATCAAAATTGCTCAAGGAGCAAAACCTGGAGAAGGTGGTCAATTACCAGGATTTAAAGTAACAGAGGAAATTGCAAGACTAAGACATTCTACGCCTGGCGTAACCTTAATATCGCCACCACCACATCACGATATTTACTCAATTGAAGACTTAGCTCAACTTATTTACGACTTAAAGCAGATTAATCCAAAGGCAAGAGTTGGTGTAAAATTAGTTGCCTCTTCAGGTATAGGAACAATTGCTGCAGGTGTTGCTAAAGCAAAAGCAGATATAATTTTAATTTCAGGTCATAATGGTGGGACTGGTGCCACGCCACAAACAAGTGTTAAATATGTTGGTATTCCATGGGAAATGGGACTAACAGAGGCAAACCAAGTATTAACTTTAAACAAATTAAGACACCTAGTTACATTAAGAACAGATGGAGGAATTAAAACAGGAAGAGACGTTGTAATAGCTGCAATGATGGGAGCTGAAGAATTTGGCGTAGCAACAACCGCGCTAGTTGCAATGGGTTGTATTATGGTGAGACAATGTCATTCTAATACATGTCCAGTTGGAGTTTGTACTCAAGATGATGAATTAAGAAAAAAATTTACTGGCACTCCAGATAAAATAGTAAATCTATTTTCTTTTATAGCCCAAGAAGTTAGAGAAATTTTATCAAGTTTAGGATTTAAAAATTTAAATGAAGTAATCGGAAGAACAGACTTACTAAGACAAGTCAGTAAAGGATCACCGAATTTAGATGACCTAGATTTAAATCCTTTATTTGTTCAAGCTGATCCAGGCACAAACAAAAGATATTGTGAAACTCCTATAATAAATGAAGTACCAGATACTTTAGACCAAAAAATTTGGCCTGAGATAGAAAGTTTAATTAACAGAAAATTGCCGTTAGAAAATGTTTATTCAATTGAAAATACAGATAGAGCTGTTGGAACAAGAATTTCATATAATCTCTATAAAAAATTTGGAAATAATAAATTAGGGGAAAATACTTTTACTATTAACTTTAAAGGTTCTGCTGGTCAATCTTTTGGTGCCTTCGGTGTTAAAGGACTTAAACTAATATTACAGGGAGATGCAAACGATTACGTTGCAAAAGGTCTATCAGGTGCATCTATCGTGATTAAACTTCGAGATGAAAGTAATTTAATTTCAAATGAAAATACTATTATAGGAAATACAGTCTTATATGGAGCAACATCAGGATATCTTTTTGCAGCTGGGCAGGCAGGTGAAAGATTTGCTGTTAGAAATTCGGGTGCTACTGCAGTCATAGAAGGATGTGATTCAAATGGTTGTGAGTACATGACAGGTGGGTCGATAGTAATATTGGGAGAGGTAGGTGATAATTTTGGAGCTGGAATGACTGGTGGTATGGCATTTATATATGACCCAAAAAACCAGTTCGCAAAAAAAGCTAATCCAGAAACAATAGTTTGGCAAACTCCCGAGACAGAGTATTGGAAAAACTATCTAAAAGATTTAGTTCTAAAACACAATGAGGAAACTAATTCTAATTTATCAGCACAGATTATTGAAAATTTTGACGATGAAATTAAAAATTTCTTACAAGTTTGCCCTAAAGAAATGTTAAATAAATTAGAAAACCCTATTACAAATAAAAGTTTAGTGGGAAAAGCTAGTTAACTTTTTTGATTATAGATTTTAACTCTTTGCAAATAATATTTAAATTTTTTTTTGAAGAAAGGCTATGATCTCCATTTTTTATCACTAGTAGTTTTTTTTCTGCTTTAGGAAAAATTTTCAAAACTTTTCTCGAATATATTACTGGAACCACCTCATCTTTCTGCCCATGAACCATAGTTACAGGATTTGTATTATATAAATTTCTATTAAGAACTTTATTGCTGGTTTTTTTACCATCTAAAATTAACTGTTTTGTTATTAAATACTCATAATCACCATTTTTAATTTTTGAAATACCTTTTTTTAAAATTTCACTTTTCGTTTTTTTTGGAAATTTTTTCCACATAATTCTTGTAAGAAACTCAGGAGCAGATCCAATTCCTAAAAAACCTTTAATTTGTGAACTATAATATCTATGCATTAATAAAGAAATCCAGCCGCCCATGCTAGATCCAATTAGTATAAAGTCATTCTTTTTAACTATTTTACTTATTGTAATTCTCGCGTCATTTGACCATTTAGTGATGTTGCCTCTTGTGAATTCTCCCGATGATCTTCCATGACCAAAGTATTCCAGAGCTAAAAATCCAAGTTTATTTTGAATAGAAAACTTTAAAAATTTCTTTGGTTTATCACCGTCAATATCAGATGCAAAACCAGGTAAAAAAACTACGTAAAGTTTTTTTTTATAATTATTTGCTATATATCTTAGTTTTTTATATTTAGAAATTCTTAGAAATTTATATTTTTTCATATAAAGTAATAAAGTTGACCAAGTTTATAATATTATTACCACATGCAGTCTAAATTAAAAGTCCTTCAAGTAATTCCTAAACTAGGTTACGGTGGAGCTGAAACCGGTTGTTATGATATTGCCCATTATTTACCAGAAAATAATGTTGGATCTTATTTAATAACAAGTGGTGGTGAATTATTAAAATTTATTGATAAAAAAAAAGTTAAAGTAATTAGACTCCCAGTTCAATCTAAAAATCCAATACTTATTCTTCTAAACTCTATAATTATTTCAATAATTATTTTATTAAATGGTATTAATATTGTTCATGCTAGAAGCAGAGCCCCAGCTTGGTCATGTTTAATAGCAACAAAGATTACTAGAAGAAAATTTGTTACTACTTTCCATGGAACATATAATTTCAAAAATAATATAAAAAAATTTTATAACTCTGTTATGGTTAGATCAGATTTAATTATTGCAGGATCAAATTTTATATTTTCACATATTAAAGAAAACTATTCAGAATATTTATCTGATAGAAAAAAATTACTTTCAATTTTTCGTGGTATTAATACAGACTATTATGATGCGTCTACAACTCTTGAAAATGATGAAGATAACTTGTTCAAATCTTGGAATTTAATTGTTGGTAAAAAAATAATTTTATTACCTGGAAGGCTTACTGCTTGGAAGGGCCAAGAAATGTTTTTAGATGCTTTAAATAAAGTAAATATTCAATTAGGCAATGATGCATTCATTGCAGTTATTCTCGGTAATGATCAGGGGCGGGACCTTTACAAAAAAAAACTAATAAGACTTGTCGAGCAATATAGACTTACAAAACAAATTAGATTTATCGACCATTGTAAAAATATGCCATTGGCTTACAAAATTTCAGATATAGTAATTTCAGCATCAATAGAACCAGAAGCATTTGGCAGGGTATCAGTTGAAGCACAATCTATGCAGAAAATGATTGTAGCAAGTAATTTAGGTGGATCTAATGAAACTGTAATAGATGGAAAAACTGGTATTTTATTTGAGGCAGGAAACTCTGATGAATTATCTGAAAAAATAATTAAAGTAATGAATATGGATCCTAATGAAATCAGTAAAATGGGTGATAATGGAAGAGAAAATGCATTAAAAAAATTTAATGTTGAAAAAATGTGTTTTTCTACTTATTCAGAATATAAAAAACTATTTAATTAATGCCAAATATTACATTACCAGACGGAAAAAAAATTAATTTTGAAAAAAGTATTTCGGGATTTGAAGTTGCAGAAAAAATTAGCAAATCTCTATCAAAACAAGCTTTGTTAATAAGCGTTGATGGAGAATTAAAAGATTTAAATCACAGTATTTCTAAAGATTCTTCAATTAAGATATTTACATCAAAAGATAAAGAAGGTTTGGAGACTATAAGACATGATACTGCTCACATACTCGCTATGGCAGTTCAAGAACTATTTCCAGGGACGCAAGTTACAATAGGTCCAGTTATTACAGATGGCTTTTATTACGATTTCGCAAGGAAAGAACCTTTTACAACAGAAGATTTAAATAAAATTGAGAATAAAATGAAAGAAATAGTAGATCGAGATGAAAAAACCTACAGAGAAGTTTGGAAAAGAAATGATGCAATTGAACACTTTAAAAAAAAGGGAGAAATATATAAAGCTGAGATAATAGAAAGCATCCCAGAAGGTGAGGATGTGTCCTTATATTTTCATGGAGATTGGCATGATTTATGCAGAGGACCTCATTTAAGTTCAACTGGTAAAATTGGTAAATATTTTAAATTAACAAAAGTCTCAGGTGCGTATTGGAGGGGCGACTCTAATAACGAAATGTTGCAAAGAGTATATGGAACAAGTTGGTCTACGCAAAAAGAGTTAGATGATTATTTAAATAGAATAGAAGAAGCAGAAAAAAGAGATCATAGAAAAATTGGAAAAGAAATGGACTTATTTCATTTTAGAGAAGAGAGCCCTGGTTCAGTATTTTGGCATCAAAAAGGATGGAGCTTGTTTCAAAAGCTCATTTCATATATGAGAATGAAGCAAGAAACAGCAGGGTATCAGGAAATAAATACACCAGAAATATTAGATCGCTCGCTATGGGAGAAATCAGGTCACTGGGAAAAATTTGGTGCTAATATGTATACTTCTACTACACCTGATGAAAAAGTTTTTGCTATAAAGCCGATGAATTGTCCAGGTTGCGTTCAGGTTTTTAATCAGGGTTTAAAAAGTTATCGAGATTTACCACTTAAGATGTCAGAATTTGGAAAGGTTCATAGGTATGAACCATCAGGGGCGCTACATGGGTTATTGCGAGTAAGAGCATTCACTCAAGACGACGCACATATTTTTTGTACCGAGGAACAAATTACCCAAGAATGTTTAACTGTAACTAATTTAATTTTAGAAATTTATAAGGATTTAGGTTTTGAAGATGTAATTTTAAAATATTCTGATAGACCAGAATTAAGAGTTGGTGATGACAAAGTTTGGGATAAATCAGAGGCTGCTTTACTTGAAGCAATTAAAGCAACAAAATTAGAATATTCTATTAATAAGGGTGAAGGTGCTTTTTATGGTCCAAAAATAGAATTTGTTTTAAGAGATGCAATCGGTAGAGATTGGCAATGTGGAACTTTGCAAGTAGATTTAAACTTACCAGGAAGATTAGGTGCTTCATTTGTTGATAATGGAGGAGATAAAAAAGTTCCTGTTATGTTACACAGGGCATTATTTGGATCGTTAGAAAGATTTATAGGAATTTTAATTGAAAATTATTCGGGAAAATTACCTTTTTGGCTTTGTCCAGTTCAAACAATAGTTATTCCAATCACGAGTGATTTTGATGATTATGCAAAAGAAGTAAACAGTCAGTTAAAAAAAGTAGGGCTTTCTTCTGAAGTAGATTTAAAAAATCATAATTTAAATTATAAAATTAGAGAACATTCATTAACTAAAGTTCCAATGCTACTAATATGTGGAAAAAAAGAAGTTGACAGCAACACAGTAACTATTAGAAGATTGGATTCTAAAAAACAAGAAACTATGGATTTAAATAAATTCTTAAAAAAATACTCCGCTCTAAATAAAGCACCTTCAATCTAAGTGGCAGATTTTAAACAGAACTACTTTCAGAAAAGAACTAAACCTAAGGGTCCTAGAACAAATCAAAGAATAACTTCACAAGACGTTCAAGTTATTGCAAGTGATGGTGATAATTTGGGTATTCTAAATTTGCAAGATGCAATTGATAGAGCTAAAGAACAAGGTCTGGACTTAATTGAAATTGCTCCAAATGCAAAGCCTCCCGTATGTAAAATTATGGATATGGGAAAATATAAATATGATGCTCAAAAAAAAGCTAATAAGGCAAAGAAAAAACAAAAAAAGATAGAATTAAAGGAAATTAAATTAAGACCAGTTACCGAAGTTCATGATTACACTTTTAAAATTAAAAATGCTCAAAAATTTATTGCAAAAGGAGATAAAGTAAAATTTACAATTAGATTTAAAGGAAGAGAACTGCAACATTCTAGTTTAGGTAATGAGTTGATGGATAAGATAAAACAAGATATGGAGTCAGTAGGACGTGTCGAATTACAACCAAAGTTTGATGGTAAGCAAATGATAATGGTTATTCAGCCTTTATAAGACTTATTTCTGGTTGTAAATTAATATTATTATTTGTATAACCCCTCAAAAATTATGCCTAAATTAAAAACAAAAAGTTCGGCAAAGAAAAGATTTAAAATTTCAGCTAAAGGAAAAGTAATAACTGCTCAGGCTGGTAAAAGACATGGCATGATCAAACGAACTAATTCACAGATCAGAAAGCAAAGAGGCACTACGGTAATGTCAAAACAAGATGGAAAGATTGTAAAATCTTACATGCCGTACAACCTAAGAGGATAATATGGCTAGAGTAAAAAGAGGTGTAACAAGCAGAGCTAAACATAAAAAAGTATTAAAAGCTGTTAAGGGTCAGTGGGGAAGAAGAAAGAATACTATAAGAGTAGCTAGACAGGCAATGGAAAAAGCTATGCAATATGCTTATAGAGATAGAAGAAATAGAAAAAGAGACTTCAAATCGCTTTGGATACAAAGAATTAACGCTGGTGTAAGATCAGAGGGCTTAACATATTCTAAATTTATAAATGGCCTTAGTAAAACAGGTATTAAAATAGATAGAAAAATACTCGCTGAAATAGCTTACGATAATCCAGAAGTATTTAAAACTATAGTCAAAAAAGCTCAAGCAGCATTGAATTAATATTCATTGTTGTTTTTCTAGAGTTAACAAATATTCTACAAATATGTCCGATATTAAAAAAATCAAAGATGATTATTTGAATAAATTAAATAATGATTTGAATATTGAAAGTTTAAATCAAATAAAAACAGAATTATTTGGTAAAAATGGAAAGATTTCTCATTCTTTTAAAAAATTAGGATCTTTACCAACTGATGAGCGAAAAAAATTTGCATCAGATTTAAATTCAATAAAAAACGAACTACAAGTTAAGATAGATTCTAAACTTCAAGAAATTGAAACAAAAGAGATTAACTCTAAACTTGAAAATGAAAAAGTAGATGTAACATTACCTGAGAGAGAGTTTAGTCGTGGAAAAATACATCCTGTCTCGCAAGTAATTGACGAGATATCGTCAATATTTTCAGAAATTGGGTTTAGTGTTGAAGAAGGGCCAGATATAGAGAATGAGCATTATAATTTTACTGCATTAAATACGCCGGACAATCATCCGGCAAGAGATATGCATGACACTTTTTATATAGACAATAATAAAGAATTATTATTAAGAACTCATACTTCTCCAGTACAAGTTAGAACAATGCTAAATGGAAAACCTCCATTTAAAATTATAGCTCCAGGCAGAACATATAGATCTGATAGTGATCAAACTCATTCTCCTATGTTTCACCAAGTTGAAGGTCTTCATATAGATAAAGACATAAATATGGGTCATCTAAAAGGATGCTTGAATTATTTCATAAAATCATTTTTTGAAGTCGATAAAATAAAAATGAGATTTAGACCAAGCCACTTTCCTTTCACTGAACCATCTGCAGAAGTAGATATTGGTTATGAGATAAAAGATGGAAAAATAGTAATTGGAGAAGGAGATAAATGGTTAGAAATTCTTGGTTGTGGGATGGTGCATCCCAATGTACTTAAGAATGTTAAAGTAAATCCAGATAAGTATCAAGGTTATGCTTTTGGGATTGGTATAGATAGACTTGGAATGCTTAAATATGGAATCAATGATTTAAGAGCTTTTTTTGAGACTGACTATAGATGGCTTAATCATTTTGGTTTTGATCCATTAGATGTTCCATCAAATTATAGAGGTCTTAGCAGATGAAATTTACCATAAGTTGGTTAAAGGAGCACCTAGACACTCAAAAGAAAGTTAATGAGTTAATTGAAAAACTAACAGATATTGGTCTAGAAGTTGAAAGTTTTGAAAATCTAAACTCTAGTTTAGATAGTTTTAAAGTAGCAAAAATTATTAATGCTGAACAACATCCTAATGCAGATAGGCTGAGAATATGTGATGTTGATGTTGGGTTGGATGATACTGTTAAGGTAGTATGTGGAGCGCCAAATGCAAAAAAAGATCTTTTGACTATTTATGCAGGTCCTGGATCAATAATTCCAAAAAATAACATGAAACTCTCAGTTAGTAAGATTAGAGGTGTTACTTCCTATGGAATGCTGTGTTCAGAGTCTGAACTTAACCTATCAAATGAAAGTGAAGGAATAACAGAACTAACAACTAGTAAATACTCTGATAAAATTGGTAAAAATTTTTTTAAAAGTAATACTGAAAAAGTTGTAGATTTATCAATTACACCTAATCGTCCTGATTGCTTGGGTGTAAGAGGTATAGCTAGAGATCTTGCTGCTGCTGGAATTGGTAAATTAAAAAAAATTTCACTTAAAAATATTAAAAAAAATGGGTCACAAAAAATTAAAGTTTCAATTACAAAAGATAAAAATCAAGGTTGTACTGTATTTGGTAGTTGCTTAATTGAGGGTGTTATTAATAAAGAAAGTCCTCAATGGCTTAAAGAAAAAATTATTTCGCTTGGTCAAAAACCAATTTCAGCAGTTGTTGATATTACAAATTATGTGATGTTAGATTTAAATAGACCACTTCATGCATATGATGCAGATAAAATTGATAAGGAAATTATAGTAAGAAATTCAAAAAAGGGTGAAACTTTTGAAGCTCTTGATAACAAAGAGTATAAATTAGGTGATGATATGTGTGTTATTTCTGATAAATCTGGAGTTTTAGGCTTGGGAGGAATCATTGGAGGAACTCGTTCTGGAACTGAAATTAATACTAAAAATATTTTATTAGAATCCGCTTATTTTATTCCTAGATCAATTAGAAAAACTTCAAAATTATTAAATATTGATACTGATGCAAAATTCAGATTTGAAAGAGGAATTGATCCTCAATCGATCGAGTTAGGTTTGTCAAAAGCTGCTGAATTGATATCTGAGATTTGTGGCGGTAAAATAAGTAATTTTGATATTCAACAAATCGATAAGCATGAAAAGAATAAAATTAAATTTAATGTCTCTTTATTTGAAAAAATAACTGGTTTTAAAGTAAATGACAATGAAATAATTAAAATTTTAACCGATCTAGGATTTGAAGTTTCAAAGGAAAAATTTAAATTAAATTTAACAATACCTACTTGGAGACCTGATATAACTCAACCAATTGATATAGTCGAAGAAATAGTAAGAATTAAAGGATATGAGAACATAAAAACCTTACAACCTGAAAAAACAATAACAAAAGATACTTTAAATGCACAACAAAAACTTTTTCACTTTCTTCAACGTTCTGTGGCATCCAAAGGTTATTTTGAGACTGTAACATGGTCATTCACAGATTCAAAAATAAACAAACTTTTTAAAGAAAATCTAAAAGAAATTAAAATCGTAAATCCAATAAGTTCAGACTTAGATGTTCTACGAAATTCGATTTTCACAAATTTGACATTTTATTTAAAGAAAAATTTAGACAGAGGATTTAAAGATATTTCACTGTTTGAAATTGGACCAATTTTTAAGGGTAGTAAGCCAGGCGAGCAATCGACGGTAATTGGTGCAATAAAATCAGGAAAAGTATCAAGATTAAACTGGAACGAAAAAGAAAGGATAGTTGATGTTTTTGATGTAAAGAAGGATGTAATTCAGACACTAGTCGAAGCTGGATACGACAGGCAAAGTTTTTTTGTAAGAGATAAATCTCCTGCATATTATCACCCGGGCAAATCTGGCTCTGTCTATCTTGATAAGGACGAAATAGACCCTGTTGCTTATTTTGGTGAAATACATCCAAATATTTTAAAAAAACTTGATATTAAAACTGAAGGTCTGGTCGGTTTTGAAATTTATATAGATTATCTAAGGGAGCATAAAACAAAACTTAAAGACTTAAAAACAAATTTTGAGTACTCAGATTATCAAAAATCAGAAAGAGACTTTGCATTTGTTGTAGATAAAAATTTTAAGGCACAAGATTTAATAGAAATAATATCATCAATTGATAAAAATTTAATAAGATCTATTAAAATTTTTGATATTTATGAAGGTGAAAATATTCCTCAAGACAAAAAGTCGATAGCTCTCAATGTAACAATTCAATCATCTGAAAAGACTCTTGAAGAGACCGATCTTGAAAAAATTAATAAGTTAATTATTTCAACTGTAGAAACTAAATCTGGCGCAAAAATTAGATCTTAAATGTCTACTGAAATTGATAATATCAGAAATTTTGCAATCATTGCCCATATTGACCATGGCAAGTCAACTATAGCAGATAGAATTATACATAAATGTGGTGGTTTGACAGACAGAGAAATGAAAGCTCAAGTACTTGACTCGATGGATATTGAAAGAGAGAGAGGTATAACTATTAAGGCTCAAACGGTAAAATTAAATTATAAATCTAAAGATGGGAAAAATTATATTCTTAATATTATAGATACCCCAGGTCATGTTGATTTCAGCTATGAAGTAAGTAGGTCTTTGTATGCCTGTGAAGGTTCAATATTAATTGTGGATAGTACTCAAGGAGTTGAAGCTCAAACATTGGCGAATGTTTATCAAGCTCTTGATATTAATCATGAAATAATACCAGTTTTAAATAAAATTGATTTACCAGCTTCAGATATTGATAGAACAAATAAACAAATTGAAGATGTAATAGGTATTGATACATCCAAAGCTGTTCCATGTTCTGGAAAGACTGGTGAAGGAATTGATGAAATTTTAGAACAAATTATCCATACTCTACCAGGTCCAAAAGGTCAAAGAGATCAAAAACTAAAGTGTTTATTAGTAGATAGTTGGTATGACACTTATTTAGGCGTAGTCATTTTAGTAAGAGTAATTGATGGAAAAATTAAAAATAATATGAAAATTAAAATGATGTCTACAAATCAAGAATATTTTGTTGAGAAAGTAGGAGTTTTTACACCCAAACCAAAAGATGTTGATGAATTAAATTCTGGAGAGATTGGGTTTATAACAACAGGAATAAAAATTTTATCAGAGACAAAAGTTGGAGATACAATTTGTGATGCATCTAAACCATTATCAGAGTCGTTACCTGGTTTTAAGCCAAGTAAACCGGTAGTGTTTTGTGGATTATTTCCAGTCGATAGCTCTGAGTATCAAAAATTAAAAGATGGATTAGCTAAACTAAAGTTAAATGATTCGAGTTTTTCTTTTGAACCCGAGTCTTCAAGTGCTCTAGGCTTAGGTTTCAGGTGTGGTTTTTTAGGTTTGTTGCACTTAGAAATAGTTTCAGAAAGGCTCGAAAGAGAATTTGATATAAATTTATTAACTACAACTCCTGGCGTTGTATATAAGATCCATATGAACAATGGTGAGATAAAAGATTTACAAAATCCATCAAGTTTACCAGATCCAAGTTTGATAAAATTTATTGAAGAACCTTGGATCAAAGCAACTATTATTACTCCTGATCAGTATCTTGGTCCCATAATGAAAATATGCCAAGATAAAAGAGGAATTCAAACAAACTTAAGTTACTCCGGAAGTAGAGCAGTTGTAAATTATGAATTACCATTAAATGAAATAGTATTTGATTTTAATGATCGTTTAAAATCTATGACAAGTGGATATGCAAGCTTTGATTATGAAATAATAGGTCACAGGGAAGGAGATCTGGTGAAAATGGGTATCTTAGTAAATACAGAACCAGTAGACGCTCTAGCTATGATGATACACAAAGACTTTGCTCAAAAGACTGGGAGAGAGGTATGTGAGAAATTAAAAGATTTAATTCCAAGACATAACTTTATGATTCCAGTCCAAGCAGCAATAGGTGGAAAGATTATTGCGCGAGAAACAATTAAAGGCTTTAAAAAAGATGTTTTAACCAAAATTCATGGTGGAGGAGCTACTGACAGAAAAAGAAAGCTACTTGAAAAGCAAAAAAAAGGAAAAGCAAGGGCAAAACAATTTGGAAAAGTTGAAATCCCACAAGAAGCATTTATAGGTGTACTCAAAATATCTAAGGAGAAATAAATGGAGAGGTGGCCGAGTGGTTGAAGGCGCACGCTTGGAAAGCGTGTATAGGGGAAACCCTATCATGGGTTCGAATCCCATTCTCTCCGCCATTAATTATATATATAAAAACTGCTTTTATTCGGTAAAAACTAGAAATAGAAAATTTTTCTAAAAAATCTTATATTATTGTTGATTTTACTTACTAATTTAACCTCAAAGTCATGAGAGATTTTATTAAAAATTTTAAAAATGGTATAAAAGATTATTCCATATAAAAACTAATGATAAAAAATAATCAAAACACTTATAAAGCAGACTCCATTAAAGTTTTAAAAGGTCTTGAAGCGGTAAGAAAAAGGCCTGGTATGTATATTGGTGATACAGATGATGGAACTGGTTTACATCATATGGTTTATGAAGTTGTAGATAATTCTATTGATGAGGCACTAGCTGGTCATTGTAAAAAAATTGAAGTTAGTATAAATTCTGATGGGACAATCACGGTTGAAGATGATGGTAGAGGAATACCAGTTGACTTTCACAAAGAAGAAAAAAAATCAGCAGCAGAAGTTATAATGACACAACTGCATGCTGGTGGTAAATTTGATCACGATTCCTATAAAGTTTCTGGAGGTCTGCATGGTGTTGGAGTTTCAGTAGTTAATGCTCTTTCGCAAAAATTAGAACTACATATAGAAAGAGATGGAAAAAAGCATTTTGTAGAGTTTATAAATGGCGAGACTAAAATACCACTAAAAGTAACAGGTAAGTCAAAAAATACTGGTACAAAAATTAATTTTTTACCTTCCAAAGATATTTTCTCATCTACAAAATTTAGTTTTTCAATTATTCAAAAAAGAATGCGTGAATTAGCTTTTTTAAATAAAGGAATTAAAATCATACTTAATGACCTAACCCAAAAAAAAATAAAGACACAAGAATTTAAATTTGAGGGTGGCATAAATGAGTTTGTTGAATTTTTAGATGAAAAAAGAGAAAAATTAAAAAATAAAAATGATAATGATTTATTTAGAAAGCCTATTTATATCGAGGGAATAAAAAGTAATATCGATGTTCAATGTTCATTAAAATGGAATGCAGGATATAATGAGGATGTTTACCCCTATACTAATAATATTTATCAAAAAGATGGAGGAACTCATCTTTTAGGATTTAGAAGTGCATTAACAAGAGTTGTAAATAAATACGCATCAGAGCAAAATTTATTAAAAAAAAGTAAAGTTTTACTGTCTGGAGATGATGTTAAAGAAGGTTTAACATGTGTTCTTTCTGTAAAAATCCCAGATCCTAAATTTTCTTCTCAGACAAAAGATAAATTGGTTTCCTCAGAAGTAAGAAATATTGTTGAAGGTATAGTTAATGAAAAATTGTCAATTTGGTTTGACCAAAACCCATCTGTTTCTAAAATAATTTTAACAAAAATAATTCAGGCTGCTGTAGCAAGAGATGTTGCCAAAAGAGCAAGAGAAAACGTTAGACGAAAAGGTGCTTTAGAGCTAACTGGATTACCTGGAAAATTAGCAGATTGTCAAAACTCAAAACAAGAGGGTACAGAATTATTTATTGTTGAGGGAGATTCAGCCGGAGGGTCAGCTAAACAGGGAAGAAATAGAGAGTATCAAGCAGTACTACCGTTGAGGGGTAAAATTTTAAATACATATACAGAGATAAATGGATCTAAAAAAAACGGAAATCATAGTGATTTAAGAACAAAATCATTGTCTAAGATGATCTCTTCAAATGAAATAGTTACATTAATAAATGCTCTTGGGCTAGATCCTAAAACGGAAGAAATAGATTTACAGGATTTAAGATATGGAAAAATTATAATCATGACAGATGCAGACGTTGATGGTTCACACATTAGAGCGTTACTTTTAACTTTTTTTAACAATATCCCTTTTAATAAATTAATTGAACAAGGTCATGTCTATTTAGCACAACCGCCTCTTTTTAAAGTTAATAAAGGCTCCAAAGGCATTTACATAAAAGATGAAAAAGATCTTGAAAATTATATTATTAAGAATTGCAAGGATATTAAAAAAGTTAAAAAAAATTCCAAAGAATTTGATAAAATTGTTCAATTAGAGAAATCAAAATTAAATATTCAACGATTTAAAGGATTGGGAGAAATGAATCCTGAAGAATTATGGAATACTACTTTAAATCCAGAGACTAGAAATTTACTTCAAGTTCAATATTCAAAAAATCTTCAAAAAGATCAAAACCTTATACAAACATTGATGGGTAACGATGTTGCTTCGAGAAAAGACTTTATTGTTGATAATGCTATAAATGTAATTAATTTAGATATTTAATTAATGGAGTTAAGTACTAATTCCAAATCATTGTATCTAAATAAAATTACATACGTTAATTTAAGATGGATAGGTGTAATAGGTCAATTTATTACTATAAATGCTGTTGCATTCTTATTTAAATTTGAATTTAATTTTTTATTAGCAAATATTATAGTTTTACTAGGTGCTTTAAGTAACATTTTCCTATTTTATTTTTTTAAAAAAAATCAGCTTCAAGAAAAAATTTCTTTAACCTTTCTTACCCTTGATATTATACAATTAAGTTTTTTGCTTTATTTAACAGGTGGTACCATAAATCCATTCTCAATATTCCTAATAATACCAAGTATATTTGCCTCAAATAGCTTAAGCATTAGAACAAACATTTTATTAATAATTTTAACAATATCTTCAATTATTATTCTTACTTTCTATCATCAAGAATTACCTTCACCATTAAATGAATATATTTTTAGTAATTACTATTACTATTCAGTTCCTTTAGCCTTAATTATTGCACTTATATTTCTAAGCTTTTTTGCTTTAACGTTTGGAAATGAGTCAAAAGTTAGAAAAGATGCATTAGATAAGATTCAGGAAGTTATTTCTAAGGAGAATCAATTAGTTTCATTGGGTGGACAAGCTGCTGCTGCTGCTCATTCTTTAGGCACTCCGCTTTCTACAATAAAAATTATTTCTCAAGATTTGTATCATAATTTTAAAAACAATGATTATATAAAAAAAGATATTGAGTTACTTGTCAGCCAAGTAGATAGATGTAACGAAATATTAAAAAAATTATCTATAAACCCAGTAGTTGAAGACGATTTTATAGATAAGGATATCACTTTACATAATTATATTAAAGAAATTATAAATTCCTTCAATGAAATATCTAATAAAAATTTTATTATCAATACAGAACAAAATTATAACTCTTTTGAAATTTCAAAATCTATTGAAGTAGTTTATGGATTAAGAAATTTTATTGGAAATGCAAATAAATTTGCAAAAAAAAATATTTATATTTCAATAACAAGCGATAGTGAAAACTCATCAATATCTATCGAAGATGATGGGACGGGATTTCCCAAAGATATATTAACTAAGATTGGTGATCCATATATAAAATCTTTACAATCTAAAAATAAATCTAGAGCAGGGTTGGGCTTAGGAATTTTCATAGGTAAAACACTACTAGAAAAAAATAAGGCTAAACTTTTAATTAGGAACTCAGAAACTAGAGGCGGAGCTGAAATAAAAATAGAATGGTCAAATAAAGATTTAATTAATATTTAGTGAAGTTTTTTATTTTCAAATAGGCCACTTAATTGATCTATCATAACATCTCCTAGTTCTTGTACATCTGAAATTTTGATAGCTTTTTTATAATACCGAGATACATCATGCCCAATTCCTATAGCTAGTATTTCTATTTCACTTTTATTCTCAATAAATTTAACAATTTTTTTCAAATTTTTTTCTAAAAAATCTCCCGAATTAACTGATAATGTTGAGTCGTCGACTGGTGCTCCATCTGAAATAACCATAAGGATTTTTCTTTCCTCTTTTCTTTTTTTTAATCTATTGAATGCCCACGTTATAGCTTCACCATCTATATTCTCTTTAAGTAAACCCTCTTTTAGCATCAATCCCAAATTTTTTTTCGATTGTCTCCAATGAGAATCTGCACCTTTATAAATTATGTGTCTTAGATCGTTAAGTCTTCCAGGATTTTTCGTTTTACCTACTCTATTCCATTCCTGACGACTTTTACCACCTTTCCAATTTTTTGTAGTAAAACCAAGTATTTCAACTTTCACTGAGCATCTTTCTAAGGTTCTGGATAATATATCAGCACATATTGCAGCTATTGTTATTGGTCTACCTCTCATCGACCCAGAGTTGTCAATTAAAAGTGTCACAATTGTATCTTTAAAGTCTAAATCTTTTTCCTTTTTAAATGATAAAGAATTATATGGATCAATGATAATTCTAGGTAATTTTGAACTATCTAACAATCCCTCCTCTAGATCAAATTCCCACGATCGATTTTGTTTTGCCATTAATTGTCTTTGTAATTTATTTGCTAACTTAGTTATCAAATCTTGAAAACTTGTAAGCTGTTGGTCTAAATTTTTTCTCAGTTTTTGAATTTCTTCAGCTGTGTCTAGACTTTCCGCTTTTGCAACTTCATCAAATTCAGTAGTAAATACTTTGTATTCTTTATCGCTTAAACTTAAATTTTTTTTTTGTACAACATTTTCTGACTCGGATTCCTCGCTGTTTTCACTACCAAGCTGATCTTCAAGTCTAAAATCATTTACATCATCGTTGCTATCCATCCCCTGGCTTATATTTTCATCTTCACTTGTTTCGCTAGAATCATTCTTATCTTTATCATCACTATTATTCGAATTATTTTGATCTTGTGTATCATCATTTTCTTCATTTTCTTTTTCAGTTGTGTCATCATTTTCAAATATATCCATGCTTTCTAAAATTTCAGAAAATTTAGCATTATACACTTCTTGATTATCTAAATTTTGGGTTAAAAATTCAAGGTGCTTGTCAATTGACTTATTAAAATCTTTCTCCCAAAATTTTAGAATTTCTTTATTTTCTGGGTATAATTCAACATTAAAAAACTTATTTGTCATATAAATCTCAAAAGCATCAATAATATTTGTATCTTCTTTTTTTGTTATTTTTTCTTGTTTAAGATGTTTAAGTCTATTTTTATAATTATCTTTAAAATTTTTGGAAATTCCTTTTAACATCTCTGAACCAAGTAATTCATATCTTACCTTTTCTGCAAGCTGATACAGTGTTCTACAGGAGGGATTTTGTGGATTATTTTTATCTAATAATTTTTTGTTTGAAAATCTTCTTCTTAAAGCCTCAGAATCTGTTTCAGCCCTAAGTTTTTTAAATTGATTTTTATCATTAACATTATCAATTTCTCCAATATCAAAAACTTTTTCATCATTTTTTCTATTTTTAACGACTTTATAGTCATTTGAAATTACTTTATAAGTTGATTGAAGGGCTTGTTTAAATTTTTCTTTAATACTATCTTCTTTGTTCATTAAATTTGAATATTGATCATTGACTCAGGCAGCTCTTCCCCAAAACATCTTTGATAATATTCAGCAATAGTATTTTTCTCAGCATCATCACATTTATTTAAAAATGTTACCCTAAATGCATATCCAATATCCTTGAAAATTTCAGAATTTTCTGCCCAATGCAATACTGTCCTAGGACTCATTACTGTTGATATGTCACCTGCCATAAAGCCTTTCCTTGTAAGTGAAGCTACTTTTATCATGTTTGAAACCTGTTCTTTACCTTTAGGATTATTTAAATTTTTGTTCTTTCCTAATATAATTTCCATTTCTTTATCTAAACTAAGATAGTTTAATGTGGATACAATATTCCATCTATCCATTTGTCCCTGATTAATTTGTTGTGTCCCATGATATAATCCGGTTGTATCACCTAGTCCCACAGTATTTGTTGTTGCAAAAAGCCTAAAAAATTTATTTTGCTTAATAACTTTATTTTTATCTAATAAAGTAAAGCTACCTTCAGACTCTAGCACTCTCTGAATAACAAACATTACATCTGGTCTCCCAGCGTCATATTCATCAAAAACTAGTGCAACAGGATTTTGAATTGACCAAGGTAGTATTCCTTCTTTAAATTCGGTTACCTGTTTACCATCTTTAATTACTATTGAGTCTTTGCCTATTAGGTCAATCCTACTAACATGACTATCCAGATTAATTCTTATGCAAGGCCAGTTTAATCTAGCTGCAATTTGTTCTATATGCGTTGATTTTCCAGTTCCATGGTAACCTTGAATTAATACTCTTTTGTTAAAAGAAAATCCTGATAAAATAGCTAAAGTTGTATCTTTGTCGAACTTATAAGTCTTGTCAATTTCTGGTACGTACTCACTTGATTTTGAAAATGCATCGACTTCAATGTCACTTTCGATACCAAATGTTTGTTTAATAGATAACTTAATATCTGGGGTATGATTAATATTTGGTGTCAATTTTATCCTTATATGTATTTTTTAATTGAGTGTAAGCTAAAGTTATTACTTTAAGCTTGTCTTCAAATTTTTTATTTCCAGAATTCATATCAGGGTGAAATTTTTTAACAAGCTTTTTAAATTTTTCTTGAACTTTTTCCCATTTTAATCCAACACTAATTCCCAATATATTAAAGGCTTTTAAATCATTATTATTAAATTTAAACTTATTCATATTATTAAAATCATTATTAAATTTAAATTTATCCATTTCATCTTTTAAAGCATTACTCCAAAGGACTTTGAAGAAATTATCAGATGAACTAAAACTTTGGGTTGGTTTGTGCCAAGTCATGTCAGACCTTAAAAAATCAACTATTTGTTGATCACTCATACCAGTAAAATAATTCCAACTTTTATTAAATTCTTTAACATGGTTTAAACATAGTAATCTATAATCTTTACTATTATCCCTTTCTTTAGGTGCTTTAAAAAGACCTTCTTCCGAACAATTATTCCAATCACAAATATTTTTCATGATATATAATACTTTATAACATGAATATTAATCAACTAATTGAAACTGTAGAAAAAAAAATTTTGTCGCAGGATTGTATTTCAAAAGTTTATATAGAGGATAAGTCATTTCTGCATAAAAATCACAAATCAAATGAAAATGGAAAATTTCATATTGTTCTTTTTATTGAGTCTGTTGAGTTAAAGAATAAAAGTAAGTTATACTCAACGAGGTTTATTTATAAAATTTTAGATAATGAATTAAAAAATTATATTCATTCATTACAGATCAAATTAATTTAAACTATTAGAAATATATTTTTTTAAATTTGAAGGATTGATCTGAAAGTCAACTATTATTTTTCCAAAATCTTTTATTAAAATTAAGTTAATGTTATTTGAATTATTTTTTTTATCACTTCTCATATAATTCATAATTTTAGATACGTGTTTTTTTTTAAATAATTTTTCAATTTTTGGTTTCATTTCAATTCTATTAATATGATTCAAGATAATATTAAATTTTTTTTTCGATAAAATTCCTCTTTTAAAACTAAATTCTACTGCATTTTTAATACCTAAAATTACAGCTTCCCCATGATTTAGTTTTCTAGAAAATCCTAAAGTAGATTCATAAGAATGGGCAAAAGTGTGACCTAAATTTAATACCTTTCTGTAGTTTTTTTCGTTTTCATCTGTTTCTACAACTCTTTTTTTTAAATTACAGCTTTTAATTATGGATCTTTCAATGAAAGGTGATTCTAATTTTAAAATTTTTTTTAAATTTTTATCTAAATAGAGAAAATTATTAAAACTATCTATAATACTACTTTTTAATATTTCAGCATATCCACAGATAATTTCTCTTTCTGGTAAAGAAGCTAAAATATTCATATCAGAAACCACTAAATCAGGTTGATAAAAACTTCCAATCAAATTTTTTCCAAATTTATTATTTACACCTGTTTTACCACCTATTGATGAGTCCACTTGAGACAGTAAAGTTGATGGAATATTTATCAATTTCATACCTCTTTTAAATGTACTAGATGCGAAACCAACTATATCCCCAATAATTCCACCACCAAAAGAAATAATACAATCTTCTCTATTAAACCTGTTTTTAAATAAAATTGTATGAATTTTTTCAATTGTTCGATAATTTTTATTTTTTTCTGATGCCGATATTTCTACTTTAAAAAGTTTATTTGTTTTTAGCTTTTTGTATAAAAGTCGTTTAAATTTGTGAGGTATATTTTTATCTATAACTATTAAACATTTATCAAATTTAATAAGATTAGCTTTTAAAATTTTATCAATTTTACCTATTAGATCTCTTCCAATTATAATTGAGTACTTCTTTGTACTTGTTTTGATTGTAATTTTATTCGTATTCATAAATATCTGATATCTTATTTATAATTTCAACTTTGTCTAATTTATTGCAGTTAATTCTATGATTCGACAAGCTATAAAATTTTGATCTTTCTTTTATTAAATTATTAATTTGACCCTTTGTAAGATTTATTGCCAAAGGTCTTTTCTTGCTCTTAAAGATTCTTTCTACTATTGTTTCATTTTTCCAATCTAGCCAAAAAGATAGACAATTTTTTTTACACATTTTTCTGATTGACGCATTTATAAAACCTCCTCCACCTAAAGAAATTACAGAATTTTCTGAATTAAGATATTTTAAAGATATTTTTTCTTCAATTTTACGAAAATAATGCTCTCCATATTTACTAAAAATTTCTGATATTTTAGAATTCTCACTTTCTTCAATTTTTTGATCAATATCAATAAATGTTAATTTTAATTTTTTTGACAAAATTTTACCAATTGATGATTTTCCAGATCCCATCATCCCAATTAATACAATATTTTTATTTGATTTCATTAGTTTCTATATTGAAAAAACACAAATATGTCTTATTTTGAAATTATTAAAATATATGCAATTTACAAAAAAAACAAGTAAAGACAAAATTTTTAGTTTTAAAACAATTTCAAAAATTATAATTGCCATTTTAATAATTGTATTTGGCTTTATTTTGATCAATCAGATCAACTTACCTGCTCCACTTAAACAAATTGAAAAAATTTTACCAAATGAAAATTTCAAAACAATTAAGTAAATTTTTAATTTTTGCATCTTTTTTTTTGTTTATTCAATCTGTTCAGGCACAGGAAATTAAAGAATTTTGGTCAGAAATAGAAAAAAAAGAGGCTAACAATACTCAATCGACAAATAATATTAACACATCTAATAACTCAAGCCAGATGGAGGATGTTAAAGTAAAACTTTCTGATGAAAATATTATAGTTGATCAAAATTTAGACAATTCTAATATTTTGTTGGCTGGATTATTTGACCCTGATGATAACGATCTAAATCTTGATATGTGGTTAAAAACAGATGGAATAAAAATTAAAAAATTACTAGAAAAAATACAGTCTAAAAATTTATCAAGTTTCTCTGAAAGGTTAATGGATGTAGCATTATTAACAAACTCTTATGTACCAAATCAAAATTTTTCATTAAATGAATTTGAAAATTTCACACTTGATCATCTAATTAAAAAAAAAGATTTTGATTTAGTTGAAGAATTTATTCAAAAAAATTCATCAATAAAAGACAAAGAAAGACTTATAAAACATGTAGCTAACTATTATTTGTCATTAAACAAAATAGAAAATTCATGCTCAGCAATTGATAGTTTAACTTTAATAACTGATGAATACCTAACATATTTCAAAATTTATTGTTTAATAACTCAGAATAAAAAAGATGAGGCTCAGTTGTTGTTTGATCTTAACTCTGAACTAGATCCTTTGAATGATTTTTTTGTTAAAAAGTTTGAAGTATTAATGGGATATGAGGATAATAATTTTATATTGTCTGATGAAAATATTCTTTATTTTCACTTATCTCACAAAACGGATAAGACATTTTTATATTATCCATCAGTAGAGTCCGAAGAATTTATTTGGAAATATTTATCTAACTCAAACATACTTAAAAATTTAAATGATTTTAATCTTAGCGATATTGATCAGGTAAAGTTTTTAGAGAAAGCAACCAGTAAAGGTATTTTTGATGAAAAAGATCTATTAAATTTGTACAAAAAATTTCAATTTGAGATAGATGACCTTATTAATTATGAGAATGCATTAAAAAACTTACCCGATTATGAAGGAAGAGCTCTAATGTATCAGAGGTTTTTACTATCAGATAATATTGAAAATAAACTTTCATTATTATCAAAATTGATTAATTCTTTTGAAAACTCAAATTTTAAAAAATCATTTGATGATGAACTGTCTAGTCTATTAAAAAAAATGGACAAAAAAGAAATCCCTGTAAAGTTTTCTGACTTTTACCAAACTAATTTAATTACTGAAGAAAAGAGAAAAAATAAAATTAAGTTTAATAATGAAGTATTTCATCAATCAAAAATATTAAATTATTTTCTGAATAAGCAAAGCTTACCTAAAACACAAAAATTAACTGATAATTTGTTGTCAAAGATGAAAAATGATAAAAATTACTCTTTCAGCTTTAAAGATGTTTTATTACTGCAATCATTGAGATCTGATGGAATTCAAATAGATCCAATTGAGGAACTTTCTCAGTATAAATCCGAATTAAATTCAGAATTTGATAAAATGATAGATAATAAGGAATCGGGCATGATATTATTAAAACTAGTGGAGATTATTGGTGACAAAGAGTTGGATGAATTAAATAGTGAGTCACTAAATTTTATAATTGAAATTATGAATAGAACAAAATTAATTAGCTTGAGAAATGAACTATTATTGGAAATTCTTCCATTAAAAGTTTAAAATACTTCAATTAATCATGACAATAAAAACAATTATAACTGAACCTAACGAAATTTTAAGACAAGTCTCAAAACCAGTACCAACAGTGGGTAATGGAGAAAGAAAATTAATGGATGATATGTTGGAAACAATGTATGCAGCTAATGGTATTGGTTTAGCAGCAATTCAAATTGGTATTCCCAAAAGAATTATAGTGATGGATATTTCAAAAGATGGAAAGAAAAATCCAATGTATTTTGTAAATCCTATAATTAAAAATAAGGATAAGGAAAAAACAACATATGAAGAGGGATGTTTATCTGTCCCTGATTATTTTGCGGAAGTTGACAGACCTAAATATTGTGAGGTTGAATATTTAGATTATAATGGTGAAAATAAAACTTTAGAAGCTGATGGACTCCTTGCAACCTGTATACAGCATGAAATGGATCATCTTGAAGGAATTCTATTCATAGATTATTTATCAAAATTAAAAAAAACAATGATTGTTAAAAAATTATCAAAAAGAAAAAATCCTCCTGATAGAATTATTGTTTAATGAGCAAAAAAATTGCTTTCATGGGTACTCCCACTATTTCTGGGCAAATACTCAAATCATTGTATCAAAATGGTTTTGATATTGAGGTTGTTTATACTCAACCACCCGTAGCATCAAATAGAGGACAAAGATTAAATAAGTCACCCGTTCATATAATGGCTGAAATATTAAATATTCCTGTTAGAACTCCAATTGCATTAGATAATGCTGAAGAAAAAAACTTTCTTAATAAACAAAATATAAGTTTGGGTATCGTTGTTGCTTACGGGCAAATTCTTAAGAAAAACATTTTAGAAATTCCAAAATATGGATGGATAAATATTCATTATTCACTTTTACCAAAATTACGAGGTGCTGCTCCCATTCAAAGAGCAATTATGGACAATGAAACGTCAACAGGTATTTCTATAATGAAAATTAATGAGGGTTTAGACTCTGGTCCTGTTTGTAATCAATATTCCATAAATATTTTAGAAAATGAAAATAGTGAGGATTTATCTCAAAGATTAAGTAATTTAGCATCTGAAAAAATACTACAAAATATTGATGATATATTTGATAACAAAGCACATTTTAAAGAACAAGATCATAGCAAATCTACATATGCAAAAAAAATTAAAAAAGAAGAAGGAAAAATAAATTGGGAGGACAGTAATTTAAAAATCATAGGAAAAATTAATGGTCTATATCCAAATCCAGGAGGTTGGTTTGAATTTAAAGGGGAAAGATACAAGATACTAAAAGCAGAAAAATCAATTTTAAGTGGAAAATCAGGTTATGTCTTATCAGATAATTTTGAAATTGGTTGCGGTGAAAATTCAATAAAGATCATTGAGATACAAAGACAAGGTAAAACAGTTCAAAAAACTAAGGAATTTCTGCGCGGTAGCCAAATCACTAAAGGCACCGATTTGAATTAAACATGTTCAGATATCAAATTCTAATCGAATATGTTGGATCCTCTTTCATAGGTTGGCAGGTACAAACAAAAGGCAAAACTATACAAGGATTAACTCAAAAAAAAATTTCATATCTTTTAAATGAAAAAATTACACTTATTGGCTCGGGAAGGACAGATACAGGTGTACATGCAATTGAGCAATCTGCACATTTTGATGTCACTGAAAAAATTCAAAATTTAAATCAATTTTTAAAATCAATTAATTTTTTTTTAAATAAATACGAAATAGCCATTTTAAAAATAAAAAGAAAAAATATGAAATTTCATGCACGTTTTTCTGCAAAAGAAAGAGTTTATAAATATGTTATTTTCAATCAATCAAGTAAACCGATCCTTCAAAATAAGCGAGGTTGGTTTGTTATTAAAAACCTCGAATTAGAGGAAATGAAAAAAGCAGCAAAAAAGTTAATTGGATCTCATGATTTTTCAACTTTTAGAGCATCTGGATGTAATGCGAAAAGCCCAATAAGATCAATTAAATCAGTTAAAATTAAAAAGACAAAAAACAAAATTGAACTAGAGTTTAGATCACAATCATTTTTAAAACAACAAGTTAGATCAATGGTTGGTTGTTTAAAATATGTTGGTGAAAAAAAGTGGACATTAAAAAAATTTACAAGTGTAATTAAATCAAAAAATAGAAATTTATGCGCACCACCAGCACCAGCAGAAGGATTATTTTTGAAAAAAATTTTATACTAATTTTTCTTATTACCCATTGAGAATTTTTTATTAATTCTCCATCTTGATTCTGCTCTTACAATATAGCCACAACAATTTTTTGACTTACATTTACAAGGAAATTGTTTATAATCTTTGTCATAACCAAATCCATAGTCACAAGTTAATTCCTCACCTTTTTTAATATCTTTTATAGCCTTAACCCAAATTTTAAGCCCCTTACCATCGTAATCACAATTATTTTCACATGAGTGATTTATTAGACCAGCTGTATTCCATGGGAAATCCCCATCGAGATCATATCTTTTATTTACTGTAAATAAATATATTGGCTTACTGTTATCGTATTTGTCAGAATTCTCAGTTTGTTTTTTGGTAATTAATTTACCAATGTAATCTATTATTTTTTCACCTTCTTTTATATCTCTTGTGGCGTAGAGTCCTTTACCTTTTTTATCAATATCAGACTTTTTAATCTTATATGGTTTCATATTTTTGTGTTTAGCGCTTAAAAAAATATTATCAATTAAATTCTAACAACGCATCAACATGTCTTTGAGTACTATTTTGTAATGCTTTAAGATCATAACCACCTTCAAGAATTGAAACGACCCTACCATTACAAAAAGATTTAGAATATTCTAAAGTCCTTTTGGTAATTTTATAAAAATCCTCAGTACATAATTTCATTTGTGCTAACGGATCATCAATATGTGCATCAAAACCCGCAGAAAATAACAAGAATTCAGGTTTGAACTGTTTTATTTTAGTTAAAACATTTTCATATGCATTTAAATATACTTCAGATGTTGTTCCAGCTTCTAGTGGAATATTTAATACATTATTAAATTTTCCATTTTCTTTATTTGAACCTGAACCGGGGTAATAAGGGTATTGGTGAGTAGAAACATACAATACCTTTTCATTATCATAAAAAATATCTTGAGTTCCATTACCATGGTGAACATCAAAATCAATTATTGCAATTTTTTTGTATTTATACTTTTCAATTAGATAATTAGCACCAACAGCTACATTATTATATATACAAAATCCCATGGCTTTATTTTTTTCTGCATGATGGCCCGGAGGTCTTACAGCACAAAAAGCGTTTTTGAATTCTTTGTTTTGCACCCCATCTATTGCTGTAATAATTGAACCGACTGCATCTTTAGTAGCATCTTTACTACCAGGGGAAACAATTGTGTCACCATCTAAAAATACTAAACCCTTTTTTGGAAAAGACTGTTTAACATGATTAATATATTCTATTGAATGGGTTTTATTTAAAAAAAATTCGTCAAATTTATTTGGTTTTTTCCATATAAGATTTTTGTTATCTACTTTTTTAAAGTTATCAATTATAGCAGTAACTCTATCAATTTTTTCTGGATGGCCATTCCCAGTATTATGGTTTTTATAAGTATCTGAAGTGATTAGACCGGTCTTCACTTAAAATAATTTTTTAAAACTTTTGAATATATTAAACTCAATTTTTTTAAATCAGTTAGTGAGACAGCCTCATCAACTTTATGCATAGTTTTTCCTACTAAGCCAAATTCTAAACAAGGAGCTATTTCCCTAATAAACCTTGCATCAGATGTACCTCCAGTGGTTGAAAGTTTAGGCTTTATTTTAGTAACTTTTTTAATAATACTTTGTATCATAAATGTTGTACTATTAGGCTTTGTAAGAAAAGCTTCACCTGAAACATTGTAATCAATTTTATATTTAGATTTAGTTTTATTACAAACTTTTTTTAAAATTTTATTAATTTTTTTTTTAATGGAATTTGAAGTATGCATATTATTAAATCTTATATTAAATGAAGCATATGCAAAACCTGGAATTACATTGTCTGCAGTATTATTTATATTAATTTTCGTAATTTCAAGATTTGTTGGTTGAAAATCCTTCGTGCCTTTGTCAAATCGTATATCTTTTAGTTCTTTAAGTATTCTTACTAGAGCAGTAGAAGGGTTATTTGCTCTATGAGGATATGCTACATGCCCTTGAACACCTGTAATTGTTAATCGACCGTTCATACTTCCTCTTCGACCAATTTTAATCATTTCACCTAATTTATTAGGATTAGTTGGCTCTCCAACTAAGCAAAAATCTATTTTCTCTCGTTTCTTTTTTAAATAATCTACAACTTTCTTGGTTCCATTAATCGCAACACCTTCTTCATCTCCAGTAATTAAAAGACTTATCGATCCATTAAATCCTCTATTTTTTTCAACAAAAACGCTTATAGCTGACACAAATGCAGCTATAGAACTTTTCATATCATTTGCACCCCTTCCAATTAAATGTCCTTTCTTAATTGTTGGTTTAAATGGATTTACTGTCCAATCTCTTAAATTTCCAGCTGGAACAACATCAAGATGTCCTGCATAACAAAAATTAGGACTTTTGCTTCCTAATCTTGCATATAGATTTTTAACTGGAGCAATTCCTTTTTCTTTGAACTCCAGAATTTTAGTTTTAAAGCCGAGTTTTTTCAATTTTTTTTCTAAAAATTTCATTATTCCAGCATCTATAGGAGTTACAGTTGGAAATCTGATTAGCTCTTTAGCTAATTGAAGTTCATTTATAATTTTCATCGAAACTATTCTCTCAGCAGATCGTTAATAGAAGTTTTAGATCTTGTCTTCTCATCTACTTGCTTAATTATTACAGCACAATATAGTGAAGGTGCAGTTGGGTTATTTTTGTCAGGAAGTGAACCTGGTACTACAACTGAATAAGGAGGAATTTTTCCATAAGTAATTTCTCCAGTTTTTCTATTAACAATTTTTGTAGATTGTCCTATGTACATGCCCATACTCAGTACAGATCCTTCTCCTACAATTACACCTTCTACAACTTCAGACATCGCACCTAAAAAAACATTATCCTCAATAATAGTTGGCAGAGCTTGCGCAGGTTCTAAAACTCCACCTACACCTGAACCTGCTGAGATATGACAATTTTTTCCAATTTGGCTACAGCTTCCTGCTCTTGCAAATGTATCAATCATTGTTCCTTCATCTATGTATGCTCCAATGTTAACGTAGCATGGCATTAAAACTGCGTTCTTTCCAACAAAACTTCCTTTTCTTACTGGAGAGTTAGGCACCATTCTAAAACCCGCTTTCTCATGATCTTCTTTTGTCCATCCTGCAGTCTTACCTTTTAGTAGATGAGATTTATCATACCAACTACTATATGGACCGTTCAAATTCTCCATTGGATATAATCTAAAACTTAACATGATTGCTTTTTTCAAATGTTGATGAGTTATCCATTCACCATTTATTTTTTCAGCAACTCGCGACTTTCCACTATCTAAGTCATCAATGACTTGATTTATTGTATCTTTTAAAGACTGATCTGAATAAGGATTTATTTGATCTCTTTTTTCCCACGCTTCATTTATGAAGTTTTCTATACTCATAATTTATGAGTTTTTTAATATCCTTATTTCTTTTAAAAATAAAGAGAGATTTTCTATTTTATAGTCAATATAGTCTTTATCAGATTCTTTTTTACCCCAATATTCATTATTGATTAGCCAAACTGTCGTAGCTCCTCTTTCTTTCCCAATTGACAAGTTTTTTGCAATATCTTCAATATAAATTGTTTCTTTTGGGTCAATATCAAATTTTTTTACCATCAGATCGAATGCTTTCGCTGCAGGTTTTGGGTTATATTCCGCATCGACTATATCAAATACGTTTTCAAATAGATCATCAATACCCAGATGTGTAGTTATATTACTAACATGCTCACTAGAACCATTGGTAAAAACAAACTTTCTTAAATCCAATTTTTCTATTTCACCTCTCAAAACAACATCCTTTTCCATAAAAGATAGGTCAATGTCATGAACAAAATTTAAAAACTCTTTAGGAGGAATATCGTGATGAATCATTAATCCATTTAGACTTGTATTATATTTATGAAAGTATTCAGTTTGTAATTTTTTAGCTTCGACTAAGTTAATTTTTAATTTTTCAGAAATGTATTGTGTCATTCTCTTGCTTACTTGACCAAATACAGACTCTAAATCTTGATAAAGAACTCCATCACAATCGAATAAAATATTTTTTATATTTTTCATTTTCTTATTAATGTACCAGCACCTTTGTCTGAGAATAACTCAAAAAGAATTGAATGTTTTTTTCTTCCATCAATAATTCCGACACCTGTAACTCCATTCATCACTGCATCTAAGCAAGTGTTGATTTTAGGAATCATACCCTCTGTTATAATTTCATTATTTATCATCTCTAAGATTTCTGAGGATGTAATTTCCGTAATGAGTTTTTTTTCTTTATCTAGTACACCTTCAACATTGGTCATTAATAATAATCTTCTACATTTCAAAGATTTAGCTATAGCACCAGCTGCTGTATCTCCGTTAATATTAAATGTTTGATTATTTTTACCTAATCCTAAAGGTGATATAATTGGAACTGAATGTACCTTAATTATATCTTTTATAATATTTGTATTTATTTTATTTGGTTTTCCAACAAAACCAAGTTCCTCTGCTTCTGGAATAACCTCAATAACATTATTTTTTTTTGTGTTTAATGAGACTGCTTTTGAACCTTTTTCAATTAAAGAATTCACAATATCTTCATTAAAATCAATAAGGACATCTTCAACAATATTTATAATTTTTTCGTCTGTAACTCTTAAACCTCTAATAAATTTTGATTGTATATTTGATTTTTCCAATTCCCTTTTAATTCTAGGACCACCTCCATGAACTATTATTATTGATAATCCTAACTTATTGAGAATACTTATATCTGAAATAAAATTGTTAAAAATATTTCTATCAATAAAAACATTTCCTCCATATTTAATAACTATTAATTCATTTTTATATTTATCTATATATTTTTTAACCTCTTCGATGGAAGGACCATCTCTTGGTACTATTTTTTCTATTTCCATTTCTATTAAACAGTTTTGACAGTCGTTCTTTTGATTATTATGTACTGTTGCGCCATTGTTAAAATGTTATTTATGGTCCAGTAAATAACTAGTCCTGCCGGGAAAGGTGCTAGTATTACTGTCAAAAATAAAGGAAAGAACATAAATATTTTTGCTTGAACAGGATCGGGAGGCGTTGGATTTAATTTTTGCTGCATCCACATTGAAACACCCATTAAGCACGGCCATACACCTATTAGTAAAAATGAAGGGGGATCCCATGGAATTAGTCCAAATAAATTAAATATGGATGTAGGATCTCTTTCACTTAAATCTTTTATCCAGCCAAAAAATGGCTGATGTCTCATCTCAATTGTTACAAACAAAACTTTATAAATTGCAAAGAAAAAAGGTATCTGTATAAAAATTGGAAGACACCCACTTATCGGATTAACTTTTTCTCTTTTGTATAATGCCATCATCTCTTGTTGGAGTTTCATTTTATCTTCTTTATGCAACTCTTTTAGTCTTGTCATTTCTGGCTGAAGAACTTTCATTTTAGCCATTGACCTAAATGAGTAATTTGCAAGTGGAAAAAATGCTAATCTTATGCAAGCAGTTATCATTATAATTGCTATTCCAAAATTGCCAGCTAGATTAAAGAAATATTGAATTGCAAAGAATAAAGGTTTCACAATAAAGTAAAACCAGCCCCAATCTATTGCTAAATCAAACTTATTAATATTCTCACTTTCTGCATATCCATCAATAACGTTTACTTCTTTTGCGGCAATTATTACTCTAATTGAGTTACTTTTTGTTTCGTTTGCACCAACTTCTGTTGCATTAGTCTCAATAAAATTTGCTCTGAATTTATTTTTGTAATCAAAATCGGATCTAAAACTTTTATCTTTTTCTGGTATAAGACTAGTAAGCCAATATTTATCAGTTATACCTAGCCATCCAGATTGTGCATTCTTAGAATATTTTTTTTCCTCAATATCATCATAATCTTCTTCAACTAGTTGATCATCAAAAACTCCAATTAACCCTTCATGCAAAATATAAAAATTAGTTACATCCGGGGCTACATTTCTTATTATTTGTCCATATGGATAAAAATTATAAGTTTTATCTGAATTGTTAATAATTGTTTGAGTAATATTGAAAAGATATTGATTATCTAAACTTATTTCTTTTACGAATTTAATATTTTGATTATTAGTCCATCTTAATCTAACTGGAGAATTAGGTGTAAGTTTTTTATTGCCTTCAATATTCCATACAGATTTTGAGTTTGGCAAGTCAATGTTTTTATTAGTTGTTGCCCAACCAGTCTCTACATAATATCCATTATTAGACTGTTTAGGATTTAATAAGATTACATTATCATCTCCATTTAAAGTATTTGTATAATTTTTAAAAGTTAAGTCGTCTATTGAGGATCCAATTAATGAAATTGAGCCTTTAATTTTGTCATTTTCAAAAAGAACTCTTTCGTTTTCTTTTAAAGCATCATTTCTAGATATTTTAATTGTTTCTTCGTCCTGAACTAATGATGGTGCATCCGTTGAGGAATTTTCACTGGTAATATTTTTGTCATTTGGAATATCTTTTTGGTCTACTACTGCTGGAGCGAAAAATAGACTATAAAGTATTATTACAGCTGCACTTAGAGATATTGCGGCAATTACGTTTTTGGTATCCATAAATTACTTTTTCTTTTTAACTGGATCAAATCCCTCTCCACCACCCAAAATTTTTATTGGGTGACAACTAAGTATTCTTTTAAATCCATTAATACTTCCTTTTAAAATTCCATTCTCTTTAAGGTTTTCAATAAAATAATTAGAACATGTTGGAAGATATCTACAATTATTACCTATATATGGAGATATCAGTATTTGATAAAACCTAATAATCTTTATCATTAAAAATTTAATAAAATTTGTCATTTAATTTTTTTAAATTCTTCTATTGTTGCGTTTTTTATTGTTTCATAAGGATCTTTGCTAACAGATATTCTTGCAATCAATAAATAACAATAATTTAAATTAATATTAATTGATTTCACAGCTTCGTTCATAATATTTCTTAGTCTTCTTTTAATTCTATTTCTTGTTACTGCATTTCCGATTTTCTTTTTGGCTACAAAACTAATATTTAATCTATTATTATTTTTATCAGAAATTTTTTTAAAGAAAATTGTTAAGTATTTGTTAGAAATTTTATTACCGCTCAGAATAGACTTAAAATCCTCATTTTTAGAAAGGCTAACAATCTTGTTTTTCATTAAGCGTTTGTTAATTTTTTTCTTCCTTTGGCTCTTCTTCTTTTTAATACTTTTCTCCCGCCCTTTGTCTTTTTTTTTGCTCTAAAGCCAACAGCCTTTTTTCTTTTTCTGTTACTTGGTTGATATGTACGTTTCATTGTTGTTAAATTAATGTTAAATTTCGGTAGTTATACAAATATATATATATAAGTACAGCGATTTTTAATAAGTTAAAAATCAATGAATAAAGAAAAAAAAATTAAACTATTTTTAGGCTCTGCCTACATTTTGATAGTATTTGTTTTTTTAATGATTTTTTTTAATAACTTTACCTTTCAGGATTTTTCAAGTTATGAATTAATAAGACAAAATAGAGAAGCTTTAGTTAATATTAAAAATAGTAATATTATTTTATCAAGTATTATTTTTTTAATAGGCACCATAATCTGGGTTCTCTTGTTAGGCTTTGGATCGCCTGTATTTCTAGTTGGCGGTTTTATATTTGGAAAGTGGTTAGGAACACTACTTATAGTACTTGGATTATCAAGTGGTGCAACACTTCTTTATATGTTTGCAAATTATTTTTTAAAAAATTTAGTAGAAGAAAAATTTTCGTCTCGTTTTAGTAATTTGACCGAGAAGTTTAAAAAAAATGAATTTGTTTTTTTTCTAATTTATAGATTTATAGGTGGCATTCCTTTTTTTATATCAAATATATTACCAACAATTTTTAATGTTAAGGTTAAAAATTTTTTTCTTGGATCGATAATTGGAATGACCCCACAATTATTTGTTGGAGCATCTCTTGGCGCTGGTTTGAGTAAAATTTTAGAGGAAAATTCCGAGGTACCAAGTTTTTTAGAATTAATTTTTTCCCCAGATATTTATTTACCAATTCTTGGAATTTTATTTTTAGTTTTAATTGGTCTTTTTTTAAAAAAAAAATTTTATTAAAAATAACAATGGTGCCCCCATCCAGAATTGAACTGGAAACTCATCCTTACCATGGATGTGTTATACCATTTAACTATAGGGGCAATATTTACTTAAATTAGTGTATAAATTTAATTATTTCAAATTATTGCCTTAATTTTTTTTGAAAATAAGCTATATCTATCTTAGGAAAATGTTATGGGAATTCACTACACATATGGAGCTAACAAAAATGCAAAGCTCATGGAAAAAAAAGCAAAAAGAGAAAAAAAGCTTGCAGAAAAAAGAGCTAAGAAGCAGGTGAAAACTGCCCCGATTAAAGTTGAAGAAGATAAAACAATTCCTCTTGATCAGGTAATAACTCTTGATCATCTTACAAATCCTGACAAAAAATAAATAATGAGTTCAAAAAAGAATAATTTTAGTAAACTTGAACTTGCTTTAAGAAAAAATTTAAAAAAAAGAAAAGAATTTCAAAAAAAAACTAAGAAAAAAAATAAATAATGTCAGTTCAATCTGATAAATGGATTATTCAAATGGCCAGAGAAAATGATATGATCTCTCCTTTTGAAGACAAACAAGTTAGAGGAGACAAAATATCATTTGGTGTATCATCATATGGTTATGATGCTAGAGTATCTGATGAATTTAAAATTTTCACTAATGTAAACTCAGAAATTGTTGATCCAAAAAACTTTAAATCTTCGAATTTTATAACAAAAAACTCATCTGAATGCATAATACCACCAAATTCTTTCGTATTAGCGAGAACAGTGGAATACTTTAAGATACCTAAAAACGTTTTGGTCATATGTTTGGGAAAATCTACATATGCAAGATGTGGAATAATTGTAAATGTAACACCTCTCGAGCCAGGTTGGGAAGGACACGTAACATTAGAATTTTCTAATACAACGCCGTTGCCAGCAAAAATTTACGCTAATGAGGGTGTTGCTCAATTTGTTTTTATAAAGGGCAATGAGGATCCAGCTGTTTCATATGCAGATAGAAATGGTAAATATCAGGGTCAAAAGGGAGTTACACTTCCAAAAATATAATAATGGACAAATTTATTGTTAAAGGCCCTTGCAAAATAAAGGGTGAAATTTCAATTTCCGGATCAAAAAATGCTGCCTTACCAATTTTAGCATCAACTATCTTATTTGAAAAAGAGGTCATAATAAAAAATTTACCTCGCGTTAAAGATATAGATACAATGATTAACCTTCTAAAATCTCTTGGATCAGTAATTCAATTTAGTAAAAATAAAAAAAATGTTAAAATAACAAAGAAAAAAAAACAAAATTATCTCGCAACGTATTCACTTGTCAGAACTATGAGAGCTGGAATATTAGTTTTAGGTGCACTTGTTGCTAAGCATCAAAAGTCAATTGCTTCTTTGCCAGGTGGATGCTTAATAGGAGCAAGACCTGTAAATTACCACCTGAATGCACTCAAAAAACTTGGAATGAAATATGAGATTAAAAAAGGTTATATCCATGCACATACAAGAGGAAAGCTAAAAGGTGCAAAAATTAGATTTTCAAAGATTAGTGTTGGAGCAACTGAAAATACAATTATAGCTGCATGTTTAGCTAATGGAATTACCATCCTTAGAAATTGTGCTATCGAGCCAGAAATAATTGATTTAATTAATTTTTTAAAATCAGGTGGTGCAAAAATAAAATTTATAGGCAAACGCACTTTGAGGATAGAGGGTATTAAATCTTTAGAAAGCACAAGTTATTCTGTGATGTCAGACAGAATAGAAACAGGAACTTTTTGTGTAGCAGCATGTTTAACTGGAGGTAATTTAAAAATAAATAATTTTGATCCAAAAATTATTAAAACAGAATTATCATTACTAAAAAAAGTTGGAGCAAAAATTAAAGTAGCTAAAAATCAAATTCGCATATCTGGCCCAAAAAAAATCAAAAATTTAACTAATTTAGTTACTAAAGAATATCCAAACTTTCCTACGGATTTACAAGCACAGTTTATGGTTCTACTTTGTAAGGCTAAAGGCAAAAGTTCAATAACAGAAAGTATTTTCGAAAATAGATTTATGCATGTAGCTGAATTAAGAAGATTAGGTGCTGAGATTTTAATTAAAAAAAATAAGGCATTTATTTCAGGTGATACTAACTTTCAAGCCGCTGAATTAATGTCTAGTGACTTAAGAGCCTCGGTTGCATTAGTTTTAGCTGCAACAGTTGCCACAGGGTCATCTACAATTAATAGAATTTATCACCTTGATAGAGGATATGAAAATATAGAGAATAAACTGAGAAAAATTGGGGTAAACATTCGACGCGTTAATTGATGGAAAATCAGTACTTAAAAAAGATAATTGCACAAACTCCTGAAGACCTTCACATTATTTCAGCTTGCTGTTCTGAGGGAAAAGTTAATATTGATGATGTTAAATATTTAGCTTCCAATAAGATTTTTTTGATATCAATATCAAGATTTAGCAAAGAAGAGGAGAACAAAAATAAATTAATAAATAGTATTATTAAATTTGAATTTATTAATTCGTCAAAATCAAAGAATATAGACCAAAAAGATACTAATCTTACGTTAGAATTATTAACAATTGATATTTTTAAGAAAGAGGAGAATTTTGAAATAACTCTGTTATTTTCAAAAAATAGAATTATAACTCTTGCCGCAGAAGTAATTGAGGTGACACTTGAGGACCAAAAAATAGTAAATGATAAAAGTAATTAACTGTAATAAAAAAAACTACTTAAATAACTTAACAAATTTTTTAGATTCAAGGAGATCTGAAAAAAGAATTGAAAGTAAAACTATATCTAACATTTTAAAAGATATTAAAAAAAATAAAAATAAAAGTCTTTTAAAATACGAGAAAAAATTTAGCAAAAATAGTCAAATTAAACCAAGTATTAAGCAAATTAACAAAGCAATTAAATCTTTAGATCCAACAATTAAAAGAGCTATAGATTTTACTTATAAACGTATACTCAAATTCCATAATTTACAAAAAACTAAAGATATTTTTTATAAAGATAATCTAAATAATAAAATTGAATATAAATATGTGCCAATTCAATCTGTTGGCATTTATGTTCCAGCAAACTTACCATCTACATTATTGATGAATGCCATCCCAGCAAAAATTGCAGGTGTTAAAAGAATTGTACTAGCGAGTCCAAAAAATAGAGGAAAATTAAACTCTGCAGTTTTATATGCTGCAAAAAAGGTAGGAATAAAAGAAATTTATTCAATGGGAGGTGCACAAGCTATTGGCAGTTTAACTTATATTCAAAAAGTAAATAAAATTGTTGGACCTGGCAATATCTTTGTTGCTGGTGCTAAAAGACAAGTATTTGGAGATGTAGGTATTGAAGGAATGATTGCAGGTCCTTCTGAGATTACAGTGTTAGCAGATAGTAAAACTAATTTAAATCAAATTACTACATCTATGATTGGACAAGCAGAACACGACTCAAATTCACAGTGTATATTAATCACTAAAAGTTCTAATTTGATCGAAAAATTTAAGAAAGATTTAGAAGTAAAATTAAAAGATATTCCAAGAAAAAGTATTGCATCTAAAAGCATTAAAAATAATGGACTAATTTTAAAAGTAAATAATGATAGACAAATTATTGATGCAATCAATGAGATAGCTCCTGAACACCTAGAAATAAATGTTGGCAATTATAAAAAGTATAAAGATAAAATTGTTAATGCGGGAAGTATTTGTATAGGAAAATATTCTCCTATGGCATTAAGCGACTATGCTGTTGGGACAAATCATGTATTACCAACTAATGCATCAGCTAAATTTTCATCAGGGTTAAGTTTAAGTGAATTTTATAAAAAAATTAGCCTTATAACTCTTTCAAAAAAAGGTGTTGAGAAAATAGGAGAATACGCTACACATCTCGCTGAGTATGAAGAATTAAAAGGTCATGCTTTGAGTATAAAATCTAGAATAAATAAGGAGTAACAAAATTTGTCGAAACAAGATTTATTGGAATTTAAAGGTAAAGTAATCGATTTATTACCTAATGCCATGTTCCGAGTAAAGCTTGAAAATAATCATATTGTTACAGCTCACACAGCTGGAAAGTTGAGGAAGAATAGGATTAGAGTCCTTCAAGGTGATAATGTAACAGTGGAAGTAACACCTTATGATTTGACAAAAGGAAGAATTATTTTTAGGTTTTAAATAATGGCTTCGTAGCTCAGTTGGTAGAGCAGAGCCCTGAAAAGGCTTGTGTCGCTGGTTCGAGTCCCGCCGAAGCCACCATTTTAGAAATAAAACCTTGCAGCAAAAATGCTTGCATTCAATTTTAAAATCTAATAACTATCCCGCTAGCTGAAGTTTAGCTAAGTTTAATATAATAAAGAAAGAGTAAAAAAAAAGTATGAGTACATTAAAAGGAAAAGTAAAGTGGTTCAACGGTAAGAAGGGCTACGGGTTTATAGAAAGAGAAGACGGAGAAAAAGATTGTTTCGTTCATGCAAGCGCAGTTCGTGAAGCAGGACTTCGTTTTTTGAATGAGAACGACGCTGTAGAATTTGAAATTCAGGATGGAGACAAAGGTCCAAGCGCAGTGAATTTAAAGAAAACTTCTTAAAATTTATTTCATTTAAAATTTTGTATAGGAATAAAATTAGGTAAATCCTATTAATATTCCTATACAATACGTACTTGCATTTTAAGTCTAAAATGCTATCTAACCATCATGATTAAAAATAGTAAAATTTTATCTCACAAAAGACATCATTTTCATGCTGGCTTGCAGCTAGCTATTTAACTATTTTAAAATTTAAATTTAACTCTAATTAGTATAAAACAACAACAGGCCCTGGTGGTGAAATGGTTATCACGAAAGTTTGTGGAACTTTAGTTTTTGGTTCAATTCCAAGCCAGGGTACCAAAAAATGAATAAAGAAAATAAATTAATACCTGGGTTACCCTCAGGATTTGAAGATCGTTGGAATAGGAAACTGCTTCTCAAAAAAAAGCTGTTATCAGTAATTGAGAATAATTTTATTAAGTTTGGTGCTGAACCACTCGAAACACCATCGTTCGAAATAAGTGAAAATATAGGATCTTTTCTGGCAGAAGATGAAGCTAATCCTATGTCTGATGTATTCTCATTTAAAGATGGAGATAAAAGTATTACCCTTCGATATGACTTATCTAGCCCTCTAGCAAGATTTGTTGCTCAAAATAATCAAGAGTTACCTTCAATTTATAAAAGGTATGCTATTCAAAATGTATTTCGTAACGAAAAGGCAGGTAATGGAAGATATAGAGAATTTTTACAGGCAGATTTTGACATTGTAGGAAATGTTAATTCATCACAAGCTAACGCTGAACTTTGTAATCTAATTTCAGCAACACTTTTAGAATGTGGATTAAAGAAAGATCAATTTACAATCAATGTAAGTAACAGAAAAATAGTTCAAGGTTTACTAGATGAATTACAAATAACTGGGGAAAAACAACTAAAAGTTATTAGGGCAATTGATAAACTTGATAAGCCTGGATTTGGAATAAAAGGTGTAGAGGACCTTTTGAGAAAGGAAAGAAAAGATACTAGTGGTGCTATTACAAAAGGTGCAGATTTAAATGATGAGCAGGTTTCTAAAATATTAGATTACTTAAAAATTAAAGATTTAAATGAACTAAAACAAAATTTAAAAAACTCATTATCACAAGAAGGAATCAAGGAATTAGAAGACTTTTTTGGGGTTCTTGGATATGGATCAAACTTAGACCAAGTCAAAACCAACTTCACAATTGTCAGGGGCTTGGCGTACTATTCTGATTTCATCGTTGAAACTAATTTAAATTTTAAAGTTACAAATAATAAAGGTAAAGAGGTAGATATTGGCAGTATTTGTTCGGGGGGTGCCTATGCAAAACTTATATCAAGGTTTAAAGGAGTTGATATTCCAGGCACAGGTATAAGTTTTGGTGTAGACAGACTTTTATTTGCATTAATGCAATTAGATCAAATTCAATTAGATGAACAAAAACCAGTTTTGGTATGTGTAATGGACCAAAAATATTTAAAAAATTACTACGAAATTTTAGATCTCTTAAGACAAAACAATATTAACGCTGAAATATTTTTAGATTCTAAAAAAAATCTCGGTAAACAGCTTACTTTTGCAAATAAACGCCAATTGCCAGTTGCAATTATCTGTGGAGAAAATGAGTTTAAAGATAATACGGTGACAATTAAAAATTTAAAAGGCGTTAAGGGAGAGAATAATAAAACTTTTTCAAAGAAAGATTTAATTAATGAAGTCAAAAAACTTATCTGAGAATATTCTTAAATCTTTAAAATCGAGTGGATTTGATTACATCGATTTAGATACAGTGATACCTACCAATTTAATTCTTGAGAGATCTGGTGAGTCATTTAGAAGTTTAATTTTTTCATTTTTTGATCAGAATGGAAAAGAAATTTGTTTAAGACCAGATTTAACTGTTGCGTCTTGTATTAGATATCTTAATCAAAAAAAAAAACTATCTTCAAAAGTTTTTTACAGTGGACAAGCATTCAGAAAAGTTCAGAAAAAAACTGATAAGATTATAAGAGATCAAATAGGTTTTGAGATTTTAGGATCAAAAGATGAGAAAAGAGATGATAAAAAAATCATAGATACAAGTATTAAAGTTATAAACAAATTTAGATACAAAACTGGAAATATTACAATTGGGAATGTTGAAATTTTTCACTTATTAATAAATAAATTAGATATTCCAAAAAGATGGAGGCTTAGATTACAAAGACATTTTTGGAGAGAAAATTATTTTAATGAATTGTTGAAGCGTTTAGAGACTAACTCAGATGTAGATGAAACAGTAGTTGAATTGGATAAAAAAAGATATTTAAAAATGTTTAAACAAAATAAAGATAGAAATATTGCAGGACGAACTTTAAACGAAATTTTATTAAGATTTGATAATAAAATTAAAGATCCTAGAGGGCAAATAAAAGGACAAAATGTCGTAAAAGTTATAAGAGATTATTTAAAAATTAGTTGTCCTATGAGCAAAGCAGCAGCTACTCTAAATACTTTTTTTAAACAAAATAAAATCAATCTTAGTGTTGGAAAGAATTATTTTCCAATAACAAAAAATAAAGTTTCAAAGTTAAATGTAAATTTTTCATCTTCATTTGGCAGACATTTGGAATATTACACAGGTATGGTTTTTAAAATTCAAACAAAAGTAAAATCAAAAAAAATTGAAGTAAATGGTGGCCGTTATGATAATCTTATTAGTGATTTAGGATCTAAAATAAAGGTGCCAGCTGTAGGAGGTGCAATAAATTTAAATGATTAAAATTGGCATTCCTAGCAAAGGTAGACTTAGAAAAGATACTTTAAGTATTTTTAAAAATAAAAATCTTAAAATTTTATCAGAAAGAGGAGAAAGAGACCTTTTTGGATATATAAAAGGAAATAAAAAAATTAAAATAGTATATCTGCATGCAAGAGAAATTATAGAAAGATTAGGGGATGGATCTTTAGATATAGGTTTTTCAGGTTATGATTTATTAAAAGAGTCTGAATTAAATATTCAAAATAAAGTTATTATTAATAAAAAACTCAATTACGGAAATGCAACTCTGGTTTTAGCTGTTCCTGACGAGTGGATAGATGTCCAAACACTTGCTGATTTAGAGGAAATATCTTTTGATTTTAAAGATAAAAAGAAAAGTAGATTAAGAGTTGCAACAAAATATCCGAATTTGACTAAAGAATTTTTATATTCAAAAGGTGTTACTCAATTTAAATTAGTACCATCCCTTGGAGCCACTGAGGTTTATCCTTTTACTGGTTCTTCAGAAATCTTGACAGATATAACAAGCACAGGAGAGACATTGAGGGCAAATAATTTGAGAATTCTTAAAGACGGAAAAATACTAAAGTCTCAGGCATGTCTTTTTGTTAACAGATCTATGAATAAATCTTATAAATTAAAAAAAATAATTAATATTTTGTCAAATTAATTAAGAATTATAATTTTCAAATAGGTTGAGATTTTTATCCTCGTGAGATGGAAATTTGGAAACTATTTGATCAAATATTGATGAAATTGTTTTACTATTAAGTTCTTTTAATTTACTTAATGTTTCTTTTCTATTAATTCTCTTCACTAACCATCTTTTAATCCAAGCTTCTAAAATTGCATCTTCAGAACTACAATGATTAAAATTTTCAATCTTTTTTAAGCCATAAAGATATTTAGTAATTTCTTTCTGTTTCTTATGGAAAAAAACGTAATTTCTTCTTTTTTGGTTATGAAACATAATATCATCAGCATTTAGATTTAGTATTCCTAAACCTATTATTATTTTTCTAATTTTATGGCTAGCTCCTTTACCAGAAATACTTTTTTTCGTAAATTTTTTTACTTTTGCAGTTAAATCATTCATTAGATTACTTGTATTTTGACTTATATGGTAACTTCCTAATCCCTCAGTAAAACCTGCTTCATACCAAACTAAATCTGATTTAAGCCTTGGGAAATCTTTTTTTCTTAGTTTTAGCCTATTGTATTGACTACTTGAGATATCATATAAACTTGAAACTGTTAAAAATAACAATCTTGAGGGTTTTATCAAATCTCGGCCTGCAACTGCAGAGGAAATTATACTCTTTTCATCCATATAATTTTCGTTGTATTTTTCTAATACATTTTTAGAGGTTGTAAGTAGAGTTATTAATTTTCCACAAATAATTTCATTGTAAGGAGCAATTGCCCCACAAACATTTAAATCAGCAGCTTGCGTACTATAGATACCCTGCCTCATATATTCCAAAGCAATATTCATAGCTCTTTTGCCATCAGTAGTTTGTATCATAATTGTAAACGCTCTTTTTGCGTTTTTTTTCAAACCACACTCATTAAATATTTTTCTTGCAAAAAGAAGTTTAGATAACCTTTTTGATCTTTTTTTAAGATACATTTTTTCCTCAGATCTAGATTTAGATGACTCTACTTCTTTTCTTGTTTTAATTTTAATTTTCTTATGAATGATTTTCTCTTCTTCGTGTTCTTGAATTCTGTACTTTTCTGCTAATTTACTAAATCTAGATATAATTTTTTCACTAGGTTTTTTTATATCGTTTTGTGTCAGGTTAAAGTCATCATATCTGGTTTCTTCTAAAGTTTTTTGAATTGAATTCAAAAAAGCATCTCTAAGCTCGTTAACGGTTAAGTTTTTATTTTTAATCTCTTGAATTGCTGATAAATAATTATCCCATTTTAAAAAACTATTTCTTCCAGTATTATTAAAAAAAGGGTTAACTAATTGAAAAATCCCAATAACTGGCTTATTTGGTCTTGCGCCATTTCTTACCAAAAATGGCATTGTTCGTGCATTTGATGTCTGGTAAGGCATAGACCACGTAAGCCTAAAGTATCTCCAGATGTCTAATAATCTTATTCCTGTTATTGAGCAAGTTTCATCTAATAAACAATGCTGAATTTCAGGTTTTATAATTTTTTTTAATTCATCAATTTTTTGATCCTCATTTTTAATTTTATTAACTTTCTCAAATAAACCTTTTAATTCATCTCCATCATCAACCAAAACATCAATTGATTTAATCTTCGATCCGAAAGGAGGAGTTCTTAGTTTTTTTATAAAATTTACGTCCTGTAAATTACTCATATCTGTTTGAGCTGCCTTTTGATTAGATTCTTTTGCTTTAATTTTGGCTTCAGCGTTTTTGATATATTTTGGTGGAGAAATTTCAAAACCCTTTCTGGTGATTTCTACCGACCAGTTTAATTCTACAAGGTCAGCCAAAAGGCTGCAGAAAGTTTTAAACTTTAAAGAGTCTGTTGTAGTGCTAGGTTGCTCACTTTTGAACCTAAGCTCAGATATCAAATCAAAAGACGAATCTTCCTTACTCTCAATAACTTTATCTTTGATAAAGTTAAGATCTTCTGATCTGATATCTGGAGCAATCTCAGCCATAAAAATAAAATCTAATTAGGCAGTGGATCGTCAAAACTCTCGTTATCTATTATTTCCTCTTTTTCATCATCAAGTTCATTTTTTTGAACAAAAGTATCTGTAGTTACATGTAGATGTCTTGACCATTGAGATATTTCCTCAAAATACCATCTTCTTGCATCATCAGAGGCACCTAACTGAGTTTCTCCAATTGCAGATATCATTAGTTTTAAAGTTTCTCTCATAAAGTCTGTACAAAGTGGATTCATCCAAATCTTTTTGAAGAAATTATGGTTTTTATTTAAATAGTACTTCCTTACCCCAGCAATTGGTTCAACCCTAAAAAATGGAGAATGTTCATCTTTTTCCTCATACTCAAAAGATCTTTTTGCTGAAGAATATTGAGGGGTTATTTCAGCCTTAACTTTTTCTCTGTCAATATCATCAGTGTTTAAAGCTTTCTTTCTTCTCTCAACTTCAAGATCAATAACCTTTTCGAGATTTTTTGATGCAAGTTCAGCTATTCTTTGTTTTCTTTGTTCACTTATAGGATCTCCACCTGGTCTATCAAAAATTTTATCTGACTCATCAATTGCTTTGATAGCTGCATTAGCATTTTGTAATGCATCAATTTTCGCATCTTGAAAGGCTTTCTCAACTTCTTTATAAAGGCTCGAGCATTCAGCCATAAGTCTCACCCAACCATCTGAATTTAATGTAGCAAACGGCAAGTTAACATACTGTTTATTTGTAGCTATACCAAAAGCCTCATCTAAAGATGATGGAAAGTTAATTTCAACTTTATAATTAGAATCATATTCTTGAAAACCCCTAGATTTTTTTGCTTCAACAGGAATATGTCTCATACAATCAATAAATCTTCCTTGTCTGTAAAAAAGCAAGCCATTGTGCTCAGACAATATTTTTTGTCTAATTGACCTATTTCTTCCAATTGGTCTTTCATTCATATCTTTACTACCAAACTTTGGAGGAAATCTAGACATTCTTACTTCTACTTCTACAGTTTCTTCTTTACCTTCAGATCTTACTTTAAAAGGCCACTTCCAAATTGGGTAAGAAATTGCTTTTAAGGTATTAGACCCACAATTTTCGACATGTTCACAGCTTTCATCTATGAATAACGGATCTATAGGTTTTAAAAAATTACCTAAAACATTTATTTTTAAACCAGCTTTTATATTTCGCCAGTAAGACATCGAAACTCTCCAACCAAGATTATTGGCCAGGGCTTCGTCTGTTTTCCATGTCATTCTATCACACTTATTCCAAGCAACAATTGTTCCAGTTTTATCATCTGAAAAGTTTTTATCTAAACATTCTTGAATATAATCAGGTAATTTAACTACTTCTTCTTCTAAAGGAAGATCATGAGTTTTTTTTGATATCAGTTCATCAATATCAACAGTTATAAATCTCCAATTATTATCTTCTTCATTTTTTGTATATACAGAGAATGATCTAGTTTGACTTATCGATGATTTAGGTAGACCATGACCAAATCTTCCATACCCTTTTCTTTTTAATGGAGTATTTGATGAAGGTCTGTGAGTACCACCAATTTTACACGCTGTAACTAAGAAATCTTTAGGCATTCCTGTGCCATTATCTATTACTGCAATTGATACTGGTTTATTTGTTCCCGGTGAATTTTTAGCAGCTATAAAAATTTTACTGGCATTAGCTTCGTATGCATTATCAATAATTTCATACAAAGCATTACCAGTATTTTTATAGCCTGAGTTTCTTTCACTTTCATAAAAATTAACTGGATCTATGAAAGACCTATCATGTTTATTTTGTTCTGCTACAATTCTTTGTGCTTTTAGTTCTGGGTGCATTTTTTTTCTCCTTATAGATTATGCTGCTTGCGAGCAGACTTGGTTAATTTTTGGGAAATCAAAAATAGTAGCAGAGGATTTCTCCTCTGCTGCTATAACGATTTTTTCTGGGTTAAGGGCTTCTTGATCAGGCAAGACCACATTGAAATATGGACTATTTGATCTATTCTCTGGCTTAGGAAGCGCATCACACCCTTCATTGGATTGGAAAGATTTTTCTCGCATCCAATCAGATAAAGAACCATCTGATTTTTTGTACTTTCTATCGTCGACGTCCTTTTTATAAGCTTTTTTAGTTTGCTCGTCTGCACTTACATAAATGCTCATATCTATACCTGACTTAAGTGCATCCAAGTAAGAAGAAACTGCATTAACCATTCTTTTGCAGCCTCTAAAGAAGTGATAAACTTTAGTTCGTATAACTTGAGAAAAGTATTTAATTATACAAGGTAGTTTACCAAGTCCCTTTGCATTAGGATTGTATAGGTACATTGGTTTATTTGACTTACTTGCTTTTTGATAATTAGTGTAAGCCTTTTCAAGCATATACAAGATAGCTGATGAAAAAACATCTTCAGCGTCTCGTTTATGTTCAGCAATTATAGCTTCGTTAATCCCTTTTACTCCCCGGGTTTGATTACCTACCCAGTTATTAACAAAACCATCTTTTTGTTTAGCGTAAAGTTCTCCAATTAAAGAACTGTACTCATTATTTGTTGCTGGTTTAAGAGTGTTTAACTCAGATGCAACATCACACGTTACTTTCGCCATTTTTCCTCCTTTGGTTATTGGCTTCGAACCGAGGAAATTTGGCACGTGCAATTCGCATCTTTTAGGAACCAGAGGGCTCCTGTTGCGCAAACCACCTGCGGTTTACTTATTTGTATTATATATATACCCCGGATAAAAAATCAAGGAAAATTAATGCTTATTCAACTATTCCAACGTTGGAATAGTTTTAATTTATGAGGCTTTTCTTGTATTTACCTCAAACCAATAAGGATGTGTGTTGATAAAATTTGTTTTTTTACCAAATTTCTTTACTACCAGAAAACAAACAATACACCTTTTACGAGAGTTCCTAGAATATGTGATTAACTGCTTTTGAACTCTGCTTGGAACTTTTTTGGGGATTTTCCAAACTACCTTTAATTCAAGAATAATGTTTTTTAGTTTTTTTGAATAAGGAACGAATTCAAAGTCAAATCTAATATGTCTTTTATCTTTTTTATTTATTATTGACCATTTGTTATTGTTTATAAAATTTAGATTAAAGTTATTAATTTTTTTTGTTTTTTGATAATTTACGATATGTCCTAGTTTACTAAATTCAAAATAACCTCTCTTTATAATTGACTCTAACTGTTTTGAACAATTGATTAATTCCTTAGATCTTATTTTTTTTGTACTATATTTGAACATCAATTGAGCTTCAGTAATAGAGTCTTTTAAATTTTTCTCTTTAGCAAGCGCAAGGAAAATACCACGCTGCGCAGCATTTCCTATCTGAGGATATATTATCTTATTCATATTCATATATACCCCGGAAAAATCAGTAAAATATGTCCGGGGTATATACATATACGTTGGAGTTAGTTTTAAGTTCAATAATTCAGATGTGAGATATAGTGATATACTCAAAGACTATCCTTTCTCCTTTCTGCTGTCTTGTTGTCATCTGAGCCTCCTTTCTAATTTAAACTAACTTCAACATTAATTAAAAAGGTTATTATGAAAATTAAATTATGTTCAAATCCAATATGTAATAATAAAATTGAAGGAATGGGTAATAACCCTCAACCTCTTTTAAATTTGAAAGTCAAAGATTCTGTTTGTGACAGATGTAATGAAGAATTTGTTATACCTGCAAGATTAGGTGAACCAGTTTCAGAGTTAATAGAGTCGCTAATTTTAGGATTTCAAAAAAATTAATATGTTTAGCTTTATATGGCAAATTTTTACAAGCTTAATTCTGGTGGTGATCTTGGGATTTGGTTTATTTTATTTAGGAAAATTAATTTTAGGATTTTAATGAAAAGACGATTACATGCTCAAATGGCGAAACAGTTAGACGCGACAAGTAAAACTTGTTCCACTGTGGTGGGTATCAGTGCAAATCTGGTTTTGGGCACCATAGATGACTATGTCTTGCAGGGAAAGATAGTTCCTTTTCCTGCAAAAAATTTAAAGGATATTAAATAAGTGGATAAAATAACAGAGATAAGAATCCAAGAGATAAATGATTTAGAAAATAACAAAAAATATTTTTTTATTTATTATGTAAAGAATGAAAAAATAGAAATTATTGGTAAATCTTCAATTAAACCACAATGTTATAGACAAGTGGCAACTTACCAATGAATTATTTTTTAAAAACAAAACTTAAAGATAGATTAGATTATTGCATTGAATGGAAGAGAAATGCCGAAAACTATATATTTCATAGAGGTATAACGGAAGCTGTCGATGAAGAGTACTATAAACAAAGACCAGTTTTAAGATTTATTTTAGCTATTTATTTTGTACCTATAAATTTTATCGAATTTATAAAGTACGTAAAATTCATACAAAATATTGAAAAAAATGAAATTGAAATTGAGTTTTTAACAACCCAATTGGATGAAAAAAAATGAATATTTATGAGCTTTTATTATTAGGTTTATTGCCTTTGGTGATTTTTAAATTTTTATTTAAAAAACTTAGAAAAAATAAAATTCATCTTATCTCTCTTGGCAAACAATCCAGTAGAAAAGAAAGATTATCAAAGTTAATCAATGGATTAAAAAATCAAGGATGGAAATTTGAAGAAAAAAAATAAAGACAATGTAGTTCAGTTTTCTTGTTATTTTATAAAGAAAAGAATACTTCAAGATGGCCGTCTTTATGAAAATGAAGTAGTTGGAGAATGTGATGAATGCTTAGGTTCTGGAGTTTTACCCGATATAACTCCTGAACTAGTCTGCACAAGCTGTGAAGGCGCCGGTATAATTTATTACGGTAAAGAAAATATAAATTGAAATTTAATTATTGGAGTATAACGTAGAGAATCATGGATATATTAATTGTTTTATTAGTCGCTGTTGTTTTATTAGTAAATATCGCTTTATTTTTAAAATTTAAAAAAGAACCTGAAAATGACAATAAAGATGATGAGGTAATAAAAATCAAAGATGACATTAACAGTCTAAAAAGTTCTTTAAACGACTCATTTAGTAATATGAGTAAGGAGGTTGCTAAAGATATGACGGGAGCCTTGTCTCGTGTTGATGAAAAGGTGGCTTCATTTAATAAACAAGTTGAGGATATTCAGTCTAGTCAAAACAACTTTAGTAGAATTTTAGCTGGCGTAAAGCAATATGGTGGCTTAAGCGAGTTCTCTCTCGCCAGCATTTTAGAGGATTTACTTCCAGCATCGCAGTATATAGCAAATGCAAAAATGAAACCTGAAGAAACACGAGACCTAGTAGAGTTTGCAGTAAAATTGCAAAATAATGTACTCTGTCCTATAGACAGTCACTGGCCTATTGAAAAATATAAAGCAGTAGATGAGGCTTTTCAAAATAAAGATAAAGATGCTCTTGCTTCTGCAAGAAGCGAACTAGCATCTGCATTTCGTACAAAATCTAAAAATGTCAATCAAAAATATATAAATCCTCCAATTAGCGTTGATTTTGCAATCGTTTACGTTCCAACTGAAGGCCTTTATGCAGAACTTGCAAGTTATAGGGATCCTAAAACTAAAGAGTTATTGATGGAAGAATTAAGGAAGAAGTACAAAGTTACTATTGCAGGACCTAATACTCTATGTGCATTAATACAGTCTTATCATTTAGGTTTCCAAACATTAAAAGTACAAAAACATGCAACAGAAATATATGATCATTTAAAGACAATAAGCACTAGATTTTCAAAACATTTTGATAATGTACTTGTTTTAAGAAAAAAACTTGAAGAGGCTATGGGCGTAGTAGATAGTTTTGGTAAAGATGCCAGATCTATTACTAGAACACTTGAAAATATCAAGGATCCGGAGCAAATAGAAAGTGCTTTACAATCTGAAAATGTAGAAAAGTTTTCAGTAAATCCTAAGCAATTAAAAAATTAATTTCATTTAAGATTTCTATGCTTATAACTGAAGTAATGAAATGGAATAATAAATTTATATATCCAAAATCTACAAGATCAATTGAAGATGGTTATAGAAAATATTCCTTAGGTGAGGAAAAATTACCAAGTGTTACTACAATTTTAAGTGCTACTAAATCTGAAGAGGAAAAGGCAGCTATCAAAAATTGGCAGGAGAGGGTAGGCTTTAAAGAAGCAAATAGAATTAAAACTGAAGCATCTTCAAGAGGAACGTCAATGCACTCTTATATTGAAGATTACTTAAGAGGCAGGGTAAATGAAAGCTTTTTTGAAAGTAATGAACAATACAAAAATATGGCCAAAGAAATAATTGAAAAGGGGGTAAATAATAAATTAGATGAAATTTATGGGATGGAAGAAACTATTTATTATCCAGAGCAATATGCTGGAACTGCAGATTTAATTGGAATTTATCAGGGCAAAGATGTCATAATAGATTTCAAGCAGGCCAATAAACCTAAAAAAACAGATTATATTCAAGATTATTTCTTGCAACTTGGAGCATATACTTTGGCTCACGATGTCGTACATGGAACAAAAATGAAAGCAGGGATAATATTACTCTGTACAAAAGATATTCTATTTCAAGAATTTAAAATTGAAGGTGCAGAATTAGAGATGTATCAAAATTTATTTATGGGAAGAGTTAAAAAATTTTACGAGATGAATAATATAGCTTGACTTTAACCGACCAATACATAGAACTAATAAAACTAACTAGAAGCTACTTGTTTAGATGCAAAGGTTTAGTCTTAAAAAACTTTCCAAAAACTCTTCAAAACATAGCTAATTTGAGGTTTATAATATGAATTTAGCAATTTGGGACATAGAATCATCGAGTGCTAGCACTGACTTTGGTAGCATTATAGAAATTGGGGGAATACTATTTGATGAGAATTTTAAAGAAAAAGATAGATTTAATCTTAGATGTAGACTTCATGAAACTGAGATTTTTCAAGCTGCAGCATTAATTGTTAATAAGACATCAATTAAACAACTTACTCAAACAAATCTAAGCCATTACCAAATGTTAGGACAGGTCGAAAAAATTTTCAAGAAATGGAGCCCTGCTATTTTTTTGGGATGGAGTAGCTTAAATTTTGATGAAGAAATGATAAGAAAAGAGTTCTTTAAAAGTATTAGGTATCCTTATTTGACAAATTCTGCTCCCAATACAAGACATGATGGAATAAATATTGCAAGAGCTGCATATGCAGTAGATCCTACAGTTTTAGAAACTGAAATTAATGAAAAAAACAATCCTGTTTTTAAACTAGCCTCTTTAGCTCAAATGCAAGGTATAGATGCAAGTGATGCTCACTCCGCATTAGCCGATGCAGAACTTACTGCAAAAGTTTTGAAAATTGTAAAAGAAAAACAAGAACATACTTGGAAATCTTTTTTAAGCACGGCAAATAAATCTAATACTGAAACTATAATAAAAAAAGGAGAAATTATAACTTTAAATGAATATTATTATGGAAAGTCTAGACTTCATTTAGTTGTACCGTTACATGCAAAACATTGTATGCATCCTATTTATCAAGGATGGTACTACACAATAGATCTTAGAACAGAAATTCAACCATTGATCAATAAATCTATAAATGAATTAAAAACTGAGATGAAAAAAACACCCAAGTTTTTAAGAACAGTTAGATCAAATAAAGCGCCAATAATAATTGATGCAAAATATGGTTTGAATATTGAGCCATATAATAAACTAGATAAGAATGTAATTAAAAAAAGAGCGGAGTTTGTTCAAAATAACGAACAGTTTTCTCAAAATATTTTGACTGCACTTCGCGAAGTTGCAGAAGAAAAAGAACAATCAAAATCTCAAGAAGATATATATGCAGAGGAAAGTATTTATTCAAAATTTACATCAAATAAAGATACTGCCTTGTTCCCAAGTTGGCATGAAGCACCATGGAAAGAGAAATTAAATTTACTTGATAGGTTTGAAGATGATAGATTAGTTAGTTTTGGTAAAAAAATTATATTTCAAGAAGCTCCGGAGATACTTCCAAATTCTATGTACAAGTCTATTAAAAGAGATATAGCTAAAAGAATACTTAGCGAAAGAAAAGAGAAATGGTGGACAATACCTACTCTATATAATGAAATTGATACTTTAAGAGAAAAATATACTAATGAAAATGATAACGAGAAATTAGCTCTCTTAGATGAATTTAATACCTATGCAATGTCTATTCAAAAAAAATACGAGAATGTTTGATGTATAAAATTCAATTTACGCATTTTTAACTATTGAATAAATAAAATTAATTTATATAAAACTTATATGGCAACAGTAAAATCTACAGATGAGAGTTTTGATCAATTAGTTAAAGATAATAAGATATTAATTTGTGATTTTTGGGCAGAATGGTGCGGTCCATGCCACATGGTGGCTCCTAGCTTGGAAGAAATTTCAAACGAAATGTCTGACCAATTATCTGTAGCAAAACATAACATTGATGAAGAACCAAATACGCCAACAAAATATGGTGTTCGAGGAATCCCTACGATGATTTTGATGAAAGACGGAAATCATGTTTCAACTAAGGTTGGGGCGGTTCCAAAAAGTGAAATTGTTGCTTGGATAAAAGAAAATATCTAATTTAAGCTTAAAATTTCTCCAGCAAGATACAGTGAACCAACGCACAGTATAATACTGTTTTCATTTTTCGATAACGATTTTATACTTTCATTAATATCATTAGAAAGTTTTAGATTTAATTTTAAATTACCTAACTTTTTTTTTAAATCTTCCTTTGAAATTGCACCATTTTGATTAGGAATATCAATTAAGGTAATTGAATTTACTATATTTTCAAAAGCTTTTACAAATTCTATATGTTCTTTATCTTTCATCATACCTAAGATAAGATTTACTTCTTCACTTTGATTTTTTATCCAATTAGCGATAGAAAAACTTGCGCTAATGTTGTGACCTCCATCTATTATTAGTTTATTATTACCTGCAATATCTTTTAATTTACCAGATTTTATTTCTTCTAGTCTTGCTTTTAATGAAATATTTTTTACACCATTTTTAATATGTTCATCTTTAATATTAAAAATTTTTCTTGATGCAGCTATTGAGGTACTAATATTATAAAGCTGATGGTCTCCAAGAATGCTTGGTTCAGGTAATACCAATTCTCCTAACTGATCTTGATATTGAATAAATCCATTTTCAGATCTTGCAATATTAAAATCTTTACCAAAGAAATATTTGTTAGAAGTATTTTTTTCTAATGATCTTTCTATTTTATCTCTTATTTCATTATTTAATTGTTTATTAATAAATATATTCGAATTTAAAAGCTTAGCTGTTTTTTCATATATTACCCCTTCAATTGATTTATTTTCAAGCCATTGAAAGTGATCATTGTGAATAACGCCAATAAGAGTTATTAAATTTTCTTTAAATACATTTGTACTATCAAATTGATGAAATAATCCTGCTTCTATAATATTAATATTATCTTTAAAATTTTCAGCATTTTTAATAAATGCACATGTTAAAATTTCAAATAATGTTGCATTGTCATCCCCTAAAGTTTTTTCAACATCAATCAGTAATTCTATTAAATTATCTTCATTGATCTCCTTATCTTCAAAAACGTATCTTTCTGTATAAGAGAGAAGGTGCGGAGAAGTGTAAAGATTAGTTTTGTACCCACATTGGTTTAGTATTGATTTAAGACTATAGCACATGCTTGCTTTAGCATTAGTTCCAACAACGGTGACTACATTTTTTAATTTATCTTGTGGATTTCCCAGTTTTTTTAGTAGATTAAATGTTCTTCCTAAAGATAAGTCTAGTTTTTTTTTATGATGCTTCTCTAGTTTGGATATTAGTTTCTGAAGTTTCATTTAAATTTTCTAAATGTATATCAGAATTTTTTCTAAGTAATATCGATAGAAGTTTACCAACTTCTTTTTGTATATCTTTTCTATGTACTACTCTGTCGACAAAGCCATGTTTCTCAACAAATTCTGCTGTTTGAAAATCAGAGCTTAATTCTTCTTTAACAGTCGCTTGAATTACTCTTTTACCCGCAAAGGCGATTAGACATCCAGGTTCTGCAAGATGAATATCCCCTAACATTGCAAAAGAGGCAGTTATTCCACCAGCGGTAGGATCCGTAAAACATACTATGTAAGGTAAATTATTATTTTTAAGCTCGTTTATGGCAAGTGTTGTTCTAGTCATATTTGCTAGAGCAATTGTAGACTCGAACATTCTTTGTCCTCCTCCACAAGGAAAAAATAAGTAAGGTGTTTGATTATCAATTGCATGTTGTACTCCATAAATTATTGCTTCTCCCTCAGCTGCTCCAACTGAACCTCCAATAAAATCAAAATTTATTGCGCCTGCTGTTACTTCTATTCCATTTATTTTACCTTTTGCAATCATAACTGCACAATTTTGGTTTGTCTTTTTCCTCGCAATCTTAAGCCTGTCTCTGTAAGATTTTGTGTCAACCCAATTTAATGGATCTTCCGTAGGTATTGGAGATTCTAAAATTTGGTATGCATTCTTTCCAAAGACTATATCGAACCTTTGTCTACAACTAATTCTATGATGCTTTCCACAAAGATTGCAAACCCATAAATTATTCTCTAAGTCTTTCTTTAATATTGGACCTTTGCAACAACTGGTCCAATCTGAGTTTGCTATATCTTCTTTCGAGGGTCTTTTTCGAAGCACCTTCTTTATTTTTTCTCCAAAATTTATAGCTTTTGTTAACCAATTCATGATATTTTTTTTCTTAATTTATTAACCATCTTACTTACATTTATGACAGGATTTTGTCTATTGTTTAAACTTCTAGTAATTTCTTTGCAAATTTGACTACCAACAACAAGTCCATCTGTATTTTTAAACTTTGAAATAGTTTTTTCAGTAATCCCAAAACCAATAACACAATTTTTTTTAGGACTTATTTTTTTAATCTTATTATAATTAGCTAGTATTTTTTTGGGAGAAACTTTTAGCTTTCCACCCGTAGTAGATAACATACTTATATAATAAATCATATCATGAGAGTCTTTTGTAATACTTTTAAGTCTTTTATTTGAAGTTGTAGGAGACAATAGTTGGATAAAATTAATTTCATTCTTTTTACATTTCTTTGAAAAAATTTTATTTTCTGGCCATGGCAAATCAACTACTATTAAACCATTAACTTCTGATTTTTTACATTTTTTTAAAAAATTATTTTCACCATATTGATAAATCATATTGTAATAACCCATCAATATTACTGGTTTTGAATTTTTAGTTTTTTTAAAATCGCTAACAATTTTAAAAATATCATTCATCTTTATACCATTTTTAATTGCTCTATAAGCACTAGTTTGAATTTGGCCTCCATCTGCAACAGGAGTGTTATGAGGTACGCCTACTTCTAAAATATCAGCATAATTTGAAATTGCTTTTAATATCTCTAAAGATTGCTTCTTTGAGCTATCGCCAGCAACAGTGTAAGTAAGTAAGGCTGGTCTCTTCTTTTTCTTTGCGTTTTTAAATGCAAGGCTAATTGGATTTAACATATTTCTTTCCCAACTTTTTTTCTAAAATTCCACGGTCCTTGTATGCATCTCCACAACTATTAATAATTACTATTGTATCTTTGCTCAATTTTTTTGCTTCTTTAATCGCCACTGAGAATGCATGACTGGGTTCGAGTGATGGTCTTAAACTTTCATATTTTGTTACTATTTGGTAAGCTTTTAAAGCTTCTTCATCACTGGCCGCCGTATACCTTGCACGCTTAGTATCTTTTAAAAAGCAATGTAGTGGTGAAATGCCAGGATAATCTAGACCTGCAGATATTGACTCAGTTTCTTCAATTTGACCATCACTATTTTGATTTACGTATTGAGCTGCACCATGAAGTATTCCGATTTTCGAACCATAAGTTAAGGGAGCTGCATGCCTTTTACTTTTGGTTGGTCCACCTGCTTCAACCCCAATAAATTCAACTTGTTTTTTATTATAATCCATAAATTCATTCCAAAACCCAAAACTTGATGAACCTCCTCCTACACAATTATATAGTTTAAGTTTTTTAGGGACTTCACCAAATTCATTAATTAATTGAACCTTAAGCTCTCTAGATATTTGACTAGTACTCCAACCACAAATTCGAACAAAAATTGCTGGTCCTACAGTACTTCCTACACACATTGCAGTTGTATCACAATTTGTAACCCAAAATCTCATACATTCAGAAACAGCATCCACAAGTGTTTGACTACCTGAATATACAGGAATTACATCTGCACCATTTTTTTTCATTGCTTTAACATTTGGTTGTTGTCTTTTTATGTCTTTTGCACCCATAAAAATTTTACATTTTAAACCAAATTTCTTAGCTGCCATGCTTAACATTTTACCAGCGTACCCGGCACCGGTGTCTCCAATTATTACTTTCTTTCCAGACCTTTTAGCCAGTAAACAATGTACAGTTGCATTATATATTTTGTGAGCTCCACCGTTGGCATCAGAAACAACCTTGGACCAAATCTGTGCTCCACCAACCTGTTTTGTTAAATTATTTAACTTAATAAATCTTGTCGGTGTTCCAATCCAATTTTTGAAATATTTATCTCTTTCTTTAATAAAGTTTTTGTCATTTTTTAGTCTATTAAATTGTATTTCTAGATCTTCTATAGGTTTTTTTAATGTTTCAGGCACAAAATTTCCGCCAAATTTTCCTCCCCAAAAGCCAAGTCTATCTCCTTGATCAATAACTGGAATTCCTTTTTTAAGTTTCATTTTTATTTGCAAAATTTAAAAGTTTATTAATTTTTTTTAAATCCTTTTTACCTTCTTCATTTTCTAAAGAACCACTTAGATCAATGTAGATATCTTTATTTTTAAATTTAGGAATATCTTCTATTTTTATATTTCCAGCAATCATTTTATTTATCGAATTAGGTACCGAATTTAATAAGTTGTGATTAAAACCAATTGATTTTTCGTAGCCCTTTCCATCAAAAAGAATTAAATCTGAAACTTCGTCATAGTCTTTATATATATCCACGTCATTTTGACTATTAATTGTTAAAGCTGTAATAACTTTGACATTATATTTTTCCTTAATTATTTTTGTCCTTTCAGGACTTACATCATAAAGCTGATAAAAGTCAAAATTTAGTTCTTTAATATCCTTCAATATTTTATTATCTGGATCGACAAGAACAGCTACAAAACTAGTGTCTTTTTTTTTTAAATTAACTAATTTTTTTAATTTTTTATATTCTACATATCTTCTACTTTTTTTGTAATTACTAATGAAACCAACAAACCTTGGAGGAAATTGGTGATTTAAGATATAGCTTAAAGTCTTAAGATCAGAGACCCCGCAAATTTTAATTCCTTTGATCATTATTTTAAATGATTTACTAGATTTTGAAGGTTATTTTTTATATTTCCCTTAGTAATTGGTCTTCCAATTACCAGCCAGTCACTTCCATTATTATATGCTTCTTTTGGTGTTAAGGTTCTTTTCTGGTCATTCTGTCTAGAGTTAAATCTTATTCCTGGTGTTATTATTTCTCTTTTAAATACTTTCTTTACAAGTTTCACTTCTTTTGGACTACATACAATAGCATCTAATTTTGCATTATGCGCTAATTTAGCTTGTGCAAGAACAACCTTTTTCACTTCCTTACTATACCCGATTTCCTTTAGTGATTTGTTATCTAAAGAAGTAAGAATTGTAACCCCAATTAATTTTGTCTTACCAGAAACCTTTTTGGCAGCTTTTAGGGCATTGAGACCAGAACTAATGTGTATTGTTAAGTAGTTAAAATTTAAGTCACGCACAGCTTTTATTGCAGCTGCACAAGTGTTTGGTATATCTGCTATTTTATAATCTCCGAAGGTAATTTTATTTTTAATTTCTGATACTAGTTTTCTTCCTTTCTTTGAATTTAACAATTCTAGTCCAAACTTATAACCAATTTGTAGTTTTGAGTTTTGTGTTTTTGATATTATTTCTTTAACTTTATTAATATTTGTGCTGTCACAAGCTATAAATATTTTATTTTTTTTCATTAACTCTTTTTGACCATTCCTTTGACATTTTGAATAATATTGATTTTTTTTCTGGGGTATTTACTTTTTCATTAGTTTTAGGATTTCTTGATATTCTAGGTTTTTGTAATCTAGGTTCTAATGAAAACACATCTCTCATTTCTACTCTTTCCTCTCTTTTTAAAGACTCTATCATTTCGTAAATTGTGATATCAAACAATTTAGTTAAATCTACTTTTTTAAAATTTGGATAATTATCTGCTAGCTCTTTTATTAAGTCTGATTTTACGACTGACAATTTTTACTCAGTGTCTTTTTTATTTTTTTTGTCATCTAATTGCTCAGAAAGTGATGAGAACGGCAAATTTTTTCCACTTAATGGACTTGAGTGTTCCTTTATAGCCTTTGCGTTCATAATTTCCTCAAGTAATTTAATACTTAATGAAACCTTTCGTTTCTCAAAATTTATTTCTGCTATTGCTGCATCTATTCTCTCTCCTCCTACAAAACGAGAAGGTCTTGCATCATTTGCGCTCATAGCTATTTGTGATTTTTTAATCAAAAGCTCAACTTCACAACCTTCTGGTTTAACAACTAAACCTTTATTATCAGATGATATGACTTTTACAGTTATTATATCTTTTACTTTTTTATCTTTAAACCAATCAAAAGGATCTACGCTTAATTGTTTTAAACCAACTCTTACTTTTTGATCGGTCTTTTTTATTTCTAAAATTTTTACCTTAATTTTATCACCTTTTTTATATTTTTTAAGTTCCTCCTCTGGTTTTTCCGTATGTGATAAGTCATTCGAGTGCAAGAAACCGTCAATATCAAAATCTGAAAGTTTTAAATATATAGCATATTCATTTAAATTGTTGACTACACCTTCTATTTCAGAACCAACAGGAAACTCTTTTTCAAGTTTTGAATATGGGTTTTCTTTTGTTAATCTATGGGAAATTGCAACTCTCCTTTTGTCTTTATCAATCTCAGTAATTACACAATCAATTTGATCTCCAACATTAAAAATTTTTTTTGGGGAAATATTCTTTTTGGTCCAACTTATCTCACTACTATGAAGCAGAGTACTAAGACCTGCTTCGAGCTCACAAAAACAACCATAATCAGTTATTTTTACAACTTTGACTTTGTATTGATTGCCTACTTGATAGTTGGAAATATGTTCGAACGGATCAGGTGATAACTGTTTTATAGAACAACCAACCTGTAATTTTTCCATATCAATAGAAATAACTTTTAAATCGTGTTTTTCTCCAATATTAAAAATCTCGTCTGGATGATTAACTCTACTATAACTTATCTCCTGCAAATGGCATAATGTATCTAATGTACCCTCCGGTGTGTTTATTTCAAAAAAACATCCAAATGATGAATATCCCTTAACAATAGCATCTTTAACAATATCCCCAATTTTAAATTTTTCGATAATTTTTGCTTTATCTTCTTTTTTATTTGATGAAACTACTTGTCTTCTTGAGACAACACTATTTCCTCTTATCATATCAAGTTTTATTAACGCAAATTTTTGCTCTATACCAATTAAGTGGTCAATATTTTTAATCGGTTTATCTGAAATTTGCGATCCAGGGCAAAACATTAATGAACCAGTTTCAACGTGTTCAACTATTACACCACCTTTAGTTTTCTGTACAATCTTTCCATTTATTAATTCTTTATTTTCGTAACATTTTACCAATTTATTCCATCCCTTTATCTTTTGGGCCTTTTGAGCTGAAACAACCACATCACCGTTTTTATCCTCAATTTTTTCCAATAAAACCGAAATCGTAGTACCTTCTTTTACTTCTTCTGACATCCCAATCATTTTCATTTCATTTACATCAATCACTGGTTCACTTTTTAAACCAGGGATAAAAAGAAAAATATATTTACTAGTTATTTTGGTAACCTTACCCTCAATTATTTTGCCTTCCTCGATTTTATCTTTAGATAACTGGCTATTAAGTAATTTCTCAAATTGTTTGCTGGCGGGAGATGATAGATCTTTATAAATTTCCATTAATTATTTAATTTCTTGTCCATAATAGCTTTAATTTTTTTAAAGCATGCTTTCTTACTTAATTTAGTGGTATTAATCAAGATAGAATCTTTGGTTTTTTTTAGTGGCCCATATTTTCTTTCTTTATCCGATTTATCCCTTAATTTAAGGCTTTTCAGTACCTCATCGTATGTAATTTTTTTATTTAAATTTTTGTACTCTTCAAATCTTCTCTTAGCTCTTATTTTTACATTTGCAGTTATATAAAATTTAAACATGGCATCTTTTACCTGAATAGTAATTATATCTCTACCGTCTAAAACAGATCCTTTGTATTTTTTTGGAGGCTGATAAGCACATTTTTGTTGAAATTTGTGAACGATATTTCTAATTTTTTTATCTCTTGCTACCTTTGATGCTGATAATGCAATTTCATTTGATAACAATTTTTTATCATTAAGATAGCTCAATTTCATTTTACTAATTTTTTTTCGAACCAAATTATATGAAAAATTTTTATTATTTATTAGCTTTAATTTTCCAATATATCTATAGATTTTACCTGTGTCTAAATAAAATAACTTGTAATGTTCAGAAATTAATTTTGCTTGAGTACCTGCGCCAGCAGCAGCAGGTGAGTCGATAGCAACAGTGATAATATTTCTTCGTTTAATCAATTAATTCGAGCTCCTAAAATTTTTAATACGTTTAAAAAATTTGGGAATGAAGTATTAATAGACTCTTTATCATTAATTTTCCATTTTCCACCTAACGTAAGGGCTGTGATACATGCTAAAAAAAAAATTCTGTGATCTTTTAAAAAATTTTTTATTTCAAAATTTCCAGATAATTTTAATCTAGGGTCACCATAAATATTTATGTTATTTTTAAATCTTTTTACTTTTACTCCAATTAATTTGAGAAATTTTACTGCTATATCTAGTCTCTTAGACTCTTTTTTATTCATCTCTCCTAAGTCTTTAAATTTCGAAATTCCACTTGCTTTTGCTGCAGCTAAAAAAATTATTAAAAATTCATCAATTGCTGAGGTATTTAGATATGATGGACAATTTACAGGTTTGAGATTTTTTTTACTTTTAATGTAAATATCAGCTATTTTTTCACCATTATAGGTTTTGATTTTTTTAAGTTCAATTTTTCCTCCCATTTTGTTTAAAATTGTAATCACGCCAATTCTACTTTTATTAATATTTACATTTTTAATAATCATACGAGAATTTTGAGTAAGTATAGTTAAGACAATAAAAAAAGCTGCAGAACTTATGTCTCCTGGCACTTTATAATCAAAAGCCTTAAATTGACTCAAACCTTGAATGGATATTCTTTCAATGCCCTTTTTTGCTTGAACTTTAATTGGATACTTCAAAAATTTTAACATTAGTTCTGTATGGTTTCTTGAAATTTTAGAATTTATAATAGTTTTACCAGGAGTATTTAATCCACTAAGCATTAAGCAAGATTTAACTTGAGCGCTACCTATATTTTCATCATATACTATTGGCCTTAAAAACTTTGAGCCTGATATTTCAATTGGAAGAAGGTTATTTTTACTCTTTATGTCAGCCCCCATAAGTCTTAATGGTTTAATAACTCTTGAGAAATCTCTTTTGGATAAACTTTTATCGCCAATTAGTTTTACTTTAAATTTTGACTTGACTAACAAACCAAGAATTAATCTTGCTAAAGTTCCAGAATTACCTGCATTTATTGTTGTATTTTTTAATATATTGAAGCCATTAATACCAAAGCCATAAATATAACAAACGTTACCTTTTTTTTTAAAATTAACACCAAGTTTTTTGATTGCTTTAAGAGTATTTAAAACATCGTCAGACTCTAAAAGATTAGAAATTTTAGAAATCCCAACTGCCTGTGAGGCAAGAAGTATTGATCTTATTGAAATACTTTTATCTGGGCTAATATTAATTTTTTTGTTAAAACTTCTAATCTTATTTTTTATTATTATGTGACCAGGCATGGGTGAATTAATTTATTTTAAATTCATCTCCAAAATATGCAGATCTTGCACTTGAGTCTTTTATTATTTCATTAGGGCTTCCAGAAGCAATAATTTTTCCATCAGACAAAACTATAGCTCTATCTACACAACTCAATAAATCTCGTGCTTGATGATCACACACGACTATTGTAATTTTTTCGATTGATTGCAAGTTTACAATTATTTCTTGGAGCATTTTTATTGTAAGAATATCTAAAGCAGCGAATGGCTCGTCCAGAAGTAGAATATTTGGATCATTAATCAAGGCCATCGATATAACTAATTTTTTTTTTTGACCACCAGATAAATGTTTTGCCTTAATTTTTAGCAAAGGATCAAATTCAAATTGAGAAATTATTTTTTCAATTTTTGCTTTTCTTAAATCTTTTTCCTTAATGTGTATTTCCCCTACAAGGTTCAAATTATCTAATAAACTTAAATCTTGTATGAAACCACCATATTGTGGGACATAGCCGAGCTTAAATCTTGATGCTCTCTCATAAATCGGAACATTTGTACAATCAACATTATTTATTAAAACTTTTCCGTAAGTTGAATTCTTTAATCCTGTTATAATGTGAAATATTGTAGACTTTCCAACTCCATTTGGCCCTAACATCCCCAAAACTTCTTGCTTATTTATTTCTAAACTCAAATTATTCAAAATTTGTCTTTTGTTGTAAAACATAGATATCTTATCCAATTTTACAATTACTTCCTTTTCTTTAAAACTTTTAATTCTAAATTTTTTAATTAATGCCATTAGTTTGTAATAACTTCAATTTCCTCAGTTATATTCTCAGGTTTTATATTTATATCTTTTGTTTTTAAATCAAACTCAACAATACCAGCTTTCATTACAGACTTAGGATCTGTAATTATAACATTATTATAGGCTATAGCCATATTAGTTTCCATATTTATGTCAAAATTTTCACATGTAATTTTTTTATCTTGATAATCTATTATTACATTTTGATAAAATTTTGAATTTAGGTTCGCTGAATTATATTGTGCATAATCAGATATGATATAAATAGTATCTCGAGTTTCAGACGTTATTTTGCCTCTCACATTTTTTAAATCTAAGATATTATTATCCTTAACATTAGATTTTCCAGAACTAGCAAGAAGATAAAATTTATTTCCTTTTTCGTCCACTGAGGTGTATTCAATGTCTTTTACTAGATTTTTGTTATCCTTTTTTTTTAAAATACTCTCATTTGAATTTTTATTTACATCATTAATGATCTTTTTATTCTTTTCTTTTTTTTCTTTAACTTTATTTGATTGATTGGCTGCAATATTGTCCTTTTCTAAATTTTCTGAAATAGTATCAACTATATCATTTTTTTTTTCATTAATTTTTGTGTTTAACTCCCTGTTTTCAGTTTCCAATTCATTTATTTTTTTTTCTAATTCATTAAATTTTTCTTGAACATCTATAGTTGAATTATCAATTACAGTTACATTTTTATTATTAATGTTAAAATATTCATAGTAAACCCCAATAATTATTAACAAAATTAAACATGTAATTAAAATTTGAATTAAGGGTTTAATTGACATCTAGGTTATATTTGCATCTAAAATATTGTGAATATGAATAAATCCAACTGTTTTTTTCTTTTTGTTTTTTTCATGCACACAAAGACTTGTAATTTTTTTCGTATTCATCAATGAAAGAGCTTTTGCAGCTAACATATTTTTATCTACGCTAATTGGATTTCTTTTCATTATCTTTTTAACTTTAATATTTTTAAAGTTTTGAAATTTATTTGATAGCCTTTTTAAATCTCCATCGGTTAAGATGCCCGTTGTAGTTTTGCTATTATTTCTTAGAACTATAACTCCAAGCCCTTTTTTTGTTATGTTTGATATCGCATTCTTAATATTTATATTTTCTGAAACAAAGGGTATTTTTCTTTTTGTCATCATCAAATCTCCAACTGTTTGTAATTTTACAGCAAGAGTCCCACTCGGATGAAATTTTTTGAAATCTAATCTTCCAAATCTTTTATAATTCATACAAACGATAGAAATTGCATCACCTAGTGCAACTTGAACAGTTGTAGAAGATGTTGGTACAAAATTGCCTGGTCCTGCTTCTTTAACACTTGGTAGCAGAAAATTTACATCTGCGTTTTTGTAAAGAACTGAGTCTTTTTTTGAGGTAATTCCTATTAATTTAATATTTCTATTTCGTGATGTGTATTGAATTATATTTTTAAGTTCATCACTCTGTCCACTTAAGCTAATTAAAATTACAATATCGTTTGAGGTAATTTGTCCCATATCTCCATGGCTAGCATTTGATGCGTCTAAGAAAAAAGATGGTGTACCAGTTGAGGATAAGGTTGCCACCCACTTTTTGCCTACAATTCCACTTTTACCAACACCTGAAATTATTATTTTACCATTTTTCCGATTGATAATTGTTTTTATAAGTTTTTCAAATGAACTACCAAAACTTGATTGCAACTTTTTAAGTGAGTCTATTTCTAATTTTATTACTTCTTTTGCAATGCTTAATAATTTGTTTTGCTTCATTTTAATGTGACCAAACATCTTCTTTAAAAGATGCTAAATCTAACTCAACTCTCGTATTTATAAATTTTATAGTTTTTTCATATAAATTGATTCTTTTTTCTCTTGTTAGTATATTTCTCAACGATTCATAAATTTTGTGCAAATAAATGACATCTTGTGCACAATATTTAAGTTGTTTATCAGTTAATTCACCCCCAAAGTCAGATGTCTGCAATTGTTTACTTATATCTACACCTACGAATTCTTTGATTAAATCTTTAAGACCGTGCTTGTCAGAATATCCTCTTGCAATCTTACTCATTAATTTTGTACAGTTTACATTTTCAACTTCAACCTTTAAAAATTTTTTTATAAATAATAAATCTGCTCTAGCGAAATGAAATAATTTATTAATAGTTTTATCAACTAAAATTTTTTTTAAGTTTGTTGCTTCGTAATTATTCCTATCTAATTGAATAATATGAGCATCATTATGTCCAGATGATATTTGTATTAAGCATAGTCTATCTCTTTCAATATTAAGTCCAGTAAATTCACAATCGATTGCTATCTTGTCACTGAACCTAATTTCATCTGGTAAATCTTTCTTATGTAATTTAATATCTATATTCATTAAATAGATATATATATATGAAAAATCAGGATTCAATTTTAATATTTGGTTCTTCTGGGCAAATAGGTAAATCACTAATAAGAAAATTTACTAAAAATAACTATAAAGTTATTGCGGTTACTAGAAGTATTCACAGAAAAGGTTACCAAATTAAAACACAATCGAATTATGGTTATTTAGAACTTGAGGAAATTAACTCATACACTGAAGAAAATATTTCAAAACTAATGAAAAGATCTTCAATTTGTATAAATTTAATTGGTATTCTTTATGAGAAAAAAGAAAATCAATTTAATTTAATTCATGAGGATTTACCCTCTTTACTCTCAAAACTGGCTTATAAAAATTCTCATAAGCAATTCATACATTTATCTGCTCTTGGAATAGAGTTTGCAAAAGATAGTAAATATGCTGTCAGTAAAATTAATGGAGAAAAAAAAGTTAGACAAAACTTTCCTAGTTCTGTAATTTTGAAACCATCTGTTGTTTATTCTGTTGATGATAATTTTACTACAAACTTTATGGGTTTATTAAGTAAACTCCCTATAATGCCATTGTACTATTCAGGCAAAACTAAATTTACTCCAATACATGTTTCTGATCTTACAAATATAATATTTAAAATTATTGAAAAAAATATTACAAGTGAAACCATTGAATGCGTTGGACCTGAGGTTTTTACATTTAAAGAGATTATTTTAAAAATTTTAAAATCTATTAAAAAAAAAAGATTATTAATTCCTTTACCTTTAACTTTAGCTAAAATTAATGCAAAGTTGTTCGAATTGATGCCAAAGCCATTATTAACACTGGATCAACTCAAATTATTAAAATATGATAATATTATTTCTAAAAAATACAAAACTAATTTTGATTTAAAAATAATGGCAAATAAAAAATTTGATAATGAAATTAATCTGTATAGTTATAATTGGACAAGCGGAGGACAATTCTCTAAAAAATCAAATAAAGATAAATAATGCTAACTAATATCATATATTTTGCAGTATTCTTAATTTTAGCATTTGTTCTATCTATTGCTGTTAAAGCAATAACTAGAGGTGTTGAAGCAAAACAAATAATTAAAGAGGAAAAAAACTCTGATATGAAATTAAATAGAGAAAACTCTAAATCAGAAGTTATAGATCAGATTAAAGCATTAAAAGAGTTACATGATAAAGAGATCCTTAATGATGATGAATTTAAAAAAGCTAAAGACAAAATATTAAAGTAGATTTTTAAATTATGCAGATTTTACTTTTTTTTCTATAAATTTTGGCATTTCATCTTCTTTATCAACTACATCGTCTTTCTTACCTTTAGGCTGAAAAACAATCATGAGATGTAAAGGGCAATATGAAAATTTTTCAATAGTTTTTCTTCCACAAAATGAGGATTCTTTTTCATCTGGATTACCCTCCATATATTTGCATGTACTTTCATTTAATTCTTCTAATTGAAGATTTCTAGCAGGTTCAAAATTTTTATCTAAAAGCAGTGATCTAAATTTTTGCTTTCTTCCTCCTTTTTTAATATTAATTTTTGTTGATAAAGATCCAATATTATCTTGAGAAATAGAGGATCTAGTTTTGATTTTTGCTGATAAATTTAATCTATGAGCCTTACCTATTACTGCATTTCTACTAACACCACCTATAATTTCAGCTATTTGACTTGCAGTTTGCCCTTTGCCCCATAAATCCTTAAGTTTTTTTACTTTTTCCTCAGTCCAACTCATATATCTATATTTAGTATATTAAAACTTATTTACAACACTATATAGAGACCATAATTGATTAAGTATAACAAGCTTTTTTTTTTGTTTTTTAACAAATATCAAAAAAAAAGTTTATTAATATTTACCTATGGTTGAATTACAAAAAAAATATCAAATTGGCGTCAGAAGGTTTGGACTAATAAACTGGGTTGGAACGTATTCTTTATTTAAAAAAGAAGTTTTGAGATTTTTAACAGTTTCAGGCCAAACTCTGTTTGGTCCAATACTTACTAGTATATTATTTTTAACAGTAATTTCTTTAGCCATCGGGGATCAAAGAGCTGATGTACTAGGAGTTCCATATATAAAGTTTTTAGCTAGTGGTTTAATAATGATGCAGGTAATCCAACAAAGTTTTGCGCATTCTAGTTCTTCATTAATGATGGGTAAGATGATGGGAACTATTACTGATGTTGTACATAGCCCTCTCTCATCATCGGAAGTAGTTTTTGCAATAACATTTGCTTCAGCCGCAAGAGGCTTGCTGATTGCGACAGCCTCAACTTTAATATTTATTTTTTTTATAGAGTTATCTGTACAAAATTTTCTTTTGTGGTTTACATATTTGTTCCTGGGTGGATTAGTAATGGGATCACTAGGGATTATAATTGGACTATATGCTGATAAATTTGATCAAATGAGTACTGTTACAAATTTTATTATTGTGCCATTAAGTTTTTTAAGTGGTACTTTTTATAGTATTGATAAATTACCTAATTTTTTAAAAGTTCTAAGTAATTATAATCCTTTTTTTCATATGATAGATGGATTTAGATATTCATTTATTGGTCAATTAGATGGATCTGTAACATTTGGTATTTCACTGTTAACTTTTTTAAGTTTGTTTATTACTTACCTCGCATACGTTCTAGTACATAAAGGTTATAAAATTAAATCATAGTAAAAAATGAGTTCCTTAGCTAAAAATTATAAAAGAAGAAACTTATCCTTTAACAAAGGTAAAGGATCTTATTTGTATACAAAAAAAGGAATAAAGTATTTAGATTTTGTGCAAGGAATTGCCGTAAATTCTTTAGGTCATGCTAATCCCACTTTAGTAAAAGCGATAAATAAACAATCAAAAAAACTTTGGCATGTTTCTAATTCTTTTATTATTCCAGAAGGAGAAGAATTAGCTAATAAATTAACAAAAAAAACATTTGCAGATGCTGTTATTTTTCAAAACAGTGGAGCAGAGGCTACTGAGGCGGCTATAAAAGTTGCTAGAAGATATTTTTATTCTTTAGGCAAACCAAAAAAAAATAGAATTCTTTGTATTAAAAATTCTTTTCATGGAAGAACTATTGCAGCAATAAATGCAAGTGGATCAAAAAAAATGGTAGAGGGATTTGGTCCAAAAGTAGGTGGATTTGATCATTTTAAATTTGGGAACCACAACGAGCTAAAAAGAAAAATCACAAGTAAAACCGCTGCCATAATGATTGAGCCAATTATGGGCGAGGGAGGCATTAAAGTAATACCTGCTTGGTGTCTAAAAGAATTGAGGCAGATATGTAATAAAAAAAAAATTCTTCTCATTTTAGACGAAGTTCAGTGTGGAATTGGGAGATCAGGTAAGTTTTTTTCATTTGAATATGCAAAAATAAAGCCAGATATAGTTCCAATTGCAAAAGGGATTGGAGGTGGGTTCCCAATAGGTGCAGTGTTAATGACAAAAAATGTTTCTAAGGCTATGGTTCCAGGTACACATGGATCTACTTTTGGCGGTAACCCTTTAGCAATGTCTGTTGGAAATGCTGTTATGGATGAGATTTTCAAAAAAGGCTTTCTTTCAAAAGTAAAAAAAAATTCAAAATACTTTATTTCAGAACTAAATAAAATTAAAGATAAATTCCCAAACATTGTTAAAGAAATAAGAGGAACAGGATTGATTTTGGGAATGCAGTTACATCATGACCAGACAAAATTTATACAAAGTTTAATGAAAAATAAATTATTAACAATTAGAGCAGCTGAAAATGTTATAAGAATTTTGCCCCCATTAAATGTTAATAGAAAAGAAATTGATTTAGGTCTAAAAATTATAAATAAAGTTTGCGCCGAGTATAAAAATTAATGAAACATTTTCTTCACATAAGAGATATTCCTCTAAAAGATTTAAAAAAAATTATTTCTGATGCAAAAAATAGAAAATTAAAAAGAAAAAAGTTAAATACCCTTGATCCTGACAAAGATGTACCTCTAAAAGGCAAAATTCTTTTACAGATGTTTGAAAAATCTAGCCTAAGAACTAGATTAAGTTTTTATTTAGCTATTAAACAGTTAGGTGGAGGATCCTTAACGTTAAGACCAGAGGAATTACATTTAAAAAATGCTGGAGAAAGTATAGCAGATACATCTAAAATTTTGTCAACTTACGGTAACGCTTTTATGCTAAGAACAGACTCAGACAAAAAATTAGATGAATTCAAAAAATATTCAAATATACCAATAATAAATGGATTAAGTCCATCATCACACCCTACCCAGGTTTTGTCGGATATTTTTACTATTCAAGAAATTAAAAAGAAAAGTATTTCAAAATTAAAACTATGCTGGATAGGAGATGCCAATAATAATATGATGAACAGCTTAATAGAAGCTTGTATAAAATTCTCGGTTTCTTTAAATATTGCCTGCCCCAAAGACTATCAACCAAATAAAAATCTTACCTTCTTAATAAAAAAACAAAAAGGGAAAATTAAAATTTTTTATAATAAAGAAAAAGCTGTTAAAAATTCCGATGTTGTAATGACAGACAAAATCATTTCATTAAATGATAAAGTAAATAAAAAAAAGAAACTTAAATCATTTAAAAATTTTAAAGTTGATACAAAAACTATGAATTTAGCCAAGAAAGATGCAATATTTCTGCATTGTCTTCCAAGAGGGAGTGAAGTTACAGAAGAAGTGTTTCTTGGTAAACAATCCAAAGTATGGCAACAAGCTCTTAACAGAGTTTATGTTCAAAAGAGTATTTTATTATATTGTTTTAGTAAATTAAGGTAGTTGTAAAGGGCTATCAGCATTAGCATTCATATATAGAATTACTGATGCTCTATCTTTCTCTTTTTTTAATCCTGCGAAAGCCATCTTAGTACCCTTTATATATGAAGCAGGTTTTATTAAAAAACTATTCATCTCTTGGAATGTCCAATCTTTTCCAAATGCTATCAAGGCTTTTGAATATTTATAATCTTCCAGGGCACCCATATTTCTACCTAGCACATTATAAAGTGCTGGCCCAATATTGTTTCTTCCACCTTTTTTGATTGAATGACATGCGCTACATTTTTTAAATACTTTCTTTCCATGATCAACACTTCCCATGGCTAATAGACCAGAAATATCAACTGCTTCAACAGCTGCAGAAGCTTTAGTGCTATCTGTTTCAGCAAATTCAACTTTATAAGCTGATTGGCTTGGCTTCTCTACGTAATAGATAATGTCTGAAATTTTAGTTATTCCAAATATAACAACAAAAATAACTACAACAGCTGCTATAATTTTGTTAATTTCAAATGAGTCCATGATTTTTAATTATTAACCTCGTATAACATGTTAAACAAAAAAAAAACTAAATTTAAATTTAATTATTGCGTCTGAAAGACGCATAATACTTAGTTTATGAGCAATACAGTAATTTTAATCCCTTCAAGATTAGCTGCAACAAGGTTACCAAATAAACCTTTATTAAAAATCAATAATATTTCAATTATCAATCATGTTTACAAAATTGCAAAATCATCTCTTATTGGAGAAAGTTATGTTGCAACAGGCGATAAAGAAATATTTGAAGAGGTCACTAAGCTTGGAGGAAAATGTATTTTAACTAAAAAAGATCATAAAACTGGAACTGACAGAATTTTTGAGGCTTATCAAGAGTTAAAAGATGATAATATTGAATATGTAATAAATCTTCAAGGAGATGAACCAATGCTTGATATTGAGGATGTTACTAATCTACTCAAAAAAACTATCAAAAAAAAATCTAAAATTTCAACATTAGCTTGTCAAATTGAGGACGAAAAATTTTTTTTAAATAAAAATGTTGTAAAAGTAACCACAAAAGAGGAACTTCATCAAAAAAATTTATCAATAGCAACATCATTCACAAGAGAAATTAAAAATACTCAAAAAAATATTTACCACCATATTGGAATATATATTTATAATGTTTCATGTTTAGAAAGATTTGTTCACTTAGAGCAAACTCAGAATGAAAAATCCCAAAAACTAGAACAATTAAGACTAATGGATAACAATATTGAAATAGACGTAGGATTAGCAAAAACTAAACCAATTGGCGTAGATACAGATCAAGATTATCTAGAAATAAAAAAAATTATGGAATATAAAAATTAAATTATGAAAATTGCTTATCAAGGTGTAGCAGGAAGTTACAGCGAAAGTTGTGCTAAAAAAATGTATCCAGAGAGTGAAACAATACCCTGCAAAACATTTGATGAATGCTTTGAAAGGTCTAGTGAAGATAATTCAATAAAATCTTTAATTCCAGAGTCAAATAAAACAACTGGAAATATTGGTGTCGAGTATTTAATTTTTAAGTATAGATTAAATATTTATGCAGAGCATTTTTTTCCAATTAATCACAATCTTTTAGGATTAAAAGATTCAAAAATAGAAGACATAAAAGATGTTTACTCACATGCACAAGCTTTAAGTCAATCCTCAAGTTTTATTAAAAAAAAAAAATTCATAGAAAATGTAAGAGCCGACACAGCTGGTTCAGCAAAATTTGTTTCAGAAACTAAAGATAAATCTAAAGGTGCTATAGCTTCTAGTCTTAGTGCAGAAATATATGGTCTTAAAATTCTACAAGAAAATGTCCAAGATGATAAAGATAACGTGACTAGATTTTTATTACTTGGTAAAGATATTTTTCAGCCAGATTTTTCTAATAATAATCATATAACATCAATATTATTTAAGTTGAAAAGTAAACCTGCTGCTCTTTACTCTGCACTGTCAGGATTTGCAATAAATGGAGTTAATATGAGCAAACTACAAAGTTTTCCCGAAAAGAACTCATTTTCCTCATATTTTTTTCTATGTGATATTGATGGACATATAGAATCTCCTAAAATCAAAAACTCACTTGAGGAATTGGGTCTGCATTGTGAAGATATGCACGTTCTAGGTGTTTATAAATCTGATAAATTTAGACAAAAATAAATTTATAACTTTCTTGTAGAATAGAAATTTTTATTGATATAATAAAGTTGGAGGCCAGTCAGGTGGTGTTACCACAAATCCCCTAGGATCGAAAGATAGCAAGGGTAGTGAGTATTTTCCAGGTTGGTTGGTCTCCTTAAAAATGACAGAAAATTCGAAAGTACTAGCATTAAAATATAGACCTCAAGTATTTGAGGATTTAATTGGTCAAGAGATTATTGCTGAAACAATTAAAAATTCAATAATTTCAGATAAGTCGCCTAATGCATTTTTGTTTACAGGTATTAGGGGAGTAGGAAAAACAACCTTTGCAAGAATAGTTGCGAAGTCATTAAATTGTGAGCATGGAATTGAAAACATGTGTAAGAAAAAATGTAGTAACTGTGATGCAATAACAAACTCAAATCATATTGATGTTTTGGAAATGGATGCTGCAAGTAAGACTGGCGTTGATGATGTTAGAGAGCTTATTGAATTTTCAAGATATGGACCAACAACCGCTAAATATAAAATATTTATTATTGATGAAGTTCATATGTTAAGCAAACAAGCATTTAATGCACTTTTAAAAACATTAGAGGAACCTCCAAAATATTTAAAATTTATTTTTGCAACAACAGAAATCAAAAAGATACCTGTAACAGTAATTTCAAGATGTCAGCGTTTTGATCTCTCAAGAGTTAAATCTGAGGAGCTTTTTAATTATATTAAAATGATTAAAGATCAAGAAGGCGGTAAAGTTTCTGATGAAGCTTTAAAATTAATTGTTAAAATTTCAGAAGGATCTGTTAGAGACGCATTATCTTTGTTAGATCGTGGACTTGTAGCCAATCAAAATGATGACGAATTAAATCTAGACAAAGCACAAAGTATTTATGGATATTTTGATAAAAGTTCTCTGATAGAATTAATTAAAAACCTGTTTAGTGGTGATGAAAAAAAAGTATTTGAGTTGTATAGAAAGATTTATGATTCTGGCGTCGATCCAAAAGTTTTTTTGAATGATTTTCTTGAAGTTTTATATTACCTAAAAAATATTAATTTTATAAAATTAGACGGAAATAATTTTTCTTTAAATGACCAAGATTTTAATAATCTTTCCACAATATCTGAAAATTTAGATTCAAAGGACATAATCCTTTTTTGGCAATTTACACTTGATACAATCGAGGAAATTAACATTGTTTCAAATCCAAATTTATCAGTTGAAATGTTCCTTTTCAGATTAATGAGAATAAAAGGTTTTAAGGAGAAAGATACTGAGGAAACCTATACTGGAAAAAAATCTGATACTTTAATTAAAGAAAATGAAAAAAAAATTACAAATAAAACAATTGATCAAATCAAAAATATTTCACAACAAGACAAAATTGAACCAAATTTAAATAAAGATGAAGTAATTAATGAACTTAAAATTAATTCATTTGAAAGTTTGATAAATCTATGTACTGAAAAGAAAGAAGCTAAGCTAAAATATGAACTTGAAACTAATACAAATTTAGTTTCATTCTCTGAGGGTTTAATAGAAATATCTTTTAATGAAAACTTAGACAAAGACTTTATCAAAAATCTATCTAACAAACTTTACGAATGGACATCTAAGAGATGGATTATCTCTCTATCAAAAAACCAAGGACAAATTTCAAAAAAAGAAAAAAATAAAATTGATGAGAAAAAAATATTTGATGATGTTAAAAAGTCTGAAGCCTATAAAAAAGTGATCGAAGCATTTCCTGATGCAGAATTAACAAATGTTGAGTTGAAGGAGGATTAGAATGACTGATTTTTCAAAATTAATGGAAAAAGCTAAAGAAATTGAAAGCAAAATGAAAGAAAGCCAAGAAAATATTAAAAAGATTGAGGTTGAAGGTGTTTCTGGAGCTAATGATGTAAAAGTTACGTTAAATGGAGAGGGAACTATGATCTCAATTAAATTTAGTGAAAATGTTTTAAAAGAAGAAAAAGTAATATTAGAAGATCTTATCACTGCTGCACATAATAACGCAAAATCACAACTTAAATCAAAAACTGCAGAGGAAATTTCTAAGGCCTCAGGAAATTTTGGAATACCTGGATTTAAGTGGCCTTTATAATTTAAATGCAAAATATTCCTGAAATAGAAAATTTAATCAAACTTATATCTAAGTTGCCAGGGCTAGGACCTAAGTCTGCAAAAAGAATAATATTAAAAATGATTAATAACCGACAAGAATTACTAAAGCCTTTGGCTCAAAATTTGAGTGAAGTTTTTAAAAATATTGTTAGATGTAAAATTTGTGGAACATTGAAGCCTAACACAATTGAGTGTAGTTATAATAATTGCGAAATAGTAGAAAAAAAATATAATAAAATTTGTGTTGTAGAAAATATTTCAGATCAGTGGGCAATAGAAAGTTCTTCAATTTTTCAAGGTTACTTCCATATTTTAGGAGGGACTCTCTCAAACAATAATAATAGTAATAGAGAGGACTTGCTTATTAACTCTCTTATAGAAAGAATAAATAAAGATGATATTGAAGAAGTAATTTTAGCAACTAGCGCAACTGTAGAGGGTCAAACTACAGCATTTTATATTCAAGATAGTCTAAAAAAAACTGACGTCAAAGTTTCAAAACTAGCCCAGGGTTTACCTGTAGGTGGAGAAATCGAAAATTTAGATGATGGAACTCTAATATCTGCATTTAAAAATAGAAAAAAGATAGAGGCTTAATTAGCTTTTTTTAATTAATCTGTTTAAATGTAAGAGAGGTTCTGTATAGCCTGAAGGCTGAGATTTTCCATGAAAGATTAATTCACATGCTGCTTTAAAAGCAATAGATTTATCATACTCTGGTGACATACTTTCGTAGTTAGAGTCATCTTCATTCTGTTTATCTACAACTTTTGCCATTTTTTTTAAAATTTCAAGAACCTGTCTATTCGAGCATAAGCCATGATGAAGCCAATTTGCAATATGTTGAGATGAAATTCTTAAGGTTGCTCTATCTTCCATTAATCCAATATCATTTATATCTGGAACTTTGGAACAACCTATACCCTGATCAATCCATCTGACTACATAACCCAAAATAGTTTGGGCAGAATTTGAAATTTCAGTATTAATTTCATCAACAGACCAATTAGGACGATCTGCTATTGGAATAGTAAGAAGATCAGATAATTTTGATGGCTCTCTTTTTAATATTGCTTTTTGTTTTTCAAAAACATTCACTTCATGATAGTGCATAACATGTAATGCAGCGGCAGTTGGAGAGGGAACCCAAGCACAATTTGCGCCTGCATTCACATGTCCAATTTTTTGTTTCATCATTTCGTTCATTTTGTCAGGCATGGCCCACATTCCTTTACCTATTTGAGCAACTCCTGAAAAACCACATTTTAAGCCTATATCTACGTTGTTGTCCTCATAGGTTTTAATCCACTTAGACTCTTTCATATCTCCTTTTTTTATCATTGGTCCAGCTTCCATTGAGGTGTGCATCTCATCACCAGTTCTATCTAAAAATCCAGTGTTTATAAAAAATACTCTATCTTTAAGTGTTCTAATACATTCTTTAAGGTTTGCAGATGTTCTTCTTTCTTCATCCATAATTCCACACTTAATTGTATTTTTTTCTAATTTTAAAACTTCTTCAACTTTAGTAAAAATTAAATTAGTAAATTCTGTTTCTTCTGGACCATGCATTTTTGGTTTAACGATATAAATTGATCCTTCTCTCGAATTACCTTTTCTTTTTAAATCATGAATACAAGCTGCTGAGGTTATGAAAGCATCCATTATTCCTTCAGGAACTTCTGATCCATCATTTAAAGTGATTGCAGGGTTTGTCATTAAGTGTCCAACGTTTCTCACAAGCAAAAGACTCCTTCCGTGAAGTTTTAACTTTTTACCATTCAATGAAGTGTAACTCCTATCTGGATTAAGTTTTCTTTCTAATTCTTTACCATTTTTTTCAAATATTGATTTTAAATTTCCTTTCATCAATCCTAGCCAATTTCTGTAACAAGTTACTTTATCTTCAGCATCTACTGCTGCTACACTATCTTCATGGTCACAAATTGTTGATACAGCAGATTCAACTATAATATCGCTTATACCAGCAGCATCTCTTGCAGCACTAAATGCTCTAGGATTAATAATTATTTCAAGATGAAGATTATTATTTTTTAAGATAATAGCATTTGGTTTAGCTGCTTCCCCTCTATAACCAATAAACTTCTCTAAATTTGATAAATTATATTCTTTATTTTCCTTGTATATTGTGAGTTTTTTATTATTTACTGCTAAACTAGTAATATCTTTCCAGTCAAGATCATTTATTGGAAAATATTTATTCAAAAAGTTTCTAGTGTATTTAATTACTTCTTGTCCTCTTAAAGGATCATATTTTTCGCTTCCACTTTCTTCAGACTCTATTATATTTGATCCATAAAGACTGTCATATAAGCTTACCCATCTTGCATTAGCAGCATTCAAGCTATATCTAGAGTTCATTATTGGAACAACTAATTGTGGTCCTGCTATATTAGATATTTCTTCATCTAAATTTTTAGTTCCTATTTTAAAATCTTCACCTTCTTTTTTTAAATAACCAATTTCTTCCAAAAAATTTTTATATTTATTATAATCAATTTCGTGATCTCTATTTTTTTTATGCCACAGATCTATTTCTTGTTGTAATGTTTCTCTTATTTCGAGTAATTTTTTATTTTTAGGCGCTAATTCATGCACCACTTTGTCAAAACCTTTCCAGAACTCGTCAGGACCAACATTAGTATCCAGTAAAAGCTCATTTTTGACAAAATCAGCTAGTTCTTTTGCTACAGATAAATTGTGGATTTTGATGTATTGCTCTCTCATAAATTGAAAATCTTATAATAAATTGTCATTTATGCGCAATCAAAATTATTTATTTTAACAATTTATTGCCTTTTTTGTTTATAATACATAATTTAAATGAAAAATTACCTAAATTTCGAGACAGATATCAAAAATCTTGAAGAGGAATTAGATAAACTAAAAGACCCCTATAATCAGGAAGGTTTATCTGAAGTCGACACTTCAAGAATAAGCAAAGTTGAAGAAGAAATAAATGAAAAGTTAAAGAAAATTTATTCTAACCTAGATCCATGGCAGACAGCATTAGTTGCCCGTCATGAAGATAGACCTAAAGCAAAATTTTTTGTTGAAAATCTGTTTGATGACTTTATCCAACTTTCTGGAGATAGATATTATGGTGAGGACAAAGCTGTTATAGCTGGTTTTGCAAAGTTCGATGGTAAATCTGTTTTAGTAATTGGTCAAGAAAAGGGATCAGATCTTAATAAAAGAATAGATCACAATTTTGGAATGATGAGACCAGAGGGTTACAGAAAAACAATTAGACTTATGGAGTTAGCTAACAAGTTTAAAATTCCAATAATTTCTATTGTAGATACTCCAGGAGCATACCCAGGAGTTGGCGCAGAGGAAAGAGGTCAAGCCGAAGCAATAGCAAAATCTATTGAATGCTCTATGAAGTTAACGGTACCCACAATAGCAATTATAATTGGTGAAGGTGGGTCTGGCGGAGCAATAGCTTTAGCATCATCTAATAAAGTAATTATGCTTCAAAATGCAATATACTCTGTCATTTCTCCAGAAGGATGTGCCACCATTTTATGGAGAGACCCAAAAAAAACTTTAGAGGCTGCAACTGCAATGAAAATGTCATCTAGCGACCTTTTAAAGTTAAATATAATTGACGAAATTATTCCTGAACCAGTTGGAGGCGCTCATAGAGATAAAGATTTAATTTTAGACAATGTAAGAGATTCATTAAAGAAAAATTTAGATTTTTTTCAGACAATGGATAAAGATGAAATTCTTGCTCATAGAAAAAATAAATTTTTATCAATTGGAAGAAATAAAGGATTTTCAACACAATCAGATGATAGAAATGATTTATCTATGAAGGCAAGTTCATTAGAAAATATTTATCAAAACTTTAAAAAGAATTCTAAAATTTATTATGGCGTATCTGCTGCAGTTTTATTAATATTATTCTTAAGCATTCTTTTATAAAGCACCACAACAATGCTTGAACTTTTTCCCTGTTGCCTCACATCTTTCGTTTCTAGAAATTTTTCCTTCTCTATTTGTTATAAGTAAACATTTTGGATTATTATTTGTATTTATACTTTTTTCATTTTGAACGTCATTTTGATCATCATTTTTTTCTATAAGTTTTAAATTAAATAAAATTGTAATTAAATCATACTTAAGTTTACTTAATAAATTTTCAAAAAGTGTAAATGCCTCTTTCTTATATTCTACCAAAGGATCTCTTTGTCCATAAGATCTTAAACCAATGACTTGTCTTAATTGTTCTAAATATTGAATATGTAATTTCCAATTTTGATCGATCAGTTGTAAAAAAATTCTTTTTTCTATTTCGTTATATTGCTCTTCATTTAACATTTTTATTCTCTCTTCTCTTGAACTTTTAAATTTATTTTTTATTTTTTCTTCAAATGCCTTATTTTCAAGATTAACTAATTCATTAATTTCACTTTCTTCAAATGATTTTCCAAATAAAGATTTTAATTGCATATTGATTTCATTTGATCCTGCATTGGCTAACTTTTTGGTTTTCTTAAGTTTCAAATCTTCAATAATTTCATCTAGAAAATTTTCAGAATATTGCTTAGAATCTTTATTTTCTATTACTTCATTTCTTTGTGAAAATATTACTTGTCTTTGATCGTTTAAAACATTGTCAAACTTCAAAAGAGTTTTTCTAATATCAAAATTTCTTGCTTCAACTTTTTGTTGTGCTCTTTCTAATGCTTTATTTATCCAAGGATGGTCTATACTTTCTCCATCTTTAAGTCCAAGTTTTTCAAGTATATTATTCATAGACTCAGAACCAAATATTCTCATCAAATCGTCCTCTAAACTTACATAGAATATAGAACTACCTTCATCACCTTGTCTACCTGACCTTCCTCTTGCTTGATTATCTACTCTCCTACTTTCCATTCTTTCTGTACCAATAACAAACAATCCTCCTAATTTTTTTATATCAGCTTTATCACTTTCATCCTGACCTCCTAATTTGATATCAACACCTCTTCCTGAAATACTCGTAGTAATAATTATTGAGTTTTTTTTTCCTGCATCTGCAATAATTTCAGCTTCTCTTTGGTGATTTTTCGCGTTTAAAACTGTGTGTTTTATATTTTTTTTATCTAATAGGTTCGAGAAGTGTTCAGACTTATTTATGCTTGAAGTGAAAACTAATAATGGCTGACCTTTTGAGTTACATTCAATAATCTTACTAATTATTGCTTCGTCTTTTTCGTTACTAGTTCTAAATATTTGATCATTCGAATCTTTTCTTATCATCTTCTTGTTAGTAGGAATTGATACTACTGGTAGATTGTAAATTTCAAAAAACTCTTCTGACTCTGTTAATGCTGTACCAGTGCATCCGGCTATCTTTTTGTATAGTTTAAAGAAATTTTGGTAGGTAATTGATGCTAAAGTTTGATTTTCAGCATTAATGGTTAAATTTTCTTTTGCCTCTAGACTTTGATGAAGACCGTCACCAAACCTTCTTCCTGGCAACTGTCTACCTGTTTGCTCATCAATTATTATTATTTGCCCATCTTTTACAATGTAATCTCTACCACTCTGAAAAAGGTGGATTGCACGTAATGATTGATTAACTAAATGAACAATATGAAGGTTTTCTGGATCATAAAAATTTTTATTTTTAAGTATTCCAGCATTAGAAAATATATTTTCAACATTATCCACACCTTTATTAGTTAATAAAATATTTCTATCTTTTTCATCTATTTCAAAATCTTCTTCTTTCAAATTTTTCACAAGTTTATCAACAGCTATATATTGATTAGTTTTATCCTCTGTTGCTCCTGAGATTATTAGAGGTGTTCTAGCCTCATCAATTAAACAAGAGTCAATTTCATCAACAATCGCATAATTATGTTCTCTTTGAACCATAGTCTCTTTGGAAAATTTCATATTATCTCTTAAATAATCGAAGCCCAATTCACTATTAGTAGAATAAGTGATATCTTTTGAATAATTTTCTTTTCTCTCCAAATCATCTTGCCCAGTATTAATATATCCACAAGTTAAACCTAAAAACTCATAAATCTTACCCATATTTTCGCTATCTCTCTTAGCCAAATAATCATTCACTGTTACTATATGGACACCTTTTTTTTCTAGAGCATTAAGGAAAGCTGCAAGAGCTATGGTTAATGTTTTACCCTCTCCAGTTTTCATTTCTGCAATTTTATTCTCATGGATAACAACACCACCAATTAGCTGAACATCAAAATGTCTTTCATTTCTAATTCTTTTAGAGGCTTCTCTCACCAAAGAGAAAGCTTCAGGTAATATGTCATTTAAACTTTTACCATTTTTAATATCTTCAATTAGTTTCTCGGTTTTTTTTGGGAACATTTCATCAGATAAATTTTGTAAATCTTTTTCTAAAAGATTAACTTTATTGACTATTTGTTGAATTCTGCCTAGTTCCTTTTCATTTCCGCTTTTAATAAGCTTTGAAAATATATTAAGTGGGTTTAACATTTTGATATAAAATTAAATATTAGAAATATATAGTAATTAATTAATTATTTTAAATATCATGAAATTTAACATAAACAATTTTCTAAATACTAGCAGTCAAAGCCCTAAAATTGTTGATTTTCAGGATTTAGATCATATTGATGGAGTTTCAATTTCTGCGGTCAGCGCTGGCTTATATAAATTTAAGAGAGATGAATTAGTTTTATTTTATTTTAGAGATGGAGCAAATTATGCCTCTGTTTATACTCAATCAAAGTTAATTTCAGAAAATCTAAAATGGAATAAAAAAATTAAAGCGAAAAAAATATTTGCGTTATTAGTTAACACTAGAAATGCTAATGCATTAACAGGTCCAGAAGGCTATGATGCATTGAAGAAAATTTCATTAGATTTATCCTCAAAATTAACTGAGATACAGAAAAGAGATGAAGATGCTCCTAAACAAATTTCCTCAAAAGAAATACTTTTTGGTTGCACAGGCACAATAGGAGAGAAATTTCCATTAGAAAAAATTAAAACCTCATTACCAGAATTAGTTAAGAAATTAAAATATACACAAAATAAATTAATCTGGATGAAAGCTGCGATGGGTATAATTACAACAGATTTAAAACCCAAAGTATCAATGGCCGAAACGAAAATTGGTTCATCAATAATTAAAATTTATGGAATTGCAAAAGGCTCAGGCATGATTTACCCAAATATGGCAACTACATTAGGTTATCTATTTACTGATGCAACTTTACCCTCATCAGTTTTAAATGATGTTTTAAAAAATAATATAAAGACAACATTCAACGCAATTTCATGTGATGGTGACACAAGTACAAATGATATGGTTTCTATTTTTTCAACAAATAAAGTTAATCATTCAGAAATAAAAAAATATAGTGATAGTAAACTTAAAAATTTTAACAAGGCAGTTCATGATGTTTTATTAAATTTAGCAAAGCAAGTTGTAACAGATGGAGAAGGAGCTTCTAAATTTATTTCTATTAATTGTATTAATTGTAAAACAGAAAAAGATGCAAAAAATATATCTTTTAAAATTGCAAACTCATTATTAGTTAAAACAGCAATTGCGGGAGAAGATCCAAACTGGGGAAGAGTAGCTATGGCAATTGGGAACAGTGACACTAAAATTAATGAACAAAAATTATCTATTTCTTTTGGGCCTTTTAAAATTTATGACAAGGGAACTTTATACAAATCATATGACGAAAAAAAAGTTATGGAGTACATGAAAGGTCAATCAATTGAAATAGAAGTTGATATTGGTCAGGGAATTAAAAAATTTAAATCTTTCACTATGGATTTAACAAAAAAATATATTGAAATTAATGCTGATTATAGGACTTAATTGTATTGAAATTTCATATATTAATATTTAAATAATAAAAATGATCAAGTATTTGTTAAAATGTAAAGATTGTAAGAATGAATTTGAAAGTTGGTTTAGTGCCTCAAATGAATATGATAGGTTGCTCAAATTAAAACTTTTAAATTGTCAAACCTGTGAGTCAATAAATGTTGAAAAGTCCTTGATGTCTCCTAATTTATTAAACACAAAGAAAAAAGAAAATTTAAAAGAAATTAAAAAATATAAGCATGTTCGACAAAAACTTTCCGACTACAAAAAATTTGTAAAAGATAATTTTGATTATGTAGGGGAAAATTTTACCTATAAAGCAAGATCAATTCATTACGATAAAAAGAAACCAAAAAAAGGTATTTATGGTAGTGCCTCTATAAAAGATATAAAGGAATTGAGAGAAGAAGGGATAGAAACTGATATTATTCCATGGATTGAAGAAGATAAAAATTAAACTTTTTTAAATTCTGAAATATAATTTACAGACTTATCAGATGTTACAGACCATTTATTCAAGATAGGGTTAAAACTCATTCCATCAATTTTTTTTAATTTTAAAGAATTTTTTTTACAAATATCTGTTAAATATTCGGGTTTAACAAATTTTTCCCAATCATGAGTGCCTATTGGCAACCACTTTAAGACATACTCAGCCCCAACAATTGCAAATAAGTAAGATTTAAGAGTTTTGTTCAAGGTTGCAATGAACATCACACCTGATTTTTTTAAAAATTTTGAACTTTCTTTAATAAAAAAATCAACATCTTCAACATGCTCAACAATTTCCATGTTCAAAATTATATCAAATCTTTTCTTAATTTTTAAATTTTCAGGAGAAGAATTGTAATATTTGATTTTAAGTTTACTTTTTTTTAAATGATATTTAGCTACCTGTATATTTTTATTAGAAGCATCTATACCAATAACATCTCCTCCAAGTTTTGCCATAGGTTCAGAAAGTAATCCACCACCACATCCGATATCTAGAATACTTAAACCTTTAAATGGCTGATTTTCTTTTTTTATTTTAAACTCTTTCAAAATTGTATCTCTTATGTATTTGATTCTGATAGGGTTAAATTTATGTAATGGCTTAAATTTTCCATTAGGATCCCACCATTCCTCAGCTATTTTTGAAAATTTTTCTATTTCTTTTTTATTTATTGTGTTATTTTTCATTGTTTATTGACATTACAATCAAGATGTATTTTATCAATATATTTTAATTTATATTAAAAATATTTATCAATGAAAATAATCGTATTAAAATTTGGAGGTACTTCAGTTGGTACAATTGAAAGAATTAAAAATGTAGCAAAGATCATTGCTAAATATAAAAAAAAATACAATGTAATTGTACTATCTTCAGCAATGAGTGGTGTGACAAATAATTTAATCAATTTATCCAAAAAAATTAGCAAAAATTTCTCAGACTCTGAGTATGATGTTTTAGTTTCATCAGGAGAACAAATTTCCTGTGCATTAATTTCCGGAGAATTAATTAACAAAGGTTTCAACTCAAGATCTTGGATGTCATGGCAGATTCCAATCGTTACTGAGGGAAAATATAAATTTTCAAGAATTAATAAAATTAATAAAAGTCAAATTATAAGTTATTTGAAAAAAGGAGGAATCCCTATAATCACAGGATTTCAAGGAATTAATAATAAAAACAGAATAACTACCATTGGAAGAGGTGGTACAGATGCAAGTGCAATTATGTTTGCAAAGTTTTTCAATGCTGAAAAATGTATAATATATACTGATGTCGATGGTATTTATTCTACAGATCCAAATAAACTTAAATCAGCGAAAAAAATAAAAGTTATATCTTACGAAGAAATGTTAGAAATGGCTTCTCTTGGAGCTAAAGTTATGCAACCTCATTCCATTCAGGATGCAAGATTGAACAAAGTAGATATACAGGTGAAATCTTCTTTCACAGATAATGAAGGCACTCTTATAACTAAAAGAAAAAATATTATAAACAATAAGATAATAACTGGTATTTCAAATACAACAAATGACGCAAAGGTAACTCTTATAGGCGTAAGAGATAAGCCTGGTATTGCAGCATCAATTTTTAAACCTTTATCTGAAAATTCAATAAATGTAGATATGGTAGTTCAAAATATATCTGCTAATGGAAAAGAAACTGACTTAACTTTCACAATAAAATCAGATGATTTAAGCAAAACAAAAAAAATTATTTTACAAAATAAAAAAATAAATTTTAGAAATTTGATATTTGATAAGAATGTATCAAAGGTTTCAATAATAGGGGTTGGAATGGTTACTACTCCTGGAGTTACCTATAGAATGTTCCAGTCACTCGCTAAGCAAAAAATAAATATTCAAGTAATATCTACCTCAGAAATTAAAATTTCTGTGTTGATAAATAAAATTAATGTAAAAAAAGCATTATCTTCTTTACACAAAGAATTTAAATTAGACAAATAATTTATGAACATTAGACCATTTAGGGAAATAAAAAGAAGAAAAACAAAAGAAATTAATGTTGGTCATGTTAAGATTGGAGGAAATAATCCAATTTCTGTTCAATCAATGACAAACACATTGACCAAAGATGTCAAAGAAACTATAAATCAAATTAGACAAATTCAAGAAGTGGGAGCTGACATTGTAAGAGTGTCATGCCCAGATGAAGAGTCAACAAAAGCACTTAAAGATATTGTTAAAAATACTTCTATACCTATAGTTGCTGATATACATTTTCATTACAAAAGGGCAATAGAGGCAGCAGAGAGCGGAGCAGCATGCCTCAGAATTAATCCAGGAAATATAGGAGATAAAAATAAAATCAAAGAGGTAATTACTGCTGCAAAAGATAATAATTGTTCGATAAGAATCGGTGTAAACGCAGGTTCTTTAGAAAAAGACATATTAGAAAAATATAAAGAACCTTGTCCTGAAGCTTTAGTTGAGAGTGCATTAAGAAATATTAGAATTGTTGAGGATTTAGACTTTTTTAAATTTAAAGTAAGCGTTAAATCTTCAGATGTTTTTTTATCTATTGAGGCATACAGACAACTCTCTAAAGTTACTACTTATCCCTTACATTTAGGTATCACAGAGGCTGGAACTTTTTTACCAGGGAGTATAAAGTCATCTATTGGTTTTGGAGCACTTCTTTTGAATGGTATTGGAGATACAATAAGAGTATCTCTTTCCGATGATCCTGTTGAGGAAATTAAAGTTGGTAATGAAATTCTCAAATCATTAAACTTACGAAATAGAGGAGTAAAAATCATTTCTTGTCCTTCTTGTGCTAGACAAGCGTTTGATGTAATCAAAACTGTAAAAGAGTTAGAAAACAGACTATCACACATAAAAACTTCTATTTCTTTATCTATAATAGGATGTGTAGTTAATGGACCGGGTGAGGCAGCGCAAACGGATATTGGTGTTACTGGAGGAGGAAAAGGAAATAATATGCTCTATTTAAATGGAATTGAAAATAAGAAAATATCAACCGATGAAATGATATCAAAAGTCGTTAAATTAGTTGAGGAAAAAGCTGAAGAAATTGAAAAAGCAAAATAATGGTTCCTTTATCAAAAGTTCAAGACCTAATAACAAAGCATTCAAACTTAGAAAAAGAGCTTTCATCTCAAGAAATTGATAAAAAAACTTTTGCAGAAAAATCTAAGGAATATGCAGATTTAAATGATATTATTAAAGAAGCTATCTCGTATTTTAATTTCCAAAAAAACAAAGAAGAATTAGAAAAGTTAATCAACGATAATTCCTCAGAAAAAGATATTAAGGACCTAGCTATGAGTGAATTAAATCAACTTGAAAAAAAAAATGAGAATAATGAAAAAAAAATAAAATTATTTTTATTACCTAAAGATGAAGCAGATACAAAAAATGCAATCATAGAAATTAGAGCTGGAACAGGAGGATTAGAAGCAAGTTTATTTGCATCTGATTTATTTAAGATGTATGAAAAAATAAGTCACCAAAAAAAATGGTTATTAGAGATTATATCCATATCTAAAAGTGATGCGGGTGGATTAAAAGAAGTTATAGCATCAATCAAAGGAAAAAATATTTATTCATCACTTAAGTATGAAAGTGGAGTTCATAGGGTTCAAAGAGTTCCTGACACTGAAACTCAAGGAAGGGTTCATACCTCAGCTGCAACAGTAGCAGTATTACCTGAGGCTGAAGAAGTAGATGTAAAAATTGAAGAAAAGGATTTGAGAATTGATGTGTTTAGAAGTAGTGGTCCAGGTGGTCAAAGTGTAAACACTACTGATTCAGCTGTAAGGATTACACATATTCCAACAGGAATAGTTGTCAGCCAACAAGACGAAAAGTCACAGATTAGAAATAAAGAAAAAGGTTTGAAAATTCTTAGATCAAGAATTTATGAATTAGAACGACAAAAAAAAGATGAAGAAAGGTCTAAAGACAGAAAAAGCAAAATAGGGACAGGAGATAGATCAGAAAGAATTCGAACTTACAATTTTCCACAAGGTAGAGTTACAGATCATAGAATTAATTTAACTTTACATAAATTACCAGAATTTATGGAAGGTGAGATTTTTGATGAAATGATAGAAAGCCTTGTTATCCAAGCGCAAGAAAATGAGCTAAGCAACATATAAATATGAATTATAGTGAAATTTTAAAACAAGGAGAAAATTACTTAAAAAAAAGAAAAATTAAAAATGCTTATCTTGATTCTGAATTAATATTATCAAAAGTATTAAATAGAAAAAGAGAGCAAATACTATTAAATACTCAAAAGAAAATAAAAAAAAATGATCTAAATAAATTTAAATACCACATATTAAGAAGAGAACAAAAAGAACCAATGGCATATATTCTTGGCTATAAATATTTTTGGAAATACAAGTTTATAACTAATAAATATGTTTTGATACCAAGACCGGATACTGAATTAATTATTGAAGAAACTTTGAATTTTTTACCAAAAGATAAATCAAAAAAAATATTAGACATTGGAACTGGATCAGGCTGTATAGTAGTTTCTTTATTAAAAGATAGGCCAAAATGTACAGCAACAGCTATAGATTTATCTATAAAAGCAATAAATGTTGCGAAAACCAATGCAAAATTACATCATTTAGAAAATAAAATTAATTTTATTAATATCGATATTGACAAATATAAATCTAATAACTATGATTTAATAATATCTAATCCCCCATACATAAATAGTATTGAATTTAATAGATTAGAGGATGATGTAAAATTTCATGAACCTAAATTGGCATTATCAGGAGGTTGTGATGGATTTAGAGAAATTAAAAAAGTAATAATTAAAAGTAAAAAATTGTTAAAAATAAATGGAAAATTAATATTAGAAATTGGTCACAAACAAAGAAATCAGTCTATTAAAATACTAAATCAAAATGGCTACTTTATTAACAAAATATCAAAAGATTTATCTGGGAAAGATAGATGTATAGTAAGTACTAAATTATAAATAAGATGAACAATTTCAAAAATAATAATAGAAGGGGAAGGTTCAAGCCAAATGGGGATAGAGGCTTTAGAAGAAATGGTAATGGACATAAACCTAGTGGAGAATTTAGTAATGGATCTTCATTTAAAAGAAGACATCCAGGAAAAAATAATCAAAATGCGGCAAAACTGGTTGAAAAATACAATGATCTTGCCAGAGAAGCTCTCACAAACGGAGATAAAATATTATCAGAGAACTATCTACAGCACTCAGAACACTTTTCTAGAATCCTTATATCTCAAGAAAATTCCAAAAATCATTCTGAAAATATACCTGAGGCTCAAGTTAGTAACCAAAAAAATAGTGATACTGACATGAAGGATAAGGAAGAATCCACAACAAAATAAATTACATATTAGATATTAAATTTGATTTTAGAACATCAATTTTAATTTTACTGACTTCAAATACTTTTCTCTCATTCCCTTTTAATATTTTTCCAGAGGGCAATTTTAGTTTTTGTGAATTTATTTTTCTCCCGTTTTCAATTACTTCATAATGCAAATGTGGACCGGTAGAGAGACCAGTTGAACCTACATAACCGATTATTTGTCCTTGTTTAACTTTTGCACCTTTCTTTATACCTCTAGCAAATTTTGACATATGGGCATAAACAGTTTGATAAACCCTATTATGTTTAATTTTAACACAATTTCCACCTCCCCCACACCATTTAGCTCTTACCACTATGCCATCTCCTGATGCAAGAATAGGAGTACCTGTTGGGGCGGCAAAATCAGTTCCAGTATGCATTTTCGTAAAACCTAAAATTGGGTGTTTCCTTTTTCCAAATGAGGATGATAGCCTAGCTCCATTAATTGGGGTTTTCATTAAAGTCTTTCTCATACTTTTTCCATTCTCGTCAAAATAATCAATTTTATTTTTTTCGTACTCATGCCTGTAAAGTTTAAGATCTTGATTTTGCAAATTTAGATTAGCAAATATTATATTGCCAGTTTCAATTACATTTCCACTTTTATTTAAAAACTCTTCATAAATTATTTGAAAACTATCATTTTTCCAAATATCTCTTTGAAAATCTACCTGAAATCCATATAGCCTTGCAAATTCAATAATAATATTTGGCTTAATTTTAAGGCTTAAAGCAGATTGATAAAGACTGTTAGTAATTATACTTTCTTTATATACAATAATTTTGGTAAGATCCTTTTCTAATATTTTTGAATTAAAAATATTTTTTTCATAGTCTCTTGTGTAATAAATTTCTTTTTTTTTATTGATTTCAATTACAAACTTTTCGATCCTAGGATTATTCTTTTTATCAATTCTTAAATATATTTTTTGGTTTGGTCTTAATATTTTTATTTTTCTATTTTTTTTTATTGTTTCAATAAATAATTTTTTTTCGATCTCAGGTATTTCAATTCTATTAATTATATTCTCATAATTGTCACCTTCTTTAACGATATATTCAAATTCTGTATATCTATCCTCTAACACAGAAGTTATTTTTGTTAATGTTTTTTGTAAGTAAAAGTTGTTTAGTGTTTTTTCTAAGTTTCCATATTGAGAATTTTTATTTATTTGCTGAAAATTTGTTACAAAAATTATTATTATAATTAATAAAATTAACCACAAAATATGTGATAGTGATTTTATTTTTCTTTTGAATTTTGTTAACACTATTCCTTCGATAGATTAAAAATGTTGATTTATAAGACTTTTTAACACATTTTTTGTTTATCTAAAAACTTGATTTATAAATTATTTCCAATATAAGCGTCACACTCAACATAAAAAAATGTTATTTATTGGGCTTTACAGTCCAATTAGCTATTTAAATTGTTAATATTTTAAGAAGAGAAGTGTGGACGGTTAAGGTTACCAAAATTTGTCGTACACACTTCAACATTATACAAATATTATTCTTAGTATTTGTGTAGAAGCTAGTGTGCGCCGTTTTTAAACTTGAGAGTTTGATCATGGCTCAGAACGTACGCTGGCGGCACGCCTTATACATGCAAGTCGAACGAAGTAGCAATACTTAGTGGCAGACGGGTGAGTAACATGTAGGTATCTTCCCTTTGGTGAGGAATAACACGAGGAAACTTGTGCTAATACTTCATAAGTCTTTACGGAGAAAGCTTTACGCGCCGAAGGATGAGCCTGCATTTGATTAGTTTGTTGGTGGGGTAATGGCCTACCAAGACTTTGATCTATAGCTGATCTGAGAGGATGATCAGCCACATTGGGACTGAGACACGGCCCAAACTCCTACGGGAGGCAGCAGTAGGGAATATTGCACAATGGAGGAAACTCTGATGCAGCGATGCCGCGTGAGTGAAGAAGGCCTTTGGGTTGTAAAGCTCTTTCGTCGGGGAAGAAAATGACTGTACCCGAATAAGAAGGTCCGGCTAACTTCGTGCCAGCAGCCGCGGTAATACGAAGGGACCTAGCGTAGTTCGGAATTACTGGGCTTAAAGAGTTCGTAGGTGGTTAAAAAAGTTGGTGGTGAAATCCCAGAGCTTAACTCTGGAACTGCCATCAAAACTTTTTAGCTAGAGTATGATAGAGGAAAGCAGAATTTCTAGTGTAGAGGTGAAATTCGTAGATATTAGAAAGAATACCAATTGCGAAGGCAGCTTTCTGGATCATTACTGACGCTGAGGAACGAAAGCATGGGTAGCGAAGAGGATTAGATACCCTCGTAGTCCATGCCGTAAACGATGTGTGTTAGACGTTGGAAATTTATTTTCAGTGTCGCAGCGAAAGCATTAAACACACCGCCTGGGGAGTACGACCGCAAGGTTAAAACTCAAATGAATTGACGGGGACCCGCACAAGTAGTGGAGCATGTGGTTTAATTCGAAGATACGCGCAGAACCTTACCAACACTTGACATGTTCGTCGCGACTCTAAGAGATTAGAGTTTTCGGTTCGGCCGGACGAAACACAGGTGCTGCATGGCTGTCGTCAGCTCGTGTCGTGAGATGTTGGGTTAAGTCCCGCAACGAGCGCAACCCTCACTTTTAGTTGCCATCATTAAGTTGGGCACTCTGAAAGAACTGCCAGTGATAAGCTGGAGGAAGGTGGGGATGACGTCAAGTCCTCATGGCCCTTACGTGTTGGGCTACACACGTGCTACAATGGCATTTACAATAGGAAGCAAGATGGCGACATCAAGCAAATCCTAAAAAGATGCCTCAGTTCGGATTGTACTCTGCAACTCGAGTACATGAAGCTGGAATTACTAGTAATCGCGGATCAGCGCGCCGCGGTGAATACGTTCCCGGGTCTTGTACACACCGCCCGTCACACCATGGGAGTTGGTTCTACCTTAAGGCAAGGTTTTAAACCCTTGACTACGGTATAGTCAGCGACTGGGGTGAAGTCGTAACAAGGTAGCCGTAGGGGAACCTGCGGCTGGATTACCTCCTTTCTAAGGATGATTAAGAATTATTTCTTAATCTAAATAATATAACAGGTTAATGTTGACCGTCCTCATTTCTCTTTTTAAAATTGTGTTTCTGCTTTTGCACAAAAGGGCCGGTAGCTCAGTTGGTTAGAGCACACCCTTGATAAGGGTGGGGTCGAAAGTTCGAGTCTTTCTCGGCCCACCATTTTTCTGGGGGATTAGCTCAGCTGGGAGAGCGCCTGATTTGCATTCAGGAGGTCAGCGGTTCGATCCCGCTATCCTCCACCAAGAAACACTTAGTTATTTTACTTGTGAATATTTTATAATTAATATCAATATCTATATCCGATTGTTTTAATTTAAGACAATCAGTAAATATTCGAATAGATGAATATTTAAAAAAATTTGATTCAACACAGAATTTTTTTCTGTGCATAAATCAAGCGTTTAAGGGCGTGTGGCGGATGCCTTGGCACTGAAAGCCGATGAAGGACGTGGTATACTGCGATAAGTTACGGGGAACTGTATGCAAGTTTTGATCCG
>CABZOF010000001.1:0-290000 GCA_902527215.1 uncultured Pelagibacteraceae bacterium | reverse complement strand
ACTGCTGAAAGCATCTAAGCGGGAAACTCACCTCAAAACTAGTTCTTCCTATAGAGCCGTGGTAGACTACCACGTTGATAGGCTGGGTGTGGAAGCGCAGTAATGCGTGCAGCTGACCAGTACTAATAGCTCAATTGGCTTGATTTATGCACTGAAAAAAATTTATTACTCAGATATAGGATATATTTAGGTCTAAATATCTGTCAAAATATGTGTTTAAAGAAAAAACTACAAAATAAAATCAATAATAATCTTTTTAAAAACAATAAATTTTATTTATCAGATACAAATGAAATATTAAGATCTAAAGATATAAAAAAAAGATTAATTGAGTTCAACAGAAATAAAGAAATTGCCAAAATAAAAAAGAAAAAAGTTTTATCAGTTATCAAAAATGGTTCAGGTTTAAATTTTTGGTCAAATTTTATAATTTCATTTCTAAATAATTATACAATTATACCTATTGAAAATGGAAAAGATAACTTCAAAAAAATTATAAAGTTCTATGATTATATAATTATTTTTGATAATGAAAATTTTCGATTAATTTATAACAGAAATAAAAAAAATAATAAAATATTTGAAAAGGTAGACTATATATCTTCTACTTCAGGTTCTACTGGTGAGTCAAAAATGATATTATTAAATTTTGACTCAATTATAATGAATTCAAATCATATAATTAAGAAACTTAATTACCAAAAAAATAAAAATTTCTTGATTGCTATTCCCTATTATTTCAACAGTGCTATATGTCATTTCTTTACTTGCATTATAAATGAAATTAACTTTGTTTCTTATGAAAGGCTGGTATTTCCAAAAAATTTAAATGAAATAATAAAAAAATTTGAAATCAATTATTTTGGTGGTGCCCCGATACAAGTTCAATGGATACTTGATTTTAAGAAAATTCCAAAAAAACTTGAAAAGGTTGTATCTTCTGGTGATTTTCTAAATTTTGAAAATATAAATAAATATTTAGGACGTTATAAAAATAAATTTGAACTTTTTAATATATACGGTGTAACAGAATTAGGTGGTAGAGTTTTTTTTAACAATTTAAAAAAAACAAAATCTCCTTACACACTTGGTAAAAATTTAAACTATCAAAAGAAATTTCTAAGAAAAATATCTCAAAATATTTACGAATTAGGGATTAGATCTTTATATTCATTTAAGGGATATTATGGAAAAATATTGCAAAAAAATGTTTTGAATAAAGGTGTTTTTTTTACAAATGATTTAATAAAAAAAGACGGGAGCAAGTTACAACTTGTTGGTAGAAAAAATGAGGTATTCAAATCTTCTGGCATAAAAGTTTTTCCAGAGCTGATAAAAAAAGAAATTTTGAAAAATCACGAAATTAAAAATGTTTTTGTCTATCCTTATAACTTTGAACAATATGGATTAGCTCCAGTAGCGGCATATGAAAGTAAAAAAAAAATTGACACAAACAAATTAATAAAAAAATTGGAAAAAAAACTAGAAAAAATTCAAATACCAAAAAAGTTTCTATGGTATAAAAAATTACCTTTATTAAAAAATAAAAAAATTAATAAAGTTAAAATAAAGCAATATAAGTTTTAAAAAAAGATTTCTTTTCTAAACACTCTAAGAGTATTTAAATTGATATATCTATTGTCATAATTAAAAAAAACTATCTTTTTTTATTATATCTCATCACAAACTTTGTAATATTATTTATCGTATTAAAATTTGTAATACTAATTTTATCAATCGGACACTTGTATTTTAAATCTTTTTCAATAAAATTAACTAGTTCAATTAAACCAAATGAATCAATAATTTCTTGCCTTACTAAGTCTGATTCGTAAGTAAATTTTTTTTTTGTCTTTTTATTTATATGGAATTTTAATTTTTTTTTTATAATCACAAATTATCAAATCTTTATAATATTCATTTTCTCTTATTAATATTTAAAATAATTTTTTTGAAGTATTTTATCATTTTTCATCCAAATTGTCGGTTTTTTTGAAATAATTTTTTTTAAATTTGTGACTATAGTTTTATATTTGCAAATGTATATATAGCCTTTTTTAAACTTAACTTTTTTAAAAGTATTCATTTTCTTTAATTTACTTATAATCTTTGAATTATTATTTGAAACTATATACTTTGATCTAAACCTTACTCCTAAGAGGCAATACTTTTTTTTTATCTTGTTATTCTTTTTAACTCTTACAAAAAACTCCTTATTATATCGATAGGGAACCCCTACTAGATGCTCTACATAATGCAACATACCAATGGAAGTATTTGGTTCACCCAAACTAATAAAATATGAGTTGAAACTTAATAGGTTTTCAAAAACAGACTTATCCCCATATGCAGAATAAGATGTCTTTCCTAAAACTTTTTTTATATTTTTTCCTATTCCAGAAAAAGACCACAAAGGATGATCTGATCTAAAACTATTTTTCTGATTTCTTACATATTCTGAAAAAATACCCATTAAATATGATTTAGTTTTTTTTGGATTATAAATCTTATTTGAATTTGTAAAATTTAAAGTTGCAGTGGGTACTGTAATATTACCTTGTATCCCTATTTTTTTTTTTAAATAATACAAAAAAAATTTGCAAAAATAGTTTATGTCGGTTTTATCTATACCAAAGTTATAGAGATTCCCTGCAACGTATATTGTAGAACCTTGTTTTAAATTAAGTTTTGAAACTGATCTTTTAATTTCAATTTTCAATTTATTTGAGTCCATTTAAAGATTTATTATATATTTTATAGATTAATTAACCATCCTTTAGGATTTATATTTTGTAGTCAAGAGTTTTTCTTCCTTAAGTTTATCTACTATTTCATATAAATCCCACGCCGGAATATTTAACTCATTTGCAATTTCAAGTAGTGAAGATTTTCCGTCACATAAACTAATGAAGTTCATCATCAGATTTATCGAACTCTGATTTTCTTTTTTTGAAATAGATGGATAAAGTCCTCGTTTACTCATTTGGGGTTCTCCTAGAACTGTTACCTTATATTTTTTATTTTTTTCTAAAAGTTCTAAAGCTTTTCTTAAAGCCCAATAACCTCCATCCAACCCCTTAGGTGTTACGACATCTTTTAAATTGTCTAAAGATGTATGATATTCAGGATATTCACCGTATTTTGTTCTACAAATTGATGCAATTGGCAAATCAATTCCTGGTGAACAATATTGTCTCTCATCACTACCACGATCAAACCATGTATATTTTAAAAAATTTGGATCAATCCACTTTAGTACATGTTTCGCTATTTCATCAGTTATAGTTTTTCCATTACGAGATGGTATAAAAGAATAAGCTCTATCATCTCCAACACATGTTACGTTAAAGCCAGCAATAATATTTTTCCTCATTTCTTTATGATTTATACTTAAATAAGCTATTGACCCAATGGTCTCTGGAATAAAAATAATCCTGTATGTAAATTCTCTTTTATTTAAATTTTGTATCCATTTTGCTAAATATGTTAAAACTGATGGACCAGATAACTCATTGTTAGCCATAGATGGGTGGCAAACATAAGTACTTAAAAAAATTTCTTTTTTTGATTTTCCAGGCACAATCAACTCACCATAATTTAACTCACCATTAATTAACTTAGAGTCAATTACAATTTCATACTCACCTTCTTCAAGAGTATCTAGCTCAATTTTAGAAATACAAAATCCCCATCTTGCTTCATAATAGCTAGTTACATATGGAATGGCGTTTGGTTGGCTAGGAAGAGTGTATAGATTTTTTTTAAGTTCACTTAATGTCAACTTACCCTTAAAAGGTAGGCTATATCCAACTAAGTGTAAATTATTTTTAGAAAAATCGCAAATTTTTTTTCCACTAGGAGTAATTATATAAGCCTCGGTTACACACCACTCTTTAGGAACTGTCCAATCAAAAACTTTTTTTCCTGAAGGTATCGATTTTATTTTTAGACTTGGTAAAAAGTAGGATATTTCTTTTAAAGTTTCTCTTAAACCGTATCCCGTCAAGCTTCTATTTAAAGGCCAAAGCTTTTTTGCCAATTTATATATTTCTTTACCTATGATCATTTATTTTTTTATTAAATAAAACATACTTCTTTATAATAAAGTAGTAAAATAATTCTTATAAAAATATTATATTAAAGATATTAACCCATCTTATTATTTGCTTTGTTTTGCATCTCAATATTTCTGGTAGCTAAAATAGATACCAGTGTACTAGTAAAAATTTTTATTTAGAAGTTATAAAATATAATAAAAAAAATAGTTTAACTAAATTATAATTATTTAATTATACTAGAAATTATTTCGTGATAATTAAGTTTATTTTTTGATTTAAGTAATTTCAGACACTTAAAAATATTGAGTGAGTCATTTAAGGCGTTATGCTTTATTGAAATATTTTCAAAATTAAAAAAATTATTAAGTTCTGAAGAAATTATTTCTTTTTCGTCAATTTTTAACTTTTTAGATAAATAGGGTCGTATATTATAAATATTTGATAAAAATTTTTTTTTTTTCAAATTATGCATTTCAAAATTTTCAATAAAAACCTCTTTATCAAATCCATTACAAAAAATATATTTTACATCTTTAAAAAATAAATTCATATCCTGTATAGCAAATTTAAAATCTTTGCCATGTTCATTAATAGTACTCTGACTTATTTTCGTCAGACTTTGAATATAAAAAGATAAGTTTTTGTTAAATTTTGGTTTGATATAAATATTTTTAAATTTTAAATTTCCATTAAAAGAATTAAATTTGACCGAACCTATTTGTATTATTTCTCTTTTTTCCCATTCAAGCTTCCAGTTTCTCTCTAAAGATCCTTTCCAAGACGTAAACTCCAAATCTATTATTGCAAACATTATTATCTCTAATATATATAATGTTTTATGAATGTACTATTTATAAATCCTAGTAAATGGGGGAGAGGAATTACTCCAATTTGGATAGCATCTCACTCAGCAGTCTTAAAAAAAAATGGGCATCAAGTAGAATTATTTGATGCGACTTTTTACAACGAATGGCATGATAACGAGATAGGATACAACACAAAAAATAATCAATACAAGCCTTCAAAATATGATGAATATATAAAATATAACAATTTGAATATTTTTGATGAATTAAAGAAAAAAATTCGAGAATTCAAACCAGATATAATATTTTGGTCAGCATTAAGTTCTCATATTCATGGAGAGGGAGAATATGTAAATTTTCAATACGGGTATGAATTAGTAAATAAACTTAAAGGAAATTCACTTTTAATTTCAGGTGGATTACAAGTTACAGCAGATGTAGAGACCATATCTAAAAAATACCCATTAATAGATATTTTTATTAGAGGTGAAAGTGAATTAATTTTGAAAGAAATAGCAGAAAAATATTCTGAAGTTCAGAAAAATAAAAAAATTTTGAATGACGAATTAAAAAAAATAAATGGTATATCTTTTTTTAATAATGAAAAACTTGAGACCACCAAAAAACAAAATATATATAAAACATTAGACGATTTACCAAATTACGATTACAGCCTATTTGATGATCAAATATTTTTCAGAGCTTATAATGGAGAAGTTTTAAGAGCTATTGATTATGAAATGTCGAGGGGCTGCTTATATTCTTGCTCTTATTGTGTAGAAACTGTTATTCAAAGATATTATGACTTTAATGAAACGACACCCTCGGGTGCAATAAAAGGTGCAAACTCTTATTTAAGAAGCAAAAGTGCAAAAAAAATTTATCAAGAATTAAGCAGTTATAAAAGAGATTTTGGTATTCAATTAGTTCGTTGTCAAGATACAAATTTTTTAACCTTAAATAGAAAAGTACTTTTAGAATTAGCAAGCTTTATTAAAGAAAAACCATTAGGATTGAAACTATATATTGAGACTAGACCAGAGGGTATTAATGAAAAAACAATCACTTTACTGAAAGATTTAGGAGTTGATGGAGTCGGGATGGGTCTAGAGTTAAGTGGAGAAGATTTCAGATCCTCAAAACTTAATAGATTTGTGGATCAGGATAAGATAATCAATGCCTTTAAACTTTTAAGGAAAAATAAAATTAATTCATCTGCTTATAATATTATTGGTTTACCTGACCAGGATGAAAAATCAATTTTAGATACAATTGAATTTAACAAGTTCCTTAAACCAAACAATATTACAGTTGCATTTTATACCCCTTATTTAGGAACTGATGAACAAAAAAAATCTATTAGTAAAAAATATTTTAATGAGTATGAAAAAAATTTAGATCCTCAAATAAGATCCTTAAGCAAACATTCTCTTGTATCCTTAGAAAAACTAGAATATTACAAAAATAATTTTGTAAGATTGGCACGTGAAAAATAATCTTCTTAAAATTGCTTTGATACCAGCGAGGTCAGGATCAAAAGGAATTAAAAATAAAAATATAAAAAAAATAAATAATAAAGAATTAATATATTATACAATTAAAAGTGCAAAACTGCTCAATCCCGATAGAATAATTGTTTCAACAGACTCAATCAAAATTAAAAAAATTGCAGAGAAATATGGAGCAGAGGTGCCTTTTTTGAGACCAAAAAATATATCTGGAAATAAGTCAAGTGATTTACAATGCTTTAAGCACTTTTTAAATTGGTGGAAAGACAAATATATTAAGATTCCAGAAATAATTTATCATCTTAGAATTACTAGTCCATTTAGGAAAAAAAAAAATTTATTAATGGCTAAAAATTTATTTTTAAAAAATAAAAGCTATTCATCTTTAAGATCATTAACCTATGTTACAGAAACACCATATAAAATGTGGAAAATAAATAATAAAAAAGCTTTACCACTAATTAAATCAAGAAAAGAATTGCATTCTATGGGAAGACAATATTTACCTAAAGTTTATAATCATTCTGGATATATTGATATTCTTAGAACAAGAAAAACTATTTTAAAAAATAGTATGACAGGAAAAAAAATATTAGCTTTTATACCTAAAAATACATCAGATTATTATATAGATATTGATAATGAAAAAGATCTTAAAAAAGCAAAATTAATATTCTTAAATAAATTTAACAAAATAAATAAATGAAAAAAAAAAATATCTTAATATTTGGTGCAAACAGTGGTCTGGGTAAGGAAATATTAATTAAACTTCTAAAACAAAATGCAAACTTTTATCTGTCAGCAAAAAATACTAAATCAAAAACTAATCTATTAAATAAATTAAATTTAGCTCAAAAAAAAAAAATTAAATTTTTTGAGATATGTGATTTTACAGATAATGAAAGTGATAAAAAATTTTTTAAAAATTTAAAAAAAATTACAAAACAAATAAATATAGTTTTTAACTGTGTCGGTTATTTCGGATATGATAGTTTAAACAAATTAAATATAGATCAATTAATGTTAACTTTTCAAATAAATTTATTTTCTAGTATTAAAATTAATAGCAACTTAATTAAATTTAATAGAAACGGTGAATTGTTAAAAATTTTTCATATAGGATCATCTTCTTCTTACGAAGGTTTTAAGAATACTGTATATTATTGTTCGTCAAAACATGCTTTGGTTGGAGCTGTAAAGTCTATGAACAAAGAGACAATTAAAAAAAATATAATCAATTATCTCATAAGCATGGGTAGTATGAAGACCAAAATGGGTAAGAAATTGAAAAATCAAAGTCCTAAAAATTTTTTAGATCCTAAAAAAGTGGCAGATTTAATTATTAACTTGGCTTTTCTAAATCTTAACGGATATACTGAAGAAGTTTTTATTAAAAGGATTATAAAGTGACAATAAATTTTTAAAGTTATATTATAAAAATCAATAAGCAAAAATACCTAATATTATGAACAAAATTTTTTTTATTGCAGAGATAGGAATTAATCATAACGGTGATTTAAATATAACAAAAAATTTAATTGATAACGCAAAAATGGCAGGTTTTGATTCTGTAAAATTTCAAAAAAGAGATATTGATTTAGTATATTCAAAAAAAATATTAGATACCCCAAGGGAAAGTCCTTGGGGTAATACTACTAGAGAACAAAAAGAAGGGTTGGAATTTTCCTTTGATCAATACCAAATAATAGATGATTATTGTAAATTAAAAAAAATTGAATGGTTTGCTTCCGCTTGGGATTTAAATAGTCTTAGATTTTTAGATAAATTTAACCTCAAATATCATAAAATCGCATCTGCTATGATAGTAGATCAAGATTTTTTGATGGAAGTAGCAAAAAGGAAAAAACATACTTTTATTTCTACAGGTATGTCCACAATTGATAATATAGACAAAGCTGTTAAAATTTTTGAAGAGGCTAAATGTAGCTATGAATTAATGCATTGTGTTTCCACATATCCTATGAAGGTAGAGGATGCAAATTTAGAAACAATTAATGACTTGAAAAAAAAATACAATTGTAATGTTGGTTATAGTGGTCATGAAAGTGGACTTGCAGTTTCTTATGCAGCGTCGATGTTTGGTATCAGTTCTTTAGAAAGACATATCACTTTAGATAGAAGCATGTATGGATCAGACCAATCTGCATCTATCGAGAAAAGAGGTATGGTAGAACTTATTTCAACTATAAATAAAATGATAAAGTCCATTGGTACTGCAAAAACAGGTGAGATTTTGAAAGAGGAAGTATTAATAGCTAAAAAGCTTAGAGCGCATTTAAATTTAAAATAAATGGATCAAATAAAAACTCAATTAAAAAAAAAATTAGAAGAAAATATTTCTGTTCATAAATTACTTATCAAAGAGACTGACCAAATAAAAAAGGCAATTAGATTAATTTCTAACTCTTTAAAAAAAAAATCAAAAATTCTTATATGTGGAAATGGTGGATCAGCAGCAGATGCCCAGCACTTAGCGGCAGAATTACTTATTAGGCTTAGACCAAAAGTAAATAGAAATCCTTTACCAGCCATTTCACTCGCGCAAGATACATCAACAATTACGGCATGTGGAAATGATTATGATTTCACAGAAATTTTTTTAAGAACATTTAGAGCTTTACATAAAAAAAATGATATTCTGCTTGTTATTTCCACTTCCGGCAATTCAAAAAATATAATTAAAGTATTAAGAGAAGCAAAAAAAAGGGGCGTTAAGACTATTGGATTTTTAGGATCTGGCGGTGGTAATTGCAAAAAACTATGTGATATCAAAATTATAGTTCCATCAAGTATAACAGCTAGGATTCAGGAGTGTCATATTTTCCTTGGACACTTTATTTTGGAAAAAGTTGAGGATTTAATTTTACAAAAAAAAAATTAATTTAAGAAAGAGATTTATACTAAAAATTCATATGAAAAAAATAGACCTAGGATTTATTCAAGGTAGAATGACAAAAACTCCTTCAAAAAAAATATTGCAATATTTTCCAAAAAAAAATTGGCAAAAAGAATTCCATTTTGCAAAAAAAAATAAATTTCAGTTCATAGAATATATTGGAGAGAGGAAATTTAATAAAAAAAATCCAATATGGAATGATAGGATGTTAAGCAAAATTAATAAGCTAGCTAAAAAAAACAATTTATTAAATTATAGTTTTTGTGACGATTATTTTATTAGTACGAACATTGTTACTTATAAAAGTTTAGAAAAATATTATGATAAGATCGTAAAAAATCTGTCAGTATTAAGTGTTAAAATTTACGTTCTAGCTTTATTTGAAAAAAGTAAGGTAAATAAAAATAATTTAAATAAATTTGTAGAAATTATTCGTATAATTTCAGATAAATTATATAAAAAAAAAATTAAACTTGCTATTGAAACTAACTTAAAGTCAAATTTAATTAAAAAGCTTGCAAAACTAGTAAATAAAAAAAATTTTTATATAGTCTACGATACTGGAAATAGATTAAAAAAAAAAAATTTTCAATATTCAGAAATTCTAAACTTAAGAAAATATATTTGTCATATTCATCTTAAAGATAAAAATTGGAATAAACAAAATGTTATTTTAGGAAATGGAGCAGTAAATTTTGAAACTATTTTTAAAGCTTTAAAAATAATTAATTACAAAGGTAAGTACACTTTTGAGACAAATAGAGGTGATGAGCCAATTAAAACTATGTGTGAAAACAAAGATCACATAATGAATGTAATTAAAAAATTGTAGAAATTAAATTCTTAAGTTACTATTATTTAAAGAGTCATATATGAGAAAAAAAGTATGTTTAATTACGGGTGGTGCTGGGTTTCTAGGAAGAAAATATTGTGAATTTTTTTTAAAAAAAAAATTCATAGTATTATGTGTTGACAATAATAAAACTAATTTAAAAAAAATCGATGCTATGAAATTAAAAAACTTATTTACATTCTATTGTGATATATCAATACATAATGAAGTTGAAAGTTTATTTAACTTAATTAACAAATCTTATTTTGTAAATGTATTAATTAATAATGCTGCAATAGATGCTATACCGTTCGTTAAAAAAGATCCTCAAAAATTCCCAAATGGTGAGATGTGGGATAGAGAATTTAATGTAAGTTTAAAAGGATCTTTTTTTATGATTAAATTTTTTGGTGAGCAAATGGTAAAAAAAAAGAAAGGTTCAATTATTAACATCGGGTCTGATCTGTCAGTAATTGCACCTAATCAAAAATTATATAAGTCTTCCTACAATAATTATATAAAACCTGTTACTTATGCCGTAATAAAACATGGAATGGTAGGTTTAACAAAATATTTTTCATCATTGTATGGGGAAAAAAATGTTAGAGTAAATATGGTATCCCCAGGCCCTGTTAAAAATAAACAAAGTTTAAAACTTTTGGGAGAAATTGAAAATGTAACCCCAATGGCTAGACTTGGTAATCCCAAGGATATGTTTGGTTTATTATTTTTTTTAGCAAGTGACGATGCTACATACATAACAGGTCAAAATATTTTAGTTGATGGTGGAAAAACTATTATTTAGGGTTAATTTTAATTTTTTTAAATATAAAGTCTTTAATAATAAAAATATTTTTTCATTTAAGAAATGTTACAAAAGCTAATAAATATTACTAAATTTCTCTATTATACTAAAATTTGCTTTGATCTCCCAATCCAAAAAGAAATAGTGCAATATGATGAATTGAATACTTTAAGTTTAAAAAAAATTATTAAAAAGGACTTCAATATTTTACCAACACGAAATCGAAAAATTTATTTTTGGATTTTCATAAAACAAATAATTAATTTCGATTTTACATTTAAAACTTACATAGTAAATTATATAAAATTTACTTCAGCAAAAATACTAATTACTTTAATTGACAATGATTTAGCTTTTTACAATTTAAAAAATTATTTAAAAAATACACATCTTATATCTATACAGAATGGTATTAGGCTACCTTACACTTCTATGTTTAAAAATAAAAAATATATCAGATCTAAAATACTTAAGTGTGATCATTTATTTGTATTTAATAAATATTACATAAAAAAATATCAGAATATCATTGAATCAAAATATCATATTTTAGGAAATTATAAAAATAATATGGTAAAAATAAAAAAAACTAAATTTAAAAATTCATTTTTATATATCTCTCATTATAAAAAAGGATATGCATACAGAAATTCAATTTTAAAATCTCTTAATTTAATAGACCTATATTTTTTTAATAAAAAAAGAAAATTAAATATTCTTTTGAAAGCAAGTAACCCTAATGAGAAAAATGACGAAATTAACTACTATAAAAAAATTTTAAAATCTAATTATAATTTTCTCAGTCGTACTATTAGAAAAAGTAGTCACAATATTTTGGATGAGTTTGAAAATATAATTTTTTCAGACTCAACCTTGGGTTATGAGGCGGTTTCAAGAAAAAAAAAAGTTGCTATTTTTGCACTTAATAAAAATAAGTTATTTGGTTGGCCAGCACCATTTAAAAAAAACTATAATTTTTTTTGTTCAAAAAAATTAATTTATAATGAAGTAGAAAGAGTTCTTGAAAATGTTTACAATTGCTCAGAAAATAATTGGAAAAAAAAATATTATAAGATAATTAAAGATCAAGTAATTATTAATAAAAATAATACTATACTAAGAAAAGTAATAAGTGATATTTTAAACAGTTATAAATAAATAAAGCATTTTAATGAATTATCTTTTAAACAATTATTAAATATTTTTTAATTATTAAAAAGACTATATTAAAGATAATGCAAAATTTTAAAAAATTCTTATACTTACTTACGCCTCAGGAGCGTAAAAGTGCCGCTTTATTGCTTTTTATGATTTTGATGATGGCTATTCTAGAAATGATTGGAGTAATGTCCATACTCCCATTTATGGCCGTTGTCACAAACCCCAATATAACTGAAACAAACCTAATTTTAAATTCAATGTTCAAGGTATCAAAAGTTTTTGGAGTAGAGAACAATCAAGAATTTCTTTTAGCACTAGGTTTTGTTGTGTTTATGTTGTTAGTTTTTTCACTTTCTTTCAAGGCATTTACTACATACTTCCAAACTAGATTTGTTCAAATGCGTCAGTACAGTATTGGTAAACGTTTATTGGAAGGTTATCTGCGCCAGCCTTATAGTTGGTTTTTAAGCCGGCATAGTGCCGATATAGGAAAAACTATTTTATCAGAAACAAGTGAAATTATTGGATCTGGTATAAACCCATTACTACACTTAATAGCCAGTAGCATGGTTACAATAACACTTGTAACTTTATTATTTTTAGCTGATCCAAAACTTGCTTTGATAGTTGGTGTATCTATCGGTTCTTGCTATGGAATCATTTTTATTTTTGCTCGTAGATATTTAAAAAAAATTGGAAATGATAGATTGAAAAATAATGAATTACGCTTTTTAGCAATAAATGAAGCATTCACTGCGGCTAAAGAAGTAAAACTCGGTGGATTAGAAAAAGTTTATATAAATCGTTTTTCTCATCCTGCTTTTATTTTTGCTCAAAAACAAGCCTCTGCATCAATTATACGACAACTACCAAGGTTTATTCTTGAGGGAATAGCTTTTGGTGGCATTTTATTAGTCATGCTTTATTTAATTGCACAGAGAGGTGGTTTTAATGAGGCAATTCCAATTCTGAGCCTTTATGTATTTGCTGGTTATCGATTGTTTCCTGCCATACAACAAATTTATGCATCTTTTACCCAAATAACTTTTACCAGTGCATCACTTGATAGGTTATATAACGATATAAAAAATCTTAAACCATATAGCTCAAAAGAAACAGATGGTACTTTGAAATTTAATAAAAGAATTGAGTTAAAAAATATAAATTATAACTACCCTAATAATTCAAAATCAACATTAAAAAATATTAGTTTAATTATTAATGCAAAAAGCACAGTTGGTATGATGGGAGTTACTGGGAGTGGCAAAACAACAATTATAGATATCATTATTGGATTGCTTGAGCCTCAAACAGGTACTTTAGAGATTGATAACAAAATTATTAATAGTCAAAATTTGAAAAATTGGCAACGCAATATAGGTTATGTGCCCCAAAATATTTTTTTAGCCGATCAAAGTGTTGCTGCAAATATTGCGTTTGGGGTAGACCCTAAAAATATTAATTCAGAAGCTGTAGAAAAAGCCTCTAAAATCGCAAATTTACATAATTTTGTAACCAATGAATTGACTAAAGGATATGACACTATAATTGGTGAGAACGGTGTAAGATTATCTGGTGGTCAACGACAAAGAATTGGAATTGCTCGTGCATTATACCATGATCCACAGGTATTAATTCTTGATGAGGCTACTAGTGCATTAGATAATCAAACGGAGCAAGTAGTAATGGAAGCAGTAAATAAACTTAGAAAAGATATTACTATTATATTAATTGCCCATCGTTTAACTACATTGAAAAATTGTGACAATATTTTTAAAATTCAGAAAGGACAGCTTGTAAATCAGGGTAAATTTGAGGAATTAATTAACGAAAAGTAAAAATGTTAAGTAATATTAAGATTAATAAAATAACATTTATTCAAAATTCTCTTACATTTTTATATTTAATTTCACAAAAAACGGAATTATTTGTATGTTAAATTAGAATATTTATGATGTCTTTAATATATGAATAATTAAATGAAATAAAAATCAAACAAAACTTTGGAAAAATTATAAGTGAAGAATATTTTTATATCAGGTGGAGCTGGATACATTGGTACACATTGTGTTATATCTTTAATTAAAAGTGGTTATTCACCTATCATTCTTGATAATTTCTCTAGTAGTCACAAATCAGTAATAAAAAAACTACAAATTATTTCGGGCAAACGAGTTAAATTTTATAATGTAGATTTAAGAGATAAAAAAAAATTGAGATCAATTTTTAAAAAACATTCTTGTGAAATTGTAATTCATTGTGCTGGTTTCAAATCAGTTGAGAAAAGTATTGAAAAACCAATATCATATTTTGATAATAATATTGGATCAACTTTATCTTTATTAGAGTGTATGAAGGACCAAAAAATATTTAAGATTATTTTTAGTTCCTCAGCTACTGTTTATAATGACTCACAACCTCTTCCTTTAAAGGAAAATTCAAAAATTGGAAAAACTCAAAATCCATATGGTAATACTAAGTACATTATCGAACGAATTTTAATGGATTTAGCAAAAAATGATAGCAGATGGAGTATAAGCATCGCAAGATATTTTAATCCTATAAGCAGTCATGAATCAGGTCTTTTAAAAGAAAATTCTAATGGTGTTCCTAATAACCTTATTCCTTATATTATTAAAGTTGCTCAAAAAAAATTACCGTACCTAAAAGTATTTGGTAAAAATTACAAGACTAAAGACGGAACTTGTATTCGAGATTATATCCATGTAACTGATTTAGCAGATGGACATCTTGCTTTATTAAAGAATAACAAACTTAAAAAAGGATTAAATATTTATAATTTTGGAACTGGAAAAGGTTCAAGTGTTTTAGAAGTAATTAAAGCTTTTGAAAAACAAAATAAAATATCTATCCCCTACAAATATACCAAAAGACGACCTGGTGATGTTGCAGTTTCTTACTGTGACCCCAAAAAAGCATTTAAGGAATTAAACTGGAAGGCTAATTTTAACCTGCAGAATTCTTTGATAGATATCTTAAAATAATTAAATAATAAATTTCAATTTAAATTAAATTATTTATTTTTAAGTTAAAAAATTAATTAAGAGTATAACTTATTTAAATTTTCCTTTACCTTTCTTTCATAAATTTTTTTATTAAGTAAATTTATTTTCGATGATTTATTTTTAAAACTTATAGCTATTCCTATTCTATCAAAATTTGATAAATTTCTCTCACTTCCATGAATAACTTCACAGTGATGAATCACGCAATCGCCTTGTTTTAAATTTGGAAAGAATTTTTTAAAATTATTTTTTTTTATTTTATGTTCAGGAATTTTTTGAGAAGTCCCCTTCATAAATGAAGGGACATGATTAATTATGCCTTTTTTATGACTTTCTTTTAAATAAAAAACGCCACCATTGCGCTTGTTTGCATTACTAAGAGCTATCCAAACATTTACTGCCTTACTGTCTATTATATTCCAAAAATAATTATCTTGATGTAATGGACTAGCCATACCAGTTTTCTTTGGTTTTAGAAAAAATTCAAGATTTCGAATATGTATATTTTTTGAAAGTATAATTTTTAAAAATTTTTGAATGCTGTGATTTTTTGATAACTCTGTAAGTATCTTTGATTTATAAAACTTTTGAATATTATGAATCGTATTAATTTTATTATTAGATGTAAAATGAAAATATCTTTTATTTTTAGTTTTTATAGCTTTTTTTTTAATAATCTCAACTTCATTGAATAAGATTTCCAATTGTTTTTTTTTGATAATATTCCTTAATATTACAAAGCCATTTTTTTGGAAATAATATATTTTTTTTTTCATTATTATATGTTTTATTAGTTTACTATAGATATTAATTAATTTTTAACAATCAAGAGTATACTTGAATATTGGTTATGATGATATATGAGTTGAAACAAATAACATTTCTATAATGCCTGGATTTGAAACAATTAATCAAAAAGAATTAAACCAAATTAAAAAAATTTTTACAGTTGGAAAAGGTGTTCTTTTTCGAAGTGGCTTTGATAAATTAAGAGGTAAATCATTCCAAGTAAATGAATTTGAAAAAAAATTTGCCAAAAAATTTAAATCCAAATATGCTTTAGCTGTAAGTTCAGGCACTGCCGCTTTGAGGGTAGCTCTTGCAGCTATAGGAATAAGTAGAAATGATGAAGTAATAACTCAATCTTTTACTTTTGTGGCAACGGTTGAGGCAATAATTGAGTCTGGAGCAAAACCAGTTTGTTCTGAAATTGATCATACACTTAACATGTGCCCTTATGATCTTCAAAAAAAAATCACAAAAAATACCAAAGCAGTAATTCTAGTCCACATGTTAGGTTCTCCAGGTTACGTATCTAAAATAAGAAATATTTGTAAAAAAAAAAAAATTTATTTAATCGAAGATACAGCCTGGGGAATCGGTGGGAAATATAACAATAATTTTCTTGGAACATTAGGGGAAATTGGAACCTTTAGTTTTGACTTTGCTAAAACAATTACAACTGGAGAAGGTGGCATGCTTTTATTTAGCAATAAAAAGTATTATTTAAAAGCAAAAGCTTGGCATGATCATGGTCATGAAAATAATCCAAAAGTTCCTCGCTGGGAAGATACGAGAAGCTCAAGTGGATTTAATTTTAGAATGACAGAATTACAAGGAGCTGTAGGAATATCTCAACTGAAAAAATTTGATAATATTTATAAAAAGCACAGAAAGAATAAAGATTTAATTATAAATAAAATTAAGAAATTTAATGAAATAGAATTAAGAACAACTCCTAAAAATTGTAGGGATGCACCAGAGTCTCTAATTTTTTCATTTAAAAACAAAAAATTAGCACATAAATTTAGACAAAGACTTTTTAAAAAAGGTTATTCTACAAAAATTTTACCTGAAGCTTTAACGTGGCACTTCGCTGGAAAGTGGAGTCATATGAAAGAATTAAATTTGAAGAAAAATAATTTTTTTAAAAAATCTCAAAATTACTTAGATAGATTTGTGTCATTACAAATTTTTTATAATATGGACAAGAAATATCCACAAGCAATTGAACAAACCATTAAAGAAATACTGTGAGTGTAAAGATTTCAGTAATTATACCTGTGTTTAATAGAGAGAAATATATAGCCAGATGTTTAAGATCTTTACTAAATCAAAGTATTGATAGGAAAGACTATGAGTTGATAGTTATTAATGACGGTAGTAAAGATAAATCACAACAAATTTTAGAATTCTTTAAAGATACATTTAAAGAAGAAATAAAAATTATTAAAAACGAAAAGAATATAGGTTTACCTGCATCTCTAAATCTTGGAATCAAAGCCAGCAGAGGTAAATATGTTGTTAGAGTGGACTCAGACGATTATGTAAATAGACATTTTTTATTAACACTGTATCTGATGATTGATCTAAACAGTAAATATTCTGCTGTGGCTTGTGATTACTATTTAGTTGATAATAGAGAAAAAGTTCTTGGACAAGTTAATTGTGATGAACAACCAATTGGCTGTGGTATTATCTTTGAAATTAATCATATAAAAAATATTGGTTTTTATAATGAAAAATATCTTATAAATGAAGAAAAAGAATTAAGAGAAAGATTTGAGAAAAAATATTCAATTAAAAGACTAGCTATACCACTATATAGATATAGAAGACATACTGACAATATGACAAATCAAAATGAAAATTAACAAAATTAAACTTGGTAAAAAAATAGTTAGCAAAAAAACACCACCCTATATAATTGCAGAAATAGGAGTAAATCACGAATGTTCACTATCGATGGCTAAAAAACTAATTTATCTTGCCAAGAAAGGTGGAGCAGATGCAGCAAAATTCCAAACCTATAAAGCTCATTTAATAACCAGTAAATTTGCTAAGAGCTATTGGGATACAAAAAAAGAGAAAACCAAAAGTCAACTTGAATTATTTAAAAAATATGACTTGTTTGAAAGATACCACTATAAAAAACTATCTGATTATTGTAAAAAATTAAAAATTGAGTTTATTTCAACACCATTTGATATTGAAGCAGTTGACATGCTTGATGATTTAGTGAAATTTTATAAGATTTCTTCCTCAGATATTACAAATTTTCCTCTTTTAAAAAAAGTTGCTTCAAAAAAAAAACCTATTCTCCTCTCAACAGGTGCTTCAACCTTAAAAGAGATTAAAAAAGCATTAGATTATTTAAAAAAAAATAAATGTACAAAAATTGTCATATTACACTGTATATTAAATTACCCTACTAATGACAGTGAAGCTAACTTAAATATGATTAGCTCTTTGGAAAGAAATTTTCCTAATCATGTTATTGGATACTCAGATCATACATTGCCATCGAAAGATATGCGAAATATAACAACTGCATTTTTGCTTGGAGCTAGAGTTATTGAAAAACATTTTACAATTGATAAAAAAAAAAATGGAAATGATCATTATCATTCTATGGACTTTAAAGATTTAAAAAAAATGACTCATAAGATTAAAGAATTAAGGAAAATAATAGGTAATAAAGAAAAAAATGTTTTAAAATCTGAAAAAAAATCTAGAAGATCTGCAAGAAGAAGTATAGTTGCAAAAAAATTTATAAAAAAAAATAAATTAATCAAATTAAGTGATTTAATATGCAAAAGACCAGGTATAGGTTTGGAACCTGAAAAAATAAGGTTTGTAGTTGGTAAAAAAGCTACAAAAAATTTAATTGAAGACCATATTATTACTAAAAGTGATATTAAGTAAAAAAATAAATCATATCAAAAAATGAATATTGCAATAATTCAATCAAGGATGGGATCACATAGATTGCCTGGAAAAATGATGAAAAAAGTCGGAAATTATCCAGTTATTGAGTGGGTTATAAGAAGATTAAAAAAATCACAATTTGTTGATATGATTATATTAGCAACTAGTAAGAACCAAAAAGATCAAATCTTTAGAAAAATATCTAGAAAATTAAAAATAAATTTTTTCGCTGGGAAGGAACAGGATGTTCTTGGCAGGTTTGTCGACTCGGTGAGTAAAATAAAAAAAGCTAATATAATCAGAATTTGTGCAGATAACCCATTTATTGACCCTCAACAAATTGATTTATTAATTTCATTTTATTCTAAAAATAATTTTGATTATGTTTGTAATCACCAAAATAAAATCAATAGCAAATATGCTGATGGATTTGGAGCTGAAATTTTGTCATTAGATTTACTAAGAAGATTGGATAAATCAATTACAAATAAAGAATGTAGGGAACATGTAACATTATTTATATGGAGAAATAAAAAAAAATTTAAAATACACTCTCTAAAAGCAGATAAAGATCTTGCTTATCCAAAATTAAAATTTGATATTGATACATCAGATGACTTTCGAATGATAAAAAGCCTAGTAAATAAATTCAACATCAATATTAAAACAGGTGCTAAAAAAATAATAAGTTATAGACTTAAAGAGTTAGAAAAAAAATTTTAAATATAAATGTGCTATATTAAATGAAAATTATTATATTTTAATTTCATTCTGTAAATTTAAATACTTTAGAGAAAGTGTAAAATTGAAAAAAAAAAGATTTCTAATCACAACCGAAAATGAGATAACCTGGAAGTTTGATCGTCCAGTAATTTTTTTAGGAAAATGGTGTTGTTTGTATAAAAGGAAACATATTTGGAAAAATATGGATGCTATTGTTGCAAAACCTTATGGTTTAGAAAGAAATATTAAAGATAGAGATGATTTAAAGGTAAAATATCTCGAGCAAAAAATACTTCCAGAAATTTGTAAAATTTTAAATGAAAATTTTCAGACCAATCATAAAAATAGATTTTGGAAAATAATAGTAGGTACCTGGCTTAGGAGTACCTTGCAATTGTTACTTAATCGAATTAATACTTTAAAGCAATGTTTGCAATTAGAGGAAATTTCAGGAACTACAGTATATAATTCAAATTATTCTGCGCTAGCAATACCTCATTTAAGAGCAGGTTTTACTTACTTTTTTGATAATCCTAAATGGAATAATATATTAATTGGTAGAATTTTAACTTTAATAAATAATAATAAAATTCCCATTAACTTTATTGATGATAATAATGAAGTGTATTCATATAAGGTTTTAGAAACTAACGATACAAATAAAAAACACGTTAATAAGAAAAATATTAAAAATTATATTTACCAAGGTTATAAAAAAATAGCTGAGAAATTAGTCAGGAATAAAGATGCTTTTCTAATAAATACTTATATTAATTCAAAACAATTAGCAAAGTTAGAAATTAACTTAGGTCAATTACCACAATTTTGGAAAAAAATTGAAGTTAATATCAATGCAAAACCTAATCAATCTTTGCGTAAAAGATTGACTAAAAAACTATTAAAAAAATCAGAAGATGATTTAGAAAATGTTTTGCGTAATCTTTTATTTGAATTGCTCCCAGTCTGTCATTTAGAAGGATTTGAAGAATTAAAGAAAATAGTAAATAAACAACCTTGGCCAAAAAAACCTAAATTTATTTTTACCAGTAATAACTTTGGTACTGATGAAATCTTTAAGTTATATACAGCTATTAAAACAGAAAATGGTTCTAAATATTATGTTGGCCAACATGGAAATAATTATTTTACTGGAAGGTATTTTTTTCCAAGAGTAGAAGAGCAAACTGCTGATAAATTTCTTACATGGGGCTGGGAAAGTAAATTATCAAAATATATTCCGATGTATATTTTTAAAACAAGTGGAGTAAAAAGCAAATACAACAACAAAGGTAAACTTTTACTTGTCGAAAGACCTCAATTTATAAGGAGGATGCCTTGGGACACTCATGATGAATTTACTGATTATTTTGAAGACCAGAAAAATTTTGTAAGAGAGTTATCTCAAGATCCTAAGAAAAATCTTCTAATTCGATTAAGCGCATCAAATGCTAACATAAACTTAAATGAAATTTCTAGATGGCACGATTTTGACAAAACACTTATAATAGATGATGGCAAAACAAGACTTGAAAAATTAATAGCCGACAGTAGGCTAGTAATACATAGCTATGACACTACAGGTTTTTTAGAAAATCTTTCTCTAAATATTCCCACAATGGTTTTCTGGCAAAATGGTTTTGACCATTTACGTGATTCAGTAAAGTCCGATTACCAGATATTAGTTGATGCAGGATTAGTATATTTTTCATCAAAATCAATTTCAAAAAAAGTAAATGAGGTTTGGGATAATGTGGATCAATGGTGGTCTCAAAAAAAAGTTCAGGATGCTAAAGTTTTTTTTTCTAACAAATATGCAAAAAGCTCCAAAAATCCAACTAAATCTTTAATCTCTTTTTTCAAAAATTATAATAATTATTAGTGTTTGTTTTTATAAAGTTTTTTTTTCTTATTAGAAAATATTATCAGTGTAATACCAAACAAAAATGACAACCCCCAATTCATTATTTCCCCAAAAATTTCTACTATTTTAAGACGAGGACTAATTGCAGCACCAATTTCATGAATAGTATTGTTTTCAGTAGATAATAAAAGATTCTGATATTCTTTTACAGTTCTTTCGCCTAACTTTTTTGTATCTAAACTAAAACCGCGCTCAATTAATAAATTTTTAAGAGTTTCTTTGACATAAAAAATATCACCATCAAAAATTTTATCATATCCAAATGGAAAAACTATTCCAAAATCTGCATCTACCATAATCCATTTATTATTTATTTTAAGTTCACTGATTATATGACCATCTAAACTTATAAATCTCGCAGGCACATTGTTTATTGAAGCTATCTTATTTAAAACACCATTAGCCTCGTTGCAATTTGCCATACCGCTTGCCACAATTTTTTTAACATTCTGTGTTTTTTTTAAAGGTTTATAAAAATTAGATAATAACCATAAAAACCAATTTTCAAAAATCAAAATATCTCTTCCTCCATGAATTAAAGACTCATAAATTATTGAAGTTGTTTTTTCGACATTGAAATTTTGCTGCTGGGTATTGATTAAAATTTCAAGTTGATCTAAGTCACGAAGTCTTGTGTGATAACCTGGAACAAGTCCTTCACTTTTTGTAATCACATTATTCTTATAAAAGTTATCATAATAATTTAATGGGCTATAGTAAATGCTGAACACATTTAATATTAATGTTGAAACAAAGCAAAAAAGTAAAAAGCTAAAAATAGTTTTTCTATAGATATTATACATAAGCATAAAAAATATCAGGAATTTTAATATGAATACAAAAATTTTTATCAATCATTTTTATTTAAAATTAATTTTACAATACTATTTTCATTTATATTTATAGGATTATTTCCTAATCTTAATAAATTTATACCTTTTACAATTTTATCAATGTCATTGTTAACATTAATATTCATTTTCAATAAATTATCCTCAAGAAAAGATTTTTTTTTTATTAAAGTTATTTTCGAACAGAAACTGTCTATATTATTTACACCAAATAAATCAAATATTAGATCATATCTTTTTTTTAAATTAAAATTAGTCTCAGATTTTTCTAAATTATCGTAATTGAATTTGAAAAATTTTTCAAAAAATAAACTAACTGCATGTCCGTGGCTTATATTGAATAATGAAGTAAATGGATAAGACACTGCATGTGGGACAGTTGTTTTAGATATGTTTATTGCTTTACCAGCAAGATTTGCAGCTATACTCATTTCTGTAGCATTTTTCATGTCTGGTCTCTCTAAAAATGAAATAAAACTTTGAGTTGAAATTTTTAAAGATTTAATAGCAAAATCAACGCTTATATCATTTGATTTTTTGGAAACTAAAGATTCCAATGCTTGAGCAATAGCGTCAAAACCTGCTGGGGCTTTTATACTATTAGGAGCTGAAATTAAAAACTCTGGAATAAGAAAAAAATTATCAGGGATCAGTAATTCATTTTCAAAAGAATGCTTAATACCATTTACGTAAATTACAGCATTCGATGTAACTTCAGCCCCAGAACCTGCCGTTGTAGGAATGACTGCAAGTTTGGTAAATTTTTTTTTGAAAGGGTAAGAGTAATTAACAATTAGTTTTGCTAGGTCAGGTCTTACATCAACAACATTTGCTATTTTAGCATAATCTATTACTGCACCACCCCCTATTGCTAAAATTAAATCTGGTTTAAAATTTTTAATATTTTTAATAATATTAATTAATTCATCCAAAATTGGTATCTTTGATTTTTTATAAAATAATTTAATTTCTTTACTTTTTAGTATTTTTTTAAAAATATCTTCAGCGCCAGAAATTATAAAAGATTTTTCTCCACATAGGATAAAAATTTTTTTGAAACCTTTATCATTTATAAATTTTTTTATATCTTTAGTCGAGTTCACCATTTATTTCATAAATTCATTTTTAATTTCAATTAAATTTGATGGTCTTGGAAGTTCATTTATTTTATTATTTGCTACCTTTACTTCTAAAAAACTTATATTTCTCTCACTAAGAAATTTATTAATTTTTTCTTTTAAATTTTTCTTATTTGAAATGATATGAAACTTTTTAAAACCAAGACTTTTAGATAATTTATTAAAATTAATTTTATTTGCGTATGTTCTTTGGCCACCCACAGAATCATGAGCATTATTATTCATCAATATATATTTCAAATTTTCATTAGCAAAAGTCCCTAAAGTTTTAATTGATCCAAGATGCATTAAAAGTGAGCCATCTCCATCTATACAAATGGTTTTATGTTTTGTTGATAATGAATATCCTAGTGCCACAGATGAAGTATGGCCCATACCACCAACCATGTAAAAATCTTTGCTATTTTTAATATTATATTTTTCTCTAATATACATTAATTCTCTCGAGTTATAACCGGTACTAGAGATAATTTTTGTATTTTTTTTCAAACTATTTATTAAAGTTTTTAAAAATATTTCTTTGTTTAAATTATAAAAATCTTTTTTTTTACTTTTTGTTTTACTTTTTTCTAAAGTTTTCTGTTCAATCAAACAAGCTACAATAGAATTATTTTTTTTTGCAAACTTAATCTGCTTTTCAAATTTTTTTAAATCAGGTACTGATCTTATAATTGTATATTTTATATTTAATAGTTTTAAAATTTTTTCAGTAATTTTACCTTTTACATTGTGCTGAGGTTCATCTTTTTTAATATTTGGAGACCCTCTCCATCCAATTATTAAAATAAGTGGTATAGAATAGACTTTTTTATGAGCTATGGAAATTAAAGGATTTAATGCATTAGATAAACCTGAGTTTTGCATATAAATAACAGGCACTTTTTTTGTTGATAAGTAATGACCAATACCTATTGAAATAGCTGAACCTTCACTAGTTGCAATAATATGTTTTTTTTTACTTTGATTTTGTAAAGCCGCTGACAACTCCTTTAAAACACTGTCAGGCACTCCTGTAAAAAAATCACTTTTATTTTTATTTAATAATTTTATTAAAGAACTTACGTTAATCATTTTTGATTAAACTTATTATTTCCTTAATTGGTATGATTTTTTTATCTGCTTCAAAAGCCCTTCTATTTTTTAAAATTGTTTTTGCTGTATTTTGCATTGCCGGGTATGCTGCTCTTAACAATTGATTGGCATAAATTACTAATTTGAAACCATTTTTAATTAAATCATTTTCATAAACCTTAGAATAAGTGGATGGAACAGAAACCAAAGGAATAAAATTTTTGCTTTTTCTAAATTTTTTTGCAAATAAAAAAATTTCTGCTGGGGTTTTTTCTTTACTATGTATAAGAATCGCATCTGCACCTGCTTTTGAATAAATTTCAGCTCTTTTAAGCGCATCATTCAACCCTTTTCCTAAAATAAAACTCTCAATTCTCGCTATAACCATAAAATCACTTTGCTGTCTTGAATTACATATTTTTTTTATTTTATTTGCAAATATGTGAGGTTTATCTTGTTTAGCATCAGCTTGGTTTTTAAATAATGAATTTTTCTTAAGACCCACTTTGTCCTCCATGATTATTGCTGAGGCACCTGACCTCTCTAAGGATCTAACTAAAAAAGATAAATGCTCTAATTGTCCTCCATTATCTGCATCAAAAACTAATGGTTTTGAGGTCACATCCATCATTTCATTAAGGGATGCTATTCTTGATGAAAAATCAACTGATGAATTGTCTGGCTTTCCTTTAGTTGCAGAGTCAGTTAAACTTGAAGACCACATCCCATCGAATTCAATTTTTTTTTTATTTTCTTTAATACTTAAATTTTCAATTATTAATCCTGTAAGTGAATTATGAGACTCTAAAATTCTTACAATATTTTTTGATTTCATTAATCGTTTGAGTCTTGAGACTCTATTTTCTGGTGAAGCAATTATATTTTCCAATTCTTTTTTAATTGAGGTGGATGAAATATTTTTTGTATATTTTGGTTCTATAAGTTTACCCGACCAAATTTTTAATGTTTGAATTACTCTTTTTCTTGTTTTTTTTTGTACCCCAGATTTCCAGTCATCACCATGTACAACAAAATCTGGTTTAATTAAATTTAGATTTTCTACATAATCAAGGGTTCTTTGAGGAATTACCTTTTTAACATATTTTATATTTTCTAAAACTATTTTTCTTTTTTCATAATTTAAATAAGGAATATTTTTGTAACTTGCTATCGCTTTATCTGTTAAAAGCCCAACATAGACATCTCCATAGGAGTTAGCAGTTTTTAGAATATTTATGTGTCCTTTGTGCAAGATATCAGCTGATAAACCTACATAAACTTTTTTATTTTTCTTCATATACAATATATAATTATAATTAATCTAAATTGAAAATTTTTTAATACAAAATAATCTAATATAGACTAATATAAAAGAAATATTGCTCTAAATAAAAATTTATTTTATTTACTTTAAATAATAACTCATAGTAATTAGACCTGATTAATGAATTATAAAATTCTTAAGATAAAAGATATTAAAAAATTTATTTTTAAACGCCAATTAAAAAGATTTCCATACTTGAATGACGTAAAAAAAAACCCATACACATATTTTAAAGCGAGATATTATATGTATAGTAGCGTTATACTTATTTTTTTTCTATTAAAATCTCGTGTTACACCAAACATGGTTACGATTGTCTATGGTTTGTGTGGTATTATTGGATGTGTTTTTCTTACGATACCAAATATAAACTACAATATTGCAGGAATTATTATTTTTTTCAACAAAAGTATTTTTGATTGGAGTGATGGTTATTTAGCTAGAATAAAATATAAAACAACTTTAAAGGGTCATATTTTAGATTCTTATGGAGCACATTTAAACTCCATTGGTTTTAATGTTGGATTGGGTTTTTTTGTTTTAAATCAAACAGGTTATGATGTTTTAATTTATCTAATAGTATCAATTCCTTTTTTATACTTTGGAATACCTATTCTGCTGGGAAAAAATTTAATTCTAGATGAATTGAGAAAAAATAAAATTAAAGATATTTTTACAAAACATAATATAGGTAATGCAGATGAAAAATCTAATAGAAAACACAACAAAAAAAATAATAAAATAAAATATCCCAAATGGATGTATTATTTTAAAGGGTTTATGGATGATAGAGCTAGAACAGTAGATTTTATTTTATTTACTATGATCATTGATATTTACTTAAATTATAACTTTTCATTTTATTTGTTTTTAATTTGGTACATCAAACATTTATTTCGTTTTTTTTTATTGACTTACAGTGGTATAAATTCAGCCTGGGATGAAAGAGCTATCATCGAAATTAAAAAAATTAATAATGGAAAAAAAAAATAATTATATTAAACAATATCTTAATAAAATTTATTCTAAGTCTGAAAATGGAATTTTTTCATCTGGAAATTCTGGTTATTGGTCAAATTTATCCAAAGATAAAAATAATGAGTTTTCTAAATTATTAGAGACTAAGGATTGTAAAACTGCTGTAAAATCATTTATTCCTAAATTTGAAGAAATGATATTTTCTTCAAAAAGAGAGGCAGGATTGGAACTTCTAGATCACAAAAAAGGTGGAGTTTGCATAGATTATGGTTCAATGTGGGGTGTACTTTCTGTTGGTATGGCAAAGAGAGGTCATCAAGTAATTGCTGTAGATCAAACCTACGACTCTTTAAATTTTTTAAAAACACGCTCAATAGAAGAAGGGTTAGAAAATATTCATTTGGTTCAAGATGATATCAGAGAGGTAAAATTTAAGGATATAGCAGATTATGCTATTGTAAATGGAGTTCTAGAATGGATTCCAGAAAAATCTGAAGTAATTGTTAGTGAATATTACGAAAAAAAGGTTTCTAAAACTAAAAGTTCAATTAAAAAAAAATTACTTAAACATCCAAGAGATATGCAGGTTGAATTTTTAAAAAAGGTTTATGACAGTCTCAATACAGGAGGTCAACTCTTTCTAGCAATTGAAAATAAACTTAACTATGCCTATTTATTAGGAAGACCAGATCCACATGTAAATCTCAAATTTACAACTTTTTTACCAAGATCAATATCAAACGTTATTTCTAAAATTTTTAGAAAAAAGGATTACAGAACTTACATTTACTCTTTTTCTGAACTAAAAGACCTCTTGAGAGAAGCTGGATTTAAAAAAATCGATGATTATTGTTGTTTTCCAATGTATCATTTTCCTTCACTTATTTTCCCCAACTCTAATGAGGGCATAAGTCAATACATAGCTTACAAGGATAAAAACATAGTTACTTGGAAACAAAAACTTGTATTTAAATATCTCGAAGTTTTTTTAATGAAATATTTGAAATTTAAAAATCTCAGTCCAGCCATAATAGTTGTTGCAAAAAAGTGAAATATATTAAAGGAGTTCACAGACATGGATCTGAAAATTTTTTAATGTTATTAAAAGATGATAAAACGTTAGAAACTAAAAGTATTATTAAAGCATCAACATCGGAAAAAGGAATTAAATCAATCATGTCTGAGTGCGAAGGTATAGAATGGTACAATAGTGTTAGTAAAAATAAGATTGAATACACTTTGGAAAAAAAAATTAAAACTTATCATAGGATTAAAATAGAAATTAATAGAAGTTTTTTTAACGTTAATCCTAGTTTAAATTATCTTATGATAGAAAAATATTTAGATCTGACTATCAATCATTATATCCAAATTTGGGACAAATATAAAGGATATCAATTTGCACCATTTCATGGCGATTTATCACTAGTAGGAAATGTTATGTTTAACGACAAAAATGAGGTTTTATTTGTAGATTGGGAACAGTTTAGTGACAACATGAATATCCCAACAGGTTTAGATGTAACTATGACTTTAATGGAAAATATTTATTATGAAATTATAAGATATAAAAAAATTAAAAAAAATGTAATGAAACATTTTGTGAATTCTATTCAATATCTTAATAAATCTAAACTACTTTCAAGATATTTATTAGATAGCCCAGCAATTAATACATTGAATTTTATTAATTCACATACAGATATTTGGAATGGACAACATTTAAAGTTGCCAGTTTTAAAGCTTTCAAAAAATGTTGTTCAGGAATTAGATAATGCGATCTCTAAAATCATATGATAGATATATTTTGTTATCTTCAATTAATAAAATAATTAATGTTTAAAGAGATTTATAAAAAAAAGAAAATTTTAATTACAGGAAATTCTGGATTTAAAGGTAGCTGGCTTTCTATCTGGTTGATAAAATTGGGGGCAAACATTGTTGGAATATCAAAGGATATACCAACAAAACCATCGATATTTGAGGAATTAAAACTCGAAAATCAAATTAAATATTATAAAGAAGATATAAGAGATTTAAAAAAAATGAATGATATAATCTCTAACGAGAAGCCTGATTTCATTTTTCATCTTGCAGCACAGGCATTAGTTTTGAAATCCTACGCTGATCCTATCGAAACTATATCATCAAATGTTATGGGTACTGCAAATATTTTAGAGTCTATGAAAAAACTAAATAATAAATGCACTGCAATAATTATCACTAGTGATAAATCCTATGATAATATAGAACAAGCAAGTGGTTATAAAGAAGATGATGTTTTGGGAGGAAAGGATATTTACAGCGGAAGTAAAGGCGCAGCTGAACTAATTATAAAATCTTTCTATCACTCATTTATAAAATCTAAAAATAATAATCTAAGAATAGCAGTAGCTAGAGCTGGAAATGTTATAGGTGGAGGAGACTGGGCAAATGATAGAGTTGTTGTAGATTGTATTAAAGCTTGGAGTGAGGGTAAAATTACTGAGATACGATCTCCCCATGCAACAAGACCTTGGCAGCATGTTTTAGAACCTTTGAGTGGATATCTTCATTTAGCCTCAGAATTATCTTTAAATTATGATTTAAATGGACAAGCATTCAACTTTGGACCAAATACAAAAGAAAATCCTACAGTGGAGCAATTAATAGTTGATCTTAGCAAATACTGGAATGTAGAAGATAAGTTTAGAGCTTACAGAATTACCAATAATCCTATTTTTCATGAAGCTAAACTTTTAAAGCTAAATTGTGATAAAGCATTTTCCTTTTTAAAATGGAAAGCAAATTTAGATTATGAAGATACTGTCAAATTTACAAGTGAATGGTATTTCGACTTTTATAAGAAAAATAAAAAAATACTTGAAAAAACGTTAAATCAAATAACAGAATATGAAAATAAAGCTAAAGCAAAAAGTTTAAAATGGACGGAGTAATTTTAACACCATTAGAAAAAATTCACCATCCAAAAGGTGAAATTTTAAAAGCAATTAAAAAAAGCGACTCCAGTTTTAGTGAATTTGGTGAAGTATATTTCTCTTTAATTAAAAAAAGAGAAATAAAAGGTTGGAAAAAACATAAACAAATGATTTCTAATCTCATTGTAATTAATGGTGAAATAGAGATTGTTTTTCATAACGAAAATACAAAAGAATTTTATAATATAAAAATATCTCAAAATAATTATCAAAGAATTACAGTAAAACCAGGATTATGGATGGCTTTTAGAGGTATAAAGGAAAATAATATACTTTTTAATTTATCTAATATCGAACATGATCCAAATGAAGCGACTAATACTGACTTACATAAAATTGTATATAAATGGAGTGAACTAATAGAATGAAGTGTGTAATTTTGGCTGGAGGTAAAGGTACTAGAATTTCAGAGTATACAAAATCAATACCAAAACCAATGATTAGAATTGGATCAAAACCAATTTTAGAACATATTATAAATTATTATATAAGTTATGGTTTTAAAGATTTTATAATAGCAGGTGGATACAAATATTCAGTTATTAAAAATTATTTTAAAAAAAAAAATAATTTAGTAAAAATTAGAGTAATAAATACAGGTATTTCATCCTTAACGGGTAAAAGAATAATAAAATTAAAAAACGAGTTAAAGAGTACTTTTATGTTAACTTATGGTGATGGGTTATCAAACGTTGACCTAAATAAATTATTTAAATTTCATAAAAAAAATAAAAAAAAAATTACTATGACAGCTGTACATCCACCAGCTCGTTTCGGTGAATTAGAGATCAATAATAATATCGTAAAAAAATTTGAAGAAAAACCTCAGTTACAGAAAGGATGGATTAATGGTGGGTTTTTTGTTGTTGAGCCTGAATTTTTAAAATTTATTGGAGACAAAAATGTTATGTTAGAAAGATCTCCAATGTCAAAAGCTGTCAAAACAAAAAATTTGGCTGCTTTTAAACATAGAGGTTTTTGGTTTTGTATGGATACATTAAGGGATAAAAAGGTACTAGAGGAAATGATTAAAAATAAAAAATCACCTTGGCTTAAATAATGCCGAAAATTGGTGTTTTTGGGGGCACAGGTTATTTAGCGTCGTTAATTAAAAGTCAAAATAATATAAAAAAAAATAAATATATTTTTTTTTCAAGAAAAAAAACCTCTATAAACTATATCAATTATTCATCATTAAAAAAAAATTCCAATATTTTGAAAGATGTTGATTTTATCTTACATTTTGCAGGACCAAACCAGTATCAATTGAAAAGAAATAAAAATTTAATAGAAAAAAAAAACCAAATAACTTCAATTATCTGTGACCTTTGTATATTACATAATATTAAATTAATCTATATATCATCAATGCAAGTTTATAAAGATTATGGAAAAAATAATCTTACTATTAATTCAAAAATTAATTATAAAAACTTGTATTCAAAATCACACTTCGAGTCAGAAAAAATAATCAAAACAAAATTTATTAATTATAAAAACATGTTTACGATTTTAAGGATTGGAAATGTTTTTGGATTTAAAAAATATGAAAAAATAACAAAAATTAAAAATAATATAATTCATGATTTATGTATCCTTGCGTTAAAAAAAAAAAGAATTTTCATTAACAATGGTTCTATTCAAAGAACATATATACCATCACGAATATTCGTTGATATGATTAATTCAGTAATTAAAAAAAAATTCTTTAAAAATTCAATCTTTAATATTAGTTATAAAAATCTCAGACTTAAGAATATTGCACAAATAATTCAAACAAGATGTAAATTAGTTATAAATTTGAAAATACACATTGTAACAAAAAAATTTAATAAAAAAAATCTTTTTAAAATAAACAGCAATAGAAATTTAACATTTATTGCCAATAATAAAGTTTTTTTATTTGAAATTGATCAAATTTTGAAAAATTTAAATAAATATTTTAAATAAAGTTTAAAATAATATTTTATTTTAAGATTGTATATTCTTTAAAATTACATTTAAATTGTATAAATAATAAAAGTAATAAAAGTTGAGCAAAAGTATTATACCAGTTGTATCGATAGTTATACCAACCTACAATCACGCTAAATATATTGGAAAAGCGTTGAACTCTGTTGTTAATCAGACATATAAAAATTGGGAAGCTATAATTATTGATAATAATTCAACTGATGATACTGATAATGTGATCATACAATACAATGATCCAAGAATAAAATATTTAAAGATACATAATAATGGTATAATTGCTAAGTCGAGAAATATGGGTATCAGACAAGCAAAAGGAGAATGGATTGCATTCCTAGATTCAGATGATTGGTGGACTAAAGATAAACTTGAAGTCTGTTTAAGTAAAATTAACAAAAATGTTGATTTTGTCCATCACGCACACGAGTATGTTAGCAAATCAAAATCTTATTTTAAAAAAAAAATTATTAAAGGTCGTGAATTAAAAAAACCTATCTTAAATGATTTACTAATAGGTGGCATTACAAAGGGGAGTCAAATCAGTAATTCATCAGTTATTGTGCGAAAAAATATACTCACTAAAATAGGAGGTCTTAATGAGAATAAAATGTTAGTTGGGGCAGACGATTATGATACTTGGTTGAGAATTGCTCAGATAACTGATCAATTTTTATACGTAAATAAAAAATTAGGCTACTATCTCTTTCATGATGCTAACACTCAAAAAAAAAATATGTCTATCCCACAGAGACTAGTTGTTAGAGATTTTATACATTTATTTAATGAACAACAAAAAATAAACTTAGAGATTAAACTAAGATATATCTCAGGAAGCTTTAATTATTTAAATAATAATCACAAAAAAGCTAAGAAAGATTTAATGTATGTAATAAGAAATGGGACTTTTCATTTAAAACTTAGGTCATCTTTAATGATTATTTTATCATTGCTTAAAAATATATTTTTTAACTAAATATAATTTTATGTAATATTTTAGTCTTTCAGAATTTTATAAAACTTTTAATCTTTTCTGAAAAAAGGATTTTTTTTTCTTGAAAGTAACTAATTTTGTGTGCTCTAGCACCAATTAGTACACTCCATCTACCAATATTAGTAGTACCTTTTTGTGTTAAGTCAACACTATGTAATAAATATTTATCAAATAATAAAGCATCTCCCATTTTCATTTTTAAATCTTTATGAATTTTAATTTGTTTTTTGTTATAATCTTCAAATATAAATTCTCCTGCTTTAAAATCTTTTTGTTTTTCTGATAAAATTAAATTGAATTGTAGTAAAGGATATTTCAATTTATTGGGCCAATCTCTATGTGGTGGAAGCATTCCAGTTGATTCATTGTATTTAGTGAAAATATTATAATCATTAATAGATAATATAACTTTTTTATAATCTTCATCTTTGTCAATCCAGGCTGACTCGATTTGATTTCTAATATTAATACCTTTATTTAAAATCTTTTTTTCAATATATGTCCACTTAGAAATATTATGATAAAAGCTGTAATATCTAGTTGTTCTAGATATTTCATCATGTGATCTTTTATGAGAATAATCATATATTGCATTAGAATTAATTCTTGTACTATGTTCTGGACTTATATGAATCTTTTTAGAAATAACCTCTCTCAATAAAATACAGTCATCTGAAGATACAAAGTTTTTATAAACATAATAACCTTTACTCAATATTTCTGACCTAATTGAATCTAAATTTGATAATTTGTTTGACATTAAATTTAAATAACCTTGTGAAATAATTTAATTTTATATAGTTTATTGTAATTAATTTAAAATATATATTTAAATTTTTAAATATTTAATATTATGAAATCAATCTTAAAAAATATATTTATAAAATTATCAAGAGTTATTTATTTGGTATATAGAATTATATATTATTTAATCCCAATTGAATTAAGATCAAAATTAGAGCTTAAACTACAATCAAAATTAAAATCAAAATTACAATTAAAGCTTGAAGATAATTTGGTAAATGAAATAATAATTCATTTTAGTAAACATTTTAAAAAGAGCTTACTATTTGATGACAAGTGGAAAATAAGAGAACATGCCATCCAAACCTCTTTGTTAAATGACAAAAATGAAGAATACTATTATTTAGAGTTTGGTGTTTTTGAAGGAATGACTACTAATTATTTTTCTAAATTTGTAAAAAAGTTATACTGTTTTGATAGTTTTGAGGGGTTAAAACAGGATTGGGTGGGTACCGCAGATCCAAAGAGTGCATTTAATTTAGATAAAAAAGTTCCAAAATTAAATACAAATGTCGAACCGATTGTAGGCTGGGTTGAAGATACTTTAGAAACTTTTTTAAAAAAACATAATCCAAGAATAAATTTTGTTCATTTAGATATGGATACCTATAGCCCAACAAAATTTACATTAGAAAAATTAAAACCTTATTTAGTGAAAAATGCCGTGATACTCTTTGATGAACTATATAATTATGAGGGGTGGGAAAGTGGAGAGTATAAAGCGTTAAAAGAAATTTTTAATGAAGATGAGTTTGAATATAAATCATTCAATCTTTTAGGTTGTCAATCTATGATTAAATTAAATTAGATATGTAAAAATAATTATTTCTGATGTATCTACTCACCAACTTTAATAAATGATACAAATACACTAAAAAAATATGTTAATTTTAAAAGGAAAACAGTTAGTATTGTTGTTAATTTTTTTAAACAGAAGCAAAAGATATATTTAAAGTTTTAGATGAATATATATTAGGCATATTAAATATAGTAATATATGACTATGTGAAAGGCAAAGATGATTGTTATTTTTTAATTAAATCTAATTAGAATATTAGTTAAAATGAAAAAATTAAATTACTTCTATACAGATATAGATAGTTTTTTTATTTCAAAAAAAAATACTGAAAAAAAAAGAATACTCAAAATTTATTCTTTATTAAGAGTTGATAATACTTTCATGACAACTGCTTATAATAGAATGTTTGATGTTAATCAAATACTAAAAAAATATATAAAAAAATTCTTTACAAAAAAAATCGTAGTTTGTGATTTTGGTATTTCATCTGGTCAGTCTACTTTAGAATTATATGATGATTTAATAAAACTAAAAATTAAAAAAATTTATGGATTCGATAAGCAAATATATTTAAAAATTTATAGAATTAAAAATTTAATTTTTTTGTTTAATTCAAGTAATGAACTTTTAATGGTTGAGTACAAAAAGCACTGCTTAAGATATAGATATTTTTTAATGTTTAAAAAAATTGAAAAATTTTTAGTCAACCTATTTAATTTGTTTAATATAAAATCAATAAAATCAGAATTATTAATGCCAAATTTAAATAGATTGGATAATTGTAAATTTTATGAACAAGATATTTTTAACATAAAAAAAAAATATTATAATTTTTTTGATGTAATAAGAATTTCAAATCTTTTAAATTACTCTTATTTTTCAGAGGAAAAATTAAAAAAAGCAATTTTAAACATTAAAAAAATTTCAAAAGAAAATTGTATTATTTCAATCAATAGAACTCCCATTAATAAAAAAAAAAATTCTGCCAGTTTTTTTATAAAAAAAAATGGTAAATTTGAGCTTTTAGAAGATCTTAATGGAGGTTCAGAGTTAAAAAAACTAATGCTTATGGTATAAATATTTAATAAGAAAATTACATTAATAATTATTATTAAATTATGAAATCAAATAATAAAATTACATTACTAATAAGTTCATTAGGTGGAGGAGGTGCAGAGGGTGTTTGCGTCACTATTGCTAATAAGTTAGCAAACAACGGCTGGAAAGTTGATTTGGTGGTTTCCAATTTAATTAATGAGATATACCTTAGTCAATTGTCAGAAAATATTAATTTGGTTGTACTAAATGTTAAACATGCACGCTACACTAGTATCCCTTTATTAAAGTATATTTATAAAAATAATGTAAAGACAATTTTAGTATTTAATCATGAATTAGCAATCATCCTTGTGATGATACGTATTTTCTTTAAATTAAAAATAAAAATAATTTCTAGAAATATTAGTATTCTGACAATCAAAATTGAACAATTAAAGTCCCAAAATTTTTGGAAGAGAAATATTGTAAGACCTTTAATCAAATTTTTTTATAATAAAATAGACTATGTAATCAATCAATCTTTTGCTATGCAAGAAGATTTGATATCAATTTACCCAAAGATAAGTCAAAACTCTAGTGTAATTTATAATCCAATTTCTAGTCATATTATTAATTATGCAAATAATAATGATTTGAACAAAGTAGAAAAAAAAAATTATTTATTATGTGTCGGTCGTCTTGAAAATGTAAAAGCATTGGATTATGCAATAGACGGTTTTATAGGTATAGCTGACACATTTCCTAATTTGAGATTAAAAATTCTTGGTAAAGGCTCAATGGAACAGAAACTAAAGCAAAAAGTAATTGATTGTAAAATCCAAAGTAAAGTAGATTTCGAAGGTTTTCAAAAAAATATTGTTCCTTATTATTTATATGCAAGAGCTACAATTCAAACATCTCATTATGAGGGATACCCAAACGTTTTAATTGAATCAATTGCCATGAATACACCTGTTGTAGCCTTTGATTGCCCAGGCGGAACAAAAGAGATTATTAAAAATGGAATAAATGGTTATTTGGTAAAGCAGCATAGTGTTGACGATCTTAAAAAAAAATTATTGAGGTTACTCTCTAATGAATTTAATTATAAAGATTTAAAATTTTCAATCAAAAATAATCAAATTGAAAATGTTTGTAAAAATTATGAAAAAGTAATTTATGCCTATTTATAAAATTTTCGCTTTTATTTTATAAAAAAATCATAAAATTAATTTACAGAAATAAATATTTTTTTAAAATAATATCAAAATACTTATTTAATTTTATTTATCCTATCAATTATGAAAAGAAGTATAATTAACATAAAGTTAAAATTAAACAATAACACAGTTTTGTCTGTCAAATTATTAGAGAAAATATCCTTAATTAAGAAAAAAATAAATGCAAAAAATAGGGGTAAAACTAATGGTATAATTATTTTCAATGGTTTGTAATAGAATAACAAGGAAAAAATTGTGTATAAAAATTTAAAAAAATCTCTAAAACCTAATTTTGATTTACCAACTCTTTCCTCATATTTTATTTTATGGAATTTAATATCATATTTTTCATTTAAAAATGAAATTGTCATTGAAGTAGTTAAAGAAAATCTATCAGACATTATATGACTATGTTTTAAAAATTTATCTTTATTAAAAATTCTTAATCCAGAGTTATAATCTCTAATTTTTTCATTAAAGCAAAAGTTTGCTATTATATTAATTATTGTTTTACCAATTATTTTTAATCTTGAAGTATTATTTATATTTATTTCTCTTTGACCTGATATTAAGTCATATTCAAAATTATAATTATTTACAAACATGTGAGCTATGTTATTTAAATCTTCTACTTTGTACGTTCTATCTAAATCAATTATTGCAATTGAGTCATTGTTTGAAATGTTCACTCCTTTTTTGATTGAGTATCCGTATCCCCTATTTTTTAAATTTTTGACTAGTAAAAAATTTACTTTGATAAGAGCTGATTTTAATTCAAAAATTTTTTTTTCAATTAGTTGATAAGAGTCATCAGTCGAGCAATCGTCAACAAAAATAATTTCATTAATTAAGTCGAAATTACAATTTTTTAATTCTACAAAAAAATTATTTATTTCATTTTCTTCGTTAAATACCGGAATAATTAGACTTATTTTAGAGCTCATAAAATTTTATATCACTTAATATATTTTTAATCTATTCTAAGATGAAAATTATCTCATTAATAGCTATAAACATAAATTAAAAATAAATTTTTTTTCAATTATTTTTGAGAATTATTAAAATTTACTTTTAAAAAAAAATAAATAAATTAAGCACATTAATTACAATGAACATAAATTCAAAAGGTTTTACTAAATTACTGTTAGATTTTTCGATAAATGCATTATTTGTTTTATCCTGCTTATATTTTCTTAAATTCATACTTAATAGTGGGCCAACACATCTTTTTTTAGAACGGAGTTATAAGTTAGTAGGAATAGTGTTTATATTATTGAGTATTACGTTTTTAGTATCTTTGATTAATAACCGAGATTTTAAATTTAAAAAAAGATTTGAGTTTTCTAAAGTTGAAGATATTTATCTTATTTCTGTACCATTATCACCTGTAATTGGATACGCTATTTTGAACAACGATTATATAAACTTTCAGGGTTTATTATATTTATTAGGGTTTCCTTTAATATTTATATTCATTTTATGTTTTGTTCTTCCCACAATATTTAGTTATTTTTGCTCTCTGAATATTTTATTTATTTCAGGTCTTGCAATATGTTTTACAATTTTGACTATGCCAATAATAACATCTAATCCAAATAGTCATTTTTTTAAAAGTCAGTTTGTTACCCAAGGAATATATCTCACGTTGTCATTTTTAATTATGTATATATTTTATTTATTTAATAAAACAATTGCATATACTTTTGCCATTATTTTTATGCTTACTGGAGCTTTAGGGAGTATTTTATATAAATTTACAGATAAAGATTTTGTTAAGGATGAAACGCAAGAAAGACTGGAAATATTTTTAAAAAAAGAAGAAAATAAAATTTATGATAAGAGAAATATTTATATTATGGTTTACGAGTCTTATCCAAATTTTGAGACTCTTAAATATTACGGTTACGATGATACTTCACAATTAAAGTATTTAGAAAAAAATAATTTCACTATTTATCATGGAGCTTACTCTAATGGAGCTTCATCACTTTCTTCAATTTCCAGAATGTTTGAAATAAATGGTAATATTTCAAATCATGAAAGATATTATACATCAGGTAACGCCTTTGGTTTAAAAATCTTTAAAGCTAATAATTATAAAATTGAGTCATTGTTTATCTCTCCTTATTTTTTTGGCGCATATCCAATTATATGGGACAACTATTACCCAAAAGCTAATATCAATAAAATAGGGGGCAAAACGTTAACACAGGCGATATATAAAGGAGAATTTAGATTTAATGTCTTTGATAACAATTTTAATTATGAAAAATATTTAGAAATGAAAAATCAATTTTTAATTTCAAAAAAATCTAGCCCAACTTTATTTTATACTCATAATAGCTATCCAGGCCATTCTCAAAATTCCGGAAAATGTTCACCTAGCGAAAAAAAGAGATTTTTTAAAAATTTAAAAAAAGCTAACATTGAAATGAAAAATGATATAAATACTATTAAGCAAAATGATCCAAAATCAATAGTTATTATTTTAGGCGACCATGGTCCTTATTTAACAAAAAACTGTACAGTTTTAAGGGGATTTAATGTTAAGAAAATAAACAAACATGATGTTCAAGACAGGTATGGAACTTTACTAGCTATCAATTGGCCAGATGATATCGATACTGGTGTTAATGAATTACAAATAATACAAGATATTTTTCCTGCAATTTTGTCTAATATAACTGATAATAGTAAATTATTTAATGAATTAAAAGTAGGCAGGAAATTTTATGATCGTTTTCACACTAATATAGGTGGAGTGAATGTATCAAACGGTGTAATAGTTGGTGGAAAAGACGATGGAAAACCAATGTTTGATACAAGATCTTATACAATTAATATTGATTAGACTTATTTTTTTAAAATTTATTTTTAAGTTAGAGAATCTCTTTTGAAATCTTTGCAAAATAACTTTTAGTGTTTCCACAATTAGCAAAGGTATTATTTTTAAAATGATCAAGCTTATATAATTTTTTTTTAAAGTCTTCAGAGGCTTTATTTATAATTATATCAATATGTTCAAAATCTTGTTTTTTTATTAAATACCCGAAATTTTCTTTAATCGTTCTGTCAATGGTTTTTAGATCATTATAATCACTAAATTCTTTGTTATGTACTTTATCAAATTCATCTAGGTACAAAACTGGTCTTTTTAAAGTTAAAATATATTCAATTGCAATTCCAGAACTGTCAGTAATTAAGCATTTTGCTTTCTCCATCGAGTCTATATTTTCTATTTTTTCGTCAAATAAAAAATTTTTACTAATAAATTTATGTTTAATTTTTTCTAATATTCTTTTGGATCTTTTATAATGTTCAGGATGAGGTCTAAATATAACTTTTAAATTTTTACTCAATAGGCTATCTAAAAGTTCTAAAAAATTTTCATTTATAAAATGTTTATGTTGATAATTCCAAGATGGAGCAATCAATATTTCATTATTATTTTTGTTATGATTAATTTTTTCTGAAAGAGCATCTAGATAAAAATATCCCGTTGGAATTAATTTTTTTTTGTTTAAATTTTTCAGTCTTTCTCTCAACTTTATTTCCTTTATTTGAAATTCCCCATTGCATAATATTATATCGTAGTTATCAAATGCTTCAGTTGTGTAACTCTTCGTTGTACTATTTGGCGAATGAAAATAATAAATATATTTATTAATTTTTTTAGTTTTTTTAATTAAATGATTATCTAAATCTGTAATAGTCATAAATATATTTTCTGCATAAATATAATTAAAAATAAAATTAATCAAAAAAAAGTGTATAAAATAGTTTCTAACTCTTTCATTTCTGATTTTGTCATTTTTATCAATACTAAGATAATAAATTTTATTAGGATATTCATCTATAAGTACATCAATAATTGGTTTTGAAAATTTTTGATAAGATTTCTCTTCTGAAAAAAAAATAAATTTTGGCTTAATTTTTTTTAATTCTATAATCATTTTAATAGAAAAAAAAAAAGATTTAATTTCAAATATTAAATTTTTAAACATTTTAAGCATTTAAATTAAATATATTTAGTAAAATATAAAAAAAAGAAATATTTCTTTATCATATAGATTAGTTTCTTAATCTGATTTATTTCCTTTTTTCTTTTTGAAAATATTTTTAAATTTATACCAATAAATCTTTATTGCAATTCCTCCTGCAACTATTGCGCCAATTATTGCTTGAAAGATAACACTAATTATTCCAGGGTCTATATATGCGTAAGCATTAATAGTAAATATGAAAGTAAGTAAACCTGCTAATAAAATAGTTTTTAAAATCATAAAAGTCATATCTTATAATTATTTTATGTTACTTTTTTTTAAAAAAATACTAAATGATATAAAAATAAAGACTAATAATATCAAATCTGTATATATTAAATATCTCGGCTGAACTCGACCAAAAAGATAGACCAAAGAATGATTTGTTAATGTAAATATTGATAAAAATATAGCGGTTAATGAAAAATTAGATTTGCTTTTAAAAAAATTTATTAAAGCAGCTATCAATATAGAAAATGGAACAATTACAAATAACCAAGTTGAATCATAAAATTTTTTAAAAATTAATTTTATGTATTTTGAAAAATTTTTTTCTATTAATGTCATAGAGATTTTTTTTCTGATCTCTTGAGTTGTAGTATTTTCATTCATCGCAAAATCGCTTAGTAAAGTTTCAGTATATGTGTCAATTTTTCGAAAACTTGATGCGAAATGGCCCCTATTATCATAATATTTAAAAAGTGCTTCTTGCTTGTTCATCTCTTCAAAAATTTTAGTGAGTGCTTTTTGTAAGTCTTTATTTTTAAAAAACCGAACGTCTTCTATTGTAGATATGTAAATGGCATCAATAGAAATAAATCGAAAAGGCCCTTGCGACATAGATAATATTTCATTTTTAAATTTCGACTCATGACCATGTTTATAAAAAGTCATAATGCAATTATGAATAATAAAAATAGATAAAAAACTCACTATAAGCATAGTTAGTTTTTTTTTTGAACTACAAATGACGAAAACTCCTATATATAAAAACAAAATTACAGGATACAAAAATATAAATTGATTTCTTAACAATAATAATAAAATTACAAGAACAGTAATCCACGCCAAATTTTGTCTATTAAATTCATAGATTAACTTTATAACAAAACTTACTAATAAAAGTGAAAAAGCATAACCCAGAGGTTCAGTTAATAAGTGATTATAAAAATCAAAAGATGGAATTAATAAAAATAAACTAATGATAATTCTAGACAAAAAATCTAAATCAAAACAAGCAGTTACTGTCTTCAAAAAGTGAACTATACTTAATGCAATAAGTAAAGTTTGCAAAATTATAATAGAATTCAATGACCCAAAAGTAAAATCCATGACAGTTATTAAATATGAATACAAAGGTGGATTTCTTATGTCTCCATCTACATACCTTACTGAGTCAGAATACATTATTGGTTCTGATGAGTAAAAAAGTAAAAAAGTTATTGAAGTTAATATGAAAATTTCAATATTATATTTTTTAACATTCATTGTAATTTTAGTCTGATTTATATTTAATTTGTAAATTTTAATTTTTAAGTTAGGATAATATTATAAGTAGTACAAAATACCATCATAAAGAATATAATAGATTAATTTAATTTAAAGGTTATAAATATCAGAAAAAATTGTGTGGTTTGAAATTTTTTTATAAATGCTAAATAGAAAAATTTAAAATATATTAATCTAATTTAAGAAGCATCAATTTTTTAAAAAAATTTATTGAATTAATTGAATAAAATTTATGATTGATCTAATTGGTATAATTACAATAAGTTTTGTGTTTCTTATAATATTATTAATAATATTGAGATATCCAGATATTTCCAGAATAATTCTAGTAGCTTTTTTTATACGTATCTTATTCTTGATAATAAATAATTATATATTTTTTTTACCTGATGCTGATATGGACGCAAAAAATTTTGAGGCATTAGCTTGGAATAGATCTCAAGATGGTTTTATTAACGTATTCAAATATTATAATGGTCCTGATACATATTTCATAAGCACAATGCTTGCAATTCCTTACTCTTTATTTGGTAGAAGCGTTCTTATGCTACAATCATTATCTATACTTTTGGGTATTTTGTCTGTTTATTTGGGTTGGATCTTGTCAAAAAAAGTATGGGATAGTGAGACCGCAACAAAAGTTGGCTGGACTTTAGCCTTATTTCCATCTCTAGTATCATATTCAGTTATAGTAATGCGAGAACCATATATTGTCTTTTTATTAATATTAGCAACTTATGGTATTGTTTGTTGGTTCAGAGAAGATAGCAAAATCAAGTCTATCTTTTTTGTATTTTTTGGCTTCATTGGAGCAACCTTTTTTCATGGAGCCTCAATTATAGGTCTTGCTATTTTTTTATTCGTTATTTCTTTAGAAAGTATTAAATCTTCATTTAAGCTTATAATGAATGGCAAAGTGAATCTAAGAAATCTAATAATAATATTTATTTCTTTATCTCTCGTAGGAATGTTCTCTTTAAATAAAATAAAAATTCCGTATATTAAGAATATAGATCATTCGACTAATATAAATATTATAAAAGATACAATAAATTTCAAGGTAAAAGGTGATGCTGCTTATCCTGAGTGGACAAAAGTTGGATATAAATATGAATTGATATACAAAATACCCTTAAGAGTTATATATTTTCTTTTCAGCCCATTTCCATGGGATATAAAAAAATTAGATCATTTAATCGGATTACTAGATAGTTTGTTATACATGACGTTAGTTTTTTTAATAGCACTTAATTTTAAAATTATATGGAAAGATCCTGCTCTAAGAGCAATTTTTCTTATGTTAGTTTGTTATTTTATTGTATTTGGTGTTGGAGTTAGTAATTTTGGAACTGGGATAAGACATAGATTAAAATTTGTCTTTGGACTAATATTACTTGCCGCTCCACTTATTCCCACAATCACTATTGTAAATAAAAAAAATACAAAAAAATATAATAATTTATAAAATTAATTATCTTAATGAAAATTGTACATATAATTACTGGACTAGGAGATGGAGGTGCCGAACACACTTTATTTAAAATTTGTAAATATGATAAAACAAACAAACATATTGTTATCTCCCTTAAAGACCGCGGCAAATATTTTTCATTACTAAAAAAAAATAACATTAATGTTTATTGTCTCAATATGAATTTTTTTTTTATTCATAAATTTTTTTTTTTAATAAAAATACTTAAGTTTTTAAAGCCTGATGTTGTACAAACTTGGCTTGTTCATGCTGATTTTTTAGGAAGTATTGCTGCAAAACTAGCAAATATTAAGAGTATTGTTTGGAATGTAAGATATTCAAAAATTGAACTAGGAAAAGCAAAATTAACAACAATTTTAATTATTAAGCTACTCGCAAAATTATCCTACTCAATACCTAAATCAATTATCATAGTCTCAAAGAAAGCTAAAAAAATTTATAAAGATTTAGGATATGATAAAAAAAAGTTAAAATTCATACCAAATGGATATGACTTGAATTTATTAAAAGTAAGTAAATTTGAAAAAAACCAATTTAAAAAAACAATTAAAATTAAAAAAAGAGTACCTCTAATAGGAAATGTTGCTAGGTATGATCCACTTAAAGACCATTCAAATTTACTCAATGCACTTTCATTAATGCGTCTGAAAAATATAGATTTTATATGTGTACTTGTCGGAACTAATATAAATAAAAATCATAGGTTAATTTATGAGATTAAAGAACTTAAATTAAATAATTATGTCAAATTATTAGGTCCAACGAAAAATATTTCAAAAGTAATGAATGGTTTAGATGTTCATATTTTAAGTAGCAGCGCTGAGGGTTTCCCCAATGTTGTTGCAGAAGCCATGGCATTAGAGACCCCGTGTGTTGTTACTAATGTAGGAGATGCATCTTATATAGTTGGAAAAACTGGTTGGGTGACTCCACCTAAAAATTCAATTAAATTAGCAGGCGCAATTGAAAAAGCTATTAGTGATCTAGGAACTAAAAATTGGAGTAAAAACTGTAATAAAGCAAGACAAAGAATTAAAAAAAATTTTGATATTAGTAATATGATAAAATCTTATAATAGGGTATGGAAAAATGCTAAATAAATAAAATTTAATGAATATTAAAAAAAATAAAATTATTGTAACTGGGTCAGCTGGCTTTATTGGTTCTGCCCTATGTATGAAACTTCTAGATAGAGGTGATATTGTTTTAGGAGTGGATAATCATAATAATTACTATGATCCTAAAATTAAGGATGCAAGACTTAAAAGATTGACAAAATATTCAAATTATAAACATTACAAAGTCGATCTTACTGATCAAGAAAGTTTGAGAAGTATATTTAATGATCATAAAATTAATAAAGTTGTTAATTTAGCAGCACAAGCTGGAGTACGTTATTCCATAGAAAATCCAATGACCTACATAAATAGCAACATAGTTGGATTTGCCCATATTTTGGAAAATTGTCGTAGGTATAAAATTCAACATTTAGTTTATGCAAGTACTTCTAGCGTGTATGGTGCTAATACTAAAATGCCATTTTCAGAGCATGATAGTACCAATCATCAATTATCTCTATACGCAGCATCTAAAAAATCTAATGAATTGATGGCTCACACTTACAGTTATCTTTATAAAATACCAACTACTGGTCTAAGATTTTTTACAGTGTATGGGCCCTGGGGCAGACCAGACATGGCTTTATTTAAATTTACCAAATCTATTTTAGATAACAAATCTATTGATGTCTTTAATCATGGTAATCATACAAGAGATTTTACCTATATAGATGATATCGTAGAAGGTGTATTAAATACTCTAGATTATCCAGCAACTGCGAATAATGACTGGAATGGAAACCATCCAGATCCAGCAACCAGTAAAGCTCCCTGGAGAATATATAACATAGGTAATAATAAACCTGTAAAACTTATGGATTATATAAATGCTTTAGAAAAAGCTTTAGGAAAAAAAGCAAAAATTGATTTTTTACCACTTCAACCGGGAGATGTACCAGATACTAATGCAAATGTTCATAATCTAATCAGTAAATTTAATTATACACCCAAAACATCAATTGACCAAGGTATTTCTAATTTTGTTAAATGGTATAAAAATTATTATCAAATATGATTAGTTCAAAAAAAAAAATTAAAATAGCAATTATTGGATTAGGTTATGTCGGTTTACCACTTGCGTTAGCTTTTGCAAAAAAAAAATACATTGTTGCTTTTGATATTAATAAAAAAAGAGTTAAAGAATTAAATTTAGGTAAAGATATCAATTTAGAGTTTAGCAAAAAAGAATTAAAACCATCAAAAAAATTAAATTTTACATCTAGAGTAGAAGACCTTAAATCTTCTAATTGTTTTATTATAACGGTACCAACTCCAGTTGATAAAAATAAAAAACCAGATTTAAGTCCATTATTAGCTGCATCTAAAATGATAGGAAAAATAATAAAAAAAAAGGATTTAATTATTTATGAGTCTACAGTTTTTCCAGGGTGCATTGAGGACGAGTGTGTACCTATATTAGAAAAATTTTCTAAATTAAAATTTAATAAAGATTTTTTTTGTGGATATAGTCCAGAAAGGATAAATCCAGGAGATAAACAGCACAAAATAACAAATATAAAAAAAATTACTTCTGGTTCGACATATGAAGTCAGTGATTTAGTGGATAAAATTTATAACGAAATTATTATTGCTGGCACACATAAAGCACCAAGTATAAAAGTTGCAGAAGCCGCAAAAGTTATTGAAAATACCCAACGTGATTTAAATATTGCTCTAATAAATGAGCTATCAATAATTTTTAATAAATTAAATATTGATACAGAAGCTGTTTTAGATGCAGCTGGAACTAAATGGAATTTTTTAAATTTTAAACCTGGTCTGGTAGGAGGTCACTGTATTGGTGTTGACCCTTATTATCTTACTTACAAGGCAAAGAGTACTGGATACACACCTAATATTATTTTAGCAGGAAGAGAGATAAATGATAATATGGGTAACCATGTTGCCTCAACAATGATAAAAGAAATGAAACAAAAAAAAATTCAAATTAGTAAATCTAAAATTTTAATTATGGGTCTTACATTTAAGGAAAATTGTGCTGATATCCGTAATTCAGGTGTAAAGAATGTAATTAAATTTTTAAAAAAATATAATTGTAATTTAGATCTTTATGATCCTTGGGCTAATAATAAAGAAATAAAAAAACTTTATAATATTGAGCCTATTATAAGATTAAATCAATGTACTTATGATGGTATTATAATTGCTGTTGCTCATGAAAAATTCAGAGATATGGGGGAAAGTAAAATTTTAAATCTATGCAAAAAAAAACATGTAGTTTTTGATTTAAAAAGTTTATTTTCTAAAGATAAATTTAGCTTGAGATTATAAATTTATTTATAACAATGAAAATTGTAATTCTTGGTTACACCGGATTGATTGGTAGCAGTATTTTAAAAAATTTTGCTAAATATAATTCATTAAGTATAATATGTGTGGCAAGAAGCATAAGATATAAGCCCTTAAAAAATTCCAAAGTAAAATACATAAAATGGGATTTTGCCTCATTCAATAAATCAAGCTTATCTTTTCTAAAAAAAACAAATATTATCATAAATTGTGTTGGAAAAATTTACAGCGATGAAAAAAAACTGGAAGATATTAATGTTATTTTCCTCAAAAATTTACTCAGATATTTAAATTCTAACAATTCCGAAGTGAGACTTATACATTTAAGTAGTGTTTCAGTTTATGGCAATAGTAGAAATTATTTAGGAGAACGTAAAATTATAAATGAGAAAACCTCAAAGAAAACAGATAATTTTTATTCTAAGAGTAAGTTAAAAGGGGATTCATTAATTCAAAATGTTATTAAAAGAAATTTAAATAGAAATTTCTCATATACTATTCTTCGAATTTCAAATGTATTTGGTGAAAATGAAAAGTCTAATTTAATAAAATTTATTATAATTTCACTAAAATATGGTTTTTGGATTAGGTGCTCTAAAGATATTATTTTTAATTTTATAAATGTGAAAGATATAAACCAAGTTATAAATTTGGTAATTTTAAATCTGAAAAAATCAAAGAATAAAATATATATTGTTTCTGATGATTGTAAGCAAGCTGAGCTTTATCAAAGCTATCAGAATTATAACAACAAAAAAATTTTTAAAATTAATATACCCGTTAATTTTTTAAAATTTCTATTATTTTTTTTTCCTCTTCCAAAAAAAGTTGTAAATTTATTCTTAGTTATATCTAATAGAGTTTCATACAGTAATAAAAAAATTAAAAAAGAACTTAATTTTAATGCAAAGTATTCTCTGTATAAAAAATTTAAAATTTTTAAATGAATAAAAATTCAAAGATATTTTTGATTGCAAATACGTCTAATTTCTTTAGTAACTTTATGTTAAATCATATAAAAAAATTAAATAAAAAATACAAACTCTTTATATTTTGTAATAAAGCCCATAATTTAAAAAAATCTGTTCCAAATGAGGTATCTCTAAATAATATAAATTTTAAAAGAGGTTTAAATGTATTTTATGACATTAAAGCATTTTTTGTTACATTATTTTTTTTAATCAAAATAAGACCAAATATTTCAATTTCATTTACCCCCAAAATAGGACTAATAGTTGCAGTTGCATCATTTATTGTAAGAGTCCCAAAACGTATTCACTGGTTTACAGGACAAATATGGGCAACAAAAAAAGGTTTATCAAAACAGTTTTACAAATTTATTGATAAAATTATTTTTTACCTCTCACATACACTTCTAGTCGATAGCATTTCTCAAAGAAATTTTTTGATAAAGGAAAATGTTATTTCATCTAATAAATCAACTGTAATACATAAAGGTTCAGTCGGAGGTGTTGATACTAAAAAGTTTATTTTTAACAAAAAAAAAAGAAATCAAATGCGAAATGAATATTTAATCCCAAAGGATTCATTTATTTTTTTATATTTAGGAAGAATTAATAAAGAAAAGGGAATTATAGAGCTTATAAAAGCTTTTAAAAAAATTGAGAAAAATAAAAAAGTATTATTAATTTTTGTCGGCACAATTGAGGACAAAAAAATAATTTATTACTTTAAAAATAATAAAAAAATTTTAAATTTTAAATATACAAAAAAACCTCAAGATTGGTTCTCAATGGCTGATATTTTGTGTCTACCCAGTTATCGAGAGGGATTTGGAACAGTAGTAATTGAAGCTGGATCTTCTGGAATTCCATCTCTTTGTTCAAAGATATATGGTCTTTATGATGCAATTGTTGAGAATAAAACAGGTTTTTTTCATAAATCTAAAAGTATCGATGATATAAAAAATAAAATGTTATATGTAATCAAAAATAAAAAATTAACAAAAGATTATGGTAAAATGGCTAGGAAAAGAGTCATTCAAGATTTTGAACAAAGCTTACTATCAAGAAAATTTTTAAAATTTATTAATATGCATACAAGTAGATGAAAGTTGAAAAATTAAAAAAAAAAAACGTAATTATATATGGGGCAGGTGAAGCTGGTAGACAGTTAATTGTTTCTCTAGAAGGAAATCCAGAATTTAAAATAATAGGTTTTTTAGACGATAATGAAAAACTACATAATCAAACTCTGTTTGGTCAAATTATTTATTCACCATCAAATTTAGGAAAGTTAATTCATGATCAAGATATTGTATTAGTTGTTCTTGCAATACCATCTCTAGGTCGTAGTAGAAGAAATCAAATTATCCAACAATTAAATAAATATAAACTAGTAGTGAAAACACTCCCAAGTATTTCTCAAATTATTGACGGCAGAGTAACAGTGTCAGATATTAAAGATTTAAATATTGATGACTTATTGAATAGGGAGCAAGTTGAGCCAGATATTGAATTATTGAATAAAAATATAAATAAAAAATCTGTTCTTGTTACTGGGGCAGGAGGTTCGATAGGCTCTGAATTATGTCGTCAAATTATAAAATTAAATCCAAAAAAGTTACTTCTTTTAGAATTAAATGAATTTGCACTTTATAAAATTTTTGAGGAATTAAAAAATTACGATAAAAATTTAAAGATAATTTCATTACTTGCAGATGCTCAAGACCAAGAAAAGTTAGAAATTATTTTTGAAAAATTTAACGTAAATACTGTTTATCATTGTGCAGCTTATAAACATGTACCATTGGTTGAGGAAAATATTTGTTCTGGAGTCAAAAATAATGTTTTTAGTACTTTGTCAGTAGTTAATGCATCTGTTAGTAAAAAAGTTTCAAATATTGTATTAATTTCTAGCGACAAAGCAGTAAGACCAACCAACATTATGGGTGCCTCAAAAAGACTTGCAGAGTTATGTATGCAGAGTATTTATAATAACACAAAAAATATAAATACTAATTTTTCAATAGTTCGTTTTGGTAATGTATTAGAATCGTCTGGATCTGTAATACCAAAATTTAAAAAACAAATTATACAAGGTGGTCCAGTTACTTTAACTCATACAGATGTAACGCGTTTTTTTATGACTACTACGGAGGCAGCCCAATTAGTCATTCAGGCAGGAGCTATGGGTAAAAATGCCGAGGTATTTGTTCTGGATATGGGCAAAAGTATAAAAATTTTAGATCTAATTAATAAAATGATTAATCTTATGGGATTTGCAATTAAAGATAGCACAAACCTAAATGGAGATATTGAAATCAAAATTATCGGGTTGCGGCCAGGTGAAAAATTATACGAAGAATTACTAGTTGGAGATAATCCACAAAAAACAAATCATCCGAAAATTCAAAAAATAAGTGATCCATCTATTTCATTTAGTAAATTAGAATTAGAATTAAAAAATCTAGAAAAATTAATTTCCAAGAATAATGCACTAGAGGTAAAGAAGTTACTAGAAAAATTACTTAAATCATACAAATCAAATTCAGAACTTATCGACCATATGTATCTTGGGTAAATATAATTTTATGACTTAATTTATCCTAATTTAAATTTTATATTTAATCTTGTAAAAATTTCTTAAAACAAAAAAAATTATGAAACAAATAATAAATAAAATAAAAGATACTATTGGACTTACAAAAGAATAGCTCAAATATCCAATAGTAAATAAAAAAATATTCATCGAAGATACTAAAAAATTAGTAAAAATTAATGAATTAGTTTCTGTATATATTATATGATGTAAGTGATCTCTACCTGCTTTAAAAAGCTTTTCTTTATTTCTAATTCTTATTAAATTAATTGATAAAAATTCATAAACAAAAATTACAACAGACCAAGCAAGTAAAATTGGGTGAATGAAATTTTGATTTGCAAAATATATTAGAATTAAGGATATTACAAACCCTAGCAATAAACTTCCACTATCTCCTAAAAACAATTTAGGAAGATTTAAAAAAGAAAAATTAAACAATAAAAAAAATAATATTGGTATCGCGATAACAAGCAAAAAAAATTGAATATTTTGCTCAACAACTAAAAAATGTGTGTTATGCTTAGAAACCAAAAAGTACAAAATAGCTAATACAGAAATTGTATTAATACCTAACATGCCGTCAATTCCATCAAAATAATTAAATGCATTGATTAAAAATAAGACAGATAGGAAGGTAAAAGGTATCGCAAAAGCTCCAAGATCTAGTTTAAAGTAACCGTAATCTCCAAGTTCTTTTAAGCCGAAGTTTTCAAAAATGACTATGTAAAAAATAGGTAAAATTTGTAAACTTAACTTACTACCTATATTCAAATTATATTTGTCATCAATTAACCCTACAATTGATATTAGAAAGGCTATGGATAGCATTAAACTCAAACTCTCATTAAAAGTATCAAATGTAATAATTGCAGTTAAAAATATTACGCTTATAGCTACTCCACCAGTGTAAGCTGTAGCTTCAGAATGAATTTTTCTTTCATTAGGTAGGTCAACTAAATTAAGTTCATAAGAAATTTTACTACATAAAAAAAATATTATTAAATTTGTTAAACAATAGATTATTATTGTGTTGCTCATTAATAGTTATGATTTCCTTATGACCGTACTCAAATACAAATAGATTACAACAAAGTCTTAAATATTTAAAACATTAAAAATATTAGATTTTAATACAAATATTGTTTTAATATTATATAAGATAGGTCTAATTTACAAATTATTATAAATTTTTTTCAATGATTTTTAATTCAAGTACTGAAAAATTTATTTTTTATAGCTTACCAATTTTTTTATTTTCTTTAATCCCTCTTTTCTTAATTACAGGCCCCTTACTAAGCGATTTTGCAATTTCATTTATAACTTTAATATTTTTAACCTATTGTTTAAAAAAAAAAAACTTTTCTTACTTTCATAAAAAATATTTTTATTTTTTTTTACTTTTTTGGTTTTATTTAATTTTGAATAATTTAATTAATAATTTTAATTTAGATAGTTTAAAAATTTCTTTATTCTATTTTAGGTATGGTGTTTTTGTAATCGCTATAGTTGCACTATTAAATCAGGATCATAAATTTATAAAATATTTTTTTTATTGCATCTTTTTTTGTTTCTTAGCATTAGTATTAGACGGTTTTTACCAATATTTTGTTGGAGAAAATATTTTAGGATGGAAAGGTTCAGTAAGAATATCAAGTTTTTTTGGGGAAGAAAAAATTTTAGGTAGTTACCTTAGTAGATTATGGCCAATATTTTTTGGATTATCTATATTTATATTTAAAAAAAAAAATAAATTGTTTTATTTATTAATAATAATTTTTATTTTATCTGAAGCATTAATTTTTATTAGTGGAGATCGATCAGCTTTTTTTTACATAAATTTATCAGCTGTCTTTGTTATTCTCTTTTCTAAAAAATTGTTTAAATTAAGACTCTATACTTTATTTTCTAGTGTCTTATTGCTTATAATTATAAGTATTATCAATCCAACAGCAAAAGAAAGAGTTTTTGATACAACTTTATCTCAAATGAATCTATTAGACGAAAACAAAAAAGAAAAAGAGGGATTATATATTTTTTCTAAAGAGCATACTCATCATTATATAACTGCATATCGGATGTACTTAGACAATAAGGTTCTAGGAGTTGGCGTTAAAAACTTTAGAAACTTTTGCAATGATGAAAATTATAAAGAAAGCGAACTTTCTTGTGCATCTCATCCCCATAATACATATATACAAATATTGAGTGAAACTGGAACTATTGGTTTTATGTTTCTAATTGTTGCTCTAATTTTTTTTTGTACATTTGTAATAAAGCATTTAATATTTAAATTCAGAGGCAAATATTATTTCACAGATTTTGAAATTTGTATTTTATCTGGAATTGCAATCTATCTTTGGCCAATAGTTCCAACAGGTAATGTATTTAATAATTGGCTTAATATTGCAATGATTTTGAATTTACCTTTTTTAATTTGGAGTAGAAACTTTATTAAGACCTAAAATTATTCATAATATTATTTTTTATCCTTTACTATTTATTCAATTTTAAGTAAAAGATCCTGCCTGGTGATTATTGCGAAAGTGTAATACCCGATCCCATTCCGAACTCGGAAGTCAAGCCTTTCAGCGCCGATGGTACTTTGTCTTAAGACATGGAAGAGTAGGACATTGCCAGGCTTATCTAAAATGAAAAATCTCATAATAGTAACTGGGGGTGCAGGATTTGTTGGTTCTAATCTTATAGAACTCCTTTTAAAAAGAACAAAATATAATATAACAAGCCTAGATAATTATTCTTCGGGATCAAAAAAAAATCACATAAAAAATAAAAGAGTTAATTATATAGAAGGTGATACTTTATATATAAATAAAATTTTAAAAAAACATAAAAAAAAAATTGTTTCAATCTTTCATTTTGGTGAATTTGCTAGAATTTTTCAAAGCTTTAAAAAATTTGATGAATGTTATCAATCAAATTCAATAGGTACAAATGCAGTTTTTAAATTTTGTTTAGATAATAATATTAAACTTATTTATTCTGCAACCTCTGCAAGCTTAGGAAATAAAGGAAATGACAAAAACCTTTCACCTTATGCTTTCACTAAGTCAAAAAATTTGGAATTATTAGAAAATTTAAAAACATGGTTTAATTTTAAATTTGAAGTTATTTTTTTTTATAACGTTTATGGTCCAAAGCAAATTAAAACTGGGGATATGGCCACAGTAATTGGAATATTTGAATATCAATATTCAAATAAAAAACCATTAAGTGTTGTTAAACCAGGAAGCCAAACAAGAAGGTTTACCCATATTTATGATACTGTTTCTGTTTGTTATGAAGCTTTTAAAGCTGGCAAATGTAAATATTATAGTATTAGTAATAAAAATTCATATTCAATACTTCAAGTTGCAAAGATGTTTGAAAGTAAAATAGTATTTTTAAGGCCAAGGCCAGGTGAACGATTTGCCTCAGCTTTAACTAAAATATCTTATAATAACAAAATAATTCAAAAATATGGAAAATTACAATTGCAAGATTACATAAGTTCCATTATTAAAAGCAACAAATTATGAAAATTAAAAGTTCATTAAAATCTATTAAAAAAAGAGATTTAAACTCTAAACTAGTTAGAAGAAGGGGAAGAGTTTATATCATCAATAAAATAAATCCAAAATTTAAAGCAAGACAAAAATAACTGTTTTGTATCTCTAATGAATTTAGTCTCTATTTCAGAAAACAAAGAAATTGAAAAAAGGCTAGCTATAACGCCAGAGATAGCAAAAAAATACATTAATTTAGGTTTAAAATTATCTTTACCAGAAAATTATGGACTTCATTTAGGTTTTAGTGATGAAGATTATAAAAATTTAGGAGTAGATTTTTTAGAAAACGAAAAAGATATAATTAATAGAGCTGATATTATTGTCCAATTAGGACTTCTAGATGAAGAGAGGCAATCTTTTTTAAAAGAAAATCAAATTTTAATTGGATCACTAAATGCTATTTCAAACGAACAAAAATTAAAAAAATTAAAATTGAAAAAAATTAATTGTTTTTCTTTAGAATTGCTTCCAAGAATAACTAGGGCACAATCAATGGATATATTATCTTCTCAAGCAAACTTAGCTGGATATAAAGCGGTAATTGAGGCTTTTCAAATTTATGAAAGAGCAATTCCTATGATGATGACAGCAGCCGGCACTATACCCGCCGCAAAAGTGTTAGTTATTGGAGCAGGAGTTGCTGGTTTGCAAGCAATAGCGACTGCAAAAAGAATGGGAGCGGTTGTTTTTGCAACTGATGTAAGAATGGCTTCAAAAGAACAGGTAGAAAGTTTAGGAGGAAAATTTTTAAGCGTAGATGGATCTGAAAATCTAGAAACTGATGGAGGTTATGCAAAAGAGGCATCTGAAGAATTCAAAAAGAAACAGGAAGAACTACTTTCTGAAACTTTAAAAAAAATTGATATAATTATTTGTACCGCTTTAATTCCTGGAAGAGAAGCACCAAAAATAATCAAGGAGGAAATGTTTAAAAATCTTCAAAAGGGTTCGATCATTTATGATTTAGCAGCAACTCAAGGTGGTAACACAGCATTTACAGAGGCTGACAAAATAGTTGAAAAAAATGGGGTAAAAATTTTAGGTGAAACAAATATTTTGAATAAATTACCAGTATCTGCCTCAAATTTATACTCAAAAAATGTATTTAATTTTATTTCTAATTTATATGATAAAGAAAATAATAAAATAAATATTAATTTAGAAGATGAAATTATTGAAAAAACATTAATAAAGTAAAATTATGGAAATTGATCCTTTTATATTTAGACTAAGTATTTTCATATTAACAATATTTGTAGGATACTATGTTGTTTGGAGTGTAACACCGTCACTTCATACTCCTTTAATGTCGGTAACCAATGCTATATCCTCTGTAATAATAGTTGGAGCAATTATTGCTGCTTTGTCAGGTAATGATGGAGATATTTTCTCTACGTCTAGTATATACGGATTTTTAGCAATTATTTTAGCTGCTGTTAATATTTTTGGAGGATTTTTAGTCACTCAAAGAATGTTGGCAATGTACAAGAAAAAGAAAAAGGATAAGTAGCTAATGTCTGCAAACCTTTCAGCAACTTTATATTTAATTTCAGGAGTATTATTTATTCTAGCTTTAAGGGGACTGTCATCCCCAGAAACCTCAAGACAAGGAAATTTCTTTGGAATAATTGGAATGATTATTGCAGTTGTTGTTACATTTCTTTCTGTGGGTAATTTTACAACTGGATTTATTTATGTACTAATTTTTCTAGTAATAGGTGGTAGTATCGGCGCATTCATTGCATATAAAATACCTATGACTGCAATGCCAGAATTAGTTGCTGGATTTCACAGTTTAGTTGGTTTAGCTGCTGTGTTTGTTGCAATTTCAGCCTTTATAAATCCTGAGGTTTTTAACCTTGGTACACCTGGAAATATTAAACTTGCAAGCCTTATAGAAATGTCAATAGGTGCAGCAGTGGGCGCAATAACTTTCTCTGGTTCAGTTATAGCATTTTTAAAACTCCAAGGAATAATGTCAGGAGCTCCTATAACTTTTAAAGGTCAACATATTTTAAATGCATTAATTTTAATTATAATTATAATTTTAACTTTTTATTTGTGCGCCACCCAATCATCAAATTTATTTTGGATATTAATTGCAGTTTCTTTTATAATTGGTTTTCTTATTATTATTCCAATTGGTGGTGCAGATATGCCAGTTGTAATTTCAATGCTTAATTCATATTCAGGCTGGGCAGCTGCAGGAATAGGTTTTACTCTAGAAAATACTGCTCTAATAATTACTGGTGCTTTAGTTGGTTCATCAGGCGCAATCCTTTCTTACATAATGTGTAAAGGGATGAATAGATCATTCTTTAATGTTATTTTAGGTGGATTTGGTGCAACAGAGCAATCAAATAGCAGACAAAATAAGGAGCAAAGACCAGTAAAAAGTGGTAATGCTGATGATGCAGCTTTTTTAATGAAAAATGCCTCCTCAGTAATTATAGTTCCGGGTTATGGAATGGCTGTAGCACAGGCCCAACATGCTTTAAGAGAAATGGTTGATAAGTTAAAAAAAAACGACATTAAAGTATCATACGCAATACATCCAGTTGCAGGTAGAATGCCTGGACATATGAATGTATTACTAGCAGAAGCAAATGTTCCTTATGATGAAGTATTTGAACTAGAGGAGATAAATAATGATTTTGCAAATGCTGACGTTGCGTTTGTGATTGGTGCAAACGATGTAACAAACCCAGTAGCAAAAACAGATCCTCAAAGTCCAATTTTTGGTATGCCAGTATTGGATGTTGAGAAATGTAAGTCAGTTTTATTTGTAAAAAGAAGTTTATCGCCTGGTTATGCAGGTATTGACAATGACTTATTTTATAAAGAAAATACTTTAATGTTATTTGCGGATGCAAAAAAAATGACTGAAGATATTACAAAAAATCTATAGATTAAATGAGTACCAAAATTTTTTGTGATATTGCTGATTTAAACTCAATAAAAAAATTCAATAAAAAGAAAATTGTAAAAGGATTTACAACCAATCCTAGTTTGATGAGAAAAGCAGGTGCTAAAGATTACGAATTGTATTCAAAAAAAATACTCAAAATTTGTAAAAAAAAACCTGTATCGTTTGAAGTATTTGCAGATGAAGAAAAGACTATGATTGAACAAGGACTTAAAATTAATGCTTGGGGGAAGAATGTATATGTAAAAGTTCCTATAATTAATACAAAAAGTAAATTTACTGGAAAAGTTATAAAAGAGTTAAATGGTAAGAATATTAAACTTAACATTACAGCGGTTTATTCAGCAAATCAGACAAAAAAAATTTTGAGAGTAATAAATAAAAAAACTAAAGTAATAATATCAATATTTGCAGGAAGAGCATCAGATACAGGTAAAGATCCTGTTCCAGAATTTATAAAAAGTATAAAATTAGCAAAAAAATTCAAAAATGTAGAAATTTTATGGGCAAGTGTTAGAGAACCATATAATTACTTGCAAGCAAAACGTTTAGGCTGTCATTTGATTACAGTTCCACCTGCAATTATAGAAAAAATTCAAAAATTTGGAAAATCATTTGATAAGTTAACAATAGAAACTGTTAAAACATTTGTAATTGATAGTAAAAAATCTAAATTTAAGATTTAAAAGTTTTCAATAAAATTTTCATAGATTATAACTTTATAGAAATGTCAAAAAATAAGGTTTCAATTATTATTCCTGTTTTTAATGAAAAAAATTATATAAAAAAAATAATAAAAAAATTAAATAAAAATATCTATTTTAATAAACAAATTATTGTTGTTGATGATTTTTCTTATGATGGGACAAGAGATATTTTAAAAAAAATTAAAAATGTAAATAAAATAGTTTTTCATACTAAAAACCAAGGTAAAGGTGCTGCAATTAAATCTGCTCTGCCATTTATAAAAGGTAACATTGTTGCTATTCAAGATGCTGATTTAGAATATGATCCTAAAGATTTAAATAAATTAATAAAAATAATGTTGTTAAAAAAATATAACATTATTTATGGTTCAAGAGTTTTAAATAAAAAAAGATATAAAAATATTTTTTTGTCTAATTACAGAGTTTTTGGTAATCATGTATTAACAATAATTTCAAATTTTTTTAATAATCAAAATTTAACAGATGCACATACCTGTTATAAAGTAATAAAATATCCCATTTTTAAAAAACTAAAATTACAAGAAAATGACTTTGCATTTTGTCCAGAGGTTACAACAAAAATATCATTATTTAATGAGAAAATTGAAGAAGTTCCTATATCATACAAAGGAAGAAGTGTTAAAGAGGGAAAAAAAATTAGGTTTTATGATGCAATCAGAGCATTACTCACAATATTAAAGTATAAATATTTTATTAAAATTTAAAAAATTAAAAATATTATAAAACTTATATGAAAAATATCTTATCCAGCGATTGGAAATATGGAAATAAGTTATTATTAATTTCAATTCTAATATGTTCCACTTTAATAGCCTATTATCATCTTAGATTAGGTTATTCAATGTCTAGTGACTCTCACAGATTTTCAAGATGGGCAGACGAACTAATTAAATATAATTTTAATTTTTTTGAATTTTTTTCAATAGAAAAAGATGATCATAGACCACCGTTATTTTTATTCTCACTACCTGTATTTTTAATGGCTATATGTAAAGTAATTTTTGGATATGAATGGCAATTTGCTTTCTTATTATTAAATATTTTACTAGTATTCTTCTCCTTAATAATATTTGCAAAAGGTCTTTTACTTGTTAAGGTAAGACCAATCTTAATATCTTTGAGTCTATCGTTAATTTTAATATCTGCTGATTTTTTAACTTGGCCCAAATTTATACTTTCTGATATGACTTATGCCTTTCTTGTAGTTGTTGCAACTTATTTAATAATTAGAACAATTGTAAAAAATAAAATTAACTATATGCAACTGTTTTTGATAATATTTTTATTGTTAGCATCTAGGCCATCTTCAATACCTGTAATCTTTGCAATAGGTATTTTTATTATTGTATTAAAATATCAAATTTCCTTAACTTCCAAAAAGATTATATTTTTTTTGTTTGTGTTATTTCTTTTTACGCCTGTTTTCTTTGGATTGCTGTATTTCTTTATGGAATATAATATTAACAGTAAAAGTTTTGATGAAGTTGCTTATCAAGATTTTGTATATAACTATGTTAAAAATGGCATGATCATTCATGATCGTCCTGAAACTTGGGTAAATCCACCTAATAATTTCATTGATGTAGTTTATGTATACTTTTTAAGATTGATTAATTTTTTCAATCCTTATGCATCAACTTTTTCATTAATACATATTATCATGAATGTCATTCAAACAATTTTAGTATTATTAGCGGTATTTATTTTGTCAATTTTAAAAGGAAATATAAAATTTCAGGATAGAATATTTTTCTTTATATTAATACTTTCTTTTTCCGTGGCAGCTTTTCATTCATTCATACTCATTGATTATGATTGGCGATACCGTTTTCCAGTAATATTACCTTTATTAACGCTTATTCCTATTTCTTTAGAAATGATATTAAGAAAAATTAATTTACAAAAGTAAATTATTGCTTAAATTTTATTTATAGGTTTCTAACTTTTCTTATCAATGTCAAAATATGTTCTGGTATAAAAAATTTTATAAAATTTTTAAAAATTAGAAATAATTTAATTTTTTTGGTTGCGGGGGACGGATTTGAACCGCCGACCTCAAGGTTATGAGCCTTGCGAGCTACCAGGCTGCTCCACCCCGCGGTTTTTTAAATTCTGTTTTTAAGCTTATTTAATTTTTTAACCCTTTTAATATTTTCTTGGAGAATTCTCTTTTTTTTTTCAGATGGTTTTTCATAAGTATTTTTCAATTTTATTATTTTGAAAAATCCATCCCTCTGAAGTTTTCTTTTTAAAACTCTCAAAGCTTGTTCAATATTATTATCTTTAACTTCTATTTTAATAACCACCTCCAAAAAAGTGAGTAGATAACACTTTTACAATTTCATGTCTATTAATTTTAATCATTAGCAGTTTACTTATTGTGTTAATTTTTCTTTTTCTTTTTTTTCTCTTTTTAATCTTCTGTCTGCTTTTTCTAAAGCCTCAACTAAATCTTTTTGTGTAAATAGTCCCATTGCAACTGGATCCTTGGCACTTAAATTATTAAAATTCCAATAACTTTTATTTCTTATTGCTGAGGCAGAGTTTTTTGTAATTCCTACTAGTTTAGCAATTTGAGAATCTTTTAAATTAGGATGCTGTTTTAATAACCATAAAACTGAGTCAGGTTTATCTTGTCGCTTAGATAATGGAACATATTTTTTTATTTTTTTATCTCCATCTTTAATTTCTATATCATTTATTTTTAATGATAATTCTCTATTAGGGTCATTTGATGATAAGTTAATTTCCTCTTTTGTCAGTTGATTGGCTATTATTGGATTGTATCCAACTATTCCTTTCCCTACCTCTCCATCAGCAATGCCTTGAACCTCAATTTCATGCAACTTGCAAAAATCAGCAATTTGCTTGAAAGTCAATGTCGTATTTTCAACCAGCCACACAGCTGTAGCCATTGGCATTAATGGTGCATCACTCATCACTTTTTTTCTACATTAAAGTTTTGAAATTTTTTATTAAATTTACTTATTCTTCCCTTATCAAGAATTTTTTGTTTTCCCCCAGTCCATGCTGAATGTGACTTAGGATCAATTTCTAGCTTTAATATATCTCCCTCAGCCCCCCAAGTTGATTTAGTCTCAAACTGAGTTCCATCAGTCATTTCAACTTTTATATTATGATAATTTGGATGAATATTTTTTTTCATAGCGTGACTTATAACAAAAGAATTTTCTAAAACAATTAAAAGTTTGATATATTTTTCTCAATTTATCTAATAAAATAAAGAAATTATCAATTTTGACTAAATTGAATTATTTTTATTATCTTAACAATTAATTAATTTAAATTGATTAAAAATTTATTTACGGATTCGGATAGAATTTTGGATTAAAACTATAAGTATTGCAAATATTCCACCTAACACAATTGCAATTGTAAGCCTTTCTTTCATTCCATATATTTTTCCGCCTAAAATTTTATAATTAGATGATCCAATCATTAATTTTGCCGCATATAGTTTTTCAGATTTAATAATAGGTGTTTTTTCAAATAAATACTTTATTCTTTGTAATCTCCTATCCTTCAACAATATATTTTTTTTTTTGTTCAGTTCGTCCAATTCATCTTCATCTACTGTATTTGAGATTATGAGGTCTATATCTTCAATTTCATAATTATTTAATCTTTCTTCGTTTAAGATAAATTGATTAAATTTTTCGATAAGATATTTTTTAACTTCACTATTTGCACTTTGTTCAACAAAAATTAAAAATTTTTTCCAAGTATTTTTATTATTAGTAAGAAATTTAATATTCCAATTAAACTCACCTTGATCATTTTTTATACGTGTTAATGTTATTTTTGAAGCTAATTGCTTAACAGCATCCTCAAATTCCTCATCGGTCTCGTAATCCTCTCTTTTAATAAGTTTAAATTTTTCTATAGCATTAATAAAAAATGAATTTTCATTTATTTTATCAACGAATAAATTTAAAAGAATTATTTTATTTATATTGTAAATAGATAAATCATTAATTCCAGAGTATATATATGTTTTATCAGCTTCATTTATATCAATGAAATATAAATTTGGGTTTACTAAATAATATTTTTTAAGATAACTATTGAAGCTTTCATACTCAAATTCATCAAAAGTCGAAACAGGTCTAATTTCAGTTGTTATTTCGTATAATATTTTTGTATGAGGTTTATTTAAGGCATATATAAACGTTGCAATCACAAAAACTAATATGATTGAAACAATTTTTAGTTTGTTTTTACCTATAATGATTAATACATCCACCAGGTTTATTTCATCTCTTATATGACTTTTTCTCATTGAGGACATTTAATAAAAAATTAATTGATTAATGTTATAATTAAAAAACATCTTTTTCAACATTATACAACTTTTTATAAAATTTTATAATTAGTCTCATCCTAAAAATCTTATTTTTTTTTAATTAAAATTCTTTTAAAGCTTCCAACATTTGACTGTTTATTGAAGAACTTGATGCTTTTATATTAATATCATTTGTTTGAAATTGATTAATATCATTAACTGTACCTCCTGCCTCTTTAATTAATAAAGTTCCAGCAGCCACATCCCATAAATTAATCTTATTGTGAAAAAAACCATCAATTCTTCCTGATGCAACATAAGCTAAATCTAATGCAGCACATCCACTACACCTCATATTTAAATTGCTAAATTTAAGTCCTTCATGATTACTAGCAAATAAACAATCATCAATGGAATTTTTATTTGAAACTCTTAATCTATGACTATTTAGAAAAGCACCTTTATTTTTTTCAGCAAAGAATAACTCATCCTTAATTGGATCAAAAATCAAACCACTTATTATTTCTTCTTTAGATTGAAGAGCAATACAAATTGCGAAATGAGGAATTCCGTGAAGAAAGTTTGTCGTTCCATCAATTGGATCAATTATCCAAATATTCTCTTTATCCTTGTTAAGGATTGACCCAGTTTCTTCTGAGAGAAATGAGTAATTTTTTTTTGTTTTACTAAGTTCTTCAATTAATATTTTCTCAACATATTTATCAGTTTTCGTTACAAAATCACGAGGGCCTTTTTTTGACACTTGTAATTTTTCTACTTCTCCAAAATCACGAATTACTAATTTAGATACTTTTTCTGCAGCTTTAATCATTAAATTAAGATTTGGTGATATCGAGATCATTTTATACTTTTTTAATGTATTCTAAATTTCTAGTATCAATTATCACTTCGTCACCTTCTTCTATAAAAGGTGGAACCTGAATGTTTATTCCATTGTCTAGAGTAGCAGGCTTATAAGATGATGAAACTGTTTGTCCCTTTAGAGCAACATCTGTTGAATTAATTTTACATTTTATTTGGTTTGGTAGTTCAACTGAGACAGGATTTTCATTATGAAAACTAATTGAAACTTTAAGATTTTCAGTTAATAATTTTCCTTTTTCTCCAATAATTTCTTTTTTGATTTCTATTTGTTCGAATGATTTAATGTTAATAAAGAAATAATTATTCTCGTCATTGTAAAGATAGTTAAAAGATACTTCCTCTAAAGAGGCTTTTTCTACGTTTTCACTTGATCTAAATCTTTCATTAATTTTTGTATTTTTGTTGACACTCTTCATCTCTACTTGCGCGAATGCACCACCTTTGCCAGGTTTTACGTGTTGAGTTTTTAAAACTTGCCATAAATCATTTCTATATTCGAGAAGCATTCCAACTCTTATTTCACCAGCATTAATTTTCATTTTAATCTTTCAATAGCTTCTAAAGGCTTATATTTTTTATTATTCCAAATGTAGCCTGAAATAGCTAAAAAATTCGCATTGTTCAATAGAAGATTTTTATAATTATCAAAATTTACACCGCCAATAGCAACTATAGGGGTATTAGTTATTTTTTTTACTTTTCTTAAAATTTTAATATTTGCAATATATTTTACCTTTTTAGTTTTTGTAGTATTGAAAGCACCAAAAGCCAAGTAACTTGCTTTTGCTTTAACAGCATCTTTTGCAAGTTTAATTGAGTTATGACAGGTGACACCAATAATCTTATCTCCAATTATTTTAGAGGCATCTTTTAAATTCATATCTTTTTGTCCTAAATGACAGCCATCTGCATTAAGTTTTCTAGTTAACCAAGGGTCATCATTAACTATAAATTTCACTTTTTTAATTTTACAAATTTTTTGTATTTTTTTACCAATTTTAAATTTTTGAACTGAAGAATATTTTTTTAGACGCATCTGAAAAAAACTTACTTTATTCGTGCTTAATACCAATTTAAGATCTTTATAGAAATTGTCATTTATTTTATTTGGAGAGATAAGATAAATAAATTTTTTTTTATTTATATTCAAGTTCTTTCGACCATTTCCCTTTTGCAGCTAATGAACACATTTTGGCTCTATGATTAAATGTATTTTGAGTTGGCTCTCTATCTTTAATATTTTTAGACCACTTTTTAAGAGCACTTTTCTGCAAAGCTCTTCCATATGAGTATGTCATTATGAATTTAGTGTTGTTGTTTTTATTAATCAAATTTAAATTTTCTGTAGCCTCTATTTCCGATTGACCACCAGATAAAAAGGCAATTCCAGGCACTTCACTTGGAACTGAATTTTTAAGGCATTCAAGTGTTTTTTGTGAAACTTCCTCATTAGATATTTTATTTTTTGACTTGTTCCCAGCTAATATCATATTTGGTTTTAAAATAATTCCTGAAAGATCAACTTTATTTAGTATTAATTCCTCAAAACATCTTTTAATAACTTCTGATGTTTTTCTCAAACAAAGATCAGCAGAATGGTCTCCATCCATCAATACTTCCGGCTCTACTATTGGAACCATTCCATTTTCTTGCACTAAAGCAGAGTATCGAGCAAGTGCATGCGCATTACTATGAATTGCTAACTCACTTGGATACCTGTCACTTAAAGCATAAACTCCCCTCCATTTTGTAAATCTAGCTCCAAGTTTATAATATTTTTTCAATCTTTCCCTTAGTCCGTCCAAACCTTCGGTTATTTTTTCTTCTGAAGAATTTGCTAAATCTTTTGCACCTGTATCAACTTTAATTCCAGGTATGGTATCTGAAGAAGAAATTAAATCAGGTATTGATTTTCCAAAACTTGTTATTTGATTTATTGTCTCATCATAAAGAATCACACCACCTATACATTCTTTCATATTTTTAGATGAAAAGATTATTTCTCTGAATAACAATCTATTTTCTGGTGTCGAAGTAATATTTACAGACTCAAGTCTTTTGGTCATAGTTGCATTACTTTCATCAGCCGCAAGAATGCCTTTACCATTAGAAATTATTTTAAGTGCAATTTTATTAAGTTCTGACATATCAATTTAAAGCGGTTATACCAGGAAGTTTTTTACCTTCAAGATATTCTAAAAAAGCTCCGCCAGCGGTTGAAACAAAATTAAATCTACCAACAATCTTTAAGGTATTTAATAAAGATACGGTATCTCCTCCACCTACAACAGAAAAAATTTCGTTCGATCTATTATTTTCGATTATTTTTGTTGCTATTTTAATACTTCCATTTGCAAAATTTGGATTTTCATAATACCCAGCAGGTCCATTCCATAATACTGTTTTGCTATTATCAATTATATTAATAATTTTATTAATAGTCCTTGGACCAATATCTAAAATCATCTCATCGGGTAAGATTTGATCTAATTCTTTACTTTTTGATGACCCTTTTAAATCATTAGAAACAAGCACGTCCTCAGGATAGATTACTTTACATACCTTTTTTTTTGAAAGCGAGATAATTTCCTCAACTATTTTATTACAATTTTCCTCTTTTATTGATTTTCCAATATTATATCCAAAATATTCGATAAAATTATTAGCCATACCCCCAACAATAATAATATTATTAAATTTAGGTATTAAATTTTTTATAATATTTATCTTTGTGGAAATTTTTGATCCTCCGATAATACAAGTTATTGGTTTTGTAATTTTGGTAGTAATTTTATTAAGAGCGTGGACTTCCAAATCTAGTTGTAAGCCAGAAAATGACGGTAAAAATTTTGAAATCTGCTGAATAGATGCGTGTGATCTGTGAGAGCAGGAAAAGGCATCATTAACATAAATATCACCTAGACTTGCAAGATGCTTTGCAAATTTCAGATCATTTTTCTCTTCTTCGACGTAAAACCTTATATTTTCTAAAATAAGTATTTCTTCCTCAAATTTATCAAAGTAACTCTTACTTTCTATTTCATAAATATTTTCTTTAATTAGTTTTATACCTACATTTAATTTTTTTTTCAAATCTTCACATATCGGTTTTAAAGATAACTTTTTTACTATTTTTCCTTTGGGCCTTCCCACATGCGATAAAATTATTATTTTAGTTTTTTGTTGGATCAAAAAGTTTAAGGTAGGTAAAATTTTGTCAATTCTTGTTGTGTCACTTATTTCTCCATTTTTTAATGGTACATTAAGGTCCAATCTTAATAATATTTTTTTATTATTGAGATTTTTTTCGTTTAAAATACTTCTCATTAAGAGATTTTATGAATATATTCAGCTATGTTGCACATTCTATTAGAAAAACCCCATTCATTATCATACCAAGCAGATATTTTACCCATGTTAGTTCCAACTACATTTGTTAAAGAGGCATCAACAATTGCGGATGCTGAATGATGATTAAAATCAATGGAAACTAGTTTCTCATGAGTAACCTCTAAAATTTTTTTTAATTCGTTTTTAGAAGCAGTCTCAAATACATCATTGATTTTTTTTATATCTATTACTTTTTTTGTACAGAAAACTAATTCAACAAGCGATACATTGGGTGTAGGGACTCTCATTGCAACCCCTTCTAATTTCCCTTTTAAGCTAGGAATTATTTCTCCTATTGCTTTTGATGCGCCTGTTGAAGTTGGGATTATTGATTGGCCTGCAGACCTTGCTCTTCTTGGATCTTTGTGGGAATTGTCCAAAATTCTTTGATCACTAGTAAATGCATGAATAGTGGTCATAAAACCTTTTTCAATTTCAAAATGATTATTAAGAACATTAATAACTGGCGCTAAACAATTAGTTGTACATGATGCAGCAGAAATTATTTTATCATCCTTTGATATAATTTTTTCATTTACACCAAACACAATTGTTTTATCAGCATTTTTACATGGAGCAGAAACAATTACTTTTTTTGCTCCATTTTTAATATGTGTGAGTAATTTTTCTTTTGAATTAAATTTACCAGTACACTCAAAAACATAATCAACATCATATTTTTTCCAATTAATATTTTCTATTTTACTTTCTTGAGAAAATGTAATTTTATTTTTATTAATTATTAATTTACTTTCATCAAATTTTAATTCTGCATCAAATTTTCCATGAATAGAGTCGAATTTTATTAGTTTACAGGTAGTTTCAGCATTAGTTCTGTTATTTATATGTCGAATTTTTAAATTATCGTTTTGAGTCTCGACAATTGATCTAACTATCAAACGACCAATTCGGCCCATGCCATTAATTCCAATTTTAATAGTCATTTCAGTTTTTAAATAATTTCTTTGATTTATTTGCAATATTTGAAGATATTAGTCCAAAATACTTATAAATATCTTTATAAGGTGCACTTTTACCAAAATCATTAATTCCAAAAGTCATTCCATAATCACCTACATATTTTTTCCAACAATCACTTGATCCAGCTTCAATTGAAATTTTCAATTTAGTTTCTTTTAAAATTTTATCTTTATATTTCTTTGGTTGTAAGTCAAAAAGTTCCATACAAGGCACTGATATAACTTTTGAATAAATCTTATCTTTGGCTAATTTATGGCTGGTCTCCATAGCTAAGTTAACTTCAGAACCACTTGCTAAAATTGTTAGTTTAACTTTTCTGTTGGTTCTTAAAACCTCATAAGCCCCCAGTGAGCATTTATTGGTTATTGAGTATTTATTTCTAATAGGATTTAGGTTTTGTCTAGTTAAGGAAAGAATGCTTGGTGTTTTAAGACTTTCTAAAGCATGCTCCCAACATTCAATAGTTTCTAATCTATCTGCAGGTCTAAAAATATTAAGGTTGGGTATTGACCTTAATCCAGATAATTGTTCAATAGGTTGGTGTGTTGGTCCATCCTCTCCAAGACCGATAGAATCGTGTGTCATTACATAAATAACCTGTCGTTCCATCATAGCCGCTAATCTTATTGATGGCTTGCAATAATCTGAAAAAATTAAAAAAGTTCCTCCGTAAGGTATTATTTTGCTGTGCAAGGCTAATCCATTCATAATTCCACACATGGCATGTTCTCTTACTCCATAATGAATATAATTTCCGCTAAAATTCCCAGGTGTAATTATTTTATGATTTTTTGTCTTGGTGTTATTTGATCCAGCGAGGTCTGCCGATCCACCAATAAGTATATTGCTTTTTTTAACAAGAGAGCTAATAATTGACTCCGAGGATTTTCTTGAAGCAAGAGTCTTATCTTCTTTTAATGCTATTTTTTTTTCTTTTAAAGCAGACGTTATAAAATCATTTTTGAAAAATTTATTTATTTTACTTTTTTTCTTTTTATAAATTTTGTTCCATTTATATTCAATTTTTTCTCCCTTTTTTCCAATCTCTCTCCAAATATCTAATATATTTTTTGGAATTTGAAATGGTTTATAATTCCATCCTAATTCTCTACGCACCAATTTAATCTCCTCAACACCTAGTGGGCTTCCATGCGAAGAGGATTTTCCAGATTTGTTAGGTGATCCATAACCAATTTTAGTCTTACAGGAAATAACAGTTGGTTTTTTTGCATTTTGAACTTTTTTGAGGGCTTTAAATATTTCATTTTCTTTATGACCATTAATTTCTATGTAATCCCAGCCATAACTTTCAAATCTTTTTTTAAAATTATCTGAGACTGCTAAACTTGTTGGTCCATCAATAGAAATAGAATTATTATCAAACAACATTATTAGATTTTTAAGTTTTAGATGGCCGGCCAAACTCATAGATTCGTGACTTATACCTTCCATGAGACAGCCATCACCTGCAATTACATAAGTTTTATGATTTATAATATCTTTACCAATTTTTTTTTTTAAAATTTCCTCTGCCAATGCAAAACCAACTGCATTAGAAATTCCTTGACCTAAAGGACCTGTAGTTGTTTCAATGCCTGAGTTTTCAACATACTCAGGATGACCTGCACAAATAGAGTTTATTTGTCTAAAATTCTTAATATCTTTTAATTTAACACTTTTATAACCAGTTAAATAAAGCAAAGAGTAAAGCAACATTGATCCGTGACCAGCAGATAAAACGAATCTATCCCTATTTAACCAGCTTGGGTTTCTTGGATTAAATTTAAGAAAATATTTGAAAAGAATTGTAGAAACATCAGCCATTCCCATAGGCATACCCGGATGTCCAGAATTAGCTTTTTGTACAGCATCCATTGAAAGAGCACGTATAGAGTTAGACAAGGTTTTATTTAGTTCTCTCAAAAATTTATCCTTTGTAGACTTAGGTGAATCAATTTATTATTATAGATATATATATGAATTCAATTAGTGAAAAAGAAAAAAAACTATTAGAAACTTTAGATAAATTAAAAAATCTAGAATATATAAAACCGGATAAAATTTTGGAGTTAGAAAATCTAGAAAACCAAAAAAATCAATTAGAAATTGAAAAAAAAGATATAGAACAAAGATACAATTCACTTCAACAAGAAAACCAGACCCTTAAGCAGAAATTTGATGATTTTAAAAAAAAGCAGATTGACGAAAAAAAAAAAGAAGACCAATTCGCTCAAAAAATTGATGAATTAAATCAAGAAACAGATAATTTGATGGAAGAAATCGATAAATGGCAAATGTAAATATTAAATTTAATGGTAAAGAATTTTTGTTATCTTGTGAAGATGGCCAAGAAGAACATTTAGAGGAATTAGCTTTATATTTGAACGAAAAGTTCAGTAATCTTAAAAACTCTTTAGGAAACATAGGAGAAAGTAAGCTTTTACTTGTAACATCTATTTCTGTATTAGATGAATATTACGAGACTAAAAAAAAAATAGATAATCAAAAAAAAGAAATAAATAAAATTACTGAAAAATTTAAAGAACTTAAATCATTAGTTTATAATTATAGAGATTTGAAAGAAAAAGAAATTTCTGAATTGAGTAAAAATCAGGACCATCTGAAAAATGAGATCGAAATCAATCGAAATAATTATGAAACTTTAGTTGATAAGACCACTTTTGAATTAGAAAATTTTATTAAAAGAAATGATCCAGACTCCAAGATCCAATAATAAAAGTGTCTAAGAAAATTTTAAGAAAAAAATTAATTAACATTAGAAGAAATAATTTTATGGATCAGACTATATCTTTTGTTCGTTTTAAAAAAATATTAAAAAAATATAATTCAAAAAAAAATATTAATATTGGTGGTTATTATCCTGTAAATAGCGAGATTAGTTGTTTAGATGTTTTAGAAATTTTAGAAAAAAATAATTTTAAAATTTCTTTGCCAGTTACTATGAAAAATAATAATATGGATTTTTACGAATGGTCTTTTCAAGATACACTTAGAGTAAGTTATCAAGGTATTCCTGAGCCAAGTATTAAAAAAAAAGTTATTCCAGATTTTTTGATTGTACCCCTTGTTGGATTTGATAGGTATAAATTTAGATTAGGATATGGCGGTGGATTTTATGATAGATATATTAGCAAAATTCTTAAGTTTAAAAAAATTTTAACAGTTGGTTTTGCTTTTTCATTTCAAGAAATTTCAAGAATCCCTATAAATAAGTTTGATCAAAAGTTAGATTTTATTTTAACAGATAAAGAAATTATTTAATGAATATTTTATTTTTAGGAGATATAGTTGGATATAGTGGCTGTATTGCAGTAAAAAAATTTTTACCCAATATTATTAAATCAAAAAAAATAAACTTTGTTATTGTAAATGGCGAGAATGCTGCAAAAGAAGGTTTTGGCATTACGGAGAATATTGTTAATGAATTATTAAGTTGTGGAGTAGATGTTATTACTACTGGTAATCATGTCTGGGATCAAAAAGAAACATTCGAATTTATTAAAAAACAAAAAAGGCTGCTACGACCATTAAACTTATCAAACGACGCCCCAGGTAATGGATTTGGTATTTATGATTCTATTGGTGGCTATAAAGTTGGTGTATTAAATTTAATGGGAAATGTTTTTATGAAAAAATGTGATGATGTCTTTATAAAAAGCAGAGAATTTTTAGATCAAAATACAAAAAAACAAAAATATGACTTCCTCATAGTTGACTTCCATGGTGAAATTACTAGTGAAAAAATGGCTATTGGTCACGTATTTGATGGTCACGCAACATTTGTAGTAGGCACCCATACTCATGTACCTACAAACGACGGAAGAGTTCTAAATAAGGGAACTGCATATTTAACAGATGCAGGAATGTGTGGTGATTATAACTCTGTTATTGGCATGAATGCAGAAAACTCTATTAATAGGTTTTACAAAAGAGAGTCCACAAAACACTTTCCAGCTGAGGGAGAGGCCTCACTTTGTGGAGCAATTATTGAAGCTAATCCGAAAAATGGTTTGGCATTAAATATCAGACAGTTTATATTTGGTGGTCAACTTCAGAAAGACAACTAAATCATGGCAGGTCACTCTCATTGGGCAGGTATCAAACATAAAAAAGGAAAGGCAGACAAACAAAGATCAGCTATTTTTTCAAAACTATCAAGGGAAATTACAGTAGCCGCAAAACTTGGAGATAAAAATCCAGATATGAATCCAAGATTAAGATCTGCAATTCAGGCTGCCAGATCAGCAAATATGCCTAAAGACAATATTGAGAGAGCTATTGACAAATCATCAATAGAGGCAGACACACATTTTGAAAATATCAGATATGAAGGATTTGGACCAGCAAAAACAGCAATAGTAGTTATCACATTAACAGATAATAAAAATAGAAGTGCGTCAAATATAAGAACAATTTTTCAAAAATACGGTGGAGGACTTGGTACCCAAGGTTCTGCATCACACAATTTTCTTCAATTAGGTGTTATAAAAATAAATAAAGAAGAAATTGAAGAAGAAAAAGTTTTTAATCTAGCAACCGATGCTGGAGCTAATGATTGTATATTTCATGATAATTACTATGAAATTCATACAAATAAAAGTGAGATATACGATGTAAAAAATATATTAGAAAAAGAAATTTCTAATTTTATATCTACAGAAATAGAGTGGGTACCTATAAATAAAATTAAAATAAATGATGAAGACAAAGAAAAAATGATTAAGTTTTTGGAAATTTTAGAAGAAGATGATGATGTTCAAAATGTTTTTACAAATGCAATTTAACTTAATTTTATGTTAATAATCGGAATAGATCCTGGAATAACTGGTGCAATTTGTTTTTTTGAATATGGAGAATTGAAGGATGTAATTGATATGCCTACTATGGCATCAGGCAATAAAAATAAAAAGCAAATTAATGGTAGCCAAATATTCAACGAAATATCTTTAAGGATTAAAAACCATAGATCTGAGCATATAAATGTAGTGGTGGAGCAAGTTTCAGCAATGCCTGGACAAGGTGTTACCAGTATGTTTAATTTTGGACAATCATTTGGAGTTTTGAAAGGTGTTTGTGCTGCAATGCAACTACCAATTTTTTTTGTGAGACCGGCCAAATGGAAAAAATATTATGATTTAATAAATTCTCAAAAAGACTCGAGTAGAGTAAAAGCAATTGAAATGTTTCCTAAGTTTTCATCAATGTTATCTCGAAAAAAAGATACTAATAAAGCAGATGCAATATTAATTGCCAATTATCATCTAAATTCAAAGGAAAAAATAAAATAAAGCTTACTTTTATAGACAAATTCATGACACATTTTAGTGTGAAATCAATTAAATGGACGCAGATATAACTTCTCAAGCAGTAGGATTAGCAAGCAATACAGATTTTTCGATTTTAAGTTTATTTTTGAGAGCTGACTTTGTCGTTAAATCTGTGATTATCATTCTAATCGCTAGCTCAATTTATTCCTGGGCGATAATTTTCGATAAAATTGTAATGTTCAGAAGAATAAATAAAGACTCAGAAGATTTTGAGGAAAGATTTTGGAAGTCTAAGTCTGCAGAAACATTTTATAATAGTTTGCCTGCAGCGTTAGATAATCCAATGGCTCAATTATTTAAAGACTCAATGCAAGCTGTTATGAAATCAAGATCAAAAACAAATATAAGCCAAAGACTTGAAAATATATTAGAAGTAAATATCGAAAAGCAAATGAATTTTGTTAACAATAAATTTACTTTTCTTGCAACAGTAGGATCTACAGCACCGTTTATTGGATTATTCGGAACAGTTTGGGGAATAATGAATTCCTTTCAATCAATTGCTATTTCAAGAAATACTAGTCTAGCTATCGTAGCCCCTGGAATCGCTGAAGCATTATTTGCAACTGCTTTAGGTTTGTTAGCAGCAATACCAGCGGTAATCGCTTATAATAAGTTTGGCAATGACTCTAAAAAATATTTACAAAAATTAGAAAATTTTTCAAAAAGATTTATTTCAATAATTTAATATGGCATTTAACTTAAAGCGCTCAGAGAGAGAACCAATGAGTGAAATAAATGTAACCCCCTTCGTTGATGTAATGCTTGTCCTTTTGATTATTTTTATGGTTACTGCACCCCTGCTCACAGTTGGAGTACAAGTTGATTTACCTGAAACCTCAGCTGATACCTTACCTGAAGAAAGTGAGCCTCTCACATTAACTATTAATTCAAAAGGTGAGGTTTTTATTCAAGAGACAAAAATTGAATTTGACACCCTAATTAAAAAAATTTTAGCTGTCTCCAATAACAGAACTGATACAAGAATTTATGTAAGAGGCGACAAAACAATTAACTATGGAAGAGTATTAGAGGTAATGGGTAAACTTTCAGGATCAGGATTCACTAAAGTTGCCTTAATATCTGAGCCATACAAAGAGAGATAGTATTGCTTAAAAAAATTTCATTTAGTGGTTTTCAGGTTGGATCAAATAATTTTTCTTTTGGAATGTTATTTTCTGTAATTTTTCATGGGACAATATTTTTTGCCACAATATTTGCACTTCCATTTGTTGTTAAAAAACCTTTAGAATTAATGCCAATCGTTTCCGTTGAATTGATACAAATATCTGAGAAAACAAACATTCCATACGCACCAAAGGCTGCAAAAATTATCGAAAAGGCAAAAAATGATAATAAAAAACTACTATCAGAGCAAGCACCACCAAAAGAAATAAAAAAAGATGAAAAAAAGCAAGTAAAATTTGAAAATCAAAAAGATGAAATTGATTTATCAAAATCAAAAAAAATACCTATTCCTGAAAAAAAAAAAGAAAAAATTAAGCTAGAAAAGTCAGAGGCTGTTCCATTACCTGATAAAAAGTTAGAAAAAATAGAAACTAAACAAGAAACTGAACAACAACCTTCAAAAGACGACAAAAAAATAGTTGTTGAAAAAGAAAAAAGAAAAAAGATTGAAAAAAAAATTGAAAATGACGAAGTGATAAAAGAATTTGCAAAAATTAAAAAACCTTTAAAAGATGAAAAGGCAAAACAAGTGTCGGAATATGAAAAAAAAGATATAGATGTTAACAAAATTAAGGGTTTAATTGCAAAGCAATATGAAAATGTAGGGGAAGTTAAAAATAAGGTAGAGGGAATTACACAATCTGACCATAAGTCTATGAAGCTCTCTAAATTGAGTGTAACTACTGAATATGCAGTTAGACACCAAATTTATACATGTTGGTCAGTACCCACTGGGTTGCCATATAGTGAAGATTTACTGGTTACTGTGAAACTAAATTTAGAAAAGAATGGAATTGTAAAAAACTTTGAAATGTTGGATCATGTAAGGATGAATACACCTGGCGAAGGAGATTTTTATCAAATAGCCCAAAGTGTTATTAGAGCGATTAGACTTTGTAACCCTATAAAAAATCTTCCAACAACAAGTTATGAAAAGTGGAAAACAATGATATTAAGATTTAATCCAATAGAAATGATGGGTGGATGAGAAATAAACTTCTATTACTATATGTTTTTTGTGTACTTTTAAAACCTAATATATCTTATTCACTTGTTGAAATTGATATAACAAGAGGAAATCTTGATCCTTTACCAATTTCTGTTTCTCCATTTTTTTCTGATGAAATCTCCAAAGAAAAAATTAAAAAAAATTTAGATATAGATAATTTAGGAATAGAAATTTCAAAAGTAATAGAGAATAATTTAAGGAAAACAGGATTGTTTGAAACGTTGAATAAAGAATCTTTCTTACAAAAACCAGATATCGCCCATTTAAAACCAAGATTTGAAGATTGGGCTTTAATTAAGTCTCAAGTTTTGATCACTGGCAAGGTAACTTCTAAAATCATAAATGAAAAAGATTATATTAGGATTGAGTTTAAACTTTGGGATGTTTTAGGAGCAAAAATGGTTGATGGATTTTCTTTGACAACAGTACCCACTAATTGGAGAAGAGTTGGTCATAAAATTTCAGATAAGGTATATGAGCGATTGACAGGAGAAAGTGGTTATTTTGATACTAGAATAATATATGTATCAGAAGAAGGACCTAAAACTCAAAGAGTAAAAAAATTAGCTATAATGGACCAAGATGGATTTAATACAAAATATTTAACTTTAGGAAATGAGCTGGTATTAACCCCAAGATTTAATCCAACAAATCAAATGGTAACCTATCTCTCATACTTTAGAAATATGCCTAGGGTTTACCTTTTGAATATTGAAACTGGAAAGCAAGAGGTTGTGGGAGATTTTCCTGGTATGACATTCGCTCCAAGATTTTCTCCAGATGGAAAAAAAATTATAATGAGTTTAGCAAAAGATGGTAATTCGGAGATATGGGTTAGAAATTTAGAGACAAATATTCAACAAAAATTAACTGATCATCCCTCTATAGATACCTCACCATCATACTCACCTGATGGTAAATATATCACATTTAATTCTGATAGAAGTGGTTATCAGCAAATCTATGTAATGAGAAGTGATGGATCTAAAGTTAAAAGAATATCATTTGGAAAAGGAATTTATGGTACACCAGTTTGGTCACCAAGAGGAGATTTAATAGCGTTTACAAAGTTACACAAAGGTAAATTTTTTATTGGAGTTATGAGAACTGATGGATCTGGAGAAAGATTACTTACAGAAAATTTTTATCAAGAGGCTCCCTCATGGTCTCCAAATGGAAGAATAATCATATTTTATAGAGAAACAAAAACTGACGATAAAGGTGAGGGATTTTCAGCTAAATTATGGTCAATTGATTTAACTGGATACAACGAGAGGTTGGTAAAAACTGAGACTGATGCCTCAGACCCATCATGGTCTTCTTTATTAGGAAATTAAAGAAAATAAAGGATTCTGTTAAATTTGGTTGATTTTTCTGGACAAAACATCTAATTACATGATTAAGTTCATAATATTCTATTGAAGGAGCAAAAATGAATCTAAGCAAAATTTTAAAAAATGCATTTCTTGTTGTTATATTTGGTTTAATTGTTACGGCCTGTGCAACTAAGAAGTCTGTAAAAACAACTACAGAGTCATCATCTACTACTACTAAAGAAGCGGAGACTCAAAAAGCAGATCCAATTGAAAAATTGGATGCGTTAATGCAGGGTGACGTTTATATAGGCTCTGATACTGTAGGTGAGCTCGCAAGTGGAGTTCCTGACAGAGTATTCTTTGCAACAAACGAAACAATTTTGACAACAGCATCTAGAGAGACTTTAAGAAAGCAGGCTGCTTGGTTAAGACAGAACTCAAATGTGACAGTAGTGGTTGAAGGACATGCGGATGAGAGAGGCACAAGAGAATATAATTTAGCATTAGGTGAGAGAAGAGCTAATGCTGCAAAAGACTATTTGATGACTTATGGTGTTTCGTCTGATCGAATTAAAGTTTTAAGTTATGGAAAAGAGAGACCTGTAGACTCAGGTTCTAATCCACTTTCATGGTCAAAAAATAGAAGATCTGTAACAGTAAAAGCAAATTAAGTATAAACTAATTAATGACCCTTACTTTAAAGGAGTAAGGGTCTTCTTTTTGCCATTATTATAACTACAAATGTTTTTATGAGATCATTAATTAAGTTGATTTTTGTTAGCTTTGCCTCATTTTTATTTTTTTCAACAAGTATTTCATTTTCTCAAGATCAAGGAGTACAAGAAATCTTAGAAAATATTCAAAAAGATCTTAGAACTCTAGAAAGAGCAGTTTACTCACAGTCATTTTCTGAAAATTCAGATACAAGCAGAACTCTAAAGGCATCAACTAAAGAGTCTGAACAGGCGTTAACAAAACATTTATTGAAATTAAATGAAATAGAGACACAGTTTCAGGAATTAACAAATAAATTTGAAGAAATAAATTTTAAATTGGACAAACTCTCTAATAAACTTTCTAAAGTTCAGCAAGATAACCAATTAAGATTTGAGCAAATAGAGCAATCTACAATTGTGAATGGAAACAATAACTCTCTTACTTCTTTGCCGAAAACTGAACAAACATTTGTAAATGAAGATATAACTCAAAAAAAAATCCTTCCTGGATCCTCAGAACCACAGTCACTAGGAGAAATATCTTATAAAGATATGACTACTAGTAATAATACACAGTTAATAGAGACTGTAGAGCAGACTGAAGCAATTATTTCAGAAGTTTTTAACGCAGAGGAAAAAATATTACCTGATACTAGTCCAAAAGAGCAATATCAATTTGCAAGAAATTTTTTAAAAGTTGGTGATTATGCTAGTGCTGAAAGAGCATTTAGAGAATTTGTATTAGTTAATCCAGATAATGAATTATCAGGTAATGCACAATATTGGTATGCAGAAACTTACAGAATAAGACAAATGTACACTGATGCAGCCACTGCATATTTGGAAGGTTATCAAAAGTATCCAAAAAGTAAAATTGCTCCAGAAAATTTATTAAAGCTAGGGGTGTCACTAGTCCAGATGGGAGAAAAAGATCAAGGATGCTTGATGATTGCTGGAGTTAAAAAACAATATCCTGATGCAACTCAATCTGTGCTTCAAAAAGCAAAGTATTATGAAGAAAAAGAATTTGAGTGTAAAAAAGAAAATTCATAATTTTTATTCCAAAAAATTAGATGATCCAAGAATAAAAAGTATCTACTTAAATTTTAAAAAAAAAATATCTAGCCATATTACGAAAGGCTTTTGTGTAGCTGTTTCGGGAGGTGTAGACAGCATGGCACTAACATTCTTAGCTAAATGTTATTCTATTGAAAACAAAACAAAGTGTTATTTTTTTATTGTGGACCATAAACTTAGAAAAAATTCTTCAAACGAGGCTAAATATGTAAAAAAAAAACTTAAATCATTTAAAATTTCCAGCAATATACTTACTGTTAAAAAAGAAAAAGTATCAACAAATATTCAATCTTTTGCAAGAGATAATAGATATAAATTAATTATAAAAAAAACTTTAATAAAAAAAATTGATATGATTTTAACTGCACATCATATGGATGATTTGATTGAAAACTTTTTTATAAGATTATTAAGAGGTTCAGGTTTAAAGGGTTTAATTTCATTTAGTAACATTAAATCTAAAATAAAATTTGATGATAAAATTTATATTCTAAGGCCACTAATTGATATAACTAAAAAGGATTTAGCATATATTTCAAAAAATACTTTTAATTTTAATGTTATTGATCCCTCTAACTATGATGAAAAATTTTTAAGAGTAAAAGTAAGAAAATTAATTTCAAATTTACAGAATGATGGATTAACTTTAAACAAATTAAAATTATCTCTAAATAATTTAAGCAAAAGCAATTATGCCGTAGATTATTATGTAAAAAAAAATATTAGAGATAATTCATATTACTTGAAACTCAGCAAAACAATAATTTTAAAGAATGATTTTCTTAAACAACCAGATGAGATAGTTTTTAGATCATTTTCAGAGGTAATTCAAAAAGTTGGAAAAAAAAATACTCTCGCAAGAGGTGCTAAAGTTGAGAACTTAATTAAATATCTAAAATCTATTAATAATTACTCAAAAAAAACACTTTCAGGATGTATAATTCAAAAAATTGAGAATTCAGTCATTATTTCTCCAGAAAAACGGCAGAATACCTCTAAATTGGCACAAATTGACACTTGTTAAATTATTAATAATTCTTAATTTATAGTCATGAATTTTAGAAATTTAGCGATGTGGGCTGTAATAGTAATACTAACTATTGGCCTGTACAATATGTTTAAAAACCCACAAGGATCAGTTAATCAAAAAAATAATATAATATTTTCAGAATTTTTAACACAAGTAGACAATGGAAGAGTTGTACAAGTAGAAATTCAAGGAAAAAATATTAAGGGTGTGATGTCTAATGGAGAAATGTTTAATACTTATGCACCTGATGATCCAAATTTAATTCAAAAATTGAGTGATAAAGGAGTAAGCATTTCAGCGAGTCCTCTAGAAGAAAAAATGCCATCATTATTTGGTGTACTTTTATCATGGTTTCCGATGCTACTTTTAATTGCTGTTTGGATATTCTTTATGAGACAGATGCAAGGTGGCAGAGGTGGTGCGATGGGTTTTGGAAAATCTAAAGCCAAAATGATGAACGAATTAAAAGGTAAAGTTACGTTTAATGATGTTGCTGGAGTAGAAGAAGCTAAAGAGGAAGTTGAAGAAGTAGTAGAGTTTCTAAAAGACCCAAAAAAGTTTAGTAGGTTAGGTGGAAAAATACCTCGTGGGTGTCTTCTAGTTGGACCTCCAGGAACTGGTAAAACTTTATTAGCAAGAGCAATAGCAGGTGAGGCAGGAGTACCTTTCTTCACAATATCGGGTTCAGACTTTGTTGAGATGTTTGTTGGTGTAGGAGCTTCAAGAGTTCGAGATATGTTTGAGCAAGGAAAAAAACATGCACCGTGCATAATATTTATCGACGAGATTGATGCAGTAGGAAGAAGTAGAGGTGCAGGTCTAGGTGGTGGAAACGATGAGAGAGAACAAACACTCAACCAATTACTTGTAGAGATGGATGGCTTCGATACAAATGAGGGTGTGATAATAATTGCAGCAACTAACAGACCTGATGTACTTGATCCAGCTTTATTAAGACCCGGAAGATTTGATAGACAGGTAGTAGTTTCTAATCCTGACTTACTTGGAAGAGAAAAGATATTAAAAGTACACGCTAAGAAAATATCAATGGCGCCAGATGTAAATTTAAGGACAATAGCAAGAGGTACTCCTGGATTTTCTGGTGCTGATCTCGCAAATTTAGTTAATGAAGCTGCGTTACTAGCCGCGAGAAAAAACAAAAGAATAGTTACTTATATGGAGTTCGAGGAGGCAAAAGATAAAGTAATGATGGGGTCCGAAAGAAGGTCAATGGTGATGAGTGAAGAAGAGAAAAAACTTACCGCTTATCACGAAGCTGGTCATGCAATAGTTACTATTAATGAAAAGGCAGCATACCCTATACATAAGGCAACAATAATTCCAAGAGGAAGAGCATTGGGAATGGTAATGCAACTACCAGAAAGAGATGAAGTATCTCAAACAAGGGAACAACTACATGCACAAATGGCTATTGCTATGGGAGGTAGAGTTGCAGAAGAAATTATATTTGGTGATGATAAGGTAACTACTGGAGCAGCTAGCGACATAGAACAAGCCACAAAAAGAGCAAGAGCTATGGTGATGAGAGCAGGATTAAGCAAAGAACTTGGTCCAGTTGCCTATGGTGAAAATGAGGAAGAAGTTTTTCTTGGAAGATCAGTTGCAAGACAACAAAATATGTCTGAAGAAACTGCAAGAAAAGTAGATACAGAGATAAGAAAATTTGTTGATCAAGGCTATGATAGAGCAAAGAAAGTGTTAACTGATAAAATTGATGACTTACATAAATTAGCTAAAGCATTACTTACTTATGAAACATTGACGGGCAAGGAAATTGAGGACATAGTAAACAAAAATTTATATCCAAAAAATAAAGAAGATTTAAAAGTAGAGGAAGATGACCAAACTTCTGCTCTAGGTTCAATGGGACTAAAACCAAAGATTGTTCACTAAAATTTAATGCAGAAATATTACACAAGAGCGTGTAATTTTTACTACAACAATACATCAAGAGAAAAAGTTAAAAAAAAAATTTCACTTCCAGTCAGTGGCAACAAATCACTTTCATTTGATACTATTGAAATAATTACGAGGAATAATAAAAAAAAAATAAATATTAGAAGTATTAAAAATCTTCCATCAAAAATTAAAAAAAAAGTTTTAATTGATGTAAATAATATTCAGAGGGTTAAAAAAATTCCTAAATTAAAATTTAATAATTTACCAATATTAATGGGTGTTTTAAATATAACACCAGATAGTTTTTCTGATGGAGGAAAATTTAATAAAAAAAATTCTGCCAAAAAACAAATTAATAAACTAATTTTAGAAGGAGCAAAGATAATTGATGTAGGTGGTGAGTCTACAAGACCAGGCTCTAAAGAAATTCTTCAAACAGAGGAGTGGCTGAGAGTAAAAAAAGTTATGAGTTATTTAAAATCTAAAAAATTTTTTGTTTCATTAGATACTAGAAAAAGTTTTGTAATGAAAAATGCTTCAAAATATAAACTAGACCTAATAAATGATATATCTGGTCTAAACTATGACAGGGAGACTATTAATTTCTTAAAAAAAAGTAAATTACCATTTGTTCTTCATCATATGAAAGGTAATACAGAAACTATGCAAAAAAATCCATATTATAAAAACGTTTTATTAGATATATATGACTTTTTTGAGGATAAGTTGAAGTTCATTAGAAAAAACGGAATTCAACATAATCACATTATTTTAGATCCAGGAATAGGATTTGGTAAAAATATGAAACATAATATTACTCTAATTAATAATGTTTCTATTTTTCATTCTTTAGGATTGCCAGTAATGTTAGGAGTCTCTAGAAAGAGATTTATTAAAGATATATCTGTAAATAACGATAGTAAAGAAAGATTAGGTGGGACTGTGTCTTCAAGTATTTTTAGCATGTTACAGGGAGTACAAATACTTAGGATCCATGATGTTAATGAAATCAACCAAGGAATAAAAGTTTTTAAAAAATTAAATTTTAAATAATGATAAAAAAATATTTTGGAACAGATGGAATAAGAGGCAAGGTAAACGGAGATAAAATAAATGGTGATATGTTTTTTAAGTTTGGTTTAGCTGCCGGTACATATTTTAAAAATCAAAAAAAAACTAAACAGACAGCAATTATTGCAAAAGATACAAGGTTATCAGGATATACACTTGAGCCAGCATTAGTATCTGGTTTAACATCAGCAGGAATGCATGTTTTTACTTTTGGACCATTACCAACAAACGGCTTAGCAATGCTTACAAAAAAAATGAGAGCCAATATGGGCATTATGATCACCGCATCTCATAATCCTTATTATGACAATGGCTTAAAATTGTTTGGACCTGATGGATTAAAATTATCTGATAAAATAGAAAAAAAAATAGAAAAACTTATTGACTCCAAAATATCAAAAAAACTATCAGATCCTAAAATATTAGGAAGGGTCAAGAGATTAGAAAATGGCTCAAATAGATATATCGAAATATTAAAAACAAATTTTCCTAAACAATTTAATTTAAGAGGTTTAAGAATTACAATAGATTGTGCCAATGGAGCTGCATATAAAGTAGGACCTCAATTATTTAGATCATTGGGTGCCATAGTTCATGAAATTGGAACTTCTCCAAATGGATTTAATATAAATAAAAAATGTGGTTCTACATTTCCAAATAAAATTAAATATCATACAAAAAAAAATAAGTCCCATATTGGAATTTCTCTAGATGGTGATGCAGATAGAATAATAATTTGTGATGAAAAGGGTAAAATTATTGATGGAGATAAAATAATAGCTATGCTGGCAACAAGATGGAAAAAGAAAAATATTTTAAAAGGAGGAGTTGTTGGAACTCTAATGTCAAATTATGGATTAGAAAAATATTTTTCAAAAAATAAAATCAAATTTATAAGATCAAAAGTTGGTGATAGATATGTAAAAGAAGCTATGCAGAAAAGTAAATTTAATTTAGGAGGAGAGCAATCTGGCCATATTATACTTGGTAAGTTTGCGACTACTGGTGATGGTTTATTGGTAGCACTAGAAATTCTTTTTTCTATGAGGAAAGGCAAAAAGGCGAGTGAAATATTTGAAAATTTTGCACCAACCCCTCAACTTTTAGAGAATGTTCAAGTACAAGATAAATCAATAATTAATAATCCTAAGTGTAAAAATGCAATTAAAAAAGCAAATAGTCTAATAAAAGGAAAGGGCAGAATGTTAGTAAGAAAGTCTGGAACAGAACCAGTAGTGAGAATAATGTGTGAGACTGGAGACATAACTATACTCTCAAAATGTGTAAATATTGTAAAAAAATCAATTATCTAATTTGAAAATAAAATCAAAAATTTTAATTATAGCTGGATCAGATTCTTCTGGAGGTGCAGGCATACAAGCAGACATTAAAACTGTCACATCGCTTGGTTCATATGCTATGACTGCTATAACTGCTATAACTTCACAAAACACGACAGGTGTTAAATCAATTATTCCAGTGAATGGTAAAGAAATTTCAAATCAAATTGAATTTACTGCAAAAGATATAAAACCAGACGCTGTCAAAATAGGAATGCTTCATTCAAAAGAGGTTATAAATTCAGTAATAAAATCATTAAAAAAGATAAAAGCAAAAAAAATAATATTAGATCCAGTGATGGTGGCAAAGGGTGGAAAAAAGTTAATTAATGACCCAGCTATTAAAATTTTAAAATATAAACTTTTGTCTGAAGCAGATTTAATTACACCAAATATACCTGAGGCTGAAGTTTTAACCAATTTGAAAATATCAACTATCGAGGATGTAATTTTAGCAGGTAACTATTTAATAGAATTGGGTGCAAAAAATGTCCTAATTAAAGGTGGTCATTTAAATTATAAAAATATTCAAGATGTATTTATTAATAAAAAAGAATTCTTAATCTTTAAAAATAAGAAAATAAATACAAAAAATAGCCATGGCACTGGTTGCACTCTTTCTAGCGCTATAACTACTTACTTTTCATGTGGAAAAACTTTAAAGAAATCTTGTGAAATGGCAATTAAATATGTAAATCATTCATTAAGAACACAACCAAACTTGGGGAAAGGTCAAGGTCCTGTAAACCACTTAAATAGTATACAAATTAAAAAAAATTTTAGATGAAAAATGTAGTTGTAGTCGGTTCACAGTGGGGAGATGAAGGAAAAGGAAAAATTGTTGATTGGCTCTCTAGCGAGGCTGATGTAATAGTAAGATTCCAAGGCGGACATAATGCTGGTCATACTCTTGTTATAGACGGTGTAGTTTATAAATTAAGACTGTTGCCATCAGGAATAGTTAGAAAGAACAAAATATCTATAATTGGAAATGGAGTAGTGGTTGATCCATGGGCACTTCTAGATGAGATTGACGAAATTAAATCTAAAAATGTAGAAGTTAATTCTAAAAATTTAATTTTATCAGAGGCAGCTACTCTTATCTTGCCATTTCATAAAGAAATGGATGAGATTAGAGAAGACTCAGCAGGAAAATCCAAAATAGGTACTACAAGAAGAGGAATAGGACCAGCTTATGAAGATAAGATTGGCAGAAGATCAATAAGAGTAATGGATCTTGCATCAGAAAATAATTTAGATAAGAGATTAGATGTAGTTTTAAATCATCATAATGCCATAAGAAAAGGTTTAGGAAAAACTGAATTTAAAAAAGAGAGATTAAAAAAAGATTTGTTAAATATTGCGCCACAAATACTTCAATTTTCACAGCCAGTATGGAAAAAAATAGATGAATTAAAATCACAAAACAAAAAAATATTATTTGAAGGTGCTCAAGGAGTTCTTTTAGATGTAGATCATGGGACTTATCCATTTGTAACCTCATCCAACACTGTCGCTTCGTCTGCAGCAACTGGCTCAGGTTGTGGTATAAACTCCATTAATTATGTTTTAGGCATTACAAAAGCATATACAACTAGAGTTGGAGAAGGTCCTTTTCCAACTGAATTAACAGATGAGATTGGTGACTTACTTGGTACAAGAGGAAAAGAATTCGGAACCGTCACAAGTCGAAAGAGAAGATGTGGTTGGTTTGATGGAGTCCTTGTGAGACAAACTCTAAAAATTTCAGGAATTGATGGAATTGCATTAACCAAACTAGACGTTTTAGACGAACTAGATGAAATTAAAATGTGCATTGCTTACGAGATAAATGGTAAAAAATTTGACTACCTTCCAGCTTCAGTGGATGATCAGTTTATGGTTAAACCAATATACAATTCCTTTAAAGGTTGGAAATCTTCAACAGTGGGTATAAAAAAATTTGAGGAATTACCGGAAAATGCAAAAAATTATATAAAAGAGTTAGAAAAATTTGTTGAGACTAGAATTTCCAGTATTTCCACAAGTCCAGAGAGAAATGATACAATCTTAATTCAGGATCCTTTTAATATCTAATTTGCTGGTAGCAAATTTTTCGACTTTGCAGAATTTAGCATATGCTTTTGTAGTTTTTCAAAAGCTTTATTTTCTATTTGTCTTACCCTTTCTCTACTTATTTTATATTTTTTACTCAGCTCGTCTAAAGTTACAGGTTCATCAGTTAATCTTCTAGAGTATAAAATCTTTTTTTCTCGTTCATTTAAAATCTTAATTGAATCTTCAAGTAGATCTTTTCTTTGTTCCATTTCATCACTTTGAGCAATTTTTAATTCATGATCCATTTCATTATCAACTACCCAGTCTTGCCACTGATCCCCATCTTCACCTATTGGTGCATTTAAAGATTGTTCTTTTCCTGAAAGTCTTCTATTCATTGAAACAACTTCACTTTCACTTACTGAAAGTCTTTTAGCTATATCCTGAACATGTTCTTGTCTTAGATCTCCCTCTGACCGTGGAGCTATTTGGTTTTTAATTTTTTTTAGGTTAAAAAAAAGTTTTTTCTGTGCTGTTGTTGTTCCTATCTTTACTAAACTCCATGATCTCAATATATATTCTTGTATAGAAGCTTTGATCCACCACATTGCATAAGTTGCAAGTCTAAAACCTTTTTCTGGCTCAAATTTTTTTACAGCCTGCATTAATCCCACGTTACCTTCAGATATCATCTCATTAAGAGGTAAACCGTAACCTTTGTAACCCATTGCTATCTTTGCAACTAGTCTCAAATGGCTAGTAACAAGCTTTTCAGCGGATTTAACGTTTCCAGTTGATTGCCAATTTTTAGCTAACATATACTCTTCCTCAGCTGCAAGCATTGGAAATTTCTTAATTTGAGCAAGATAAGCAGCTAATCCACCTTCATTTGAAAGTGCTGGTAAGTTGTAAGTATTTTTATTCATTCGAAGTATTTATTTAATAAATAATTAAATTTTTACAATGATTTTATTACTTGATTTTTCTTAGTTTTTTTAAAATTTGTTCTAAATCTGATGGTAAATTTGATGTAAATTCAAGTCTTGTATTATTACTAGGATGATTAAAGCCGATAGTTTTCGCATGTAAAAATTGTCTATTAAGACTGATTATACTATCCTCAATCTCACTATCAATACCTACAAATTTTTTAAATTTTTTTTTATATTTCTTGTCACCTAAAATATTATTACCTTTGTAAGACAAATGAACTCTTATTTGATGCGTTCTTCCGGTTTCTAGTTTACATTCAACAAGACTAAATGTTGGAATTTTTTCATCTTCAAAAATTTCCAAAGTTTTATAATTGGTCACAGCCTTTTTGCCTTTCTTAAATGAAACTTCCATCATTTGTCTGTTTCTTGAACTTCGAGTTATAAAAGTCTCTATTTTTCCATTTTGAGGTCTTATTTTACCCCAGACTAGAGCTTGGTAAACTCGTGTAATAGAATGATCAGAAAATTGTTTTGACAAATTTTCGTGTGAAATATTATTTTTGGCAACAACTATTAATCCAGATGTATCTTTGTCAATCCTGTGAACAATTCCAGGTCTTAATTCGTTCCCAATATTTGATAAATTTTTGTTATCATAATTTATCAATGCATTTACAATTGTATTATCATAATTTCCTGGCCCAGGATGCATAGAAATTCCTGCAGATTTATTGATAACTATTAAATCTTTGTCTTCATGAACAATATCAAGTGGATATTTAAATGGCTCAAGAGTCTCTTTTTCTGGCTCTGAGATCTCAAAATAAATTTCATCATTCAATTTAATTTTCTTAGAGGGGTCGTTAATAATAATATTATTAATTTTTAATTTATTTTCTAAAATTAAACTTTTTACTCTTGACCTACTTAATTTGTCATCCTGATTGGATAATAGAATGTCTATTCTTAAATTTTTTTCTTTATTTTTAACTTTTATATTTATAAAACTTTTCATATTGATATAAATATACAATATGCGCTTGTAGCTCAACTGGATAGAGCGCCAGATTTCGGCTCTGGAGGTTCAGGGTTCGACTCCTTGCGGGCGCACCATTATTCACCCATATTAATTAAAGTACCCTTATTTTTTGCTGCACTGAAAGAATAATAAAATAAAATAATTGAAAGAGAGAAATAAAAAGCATTCCACATAAACGCATAGTAAACATTTTGAACATTAACTGTTTGGTTAATTAAAATATTTCTAGCCTCTTCGAATATGTAAACTAATGGCAGAACATATGCTATTTTTTGAAATATTTCTGGAAGAGTTTCTATTGGATAATAAATGCATCCAAAAGGTGCCAATAAAAACATTGTTGACCATGCTATATTTTCAAATGATGGACCAAATCTAAGCAGACCTGAAGAAACTAAAATACCAAGTGTGATACCAAAAATATAAAGACTTAAAAAAAGAAAAAATAAAAATATTCCTAAATCTAAAATTGAAATTCCAAACAATGGGGATGTAAGTAAAATTGCTGGAACAAGGCCAATTAGTGATCTAATTAAAGCAGTTATAACAAGTGAGGTTAAAATCTCACCAATTCTCATTGGTGCTATGAAAAGATTAGTAAAATTTCTACTCCAAATTTCTTCCAAAAAAAGCATATTGAAACCAATACTTGTCCTAAACAAAAAATCATAAAGAATTGCACACGTGAGGATTACACCAACTGCATTATTGTAATAAGTTGTGTGAGTTGCAAAAAAATTAGATATAAATCCCCATAATGTAATTTGAATAGATGGCCAATAAACTAGATCTAATATTCTAGGAAATGATCTAGTGATTAGATAAAAATGCCTTAAAAACAAACCGTATATTCTAGTTATACTCACTTTTACTCCTTGATAGTTTTAAAAAAACTTCCTCTAAATTTGTTCTACCATGTTTTGTAATTAAATCTTCAGGTTTACCTTGGTCTATTATTTCTCCATTTTTCATCATTAATACAGATTTGCATAAACGCGTGACTTCATTCATATTATGAGAAGCTAAAAGTATCGAAATTTTTTTTTCTTTTTTATAATCTTCTAAAAATGTTCTAACAAAATCTCCTACTTCTGGGTCTAAAGAAGCAGTTGGTTCGTCAAGTAGCAGAACTTTTGGTTCATTAACTAGGGCTTTGGCTAAACTTACTCTATTTTTTTGACCTGATGAAAGTTCCCCGGTAATACTGTTTAATAATTCACCTATTCTTAACTTTTCCGACAAATACTCAATTCGTTCCTTAATATTTTTAACTTTATAAAGTTTAGAATAAACATATAAATTCTGTTTCACTGTAAGTTTTTTGGGCAGTTCAATATATGGAGATATAAAATTAATCATTTCAAGAATTTGAATTCTATTTTCTTCAAGTTTAAGATTATTGATAAATATTTGACCACTTGTAGGTTTAAGCAAGCCTAGCAACATTCCAATAGTTGTTGTTTTTCCAGATCCATTAGGACCAAGTAAACCTAAAATTTCATCTTCCTCAACATTAAAAGATATTCCTTTTACAGCTTCTTTTTTGCCATAGTTTTTTTTTATGTTTTGAACTTCAATTAAATTTTTCATTTTTTTGATGCTCTTAAAATTCTATCATTGATAGCTTCACCAATATTAATATTTGGTATTTTTTCAATAGCAATTTTTTTGTAACCTTTTTTTTTTATTATTCTTAAAATCTTATATAAATTTTTTGCAGCTTGCTTTAAATTATTTGTCTTACTTATATAAAAATGGTTTTTATCTAATTTTTTTCTTTTTTTTATCAATATATATGCTTCATTCTGATAATTTTTTTTGGCATTTAGTCTCACAGGGATTCCAGGTGAATAATGCAGTTTACTAGTACCAGGAACTTTTATTTTAATCTTTTTTTTATTCTTATTTTCTAACTGATTAATTATCTTATAGATTAATTTACTATTTATTCCTCCTAATCTTAAAATATAAGGTTTTCCAATAAGATTTATAATCGTTGATTCTAAACCTATTTTCGAAGAACCACCATCTAAGATAAACTTTAACTTAGGACCAAATTCATCAACCACATCTTGTTTTGAAACAGGACTTATACTTGTTGAAATATTTGCGCTAGGTGCTGCAAGTGGATAATTAATTTTTTTTAACAGTTTTCTAGTTAAAGGATGACTTGGAAATCTTACTGCTACTGAATTTGAATTATTTGTAATAATTTTTGAAATTTTACTTGTCTTTTTTAATTTTAAAACAAATGATATCGGTCCTGGACAAAATTTTTTGTAAAGTTTAATAAAAGTATTATTAATTTCACAATCTTTTTTTAAGCTATTAATACTATAATAGTGAGTAATTAAAGGATTGTTTCTAGGTCTTTTTTTTAATTTATATACACTTGAAACTGCTTTATCCGAGTACGCATTTCCTGCCAGTCCATAGACTGTCTCGGTAGGGATTGCTATACATTCATTATTATTTAAGTATTTTATTGCTTTTTTAATATTTGAATCATTCTTTTTCATATAATATTACAAACTAATATATGAATGAAAAAAATTTGCCAGATGATATTGCGTCAAAATCTTTAAATGAGTTAACTGATTTGGCAGACGAAATTATTAAAAATTTGGAAAATAGAAATAATCTAGAAAATACAACTGAAGACTACACAAATTTATTAAAAATTAACAGATTAATAGAAAAAAAATTCCAAAAAAATTTTAAAGAAATATCTGATAAAACAATTTCTAAAATTAAAGATATAAAATCAAATAAAAATGCAAAAAAAGTTAAATAAAATAGTTAATAGAACAAACAATTATCTTTATAAATATTTTTCCAAACAAAAAAAAACTGAACTTACCAAACCAATGCTTTATGGACTTTTACCTGGAGGTAAAAAGGTAAGATCAAAAATACTCTTTGATATTGGATCTATATTCGAAGTAGATAAAAAAAATATTTTGCAAGTTGCAGCAGCAGTTGAATGTATACATGCTTATTCATTAATACATGATGACTTACCATGTATGGATAATGATAATTTGAGAAGAGGAAAATTGACAACACACAAAAAGTTTAGCGAGTCAACTGCAATTCTTGCTGGCAATTCTTTACTTACTATTGCATTTCAAATTCTTAGTGAAAAAAGATTAAATTTAGACGACCATAAAAAAATAGAATTAATAAACCTACTTTCCGAAAGCTCGGGACATACAGGAATTGCTGGTGGGCAGTTTTTAGACTTAAGTTATGAAAAAATTAAAAAAAATAAAAAACAAATTATAAATATGCAAATTAAAAAAACTGGAAAGTTATTTAGTTTCTGTTGTGTTGCCCCTATTATAATGTCTGGTAAAACAAAATACCTGAATAAGTTTACTAAAATAGGCAACGAAATTGGATTATTATTTCAAATTGCTGATGACTTGATAGATTTAAGAGGCAAAACATCAAATGTAGGAAAAAAAACCAAAAAAGATTTAAAAATGGGAAAAGCTACTTTAATAAGTTTACTAGGCACTAATAATACTATTAAATATGCAGATAACTTAAAATTAAAAATATTTAAAAGTTTAAAAATTTTTGGAGAAAAAGGCGACGATTTTAGAGAAACAATAAATTATATTTTAAATAGAACAAAGTGAGCAATAATTATAAATTTCTAGATAATATTAATTTTCCTGATGATGTAAGAAAATTATCACAATCTGACATTAAAATTTTGGCAGACGAGGTTCGACAAGAGTTAATTGATGTTGTTTCTGAAACAGGAGGGCATTTAGGCGCTGGACTAGGAGTTGTAGAATTGACTGTTGTCTTACACTATATATTTAATACTCCTCATGATAAATTAATTTGGGATGTAGGGCATCAAACTTATCCGCATAAAATATTAACTGGTAGAAAAAAACAAATAAGAACTCTTAGAAAAGGTGAAGGATTATCAGGTTTTACAAAAAGATCAGAAAGTGAGTATGATCCATTTGGTGCTGCTCATAGTTCAACTTCTATTTCATCTGCATTAGGAATAGCAGTAGCTAATAAGTTGTCAAATAAATCAGGCAACGTAATTGCAGTCATAGGTGATGGGGCGATAAGTGCTGGTATGGCTTATGAGGCTATGAATAATGCAGGTGGAAGCAAAACAAAGATGATTGTTGTTTTAAATGATAACGATATGTCAATTTCAAAACCTGTTGGTGCTATGAGAAAATATCTAGCAAAAATTTTATCTGGTAAAGTTTACTTTAGTTTTAGAGAAACATTAAAATTAATTATATCTGCTTTTTCAAAAAGATTTAAAAATCAAGCTGGAAAAGCTGAAGATTTTTTAAGATCTGCAGTAACGGGTGGAACATTATTTAATTCTATGGGATTTTACTATATTGGACCAATTGATGGACACGATATTGATTCAATGGTCTCAGTATTTAATAATGTAAAGGATATCAATTATGATGGACCAATTTTAATCCATGTTAAAACTAAAAAAGGAAAAGGTTACTCGTTTGCTGAAAAATCGGTGGATAAATTTCATGGTGTTTCAAAATTTAATGTAAAAACAGGAGAACAAGAAAAGTCTAAATCTAATACTCCTTCTTATACAAAAGTATTTGCTAATTCATTAATCAAACATGCAGAAAAAGATAGTAAGGTCGTTGGCATAACTGCCGCTATGCCGTCAGGAACAGGAATAGATTTATTCGGAAAAAAATTTCCAGAAAGAATGTTTGATGTTGGGATAGCCGAACAACATGCTGTTACTTTTGCTGCAGGTATGGCTACTGAAGGGTATAAACCTTACGCTGCAATATACTCAACGTTTCTTCAAAGAGCTTACGATCAAGTAGTCCACGATGTTGCCATACAATCTTTACCTGTTAGATTTGCAATCGACAGAGCGGGATTAGTTGGTGCTGATGGCCCAACACATGCTGGATCTTTTGATATAACATACCTTTCAACATTACCAAATTTTGTGGTAATGGCTGCAAGTGATGAAGCCGAGCTTGTAAGAATGATAAATACATCAATGGATATAAACGATAGACCATCAGCTTTTAGATATCCAAGGGGCAATGGTGTGGGGGTTCAATTACCTGATATAAATGAGAAAATTGAGTTGGGTAAAGCAAAAATAATTAAAGAAGGAAAAAAAGTTGCAATTTTAAATTTTGGAGCAAGATTACAGGAGTGTATTTTGGCTTCCGAAAATTTAATAAAAAAAGGAATTGATATCTCTATTATTGATGCAAGATTTGCAAAACCGTTAGATGAAAACCTAATATGGCAAATCGCTACAGAACATGAGGTTTTGATTACAATAGAAGAAGGTTCAATAGGGGGATTTGGATCTCACGTGAGCCAATTTTTAAGTGAAAAAAATTTATTAGACAGCAATCTTAAATTTAGATCAATGATATTGCCTGATAGATTTATTGATCAGGATAAACCAGAGCTAATGTATAAGCTTGCTAATTTAGACTCTATTGGTATTGAAAATAAAATATTAGATACTTTAAATTCAAAAGTTTTAATTAAAAAATCTAATTAAATTTTATTTTGAGCAGCATTCATTAAATAGTGATCAAGAATTACACAATGCATCATCGCCTCTCCTATTGGAACTGCTCTAATTCCAACACATGGGTCGTGTCTTCCTTTTACAGATATTGTCGTATTCTTCCCAAATCTATCGATTGTTTTCCTCGATGACAAAATAGATGATGTTGGTTTTACTGCAAATGAAACATTTATTTCTTGTCCAGTAGATATTCCTCCAAGAATTCCTCCTGCATTATTTGATTTGAAACTAGTTTTACCTTTTTTTTTTATAATTTCATCAGAGTTTTCCTCACCAGTTAACATTGCAGAGTTCATTCCTGATCCAATATTTACACCCTTTACAGCATTAATGCTCATCATTGCTGCCGCAAGATCCATATCTAATTTTGAGTATATTGGTGCTCCAAGTCCCAAAGGAACTCCTCTTGCTCTAACTTCAATTATTGCGCCACAAGACGATCCAGCTTTTCTTATCCCAAGTAAATATTTTTCCCAAAGTTTAATAACAGTTTTATCAGGACAAAAAAATGGGTTACTAGAAATTGTTTTGTCTTTCCATTTCTTTAAGTCACATCCTAATATGCCTAATTGTGTAACAGCACCAACAGCTTGATACTTCTTTCCAATTTTACTTTTCAAAACAATTTTTGCAATAGCACCCGCCGCAACTCTAGCCGCAGTCTCGCGAGCAGATTGTCTTCCACCACCTCTGTAATCCCGGATACCGTATTTTTTGAAATAAGTATAATCTGCGTGTCCTGGTCTAAATTTATTCTTTATTGTCTCATAGTCTCTAGATCTCATATCCTTATTATAAATTATTAGGGAAATTGGAGTTCCAGTTGTTCTACCTTCAAAAACACCAGATAAAATATTAATTTTGTCGTCCTCTTTTCTTTGAGTTGTAAATTTAGATTGTCCTGGTTTTCTTTTATTAAGTTCTTTTTGTATATCACTCTCTTTTATTGGAATATTTGGAGGGCAGCCATCTACAACGCATCCAATAGCCGGTCCATGAGACTCTCCCCAAGTGGTAAACCTAAATAACTTTCCAAAAGTATTAAATGACATTATTTTAATGTATAAATTATTTTTTTAAATTTATGAACGAAAAAAACTCTCTTGGACTAAATCTTTGCTTTAAAGAACATAATAACCCAATAAAACTTTTTGAAGAATGGTTCAATAAAGCAAAAAAAACAGAAATTAATGATCCAAACGCATTTGCAGTTGGAACTGTAAATAAAAATGGGTTTCCAACAGTTAGAATGGTGCTTCTCAAAGATTTTGATAAAAATGGATTTGTTTTTTATACAAACCTTAATAGTGATAAAAGCAAAGCAATCAGAAATACATCAAAAATTTCGATGTGCTTTCATTGGAAAAGTTTGCAAAGGCAAATAAGAATAGTTGGCGTTGCATCTAAAGTATCAAAAAAAGAAGCTGATGATTATTATAATTCAAGAGCCTATGGAAGTAGAATAGGTGCTTGGGCCTCAAAGCAAAGTTCTATTTTAAAACAAAGACAAGATTTATATAAGTCCATTGAAGAATTTAAGAAAAAATATCCAAATAAAAATAATCTACCACGTCCTGAACATTGGTCTGGTTGGAGAATTAAACCTAAGGAAATTGAATTTTGGCTAGATGGAAAAAATCGAATTCATGAAAGGTTAAAATATATTAGATTACCCAAAAAATGGAAAAAGGTATTATTAAGTCCTTAAAAATTTCTTTCAATACTAAAAGAAGTTAAGTTTTTTAATATATTTTTTTCTTCAGACTCTTCAAATACACTTAAAGAATTAGAAGCTAAATTAATATAATGTTCTGCTTTTTTATAACACTCATTAATAATATTATTTTTTTTTATTAGAACGAGGACATGTTCTAAATCTTGCTTTTCACGAATATCTTTTTCAAAAAAAGATTTCAATTTTTCTTTTTCAAACTTGTCAACTTTTTGATAAAGTAAAATTATAGGCAAAGTCACTTTACCTTCGTAAAAGTCATTGCCAATATTTTTTCCAAATAATTTTAATTCAGAATTATAGTCTAATGTGTCATCTGCTATTTGAAATGTAAGCCCTAAGTTTTTTCCATAAAATTCCAAAGCATTTTTATATTTTAAATCTTTTTCAGCAATAATTGCTCCAACTTTACTAGCTGCTGCAAATAAAGAAGCTGTTTTTGATGAAATAATATTTAGATATGTTTCTTCCAAGATATCTATTTCTTTATTGTGTTGTAACTGAAGAACTTCACCTTGGGCAATTTCAGATGATGTAGTTGCTAAAAGTTTTAATAGTTCTAAATTTCCGTCCTCAACCATCATTTCAAAACATTTACTAAGTAAATAATCACCTACCAAAATTGATGAATGATTTCCCCAAATTGTATTAAGTGTTTTTTTACCTCGTCTAATGTCAGAACTATCTATTACATCATCATGCATTAAAGTAGCTGCATGTATAAGTTCTACACAAGCGGCAAGATTTACATCTCTTAATCCTTTTTGATATTCACAAATTTTAGCACATTGCAAGGTTAAGAGTGCTCTTAGTCTTTTTCCACCAGTTTTTAAATGATACTTGGTCATCTTTTGAACCAATTCAACTTTACTGGCTAGTCTAGAATTAATTTTTTCTTCAACTAGAATCAATTTATCCTCTACTGAATTTTTCAAATCTGCATAAGAATTATCAATTTGTCTTTTAAGCTGAATTACAGTTCCCATTACTTAAAACTATTATATTCAATTTATTAATATACTTATCAATTGACGCACCTTATTCTTTAATTATAACTAGGGTTTATAATATATTAAAAAAACTTATAACAATTCTTATGTTCTCATTTTTTAAAAAAAAAAAGATTATAAGTCATCTCAAATTATCCGGAGTTATAGGAAATGTTGGAAGGTTTAGACAAGGAATAGAATATTCAAGCGAGGAAGAAATAATAAAAAAGGCTTTCTCAGTTAAAAAAGCATTAGCTGTTGCGATTACAATTAATTCACCAGGTGGATCTCCAGTACAATCACATCTGATATACAAACTAATAAAAGAGCAATCTAAAAAAACAAAAAAAAAAGTAATTTTTTTTGCTGAAGATGTAGCGGCCTCTGGCGGTTATCTAATTTCATGTGCTGGTGATGAAATTTATGCTAACTCAAGCTCAATCATAGGATCTATCGGAGTTATTTCTGCATCATTTGGTTTTAAAAATTTAATTGAAAAAATTGGTATTGAAAGAAGAGTTTATACCGCTGGAAAAAATAAAAGTACTTTAGACCCTTTTTTGGATGAAAAGGAAGAAGATATAAATCGTTTAAAAAATATCCAATTAGAAATACATCAAGATTTTATAGACGTTGTTGAGGAGAGCAGAAAAGAGAAACTCAACAAAAACTCTGGTATTGAACTTTTCTCTGGGGAATTTTGGGCAGGAAAAAAAGCAAAAGAATTAGGACTAATCGATGGATTGGGAAATGCAGAGCAAATATTAAGAGAAAAATATGGAGATGACTTAGAAATTAAGAAATTTGGAAAAAGCAAAGGGTGGCTATCAAAAAAGCTATCATCTTCTGAAAATTATACTGATAAAGTAATTAGTTTATTAGAAGAAAGATCAATCTGGCAAAGGTATGGTCTCTAAAATAAAAAAAAAAACTTTATCTTTTCAGGATACAATCTTTAACTTACAAAAGTACTGGTCTAAAAAAGGTTGTGTAATATTACAACCGTACGATCTGGAAGTAGGTGCTGGAACATTCCATCCAGCAACCACTTTAAGATCGCTTGGCCCAAAACCATGGAAAACTGCATATGTTCAACCATCACGCAGACCGACAGATGGAAGATATGGTGACAACCCCAATAGATTGCAACATTACTATCAATTCCAAGTTTTAATTAAACCTTCACCAAAAGAAATAAAAAGAATGTATTTAAATAGTTTATCATCAATAGGCATTAATCATGAGGAACACGATATAAGATTTGTTGAAGATGACTGGGAAAGTCCTACATTAGGAGCGGCAGGTCTTGGATGGGAGGTTTGGTGTGATGGTATGGAGGTTACACAATTTACTTATTTCCAAAAAATGGCAGGAGTTGAATGTAAACCTGTATCTGTTGAAATTACATATGGTTTAGAGAGGTTGTGCATGTTTATTCAAAATAAAAAAAGTGTTTTTGATTTAATATGGAATGATGACGGAATTACCTACAAAGATGTTTTTCATCAGTCAGAGAAAGAATTTTCAGCATACAATTTTGAATATGCCAATACTGATAATTTATTTAAAATATTTGAAATGCATGAAGAAGAAACAAAATTATTAGTTGAAAAAAAAATTTCTCTTCCAGCATATGATCAATGTTTAAAATGCAGTCATGTCTTCAATATTTTAGATGCAAGAGGGGTGATTAGTGTAGCACAAAGGGCTGAGTATATTGCAAGAATAAGGGAACTAACAAAATCAATTGGGAAAGTTTGGATTGAAAGCCAAAGTTGATGTCAGAATTATTTGTAGAACTATTTAGTGAGGAAATTCCTGCAAGGCTTCAAATAAACGCAAGGAATGAATTAAAAAAAAATATTGAAAATTTTTTTATTGAAAATCAAATTAAATTCAACGAAAATTTCAATGTTTATTCAACACCAAACAGACTAGTTCTGCATATTGATAAAATCCCTAATGAAATCAAATTAGGCTCAGAGGAAATTAGAGGCCCAAATGTTAATGCTCCTGAAAAAGCATTAGAGGGATTTATTAGATCAAACAATACAATATTAGAGAAAATATTTAAAAAAAATACTGAAAAAGGTGAATTCTATTTTTTTAAAAAAGAATCAAGAAAAATAAAAGTTTCAGATTTACTAGAAAAAAATTTAAGTGAAATCCTAGGAAAGATTGCTTGGAATAAATCAATGAAGTGGGCAAATTACGATCTTTATTGGGGAAGACCTCTTAAATCCATTTTAGCAATATTTAATAAAAAACCTCTAAATTTTGTTTTTAATCACCTAAATAGCTCTAACAAAACTTTTGTAGATAAATCACTAGAAGAAGGTATGAAAATTTTTAATGACTTCAATTCGTATTTAAAATTTTTTAGACAAAAAGGTATTTTAATTGATCAAGATTTAAGAAAAAAAAAAATACAGAATAAGATTAATGAAATAATTAATAAAAAAAATTTAAAAATCGAACAGAATGATAGGCTTATAGATGAAATAGTAAATATAGTTGAAAAGCCAGTCGTAATTGTTTGTGATTTTGACAAAAAATTTTTGAATGTACCCAGTGAAATATTGATTACTACTATGCAGACTCATCAAAAATATTTACCAACTTTTGATAAAAAAAATAATCTTACAAATAATTTTTTTGTAGTTTCAGATATTAAAGACACTAAAGGGTTTGTTAAATTAGGAAATGAAAGAGTGATTGAGGCAAGATTAAGTGATGCTGAGTTTTTTTGGGAGAAAAATAAAACCCAAAATTTAGTTAAACAAGTAGATAAATTAAAGAATATAAATTATTTTAAAGGTTTAGGATCCTACTTTGATAAAATTCAACGTATGAGAAAGTTATCATCGTTAATTTCTGATGATTTTTTAATTAGTAAAGATAAAATTGAAATAGCATCATCAATTTGTAAGGTTGATTTAATGTCTGATCTTGTTGGAGAGTTTCCGGAACTCCAAGGTATAGTCGGAGGTCATTTTGCAAAGTTTCAAGGGTTTGATAAAGAAGTTTGTCTTGCTGTATCTGAACAATATTTGCCTAACGGGATGGAAAGCAAATTACCAAAAAAAATGTATAGTATTGCTTTATCTTTAAGTGACAAACTGGACTCATTAGTAGGTTTTTTTGGAATTAATCTGAAACCTACTAGTTCAAAAGACCCATATGCCATTAGAAGAATGGCTATAAGTCTTGTCAGATTAATTGTTGAAAATGAAACAAAAATCAAACTAAAAGATTTAATTGTTTACACCTGTTCAGTATATAGAGATCAGGGTTATGAATTTGATACCAAAAAAATACAAAACGAATTAAGTGATTTCATAATTGAAAGATTAAAAAATTATTTAAAAGAAAAAAAAATAAGACAAGATATAATTGAAAGCTCAACATTTTTACTTGGATTAGATGATTTATTAAAAGCTTATAAAAAATCTTTATGTTTAAATAAAAATATTAATAAAGAAATCGGCTTTGAAACTATTGCAGCATACAAAAGATCTTTAAATATATTAAATACTGAAGAAAAAATAAGTATTGAATCCCTTGGTTTTGCAGATCCAGGTTTATTTAAAAATGATTACGAGAAAAAATTATATAAAAAAATAAATGATATTAGAAAATATTTTTTGGGTATTGGAAAAGATGAAAATTATGAGGAAAGTCTAAAAATTTTATCAAGCATTAAAAATGAGATAAACGATTTTTTCGATAATGTTATTGTAAATGATGAAGATATAATAATTAAAAAAAATAGATTAGAATTATTAAATATGTTGTGTAAAACTTTTGATAACTATTTTAATTTTTCAAAAATAAGTGCCTAGTATGAAAAAATTTGTATTTAATTTTAAATCAAATAAAATAAAAAAAATTAAACTGCCAAAAAATATTCTTGGTGGCAAAGGTGCAAATCTTTCTGAGATGGGAAGAATGGGGCTACCTGTACCCCCTGGTTTTACAATATCTACAGAGGTATGTGACTTGTTTTATAAGAATAAAAAAAAATTAAATAAAGAAATACTTAATGAAATAAGTAAAGAATTAAAATTTATTGAAAAGGAATCAGGAAAAAAATTTGGAGATATAAAAAATCCTCTTCTAGTTTCTGTAAGATCTGGAGCTAGGGTTTCTATGCCTGGTATGATGGATACAATTTTAAATCTAGGTCTTAATGATAATACAGTTATAGCACTTGCAAAAAAAACTTCAAATTTAAGATTTGCAAATGATAGTTATAGGCGTTTTATTCAAATGTATTCTAATGTTGTATTGGGGATCGAAGGTTATCACTTTGAGGATATAATTGAGAACTATAAGTTAACAAAAGGGGTATTGCTAGATACAGAATTAGATGAGTATGACTGGGAAGCTCTAATAAAAGATTTTAAAAACATTGTAAAAGAAAAAACAAAAAAAGATTTTCCTCAAAACGTCAAAGAACAACTGGTTGGAGCTATAAGTGCTGTTTTTTTATCTTGGGAGAGTCATAGAGCAAAAGTCTATAGAAAATTAAATCAAATACCATCTAATTGGGGTACAGCAGTTAATGTACAATCAATGGTTTTTGGAAATATGGGCAATGATTGTGCAACTGGTGTAGTTTTTACTAGAAATCCATCAGATGGATTAAAAAATATTTATGGAGAATATTTAATAAATGCACAAGGTGAGGATGTTGTTGCTGGAACCAGAACACCACAACATATTACAAAAAAAGCTAGAGCTGAGTCAAAAGAAACTCTTAAGTCAATGGAAGAGGTAATGCCAGCAACTTACAAGCAACTAAAAAATATTCTAAATAAGTTAGAAAAACATTACAAAGATATGCAGGATGTGGAGTTTACTGTTGAAAATAAAAAACTTTGGATGCTTCAAACACGCTCTGGAAAACGAACAGCTAAGTCTGCTGTAAAAATAGCTGTGGATATGGTTAAAGAAAAATTGATTACTAAAAAAGATGCAATATTACGAATAGAACCAAGTTCTTTAGACACTTTACTTCATCCAACTTTAGATGAGAAAGCGAACTTGGAAGTAATTGGGTCAGGTTTGCCTGCATCACCTGGTGCTGCAAGTGGAAAAGTTGTTTTCACATCTGAAGAGGCTGAAAGACTAAATAGTATGATGCAAAGTACAATATTAGTTCGTGTAGAAACTTCACCAGAAGATATACATGGTATGCACGCAGCAAAAGGAATACTTACCTCAAGAGGAGGTATGACAAGTCATGCTGCAGTAGTTGCTAGAGGAATGGGACGACCATGTGTTTCTGGGTCTAGTGAAATAGAAATTGATTATGAAAATAAATTATTCAAAGTAAACAATAAAGTAATTAAAGAGGGTGAAATAATTACAATTGATGGCTCAACGGGCAGAATAATTATTGGTGAGGTAAAAACAGTTAAACCAGAAATATCAGGTGATTTTTCAAAAATAATGAGTTGGTCTGACGATTTTAGAAAATTAAAAATTAGAACTAATTCTGAGACGCCATGGGATAGCAAAATTGCTAGAGAATTTGGTGCAGAGGGTATTGGTTTGTGTAGAACTGAACATATGTTTTTTGACGAAGAAAGAATTTTATCAGTAAGAGAAATGATACTTTCAAAAACGATTGAAGATCGATCTAATGCACTCAAAAAGTTATTACCACATCAAAAAAAAGATTTTATTGAAATATTTAAGATCATGAAAGGTTTGCCTGTAACAGTAAGGTTACTTGACCCACCTCTGCATGAATTTTTGCCAAAAAATAAAAATGAAATTAATGATGTTGCAGTTTCACTTAATATTCCTATTAAAGAACTTGAAGTTAGAATTTCAGAGCTTCATGAACAAAATCCTATGCTGGGTCATAGAGGTTGTAGATTAGCAATTTCATTTCCTGAAATTTATGAGATGCAGTGTACTGCAATTTTTGAGGCTTTAGTGGAATGCAAAAAACAAAAAATTCAATCAACAATGCCTGAAATCATGATACCTTTAGTTTCAACAGAAGCAGAAATAAAAATCATGAAAGATTTAGTCATTAGAGTTGCAAAAAAAGTTCAAGATGCCAATAAAACTAAAATCGATTTTTTAGTTGGAACAATGATTGAATTGCCAAGAGCAGCAATAAAAGCAAAAGATATCGCTAGACACGCTGAATTTTTTAGTTTTGGAACTAATGATTTAACTCAAACTACATTTGGAATTAGTAGAGATGATAGTGGTAAATTTTTAAACGATTATATTGAGAACAAAATTTTTGACATTGATCCTTTTGTATCAATCGATGATGGAGTTGGAGACTTAATAAAAATTGCAACTGACAAAGGAAGAAAACAAAACAAAAAAATTAAGCTTGGAATTTGTGGTGAGCATGGTGGAGATCCTAAAAGTATAGAATTTTGTGCAAAAACTGGATTAGATTATGTGTCTTGTTCTCCTTACAGAGTTCCAGTTGCAAGATTAGCGGCAGCCCAAGCTCAAATAAAAAAAAATTAAATCTCAAATTTTAAATCTAAAGCTTGAATACTATGTGTTAATTCACCTACTGATATTCTATCAACGTTTGTTGCAGCAAGATTTTTTACATTTTTTAAATTTATTCCTCCAGAGGCTTCCGTTTCATATTTCCCTTTTGCATATTTAATAGCTACTTTGACATTTTTTGGACTCATATTATCAAATAGAACTGTATTAAAATTAAGTCCATTAATTTTCTTAAATTGTTTCAAAGTGTCAACTTCAACAGTTATTTTTCTTTTCTTTTTATTTTTAATTGCTTTTTTCACTATTTCTTCAAATTTCTTTGATGATGCTAGATGATTGTCTTTAATTAAAAATTCATCACTTAAATTAAATCTGTGGTTTGTCCCACCTCCTAGTTTTACTGCATATTTTTGAATAACTCTTAGATTTGGAATTGTTTTCCTTGTACAACAAATTTTTGTTTTCTCTCCTACCTTTTTTACAAATTTATTGGTTTTGGTTGCGATACCTGAGATATGGGAGAGAAAATTTAAAGCAACTCTTTCTCCAATTAATATATTTTTAATTTTACCTTCAATTACAGCAATTACAGATCCTTTACTAATTTTCGATCCTTCTTTTTTTTTTATATGAAATTTAATATTCCTGTCTAGTAAATTAAATGTTTGTTTAGCAAATTCTAATCCACCTATAATACCTTTTTCATTACTTATTAGTTTAACTTTTGAAATTGAATTATTATTTAATAGATTTGTTGTAATATCTCCTGACGGATATAAATCCTCATTAAGAGCTAACTTGCAGGCGGAACGTATAAAGCTATTACTTAATTGAATTTTTGGCACAGAATTTATCTGCCTATTTCAGCCATTCTCTCTACAGATTTTCTAGCTTTCTCAATTGTTTCATGGTTCATAATTAATTCGTTTGTTTCATTTTCTAAACAATCAAGTATTTTTGGTAGTGTAATCCTCTTCATGTGAGGACATAAGTTACAAGGCCTAATAAATTCTACATCAGGATTATCAATTTGAACATTATCACTCATTGAGCATTCTGTAACCATCATAACTTTTTTAGGTTGATTATCTTTAACATATTTAATCATACCACTTGTTGAACCAGCAAAATCACTTGCTTCTATTACATCAGGAGGGCATTCAGGATGAGCAATAATTTTAATTCCGGGATTATTTTTTCTTATTTCATTAATCTCTTCATCATTAAATTGTTCATGAACTTCACATGTACCTTTCCATGAAATAATTTCTACATCAGTTTGAGAAGCAACATATTTTGCTAAATAATCGTCTGGTAAGAAAATTACTTTTTTTACACCTAGAGAGTTTACAATCTTAACAGCATTTGCTGATGTACAACAAACGTCAGTTTCAGCCTTAACATCTGCAGAAGTGTTAACGTATGAAACAACAGGAACACCAGGATATTGTTTTTTTAAGTTTCTTACATCTTCACCAGTTATAGATGAGGATAAAGAGCACCCAGCTTTCATATCTGGCAATAAAACTTTTTTATCTGGACTCATCAATTTGGCAGTCTCCGCCATAAAATGTACACCGCACATAACAATTATATCAGCCTTTGTTTTTGCAGCTTCAATTGCTAAGGCTAACGAGTCTGCTGAAAAATCTGATATGCCATGATATATTTCAGGAGTTTGGTAATTGTGAGCAAGAATTACTGCATTCTTCTCTTTTTTAAGTTTATTTATTTTATAAATATAAGGTGCATGAGTTGCCCACTCTATTTCAGGAATGGATTTAGAAACCTTTTGATAAATAGGATCAGTTGCAATTTTAACTTGGTTTGTAAATTCCATAATAAAAACTTATCAACTTGAAATAGAATTGTCATTCATTTAATCTGACGCATGATTTGCGGCCATGCTGAAATTGGTAGACAGGCACGGTTGAGGGCCGTGTGAGCCTAGCTCATGAGAGTTCGATTCTCTCTGGCCGCACCATAAATTAAAATTATATATAAAAAAAGGGGCGTTCTGTTGCCAGGTGCCCCAAACCCCGTAACTTAATTAGTAAACTAATTAAGCTGCAAGTGCATAACTTTCGTTAGCATTTATAAATTAGTCCATCACGGCGGAACAATACCGAACGAAAGAACAACTTTTAGACACCCGTCGATCCTAATTCACCCCCTTAAGTTGTAAATGGTGGAGGTGGTGGGTACTGCCCCCACGTCCGCAATGGTTATTACGAAATTCGTTTATCGTCATAGTTGGAAAACCAACACTATTAATATAAAACCAAATACAAGAGATTCAATAATTTATTCATGAAACTTACAAAAGAACAAATAAACGACATAAAAGATCAACAATCCCAAGAGAATGTAACTAAAAGAGTTACTGCTCCTGAATTAGAAAAAGTATTATATGAAGCTATGCCAGCTTTAGATCATGGCTTTATAAGAGTTATTGACTACATGGGAGATGATAGCTCAATAGTTCAGTCTGCAAGAGTTTCTTATGGCAAAGGAACTAAACAGGTTTCAACAGATAGCGGTCTTATAAAATATCTAATGCGTCATTGGCATAGTACTCCATTCGAAATGTGTGAAATTAAATATCATGTAAAATTACCAATATTTATAGCAAGACAATGGATTAGACATCGTACAGCAAATGTCAATGAATACTCTGCAAGATATTCAATTTTAGATAAAGAATTTTATTTACCTGATCCGCAAAATTTAGCAGCTCAATCAATTGCAAATAGACAAGGTAGAGGTGATGTGATTGAGGGAGAGCAGGCAAAGGAAGTTTTAGAACTTTTAAAAAATGATGCTGAGAGAACATATGATAATTATGAAACTATGCTTAATCAAAAATTTGATGGGTCTACAATTGATGAAAATAAAAAAGGATTAGCTAGGGAGTTGGCTAGAATGAATTTAACTTTAAATACATATACGCAGTGGTATTGGAAAACTGATCTTTTAAATTTAATGAATTTTTTAAGGTTACGTGCAGATCATCATGCTCAATATGAAATTAGAGTTTATGCAGATATAATGTTAGATACTCTAAAGAGATGGGTTCCAATAACATATGATGCTTTTATGGACTATAGAGTAGGTGGTACGGAGGTTTCTGCAAAAGGAAAAGTTATTATTCAAAAACTAATAAAAGGTGAGGAAATAAATTTAGAACAATCTGGACTTTCAAAAAGAGAATGGAATGAACTTATGGATGCTTTTGAAATTAAAGATAGGATTGTTTAATATCTTCCGCAAATTTTGTATAAATTTTTGTAATTTCATGATCTGGATCTTTCTCAACAATAGGAATTCCCATATCTCCATATTTCCCAACATCAGAATTTATTGGTATTTGTCCTAAAAATTTCTTATCAAATTCTTTTGCAGTCCTTTCAACACCATTCTCTCCAAAAATTGCATATTTCTTTCCATCATCCCCGATAAAGTGACTCATATTGTCAATTAATCCAATAATATTTACTTTTAATTTTTCAAACATTCTAATTCCTCTCTTTACATCTTGTAGTGCTATTTCTTGAGGAGTAGAGACTATTATTGCACCGTCTACACTAATCTCTTGAGCAAAAGTAAGCTGCGTATCACCTGTGCCTGGAGGCATATCAACAATTATGAAGTCTAAGTCTTTCCAGCCAACTTTTTGAGTAAAGGTTTTAATAGCACTGGTAACCATTGGCCCTCTCCAGATCATTGGTGTTTGCTCATCTGTTAAAAAACCAATAGACATACATTGAATGTCATACTTTATAATCGGCTTCAAAGTTTGCCCATCGCTATCTGGCTTTTCATTTATAGAGAATAGTTTTGGCAAAGATGGTCCATAAATATCAGCATCTAAAATTCCAACTTTGCATCCAACTTTTTTTAAGGCTAAAGCTAAATTTGTTGCAAAAGTAGATTTTCCAACACCACCTTTTGCACTAGATATTGCAATTGTAAATTTAGTGCCTGGAATTGGGTTTCTTTTGAAGGTTTTTGGCTCAGTTTTTGCCTTCATTGTGTCACTAAGACCTACTTTTTTTTCATTCATAAAAATACACTTACCTTGTTTTTGATTATAAAGACACTATATAGAGTGACATAATGACGATTTACAAAAATCAAAGCCCATGGGGCAGTCCTCCAGGTGGAGGAGGAAGTGGAAATGGTGGAGGTTTCAGAAGAGGCCCAACACCTCCTAATTTAGACGAAGCAATTAAAAAATTACAGGATACTATAAATAAATTTACTGGAAGTGGTACAGGGGGTAAAAAACCAATTATACTTGGATTGATTATCTTGGTTGTAATTTGGGCATTAAGTGGTTTGTATAGAGTTTTACCTGATGAGCAGGGAGTGGTTTTAAGATTTGGAAAGTTTGTAAATACTACTCAACCAGGATTAAATTATCATCTGCCATTCCCAATTGAAAGTGTGTTAACACCTAAAGTTACAAAGGTAAATAGAATGGATATTGGTTTTAGATCAGAGAGAGATAGTGGATTTGGTCAAGGAGGTGGTGTAGCTGATGTTCCAGAAGAAAGTTTGATGCTAACTGGTGATGAAAATATAGTTAACATAGATTTTTCAGTATTTTGGGTAATTAAAGATGCAGGCAACTTTCTTTTTAAAATTCAAGATCCTGAAGGCACTGTAAAAGCAGCAGCAGAAACGGCTATGAGAGAAGTAATTGCAAGATCAAATATTCAACCAATTTTGACAGAAGGAAGAGCAGTTATTGAGAGAGATACTCAAGATATTATTCAAGGAATTCTTGATGAATATGAAAGTGGAGTGCAAATTACACAAGTTCAAACTCAAAAAGCTGACCCACCAGACCAGGTCATTGATGCTTTTAGAGATGTACAAGCTGCTAGAGCTGATATGGAGAGATCAAAAAATGAGGCAGAAGCTTATGCTAATGATGTGATACCAAGAGCACGAGGAGAAGCTGCAAAAATTTTACAAGCAGCTGAAGCTTATAAAAAAGAAGTTGTTGCAAAGGCTGAAGGTGAAGCAAGTAGATTTTTATCAATTTACACTGAGTACGCTAAAGCAAAAGAAGTTACTCAAGAAAGAATGTATTTAGAGACAATGGAGCAAGTGCTTGCTGATATTAATAAAATTATAATTGACAAAGACTCAGGATCTGGAGTTGTGCCATATCTTCCTTTACAAGAATTAAAATCAGGGACAAACTAATGAAAGCTGGAAAATTTATATTACCAATAATCATCTTAATAGGAGCAACTTTATTCTTTTCAATATTTATAGTTAAAGAAGTAAATCAAGCTATAGTTCTACAATTTGGTGATCCAAAAAGAATAATTTTAAAGCCAGGATTAAATTTCAAGATTCCATTTATTCAGAACGTGGTATTCTTGGATAAAAGAGTTTTAAATTTGGATACTCCGCCAGAAGAGGTTATTGCATCAGATCAAAAACGTTTGATAGTTGATGCATTTGCAAGATTTCAAATTATTGATCCATTAAAATTTTATATTTCTGTAGGAAATGAAAGAGTTGCAAGATCAAGATTAGCAACGATTATCAACTCAAGAATAAGAAATGTATTAGGTCAACAAAAACTACAAACATTATTATCTGAGGATAGATCAAAGCAAATGGCTTTGATTCAACAAGGAGTTAATAATGAAGCTGAAAATTTTGGTATCAAGATAGTTGATGTAAGAATTAAAAGAGCTGATTTACCTCAAGCAAATAGTGATGCGATCTTTAGAAGAATGCAAACTGAAAGGGAAAGAGAAGCTAAAGAGTTCAGAGCAAAAGGTGCTGAAATGGCAGTTACTATAACATCAACCGCAGATAAAGAAGTTACAGTTATTTTAGCTGATGCACAGAAAAAATCTGAGATTATGAAAGGTGAAGGTGATGGTCAAAAAAACAAAATTTTCGCTGATGCATTTGGACAAGACCCTGAATTTTTCGGATTTTATAGAGCAATGCAAGCTTACCAAAAAGCTTTAATTGGTGGAGAAACATCAATGATTCTATCTCCAGACAGTGAGTTTTTTAAATTTTTTGGAAATAAAGAAAAATAACAATTTTAGTTAATATGAAAGAATTGATCATAGCATTTGGTCTTTTCTTATTTATTGAAGGTGTTTTATATGCCTTATTTCCATCAAAAATGAAAAATATGCTGAAAAAACTTGATGCTGTAGCTGATAAACAACTCAGAGCAGGCGGATTAGTATTTGCAATTATAGGATTTATAATTATTTGGTATTCAAAGTCATGAAAATATGTACAAAATTTTATCAATATTAATAATTTCAATAAATTATTTTTCAATTTCCAAAGCTCAGGAAATTCCATCGTCATTTGCAGATTTAGCAGAGAGATTAATGCCATCAGTTGTAAATATATCAACAACTACAACTGTTACAACAAGATCAAACCCTTTGCCATTTGAATTTCCCCCAGGTTCGCCATTTGAAGATATGTTTGGTTCTCCTCAACAAAGGCAAACTAGCGCGTTAGGATCAGGTTTTATAATTGATGAAGATGGAATTGTAATAACAAACAACCATGTTATTCAGGGCGCATCAGATATATTTGTTAGAGTTAATGGAGATCAAGATTATAAAGCTGAGGTTCTTGGTGCTGATGCGGGTATGGATATCGCAGTATTAAAAATAGATTCTGACGAAAAATTTAAGCCAGTAAAATTTGGTAACTCAGATAAAGCCAGAATAGGAGATTGGGTTATTGCGATAGGCAATCCATTTGGTCTTGGAGGCACTGTAACAGCAGGAATAATTTCTGCTAGAAATAGAAGCATAGGACTCTCAAGATATGAGGATTATATTCAAACTGACGCTTCAATAAATCAAGGAAATTCAGGAGGCCCACTATTTAATATGAGTGGAGATGTCATTGGAATAAACACAGCTATACTTGGTCAATCTGGCTCAATTGGAATAGGCTTTGCGATACCATCTAATAGTGCTCAAAAAGTAATAAATCAATTAATTGAATTTGGAGAAACAAAAAGAGGATGGCTTGGAGTTAGAATTCAAGTAGTAGATCAAGGAATAGCAGATGCAGAAAAGCTAGATAAACCTAGAGGTGCTCTAGTTGCAAGTGTTGCGGACAATAGTCCATCCGACAAAGGAGGAATTAAACCGGGAGATATAATTTTAGAGTTTGATGGAAAACCAATTAATGAAATGAAAGAACTACCAAAAATTGTTGCTGAAACGGATGTTGGAAAAAAAGTAATTGTTAAAGTTTGGAGAAACAAACGAGAAATTACAAAAGAAATAGTTCTTGGAAGATTAGAAACATCTGAGGACTTTAAAGCACAAAAACCTGTAATTGAAAAACCAAAGGTGAGGAGAATTGAAGGTTTAAAAATCGATGTTCGTTTATTAAGTAAAGATGATATTGAGGCTAGAAACCTTCCAGAGAGAACTAGTGGAGTAGTAATTACAAAAATAGATAAAGATAGTCCAATTAATTATCTCCAAGTAAATAATGTTATTGTTGAGGCTAATAGAAAAAAAATTAATACAATAGGTGATCTTGATAATGTGGTAAAATTGAAATTAAGAAGTGATGAAAATAACTTACTGATTGCAATATATAATAACCAAAATCAAAGAACATATGTTGGTGTTAAATTAAAATAACTAAATGGACCTTAAGTCCAAAATAATATTAATTTCAGGTCCCACAGCATCAGGCAAATCGAAATTTGCATTAAAAATTGCTAAAAAATTGAATGGGGAAATAATTAATGCGGATAGTATGCAGGTATATAAAGAATTAAACATACTGACTGCTAGACCTTCAAAAATTGATTTAAAAAAAATAGAACATCATTTATATGGTTTTAGAAGTGTTAAAAAAGAATTTTCATCAGGTGAGTGGTTACAATTAGCAAATAAGAATATTAAAAAAATAAGAGACAAAAATAAAATACCAATTTTAGTTGGTGGCACTGGTCTTTATTTCAAAGTCCTGACTGATGGATTGGTTAAAATTCCAAAAATACCAATCCACATTCGTAATAAAATAAGACGAATGCAAAATAATTTAGGTCAAAAAAAATTTTATTATAAACTCTTAAAAATCGATCCATCAGTAAAAAATAGGATTGACCCAACTGATGCTCAAAGATCAATCAGAGCTTATGAAGTTATTTCGATTTCAAAGAAATCAATTTTTGAATGGTATAAGAAAACAAAACCATTTTTTAAAAAGGATCAATTTATAAAGATTTATATTGATTATCCTAAAGATGAATTAATTAATAAAATCTACAAGAGAGTAGACCAAATGATGAAAGATGGAGCTATTCAAGAAGTTAAGGATTTTTTAAAGCTCAATTTGAAGAGCGATAGCAACATCTTCAAAGTTATAGGAATAAGAGAGATTAAAGATTTTATTGATAAAAAAACTTCTATGCATGATTTAAAACAAAATATTGTTATAAAAACCAGACAATACGCTAAAAGACAGCGAACTTGGTCTAGAGGTCATATGAGTGATTGGCAAAAATTTGATACTAAGGCCCTTTCAAAATTTATAAAAAAATTATAAAAATCCTCACAATAACTTGACCAATGAGTACAACTTCAGCTAGATTGGCTGAATGTCAAAATTATATTCAGGAGCTGAGATTGTATTCAAATGTTTGGAAGATCAAAATGTTAGCCACATATTTGGTTATCCTGGAGGAGCAGTCCTTCCAATATATGATGAATTAAAAAATTTTAATTCTATAAAACATATTTTAGTAAGACATGAACAGGGCGCAGGGCACGCAGCTGAAGGCTATGCAAGATCAACTGGAAAACCAGGTGTACTGTTAGTAACTTCAGGTCCTGGAGCTACCAATGCTGTTACTGCCTTAACAGATGCATACATGGATTCTGTTCCGTTAGTTTGCATCACAGGACAAGTTCCAACTCATTTAATTGGTACAGATGCATTTCAAGAATGTGACACAACCGGAATTACTAGACCTTGTACTAAACATAACTGGTTAGTAAAAGATATTAATGACTTAGCTGAAATAATGCATAAAGCTTTTGAAGTAGCAACAACAGGTAGACCAGGACCAGTTTTAGTTGATATTCCTAAAGATATTCAATTTCAAAAATCTAAATACAAAAATTATAAAAAGAATAAAAAATTAAATGGTAAATCTCATGATAAATTTTCACAAAAAAATATTGATGAATTAATTAATTTAATTAGCAAAGCAAAAAAACCAATTTTTTATACTGGAGGTGGAGTAATAAATTCAGGAACAAAAGCAAGTGAACTTTTAAGAGAACTTGTGTATGCAACAGGTTTTCCAATAACTTCAACTTTACAGGGTCTGGGTTGTTTCCCTGCTGACGATAATCAATTTTTAGGGATGTTAGGCATGCATGGTACATATGAGGCAAACAACGCTATGTATAGCTGTGACTTAATGATAAACGTTGGTGCAAGGTTTGACGATAGAATTACTGGCAAAATTGACGAGTTTTCTCCCAAATCTAAAAAAGTTCATATTGATATAGATCCATCATCTATAAATAAAAATGTAAAAGTAGATCTAGCAATTGTTGGAGATATTAAATCAGTTTTAACGACAACACTAAAAACTTTTAAAAAATCAAAAAAAAATTTTTCTAAGTCAAATAAATCTCAAATATCTAGTTGGTGGGAACAAATTCAGAAATGGAGATCTAAAAGATCATTAGATTATATAGGAAGTGAAGAGACAATAAAACCACAGTATGCAATTGAAAGATTATACGAGCTAACTAAAGATAAAGACGCGTATATCACAACTGAAGTAGGCCAACATCAAATGTGGGCCGCTCAACACTATAAATTCAATAAACCAAATAGATGGATGACATCCGGAGGTCTTGGTACAATGGGGTATGGCTTACCAGCAGCTATTGGAGTTCAGATTGCACATCCTAAAAAATTAGTTATTGATATTGCTGGAGAAGCCTCTGTTTTAATGACTATGCAAGAAATGTCTACAGCAGTGCAATACAATTTACCCATAAAAATATTTATTTTAAATAATGAATACATGGGAATGGTAAGACAGTGGCAGGAATTGCTTCATGATAAAAATTATTCTGAGAGTTACACTGCTGCATTGCCAGATTTTGTTAAAATGGCCGAAGCTTATGGCTGTGTCGGCATAAGAGCAAAAACACCAGAAGAATTGGATGATAAGATCATTGAAATGTTAAAAACAGATCGACCAGTAATATTTGATTGCCTTGTAGATAAACAAGAAAACTGTTTTCCAATGATACCTTCTGGAAAACCTCATAATCAAATGTTGCTTGGTCCTAAAGATCAAAAAGAAAAAAAGATTTCTGGAAAGGGTAGAACACTGGTTTAATGGCTAATACAAAATCAGCATATAGTTTTGCAGGAAAAAAACAGAAGCCAGATACTCATATTATAGTTGTGTGGGTAGATAATGAAGCTGGAGTTTTAGCCCGTGTAGTTGGTTTATTTTCTGGAAGAGGCTACAATATTGAATCTCTTGCAGTAGCTGAGGTCGATCAGAAGCAAAATATTTCAAGAATAACAATCGTAACTACAGGTACACCACAAGTAGTAGATCAGATTAAACTTCAATTAAAAAAATTAGTACCAGTCCATAAAGTAGCAGATTTTAAGAGAGAAGATAAAAATGTTATTTTTAAAGAAATGGCATTGTTTAAGTTTGTTGCAAACAATGATAAATTAAATAAAGCTTTTGAATCTTGTAAAAATTTTAATCCAGTAATATTAGATAAAACAAATAAATCAAATGTTATACAAATTACAGCCTTAAGAAGAGAAATAGACAGTATGTCAAAAAATTTAAAAAAATTTGGTTTGGTGAGTGTTTCAAGAACAGGTGCAGTTGCTATGACTAGAGGTTCAGAAATATTTAAATAAATAAAAATTAAAGGAGATAAATTATGAAAATGTTTTATGAAAAAGATACTAATGTTAATTTAATTAAAGATAAGAAAGTAGCAATTTTTGGTTATGGAAGTCAAGGCCATGCACATGCACTTAATTTAAGAGATAGTGGTGTTAAAGAAGTTGTGGTAGCCTTGAGAGAAGGTTCATCAAGTATTAAAAAAGCTGAGTCTAAAGGTTTAAAAGTAATGAATTTATCAGATGCTGCAGAATGGGCAGATGTTGTTATGATCTTAACGCCAGACGAATTACAAGCATCAATATATAAAAATCATATAGAGCAACGTGTTAAAGAAGGAACATCTATTGCATTTGCTCACGGTTTAAATGTTCACTATGATCTTATTAAAGCAAGAAAAGATTTAGATGTATTTATGGTTGCACCAAAGGGACCTGGACATTTAGTAAGAAGTGAATATGAAAAAGGTGGTGGTGTACCTTGTTTATTTGCTGTTCACCAAGATGGCTCTGGTAAAGCAAGAGATTTAGCAATGTCATATGCGTCAGCTGTTGGTGGAGGTAGATCTGGAATAATTGAAACTACATTTAAAGATGAAGTAGAAACTGATCTATTTGGAGAACAAACTGTATTATGTGGTGGGCTTGTTGAATTAATTAAAAATGGATACGAAACTTTAGTTGAAGCTGGATATGAACCAGAAATGGCTTATTTTGAAACTGTTCACGAAGTGAAACTGATTGTGGATTTAATATATGAAGGTGGAATTGCTAATATGAATTATTCAATTTCAAATACAGCAGAATATGGTGAGTATCAGTCAGGTCCAAGAATTATTAAAAAAGATGAAACTAAGCAAAGAATGAAAGAAGTGTTAGCAGAAATTCAATCTGGTAAATTTACAAAAGAATGGATGGAAGAATGTAAAAATGGTCAAAAAAACTTTCTTGCAACTAGGGCAAAATTAGCAGAACACTCGGTTGAAAAAGTTGGCGCTGAACTTCGGGCTATGATGCCTTGGATTTCAAAAAAGAAACTTGTTGATAGCGATAAGAAGTAGATAAATTATTGTTTTATTCGTGCTAAAATAGCCATTTTATTTTGCAATCTGAGCGTGAGCATGTATGATATATATGCTTATAATAATTAAATGACTGATAATAACAGAGTATATATTTTTGATACTACAATGCGTGATGGAGAGCAGTCTCCTGGCGCATCAATGAGTTTGGAAGAAAAAATCCAAATAGCAAGAGTATTTGACGAACTTGGAATAGATATTATTGAAGCAGGATTTCCCATTGCTTCCCCTGGAGATTTTGAAGCTGTAACCGAAGTCAGTAAAATATTAAAAAAATCAATACCTGCAGGTTTAGCAAGACACTCAAAAAAAGACATTGATAGATGCTATGAGGCTCTTAAACATGCTCCAAGATTTAGAATTCATACTTTTATTTCCACAAGTCCTTTACATATGAAGCATAAGCTTAATAAATCACCAGAAGAAGTTTATGAAGCAATAAAACAAAATGTAACTTATGCAAGAAATTTTACCGATGATGTGGAATGGTCTTGCGAAGATGGGACTAGAACAGATATGGATTATATGTGTAAGACAGTAGAACTAGCAATTAAATGTGGTGCTAACACTATTAATATTCCTGATACTGTTGGCTATACTATTCCGTCTGAATTTACAAAAATTATTGAAACTTTATTGAATAAAGTTCCAAACATAGATAAAGCAATTCTTTCAACACATTGTCATAATGATTTAGGTTTGGCAGTTGCCAATTCTTTGGCAGGTGTTCAAGCAGGAGCTAGACAAATTGAATGTACTATAAATGGTCTAGGAGAAAGAGCTGGAAATGCAGCTCTTGAAGAAGTTGTGATGGCTATGAAAACAAGACCTGATTTAATGCCATATGAAACTGGAATTGAAACTACTCTTCTAAGTAAAGCTTCCAAGATAGTATCAAATGCCACAGGTTTTCCTGTCCAATATAATAAAGCTATTGTAGGAAAAAATGCTTTTGCTCATGAAGCAGGAATTCATCAAGATGGAATGTTAAAAAATAGGCAAACATACGAAATTATGACACCAGAGAGTGTAGGTGTTAAACAAACATCTCTCGTAATGGGTAAACACTCAGGTAGACATGCATTTAAAGATAAATTGACCAGTTTAGGATATCCAGATCTCACTGATGATGTCGTCGATAATGCATTTGCAAAATTTAAAATCTTAGCAGATAAAAAAAAACACGTTTACGATGAGGATATAATCGCTTTAATAGATGATAGTTTAATAACAGATAATAAAGTAAGTGCTATCAATTTAAAATCTTTGAAAGTATTTGCTGGTACAGGAGAACCTCAAAGAGCAGAAATGACATTAGATGTTTTTGGTGAAGTTAAAAAAGCGTCAGAAACAGGCGATGGACCAGTTGATGCAATCTTTAAATGTATAAAAAAACTTTATCCGCATGAGGTAAATTTACAACTCTATCAAGTGCATGCTGTTACAGAGGGAACAGACGCTCAAGCCACAGTAAGTGTTAAAATTCAAGAAAACGGAAAAACAACTGTAGGACAAGCTGCAGATACTGATACCCTAGTTGCATCTGCAAATGCTTATATAAATTCACTTAATAAAATGATTATTAAAAGAGATAAAACAGCCCCAGGGACAAATCTAGAAAATCAAAATTTTGAAAATCAAAAGATGAAAGGTATATAAAAATGGCAATGTTTAGCAACTTAAAGAAATTATGGAGTCAAGATATGGCAATAGATCTTGGCACAGCAAACACACTTGTAGTATTAAAGGGGAAAGGTGTCGTTCTTAATGAGCCATCAGTAGTTGCAGTTGTTGAAAATAAAGGAAAAAAATCAGTTTTAGCTGTTGGAGATGAAGCAAAGACCATGCTCGGAAGAACACCAGGAAACATTCAAGCAATAAGACCTTTGAGAGACGGTGTTATCGCAGACTTCGTTGTCACTGAAGAGATGATTAAACACTTTATAAAAAAAGTTCATAAAAAAACATTAGCTAACCCAAGAATTTTAATTTGTGTACCAACTGGTTCAACACCAGTTGAAAGAAAAGCAATTCAAGATAGCGCCCTCGCAGCGGGCGCTCGTAAAGTTAATTTAATTGAAGAGCCAATAGCTGCAGCAGTTGGAGCCGGATTACCAATATCAGAGGCAACAGGATCAATGGTTGTTGATATAGGCGGTGGAACAACTGAAATTGCAGTTTTATCATTAGGTGGTGTTGTATACTCTGAGTCATTAAGAGTAGCAGGAGATGCAATGGATAATGCTTTAAAAGAATATATGAGAGAAGAGTATAACTTAATGATTGGTGACAGTACTGCAGAAAAAATAAAAAAAGATATTGGTACAGCTATCCCAACAAATAATAATACATATGCAGTTAAAGGAAGAGATTTGAGATCAGGAACTCCAAAAGAGGTAAATATTTCAGAAGAAGATACTGCAGAAGCATTAAATCCAATCCTAAAAGATATAGTATCTGCAATAAAAAAAGCTTTAGAGAATACCCCACCAGAACTATCTGCCGATTTAGTTGATATGGGCTTAACCCTGACAGGTGGTGGTTCTCTTTTAAACAATATAGATAAAAGATTTTCAAAAGAAACAGGTCTTCCAGTAAATGTTGCTGACGATCCTTTATCTTGTGTTGCAATTGGCACTGGTAAAGCATTAGATCAAGAGGAAACTTTTTCATCAGTCTTATCTGAGTATTAATTAAAATGTCTAACGAAATGGGCAGAGATGATTTTATAATATCTGCGCGTTCTGTTTTTTTAAATAAAGGAAATAGACAAAAGTTTTCTTTATTAACTCTTATTATAATTTCAATAATTATTCTCTCTTTAGAGTACTTTAAATCTGGTCCAATAAATCAATTTAGGATGATTACTAAAGACATCATAATAAAGTCTTCTTATGTCGTTTCTGCTCCTTTCAAATCAATTTCAAAAACGTATTCCTCATTAATAGATCATTTTAATATGTATGATGAATATGAAAAGTTAAAAATAGCAGAAACAAAAAATAAAAACCTAACATTAGAAAATATTTTTTTTAAAGAAGAAAATCGAAGATTAAAAAAACTAATAGATGAAAAAAATCTTTATAATGAAGAATTCTATGTTACTAAAGTGTTACTAGATCAGAAAAGTCCATATTTGAGATCTTTGCTAATAAACAAAGGTTTTAAACATGGCATAAAGTTGGGAGCTGCAGTAAGAAGTGGTTCTTACTTTATAGGTAAAGTTGTAGACTCAAACTATCTCACTTCAAGAATATTATTAATAAGTGATTTAAATAGTAAAATACCTATCATAATTGAGCCTGGTTCTATAAGCGCTATTTTATCAGGATCTGGAAATAATAAATTAGGTGAAATTGAATATTTGCCTGAAAAAAATAATATTGAAGCAGGCGGGATAGTATACACGTCTGGTTCAGATGGTGTAATTTCGTCAGGTATACCAATTGGAAAAATTGTTTTAGATAACAATCAGCCCAAAATAGATTACTTTGCAGATTTTACTCAAATTAATTTTGTGAAGGTTTACTACAAAAAGTGAGCATAATAAATAAAACTTATTCAACATTTCTATCAATTTTTCCAGTTATAATTTTATTTATGTCTGTACTTACAAACTCAAAATATAATTTTACTTATGATGAAAATTATTTAAGTTTTAACATAAGTTATATAATTATTTTTTTTTGGACATTAAAAAGACCTGAATATTTTGGATATGGATTTATTTTTTTTGCGGGTATATTAAATGATGTAATTCAAAATAATCCTTTAGGTATTTCTTCGATAGAGTATTTATCAATTTGTGTGTTAACAGGTTTTGTTAGAACAAGAATAATATTACAAAATATAATTTATGATTGGGTTTTTTTTTTAATTTCAATTTTAATTGTAGGATCAATAAATTATATTATAACAGTATACATATTTAGTATTCCAATCATATATGACAGCTTGTTATTAGGATTATTTGCAACCTTTCTGATATATCCTTTTCTTGCCAAAATACTGGGTTGGATTGATAATATAGTTCAAAAAAGTATTAATGATAAAAAGAATAAGTAATTTAGATAAAAATAAAACTATTAATAGAAGACTGTTTATTCTTGGCTCAGCCAAAGTTGGCTTATTAGGATTAATAACTGCAAGATTATATAATCTTCAGATATCAGAAAAAAAAAAATATGAAACTTTATCTGACAAAAATAGGTTTAGAGAATGGAAGACACCACCAAAACGAGGTGTAATCACAGATTTTTATAATAATATAATTGCAGACAATAAAAGAGTTTATCAGGTTTATCTATCTTTAGACGAAACGAAAAATTTTAATAATTCTATATTTAAGTTAAAAAATATAATTGGTTTGAGCGATGCAGAATTAAGTAATATTTACAAAAAAAAACAAAAAATTAAACCGTGGGATACAATCATGGTATCTGAAAATTTATCTTGGGAAAAATTTTCAAAATTAAATTTATATCTACATGAAATCGAAGGAGCTAAGCCGGTCTTATCTACTTCTAGATATTATCCTTACTCAAATGATTTAGTTCACATTATTGGATATGTAGGAGATGCGAGTGCAGATGATATAACAAAGAATAAAAAAATTGAAGAAAATTTTGTTCCAGGGTTAAAGGTAGGAAAAATTGGAATTGAAAATTCGACCGACCAAATATTAATAGGAAATTACGGTATTAAAAGATATGAAGTAAACTCTTCAGGAAAAAAAATTAGAGAAATCAGTTATAAAAAAGAAACACAAGGAGAAAATCTTAGAACAACTATTGATATAGAGGTTCAAAGACTTGCACAAAAACTTCTCGATAATAAAGCTGGTTCTATTTGTGCTATGGATATTTACAATGGTGAAATAATTGCATTGGCATCTTCTCCTACTTATGATCCAAATAAATTTACATATGGCATCAATAAAAAAGATTGGCATGAAATTAAAAACAACAAACTAAGACCTCTGATTAACAAATCAATAGCTGGTTTATACTCTCCAGGATCAACGATAAAACCTTTGGTAGCTCTCGCAGCTTTAGAGTATGGTATTATAAATCCAGATCTTAAGATAAAATGCAAGGGACATGACCATCCATATGAATTATATGGACAAAAATATCATTGTTGGAAAAAAGAAGGCCACGGAATAATGAGTTTGAGAAATGCAATCAAGCAGTCATGTGATACTTATTTTTACGAAGTAGCTAGATTGCTTGGAGTTGATAAATTGTCAATAATTGCAAAAAGATATGGCCTAGGCACAAAAGTATTAGAAAATATATTCCCAGAAGAAAAAAAAGGACTTGTTCCATCAACAAAATGGAAAAAACAAGTTCTTGAACAATCTTGGTATCTTGGAGAGACTGTTATAACAGGAATTGGCCAAGGATATATACAAACAACTCCTCTACAACTTTGTTTAATGACCGCACAATTGGCAAATGGCGGGTTCAAAATAAAACCAAATATAATTTATAACAGCAATTTTAATTATGAAGAAATTTTATCAAAAATTCAATCTGAAAAAAATAAACCCATTGAAGAAAATATATTGCAAGATCGAAATATAAATCTTTATGAGAAATTATATAAAAATCCTAAGAATATAAAAATTGTTCTTGATGCAATGTATGGATCAACAAATGAAAAATTTGGAACGTCGTTCGGATCGAGACATAAAGATAAAAAATATAGATATGCTGGAAAAACAGGGACTTCTCAGGTAAGAAGGATAACAGAAAAGGACAGAGAACTAGATCTAGATACATCCGAAATTGAGTACAAAAATAGAGATCATGCATTATTCGTGGCATTTGCTCCTTATGATAAACCAAAATATGCAATAAGTGTTTTGGTTGAACACGGTGGATCTGGAAGTAAAGCAGCAGCACCTTTGGCTAAAATGCTGATAAAAAAAATAATTGACAGAGATAAAGAGAGAGAAATTAAAAGAGAGGAGCTAAAGATTATCTAATGATATCCTCATCTTTAAATTCCTTAAATTACTCTTTTATTGATAAATTAAAATCTGTTGATTATTTTTTAATTTTAATTGTTTTATTAATTGGAGCTATTAGTGTTTTTTCAATTTATTCAACTGAAAATGGAGAATTTTCATTTTATACAAAGAATCATTTAATTAGATTAGTTGCTTTTTTTTCTCTGTTCTTAGTCTTATCATTTGTTAGAGTTTCAACTTGGTATAAGCATGCATACATATTTTACTTATTAGCACTGTTTCTTTTAATTCTAGTCATTTTTTTTGGAATTTCAGCTTCTGGCTCTAAACGTTGGATTAATTTATTTGTATTTAATCTTCAACCATCCGAACTAATGAAAATTGCAGTTATTGTTTGTTTTGCTAGATATTACCATAGGATACAAAGCGCAGATATCGAAAGTTATAAATATTTAATTCAACCTTTTATACTTATATTGATACCGTGTTATTTAGTAATCACACAACCTGATTTAGGAACAGCTATTTTAATTGCAGGGAGTGGAATAGCTATTATTTGGTTGGCAGGTTTAAATATCAAGTATTTTATTTACTCTGGTTTAATGGTTATCGTATCTTTGCCATTCATAATTTCTATTCTAAAACCATACCAAAAATCTAGAATTTTGACTTTTTTTAATCCTGAGAGAGATCCTTTGGGTGCGGGCTACCAAATTATTCAATCAAAAATAGCTATAGGTTCTGGTGGCATGTACGGAAAGGGTTTTTTGCAAGGCACCCAGAGTTATCTTGAGTTTTTACCAGAAAAACATACAGATTTTATATTTACTCTTTTCTCAGAAGAATTTGGTTTTCTCGGATCAATATTACTAATATTTTTGTATGTATTATTAATTTATAGGATTATCAAAATAGGATTTTCTTGTAGAAGTTTTTTTGCAAAACTGTACTGTTTTGGTTTCTCCTCTGCCCTTTTCTTATATGTATTTGTTAATATTGCAATGGTTGTCGGATTACTACCAATTGTAGGCGCACCTTTACCAATTATGTCTTATGGGGGTTCATCAATGCTTTCTATTATGATTGGCTTAAGTATTGTAATGAGTTGCAAAATATATAGCCATGAAATAGTTTCAAAATAAAGTTATTACATATTTTAAAATCAGCCGCGGTCAAATATCATATATATTTAAATTCAACTCCATCTATATTTAAACATATGTCTGATAAAAATTTAAAAATTGGTATTGTTGGTGCTGGTATACAGGGAGTTTGTAATGCTCTTTTTCTTCAAAAAAAAGGATACCAGGTAATACTATTTGACAGGGATGAACCCGGTAATGCCGCATCTTATGGAAATGCAGGACACTTCTCGCCTTACGCTTCAGTACCTTTAAATAGACCAGACATTTTATCAGATGTTCCAGCAATGTTAATGAGTTCACGAGGGCCACTTGCTTTAAAATGGAACTATGTTCCTAAGATGATTCCTTGGTTCTCAAGATTTATGATTAATTGTACAAAAGACAAAATGATGCATACAGCAAAATATATGCATCAAATTTTAGACCAATCATTGATTGCATATGACGAACTGTTTGATGAAATAGATTTAGAAGGCTTGGTTGAAAATAATGGAATTCTTTATATTTGGAACGAACAAAATTTAAAAAGTAGAGAGTTAGAAATAAAAATTAGAGATCAGCTAGGTGTAAAACAAAAAATTGTAAATAAGAAAGAAATACATGATTTAGAACCGAACTTAAAACCTATTTACACAGGTGGTGTGTTCTACGATTATGCTAGGCATGCAAGAAACCCAAAAAAAATTTTAGTAAAGCTTTTTGAAAACTTTGTGAAAAAAGGTGGCAAATTTATAAAATTAAATATTCAAGATTTAAATTTCGATGATGGTAAACCAGTATTAAGATCTGAAACACAAAGATTCGTGTTTGACAAATTAGTAATTGCTTGTGGTGCTTTTTCCAAAAGACTCACAGATAAATTACATGAAAGCATCCCTCTTGATACTGAAAGAGGATATCATGTTCATTTCAAAGACCTAGATCATTTAATTTCAAGACCAGTAGTAAATTCTAATAGAGGTTTTGGGATGTCTCCAATGGATCAAGGTTTGAGGGTAGTAGGAACTGTCGAATTTGGTGGCTTAGAAAATGGATTATCCAAAAATAGAATTAAAAATTTAATTTTAAATGCAAGAGAAATGTTGGATGGATTGCCTGAGCATAAAGATGAATGGCTTGGTTTTAGGCCATCTTTACCAGACTTTTTACCAGTGATTGGACCATCAAAAAATTATGAGAATGTATATTATTCATTTGGCCACCACCATTTAGGATGGACATTAGGAGCAATATCTGGAAAAATAGTCTCTGGGATGATTGCAAATGAAAATACAAATATGAATTTAAAGCCATATAGTTCTCTCAGATTTGCATAGTAAAGTTATATAGTGTGGATATAAAACTTGAGGATAAATATAAATTAAGTAAAGGAACTAGGTTTTTAACTGGTGCTCAAGCTCTAGTTAGAGTTCCAATTGTTCAATACAGAAGAGACAAACAGCAAAATCTAAATACCGCATGTTATATATCTGGTTATAGAGGCTCACCCCTTGGTGGTTATGATCAACAAATAATAAAAAATAAAAAATATTTGAATGAAAATAATATTTATTTTCAACCTGGAATTAATGAGGAACTTGCAGCAACTTCCTTGTGGGGTACACAACAAGTTAATCTTAGAAAAAGAGATAAATATGATGGTGTATTTGGTATTTGGTACGGTAAAGGACCAGGTGTAGATAGAGCAGGGGATGCGTTAAAGCATGTTAACTTAGCCGGCACCTCAAAGTTTGGTGGTGTTATTGCTCTAATGGGAGACGATCACATTTGCGAGTCTTCTACAACTTCGCACCAAAGCGAATTTGCGATGATCGATGCAATGATACCGTTTTTTAATCCAAGTGGAGTTCAAGAAATACTAGACTATGGAATTATAGGTATCGAATTATCTAGAAAAAGTGGTTGTTGGGTTGGTATTAAATGTGTTCATGACAATGTTAGTTCAGGTGCAACAGTAGATTTAAATGAAAACAGAGTTGTTCTCAAAGATATTCCTGACAAGAATTATCCATCTGATGGACTAAATATTAGATTGAAAGATACTGCCCAAGAAAAAGAATATCGCTTACATCATCATAAATTAAGATATGTCAAAGAATATTGTAAATTAAATAATTTAAATAAATTAATTTTTGACTCGGAAGAATCTAGAATTGGAATAATTAGTACAGGAAAATCTTTCTTAGATACTAAGCTTGGACTTGAAAAAATTGGAATAAATAAAGAAGTTGCAAATAAAATTGGTATCAAATTTTTAAAAATTGCCATGCCTTGGCCACTAGAAGAAACAGTAATTGAAAAATTTGCAGAAAATTTGGATAAGATTATTGTAGTTGAAGAAAAAAGATCAATTATTGAGACACAAGTAAAAGAAATCTTATTCAATAAAAACCTAAAAGTAAAAGTAATTGGAAAAAAAGATGAGAATAGTAACGATATGTTTGTTTCGTCTGGAGCTTTAGATCCAGGAGAGATTGGCTTAAAAATTTATGAAATAATAGAATATCTACAATTACCTAAGTATGTAATAAATTTTTCAATGCAATTGAAATCTTTAACTGAGTCTACTAATTCAAATATTTCCTTAAAAAGAATCCCACATTTTTGTTCAGGTTGCCCTCATAATACCTCAACCAGAATTCCAGAAGGTAGTAGAGCAATGACGGGTATTAGTTGTGCTTATCTTGTCGAACATATGGAAAGAGATAACGAGGGTTTTTCACAAATGGGATCCGAGGGAGCTACTTGGGTAGGAGAGTCAGTTTTTAGTAATACTGACCATGTTTTTCAAAATATGGGAGATGGAACTTATATTCACTCCGGAATTCTTTCAATTAGACACGCAGTTGCTGCAAAAACTAAAATGACATTTAAGATTTTGTATAATGATGCCGTTGCTTTAACAGGAGGTCAAGCATTAGATGGATTGCCAACAGTTGCTCAAATGTCTAAACAACTTGAAGCAGAAGGTGTCGAAGAAATTGCAATAATCACAGATGAAATTGAAAAATATAGTGATAGAGGAGGTTTTGCTAGAAACTCTAAAGTTTATGATAGAAAAAATATTCTAGATGTTCAAATTAAATTGAGCAAAATTAATGGAACAACTGTAATAATTTATGATCAAACTTGTGCAGCTGAGAAAAGAAGGAGAAGAAAAAAAGGTATCTTGGAAGAGCCTAAGAAAAAAATTTTTATTAATAAAGACTTATGTGAAGGATGTGGAGATTGTGGAATTCAATCTAATTGTGTTTCTATTGTACCTGTCGAAACTGAGTATGGAAGAAAAAGACAAATTGACCAATCCTCTTGTAACAAAGATTACACATGTGTAGATGGGTTTTGTCCAAGCTTTGTAAGTCTTGAGGGAGATATAAGACTTAAGAAAAATCATGACGATAATTTAATTAATAAAATAAATTCAAAGATAGACGATCCAATATTACCTCAAATTGATAAATCTTTTGGAATAATGATTGCTGGAATTGGTGGGACAGGAGTTGTTACAATTGGAGCAGTGCTTGCAACCGCTGCCCAAATAGATGGAAAAGGATCAGGAGTTTTAGATATGACTGGATTAGCACAAAAAGGTGGAGCTGTTAAAAGTTTCTTGAGAATTTTTGAAAAACCAGAAGATGTTGGAGCAATAAGGTTATCTTATGGTGATACTAACTTACTTCTAGGATTTGATTTACTTGTATCAAATGATTTAGAAATAATAAAAACCTTAGATAAAAAAATTTCAAAATTAATAATTAATACAGATGAAGTTATGCCTGGAGATTTTACAAGGGACAAAAATTTTTACTTACCATTTGATGAAATGAGAGATAATTTAATTAATATAGCAGGTCAAGAAAATATAAAGTTTATATCAGCAAATAAAATTACATCAAAGATTTTAGGGAATTCAATTTTATCAAATATGTTTAATGTTGGAGTAGCATATCAATCAGGTTTAATTCCAATTTCAGCTTCATCAATTGAAAAAGCAATTGAGTTAAATGGTGCGAGTGTAAAAGATAATATTGATGCATTCAGATTTGGTAGACATTATGAAAATTTAAAAGATGAGGTTTTAGATATAATTAAAGATGAGCCAGAGGTACTAGAGGGTTTTGAGGAAAAATATAATAACAGATTTAAGTTTTTGGAAGATTATCAAAATATAAAATATGCCGAAAAATTTGGAGATCTAGTAAGCTATGCAAGAAAGATAGATAAAAATATGGGAAACGGTAGTCAATTCTCAAATGCAGTTTTAAAAAATTATTTCAAATTAATGGCATACAAAGATGAGTATGAAGTATCGAGATTAATGACTAATAAAAAATTCGTAGACGATGTAAACAAAAACTTTGAGGGTAATTTTAATTATAATTTTTATTTAGCCCCTCCAATTTTTAGTAAAAAAAGTAAAGTTAATGGGAAATTGCTTAAAATTAAATTTGGAGGCTGGTTATTTAATGTGTTCAAACTGCTCTCTAAATTAAAATTTTTAAGGGGTACAAAGCTTGATCCATTTGGTTATTTAAATGAAAGAAAAAAGGAGAGAGAATTAATAAGAGATTATAAGCAAACAATCACTGGTATAGGAAAAAAAATAAATAAATCAAACTACGAAACAGCAGTTAAAATAGCTTCAATACCTGATCAAATCAGAGGTTTTGGACATGTTAAGGAAAAGAATATAAAAGAAGCAATAAACTATAGAATAGATTTACTAAATTCTTTTCATGAAAACACTTAGCCCTTTATATTTAGCCTCTCTTTATTTGGTTTTAGCTTGTTTGTTTTGGGCAGGTAACTTTATAGTAGGAAAAGCTGCAAGCATTATTGATATTCCTCCGATATCACTAAATTTTTATAGATGGTTTTTGGCGTGGTTAGTTTTACTTCCATTCACATATAAAGAATTATTAAATAACCAAAAAATTATAATAGATAATATTTTTTTATTTTCATTATTAGGAATTTTGGCTGTGACAGTTTTTAATTCAGCTCTTTTTTACTCGCTGAGACATACCCAAGTTATTACTGGAGTACTTATGATTTCAACAGTACCAGTTATGATTATATTATTTTCATTCTTACTTAAAATTGAGAAAACAAATCCATTTCAAATAATAGGAGTATTTCTCTCACTTACAGGTGTGTTGTTTATAATAACAAAAGCAAATTTAAATAATCTATTAAATTTGTCATTTAACAAAGGAGACATTTTTGCATTAATTGCAATGTTCGCATGGTCTCTTTATTCAGCGCTTCTGAAAAAAAAGGAATTCAATCTATCTCCAATTTCTCTTTTGCAGGTTGTTATTACATTTGGAGTTATTTTCCTAATTCCTATGTATTTTATTGATTATAGTTTGGGCAGTGTAATCAAATTACAATCATCTTTTTATTTAGTTTTATTCTATGTTGTTTTTTTCCCTGGTTTAATCTCTTTTCTGTTTTGGATAAAAGGTGTAAAACTTATTGGGGCTAATAGATCTGGAGTTTTTCTTCATTTGATGCCAATTCTAGGTGCAATAATGGCTATGATAATTTTCAAAGAAAAAATTTTATTTTATCATTTCTTAGGTGCAATTTTTATAATTGCTGGTATTACAATTTCGAATAAAAAAACTCAAAATGCTTAAAGTAGCTATTTTAGACGATTATCAAAACGTTGCTCAAGAATTTATAGATTTGAAAAATCTTTCATCAAAGTTTGATATTGAGATTTTCAGCGAACCTTTTGAAAACGAGGATGATACAATAGAAAAACTAAAAGAATTTGAAGCTCTGCTTATTATGAGAGAAAGAACATCAATTACTTCAAATCTGATTAAAAGTTTAAAAAAACTGAAATACATTTCTACAAGCGGAATGAGAAATAAAGCCATAGATCTCGAAGCAACAAAAAAAGCTAAAATTGTTGTTACTGGAACAGAAATTAACTCAAACCCTACCTGTGAATTAACATGGGCGTTAATATTAGGGCTAGCTAGAAATATTAAGATGGAAGTTGATAATATGTACCAAGGTTATTGGCAGACAACAGTGGGTGTTGAATTAAAAGGAAAAATTCTAGGCCTTGTTGGTTTAGGAAAAGTTGGATCTCAAGTTGCCAAAATTGGAAAAGCATTTGGTATGCAAGTAATGGCATGGAGTGAAAACCTAAGTCTAGATAAGTGTAAAGAACTTGATGTTTTACCATCTAATAAAGAGGATCTTATTCAAAACTCTGACTTTATATCAATTCATGTCCGAGGAGGAGAAAGATACAAGGATTGTATAAAGCTTGCTGAATTTAATAAAATGAAAAAATCTGCTTTTCTAATTAATACTTCAAGAGGTCCAATTGTTAACGAAGATGATTTAATTAAAGCTCTCTCAACTAATGTAATTGCTGGAGCTGGTATAGATGTTTATGATAAAGAGCCTCTACCCAGTAGTCATAAATTGAGATTTGTGCCTAATGCACTTTTGCTTCCACACGTAGGCTACGTCACAGCTGAAAATTATTCTATTTTCTATACTCAAATGATTGAGAATTTAGAAGCCTGCGTTGCTGGCAAGCCTATTCGAGAAATAAAGTAAAGTGGAATTACCAGTTGTAAATCACCCTGATTATGAAGCAAAAATTGGTGATGATAATAAATTTCCAATTAAAAAGTTTGGTGAATTAGCAAGTTTTCTTAAAAAAGAAAAGGTAGTTAAGAAGTTTTATAAACCTGACCCATGCTCAGTAGATACACTAAAAGGAGTTCACTCGGAGGAGTATATTTTTAAAATTAAAAATAAAACATTAGAGCAAAAATTGGTAAAAAAAATAGGGTTTCCTTTAGTTGATAGTGTGGTCAGAAGATCTTTAGTTGCAACAGGCGGAACGGTATTGGCCTCTAAATTAGCAATAAATTATGGAATAGCTTGTAACACAGCTGGTGGAAGTCATCATGCTATTTATGACGAGGGAGCTGGTTTTTGTGTTTTTAATGATGTGGCTGTTGCTGCAAAGTATCTCTTGAATAGAGGGTTGGCTAACAAAATCCTTATAGTCGATTTAGATGTTCACCAAGGTAACGGAAATTCAGAAATATTTAAAAATGAAAATAATGTTTTTACATTTAGCATGCACACAAAAGTGAATTACCCACCAATTAAATCAAAAAGTGATCTGGATATTGAACTTGAACAAAACATGGAAGATAATGAGTATTTAGATATTTTAAAAAAAAATTTAATTTTTCTTAACGATTTTAATTTTGATTTCGTATTTTATATCGCAGGTGTTGACATTCACTTAGATGATAGATTAGGTAAGTTGTGTATTACTGACAAAGGAATTAATAAAAGAGACGAGATGGTTATTGGAAACTTTTTTAAAAGAAGAGTTCCTATTTGTGGAGTTTTAGGTGGTGGTTACAACAAAGACTTTAAAAAACTTATTGAATTACATGCAAGTTTACATAAAAATTGTGCTAAATATTTAAATGACAAAAAATAATCCAAATTTAACTCATCAACAAAATAAAGTATTATTTGAAGAAGCTACAGAACCTCCAGGTTCAAGCGAACTTAATTTTGAAAAGAGAGAGGGTAGTTATCATTGTGCAAACTGTGGAGTGAAATTGTTTGAGTCTAACACAAAGTATGAAAGTGGCTCTGGCTGGCCATCATTTTATGAGTCTCTACCTGATGCATTTGAAACTACAACAGACTATCATATCGGTTATGCCAGAACGGAGTACCATTGCAAGAATTGTGGAGGACATCACGGCCATATATTTGATGATGGCCCACAACCAACTGGAAAAAGATACTGCAATAATGGTGTTTGCTTGGTTTTTAAACCAAACAAATAATACAAACTTAAAATTATCTTGTTAAATTTTCTTGTCCAATATAGGTTTTTATATAAATACAAGTTATGAAAAAAATACTTTTGGTCTCATTTCTCGTTTTATTTACAAGTAATTTGAGCGCAGATATATCCAATAATATTTCACAATATATATCTAATTTAATCCCTGGTGAGGGTGATACAGAGGTTAGTATTGATTTAAGAGAAAATAATAAACCCGATTATAGTATTCTTGCAGTAAGAGAGATTGAAAAAACTGAAAATGGAAATTTTTTTTCTCAGTTATCTTTATTTAATACAGAAAAAGATAATGATGAAAGAATCGTAGCAAATATTGGCTTAGGCAAAAGATCATTAAGCCAGGAAAATACGCTAATGACTGGTTTCAATGTTTTTCTCGATTATGATGATGCTGGAAACTTAAGATCTAGTTTTGGTATAGAAGCAAGAAGTGCAGTTTTAGAATTTATGTACAATTATTATTTTGGACTAGATGATGCGTCAGATGAAAAAGTTTTAGATGGATATGAATTAGGTTTAGCATCACAAATTCCTTATCTACATTGGGCAGATGTATTTATTAATACTTATGAATGGGAAGGTGTTTCTAGAGACGATGTAAAAGGCACAAAAATTGGATCAGAATTATTATTAAGTCCAACATTAAATCTAGAAATTGCATATGATGATAAAGACAAAAAGGGATTAGAAGATGAGTGGTATGCAAAAATAATGTTTGTTCATCCTCCAAGAAATAAAAATTCTTTACAAGATGGTTTCATAAGTGAAAATACATGGAGAGATCAAAAAGACATGTCTGGTCAATTGTTAACAAAAGTAAAACGTAATAATAAAATTTTTGTAGAATTTAACGGTAAATCAACAATATCGAGAGCTGATTAATGAAAACGACTTTTAGAATATTAATTTTTGTAAAAATCATAATGTTCTTTTCATTTTCAACTTTGCATGCTGCAAGCACAACTGGCCTTGCAAGTGTATACAAAGTAACAATGAAAAAAGTAGAATTATGTACAGCGAGCACAAGTGTTTCAAGTTGTGTTGGTGCAGTCGTAATAGGAAATACCGAAAAAGTTGTGGATATTGCATCCGTAAATGCAGGTGCTGCAGCTGCTTCATATGGAGATCCAGCACTTTTACCTTTAGGAGAAACTTATACTCATATGAGAGTTACTATAGATAGAAAATTTACCATTCAAGCTGATTTAGAAGTTTCAGGTGTTACAGATAATTGCACGACAACTGCAGCACTCTCTGGCTCTGCTTATCCTGCAGGAGCTTTAAGTGATAATGAAAAATATGACACAACACCAATTCTTGCTGACGGGGGCACTGCTGCAGAAGCAGAATTATATTTAAAAAATGATCAAATGAAAGTTTGTGGAAATGCTGCTTGTACTGGAGTGGGTGATGCAAATACAATCACTTATGCTCAAGGTAGTGGATCGTCTACTTACCAAACTCAGCATGCAGATGGGAGCACCTCGGACGATCATGTAATGGTCTATACTCTTACATCGCCTTACACTGTGTCTTTAACTTCTCCAATTATAGATATTAGTTTTGGTACTTCAGCAGCAATCAAAGCAACAGATGTTGGTTCCAATTTTTGTATGTTTGACCCACAGGAACCAGTAGTTACAATAACTATTCAATAAAACTTCATAATCTTCATAATTTAATTTAGACTATATTTATGTATAGAAAAGTTGATCATAAAATTATTCCAGCAAAAAAAAAGCTAAGAAAATTATCTAAAGATTTTAAGCAAAATTTTAAAAATATTGAAAATTATATAAAAAAAGAGATTTATAAAATAAAGAGGTTAAAGAAATTATCTAAAAATATTATTCCTGAAATAAAGTATAAAGAACTTTTATCACCTGATTTAAGAATAAATGATCAAATAAAAAAAAGAGGATGTATTATTATTAGAGATGTATTTGATCAAAAAAAAATAGGTAAACTTAACAATGATCTAGAAAAATATATTGAACATAATGGATATTACAATGATCAAAAAAAGAAAGAGGGTCTAGATAATTACTTTAGTGATTTAAAATCTGGTAAGCCTCAAATTTATGGATTGTATTGGTCAAAAGCTCAAATTAAAATCAGGCACTCCCACAAAATGGCTAAAATTAAAAAATTTTTAAATAATCTATGGGTTTTTAAAAATGAGGAATATGAGGTATTTGATCCAAATCGAGAACTTTCATACGCTGACAGGATCCGAAGAAGAGAACCAGGCGACAATAGTTTGGGTTTGTCACCACATTGCGATGCAGGGTCAGTTGAAAGATGGATCGATCCTTCTTATCAAAAAATTTATAATGATATATTTTCAGATAGATTTAAAAATTTTAATCCATTTGATGCAAAATATAGAGATAGAACAATTGAATTTGAGTCTCCAGCAGTTGCTCATGTTTTTAGAACTTTTCAAGGTTGGACAGCCTTAACTGAACAGGGCCCTAAAGATGGAACATTACAATTAATTCCTATTTCAAAAGCTATGGCTTATGTTTTGACCAGAACTCTGTTAGATGATGTTCCAGATAATGAGTTATGCGGATCGAAAGTTGGAAAAGCACTATCAGTTAATGAAAAATATCATAGCTTACTTTTAGAAGGATTAATATCAATACCTAAAATGTACCCTGGTGATACAATTTGGTGGCATCCAGATGTTATCCATGCAGTAGAAGACAAGCATTTAGGAAAAAATTTTTCTAATGTTATTTATGTTGGCTCAACCCCATATTGTAAAAAAAATTTAGATTATATTAACAAGCAATCAAAAAAGTTTTTAGAAGGAAAAAGTCCACCAGATTTTGCACCAGAAGACTTTGAGGTTAATTATAAAGGAAGGGTGACAGAAAAAGATCTAAGTACTCTTGCAAAAAAACAATTAGGTTTAGTTGATTGGAATTAATTTACTTTAAAGATGCCTCTAGTTGACCATTTTTTTCAAGATCTCTTAACTCTTGGTAACCACCAATATGTTCATCATTAAAAAAAATTTGAGGTATTGTTCTTCTTCCATTAGCTTTTTGTATCATTTCATCTCTAAGCTCTGGACCTGTAGATACATCAATAACTTTGTATTCAAGATTATTTCTATTCAGCAACCTTTTTGCTGCATCACAAAAAGCACACATCGGGCCTGAATACATGATAATATTTTTCATACTAAAGATATAATTATATTTTTATAATTTACCAGTTAAGAATTTCATTTTTCTTAATTTTTACTCTTATTTGTTTTCTTGAATATTCAAATTTTTTTCTATGTTTAATACTTTGTGAATTTACTCTTTTTCTCCATAACCTAAAAGATGAAGGTTTAAGACTTCTTCTCATTATCTTAATTACATCAGATTCAGTTTTGCCTGTTTTTTTTTCTATCTCCTCAAATGTTATTCTGTCAGCCCAAGCTGCCCAGATAACCCAGTCTGGACTTCCTGGTTTTGGCTCAGGATTTTTGACTTTGGTTGTAGGCCTGTGACTTTTTTTCATAGATTTTTCAGCAAAACTTTAAATAAATTTTAATGCAAATTTTAATGCCTATGATATTATCACTTTTAGATAGTCCTATCTAGCCATCTTTAGCTCCCGGTTTTTTAGGACTATCCTAAAATGCTCCCATTAAATTATTTCCTTTTTCTACAAATTATTCTCTTTATGTTTATTACTCCTGGAACACCAAGGATTGTAATCATTTCATATTCAATGAATTATGGAGTAAAGAAATGTGTATGGACGGCATTAGGAGATGTTACTGCAAATATTATTCAAGCAACTCTTGTTATATTTGTTATTGGCTCATTTATTTCTGATAACCCTAAGTTGCTTAATACAATTAAGTGGATAGGAATAATTTATATTTTATATCTTGCTTATGATATTTATAAATCTCGACCAAAAAGTATAAACTCTAATAAAAAATCAGAAAAAACTTTTTTGTCTTTTTATAAAGATGGTTTTTTAGTTGCTGGAACAAGCCCTAAAGCTTGGATGTTTTTTCCTTTTATTTTTCCACAATTTATTGATTTCAACTCTAATTATGTTGCTCAATTTATTATTTTAATAACTACATATGTAATTTTAGATTTTTTATCTTTAATCGGTTACGCCATTCTAGCAAATAAAATGATTACCTGGGTTAAAGCTAATGCAAAGATTATAAACACAATTTCTGCGTGCGTTTTAATTGTAATTGCAGCAATAATTGCATTTATGCAACAATATTAGTCTTTAATGCGATACTACTGTTACTTGCAAAAAAATTAATTTCTTAGTTTAATAAGGTTTAAATTAATTAATTAATAATAAAGAGGAGATAAATGAAAATTAAAAACATTATAATTACATTTGTTTCTGCAATAGCAATTTTATTTTCAACTTCAGTTGTTTCTTTAGCAAAAGTTGTTGGAGATAAAATTATTTTAGGTGCTGCAATTTCTTTAACTGGAAAATATTCATCTAATGGAGTTCATACTCAAAATGGTTACAATATGGCCGTTGACAGAATTAACGACATGGGTGGTATTAAAGTTGGAGGAAAAACTTATAAGTTTGATATTATCTATTATGATGATGAGTCAAATCCTAAAAGAGCAGCGCAACTTGCAGAAAGATTAATTTCACAAGATGGTGTTGAGTTTATGCTTGGACCTTACAGTTCAGGATTAACTAAAGCGATTGCACCTGTAACAGAGAAATATGGTGTTCCAATGGTTGAAGCTAATGGTGCATCAAGATCTTTGTTTACAAAAGGTTATAAATATTTATTCGCAGTGCTTGCCCCAGCGAACTTATATTTAGATGTTGCGATTGAAACAGCTGTGGAGTTAAACGGTGGAAAAGGTGTAAGAATAGCACAAGCTTTTGAGCAAGATGCATTCTCACAAGACGTTAGATTAGGTATTTTAGATGCTGCAGAGAGAACTGGATCTAAAATTATAATCGATGATAAACTTCCAAAAGAGCTAAACGACATGGCTGCAACTTTAGCTAAAGTTAAAGCTGTTAAACCAGATGTTTTAGTTGTATCTGGACACACAAAAGGTGCATTAACGGCTATTAGACAAATTGCTGAAATGAAAGTTGACGTTCCAATGTTAGCAATGACACACTGTGATGCTGCTAAATTATCTAAGCAACATGGTAAGAACTCACAGTACGCTTTATGTGCATCTCAATGGCATAAAACATTAACTTATAAAGATGATTTCTTCAAAGATGGCATGACATACGCTGCAGACTTTGAAAAATTATTTGGTTATGATCCGCCATATCAATCAGCAGAGTCTTCAGCTGCTTTGTTAGTTTTTAAAGATGCATTTGAAAGAGCAAATTCTTTTGATCAAAAGAAAGTAAGAGATGCACTTGCTGATACTAATATGCAAACATTCTATGGGAATATCAAATTTGCAGAAGGTGGTCAAAATGTTGACAAACCAATGGTATTGTTCCAAGTTATGTGTGACGATGCAGGAAAATGTGAAAATAAAGTTGTAGCTCCATTAAAATGGGCTTCAGCAGAATTAATTCACCCAATTCCTAAGTGGTCTGAAAGATAATTAAAAATAATGTTAGCCCCCTAGTAATAGGGGGCTTTTTTTTATATAGCATTTAGAAATTATGGATTTTTTAATTTTCCAAGTTCCGATGTTAACTTTACAAGCTGTGCTAGATGGTTTGTTACTTGGAGTTTTATTTGCTTTAATCGCCTACGGAATGGCTCTCCAGTGGGGAGTTATGAATATTATTAACATTGCTCAAGGTGATTTAGTTATATTAGGAGGATACATTGCATACTTTATGTATCTGTATGGAATTCATCCAGCGTGGGGAGTAATAGTTTCACCAATAATAATGTATTTTGTTGGAGTTATTATTTACAAATTAGTTATTAACAAAGTTGTTGATAGAGACTTATTCATTTCGATTTTAGCAACGTTTGGAATAAGCATTTTATTTATGCAATTAATGAATTTTGCATTTGGTGCAGATGTAGTTCTTGCAAACTCTGGATATGGAACAACGATGTTGTTTGATAATTCAGTTACATTGCCAAATTCAAAGATTTTTTCAGCATTTATAAGTATTGTTTTTGCTATCGGACTTGTGATTTATATGAAAAAATCAAAGCTTGGAAGGGCTATTAGAGCTACAGCTCAAAATGCTAGAGCCGCAAAAATATTAGGTGTAGATACTGAAAAAGTTTATGCAGCAACTTTTGGAATAAATGCTGCTCTTTGTGGAGTAGCTGGAGCACTTATTTCTATTACATTTACTATACACCCTTATATGGGCTTACCTTACACAATTAGATCTTTTATGATTGTAATTGTTGCTGGACTTGGAAATTTACCTGGTGTTGCAATGTCAGGTATGGGACTGGGTGTATTTGAGGAGTTTGCAGATTATATTTTAGGAACAGAATTTAGAATTGGATCAGTATTTTTATTATTGGTTTTAATACTTGTTTATAGAAGATTTAAACTTTCAAGAAAAAGAGAATATCTAAAATAATGAACAAAAATATTATTTTGTATGGTGCTATTTTAATATTTGGTATTGCCGCACCTTTTATTTTTCCAGCATTTAAAGTTCAATTATCAATCCTTTGTATATTAATAATTCTAGCTATCACTTGGAACGTCCAAGGTGGTGAAATGGGTTATAATACTTTTGGAAATATTTTATTTTATGGACTGGGAATGTATTTATGTGCCTCAGTTCAAGTAGGAATGTTTTTTCCTTTAGGAGAGTGGACTGAAGGTGGTGGAGAAAAAACTTTTGTTCATACCCCTGCTCAATTTTTTCAAGGGTTTGCAGTTGGTTTGGCAGTTGCAGCAGTAGTTCCAGCAATTATTGCAGGTTTAATTGGTTATTCAATTTTAGGTTTAAGAGGACATTACTTTGCAATTTGCACATTAGGTTTAGGGGTTGCAGCCGGAGAAATTTCTGGTGGAATAGAAATCATTGGAGCAGGACAAGGTTTTACAACACCTCCATTTCCTAATGTCGATAGGTTAGAAGCAAGAGGTGAATTTTTCTACTTTTGTAGTTTTATAGTTTTGGTATTCACCTTTCTTGCAGTTAAAGCAATTTATTCAACAAGATTTAAACTTGTTCTTAATGCAATTAGAGATAATGAGGATAAAGCAGAAGCAATGGGTATTCAAACAATGAAATATAAAATTATTGGTTGGATGATCTCTGCATTTTTCTGTGGATTGGCTGGAGGTATTATGGGTGGATTAGTTGGATATATAGACTCAACTGATGTTGCATTTGATGGAAGAGAAATGGGAGTATTCATGGTCTTGATGGCTATACTTGGAGGAAAAGGAACCTTGTGGGGCCCAGTAATTGGTGCAACTTTATTTCATATATTTAAAGAAGGTTTTTGGACTTTCTTCTTAGGTTGGCAGTATGTTGCTCTTGGAGTTTTGATTGTTGTAATTGTTATCTATTTCCCAGAGGGGATTATGGGTTGGTTGAGAGAAAAGTATCCAGAGAGATTTGGTGAAGTTGTGGATGAAGCAGATCGGAAAGCACAGGTTACACTTAAATGAGTATTTTAGAGGTAAGCAATGTCAGTAAGTCATTTGGTGGGGTTAAAGCCAATGTTGATATATCTATGTCAGTTGAAAAGGGAAAAATCGTAGGTTTAATAGGGCCAAATGGATCTGGAAAAACTACATTGTTTAATTCTATAGTTGGAACCTATCCTATTGACCAAGGATCAATTAAATTTAATGGTAAAGAAGTATCTGAATTACCAGTTCCAGTAATAGCTAAACTTGGTTTGCTTAGAACTTTCCAGCAAACAAGAATTTATGGAAAATTGAATTGCGTAGATAATATGCTTATAAGTCACAAAGCGAGCGATGAAAGTTTAGTTTCTATATTTTCCCAGATACCACAAAATCTTACAGAAAAAGCTGAAAATTTATTAAATTTTGTTGGATTATATCAAAAAAGAAAACTAAGAGCGGGAGATTTATCATTCGGTCAGCAGAAGTTATTAGAATTAGCAATGGCATTAATGAATGAGCCTGAGATGTTATTACTGGACGAGCCAACTGCAGGTATCAACCCTACATTAATAAATGGAATTATTGATAGATTGATAAAAGTAAATCAAGATTTTGGAATTACTCTACTTGTTATTGAACATAATATGAGAGTAATAATGCAATTAGCTGAAAGTATTTTTTGTCTTGCGCATGGAAAAATGCTTGCAAATGGAACACCTGACGAAATTAAAAATGATAAGCGTGTGATTGACGCTTATTTAGGAGCTCAATAATGGCAAATCAATACGAAGTTCTTGGTAAAGCTCCTGTAGCAGAGGATTTAAAAAAACTATCATCTGAAAATGTTCACCTAACTATCAAAGATTTATCAGCCGGTTATGGTAAGATGGAAATACTACACAATTTTGATTTATTTGTAAGTAAAGCACAATCTCTCTGTTTGATTGGTCCAAATGGCGCAGGAAAATCAACTATACTTCATTCAATATATGGTTTTACAAATATTTTTTCTGGAAAAATAGAAATTGATGGAAAAGAAATAACCAACCTTAGTCCTGCAGAAAAACTTAAATCTGAGGGGATAGCATATATTCTACAGGATAATTCGGTTTTTCCAGATATGACTGTAGAAGAAAATCTTCTAATGGGCGGATACATTAAAGATAAAACAGAAGAGTCTTTTGAAGAAGCAGAGAGAGTTCTTCAAAAATATGAAAGATTAAGAAACAGAAGAAATCAACCTGCAAAAGTATTATCGGGTGGAGAAAGAAGACTTTTAGAAATTTCTAGAGCCCTAGTAATGAAACCTTCTATTTTACTTGTTGATGAACCATCAATTGGGCTTGAGCCTAGATATATTCAAATGGTTTTTGAGATTTTAGACGATCTTCAAAAAAATGAAAAAAAAACAATTATATTAGTTGAGCAGAATGCAAAAAAAGGTTTAGAGTTTGCTGATATTGGCTATGTTTTAGTTTCAGGAGAAACAGCTATTGCAGGTAAAGGTGATGATCTTTTAAATAATCCAGATGTCGGCCGTCTATTTTTAGGCGGTTAATGATAAACCTAAAATATTTTATCAAAGGAATAGCCTGCTCAAAAAAATTTGATAGTCCAGCAATCGCGTTAGGAGCTAGTTTCATTGCTATAGGTGCCTTATTAAAAAATTTAGGGTTTAATATACAAGAAAGTATTTTTTCAACATTTTTAACCTACGCCCTTCCAGGATCATTAGTTATGGCAGAGTCAATGCTTATTGGCGCTTCGCTTGTAAATATTTTTTTAGCAGTATGGTTGGTAAATTCTAGACTATTTCCAATGACAGTTTCAATTATGCCATTACTTAAACATGATAGTCAACCTAGATGGAAATATTATATATCTTGTCACTTTGTAGCTGTTTCGTCGTGGTTGATTTTAAAAAGTAATTATGAGGAAATTGATAGGAAATATAGAATAGATTTTTGGATTGGTATAGGAACAGCTACTTGGCTAATTGCTATTTTTTCAACAGTATTAGGATTTTATGCTGCCGACTTTTTAAGCAAAGATATGATAATTGGACTTGCTATAGTAAATCCAATTTATTTTATGTGTGCAATGATAGGAGTTATGAAAACTATACAACTTTCCTCTGCAATTATTCTGGGTGCTTTTTTAGGTCCAATTTTTTATTTTTTTTCAACAGAATGGAGTGTTTTACTTGGTGGGTTGGTAGCTGGTTCAATTGCTTACTTTATAGGAGAGGTTTATGACAGCTAATATTGTTTTAGCAATTTTAGTAACTTCTCTTGCAACTTATATTTCAAGATTTCTTGGTGCTTTAACTTCAGAAAAGATAGGAGAGACATCTAAAATTTATAAATGGTTTAATTGTGTAGCATATTCAACTCTTGCAGCTTTAATCTCAAGAATGTTAATTTTCCCATCTGGAGATCTTTCAGATGTACATTATATTTTAAGGATAATTGTCATTTTATTATCAATATTAATTTTTTATGTCACTAAAAGAAATTTAGTTTATCCGACCATATTATCTGCTATAATTTTGGCAACATTAAATAGTTTTGCTGTATGAAAAAACTTTTATTTATTCTATTTTTTCTAATACTTTCTAGTAATTCAAAAGCTGGATGTGATGATCCAATAGCTGATGGAGTAGACTATTCTAAATGTAAATTTTCAGATGGTCAGGATTTACAAGGAACCTTTCTTCCTAACTCTAATCTCTCATTTGCTAGTTTTATCCAAGTAAATTTTGATAAAAGTATAATGATGAATTCAGATTTAACATTTGGAACTTTTTCAGAGTCATCTTTTATAAGAGCTAATTTATATGAGTCAAATTTAGGTGGTGGAAATTTTGAGCAATCAAATTTTACAAGTGCTAACTTAACAAGAGTTGATTTTACAGGTTCTACCCTCATAGATGCAAATTTTCAGAATTCCAATCTAATGGAGGCAAACTTTACGTCATCAAATATTTTAAATGCAAATTTCGATGGTGCGAATTTAATTGGAGCTACTTGGACAATGGGAGAAATTTGTGGACCAGAGTCTATAGGTATTTGTAATAAATAAATTCGTGAAGAATCTTCTTAAATTAGATGGATTTGAAATTTCCTTTCATGAAAAATCTAAGAGAATAATAAATATAAAAATTGAGGATCAAATTATTGATCGATTAGTGTTTCCATTTAAAAAATTTAATATTACAGCATTAGAATATAAACCATTTACAAGGTTCACTATTGCAAAAAGTTTAGATGAAACTGCATCTAATAAATTAAGTAATTTTTTAAACGAAATTATTAAAGATAGAGATACTGGTTGTTTTATAATTGGTCCAAAAAATAAGTCTTCTAAAATAGATCAAACATTTTTAGTTAAACTATCAACTGCAATAACTCACTTAATTGGAAATCCAAATCACGACTCAATGGCTGGAAAATACTATGCAAGATTTCACGTTAAACATGAAGATAATAGTGACTCATATCTTCGTAAGGCATATATAAATATGGACTTACATACTGATGGAACATATGTACGAGAAATAACTGATTGGATATTAATGTCAAAGCTTGAGGAGGAGAATGTGATTGGTGGAGAGACCGCCTTACTACATCTTGATGATTGGGAACATTTGTCTGATCTATCAGATGATAAAATTGGACAGCAAAAATTTATTTGGGGATCTCCAAAAAGTAAAAATATTGATTATAAAGTTGAACACCCTGTGTTTTCTAAAGATAGTGATGGAAAACCCATTATTTCTTACATCGATCAATTTCCTGAACCAAAAAATATGGATCAAGGATTGTTTTTACAAAGACTATCTGATGCTCTTGAGGGTAGTAAAAATAAGATAATAACATCTTTGCCAGTTGGAAGTGCTGTTGTGGCGAATAATTATTTTTGGCTTCATGGTCGAAAACCTTTTAAAGAAAATAAAAATTTATCAAGAGAATTACTAAGAATAAGAGGTTCCTTTTTTAACAATTAAGTGTAGAAAATACACTCATGAAACTTGGATTTATAGGAACCGGTAAAATTACATCAGCAGTGGTGACGGGTATATGCAAGTCTAAAATTAAATATACCAAAATTATATTATCTGAAAGAAATAAAAAAATTTCAAAACAACTTAAAAAAAGTTTTAAAAAAATTTATATTGCAAAAAATAATCAAGATATTGTTAATGATTGTAACTGGATTTTTCTAGCTGTAACACCTACTGTGGCTAATCAAATTATACAAAAGCTAAAATTTAAAAAAAGTCAGGTAATTGTAAGTTTCATATCAACAATGAATCTTCAAAACATTAAGAAGGCAGTCAAAGTAAAAGCAAATATTTCGAGAGTAATTCCTTTACCACCTATTTCTTTTAAAAAAGGACCAATTCCTATTTTTCCACCAAACAGGAAAGTTAAAAACTTTTTTAAACATCTTGGAACAGTTGTTGAAATTAAAAACGAAAAATTATCTAAAAATTTTTGGTCAACATCTGGAATGATGGCACCTTTTTATGAATTATTAAGAACAATGTCTGAATGGTTAAATAAAAGAGGAATTCATAAAGACCAATCTCAGAGATATATAACATCTCTTTTTTTAGCACTTTCAGAAGATGCTGTAGTTAATTCAAATAGAGATTTAAAAATACTTGTCAAAGACTCCCAAACACCAAAAGGATTAAATGAGCAAGGTGTAAATGAATTAAAAAAAGCTGGTTTCTATAAAGCCACTAACAAAACCCTAAATAGTATTCTTAAAAGATTAAATAAAGTATAATTTTACATGCAGCAATCATCAAACATTCTGCAAATTGACAACTTATCAAAATATTTTGGTGGTTTGGCAGCTGTATCAAATTGCTCATTAAAAATAAAAGAGGGTTCAATTACAGGAATAATTGGTCCAAATGGATCAGGCAAAACTACTTTATTTAATCTTATAGCAGGCAATCTCAAATCATCTGACGGAAAAGTATTATTTAATAAAGAAGATATAACAAATGTTCCCTCTCATGAACTTTTCTCAAAAGGTTTACTAAGAACTTTTCAAATAGCTCACGAATTTTCGAACATGACCGTTCTTGAAAATTTAATGATGGTACCAGGCAATCAAACAGGAGAAATTTTAATAAATGCTCTTTTAAAACCAAATTTAATTAAAAAAGAAGAAGATTTAATTAGAGCAAAAGCGTATGAAGTAACTGAATTTTTAAATCTTAAACATCTTGCCAATGAACGTGCTGGTAATTTATCTGGAGGGCAAAAAAAGTTGCTAGAACTTGGAAGAACAATGATGGTTGATGCAAAACTTGTATTATTGGATGAGGTAGGGGCAGGGGTTAATAGAACATTATTAAAAGAATTAGGAACAGCAATCTTAAGACTTAATAAAGAAAAAAACTATACTTTTTGTATGATTGAGCATGATATGGATTTTATAAGCAGAATGTGTGATCCAGTTATTGTAATGTCAGAAGGATCTGTTCTTTTTGAGGGAACTTCAGATGAAGTTAAGAAAAACGAAAAAGTTATAGATAGTTATTTAGGTAGAAAGAAGTAAATGGCATTTTTTGAGGGAAATAAAATGACAGGAGGATACGGCGATGGTCCTGATATTATTAGTTCATGCACCATCAATGTTAATAGAGGAGAGATAGTTGCTATTCTTGGACCAAATGGAGCTGGAAAATCTACAGCAATGAAAGCAATGCTAGGATTGTTAAATCTAAAATCAGGTAATATTTCAATTGATGGAGAAGATATTTCTAAACTATCTCCTCAAGAAAGAGTAAAAAAGGGAATATCATTTGTACCACAAACTAGAAATGTTTTTGCAGAACTTACTGTAAAAGAAAATTTAGAAGTTGGTGCTTTTTTAAGAACAGATAATGTAAATAATGTTATCGAAGAAATATATGATCTATTTCCAATTTTAAGAGAAAAAAAAGATCAAGTTGTAGGACAATTATCAGGAGGGCAAAGACAACAAGTAGCTTTGGGACGTGCTCTAATGATAAAACCATCTGTTCTTATGTTAGATGAGCCTACAGCAGGTGTTTCCCCAATAGTTATGGATGAATTATTTGAACACATTATTAGAGTTAAAAATACAAAAGTAGCAATCATCATGGTCGAGCAAAATGCAAAACAGGCTTTAAGCATTTCTGATCGAGGATATGTGCTTGTTACTGGTGAAAATAAGTTTGAGGGGTCTGGTAAGGAATTATTAAATGATCCAGAAGTTAGGAGATCTTTCTTAGGAGCTTAGTATGGATTTAATTAATGCAGTAATAGTTTTATTGAATTATACAATTATTCCAGCCTTAACTTATGGCTCTCAGTTAGCTCTTGGAGCAATTTTTGTAACTTTAATATACGGTATTTTAAGATTTGCTAACTTTGCAACTGGAGACATGATGTCGTTTGGTACAATGTTTGCTGTACTTTTGACTTATTACTTTCAATCAATCGGAATTAGCTTTGGTTTTCTTCCCACTGCTCTGCTCACTATTCCTTTTGCAATTTTTATGATGATTTTATACATGCTTTTAATTGATCAAACAGTTTTTAAATATTACAGAATTAAAAAAAGTCCACCTGTACAGCTTGCTATGGTTAGTGTTGGGGTAATGTTTGTGACCCAAGCAGTCATAAGGATTATAATTGGACCAACTGATCGAAGGTTTTTAGATGGTGAAAAATTCATTTTAAAAGCAACTGAATTTAAAGAAATGACAGGTCTTGCAGAAGGTTTGACAATTAAATCTACGCAAATGATAACAATTGTAGTTACTATTATTGTTGTTGCTATTATGTTTTGGTTTTTAAATAAAACTAAGACTGGAACTAGTATGAGGGCCTACTCAGATAATGAAGATTTAGCACTTCTTTCTGGAATAGATCCAAAAAAAGTAGTTCTAATTACTTGGATCATTGCTGGAATATTAGCAACAATTGGTGGGATACTTTATGGTTTAGATAAAAGTTATAGACCGTTTGTGTATTTTAATAATATGCTACCGATTTTTGCTGCTGCGATAGTTGGTGGAATTGGAAATCCATATGGAGCGTTCTTTGGAGGTTATGTTATAGCATTTGCTGAAATATTTTTGACTTATGCATATAAAAGATTTTTAGTTTATATTTTGCCAGAGTCACTAGAACCAAATTCATTGATGCAATTATTATCAACCGATTACAAATTTGCTATTTCATTTTCGATATTAGTAATTGTTTTAATATTTAGGCCGTCAGGCATATTTGAAGGAAAACGTATATGAGAAATTATTTAAATATAATTGTAGCATATTCGATAATGATGCTTTTAATAATTTTAGTTGGAATCTTTCAATCCTGGTCTATTGCACTAACAATTTTTAATTATTGTATGATTTCTGCAGTAATGACCTTGGGAGCAAATATTCAATGGGGTTATGCTGGTTTAATAAATTTTGGAATCATGGGTTATACGGCATTAGGAGGTTTAGCAGTAGTATTAGTATCTGTAGCACCTGTTCCAGAAGCCTGGAGTGTGGGCGGAGTAAATATGATGACTTGCCTAGGAATAATTATAATAATGATTTTTTCTACAAGGTATATTTTAAAAAATATTCAAAAATCTAAAAAAAGAAATTATTTTATAGCTGGAATAATTATAGTTGGATTAATCCTAATAAAAATAATTGCTGGACCTGCAATTGAACAAATAGAAGCTGTTGATCCTGCGAAGACAGGGTTTCTTGGAGGACTTGGATTACCAGTTTTATTCTCATGGATAGTTGGAGGTCTTTTTGCTGCTGGATTAGCATTTATTGTAGGGAAAGTTGCTTTAGGATTAAGAGCAGATTATTTAGCAATTGCCACATTATTAATAGCTGAAATTGTTGTTTCCATTATTAAACATGAAGATTGGTTGGCAAGAGGTGTAAAAAACGTTATTGGATTAAAAAGACCAGCCCCTTATGAAATTGACCTACAAACTTCTCCTTGGTTTATAAATTTAGTAGAAAAATTTCACTCAGCAAAATTAGATCTAGCAAATTCATTGTCGGAAAGACAAGATATTTTAAATCAGTTAGTGATTGATGCATCATCTGTTTATGTAAAACTTTGTTTTGCAGGCATGTTTTTAGTTGTAGTTATAATTTTATTAATAATTACACAAAAGGCTCTTTACTCACCTTGGGGTAGAATGATGAGAGCAATAAGAGATAATGAAGAAGCTGCAAGTGCAATGGGTAAGAATGTAGTTAAACAACATTTATTTATATTTATTCTAGGATCAGCAATAGTTGGTATTGCTGGAGCTATGATGGTAACTAATGATGGCCTGTTTACCCCAGGAAGCTACAGACCAATGAGATATACTTTTGTAATTTGGGTCATGGTTATTGTTGGTGGTACAGGAAATAACTTTGGAGCAATTCTAGGAGGATTTGTTGTATGGTTTTTATGGGTAGAAGCAGCACCAATTGCTTTGTTCTTTATAAATTTATTTACAGCTCATTTACCTGAAACAAATGAAATCAAAGTTCATTTAATAAATAGTGCTCCATATTTTAGATTTTTGCTTGTTGGTATTGGGCTTCTTTTGATAATGAGATTTAGACCTCAAGGAATAATTCCAGAAAAAATTATAAAACAATAATTTATAATGAGTTTTTTTATTTTAGGGTTCTTTACAGGACTGAGTTTAATATTAGCTATTGGTGCTCAAAATATATTTGTAATTGAGCAAGGTTTAAAAAAACAATTCGTTTTTATTGTGTGTGCAATTTGTGCATTTTCAGATTTCCTTCTTATTTTTTTAGGAATATTCCTATTTCACTATTTTGAAAGTTTTTTTTCACCTTTTGCTGAGCTAATTTTAAATATTCTTTTGCTTTTATTTTTAATACATTTTGTATGGAAAAAAATAAAAAGTATAAATACTAATTTTGAAATAAATCAAAAAAATCAAACAGCAAATCTAGGCTCAATAATAATTAAAACTCTAGGTTTTACTTATTTAAACGCCCATGTTTATTCTGACACTGTATTTTTTTTAGGAAACTTTTCGAAAAGTTTTTTAATTAATCAAAAATTATCATTTGGATTTGGTGCAACTTTTTCCTCAATAATATTTTTTTTTACATTAGGATTTTTATCTAAGTTTTTATCTAATTACTTGAAAAGCAATAAAGTTTGGAGAATTATAAATATCTTAATAATTTTATTTATGTCTGCTCTTAGTATTTACGTATTAATCAATATTTTAGGATAAAAAAAACTCCAGCGATTTTCACCGCTGGAGTTAAATAATTAAATATTATCTTTGTTTTTTGTCTTTAAACTTACCGCCTTTAATTTCTTTTTCTATAAAGGCACCTGCTGCTTCTCCAACATCAGTAAATTCAACACTAGATGCTCCTTCGTAGTTAACTGCTTTACCACTAGCAAGTAAATCTAATGCTTTTTTCAATTCTCCTGGATAAATTTTTTCTCCTGGAGCATTTGCAACAGACATTACATTTGCTTGAACAGTAGCTCTATCAGCTTTTCCACCAGCTTGCATTGCAAGTACTATCAAAGCTGCAGCATCATAAGACTCTGAAGTATAAGGTCCAGATGAATCGATTCCTGCTCCACCAGCTACACCTTTAAATATTGTAGCACCTTTACCCATTGATCCTGGCAAAGATCCAAATGATTTGTTTAGATCATTTCCGAATCTGTCAGTTAAAGAGTCACCGATCATTCCATCAGATAAAACAAATACGTCAAACGCACCTGAGTCTAATGAACCATCAATGATACTTCCACCAGCTTGGTCTAAGTAACCTAACACAGCTAAAGCATCGCCACCTGCTGCTGCCAATGTTGCAACTTCAGCACCGTAGTCTCCTTTACCTTCTTCATGAGCTGTAACAACTGTTACGTTTATTCCATGAGCTTTAACAGCTGCAACATATACATCTGCTAAACCTTTACCGTAGTCGTTGTTAGTGTGTGTAACTGCAATACTTTTAACTTTTCTATCTTTAGTAATATCTGCTAATACTTGACCACCTCTTGCGTCAGATGGAGCAGTTCTAAAGAAATATCCATTATCATTAAGATCAGTTAATCCTGGAGAAGTAGCTGATGGTGAAATCATAACTACACCATTTGGAACAGCAACGTTAGTTGCAATAGCTCCAGTTACACCAGAACAATCAGCACCCATAATTGCTACTACACCGCCAGATATTAAACCTTCTGCAGCAGCTGTTGCAGCAGCTGAGTCAACACAAGTTGAATCTGCTCTCTCAACAGAAATCTTCTTTCCTCCAAGTAATGAACCTGAATCTGAAGCTTCTTTAAATGCAAGCTCTGCTGATGCAGCCATTGCTGGAGTTAGGGATTCAATAGGACCTGTAAATCCTAAAATAATTCCCATTTTAATGCCATGTCCATCTGAATATGCTTTAGTTGCAAAGCAAGAAACAAATACAAACATAGCTAATACTAGTTTTTTCATATATTCCCTCTAATTGTTAACAATTTATATAAACAAAATTAAATCCTATTGATTTTAATTTTCAATGAGAAAATTATCTCATTTTTTGAGCAAAAAACACTGAAGTAATGACAATTACTCCTCCAATTACTGTTACTAGAGATGGAATCTCACCAAAAATAAAAAAAGTAAGGATTAAACCAAATACAGGGAATAAAGCGTAGAATGGCAATACCATATCAAGAGGATAAAATTTATAAAGATAGAACATCATTAAATGTCCAAGCAAAGAAATAATTGCTCCAGCGTATAAAACTGTGAACCAACTTCCTAAACTTATATTTTTTATTGTTTGAAATGTATTTCCCTCAAATATTGCAGACAATATTATTAAAATTATGAATCCTGTGAAGCTCATTATAGTGTTTGTAAATTTAACATCTAATTCTTTTAAATATCTCGAAAATACTTGGGATAGTCCGTAGAAAAAAGCCATACAACAAATAAGAAGTGATCCTATTATTTCGTCTACTACTTTTGGGTCGAATGCGAGTATGACAATACCAAAAAAAGATATCATAATTAATATCCATTTTTTATAACTTATTTTTTCGTCTAAAAATATTGAGCTTAATATAATTCCAAAAGGAATTGAAAGTTGAGCCCCTATTGTAATTGGCGCAAGTATACTTGATGCATTTATAGATAAATATAAAAACATATTTACCGCAACACCAAAACACAATGAAAACCCAATTAAAGGAATAATATATTTTTTGTCTATTATTTGAATTTTAAAAAATGGGATTAAACAAATAAAAACAACAGCCATTCTTAATGAGCCAAAAAGAATTGGTGGAATAGTGTCGTTTAATCCAAGCTTGCCAGTTGGATATGCACTTCCTAATAAAAATACAACAAATAAAATAAGTAAAGTATGTTTTGCAGACAAAAATTATCTTATAGAGAAAGGATCTAAAGTTGGTTCATCAGATGTGTAATACCAAGTTGTCTTAACTCTAGTATAATCTTTAATTGAGTCCATTCCCGCTTCCTTTCCATATCCACTATCTTTAATACCACCAAAAGGTGCTGATGGAGAAATCAATCGATAAGTATTTACAAATGTTATACCTGCTCTTATTGCATTAGAAACTCTTAGACCTCTGGAGAAGTCACTTGTATAGACCCCAGAAGATAATCCATATTGATTATCGTTCATTTTCTCTATTGCCTCTTTTTCCGTATCAAATTTCATAACTGATAAAACTGGTCCAAAAAGCTCGTTTTCTGCAGTTGGAAGATTATGATTATCACATTCAATTATTGTAGGAGGAAAGTAGTATCCCTCATTTGAAAATGGATGCCTTTCACCACCACACTTTATTTTTCCACCTTGTTCTGCGGTTTTTTTTATGTTTTTTTCAATAATTTCTAATTGTTTATAATTACTTAATGGTCCCATTTCTGTGTCTGGATCCATGGGAGCGCCAATTTTTATTTTTTCAGCTCTTTTTGTGAGTTTGTCAAGGAACTCATCATAAATTCCTTTTTGTAGATATAACCTTGAACCAGCAATACAACTCTGTCCACTAGCTCCAAATATTCCTGCAGTAATTCCATTAATAGCATTTTCTTGATGAGCATCATCAAATACTGCAACAGGACTTTTTCCTCCAAGTTCTAAGCTTACTTCTGATAAATTTTCTGCTGAATTTCTAATTATATGTCTTGCAGTTTCGGGTCCTCCTGTAAAAGCAACTTTTTCAACTAAATTATGTGAAGTTAAAGCCTTTCCACATGGGTCTCCAAATCCTGTAATAACATTAACAACTCCTTTAGGAATACCAGTTTCTTCAATAAGTTTTGCAAATTCAAACATTACTGCTGGAGCAAGTTCTGATGATTTAATAACCACCGTGTTTCCCATAGCTAAAGCAGGCGCAAGTTTTGTAGCTGTTAAAAACATTTGAGAATTCCATGGAACAATCGCAGCGATAACACCAATAGGTATTCTTGAAGTTATGGCTTGAATATTTGGTTTATCTATTGGCAGAACTGTGCCTTCGACCTTGTCTGCCATACCTGCATAATAATCATAATACTCAGCAATATAATTTGCTTGTTTATTTGTTTCTCTATAAAGTTTTCCAGTATCTATAGTTTCAATTTTTCCAAGTAATTCTGCGTTATCTCTAAGCTTATTTCCAATAGCTCTTAGAAACTTTGCTCTTTCACGCGGTAATATTTTAGGCCAATCTCCTTCAAAGGCTTTTTGAGCTGCTTGAACTGCTTTATCTACGTCAGAAGCACTTGCCTCAGGAACAACTGCCCAAGGTTTATTATCTTCCGGATTTAAAGTTTCAAAAGTTTTTTTAGTATCAGAGTCAACCCATTGTCCTCCTATAAACATTTTATATTTTTTTAATTCAGGCATTTTGTATATGATCTTTAATTGCTTTATTTACATCATATGAGCATTCAATACTACATAGATGTTTGCCTACAGGTATTATTTTTACTTTAGAGTTTTTAATTTTTTTACTCAGATTATCAGACATTTCTGGAGTTGAGCCTACATCACCTTCTCCAGTTATCATAAGTGTTTTGACATTAATATTTTCAAATTTTTCGTTATCTTTATGGTTTACAAACAACGAGTAAACTTTAATAAAGTTGTCCATATTATTATTGTTAAGTATTGAGAAAATTTTATCTGAAATTAGAGGATTTTTCTCAATAAAATCCTTATTAAACCATCTATTGAGTGCGTCTTTTGTCAGTTTTTTATCTTTCTTTGTCTGTTCAAACCTTTCATTTACTATCTTCTGTTGGTTATCAGATCTATTAAATATTGAGCACAACAATGTTAGGGATTTCAATCTATTACTAAATCTCGTTGCGAAGTTTCTTGCAATCAAAGAGCCTATTGAAAATCCAATAAGGTGAATTTTACTAAATTTTAATTCATCAATAAGATCAATAATTTGATCTGAAAAATCATCAAAACTTATTTTTTCTTTATTTAAAGGTGTTCTTCCGTGTCCAAGGATATCATAAATTAAAACTGTATTATCAAATTCATTAATTTGTGGATCCCATATATTATGATCAAGACCCACACCATGAATAAATACTATTGGAATTCCTTTTTTTTGATTTAGTTTATAGAATGTACCTTTAGAGTCTGTTGCATTGATCATTATTATTTTGGATCAATGCCCATCTCCTTCATATCTTGGTATCTATCGCCTGTTCTTGCATGAGCTCTACCTGTCGAGGCTCCACCAATTGCAATAACAATTTCATCATTAAATGGAGCATCATGAATTGTAAACTCATGAGTAAGATAATATGGTCTTAAACCAGAGTCCGTTTTGTGCATCATTGGAATAGATATTTTTGATCCAGCCGGAGCTCTTGTATTCGTAAAACTTAAATAAGAAGTTCCTCCAACAGCATCTCTGAACTTATTTCCAAATCTTAATGTATGAATAAATGCTGATGCATGTTCTATTTCTCCATTCAGTCCAACCACACCTGCTTTCCCATATGCTAATATTTTATCAGGTGAGCCTATTTCTTTTATAAGTTCAGGAACTAGTAAATCTCCAAGTTTAGGAGCTAGATCTAAAATAATTGGTTTTAAGTCCTCAACAAAACCTTTTCCATCCCAAGGATTTTTAAAAACTGCAGCAACAGAAACCATCAAAACTGGTTCTTTAGCTTCTTTTCCACCTTCAATAAAAGTCTTATCTACAAATTTAGTAAACTTACGTAATTCTAATTTCATTTTTTAATTCTATGTGTAAAGCTATCTCTTCTAAAACTGTATAACGCTTTTGGATCTACATCAACATCTATAACAACTGGTTTATTTACTTTTAATGCACTTTTTACGGCCTCATTAACTTCCGACAATTTTTTAACTTTAATTCCTTTAGCACCGTATAGTTTCGCGACTTCATCAAAAGGAGGACTTTGAATATCAGCTCCTAAATATCTTTCACCATAGAAATCTTTTTGATAAGCTTTTTCTGCCCCCCAACTTTTATTATTCATTACAATTGTAATTGTGTTAATGCCATGCTCTACAGCTGTACTTAATTCAGAAATAGTCATTCCAAATCCACCATCACCCATTAAACTAACAACTGTTTTATTAGGTTTTGCAACCTTTATTCCCAAACCACATGCAAATGAGAAGCCTACTAAACCAAAATCAAGGGGTGTGAAAAGGGAAGGAGGATTGTAATATTCTAAAGCATCTGTTGCTTGAAGACAAAGTGTTCCAGCATCAAGTGTTATTGCAGTATTTTTTGGTAGTACTTTTCTTAATTCTCTGAATAGACCGTTCGGTTGGATTGGAAAATTTTTTGACTTTATATTATCTCTATCTTTAAGAAATTTTGATCTCTCTAATAAAAAGCTATTTGTCCATTCTTTGTAATTGAAAATTTTCTTTTGTTTTCTTAATTCAGCTAAAATTTGATCTGTCACAAGTGCAGCATCGCCATGAATACCTACATTAATTGGAAAGTATCTTCCTATCATTGTTTTTTCCAACTCAATTTGTACAATTTTTGCGTTTTTATTTATATTGTCATACGAATAAAAAGTGGAATTGAAACCAAGTCTAGTACCAATTGCAATAATTAGCTCTGCCTCTTTGACTAATCTTGATGCAACAATATTTCCTCTAGGTCCCATTTGTCCGGCATTTAACTTATGACTAGAGGGAATTGCATCTCCATGTCCCGCTGCAGTTACAATTGGAATATTTAAAAATTCAGCAAGCTTTGTTACAGATTTAAATTTCGAATTATATTTTATTCCTCCTCCAGCAACAATTACTGTTTTTTTTGAGTTGAGAATAAGTTTTATAGTTCTATCAATTAAATTCTTTTTACTTTTTAAGTCACTTTCAGCTTTATAAGATTTTTTATTTTCATTAATCTTAAACTTTGAAGTGTCAGAAAGAACATTTCTTGGAAGGTTTATACAAACTGGTCCTCTGCGTGGTGACATTGCAAGGTTAAAAGCATTTTTAAAAGCTGTTGGTATATGACTTGTCTTTTTTACTGTCCATGTTTTTTTTGTTATAGGATCAAAAAGTGATTGTTGATCAAGTCCTTGAAAGGCGTCCTCCATCTTATCTTTAGTAGAATATAAACCTGCAATAGATACCACAGGAGAAAATGCAGCTTTTGCTTGTGCTATGCCTGTAACGAGATTAGTTGCTCCTGGACCGTTTTGGCCGGCAATTATTACACCTGGTTGATTAGAAGCTCTTGCATATCCATCTGCCATATGCGTTCCAGTTCTTTCGTCTCTTACACCAATAAACTTGATTTTCTTTTCATGATATAATGCATCAAACATCTCCATTGTAGCTGAACCAATTAAACCAAATACGTGTTTAACTTTTTCTTTTTTTAATGATTTCACTGCCGCTTGACCACCGGTCAAGGTATTATTGGTCTTGATCACGATACTTTTTTAACTTCAGTATCTAGATCATCTTTAAAGTTAGGCATTACCTTTTCAGTGAATAGCTTAATACTTTTCATACAATCTTCATGTTTAACACCAGGAAAGTTAGACCAAACTTGAAGATTTTGAAGATTAAGCTCTGATTGAAGTTCTTTAATCTTATCTGTTACATATTCAGGAGTACCAAATAACATATTTCGCTTATGTAAAAACTCGTAATTAAGAAGATCTAATTTACCCTTTGTTTCTGGAAGCTCTTCACCAGGATCCATGTGATTACCAAGACCTCTCCAATGACAAACCCATTTCATATAATTTACCATATGTTGCCCAGCTTTCTCTTTGGCCTCTTCCATAGTATCAGCGACAAACATATCTCTAACGAGAGTAACGCCTTCACCTAAAGGAACATTTTTCTTAGTAACTTCCGATCTTTTATTTTTGTATGCTTCAAATCTTATTTTCAATGCTTTAACTGTAGGTATCCACATAATTACATTTATATTATTTTCTGCAGCCCACTCTATAGATCTTATACCATCAACAACTTGATGTATTGGAGGGTGTGGATTTTGATAAGGCTTTGGAAGAACACTAATTTTTTTCATAGTGCTATCTTCCATATTCATAAATTCTTCACTTGGCGGGCTCATGTCATGCTGCCAAACATAGTTTGGTGATGGGTAAGTATAAAATTCTCCATCATGATTAAAAAATTTCTCTGACCATGCTTTTTTCAAAATTTCCAATGTTTCAGCAAATAATCTAAAATTTTTTGCTTGATCTTTTAGATCTGCTTCTTTATTTAAATTAATTGCTTCTCTTCCATAAACACCTCTTGCAACACCAACTTCTACTCTTCCTTTTGAAAGTTGATCAAGTGTAGCAATATCTTCTGCTAATCTTATAGGATTATGAAAAGTTATTACATTTGCTGCTTGTCCTATTCTTATATTTTTTGTTCTTGCTGCAGCATCTGCTCCTAGCATTAAGGGATTAGTACACGATTCCATTCCTTCGTGGTTAAAATGGTGTTCAGTAAACCAAATTGAATTCCAACTGTTTTGATCACAATATTCGGTGATCTGTTTAGTTTCATCTAATAATTTATGATACGGTTTGTGTGTCCAATTTGTAGTATTACAAAAATAACCAAACTTCATTAAGCCTCCTTTAAAAATTAATTTAAAGACGACCGATCCCACTTTCGTATATGATTTTACGACGAGTTATGTATCGCTTTATGAAATAATATTATTATTCTTACCTTTGATATTCAACGAATTTTTTAAGGGATTTATTAAGAAATTTATCATATCTGATACCACTTTTTGCTAATTTCTTATTATTAAGAAATGAAAGATTCATTTTAAAGTCATATGAGGGTTCAAAAAAGAAAGGAACTGAAAGCCTTTTTTGCTTGTTCCATAATACTCTATGATTAGTTGCTTTAAACTTGCCTTTGCTTAAATATTCAAGCGCTCTTCCAGTATTTACAACTAAAGCATTTTTATCAAAGGGAACATTGTGCCATTTTTTTGTTTTACGGTTTTGTACTTGTAAACCACCCTTTTTGTTTTGGTAAAGTATTGTGAAAATACCGCTATCTACATGTGTTTCACATCCGAGAGCAACTCCATCTTGGTTAGAAATTTCAACAGGCTTTGATTGATTAGGGTAATAATTAAAACGTAATGTGCTTAAAGTTTTTAATCTTGAAAATGCTTTTTTTGATATATCAGTATCCTTATTATAGATTTTAATAATACTTTTAAAAAGAATTTCACTTAAGTTAAATATATCTTCATAATAATCAGATAATTTAGAAATATTATTTTTGGTAAATGACTGCTTAATATTTAAATATTCTATGTACTGATTTTTAATTCTTTTTGAATATTTCTTAGTTACTTTTAAATCTCCTAAGTCTAATCCTTCTTTACCATTTACGTCATTAGGAAAGTAACCTCTATAAATGTTTTTATTTTTTTTATTCCATTTTTTTGGAGCTAATTTAAGTTTTTTTTTTATATTTAATTTGAAAAAATTTTCTCCAACCTTGCAAATTTTATTTATATTTTTTAATTTTATACCATGACCTGTAATTTGAAAAAAACCAACATCTAAACAAGCTTTCTCAATTTCTTTAACTATTTTAAGGGTAGGTTTTGTATTAAAATTTTTTTCAAGAAGAGAAGAAATATTTATTGTTGGAATGTAGTTTTTTTTTATCATCTATTAGGTGTATCTGATGCAATCATTTGGCCTCGAACTTTTTCTCTAAAATAAATATATACACCTGCACCAATAATTATTGCGGCTCCAAGAAAAGTTCTGGGCATTGGTATAGTTTCAAATAATATGTAACCAGCTATCATTGCAAAAACTATATATGAATATTCAAACAGAGATACTACAGACGGGGAAGCAATACTATATGCTGTAAAAACACAAAAAAAGGATATTGATGCAACAATACCCATTACAAAAACGTAAGGCCAAGAAACAGCTGGATTTACAAACCATTCTCTAAAAATAAACTGCATTGTAGGATCAGAAAAATTATTAAACTTTCCATCACCACTTATTAAAAATATTATAACACTCGCAATTACTGCAAAAATATAAAGCAAAGTTAACTGAGTATAAATATTATCTTTTTCTGATGTATATTTTGTAATTGTCATAGAGCATGCATAACAAAGTGAACATGCAACTGGTGCCAATTTAAAAAAATTAAAGTCCTCCAAAGTTGGATTTAGCACAACTAAAACACCAATAAATCCTACGGTTATTGCACTCCATCTTCTAATTCCAATTTGTTCTTTTAAAAATACTTTAGCAAATATTGACATGAAAAAAGGACATGAAAAGAATAATGCGCTGACCATAGCTAAAGACATAAATGTAAGTGAAATGTAAAAGAAACTAAAACCAAAGAAAAAACAAATTACTCTTAATAAAGTTAAAAAAGGATAATGAGTCTTTAATGTAAATTTTTTCTTTGTTATTAAGAATATAGATATAAGAACTGTAGCTTGAACGATAGTTCTGCCAAGATATAACTCAAATAAAGCAATCTCCTCAAATATATATTTTATAAGAGAGTCTTGAATTGAAAAAAAAGCCATCCCTATCATAATAAATAGGATGCCTTTAGTATTATTATTTGCTTCCATAAGTTAATTCAAAATGAAGTCAGCAGCTCTCTCGCCTATCATTAATGTTGGTGCATTTAGATTTCCACTTGTAATTTCTGGCATTACAGATGCATCCGCTACCCTTATATTCTGAAGACCATGAATTTTTAATTTTTCATCTACTACTGCCATATCATCAATACCCATCTTTAAAGTGCATGACGGGTGATATGCTGTTTCTGCTTTTGATCTTATATATTCTTCAATTTCCTCATCTGAATTAGCATTTTCACCTGGTCCAATTTCTTTACCAGCAAAAGGTTTCATAGAGTTCTGATTTAGAATTTTTCTTGCTACTCGAACACATTTTATTGTCTCTTTAAGGTCATAATCATCCTGCAAATAATTAAATTGTATTTTTGGATAATCATAAGGGTTTGAACTTTTCAAAGTAATTTCGCCTCTACTTTTAGGTTGGTTTAAACTCGCATGTAATTGGTATCCGTGTCTATCAGGATCTACTAAACCATGGTCTATTACAAATGCTGGAAAAAAATGAAATTGTATATTTGGATATTTTTTATCTGGAGATGATTTACAGAATCCACCAGCCTCTAAAAAAGACTTAGAGCAAGGCCCACTTTTGTTTAAGAACCACTGGATACCCACCTTTACCATATTAAATTTATTTACATATGAATATAATGTATCTGGAGTTTTACATTCTTGCTGAATATAGGTTTCTAAATGATCTTGTAAATTTTTTCCAACACCTTTTGAATCATGAATAACCTCTATTCCTTTTTCTTTAAGATGATTGCTTGGACCAACACCTGATAACATTAATAATTGTGGAGAATTAATTGATCCGCCACTTAAAATAATTTCTTTATTTGCGTAAATAGTTTTTGTTTCATTTTTGATTTTAACTTGAATTCCAATAGCTTTTTTGCCATCAAAAATAATTTTTTCTACAAATGACTCAGTAAATACTTTTAAATTTTCCCTGCTTTTAGCAGGTTTTAAGTAATATTTTGAAGCACTTGCTCTCTCTCCTTTGTGAATTGTAACATCGTACATTCCAAAGCCTTCTTGGTCTTCTCCATTCATATCACTATTTATTTTATGTCCTGCCTCTTTCGCTGAGTCCAAAAAAGCTTTAAAAAGGGGGTTTTTGTTATTTGATTGATTTACAGGCAAAATACCTTTTCCACCTCTATAATTATTTTCTCCACCTGACCATGTCTCAATTTTTTTAAAAAAAGGTAAAACATTTTCGTAAGACCAATTTTTTAACCCAAATGAAGCCCATCTCTCATAATCATTTTTATTTCCTCTAACATAAACCATTCCATTATGCGCGGAACAACCACCAATCATCTTTCCCCTAGGACAAAATAATTTTCTATTGTTTAAGTGTGGCTCAGGTTCAGAATAATATTTATAATTATATTTTGGGTCATGCATTGCATAAAGTATTGCAAGGGGCATGTTTACTTTCCATATATCACTATCTTTACCAGCTTCAAAAATTGCAACCTTATTTTTACTTTGTTCAGTTAGTCTATTAGCGAGAACGCATCCTGCTGTACCTGCTCCAATTATTAAATAATCAAATTTCAAGGTATTTATTGTGGGTGGTCACCTTCTATAGCAATTCTATCCATTACTCTTTCATATCCTAATCCTCTACCTGGATAAAAATCTGCAATTGCAAAGTGAATAACACTTCTATTATCCCATATACAGACTGTATTTTCAGTCCAGCTAAATCTACAGGTTAATTCAAGTCGTGCTTGGTGTTCAAATATTTTTTTTAAAATTTCGTCACTTTCTTCTTGTTCAAGTCCAATTATTTTTTTTGTGTATGTCCAATTGACAAATAGAATTTTTTTTCCAGTCTCAGGATGTGTTCTTGCTATTGGATGTTCATTAGAATATTCATCAAAATTTCTTTTTTCATTTCCCTCCATTTTTTTATATTTTTCAATAAAAAATTCTGCGCCAAGAGAACTATGGATTGCTTTTTTATCTTTTATCTTTTCTTTTATATCTTCATCTAATGTTTCCCATGCAAGCTCCATGTTTGCAAAGCATGTATCACCACCAACAGGAGGAATTTTAATTGATTTTAATATTACTGCTTTCGTTGGTTTTTCATTGTAACTAACATCACTATGCCAATTCTCACCCCATTGGTTTTTTTCATCTTCTGCTTTAATTATTCTTACTATTTCGGGATGTTTACTTAATCCTTTTACATATGCATGTGTTTCTAATGGTCCAAATTTTTCAGCTAAGGCTATATGTTGTTCAGCATTAATTTTTTGGTCTCTAAAGAAAATAACTTTGTGTTCTAATAATAAATTATTAATTTCCTTGATGTTTTGATCAGAGGTATCTTTAAGATCTATCCCTGTTATTTCTGCACCTAGTGCTCCTGACAAAAGTTTAATTTCCATAACTTATTTTTTTAGCTTACCAGAAAACACTAAATTTTCTGAGTTAAAAGAAACCTTATTTTTATTTATAAAGTCATCCATTATTTGGATTTTATCTTGTTCAAATTCTGTGACCTTTCTTTTATCCAGATCAATATAAAGCGACAGGCTTTCAATAGTTGCAGCAAGCTTTTTTGACTTCTTTTCATACATTTCGCATTTTAAATGTAATCTTTTTTTATCATGATCAAAGAAGGTGCAATAAACATCTACTTCATCATTTTCTTTCACTTCATTGTCATAGGTAGTTCTCGTATCTACAACCATAGTACTTCTTTTATTAATTTGTGCATTTGAACCACCCATATGAAACTTATTTAGCATTGTTTCCCATGCTTGATCAAAAATTAGAACATAGTATGCCATATTCATATGTTCATTGTAGTCTGTCCATTCCTTAATAACTTTTCTAGTGGCAAGATGAAATGACATAATTTAATTTAAACTTTATTTATTTTATCTGCTATCAATATTTTCCTTTTCATTTCTCGCAGGACAGGTTTTTCTATAAGTTTACCGTCTATGACTACTAGACCTGTATTTGAATTATTAAATTCTTCTAAAATTTTTTTAGCTTTGATAATTTCATCTTGTGGTGGTGTAAATACCTCATTTAAAATTTTAATTTGTTTTGGATGAATGGAACCTTTTCCAGTAAAGCCTAAGTTTCTTACTTGTTCAGCCTCTTTCCTCATTCCTTCCATATTCTCTAAGTCTAAATAAGGTACATCAATTACATCTACACCAACACTTGCACCTGCATGAACTAATTTAGATCTCGCATGGACAAGATTTTCCCATTTATTTTCAACTCTAAGCTCAGCTGCCATATCAACTCCACCAAAATATAAAGCAACTATTCTTTTACTGGCATGAGCAATATTATAAATATTTTCTAAAGCCTCATTTGTTTCCATTATTACATGAAGATCCGTATCTAAATTACAGTCTGTTAAAAGATCATCTATAAACGTTATTTCATCTGGAGTTTTAACCTTTGGTAACATGATAGCCTTTAGATTTATTTTGCTAGATATGAAAGCTTCTAAATCTAAAAGACCAAACTTTGTTCTTTGATTATTAAATCTGACAACTAACTCTACATCATTTTTTACTTCGAGAGTCTTTAGAGCCTCTATAGTATTTTTTCTAGCTTCTGCTTTATCATTGATTGCTATCCCATCCTCTAATTCAATACAAACCATGTCTGCACCTGATGCAATTGCTTTAGGAAACATTTCTGGATGAAGTCCAGGTGTAAAAATAAAACTTCGTCTTACTTTTAATTTGTTCAAGTCCATTTAATTTTTGTAATCAGGTTCTTCTTTATCTAAAATTAATCTTATTTGAGATAGGAATAGATTTGCAAAATCAGTTGGAAAGTTTGCATGTTCTTCTGCTGTTTTCTCTGCAACTTCATGGCTGACCACATTAAGTTCTTGGTTCGTTGAAAGAGCTGTAAGATATGTTTGTGCCGCTCTTTCAAAATAATAAAGGGAATTAAAACCTTCAGCCACAGTTTCTCCTGTTGTTAAAATTCCATGATTTGCGAGTAACATGTGCTGTTTGTTTCCAAGAGAATTCGCCATTTTAATGGATTCGTCCTCAAGTCCTAAACCTCCAAATTCATTGTATGTAGATACTCTATTATAAAACATCATCGTATTTTGATCGATTGGTTTCAAGACTGGGTCTTTTAGCGTAGAAAGAGCAGTTGCATATTTAGAATGCACATGAAAAATACACCTTGCGTGTGGAGCTTTTTCATGAATTGCACCATGTATATACAAAGCTGTCGGATCAATAACATCTGGCTTATTCTTTAACTCATCTTTATTTTCTTTAGTAACTAAGATCAAATCACTAGCCTTCATTCTACTAAAATGAATACCTGCTTTATTGCAGTAAAAATCAGATGTACCAGGTATGCATGCACTAAAATGGTTTGCAACTCCCTCATGCATATTAAGTCTAGCCGTCCATCTAAAAGTTGCAGCTAAATCCTTCTGTAATTCTGATATTTCCATTTGCATGATTTTAAAATATAGTTGAAAAATAATTTATGAACAACAACGTTTTTGTATCATGTGCTGTAACAGGGTCAGGCGATACTGCAAGCAAACACCCTGACTTACCAAAAACTCCAGAACAAATAGCTAAATCAGCAATAGAGGCAGCAAAAGCTGGAGCAGCAATTGCCCATATTCATGTTAGAGAAGAGGATGGAACACCAAGTAGAAGACTAGAATTATATAAAGAAGTAGTAGATAGAATTAGATCAAGTGAAACAGATGTAATTTTAAATTTAACAACTGGAATGGGTGGAGATTTAGATATAGGCCAAGGCAAAAATCCTTTAGAATTTGGTCCAATGACTGATATGGCGAATGTAATGGAGAGAATAGCTAATGCAGAACAATTCTTGCCAGAAATTTGTACATTAGATGCTGGAACATTAAATTTTGGTGACGGGTCAGTCATTACAGTCAATACCCCTAATGACTTAAGAAAAGCTGCAAAAAAATTACAGGAAATTAAAGTTAAACCAGAGATAGAGGCATTTGATTTAGGAAATATGTGGTTTGGCTCTCAATTATATAAAGAAGGTTTGTTAGATGATCCTCCAATGTTTCAAATGTGTTTAGGTATTCCTTGGGGAGCTCCAGCTACTCCGTTAGCAATGCAAGCAATGAAAGATATAATGCCAGAACAAGGAGTGTGGTCAGGTTTTGCTATATCAAAAAATGAAATGCCTTTTGTAGCACAAACAGTTGTTATGGGTGGAAACCCAAGAGTTGGTTTAGAAGATAATTTATATATATCAAAAGGTAAACTTGCAACTAATGCTCAGTTAGTTGAAAAAGCGATTAGAATTGTAACTGATCTTGGAGCATCGATAATGACTGCAGAAGAAACAAGGAAAAAATTAAAGCTTGTAAAACACAAGTAATGTCCAAAATTAAAAAAGTGGCAGTAATTGGCACAGGAGTAATTGGAGTAGGTTGGACAATAAGACTCTTGGTTCACAACATAAAAGTTTTAGCCTATGATAAAAATTTAATTCAAAGAAATAACTTAATCCAAGAAATAAAAAGAGCTATACCTTATGTAAAAAAACTATTTAACAAAAAAAAAATTAACTTAAATAATTTAAAATTTTTTTCTTCTTTGGCGAGTGCAGTTAAAGATGCAGATCTAATCCAAGAATGTGCTCCTGAAAACTATAAACTTAAAACTCAATTAATAAGTCAAATTTCAAATAATTGTAAATCTGAAGTTTTGATATCGTCAAGCTCATCAGGATTATTACCCTCAAGGATTTTTTCAAAATGTAAAAATAATAAAAGAGGTATCATTGCTCATCCATTCAATCCTGTTTATTTACTACCTTTAGTTGAAATAGTTCCAGGAAAAAAAACAAGTTCTAAATCATTAAAAGCAGCAAATAAATTTTATAAATCGATCTCAATGAACCCAATTACCCTTAAAAAGGAGCTACCAGGATATCTATCTGATAGACTGCAAGAAGCTTTATGGAGAGAAGCGCTTCATATTATAAATGAAGGTTATGCCTCAACAGAGGATTTAGATAGAGCTATTGAGGACGGCCCAGGCTTAAGATACTCATTAATGGGAACATTTTTAACTTTTCATTTGGCAGGAGGAAAAGCTGGAATGAAACATATGCTTGAACAATTTGGGCCAGCATTAAAACTCCCATGGACTAAGCTTAAAGCGCCAAAATTATCAAAAAAACTCTCAGAAAGATTGATTTCTGGTACAAAAAAGCAAGCTAAAGGAAAGTCAATCAATCAATTGTCAAATATAAGAGATGAGTACTTAGTCAACTTACAAAACCTTAGAAAAAAATATGAAAATAAAATTAGAAAATAGATATCTAAAGAAAACTTAAAATGGTAATTTAGTTGTATGGATTTTAATCATTTTTTAACAAGTTATATGCCAGATACAAGTATTAGCTCAAGGCAGCATTTTAAAAATATGATTGAAGAATGTGTAACTGCTGAAAAACTTGGTTATGCAACGGTATCAATTCCTGAACATCATTTAATTAATTTACTTATGATGCCATCACCTTTACAAATGGCTGTAAAAATTGCATCAATTACAAAAGATATTAAAATAACAACAGGGATAGTTGTTTTGCCTCTTCACGATATGAGAACATACGCTGGTGAAGTAGCTACTACTGATATATTAACTGATGGTAGATTAATCTTAGGTGTAGGAAGAGGAGCATTTCCGTGGGAAATGAAAAGACTAGGCACACCAATAGAACAATCAAAAGAAAAATTTGTAGAGTCTTTAGAGGTTCTACAATTGTTGTTAAAAAATAAAGAAGTTTCGTATAAAGGCAAATACTATGACTTCGAACCATTAACTATAATGCCTCGACCTATAAGCAATCCAATACCAATGATGGTTGCCGCAATGAATTTAGAAAGTATAAAAGATGCAGCTTCAAGAGGATTTCACGTTCAATCAACGGTATTATCAGGTACAAAAGATCTTTTGTTAAGTAGAGTTAATGCATTTAAAGAAGGCTGCATTCAACTAGGTGAAAAAGGTAAATTACTCAAACTTTCCATGCAAAGAATGGCTTATCTAGCAAAAGATGAAAATGAAGCTAGAGAGAAAACAAAACTTGCTTACGAATATTATAAAAGATTTGATAATATGTTTACAGGACCAGGAAAAGTAAAAGAGGGAAATATAGAAGCTTTGCCAAGAAAACAAACTTTAGAAGAATTAAAAGAAAATCTTTTAATTTGCCCTTTAAACGAAATGATCGATAAACTTAGCGTTTATGCTGAAGCAGGAGTTGATGAGGTAATTCTTAGTTCAAGTTTTGGACAATCACAAAAAGATTTAATAGAGTCGATGCATAGAATTGGTGAAAATGTAATCCCATATTTCAAAAAATCTAATATACAAGTAGCTTAAATATCTATGAGCATCATAGATTGTAATTTCTCAGTCACAGGATCAGGACCTGCAATATTTTTAACTCATGGAGTTGGAGGCGCAGAAGATGCATGGAGATTTATTACTCCAAAACTTAAAAGTATGTTCACAGTTGTGACATATGACTTAAGAGGTCATGGAAAATCACCTGTAGACAATAAAGATTTTAATTTAGATGATCTTGTATTAGATCTTGAAAGAGTAAGAGAAAAAACAAACATCCAAAAAGCCCATTTTATTGGACATTCCTTAGGGGGCATGATTGCCCCTGCTTATGCTAAAAAGTTTCCAGAAAGAGTTTTGTCAGTTGGCTTATTATCAACAGTTGCAGGAAGATCTGATGAAGATAAACAAAAAGTGTGGAGTGTCATTTCAGATCTAAAAGATAAGGGCGTTGAACAAACATTAAAAAATCTCACTAACCGATGGTTTACAGATAATTTTATTGAAAAAAATCCAGATCTTGTATCTAGGAGATTAAAACAAGTAATAGATACAGATAAAGATGTATTTATAAATGTTTTTAAAATTTATGCGGAAACTGAGATGATTTCTTGGTTAAAAGATATAAAGAAACCCTGTCTATTTATGACGGGAGAAAATGATAGTGGATGCACTCCTTCTCATAACAAAAAAATGTCAAATGAGGTGAAAGATTCTAAATTAGTTATCATACCAGAGGTAAAACACTCTTTTTTGATAGAGGCTCCTGAGCAAATTGCAAATAACTTAATAGAATTCATTGAAAATATCTAAAGCTTTAATGCATTCTTAAAGTGTTACCATCAACGCCAACTACTTGACCAGAAATTCTAGAAGACTCATCGGATATTAAATAACAACACATTTTACCAATATCTTTTTCGTAAACCCAAGTATTAAGAGAAGTCATAGAAACGAATTCACTCTCCACAGCTTTTTTTGAAATTTTCAAAAATTTAGCTTTATCTCTAATAACTCTTCCCATTCTATCTCCTTTTACAGTTCCTGGACAAATAGCATTTACTCTAATTTTAAACTTGCCTAATTCCATTGCTAAAGTTTTAGTCATTCCAACTACCGCCCATTTACTGGCTGAGTAAGGAGATCTTAATGGAAACCCAAATATACCTGCTGTAGAAGACAGATTGACTACTGATCCACCTTTATTCTTTTTCAACATTGGGATTGCTAATTTTGAAAAAATAAAATGACTAATTACATTTATCTTTAAAGTTTGTTCCCAATCTTTTGTTTGAAGTTTATCCATAGTTCCTGTTGGGCCTGCAACTCCAACATTATTAATTAGTGCATCAATTTTTTGTGTTTTTTTTTTAATTTCTTTAAAAAAATTTATTACATCATTTTCATTTGAGGCATCGCAATGAAAAGAAAACAACCTTTTATTATTCAAAGGATTTTTTTTTAATTTATTTATAGATTTTTTATCGACATCACAAACGAATACCTTCGCACCTTTTTCAAGACACTCCTTTGCTGTTGCCCACCCAATTCCTGATGCTCCAGCTGAGATAATAATTTTTTTATTTTTGAAATTGTATGACATTAATCTGTTAATCCATCGGATCTAACTTTATTTCTTTCTAAATGTATGGGCAATACTTTTCCGTAAATTGCTTTTGAGTGTTCAGGTGTGTTTACTCTCCATGGATCCAATACGTACGCAGGTATACACATAAATCGCGATGTTTTTCCTATAACTTTAGTTACTCTATGCATAGTAAATCTACCTTTAAATATTTGTAAATCACCTGGTTTAAGTTCAAGTCGTTTTACTCTTGTTCGATCTCCATCTAGTACTTTTTTAACATCGTCAAATTTTTCGTTACCTGGTTCTCTTATGTTAGGACAATATTCAAATATTCCCCCTTCTTCTGGTTTTTGTATCATCAGACTTAAAGTAAATTCACAACTATCAAAATGCCAAGGTAATATTCCATCTGGTTCCATAACGTTATATGCATGACAGGCTAAAGGATCAGCCCATCTATATATAGGTGCAATCCCTAAGCATGCAGATACAAATTTTAATAATTCCTCAGTTTCATAAAGAAATTTCATCTCCGAATTTTTTTCAAAACAGTCAGAATTTAAATATCCATTAAATCTATCCATAAATATTCTTTTTGGGTGATCTTTAGGAAGAGTAGGATCATCTTTTGCATAAAGATATGCGTTGATACTTTCTTTAGACATATAAACTTCATTAAGCTGTTGCTCTAATTCTTTTTTCATTACATTTAAAGAATTTGGTAAAATAAAATTAGGAATTACCGAACAACTATCGCTATCTAATTCAGTTTTACATTGTTCAATTATTTTCTTGATCTTTGGTGATTGTAAATCATGAATTGGGTATTTAACTAAATTAACGATGTTGCTTAAATTTTTTTTCATAACTACTTAATCTAATTATGAGTTTGAAAGTGATTCTTGCAATTCTTTATTAGAAATATAGCCTTTAGCATTTCCTTGTTTATCAACAACCTCACAATTAGAGTTACTACAAACAACTTGAGGTAGAAATTCCTCTATAAATTGGTCTTCTTCAACTTTTATCAAGTTTGATTTGTCAATACCATCTGATTGATTTACTGGTTTCATTATAATTTTTGCTTTTATAACCTTTGTTCTATTTACGTCTTTAACAAATGCCTCAACGTATTCATCAGCAGGGTTCATTATAATTTCTACAGGTGTTCCTACCTGAACAAGTTTTCCTGCATTCAAAATTCCAATATGATCTCCTAACCTTAATGACTCATCAAGATCATGAGTAATAAATACTATCGTCTTTTTTAATTCTGATTGTAGGTCTATAAGTTGTTTCTGCATATCACTTCTAATTAAAGGATCTAATGCAGAAAAAGCTTCGTCCATTAACATAATGTCCGTGTCAGTAGCTAAAGCTCTTGCAAGACCTACTCGCTGTTGCATACCTCCAGAAAGCTGTGCAGGATATTGATTTTCAAATCCAGTCAAACCGACAGACTCGATTTTTTCCATAGCAACAGAATTTCTTTTTTCAATCTCCATACCTTGCATTTCGAGTCCGTAACCAACATTTTGTAAAACTGTTTTGTGTGGGAACAGCCCAAATCGTTGAAATACCATACTCATTTTCTGTCTTCTAAATTCAATTAATTGCTCTTTGTTTAGAGTGGTAACATCTTTACCTTCTACTAGAATTTCTCCAGAGGTTGGATCTATTAATCTATTTAAGTGTCTAATTAGTGTTGATTTTCCTGATCCAGACAAACCCATACAAACAAATGTTTCTCCCTCTTCAATTTTTAAGGATACATTGTCTAAACCAACCGTATGTCCAGTTTTTTCTAGAACATCTTCTTTTGTAGCTCCTTCTTGAACCATTTTAAGAACGCTACCAGGTTTTGGACCAAAAATTTTGTATACGTTATTGATTTCGATTTTAGACATTTATTTAAAGTTTAGTTCTTTTAGTACATCAAAGCAAATCAACAATAAAATAACTTTATTAAATTCAACTATTAATTGAATTGAAATTTTTTTGATTTTAGATAATTATTTATCATGAATTCTATTTCTAAAATCGCAAAAAACAGCACTTATTTACAAATTACTTGGAATGATGGTGAAGAAAGTAAATTTAATTACATGTGGTTAAGAGATAATTGTCCTACTGCACATGATAAAGACTCAAGACATAGAATGTTTAATATCTTAGAGGTATCAAAAGAAATAAATCCCAAAAAATATTCTTTAAATGGTGATGGCAAATTAGAAATAGAGTGGAGTGAGGGTGGCCACACAAGTTATTATGATCCTAAGTGGTTGAGAGAAAATTGTTATACAATTAAAAATAAACAAGAATATGTCTCACCTTATCATCTTTGGAATAATAATTTGGAAAAAGAATTTTCGTCGATATGTATTGAACATGATGAAGTAATTGATTCTGATGAAGGATTAATAAAGTGGTTAGAACTATTACATCACAAAGGTATAGCAATAGTTAAAAATTCACCTACAAAAAAAAAATCAGGTTTTGAAATTCTTCATAGAATAAGTCATGTAAGGGAAACCTTTTTTAAAACTCCCTTTGAAGTAATCAATATTCCAAAACCAAATAATTCTGCTTATACAGCTCATGCTCTAAGAAATCATATGGATTTACCTTGGTTTGAATTACCACCTGGTTATCAGTTTTTACACTGTTTAGTAAATGATGCAAAGGGTGGAGACTCCTCTGCAATTGACGGCTTCGCAGTTGCCGATTATTTGAGAAAAAATGAAAAAGATATTTTTGAAACATTAGTCTCTGTACCTCTAAAGTTTAGAGATAAAGATTATACCCAAGAATCTCACCGAAGCTTCCATGCCCCAGCAATTAGTTTGACAAAAGATAAAGATTTTCATGATATTAGATTTAGTGTTGCAACTATGGATGCATTAGACTGCCATCCAGACGAAATGGATAAAGTTTATAAAGCTCATCACAGATTTGGCAATCTTTTACATGATGACAAATTTCAAATTAAATTCCGACTAGGACCAGGAGATATATTTTCTTTTAACAATAGACGTGTTTTGCATGGTAGAACAGCCTTTGATCCAAATTCTGGTCATCGTCATCTTCAAGGCTATTATCTAGATAGAGATGAGATAATTGGTAGATTAGAATACCTTAAAAAATATAAATCATAAGTTTTCAAATATAAGATTGTTATTTTTATTATATTTCAAAAACTCCTTTTTACTTTTAATTGTGTAATAATATTTCTCTTTATTAATCATTTGTATTTTTCCGTTTTTTAAAAATTTTTTATCTAAAATTAGATATTTTATTCCTTTATTTAGGCTACTTTTCGAAATAGATTTTACGCTAGATTTGCTGGAAAATGATAAACCCACTGATAGCTTTGAATTAAGTTTAAGAAGATTATAGATATTTTCATGCTTAAAAGAGATAAATATACATTTTTTGAAACCTCTAGTTTCTGTAATCAAATTAGATAAAAGTTTTTTACTAAATAATGGCTTTATTTCAATAAAGACAGGAAATTTTTTTTTTGAGATTTTTAGAACCTCTTTCAATTGTGGTATTTGAAATTTTTTATTTTTAATCTCTTTTAGATCTTCATAATTAATATTTTTGATACTTTTATTTATTTTAAAAATTCTCTTTAAAGTAAAATCATGAAAACATACAAACTTTTTATCCTTGGTTGAATGAATATCTGTTTCAATACCAAATTTTTTTTTAAATGATGCTCGAAACGACTTTAGGCAGTTTTCTTTGTAACTCTTATTTACAATTCCTCTGTGTATTATATGCATGTAAAAAAAAAGGGCTTTGTTTCCACAAAGCCCTTAATTATTTTTTGAAGTTTAGTTATTAGTTAGGTAACCAACTTTTCCATTTATCTGGATTATTATCTAACCACTCATTTACAACTTCTTTAACGTCTCTTTTTTTGATGTCAACTTCAACAAGCATCTTAGCTTGGTCTAAGTTTTCTAACTTCATTCTTTCAAAAAAAGCTTTTGCTTTAGCATGTTCTGGTTTAGCAAATGTGTCAGGATTTCCATAATTCATAGTGTAATCTTTATCCCAACCAGTTGCTGGCCATCCATCAGTACCACAAGTTTTCCAGTTGTTTGCTTCAGTAAATGTGTCTCCTGCACAAGTTTTGTACTCAGGAAGTTGAACTCCTACCATGTCAAACTCACCAAAGAACCAGTGTGGTGACCATAAGTATAACAAGAATGGCTCTTTTCTCATGTAAGCAGCTTTTGCTTCAGCAATTGCAGCTGCTTCAGTACCCAACTCATCTGCTTGGAAATCAATTCCTAAAAGATCAAGTCTTTTTTGGTCATGACAGTTCCAGCCAGCTACAGGACATCCAATTAATCTTCCTTTACCGCCTGTTTCAATAGTTGCAAATTTAGCTTTATGTTTGTTTAGGTCTCTCCAAGTTTTAATGCCCATTTCATCTGCAGCATATTTAGGTATCCAGTAATCTGACATACCGATGATTCCAGTAGTTCCTAAAAGATCAACTGTTCCATCTCCTTTATAAGACTTTACTACTTTGCCGTCATAAATTAAATCTTCATTAAACATTACATCGTCTGCCTCTGCATAACTTGGCCAACTCTCGCAAGCGAAATCAAGTTCTCCAGCTGCAATTGCTTCCCATAATCCAGTACCAGAAGGGAAAACTGTTTGTTTAATTTTATAGCCCATTTCTCTTTCAAGAATTGCTACTGCAACTTCACAAGTAATTATTCCACCTGTCCAGTCAGCAATAGCAGCATGTAATCTTTTTGCATTTGCCTGAGTAAGACTTGCTAATAAAACTACGAAAGATAAAAATAGAGCTGATATTGTTTTTGATAACCTCATTTATTTCCTCTCATTTAATTAATTAAAGACTTATCTTAAAACAAAAAATACTAGTTTGTAAACTGTGAATAATGATGCTTTTACTTGACTTATAAGCCTAAAGCTTCTCTCTGCTTTTTTGTCCAAGCAAGCGATATTCGGTCTATAATTATTGCCAATAATACAATTCCTATACCGGCTGCCAATCCTCTACCAGTATCTGATCTTGCCAATCCATTAAATACTTCTAAACCTAATCCTTTTCCTCCAATTAAAGGTGTAACAATCTGCATAGCAAAAGCCATAATAACTGTTTGATTAAATCCAATAACTAAACTTGGAATAGCTAATGGAAATTTAATTTTATTTAGAGTTTGTATTAAGGTACCACCAAATGAACGCGAAACCTCTGAGTAAGTTCCAGATACTTGAGTTAAACCTAAAGATGTTAATCGAATAATGGGTGGTATGGAGTATATTACTGTTGCTAGTACAGCAGATACTATTCCTCCTCCAAAAAACATCAAAACAGGAATTAAATAACAGAAGTAAGGTAAAGTCTGCATGGCATCCAAAACCACGTTTTGAACATTTCTAAATCTCTCATTATAAGAAGCAATAATTCCAAGAGGAACTCCAATTATAAAACATAAAGCTACAGACACTAAAACAGATGATAGTGTTATCATTGATTGTGGCCATATCCCACAAGCACCAATGAAAAGTAATAATATTGCTGTAATAATTGCAAATCTGATACCAACAGTAAAGTATCCAATTGCTGCAAATACACCTAATGTATACCACCATGGCACATGAGTTAAGAATATATCAAGTGGTCTTAAAAGTTTAAGATATACAAATCCCCTTAGAGCTTTAGTAAATGCAATAAAACTTGGATTAACAGTTAAAGACTCTACACTATTAGAAATTGGTTGTCTTATTGATAATCTCCACTCTTCAGGAAATGATCCTATACTTACCATATAAGAGTCAACGAATGATATTGTCAGAACCAATAAAAAAGATGGTATAATATAGTATCTTCTAGAAATTATTTCACCAATATCTCTTGCTGTTTGTCTGTTTGCTAACGAAATACAAAATTCAAATACATATGCAATAAATTTTGTTAAATTTGTACAAACAAAATTAATCAAACCACCTAAAAAATCTAAAGGTTTTTCTATAACTCTTGCGATAGTAAATTTTTCCCAAGATTGTGGAAGCAAATAAAATTTTTGAACGTTCGATGGAAGTATTTGTTTTGATTTACTAAATGACATACTAAATCTATCAAACATTATTGCCATGAAGAGAATGCAGAGTCCTCCTTCCATTGCCCATCCAACATCAAGTCTTCTAATCGCTTGCCATACTTGACCGCCAATTCCCTCAGCTCCAATAAAACATGCTAAAACTACAAGCGCTAACGCCATCATTATCACCTGATTAATTCCCATCATTATACTTGGAAGTGAAAGTGGAATTTTAATTTTAAATAGGAGTTGTAATTTACTTGATCCAAATGAGGTTGCAGATTCTATTGTTTCTGCTGAAACTTGTCTTATACCAGTATTTGTTAATCTTATGATCGGAGGCATAGAGTAAATCATTGTGGCTAATATTGCTGGAGCTCCTCCAATTCCAAAAAAGAAAAGAGCTGGAAAAAGATAAACAAACGCAGGCATTACTTGCATTGTATCTAAAATAGGCTTCATAAAATTTTCAAACCTGTCACTTTGTGAGCAAAGCACACCCAGAGTAACTCCAACTACTACACATAGTAAAACAGATAAACCCATCAACGCCACTGTTTGCAGAGACGGTTCCCACATTCCTGTTGCGCCCCAAAAATAAATAACGAATAAAGAGTACAATCCTAATCTTAAACCTCCGGCAATTAAACAGGGTAAAAATATTAATGCAGCAATTAATAGCCAAGGAGAGTCGATCAAAAAATCTTCAACGAAGTAATATACATTTTTTATATAACTGGCTATTATTTTGGTAATCCATCTATAATTTTTCTTTAAATAATCTTCACCTTCATTAACCCATGCTGTAAATGTAAATTGGTCAGTGACGACCTTCGGCATTTTTGAGGGACCATCGCTTTGAAAAGATAACCACAGTGCAACTAAAAATGTTATTAAGATTACAGAATATGTAATAATATTTTTTGATGAATTTGGCTTTCTTTGGATACTTGCTACTTCAGATGACATATAATCTAAAATTTAAAATAAATAATTTTACTTTTAAAGAAAAATATTGTCTATTTTTGTGTTATTAAAATAACAAAATATGAATAATCAACCAAAAATAACGTGTTCAAATGTTTGGAAATTATTTGGTTCTGACGAACAAAGAATAATTAAAGATTTAGATAAAAGCTTATCAATAAAAGAAGTTCAAGAAAAGACTGGACATGTAGTTGCAGTAAAAGATGTTAGCTTTTCAATTGAGAAAGGTGAGACATTTGTTGTAATGGGTTTATCAGGAAGCGGAAAGTCAACTTTAGTTAGATGTATTTCAAGATTAATCGAACCAACTTCTGGAACAGTTAAAATGGATGATGTTGATGTAACAAAAATGAGTGGAAGAGATTTGTTAGATTTAAGAAGAAATAAGATGAGTATGGTTTTCCAACATTTTGGTTTGTTTCCGCATAGAACTGTTATTGAAAATATTGGTTATGGTTTAGAGATTAGAGGAAATAAAAAAAATGATAGAGTAGAAAAATCAATGGAAGTTTTAAAAATGGTTGGTTTAGAAGGTTGGCACAACAATTACCCAAGAGAGTTATCTGGAGGTATGCAACAAAGAGTGGGTCTAGCTCGTGCACTTGCAGTTGATCCAGAAATTTTAATTTTTGATGAACCTTTTTCAGCATTAGATCCATTAATTAGAAGAGAAATGCAGGACGAATTATTAAAAATTCAAGAAAAATTACAAAAGACAATGGTATTTATTACTCATGATTTTTTAGAAGCAATAAAAATGGGAGATCATATCGCCATTATGAAAGATGGAGAAGTTTCTCAAGTCGGAACACCTGAGGAAATTGTTGCAAATCCCAAAGACCAATATGTAAAAGATTTTTGCGAAGATGTTCCAAAATACAAAGTATTAAGTGCAAGTAAAGTAATGAGGGAGGAATGTTGCGATGACACAAAAAAATTATTTGAAAATGGATCTAATAATATTCCACACGACTCAAAAATTGAGACATTGATTGATAAATTAGTAGATACAGATCAAAAATTTCCAGTTGTAGATACAAAAACTGGAAAATTGATTGGTGAAATAGACAGGGCGATAGTAATGAAATCTATGAAGTCTGCTAGTTAATCTCTCTACTAACTTTTGTACTTTTTGTTTTTATTTTATCTCTCCAAATTATAATCATTCCAGCAAATACTATTACAAATACACCTGGGAATAATTGTTCCCAAGGCGCTTCGTTAAAAAATAACCACCCTAAAATAAAAGAGGATGGAATACCAAAGTATTCAAAAGATGCCATCTTGCTTGCAGAAATTAATCTATAAGCATAAATAAAAAGTATTGCAGCGGTTCCTCCAAGTATTCCAGTCAATGTCATTAAAAAAAAATCCTGGGTACCTTTTATTTCTGTATGCCCAGTAGTAATAAAAAATAATATTACTCCACCAATTACATTAAAGATTAAAGTATAAAGTTGTATTTTTGCTGTTGAGTGTCCATCAGGTATAAATTTTAAAATTATTACTGTAAAAGCCCAAGCAATCGCAGTTAATATTGGAAAAATTGAATAAAAACTAAATATATTGCTACCTGGTTGAACAATTAAAACAACTCCAAAAAATCCAATAAAAATTGCTGACCATCTATAAATACCTACTTTATCATTTAAAAAAATTATAGATAAAATTACTATGAAAAACGGTGATGAAAAAGTAAGAACCATTGCAGTTGCAAATTCAAGGTTAATTACTGAAATAAATATAAAGATATTCATCGACAAGAATGCCAGACCTCTTAAAAAGCTTAAAAATATAAATTTTTTGTTTAAATTTTTGAAAATTGAAAAATACTCTTTTGTAAATAGAATTAAAACAAAAAGCGGAATAATACCTGTAATATTTCTAAAAACAGCAAGCTGAATTACCGAATACTCATCTCCCAAAAACTTAATTACAACCATATACATATCTACGCATAGAATTGCTAAGAGCATTGTAACTATTGCTAAATAAGTATTTTTTAAATCTGTTTTTTCGGACGAAATATTCATTTATAATTTTTTAAAATTGTATACTTTATCTACGATATGCAAAGTTTTAAACTTAATGAAACAGATATTCTATCCAATCAAGACTGGACATTTCCTACTAACATTGCTTATGGTCCTGGTAGATTAAAAGAAATAGGAAGAATCTGTAATAATTTAAATATTAAAAATCCGTTAATAGTAACAGATAAAGGAAGTCCAAAATTACCTTTTATCATTAATTTACAAAACTATTTAGCCAGCTCAAATATTAAATCAGATTTATTTTTTGATATATCTCCAAATCCTCGAGAGGATGAAATTTCAAATGGAGTAATAAAATTTAAAGATGGCAATCACGACTCAATAATTGCAATTGGTGGAGGTAGTGCAATGGATGGTGGTAAATTAATATGTCTTACAGCAAACAATGATGTACCACTTAGAGATTTTGAGTTTGAATTAACTCCTCCTATAATTAGTAAAGACAATCCTTTTCCAAAAATCATAACCATTCCTACTACCGCAGGCACTGGTGCTGAAACAGAAATTTCAGCTATGGTTACTTATTTAAAAGAAAGCATGAAATTTTGTATGTGGCATCCAGATGTTAGACCTTCCTTAGCATTGTTAGATCCAGAACTAACTATTGGATTGCCAGCAAATTTAACGGCATGGACTGGTGCAGATGCTTTAATCCATGGCATAGAGGGTTATTGTGTTCCTGGTTTTAATCCAATGTGTGATGGTGCTGCTTTAGAAGGTTTATCCTTAATATCAAAATCTTTAGTCACAGCTGTAGAAGATCCCAGCAATATAGTTGCAAGAGGTGGAATGCATGTCGGATCTTGTTTAGCAGGAATTTCTTTTTTAAAAGGTTTAGGTTTAGTACATGCTATAGCTCATATGGTTGGAGCCGAATATAATACTCATCACGGGCTAACCAATGCAATAATATTGCCTGTAGTTTTGAAATATAATCTTCCAGGCATGGAAGAAAAAGTTAAAAGAATGTCAGAGGCTATGCAATTTAAAGATCATTCTGTAGATGCATTTATATCAAACATTGAAAACATTCTTGATAGAATTAAAATTCCAAAAAGTTTGAGCGAAATTGGAGTCCCCGAGGATTGTGTTGATAGAATTGCTGAAAAATCAATGAAAGATCAAGCCTATGGACAAAATCCTAGAAAAGCAACTTTAGAAGAAATAAAGGAAATTACTCTAGCATCCATTAAAAAAGCTAGGTAATAGTAAATTCTCATGCTTGAAAATAAATCAGTTAAAGAAATTATTTCTTTAATCAAAACAAAAGAAGCCTCCATAAAAGAAGTTGTCAGTTTTTATTTAGAAAGAATAAAAAAATATAACCCATCTTTAAATGCTATAGTCTCAATTAAAGAAGAAGAGCAAATTATAAATGAAGCTAAACACAAAGATGAAAAATTTGATGAAAGTAAACCGTTGTTTGGTCTACCTTTGGCATCAAAAGATTTATTAGATGTAGTTGGTTTTCCAACTACTTGTGGCTTTCCTGGATATAAAGATTACTTCCCAAAAAAAAATTCTATAATTGTTGATCGTCAAATAGATGCTGGTGGAATAATGATAGGAAAAACAAATACTGCAGAACTAGGTGTAGGTGCACATACAGCAAACAGACTATTTGGAATAACACCTAATGTATATGGTAATACTCAATCATCAGGAGGATCAAGTGGTGGAGCCGGTGTGGCTGTTGCGGCTGAGTTACTACCCTTTGCAGATGGAACAGATATGATGGGTTCTTGCAGAACTCCTGCAGCATATGCTAATGTCTATGGTTTTAGACCAACACCAGGACTTCTGCCTGACTATCGGACAAATGATAAGAAAAAGAATCTCCCAATTATCTCAACGCCCGGATGTCTTGCAAGAATACCAGATGATATGGCAATTCTTTTAGATGTAATAGCTGGAGAACATAAAGAAGATCCAATTTCTTTTAGTTTAAAAAACTCATTTAAAGATACTAATATAAGTGATCAAGAATTTTCTAAAATAAAGATAGGGTGGTTATCTGACATGAATGGTAATTATCAATATGATCCTGATTTAGTTGAAATGTGTAATAAACAATTAAACAGTCTTGAAAAAAATAAAGTTGTAATTGAACACTTAAAACCAAATGTAGATGTTCATAAGTTATGGAATTGCTGGGGAACATTAAGAGCTAAAAGTATTTATGAGGATATTAATGAGGAAATTATTGCAATGAATATTAAAGATGTTAATCAAATGACCCCACAGGCTTTATGGGAATACAATAAGGGCATTAAGCTAACAGAAGACGATGTGAAATTAGCTCTAAATTCAAGAATTGAACTATCAAATGATGTAAATAGTTTATTCGGTAGCTTTGATTTTTTAGCTCTACCATCTCAACAATCATTCCCTTTTGATAAAAATTTAAGACATCCTGAAAAAATTAATGATCAAATAATGGATACTTACCATAGATGGATCGAAATCCATATATTTGCTAGTCTTTTTTACTTACCATCGATTTCATTACCTATTGGGTTTAACAAAGATGGATTTCCAATTGGCATACAAATTATTGCAAAAACAAAACAAGATTTAAAAGTGATGTCTTTTGCAAAAAAATATGAGGAAATTTTTAATTTTTCAAATCATAAACCAAATCTAAATTAATGGTCAGACATAAACATCACTTTAAAATAGCTTTTGCATTAGCCATAGCTGCCGGATCATGGGGAGTTTATTGGCTTCCTCAAAGAATTTTAGAGGATGGTGGTCTTACGGGAGGTTGGGGAACTATTTCTCAAATGATGATTGGTATTATATTGCTTACGCCTTTATCTTTGTGGAGAAAATTTAAAGGTCGAACATCAGGATTAGAAATTCCATTTGTTGGTTTTTTAACTGGTAGTGGATTTATTTGTTACGCTTTAAGTTTTTTATTAACAGACGTCGTTCGTGCATTGATCATGTTTTACATGATACCTATTTGGACAACCATTTTTGAAATATATTTCTTAAAGAAAAGACCTGGTTTAGAGAGGGTTTTAACTCTAAGTTTAGCGCTTGGAGGTTTGTGGGTTGTTTTCAGTCAATCTAATATTATACCATTACCACAAAATGCAGGTGATTGGTTGGCGCTTGTGGGAGGTGTGCTTTTTGGAGCTGGCTTAGTACGTTTGGAAATTACAAAAACAGATGGTGTTTTTCCTGTGATATTCTCATTTTTCGTTTATGGAACAATATTTAATATTTTTGCTGGCTTTATTTTAAAAGATTATCTGGGGCCCATGCCACCCATTGAAGCTTTTACATCAATGTTAACATTTTTAGTTCTTATTTCAGTATTTTATTTTATTCCAACAGGGGTAGTTATCATGTGGTCACCTTCAGTTTTAGGAGCAGGTCTTTGTGCAATATTATATTTAAGTGAAATAGTTGTTGGAGTTATTTCTGCTGGTATTTTAACAGACGAAACATTTGGTTGGCGAGAAGTTGTAGGAAGTACAATGATTGTTTTAGGAGGAGTATTAGCCGTAGTGCTTGCACCAAACGACGAAAAATAAATGCTTTTTAAAGAAAAGTTAAAATCAAATTCAAAAATATTCTTAGACGGTGGAAACGGTTCAGAAATTGCAAAATTGGGAGGTGAAATGTCTCCTGCTTTTTCTGCCTTAGCCTCAATAACATCTCCAGAAATAGTAATTAAGGTTCATGAAAAGTTTATTGATGTTGGTTGTGATCTAATTACTGCAAATACTTTTAGTTCAACCAGACATAATCTTGAAAGTATAAATCGTGGAGCAGAAGTTAAAGAATTTATTATTCAATCATTAAAATTATCCAGACAAGCAATTAAAAATAAAGGTAAAGAAAGTAAAATTGGAATTGCTGGAAGTTTATCAAATTTTTTTTCGTTAAAGGAAAATGAATTTGTGCCAAATCCCAAGTACATACCTTCTTTTAAGCAGGAGGAGCAAAATTATAAAGAAGCTGCAAAAATTATGAAAGAGGAAGGGGTAGATATTTTAATTTTAGAAATGTTACTTGATATTGATCATTCAAAAATTTTATTGAATTCTGCTTTAGAAACTGATTTGCCCGTTTGGGTCGGATTAAGTTCTTGTATAAGCAAATTTGATAATAGTGTTATTGGCAGAAATTTTAGCGCAGAAAAAGAAACTTCGTTAATTTACGATGAAACCAAATATAAAGAGCAACCAAAATTTATTCCTGATGATAAAATTGTTCTGCTAAATGACATTGTAAAATCTCTTACAAATATGGGAGGAGATGTTTATGGTATCATGCATACCTGGTTCGTAGATGCTTTTGAAGGATTAAGTGTAATTAAAAATAATTGGAATGGTCCGATGATGTTCTATCCTGAGATACATAAGTTTGATACAAAGTCCCATAAAGCTATTGTGACTTCTACAGAGGAAGAATTCGCTAATAAATGTGAAAAGTTAATTGATAACCAAATTCAAATTATTGGCGGATGCTGTGGTGTTACAGACAAACATCTAAAAAAACTAATTGAGAGATATTCTTAATTTAATATTTTTTATTAACTAAATCTATCAGCATATTGATCATATCAGTTTTATAACTTTCTTTTGTTGCTGATTTCGTTTCTAGAACAGAAAAAAAAGCGGCTACATTCCCAGTTTTAAAATTAGTTGCAAGAAACTGACCACCATACCCTGAGTGCCCAATCATGTTACCTGAAACCATTGTAGAATTTGAATAATATAAATATTTGTCTTTTGATAAATTCATATATTTGGGTCCTACATTAAAAATTGTTTTGTCCAAAAATGATGAAGTTCCAACTTTTCTATTCCCAACACCCATTCCTTTTCTTGCAAAAAGTAATCCCATACGTAAAAAGTCTCTTGTAATTAAGCAACCACCTCCAGACATCCAAGGCATACCATATCTATCTGATGCAATATATAACCCATCTTCAAATCCTGCAGCCTCAACCACAGATAAAACCCAATCTCTTAAAGTTCTACCACTAACTTTTTCAATTATAAGTCCTACTACATCAGTATTTGCAGATTTATAAAAAGCATATTCAGAATTATTAATTAAACTTTTATTTTTTGATTTTTTAATTGTATTTAAATATTCTTCCTGACTAAGATGATTTTTAAGATTTTTAGGCAGCCTCCATCCTCCGACAGGTTCATGCTTAAAGGAAGACGAGTATGCCTTAGTATAATCTTCAGTATAAGAGTTTATAACATTCATGTTTAAGACATCTTGGATCTTTGCATTTGCATATCCGCTTCCAATTTTTGGCAAATAGTGAGAAACTTTTTTATTAAGATCTATTAATCTGTTCGCAACCAATTCTCCAATAAATAAATTAACGAACATTTTTGTAATGGACATAATTGTTTGGGGCTGATTTTTTTTAAAATCGTTGGCATATTTTTCAAATAAAATATTTTGACGGTTGCCAACAATTAATGAACAAAAAGATTTATTTTTAGTCATCTTCTTTACTAAAGGAAACTTAGCGATAGTTTTATTTGGTTTAGAGTTTAATTTTAATATTAAATCAGATCTTAAAAAAATACTGTATCTATTGATTTTATGTAAATTTCTATAACCAAACCTTCTTGTTTTAGGAAGGTTCCATGGAGCTTTATTATCTTTAAGTGTAGTTAATTCTGGGTTTCTAACAGAGACTAATTTTTTTTTCTTCAATATTTTAATGATTTTTTTTGTTCGTATTTTTGATGATAAGCCTCTGCTTTGCAGTAATTTTTTTCTTTTGTTACCTTAGTTGAAACTTTTCCATCTAATTTGCTGTTAACTTCGTTTAAAACTTTTTCTGCAATCTGTCTTTCTTCATCAGTGTTATAAAATATTTCTGAACGGTATTGAATTCCCACATATGTACCTTGTCGATTTACTTGAGTTGAGTCGTGTAATTCAAAAAATAAATTGACCATGTCCTCGTATGACTTTTCTTTTTCATCATACTCAACTTTTACCACTTCTATATGTCCTGTATCTCCACCACAAACTGCCTTGTATGTAACATTTGGCTCATCTCCACCACAGTAACCACATTCTGTAGATATTATACCTTTGATGCCCTCGTACTTTTTTTCGTCCCAAAAACAGCCAATACCGCCAATAAATGTTTTCATTATTTTTAAATATACTTTAGTTTTTTAAAATTGAAATTGCTTTTATTTCGTCTACTCCGATCCCACAACATCCACCAATAATCTGAGCTCCATTTTTAATCCATGACTTAACTTCATTTAAATATCCAGCTGGCGTCATGTCATCTACAAATCTCCAGTGTGGTTTTTCATAATAACCTTTATTTGGATATGCTCCTAATATTCCATCATAATTCTTCCTTGCAGTTTCAATTGCTTTTCCTGTAATATTTATATCTGAATGAGCAACCAATATTGGCCCACTGTGTAAATTTTTAAAATTATTTATGGATGTCTCAAAGTTTTCATAGACATGTGTATCAGAGTCAATTGTATCATTATATCCAAGCATTATATTTTTTTGATCATCCATTACGCATGATACAGATAACCAAACAGGTATATTTACTTTTGTGGAACAATTTAGCATCGTTTCAACTATGTCAGCTTGTGAAGACATAGCTTCTAAAATAATTAAGTCTACGCCAGCGTCAGATAAAATTTTTAGTTGTTCATGAAAACCAGGTATCATTGCTTTGATACCAAGTTTATAAAAGTTTCCAAAAGTTGATACACTTCCAGCTAATGCAGTTTTGTTGTTAGTATTTTCTATTGCTTCTCTTGCAACCTTAACACTTTTTTGATTGAATTTTTCTATAGAGTCTTCATAACCATATTGTCTCATTGATATAGGAGTAGTACTATAAGTATTAGTTGTAATTACATCGGCTCCAGCATTTATATAATCCTCATGCACTTTTCTAACTAATTCAGGATGATCAACAGAACACTTCCCACACCACATATGCTTATCCATCTCGGCACCATTTTTTTCTAGTTCTGCACCCATACCTCCATCTAAAATAATAATTTTATTGTTTTCTAATTTTGTCTTGATTGGGTCGTATGACATAAATTTTATTCTTTACTATTTGTAAATGCGCAAATTTTATTTCCATCTAAATCACGAAGATAAGAATAATAAACTCCTGAGCCTTCTGGTCTTTCACCACCAGATCCTTCACTAGTTCCTCCAGCTTTTAAACCTACCTCATGAAATTTATCTACGTGAGATCTTGATGAAGTTAAAAATGTGATTTGTGTTCCATTTCCAAAGGTAGCATCTTTTTTATTGAAAGGTTTAGTGACGTAAAACTCAATATCTTTGGTACCTTTTGCTCCATATGCAGCATAATCATCTTCTATTGTCTCGTTTCTATCTAAACCAATTACTTCTAAAACTTTGTCGTAAAATGTAATAGCATCATTTAAATTATTAGTACCTACCATCACATAACCAATCATATAAACCTCTATTAACTAATTCTGATTATAAGTTATTTAAACTATTAATTCCAACCGGTAATTGCTTTTACTTCTAAAAATTCAGTGAAACCCCAGACACCACCTTCACGACCATTACCTGATTGTTTGTAACCACCAAACGGCATTCCAGTATCTGTGGCTTGACCATTGATATAAACCGTTCCAGCTCTAACTTTTCTAGCAACTCTTTTGGCTTTTTCTTTATCTTCAGTTTGTAGATAATTACCTAGTCCATAAGATGTATCATTTGTAATTGCTATTGCTTCTTCTTCAGTTTCAAATGGTATAATTGAAAGCACAGGTCCAAAAATTTCAGTTCTTGCAATTTTCATGTCATTATTTACATCTGAAAAAATTGTTGGTTTAACAAAATAACCTTTGTTAAGTCCATTTGGCAAATCCGGTCCACCTGCAGCTAGTGTTGCACCTTCTTTTATTCCCTCATTGATAAGATTTACTACTTTATCATATTGTACTTTTGAAACTAAAGGTCCAATATGATCTCCTTTTTTAGAAGCCAGATCAACTTTAATTTTATTTGCTTCATCAACAGCTTCTTTAACAGCTCTTTCATAAATTGGTTTTTCAACCAACATTCTTGTTGGAGCATCACATGATTGTCCTGAGTTGCTCATTATATTTCTTACACCATCTCTTACGGCATTTGGATAAGAGTCCGCAAAAACTATATTTCCACCTTTTCCACCCAATTCAAGAGTAACTTTTTTTATAGTATCTGCTGCATTTTTTTGAATTAATTTTCCAGCTCTTGTTGATCCTGTGAATGAAACCATATCAATATCAGGATGACCAGAAATATGATTTCCAACAATTTCTCCATTTCCATTAACTAAATTAAAAACTCCTGAAGGAAAACCAGCTTCATCAATCATTTCTGCAAACAATACTGCTGATACTGGAGCAATTTCGGATGGTTTTAAAATCATTGTACAACCAGCAGCTAAAGCAGGAATAACCTTTAATACGATTTGATTCATAGGAAAATTCCATGGCGTAATTAATCCACAAACTCCAATTGGTTCATATCTTATGTGGTTATTAGATTTAGGATCAAATTGATGTTCAAAATTAAAATCTTTTAAAATTTCAATGTTATTTCTACAAATATCAGCACCCATTTTAGTGTGTGTTTCGGAAGCGAAGTCTAACGGGGCGCCCATTTCTTTAGATTGCGCCTCAACCATTTCATCCCATCTTCTATTATAAATTTCATCAAACTTCTCAAGTAAAGCTAATCTTTCTTCCTTTGTAGTTTCTCTCCAAGTTTCAAATGCGATCTTGGCAGCATTTATTGCTTTATCAGCATCTTCTGCAGAGCCCAAAGATATTATCGCAAAAGCTTCCTCAGTTGAGGGATTAATTACTTCAAAGTCATTTGCCTTAGCAGGCGAAACCCACTTTCCATTTATATAAAAATTTTTCTTTTCAATCATAAATTTATTGTAGCATAAAATTTAAATTTCATAACCTTTTTCTTCAGGCTCATTGTCAATTAACTCCTCAGGAAAACCTTCAGCTCTAAAATTAATTTTATTTAAGTCTTCCATTCTTTTTACTATCATTGAGGACCAAGCTCTTGAGCCATATTTTTTTTGACCATCTTTAAATATTTCAACTATCTTAGGTGAAATTTCCAAAGGCGCATTTAATTTTTTTGCGAGTTCATCAAATAGACCAGTATCTTTTAAGACAAGATCCATCGTAAAATTTATATTGTAAGAGCCATTTAAAATAACTTGGCTTTCGGTTTCATGAACAAATGAATTTCCTGATGACACACCAATTCCTTTATAAGCTTTTGTAAGATCTAGGTTTGATTTTTTGGCTACTGCCCATGCCTCCCCAAGGGCAACCAAATGTGTAGAGGCTAAATAGTTTGTAATTACTTTGAGAACAGAAGCAGTACCTAATTCTCCTGTATGTAATATTTTACGCCCCATTACAGTTAAAGCAGGTAAAATCTTTTCAAATGAACCTCTTTCTCCACCAACAAATATCGCTATATTTCCTGACGCTGCTCTATGGCATCCACCACTTACTGGACCATCTAGGGGTATTGCCTTTTTTTCAATTACTTTTTTACCAATCCTTTTTACCTCTGCCTCATCAGTAGTACTCATTTCCAACCATATTTTATTCTCAGAAATACCTTCTAGAATTCCGTTATCCCCCTCCATCACCTCTGCACAAATTTCAGGAGAAGGAAGACAAGTTATTATTAAATCAACTTTCTCTGCCAACTCTTTAGAAGAGTTTGCAATTTTAGCCCCCATGCTTTCAAATTGTTTAGTTAAATTTTTATCTAAATCTCTAACTGTTAAATTAAAATTATTCCTCAATAAACTCCCAGCTAGTTTTCCTCCAACATTTCCTAAACCAATAAATCCTATATTCATTAATTAACCTCCTCTTTCTTTTTATATAATATCATTATGACACCAAATATTATTACTAATCCTCCAATAAATAATTCAGTCGTTGGTTTTTCGCCTAACAAAAAAATTGCTGCAAGCAATCCAGTGGGTGGTATACCCATAGTTACTATGGGCAACACTTTATATAATGGATTATTTTTTAGAACATAATAAAAGCAGCCATAAGTTATAGGTTGCATAATAAATCCAATGTAAAATGCTATTAACCAGTGATTAAACTTTGCAGTTGATAAATATGATATGGTATCACCTTCAATTATTGCAGAAATTAAAATTAAAGTGGGTCCAGAAAATAATGCAAGCCAGGCAACTAAAGCTAAAGGATTAATTTCTTTACTCAAAGGTTTAACAATTACTTGGCCAAGCGCCCATATTGCTGAACCTAAAATTGTAAGAGCGATCCCAAATATTTTTCCATCTAAATTAGGTGAGCCAGTTAAAATATAAACTCCTACAAATGCAATCCCTATCCCAATCAAAGCTCTTAAAGTCGGTTTCTCTTTCAACATGAAAAAAGCAAATATTACTCCAAATGGAACTTCTGTTTGTACTAATAACACTGCTGCAGATGCATCAATAAAATTTAAACCAGTATAGGTAATACTATATTGCAAGGTGTTTGCTATAAACGAAGCTGTAAAAATTTTTTTTAAAAAACCTTTTGGAATAGGAAACCACCAAATTAAAATAGAAGCAGCAAAAATAAATCTTAATCCCATTAGAAGTATTGGAGGAAAAGACTCAAAAGCAGGTTTGGCAATTACAAAACCAAAACCTAAAAAGATAGGAACAAGTGATGCAACTAAAGTATCTTTAAAATTCATTTAATTCATTTAATATTAATGATTATTCAAGAACTTATGATATATTCACTTTTTTAAAATATGAATTCAACAAAAATAGAACCAAAATACATAAGTAAATCAAATCCACGAGTTGGCCTTATTGCCCTTGCAAGTGATTTTATGATTGAGAGAGATTTTATTAACGTAATTAAGGATAGAGAAATTGATTTTTTTGTTAATAGAATAGAGTGTTACAATCCTTTAACCAAAGAAAATCTGATTAAAATGTCAGATAAAGTAACCAGTGTAACAAAAGATATTTTACCAGATCAAGATATTGATTGCGTAGTCTACGGATGTACATCTGGAACTATTGCAGCAGGATATAACTCTATTAAGCAAAAGGTAAAAGCAGCAAAACCAATGGCTCAGGTTACAACACCAAGTACAGCCGCAATTAAAGCATTAAAAAAGTTAAATATTAAAAAGCTTTCGCTATTTACTCCCTATAGTAAAAAACTTAATGATGAAGTTATGGGATATTTTAAGTCAGAGGGATTTGAGATAACATCCAATTCATACTTTGATATAGAAGCAGATTACGACATAGGCAAAGTAGACCAAAATTATTTGTATGATGTCTTGTCTAAAATAGATTTAAATGGAGCAGACGCATTATTTGTATCTTGTACAGCTCTTCCTGTATTACCAATAATTGATAAACTTGAAAAAAAACTCAACACGATTGTTTTATCAAGTAATCAGGCTTTAATTTGGGATACTCTTGTCCAAATAAATAAAAATAACCTTGTAGAAGGTTTTGGTAAATTATTCAGATAGAAATTCATGTCATTTACTAAAGACGAATATAAACAAAGATTAAAAAAAGTTCAGTCGATGATGCAGGATAAAGGAATTGAACTGTTAATTTCTCACGATACAAATAACTTGAATTATTTAACTGGTTATGATGCATGGTCTTTTTATTATGCTCAGTGTGCAATCGTTCATGTCAATGCTGATGAACCTTTATGTTTTGTAAGAGCTCAAGATTCAGGAGGTGCATATATAAAAACGTATCTCAAAGATGAAAATATAATTGTGTATGATGAAAATTATATTCATACATGGCCAAAACATCCTTACGATTATCTAGTACAAATTATTAAAGATAGAAATTGGGATAAGCTTTCAATTGGAGTTGAGATGGATGCTCATTACTTCACCGCTTTTTGCTATGAAAAGATAAAACAAGGTTTACCAAATGCAAAAATTAAAGATTCAGAACGATTAGTTAATTGGGCAAGATTTGCAAAATCTGATGCAGAGATTAATTATATGAAAACTGCCGCACTAATTTCAGAAAAAGGAATGAGGACTGCAATGGAGGTAATAAAACCAGGAGTAAGACAATGCGATGCAGTCGGAGAAATACAAAAAACTTTATTTTATGGGACACCGGAGTTTGGTGGAGAGTATTCTAGTATTGCTACACTTTTACCAACAGGAAAAGGAACATCTGCTTCTCATTTAACAGCAACGCAGGACAAGTTTGTTGAAGGCGAAGCGACGATTGTTGAGTTATCTGGAGTTTATAAAAGATATCATGCGCCGATGGCCAGAACAGTCTTACTTGGAAAACCGGATAAATTAAAAATAGACACGATGAACAAAACTATCGAAGCTCTTCAAGCTGGAATTGATGCTACAAAACCTGGGAATACAGCAAATGATGTAGCGCAAGCTTTTTGGGGTATTTTAGATAAATATGGAATAGAGAAAAAATCAAGAACTGGTTATTCAATTGGAATAGGTTACCCACCAGATTGGGGTGAGCATACTCTTAACATATATAAAGGAGAAATGACTGAACTAGTACCCAATGCGTGTTTTCATATGATAGCTGTAATGCAATTTGGTGATTGGGGAGTTGAAGCATCTGAAGCTATAAGAGTTACAGATAAAGGGTGTGAATTATTTTGTAATTTTTCAAAAGAGTTACATATTAAGAGCTAATTAAGTGTTGCAAACAACTTAACTAAATGTTTTAAAAACTAACTTATGTCAAAAAAAGAAGATTTCGTTAAATTTGATAAAGTCGACAAAAGCTACGATGGAAAAGTATTAGTAGTTAAAGATTTGAATTTAGATATCGAAGAAGGTGAGTTTGTAACAATGCTCGGACCCTCTGGTTCAGGAAAAACTACATGCTTAATGATGCTCGCTGGTTTTGAAACACCGACTAATGGAGAAATTTATTTAGATAAAAATCCAATTTCAAATATTCCTCCACATAAAAGAGGTATTGGAATGGTTTTTCAAAATTATGCTCTGTTTCCTCATATGACAGTTTTTGAAAATTTAGCATTTCCATTAAAGGTAAGAAAAATGTCTCAAGTGGAAATAGAAAAAAAAGTAGATAAAGCTTTGTCAATGGTTTCACTCGGTGGATTTGCAAACAGAATGCCAGGTCAGTTGTCTGGAGGTCAACAACAAAGAGTAGCAGTTGCAAGAGCATTAGTTTTCGATCCATCTGTTGTATTAATGGATGAGCCTTTAGGTGCCTTAGATAAAAATTTAAGAGAAAGTATGCAGTACGAAATTAAACATATTCATGAAAGTATTGGTGTAACAGTAGTTTATGTAACTCATGATCAAGGTGAAGCTTTAACTATGTCAAATAGAATCGCGGTATTTAATGATGGTAAAGTTCAACAACTATCAAGTCCTGATAAGTTATATGAAGAACCTGTGAACTCATTTGTTGCAGAATTTATTGGAGAAAATAATACCTTTGGTGGAGAGGTTTCTGAAATTTCAAATGGAACATGTAGAGTGAAATTAGAAAAGGGTGAAATAATTGCTAATCCGATTTCAGTAAAATCTGTTGGTGAAAAAACTACTGTATCAATTAGACCCGAGAGAGCATTAATTAATCCTAAAGATAAAATGGATAACAATCAAAAAGGAAAAATCGAAGAGGTCATTTATCATGGGGATCATACTAGAGTTAGATTAAATTTACTTGGTAATTCAGAATTTATATTGAAAGTTCCAAACAGTTCTCAAAACTTAGATATAAAACTTGGCAATGAAATTAATATCGGCTGGAACAGTCGTGATGCTCGAGCTTTAGACCCAAAATAAGCTAAATTAGTACATTTTCGCCAAAATCACCTGTTGACTCTTATATTCTATGTTGCTGTACTTCTTTTTTTATAAAAAAACGTTTAAACGGAGGATAAATGAGAAAATTAAGTAAATTATTACTTGCTTTAACATTTGCAGTTTCTATATCTACATCCGCTTTTGCAGTAGTTGTTGCATCATGGGGTGGAGCATACACAGAAAGTCAAAAGTTAGGATATGGTGATCCAACATCTAAAGCATTAGGTGTACCGATTGAGTGGGTTGACTATTCAGGTGGACTTTCAGAAATTAAAGCGCAAATAGAGGCAGGAGCAATCACATGGGATATTATAGACGTATTTGCTTATGATACTATTAATGGTTGTGACGAAGGAATTTTTGTTGAATTTGATTTTGACAAAGATTTCCCGCCAGCACCAGATGGTACACCAGCTAGTGAAGACTTCTTTACTGATATGCCAAGTAAATGTGCGGTAGGAAATATCTTATACTCTTGGAACTATGCTTACAACAGTGATTTATTAAAAAGCACACCCAAGACTTTAAAAGATTTCTTTAACACAAAAAGATTTCCTGGAAAAAGAGCTATTTACAAAAGTGCATTAACTAACTTAGAAATTGCATTAGCAGCAGATGGTGTAAAAATGGGTAAAGGTGGAGAATTTATCTACAAAAAATTAGAAGAACCAGGATATGTTGACAGAGCAATGAACAAAATCAAAGCGCTTTGTGAGGATCCAAATGGTGGATGTGTATTTTGGTCAGCAGGAGCTCAACCACCAGAATTATTAATGAGTGGTGAAGTTGTAATGGCTACTGGTTGGAATGGAAGATTTTTCAATGCAGCAGTTGGAGAAGGTGCTCCAATAGTTCAAGTTTGGGACGGACAAGGTCTTGACTATGAATATTTTGCATTAGTAAAAGGTGGACCAAACCAAGAAGACGCTATGAAGGCTTTAGCAATGATGACAAGTACTGAGATGTTAGCAGGAAGTGCAAAATATATTGCTTATGCTCCATGGAGAAAATCATCAATTGCAGTTATGCAAGCAGGAGAGCCTTGGTATAAAGATGGAAAAACTAATATGGTTCCGCATATGCCAACAGCACCAGCTAACCTTAAAAGATACTTCTTAGTAGACGCTGAGTACTGGGCTGATAATGGTACAGAGCTTGGTGAAAAATGGGAAGCTATGAAAGCTAGTATTAAATAATTAAAGTTTTAAAGACTTTAATTTTATATTATAGTAAGGGCGGTCATATTGACCGCCCTTTTTTTTTATGAGCTCAGAAACAGGAAAAATTTTAACAACAGATGGAATTCCCCTAGAGGAAAGTCTAAAACAGTCAGAAAAGAAAAATAAAATTAAAGCTTTTTTACTAGTTGCACCATTATTATTATTTTTAATTATCACATACATGATTCCAATTGGAGATATGTTCTCTAGAAGCATAGATGATAAGATGGTTACAAATATGCTTCCCAAAACCTATAAAGCAATGGAAAACTGGGATGGTAAAGAACTTCCACCAGAAGAAGTTTTTGAAGCATTTTATTTAGATTATAAAATTTTAGTTAAGAATAAAACTGCAGGAAAATTACAGACACAATTAAATTATGAAAAAAATGGTTTTAAAAGTGTTTTAAAAAAACTTGCCAGAAAACAAAAGAAATTCGAGGAAGGAAACTACAAAGAACAAATAATGAAAGTTCACAAAAGATGGAGAAATGTTGAATATTGGAGAGCAATTAAAAGAAGAGCTCCATCTTATACATATTCAAAATATCTTAAGGGTATAGATATGTACTCAAATGAAGATGGAAAAATTGTTCAAGTATCTGAGGATAGACGAATCCACAGAATTTTATGGATTAGAACAGTGGAGGTTGCTTTCTTTGTAACTTTGTTTTGTTTTTTAATGGCTTATCCAATTGCACATTTATTGGCAACTCTACCCATGAAATATAGTAATTTGCTAATGATTTGTGTCTTATTGCCTTTTTGGACTTCTTTACTTGTAAGAACTGCTAGTTGGATGATTCTTTTACAACAACAGGGTATTGTTAATGATTTTTTTGTTTGGATAGGTCTCGTTGCAGACGATAACAGACCAGAAATGATGTACAATAAAACTGGTACCTATGTAGCAATGACACAAATATTATTACCATTCATGGTGTTACCTTTGTACAGTGTTATGAAAACAATATCACCTAGTCTGATGAGAGCTGGCAAATCTTTAGGAGCAACACCAGCTACTGCTTTTTTTAAAGTTTATTTTCCACTTACAATTCCAGGTATTGGGGCAGGTTGCTTATTAGTATTTATCCTTGCAATTGGGTATTACATAACCCCAGCCTTAGTAGGTGGAGCTTCGGGAACACTTATTAGTAACCAAATAGCATATCACATGAAGAGTACTTTAGATTGGAGTTTTGCATCTGCAATGGGTTTAATGCTTTTGACAGGAGTACTTGTAATCTATTGGATTTATAACAAACTTGTAGGAGTTGATAATATTAAACTAGGATAATTATGGCTTTACCGAAATATACAGAACCACATTATAGAATTTGGCATTATTTTTATCTTTTTGTTTGTGGATGTGTTTTCTTCTTTTTAATTGCACCTTTATTTGTAATTTTTCCATTATCATTTAATGCGGAGGAATTTTTAGTCTTTACAGATGGAATGAAGAGACTGGATCCAGATGCTTTTTCATTAAGGTGGTATAATGATATGATTTATGGAACAAAAAATCCGTGGGGATTAGCAGCAAGAAATAGTTTTATAATTGCTATATTTGCAACTTTAGGATCAATTATTTTGGGTACTCTTGCTGCATTGGGTTTAAGCAGCAGACATATGCCATATAAAGGTTTGATAATGGCAATTTTAATTTCTCCAATGATAGTTCCACTGATTATTTCAGGTGTTGCAATATTCTTTTTTATGGCAAAAGTAGGTTTAGCAGCAACACACTTGGGTATTATATTAGCACACATTATTCTTGGAACTCCATTTGTTGTAATAACAGTTACTGCAACATTATCAGGTTTTGATCATAGTATAACACGTGCAGCATCTAGTCTTGGAAGTAGCCCTTATAATACATTTATGAAAATTACCTTACCATTAATATTACCAGGAGTAATTTCAGGTGGTTTATTTGCTTTTGTAACATCATTTGATGAGGTTGTAGTCGTATTATTCTTAGCAGGCTTAGATAATACAACAATTCCAATTCAAATGTGGACAGGTCTTAGAGAGCAGCTTAGTCCTACAATTTTAGCTGTAGCAACTTGCTTAATAGTTTTATCAGTATTAATTTTACTAACTGCTGAACTTTTGAGAAGAAGATCTGAGAGATTAAGAGGAATAAATAGATAAATTAGTTTACAGACTCAATCACTGTAGCAATTCCCATACCTAAACCAATACACTGAGTTGAAAGTGCATATTTTTTATTTTCTCTTTTTAATAATTCAGCAGCTTTGCCCGTAATTCTTGCGCCTGTTGCTCCAAGAGGATGTCCAAGGGCAAGCGCTCCGCCATCTAAATTAACTTTATCTTTATCAATACCTAAATCTTTAATACATGCCAAGGATTGCGACGCAAATGCCTCATTCAATTCAACAATATCTATTTTATCTGCTGTCAATTTAGCTCTTTCCAAAGCTTTTTTTGATGCTCCAATTGGACCTAATCCCATATAGTCAGGGTCACACCCTTGCACTGCAGTAGATACAATTCTTCCCAAAATATTCAAATTATTTTCTTTTGCATAACCTTCTTCACAAATTAATGTTGCAGCTGCACCATCGGTTAAAGGTGATGAAGTGGCTGCTGTAACAGTACCATTTTCATCGAACGCGAGTTTTAATCCATCCAACTTTTCCATTGTGCTGCCTGGTCTTATATTTCCATCGGTATCACAATCTCCGATTGAGACAATTTCATTTTTAAAATTACCTTTTGTTTGTGCTTCATGTGCTTTTTGATGACTTGAGATTGCAAATTCCTGTTGTTCATTTCTTGAAATATTATATTTTTTGGCAACATTTTCAGCAGTAGTTCCCATTGAAAAATAAACGTGGGGATTATCATTTTTATTTTCTGGATAAGGTATTGGATCAAAACCTGTATTAACTCTAGTCATACTTTCAACACCTCCACATATAAATACTTTTCCTGCTCCTAACGAAATTTTACCTGCAGCAATATGAATAGCTTCCATTGAGGCACCACACCATCTATCAACTGTCATTCCAGATGTTTTAACATCCATATTAGTTAAAAATGTTGTTAACTTTCCAATATTAAATGACTGTTCTCCAGTTTGAAATGCACAACCAACAATAATATCCTCAATATCCTCTTTTTTAACATTGGACTTAGCAACTAAATTTTTAATCACTTCCGCTAGTAAATTTACTGGCTTTGTATTTACGAGTGCACCTTTTCTCGCCATTGTGAAAGGCGATCTTGAGAAGCCAGCAATTACAGGTTTAAACATTTCAATAAATATACTGTTAATCTGAGAATGGTAAAGAAGTTATAATGCCTTTTCTATTTTTTCCATTGAAAGTATTTACAAAAACCTCATTTCCAATTTCCCAATAATCTTTTAAAATCATAGAAAGGCCTATATTCTTTCTAAATCCTGGAGAATAAATTCCAGATGCAATTTGCCCAATTTTTGTATTATCTTTTGAGTATACTGGTAAAGGCACACCGGTTGGCTTACACGGATCTCCATCAAACAAAATTCCTCTCATTCTTTGTACAATTCCATCAGATTGGATCTTTCTTAAAGCCTCTTTACCTATAAAATCATGATCATCCTCTTGTTTGCAGTATTTTTCAAGATTACATTCAAGTGGATTATTTTCTCTTGTAAAGTCATTTCCATAAGACATTAACCCAGCTTCAATTCTATCAATTAAATTTGGACATCCTGGAGAAATATTAAATTTTTGTCCGCTCTCCCATATAGTATCCCAAAGTTTTTCTCCGAGTTCTATCTCATTAAAATGTGTTTCAAATCCTTTAAAATATATTTCAAAACCATCTTGGTTACTGTAACCAGATCTTGCAATAATTTGTTTAGTTCCTAAAAAATCAAACACTTTAAAATTAAAAAATTTTAACTTTTTTATATCCTCACCAAAAATTGAAATAAGTAGATCCTCAGATTTCGGACCTTGAATAGCTAGTGGATATACATCTGGTTCGATAATTTCTACATTTAATTTTGATCCCAAAGCAATTCCCTTTGCCCAAAGTAAAATATCAGAATCTGCAATAGAAATCCAAAACATATCATCGTCTAGTTTTAATAAAACTGGATCATTAATCATCCCAGCTGTGTCGTCAATTATTGGAATATAAAAACATTTACCAGTCTCCATTTTTTTTATGGATCGTGGTGTCATTTTTTGAACTAATTTTTCAGCATCAGGTCCTGTAATTTGTACTTGTCTCTGACAAGATACATCCCACACTTGAACCTGCTCTTTTAAATGCCAGTAGTCTTCTTCTACAGTATTTTTAAAACCTTTTGGTAGAAGCATGTGATTAACAACCGTAAAATCAGATACTCCACATTCCTCTACTTTATTTGTAAATGGAGTTCGTCTTATACGCCTAGACATATTTAATTTTATATTTTTTTGTGTAATTAAATTTTCTTTACTCATTTTATTTAGACCACCACACTGTATAGCCATTTTTAGAAATTATTATTGGAATATGATATTTTTTATTTTGATCTTCCATTTGAAATTTAATGTTAATTTCTGAAACTATTTTTTTTTCTGAAAAATAATTGCCAGTTTTACAAACCATTTCATACTCACACTTGCAGTCGTCTTTACTTAATTCAAATTCTTGGATTATTCGGCCACCTTCATCAGATTTAGTCTCGCAGAATACTTTCTTTTTACCATTTTCATTAATTTGATAAATAATTACTTCAACATTTGCAGCATGCGAGCCATTTGTTGCATCCAATAAGTGAGAAGAGAAAGTTGCCACGATTATTCTATAGATGATTTCTCTCTTTTACTTGCAACTGCAGAGACTATTGGGCTTAATACGGGTTTTGCTTTAACATTTACACATGCTGGTTTTCCACTTTCCATAGCTCTTTTAAGAGCTGGACCTAGCTCTTCTCTTTTATTAACTAATTCTCCATGTCCTCCAAAACCCTCAAATATCTTGTGAAATGGTATATCACGAAAATCAGTTCCCACACTTTTTCCACTTTTAAATAATCTCTCTTGTTGTTGACCAATTGAAGCAAGTCCCCCGTTATTATCAATTACAACAGTAATAGGTTTTTTCTCATAAAATACACTTTCAATAGACATACCTCCTGATAAAAATGCACCATCACCACTAATCAGAACTACATTTGAATCTGGATTATGATTTTTAGCAGATAGAGCGAATGAAACTCCAACACCTAACATACTAAAAGTTCCAGGATGCAAAATCCCTTTTAATTTTTTCCCTTTGGCACCTGCAATGTTGATAGCAATTTCTGACCAAAAATGAGTATTTCCTCCATCGATTACAAGCCAATCATTTTCATTCATTGCATCTTGAACATCCAATGAAAGTTGTAAAGGGTGAATTTTTCCTCCATTTTTTTTTGATGCTTCAGCTTCAATTTCTAAATCTTTTAAAGATTTATCAACCCACTCTTTCTTCTTTTTTTTATTTTCCTCAAACCAATTTGTACCTAAAGACCATTTATTATTTTTTTTTAAGTTAGATAATGTGTCTAAAAAAACACCAGGATCACTTAGTAAACTTAAATCTGCAGCTCTATTAAGTTCTAATTCTTCATGTGAACCATTCACACAAACTAATTTTGTTGATTCTGGTATAAAAGGTGGATTTCCAAAATTTAATTGATTATCTAATCTCGCTCCAACAACAAGAACTAGATCTGAATTGTGTAATGCAAATTCTGAGGGAGGGTATTGATGTATATCAGCCAACCCCATATAAGCGTTAGCTTCCTCTCCTAATAATTTTTGATGATACGGAACGTTAAAAATTGGTATATTTAAATTGTTACCAGCTGCTTCAAGATTTTTTTCTGAATGTGACCACCAAACACCATGTCCACCAATGATGACTGGTTTTTTCGAATTACAAGCAAGTTCTAAGACTTCTGAAAGTGAATTTGGATCTGGCCACGCTTTGGCTATAGGCTTTGCTTTTTGAGAATATGGTCTTTCTTCTAAACCAACTTCCTCAGCAAAAGATGAGAACATTATATCAACAGGAAGACTAAGATGTACAGCACCAGGATACCCATTAGTTGCAATATGATATGCTTTGTCTACAAATTCTCTTATTCTAGTTCCATCAGTAATACTTGCACTATATTTGGTTAAAGGGGCTGCAATTGAAACATCGTCAATTTCTTTAAAACCACCAGAACCTTGTCTTTTAAGACTGCTAGATCCTGTAATGTAAATAATGGGACTTCTCTCGCCCCAAGCTTCCATCATTGAAGGGACAGCATTAGTAAATCCTTCAGGTCCAACTAAACAGACTGATGGTTTACGTGTAATCCTTGTATTGCCATCTGCTAAATGTCCAGCAATCTGCTCATGAGGAGTGTTTATAACCTCAATTTGGCACTCAGCAAAACCTTCAATTGCTGGATTACAAAAACCTCCTGAAAGTGTGAAAACTTTAGTAATTCCTTTGTCTTTAAGAGCTCTTGCAAGTAACGCCCCACCTCTAATTTTATTTTCACTCATTTTAGTAATTTACCTTATTTATAGTAATATCTATTACTATATTAGAAGTAACATCATTAATATCATTTAATCCTACTAACCCGAGTGTAGTGCTAGCTTCTTCTTTAATTATTTCCACAATTCTCCTTAATCCTTTTCTTCCATCAGCTCCCATTGCATACATCACGGGTCTACCAATCATTGCATAATCGGCACCAAATGCAAGCGCTCTCACTATATCACTGCCACTTCTTATTCCACTATCAAAGATTAAAGGAAAGTCACTTCCAACTGATTTTCTTATTAGTGGAAGCATATTTATTGCAGCCGTAGCACTATCTAATTGTCTACCACCATGATTTGAAACTTGAATTGCATCAGCCCCCGCTTCTTTTATTTGTTTTGCATCATCAGGAGACATTACTCCCTTAATTATCAATTTACCTTTCCATTTATCTCTCACTCTCTTTAAAGTATCCCAATCTGTAGAACCTCTGCTTTCTTTTCTTTTAAATATTCCATCACCACTTTTAGATGTTACATAATTCATTGGTTTAGGAATACCACTGAGTAAAGTAGAAAGAGACCAGATAGGGTGAGTTGCAAAATCAAAAAATTGTTTCGGACCTATTTTAAAAGGATATGAGAAACCATTTTTATCATCTCTAGTTCGTCTTGATAGTACTGGAACATCTACAGTTAATATTGCTACTTCGTATCCAGTATTCTTAGCTCTATCTAAAAGTTCCATAACAAAATTTTCATCCTGAAATATATATAGCTGCATCCAGGAGTGACCTTCTGAAAGTTCATACATTTTTTCTAAAGTTGTAGTAGAAGCCATAGAAACACAAGTAGGTATATTATTCCTCGCACTTTCAGCCGCTAACATAGAGTCTGCTCCAGGCCATGATAAATTAGTCATTCCCATTGGAGCAAAACCAAATGGAAAATCAAATTCATAACCTAATACTTTTTTCTTAAGAGATCTTTTCTCAACATTTCTTAATACTTTAGGTTCAAGTCTAATCTGATCTAATGCTTTGCTATTTATTTCTGCTAATTTTTCATCTCCAGAAGCTCCATCGATAAAATCAAAAACTAATTTAGGTAGACGTTTTCTTGACAGTTCTCTTGCATCTTTAATGCTAAAAATTTTTTGACTTGGTAAAATATTATCACTCATTATTAATTTTAATATATTCTTTTAAATTAAGTTGTTTATTTTGATCAACAAAATAAGCATTATGACTTTCTCTTGAAGAATAAACCTCAGTTGGTTTTCCGTCAATAAAAAGTACCGCAACTCCATCATCAACTGCTATACCATTTGGCAAAGTTTTATTTTTTATACTTTGTCTATATTTATCTGCTCTTTTTGCATCTGAATAATGTGGAGTAAAGCTTCCAGATATAAGTCCAATACCATTTAATGGTTTAAAACCAGGTCCATCTGAGTCTGTAAGAAAATAATCAAACCAACATGCAGCCCCAGCACTTACACCAGAAAGAATTATTCCTGAGTTATAAACTTCTTTAAAAATTTCAAATAAATTATTTCTTTTCCATAAGTCGAGCATAAATTTAGTATTTCCTCCGCCAACATAAATAGCATCTAAATTTGAAATCCAGTTTTCAAAACCCTTAACATTTGAGACAAGATTGAAATGTGAAACTTTAAAATTAGTATTTTTAAATCTTTTATAGAATAGCTCGGTTTTTTTTACGTCATCATTACTAGCAGTTGGCAAAAACCCTACAGAACATTTTTTTTTACTTATTTGATCTAAAAAAAATTGATCTAAATCGCTATCTTCATCATGAGTGAAACCACCACCTCCAACTGCTATTATTTGTTTTTTACCCTTCACTAAATAATTTTTTTTAATTTGTGGTTTTAATACCAGGCCAAGGATTAGGTGCTTTAGGAATATTTCTATTTAGACCTCTAACAATTTCTCCTTTGGCATCATACATTGGCAATTTACAGATTTCTCCTTTATGTACTTTTCCATCAGTGCATTTAACATCAACAACATCTCCTGGTCCATTTTCATTATTATCGAGGTGCACAATACCAACTCCACAAATTTGATATGGTGACCAAGTGCTAGAAGTTATTTTACCAATATTTTTTTCATTTATTTTAATGCTCTCACCTTTAATAGCAGTTCCCTCTGCAACTCTAATCCCCCATGTTTTGCATTTTTTATCTGACGTCATGAGAGCTTCTTTTCCAATAAAATCTTCTTTATCAAAATTTATAAAACGCCCAAGACCAACTGAAAATGGATTTGTTTTTTTTGTAAAATCTTGTCCTGCAGATAGTAGACCTGCCTCAATTCTTCTACATCTAAAACCTGGAGTGGCAACTAAAATCATACCTAATTTTTTTCCTTCTTCAAGAATGTAATCTCCTATTTTTTCAGTTTCATTTTCAGGTCGAAAATAAATTTCCCAACCAAGCTCATTTGTAAAACCACTTCGACTTACAATTACTTTTTGATCTAAGATTTGTAATTCTTTCCAATCAAAATATTTCCAATCATTCTCTGAAAAACCTTCAGCTATATTTTCTAACAGTTTCATTGATAAAGGACCCTGGATTTGACTTACCCATACTTCAGGATCTTTTATTTCAACATCCATATTATTAGAGTGAGCTTTATACCAAGAAAAAAGATCTCCATCTGCTTGGGCAAACCAATATTTATCTTCATCAATTTTTAATAGAACTCCATCCGTGATCATTCCTCCATCATGATAACAAGCAAACTGGTAAGAACACCTTCCTTTTGATATTTTTGATACATCTCTTGGAAATATTTTTTGTAATAATTTTAATGAGTCTGGACCAGATATTTCAAATGGGTGTTCACCAGTATGTCTAAATATTATTTCTTGCCTTCCTTTCCAATACATTTCCTCAGGGCTAACATTTGACAATTTTTCAAGCGTTAATCTTCCAGCATAATTAGAATACTCAGGGTTATAAGGAAGTTCTTGATAAGTTAGTGGATGAACTTGAATTGACCTTGCAAGTTCCAAAGAGTTAGAATTTTCAAGGCTAACAGGCTTAACTGTAAACCTATATTTATTGATTAAATCTTTCATTATTTTTTTTTTAAATAATCAAAATACATCAATAAAACAAATAAAAAAGAACCATTTTCACTGTTGCTATATAAGTTGCTAATTGTTACCTTTTATTTTTTTAAAGAGAGGAAATTATGAAAAACATTTTTAAATTGATATCAGTTTCATTGGTATCACTATTTGTAACGTTTTCTTTTGCTAATGCATCAAGTGGAGTTTTTAAATTATCTCATGATGTTGGTTTTGGAAAAGATACAAATTTAGACGCAATTACTAAGGGACGACTGTTTCAGGTAGTAATAATGACACAGAACCGTCTTGTTAGAAAAGATCTTAAAGGAGTTACATCGCCTGAGCTTGCAACTGACTGGTCAGGAAATGCTGATGCAACAGAATGGACTTTTAATTTAAGAAAAGGTGTTAAATTCCATGATGGGTCTGAGTTCGATGCAGAGGATGTAAAATACTCTTTGATGCGAGTTAAAGATCCTGAAATTGGTTCGCCTGCTAAGAAAAGTATGAGTGCAGTAACGGATATTGAAGTTGTAGACTCACACACAGTTAAAATGAAGTTGAATACATCATTTGCAGATTTTCCACTTTTATTAACTGACTATAGATTAAGAATGATACCTAGCGGATCAGGTGATACTATTGGAAAAACAGGTATTGGAACTGGACCTTTTATAGTAGAAAAATTTGATGCTGAGGGAACAACAATTCTTAAAGCAAACCCAGATTATTGGGAAGGGGCTCCTAAACTTGCTGAAGTACATGTAATAGCTATCCCAGATGGTCAAGCTAGAATTCAAGCTTTGCTTACTGGTCAAATAGATATGAATAGATATGTTCCATTCAATCAGAAAAAAATATTTGATGGTAATCCAAAATTCAATGTATCAGTGATACCCACAGGAAACTGGAGAGGTATGGTAATGAGAACTGACGTTGCACCATTTGATGATCCTAGAGTAAGAAAGGCTGTCAGAATAGCTGTAGATAGACAAGAGTTAGTTGATTTAGTTATGGCTGGAGCAGCAACAGTATCTTGTGATACTCCAGTTGCCCCGTCTGATCAATACAGAATGAAAAAGAAGTGTCCACCTCAACATGCAACTGCTAAAAAACTACTAGCAGAAGCAGGTTATCCAGATGGTATTGATTTCACAATTCATGTATCTACAAAAGAACCAACATGGCCTACTATTGCTGAGGTTTTACAACAACAATTTGCTAAAGCTAACATAAGAGCAGATATTCAAATGACACCTTCAAAAAGTTATTGGAATGAAACTTGGATGAAAAAGCCTGTAGCAATGACACGTTGGAATGAGAGACCTGCGGACAGTATTTTGCATGAAGCTTATCATAGTGAAGCAAAATGGAATGAATCTTTCTACAAAAGTGCATCTTTTGACAAAAATTTAGCTGAAGCTAGAGGTGAGTTAAATTTCAGTAAAAGAAAAGCTGCATATATCAATGCTCAGAAAACACTATGGGAAGAATCTGGAACTATGATTCCTTACCATGTATCTAGATTGGTTGTCACATCTTCTAAAGTAAAAAATCTCGACGAAGTTGAGTATTTTTCAATAAGATGGCACACAGTTAGTGTTGACTAATAATTTTTGTTTTACAGGCCTTTAAGTAGGCCTGTAAAACCTCTTTCATTTCTAAATAAATAATTTAAAATTTAAGTATTCTTATGCTTTTTTTAATTATAAAAAGAATTCTATTAGGCTTAATAACTCTATTTATCGTATCTTTAATCACTTTTGTTGGTACTGAAATTTTACCAGGTGACGCGTGCACAACATATCTTGAGAGACAAGCATTTGGGGAGCAACTAGAAGCTTGTTATAGAAGATTAGGTTTGAACGTTCCTGCATATGAGAGATACGTATCTTGGGCCGTAAATGCTATTCAAGGAGACTTTGGTTATTCATTAAGTGGAGAAATGCCAATTAAAGAGGTTCTAGGACCAAGAATTAAAAATTCATTAGTTTTAGCATCAGCTGCCATTTTTATTGGTATACCGATTGCTTTGATATTAGGAATTGTAACTGCTCTTTGGAGAGACAAATTGCCTGACGTAGCAATTTCAACAGTAACTATATTTGCAATGACTATTCCAGAGTTTATCAGTGCTACATTATTGATTTTAATAATTGCAATATGGTTAGAGTGGTTACCTGGTATCGTGATAGTCCCAACTGATGTTTCATTCTTTGAACTATTACCAAATATTATTTTACCAGTAATCGCTATTGCAATGATTATGACAGCTCATATGGCACGGATGGTAAGATCAAGCGTCATTCAAGTTATGGCAAGTGAGTATGTTCAAATGGCAATTTTAAAAGGTGTTCCATATTGGAAAATGGTTTTTAAACATGTTTTACCAAATGCATTGTTACCAGCGATTAATGTTGTAGCTCTAACAATTGCATGGCTTTTAGGTGGTGTTGTTGTAACTGAGGTTGTCTTTAATTATCCTGGTCTTGGAAGGTTGGTTATAGAGTCTATTTCAAATAGAGATTTACCAACAGTTCAAGCTTTAGCAATAATTCTTGCATCTATATATGTTAGTATAAATTTATTGGCAGATCTAATGACATTGATGCTTAATCCAAGATTAAAAACGTTACAAATAAGAAAATAATATGAAATTAGATAATATTTATCAGGAAGAAAAGAAAAGTAATTTCGCAAAAGTCTCTGAGATAATAATTACAATGGCCTCAAGACCATCAGGGTTTATTGGGTTAAGTATATTGATTTTCCATGTAATACTTGCATTTATTAGCCCTTATATTGCGCCATATGATTTTAAAGCAATAAACCCAACTTTGATGCTACAAGCTCCTTCTGCTGAATATTGGTTTGGAACTGATGATCTCGGAAGGGATGTTTTTACTAGAACAATTCTAGGCGGAAGAACAGCTTTAACAATTACTTTCTTTGGATCTTTAATAGCACTACTTTGGGGTGGTCTATTAGGAATTTTTTGTGGACTAGTTGGTGGTAAAACTGACGATATAGTGATGAGGATTGTTGATGCATTTTTATCTATACCTTGGATATTAGCAATGTTGTTGATTGTATCTTTATTAGGTACATCGACTGAAGTACTAATACCTGCATTGGGTTTCTTTTATGGTAAAGGAATTGTTAGAGTTGCAAGAGCTGCAACTCATGATGTAATTGCTAAAGATTTTATTGTATCAGCTAGAGCAAGAGGACACAGTAATTTTTCAATAATATGGAATGAAATAATTCCAAATGTAAGAGATGCAATTTTAGTGGAAGGTGCAATGAGATGGTCATGGATGTTACTTGGCTTCAGCTCTTTGTCATTCCTAGGTTTTGGCGTTAGTCCTCCAACTCCGGATTGGGGACTGATGATTTCAAATGCGAGAGGATTAATGTCCTTTGCTTATTGGTCAGTGATAGCTCCAATAGTTGGTTTAAGCAGCTTAATAATCGGTATTAATTTGACAGCCGATGCCTTTGCTAAAGCATTAGGTATAGATAGATCAACAAAAGCTCCAGTTTAAAATGACTGAAATAATTCAAAAAGTAAAAAATTTATCTATTGGATTTAAAAGTAAAAAAGGAGAAGAGATTTTAATATTAAGAAACATTAGCACAAATATTAAAAAAGGCGAAACTGTTGGTATTGTTGGAGAGTCTGGATCTGGAAAAAGTACTCTTGCATTAGCTATGATGGGGTATGTTAAACATGGTCTCTATACTATTGGTGGAGAATGTGAATTCAATTCCTCAAATCTTTTAAAAATGAAAAATAGAGATTTGGAAAAAATCAGAGGTAGGAAAATCGCAATGATACCACAAAATGCTGGACAGGCATTAACACCAAATTTAAAAATAGGTTATCAAATTGATGAGGCATTACAGTTACACTCTGATCTAGAGGAAAAGGAAAGAGAACAAAAAATTTCTGAATTGTTAAATAAAGTGAGACTTCCTTCACCAGAAACAATTGCTCTTCGATATCCTCATGAACTTTCAGGGGGACAACAACAAAGAGTTGCTGTTGCAATGGCATTGGCTGGAACTCCTGACCTTTTATTATTGGATGAACCTACTACTGGCTTAGATGTAACAACGCAAGCTCACGTCTTAGAACTGCTTAATTTCATCGCCAAAGACACTGGAACATCAATGGTTTATGTGAGCCATGACTTAGGAGCAATAGCTCAAGTAAGTGACCGTATTATTGTAATGTATTCAGGAGAAATTGTTTTAGAGGGACCCTCGAGAGATATTCTCAAAAAACCAATTCATCCCTATACCTATGGTTTGCTTAAATCTATCCCAAAATTATCACTAGCAGGCCTTCCACAATCAATGCCTGGTAGTCAACCTCAACCTGGAACAATGCATAGAGGCTGTAGTTTTTTTGATAGATGCAATTTTTCGGAAGAAAAATGTAAAAATAACTCTCCTCAACTTGAGTACTTAGAAAAATTAAACACTAGTGTTAGATGTTTTAATCATAAGAGTTTAATGAATGATAGTCAGGTTAATCAAACTGTAAATAAAATTAAGACAAGTTTACAGGATAAAGAAATATTAAACCTATCAGAAGTTTCAATAAGTTATGCTAAGCAAAAACTTTTAGATCAAGTGTTAAATAGAATTTCTGATGACAACCCAACTGTTAAAGATATTAATATTAATATCAAGAAGGGTGAAACTATAGCTCTAGTTGGAGAGTCAGGTAGTGGAAAGTCGACAATTCTTAAATCTATTGCTGGGTTACTTAGAACAAAAGGTGGAATAATAAAATTTGATCAAAAAAGAAACTTATCGTCTGACCTCAAAGAGAGAGATCCCAATGATTTAAGAATTATTCAATTAATTTTTCAAAATCCAGATGAGTCATTAAACCCAAACCATACTGTTGAAGAAATAATAGCACAACCATTAAAGTTATATTTTGGTTTAAAGGGTGAAGAATTAAAAAAAAATATTATAGACCTATTACAAAAGGTAAGACTTGGAGAATTTTATATGTCTAGGTACCCTAGACAATTATCTGGTGGTGAAAAACAGAGAGTTGCAGTTGCAAGAGCTTTTGCAGCTAAACCAGATATAATATTATGTGATGAGGTAACATCTGCGTTGGATGTATCAGTTCAGGCGGCAGTATTAAATTTGTTACAGCAACTTAAAGAAGATTTTGGAACTACATATATATTTGTTTCACATGATTTAGCTGTCGTAAGAGCTATAAGTGATAGAGTTGCTGTTCTTTATCAAGGAAGATTGTGTGAAGTGGGACCATCAAAAGATGTTTATCAATTTCCATCACACCCTTATACAGAGGTTTTGTTAGGAGCAGTGTTAGAACCAGATCCAGATATCAAACCAAAATTAGTTGCTGAGGATATAGTAGAAGAAAAACCACCACAAAAAGGCTGTAGTTTTCAGGGGAGATGTTCAAGAATACTGGGTGATATTTGTAAAAATGAAGTACCACCTTGGCAAATAACTAGCAGTGGAAACTCTATCAGATGCCACATACCACTAAAAGAATTACAAAAAGTCCAGATTAATTAAAGTTTTATATTTATTATTTTAAATTTTTATTTAAGTATGTTTATATACCTTCTAAGATGAAAAATAATTCTACTTTAATTAAAAATTTATTATCTGATTTTAGAATAAATATATATTTTCAGAATATTTCTTTGATGTTAATAGGTACACTTATCCTAGCTTTTTCGTCAAAAGTTCAAGTTCCATTTTGGCCAGTTCCAATGACAATGCAAACTTTTGCAGTTTTTATCATTGGAATGACATTCGGTTCAAAGTTAGCGTTTTTTACACTCTTATTATATCTCTTCGAAGGAGCTATTGGACTTCCAGTTTTTGCAAAAGGTGGTGGATTACTTTATTTAACAGGTCCTACAGCTGGCTATCTTTATGGAATGACTATTGCAGCTGGTGTTGTGGGCTATTTAGCAGAAAGAAATTTTAACGACTCTTATATTAAAAGTTTAATTTCTCTTTTGATAGCAACTTCTATTATTTTTATTGTTGGGGTGGGTTATTTGGGCTCAGTTATCGGTTATGAAAAGGCTTTAGCTGGTGGTCTATATCCTTTTTTACCAAGTGAATTATTCAAAATTGCTCTAGCAGTGGCAATAATTCCATCAATTACAAAAATAATTAAATAATAATATTAAAATATTTAACGGCTTAAAGTTGCTCTTGAATAAGATATTCATTATAAGCTTTTATTCTCATTATGAAAATTAATAAAGTAGTAGTTATAGGGTCAGGTACAATGGGTAGTGGAATAGCTGCTCAATTATGTAATGCAAATGTTCCAGTAACATTATTAGACTTAACTACCGAAATTTCTGAAAAAGCTAGAGAGAGAATCTTAAAGTCTAGACCTCCTTTATTAATAGATAAGTCAAAAATAAATAATATTAATGTTGGAAATATAAATGATAATTTTAATGAAGTCGGTGAAGCAGATTGGATAGTCGAGGCTGTCGTTGAGAGAATTGATATTAAACATAATATTTATGAAAAAATTTTTAAAGAAAGAAAGAAGGGATCAATAGTTTCTTCAAATACATCTTCTATTCCGATTAAGGTTCTTTCAGAGAAACTTTCAGATGATGAAAAAAAAGATTTTTGTATAACTCACTTCTTTAATCCAGTCAGATATATGGATTTGTTAGAAATAGTAAAAAATGAAAATAATGATTTAGATCAAATAAACTCACTTAAAAGTTTTTGTGAAAAAGATTTAGGAAAAGGAGCATTAATTTGTAATGATACTCCAGGATTTTTAGGAAATAGAATTGGTGTATACGCTATGCAAGTTGCTATGACTGAAGCTTTTAAAATGAAATTAACAATTGAAGAAGCTGACGCCGTATTTGGAAGACCAATGGGAATACCAAAAACAGGTGTTTTTGGCCTCTATGATTTAATTGGAATTGATTTGATGGCCGATGTTTTGAAAAGCTTTATTAAAGAACTACCTGAAACTGATGACTTTCAAGTTGTGGCGAAAGAAATACCATTGGTAAAAAAACTTATAGAAACTGGATACACAGGAAGAAAAGGAAAAGGTGGTTTCTATAGAATGAATAAGTCTGATAATAAAAAAATTCTAGAGGGTATAAACTTAGAAACAGGTGAATATTCACTATCTAAAAAGTTTAATTTAGGATCAGAAAAAATGGATATTGTTGGTCTTATTAACAGAAAAGATAAATACGGTGAATACGCTTGGTCAGTAATTTCAAAAATTATTAAATATGCATCATCTTTAGTTCCAGGTATTACGGATAAATTTAATGATATTGATGAAGCAATGAGACTAGGGTTTAACTGGTCTAAGGGACCTTTTGAAATGTTAAAAGAAATCGGTGTTAAGGATTTTTTTGAGAGAATAGATACATTTGAAAACAACAAGTTTCTTGAAAACTTATCACAAAGTAAAGACGAAAACTTTTATGGTGAAAGACAACAATATACTGATTTAGAAACTTTAGGAAAAATAAAACCAAAGGCCATTAAATTAGATAAAAATAACTCTGCTGAAACCTATAGATTTGATGATTTTAATATTGTTGAATTCACAACTAAGGCTAATGCTTTAGACTATGACTCAATGGATAGCTTAAAAAATGCAACGGACAAACCTTTAATAATAATAAATGAGGCAATGCAATTTTCAGCAGGTGTAAACTTGTCTTACACAATGAATTTTGCGGACAAAGGAGATTTTAAATCTATTGAAAAGTTTGTTAAATATTTCCAAGAGACCTGCAAACATTTAAAATATTCTAAATATCCAGTTGTATCAGCGCCATCAGGATTGGCATTGGGCGGTGGTTTTGAAGTTTTATGTCAAAGTAACTTTGTTGCATCTCATACAAATATTGTAGTTGGCTTAGTTGAGACTATGGTTGGATTAATTCCAGCAGGTGGAGGATGTAAAGAATTGCTTTGGAGATGGTCTCAAACTGAAGAGGCTAAAAATGATCCTGATTATGCTCCTTTAAAAGTTTTTGATATTATTGGATATGCTAAAACTGCAACCTCACCAATTGAAGCTGAGCCATTAAAATATTTAAGACCTGAGGATAAAAAGATAATGAGTAGAAATAGTTTATTAGAGGTTTCTAAAGAGATAATTCAAAATAATAAAGATTTTTTCCCTCCAGAGGAATGTACATTTAAACTATCAGGAAATATTGTTTATGACAAAATGGTAAAAATGTTAGAAAAATTATATAATGAAAAAGTTATTCTTGATCATGGCATGGAAGTTGGAAAGGAGTTGGCAAAAGTTCTAAGTGGAGGAGATACTACTTTAGAAAAAACTTTATCAGAGGATGATCTATATAAATTAGAGTTAGATGCATTTATGAAATTAATTGAGACAGAGAAAACTCAACAAAGAATTAAGCACACATTAACAACTGGAAAACCTTTAGTTAACTAATATTAATATGGCAAATAAACCCACAAAAAAACAAGTAGACACTGCAACTAAAATCCTAATTACTTGGAAGAAGAAAATGCCTTATTATTATGCAACTGCAATAATAATTGTGTTCTTAATTGTGTTGTTCCAATAATTTAAAATCAATTAAATAGTCAGGTCTTAGAACATACTCTGTTTTATCAGAGGATTTTATTTTAGCCAAAGCATCTAATCCATAAATGACTTTGCCTATTGGTGTATACTCACCATTAAATAGAGGAATATCTTTTAACAGAATAAAAAATTCACTGTCTTCCGTGTTAAAAGCATCACTTCTCACCAGTCCAATGCTACCTGCCTTAAACTCAAATTTATTACTAATTTCAGAATTTATTAAACCAAGCTTAGATTTACCACTGCCTACTCGATAGTAGTCAATATTTTCTATATTCCCGTACTCTAAATCTCCCGCTTGTATTAAAGTATCTTTGATTACTCTATAAAAAGCAGATCCATCATAGTAACCATTTGAAATAAAAAATTTAAATCTTTCAACTGAATTGGGAGATAAATTTGGCAATAGTTCAATAACAACCTCGCCACATTCGACATTCATAACTACAATATTTTCAGTATTCTGAAAATTTATTCTTTGTAAGTCAACTTTCTCTACAAACAGACACTTATTTTTTATTGTGAAATAAAATAAAAACGAAATAATCGCGAGTAAAATCAAAAAAATTAATAAAATTTTTTCTCCAGTTGAAGCTTGTATTTTTTTGATCATGATAAAATTATAAATTATTTATTTCATTTAATTTTGAGTTAATAAATTCAACTTTATTAAATATTATAGGGTCAATTTTTTTTATCTGATCAATGTTTTCTTTATCTGTTACAATAAAAGAATAAACTTCAGCCATATCTTCTGAGGGAATAGTTTTAGAATATTCTGTTAAGAATCCATTTGTATTATTATAAATATCTAATCCTAATTTATCTGTGCATGTTGAGCATTCTGCGTACTTAAAATTTTTTTTGTTAAAACTTGACCAAACTTCTTCATTAAATATTTTTGGAAAACTATCTTGAATTAAATGAAATACTTCATGATGTATTACTCTTTCAAAATATTTTTCATTAAACATTAAATCTAATATTAAAGTTCTCTTTTTATAGTCTGGAATTCCAGCAGTGTTAATTTCTGAAATAAATAAATTTTGACAAAGAACTATAAATCTTAAATTTATTTTATCTAAAAACTCATCACTATATAAATCTAGATTTTTCTTGATTAATAAAAATCTATTATCCAAATTCTCTTTATCTAATTTTTCACAACTAATATTGTTTTTAGCCCCAATTTGAAAATTTTTCTTAGTTGTTAGGTATTTAAGTCCATTTTGGCTTTTCAAATCATATATTTCTAAGTTTGGTATTTTTAATAGATAGTTAATTTCATCAGCTTTGACAAAGTTAAATTGAAGTACCAACAATAAAATAAACAATATCCTCATTAAATAATTATAGAACTATATGCTAAAATAATATTACTTTAGACAATTAAAAATGAAAAAAGAAAAAAATAAAAATCCCATTCAACCAGTTAGTGGAACTAAAGTTCCGAGATATGCAGGACCATCTACATTTGCAAGATTACCTGAACTAAGGGATGTTGAAAGTTGTGATGTGGCAATTGTAGGAGTTCCTTTTGACTCTGGAACGAGTTTTAGACCTGGAGCAAGATTTGGACCCCAAAGCATTAGACAAGCTTCAAGACATTTAAGAACAAATTACCATCCAAGTTACGATGTTGAACCTTTTAAAGTTCAACAAGTTGCTGATGCAGGAGATATTGCGTGTAATCCGTTTAATATTGATGAAGCAATAAAACAAATAGAAATTGGTGCTACAGATCTTTTAAATAAAGTAGGTGGAATAATTAGTCTAGGTGGTGATCATACAATAGCTGTTCCATTGCTTAGAGCAATTAATAAAAAAAATAAAGGTCCTGTATCATTAGTCCATTTCGATGCACATTTAGATACCTGGGATACCTATTTTGGAGCACCTTACACGCATGGAACACCATTTAGGAGAGCTAGAGAAGAAAATTTATTTTTAGATGATGCATCAATGCATGTTGGAATTAGAGGTCCACTCTATAGCCGGGAAGATATTAAAAATGACGAAAGTTTTGGTTTTAAAATAATTCATTGTGACGAATTTCAAACAGAAGGTATAGACAAAATAGTTGAGAGAATTAGAAAAAGAGTAGGAGACAATGCTTTATATTTATCCATAGATATTGATGTCTTAGATCCAGCTTTTGCCCCTGGAACAGGCACACCTGAGATAGCTGGAATGACTACTAGAGAAATGGTAAATGTTATAAGAGGATTGTCAGGATTAAACTTAGTTTCAGCAGATGTAGTTGAGGTAGCACCAGCGTATGATCATGCAGAAGTAACTTCTTTAGCAGCTGCAACAATTGTTTATGAATTGACAAATTTGTTTGCAAAATCCTAGAGAACAGATAGCTTAATATATGTTAGAAAAAAGAAATTTTTACATAAACGGTAAATGGGTAGAACCTAAAAATTCTAAAGACATTCAAGTAATAAATCCTGCTACTGAGAAAAGTTGTGCGGTTATTTCACTGGGTGGAAAAGAAGATGTTGATGATGCAGTGTTAGCTGCAAAAACTGCTTTTCAAACTTGGGGTTTCACAAAAAAAGAGGAGAGGATTAAATTATTAGAAAAGTTTTATGAGCTATATAAAAAAAGATGGAATGACACTACAGAAGCAATAATGATGGAGATGGGTGCTCCAAAAGATTTTGCATCGAAACTACAAACTGGTACAGGAGCCAGTCATACAAAATCATTTATAAAGTATCTTAAAGCTTTTGATTTTGAAAAACCTTTAGGAGATCATGCACAAGATCAGAGAATTATTTATGAACCCAAAGGAGTTTGCGTATTAATAACACCTTGGAATTGGCCAATGAATCAAGTTTGTTTAAAAGTAATCCCAGCTTTAGCAGCAGGGTGTACTATGGTTTTAAAACCTTCTGAGTTAGCACCTTTATCATCAATAATACTTGCAGAACTTATTGATGAGGCAGGTTTTCCAAAAGGTGTGTTTAATTTAGTTAATGGAGATGGAGAAACTACCGGTAATGCACTGACCAGTCACAAAGATGTGAATATGATATCTTTCACAGGCTCAACAAGAGCAGGAGCCCTAATTTCACAAAATGCTGCAAAAGACTTTAAGAGAGTAAGTCTTGAATTAGGTGGAAAAGGAGCAAATATTATTTTTAAAGATGCAGATTCTGAGGCAATTGAAAGAGGAGCTGCAAGATGTTTTAGAAATTCAGGTCAATCATGTAATGCACCTACAAGAATGCTGGTAGAAAAATCGATTTATGACGATGCAGTTAATAGATTAAAAAAATTTGCTAATGAATATAAAGTTGATATTCCCCAAAAAGAAGGAGATCACATTGGTCCAGTAATATCAGAAACACAATATAATAAAATTCAAGGTTTAATTAAAAAGGGTATAGATGAAGGTGCCAATTTAATAGCAGGAGGACCTGGAAAACCTGATGGTTTAGAAGATGGTTATTATGTAAAACCAACTGTTTTTGCTGATGTAAATAATAATATGGAAATTGCTAGAACTGAGATTTTTGGCCCTGTATTATCTGTAATTCCATTTGAAACAGAGCAAGAAGCAATAGAAATAGCAAATGATACCCCTTATGGTTTGACAAATTATATTCAAACTGAGGATCAAGAAAAAGTTAAAAGAGTTGCAAGAAAACTTAGATCAGGAATGATAGTTGCTAATACTGCTTCACTCGCCGTGGACGCTCCATTTGGAGGATTTAAACACTCAGGAATAGGAAGAGAAGGTGGAAAAGAAGGTTTGTTAGAATTTTTAGAAGTAAAATCTATCGGTGGTTGGAATTAGTTCAAAGATTTATTTTTTACACCATCTAAAAAACTGATACATTTTTTAATTTCAGATAGTTTTATAAATTCATCTATCTTATGTGCTTGCTTTATAGATCCGGGCCCACAAACAACTGTACTGATTCCAATTTCTTGAAATAGTCCTGCTTCGGTTCCAAATGAAACTACTTCTCTAGAATTATCACCTGTTATACTCGAAACAAATTCACATGCCTCTGAATTAGAAATTCTATCAAAACTAGTTATTTCACCAATAATGTGTTTTTTAATTGATGATTCTGGATAAATTTTTTTCATTGCCGGTAAAAGAATTTCTTTAGTAAATTTATCTATTTCATTATTTAAAAAAATTCCATCTTCTTTAACTACTGGTCTTGTTTCCCAATTCACATGACATTTATCTGCAATTACATTATGTGCTATGCCCCCAAAAATTCCACCAACCTGCAAAGTTGAGTAGGGAGGATCAAAGATTGAGTCTTTAAGCTGTCTTTCTTTAAGTTTTTCTTTTAATTCTAATAGTTTATTTACATATCTTGCTGCAAATTCAACTGCACTCACACCTTTATCTGGTTGAGAACTATGACCTGCAAGACCTTCAAAATAAGTGGTATATTCGTAGCATCCTTTATGTGCATCTATTATTTTCATGTTAGTTGGTTCACCAACAATACAAATACAATTATGTATTTCCCTTTTTTTTAACTCTTTAATTAAAATAGGTGCACCTTTGCAGGCAGTTTCCTCATCGAAAGTAAATGAGAAGTGAATATCTCGATCCAAATTTGATGAGGAGAAAATAGGAGCATATGCCAATACACATGCTATAAATCCTTTCATATCACATGATCCTCTACCAAATAGTTTATCTTCTTTAATGGTTGCATCAAAAGGATCTGTTGCCCATCCTTTAGAAACTGGAACTACATCAGTATGACCAGATAAAATAATTGGTTTTTTGTTACTCGCTTTTTTAGCTTTAATAGTTGAAAATAGATTTACTCTTTTTTCTTCTTCATCATATGTTCTAAAGGACACCGCACCTAATGAATTTAAAATGTTATCACAATAGTCTATTAGTTGAGTATTGTTTTCACCAGAAACAGTTTTAAATGCAATTAAATCTTTTAGTATTTTAATTGAATTACTATATATCTCTTCTAAATTATTTCCTGTACTCATTTATTTTTAATTATATATTAAATCTATGAAAGAACAAATAACCTACGACATTTATGACAAAGTAGACATCAGAGTAGGAACTGTAATATCGGTAAAAAAAAATGAAAAAGCGAGGAAACCATCTCTTGTTGTTGAAGTTGACTTTGGGAAAGATATAGGAATTAAGCAATCATCAGCACAGATAACTCATTATTATAATGAGGAAAATTTAGTTGGAAAACAAGTTATTGGAGTATGTAACTTTCCTGAAAAAAATATAGCAGGTATTGTTTCTCAGGTTTTAATACTTGGTTCTATAGATGAGGAAGGCAAGGTTGTTCTTGTTCACCCATCCCAAAAAGTAGAAAATGGTTTGCCTGTAGCATAAGCATGCACCCTGAATTACTGTCTCTATGTTTGTTCATGTTTGTTACGAGCTGTTCTCCAGGGCCAAATAATATTGTTGCCTCTCATTCTGGATTTAATCATGGTTTTAAAAAAACCATCCCTTTGATGTTGGGAGTAATTTTTGGTTTTACATTTATGCTAGCAGTAATTAACTTTGGTTTAATAAATATATTTAAGCTTTATCCAATACTCCAAAAAGGTTTAATTTTTACAGGAACAATTTTTTTAATATATTTGTCTTACAAAATATCATTTTCAAAATCATCAAGTGAAAGTGATAATTTAAAACCTGTAAATTTTGTTGAAACATTTCTATATCAATTTTTAAATCCTAAAGGTGTAATTGTTGCTATAATTGCAGTTTCCACCTATGTAGAGTCTGGTGGTAACTTTATTTCATATTCTATTTGGCTATTAAGCATTGCCTTTTTGTTTGCAGTTATTAGTATTATTTTTTGGACTATAATTGGAAAATTTATGAGGAAATTCGCGACAAATGAGAAATTTATTAAATGGTTTAATTATGTTATGTCGGCACTCTTATTAAGCTGTATAGCAACTTTTTATTACTAAAAAATTATGAAACCAGGAAAACAAAATTCATTTAAATGTCTTAAAGAACTATCAGCAAATGGAAAAAATTATTCTTATTTTTCACTAAAAGCAGCAGAGAAAAATGGCTTAGAGGGCATAAATAAATTACCAAAATCAATTAAAGTCTTACTTGAAAATCTTCTAAGATATGAAGACAACGTGACTGTTAATAAAGATCAGATTCTAGCGATAAAAGAGTGGTTAAATTCAAAAAAATCTAAAACAGAAATTGCATATAGACCTGCAAGAGTACTTCTGCAAGATTATACAGGAATACCTGCTGTTGCTGACCTCGCTGCTATGCGGGATACAGTTAAGGAAAAGAATAAAGATCCTAATACCATCAATCCTCTTTCTTCTGTAGATCTTGTGATCGATCATTCTGTTCAAGTTGATAAGTTTGCAACAAAGAATTCATTAAAAGAGAATGTTGATATTGAGTTTGATAGAAACTTTGAGAGATATTCCTTTTTAAAATGGGGACAACAAGCCTTTAATAATTTTAGAATTGTTCCACCAGGCACTGGAATCTGCCACCAAGTAAATTTAGAATATTTATCAAAAGTAGTATGGAACGAAAAATTTGAGAATAAAGAGTATTTATTTCCAGACACGCTTGTTGGAACTGATAGCCATACAACAATGGTTAACGGTTTGTCAGTACTTGGTTGGGGTGTTGGAGGAATTGAAGCAGAAGCAGGCATGCTGGGGCAACCAATATCAATGTTAATACCCGAAGTGATAGGGTTTGAAATGAAAAATAAACTTCCAGAAGGCACAACTGCTACAGACTTGGTTTTAACAGTAGTTAAAATGTTAAGAGATAAAGGTGTAGTTGGTAAATTTGTAGAATTTTATGGAGAAGGTCTAAAAAATCTAACACTTGCTGATAGAGCAACCATTGCAAATATGGCACCCGAGTATGGAGCTACCTGTGGATTTTTTCCAATTGATGAAGAAACATTAAAATACTTAGAATTTTCAGGAAGATCAAAAGAGAATATTCAAATCGTAGAAAAATATGCAAAAGAACAAAATTTGTGGGCAAGTGAAGACGTTGTTTTCACTGATACTTTATCTTTAGATATGTCCACAGTAGTTCCTACAATTTCTGGACCAAAAAGACCTCAAGATAAAGTTCTTTTAACAGAGGCATCAAAAAATTTTATTAAAGTTTTTGAAGAAGTATGTAAAAAAACTGATCCAACAGTAGCAAAAGTTAAAGACACAGATTTTGAGATAAAAGATGGAGATATATTAATAGCCGCTATTACATCATGTACGAATACCTCCAATCCAAATGTATTAATTGGTGCAGGACTGTTAGCCAAAAATGCAATTGAAAAAGGCCTAAATGTTAAACCTTGGGTTAAAACTTCATTAGCACCTGGATCACAAGTTGTTACTGACTATTTAGATAAAGCTGGTTTAAGCAAATATTTAGATGAATTAGGTTTTAATTTAGTTGGTTATGGTTGTACTACTTGTATTGGTAATTCTGGACCCTTGCCAGATAATATTACTGATGCTGTTAAAGAAAATAATTTATACGCAGTTTCAGTTTTGTCTGGAAATAGAAACTTTGAAGGAAGAATTTCTCCTTTAGTAAAAGCAAATTATTTAGCTTCACCTCCTCTTGTAGTAGCTTATGCAATCGCAGGATCTATGAGAATGGATTTATATAAAGATCCGTTGGGAAAAGATAACAAAGGACAAGATGTTTACCTAAAAGACATTTGGCCTTCAAATAAAGAGATTGAAAATACTCTTAAACAATCTTTAAACCCTGAAATGTTTGTGAACAGATATTCAAATGTCTCTGAAGGACCAGAACAATGGCAAAAAATTAAAGTGGACAAAGGAAGTATTTATAATTGGGAAGAAAATTCTACCTATGTAAAAAAACCACCATTTTTTGAAAATTTACCTGATGAACCAGAAGGTTTTAAGGAAATAAAAGATGCAAGACCATTATTAATTTTAGGGGATATGGTAACAACAGACCATATATCGCCAGCTGGAAGTATTCAGAAAGAAAGCCCAACAGGAAACTATTTTATGAAGCATCAAATTTTACCCAAAGATTATAATTCTTATGGTGCAAGAAGAGGAAATCATGAGGTGATGATGAGAGGAACTTTTGCCAATATTAGAATTAAAAATGAAATGGCTCCAGGTACAGAGGGAGGTTTCACTAAATTATATCCTGAAGAAAAAGTAATGCCTATTTATGATGCTGTTGTTGAATACAAAAAAAGAGGAACAGATTTAGTAGTATTTGGTGGAAAAGAATATGGAACTGGTTCTTCAAGAGATTGGGCTGCAAAAGGAACAAAATTATTAGGTATAAAAGCTGTGATTGCAGAAAGCTTTGAAAGAATACACAGATCTAATCTTATAGGCATGGGAGTTTTACCTTTGCAGTTTGCAGAAAATATGAATAGACAGAATTTAAATCTAAAAGGGTCAGAATTAATTTCAGTGTTAGGTCTTGAGAAAGGAATTAATCCTGGCGATCATTTAGAAGTTGAAATTAAATATGCAACAGGGGACATTAAAAAAATTAAAATGTTATGCAGGATAGACACTAAAAATGAATTAGAATACTACAAGAACGGTGGTATTCTACAATATGTTCTAAGGAATATGATTAATGGATGAAGAAATAGAAATTATTAATACAAATACAAGAGTTGAAAAATTAAAAAACTTTTTAATATCAAAAAGAAAACAATTAATAACTTTGTTAATATTAATTATTTTGATATTGATTACCTTTTTTGGCTATCAAGAGTTCAAGTCTAGCAGTAAAGAAAAGTTAGCAAATAAATTCAATTCAATTGTTACAAATTTTGAGACAGGAAAAAAAGATAATATAAATAATAATTTGATAGAAATCATAAATGCTAAAGATAAAACCTATTCTCCATTAGCTTTCTTTTTCTTATTAGATAATGATTTAATAACGTCTAGTGATGAAATAAATTCATATTTTGATCTTCTTATAAATGATGTATCTCTTGAGAAAGAAATTAAAAACTTAACCATATACAAAAAAGGTCTATTTAATTCAGACTTTGCAAAAGAAAATGAATTATTAGATATACTTAATCCAGTAATAAAATCAGACAGTCTCTGGAAACCACAAGCATTATATCTTATGGCTGAGTTTTATTTATCAAAAAAACAAAAGCAGAAATCAAAAGAATTCTTTAATCAAATAGCAGAAATGGAAAATGTTAGTCCAAAAGTTAAATTAGAAGTCCAAAGAAGGTTACGATCAGATTTCAGTGAATAAAGCTATTAAATATATAATTATTTTAATATTTTTATCAAATTGTAGTTTCTCAAAAAAGGACTCAGTAGATAATGATAAATTAATAGATATTTTTAAAAAAAATGAGCCCATTGAAAAAGAATTTAACCAACAACTAAAGATTAAGAAGTTAAATACTTTTAAATTAAAACCTTTTCAAAAAAATAACAGCAATAGTAATGGAAATATTAATTTCGACGCTAATCTTGATAAATTTTTAACATACAAAATAAATAAAATTAAAAAATTTAATTCAAATCAACCTGAATTATTTTTTACAGAAAACGAAAATGTTATTTTTTTCAATGGAAAAGGTTCGGTTATCAAGTTAAGCGAAGACCTTAAGAAAATATGGGAGATTAATAATTATAATAAAAAAGAAAAGAAACTTAATCCTATTTTATATTTTGCTCAGGCTGGTAATCGTTTGATTGTAAATGATAATTTGTCAAAAATGTATTCAATTGATTTAAATGATGGTAAAGTTATTTGGTCAAAATACAGTTCATCATCTTTTAATTCTGATATCAAAGTTTATAAAGATAAATTTTTAACAATAGATTTCGATAACATTATTAGAGCCATATCTACTAAGGATGGAAAGGAATTATGGAATTTTAAAACAGACAATTCTTTTATAAAATCACAAAAAAAACTCTCAATAATTTTAAAGGATGAAATTGTTTTTTTTATAAATAACTTGGGAGATGTAACAGCACTAGATGTAAATAATGGAAGTTTAGTGTGGCAAACACCAACACAAAGTAGTTTAATATATCAAGACGCATTTAGCTTAGAAAATTCAGACTTAGTTTTTGAAAATAATACAATCTATTTTTCAAATAACAAAAATGAGTTTTTTGCAATAGATGCAAGAACAGGAATAATTAAATGGACGCAATCGATAAATTCCAGTTTAAGACCAACTATAATCGAAAGTTTAATCTTTACAGTTTCTAATGAAGGGTACCTTTTTGTAATAGATGATAGAACTGGCAATATTTTAAGAATTACAGATATCTTGACAAATTTTAAAAATAGAAGGGATATAAAACCAACAGGATTTATACACGGAAAATACAAGATATTTGTCTCATTAAATAATGGACGATTATTAACAATTAATTCAATAACTGGTTTACAAGAAAAGATTACAAAAATACATGGATCAAAAATTTCAAGACCCTATATATTTAAGAGCAGTATGTATTTAATAAAAGATAATGCTATAGCCAGAACAAAATAATGTTTTTAAAGATTTTAGAAAAACTTGGCAGAAAAAAAGTAGTATTTGACCGAGGTCCATCACACCCAGAATTCCAAAAAGCAAAACCATGGATGAATAGATATTATCTATTATTCCGTCATAGACCAAAGTGGTTTCCATTTAACATACTAATCCATGAAATGTTAGACGATGACCACGGTGATGGTGTTCATAATCATTTATTTCCTTACATCACAATCATTTTGAGGGGAGGATATTGGGAAACATTAAAAACAGGAAAAGTTTGGCGAGCACCAGGATATATCGGATTTAGATCTGCTAATAATTTTCACAGAGTAGACTTAGAGCCAGGAACTAAACCAATGACTATTTTTTTAGCAGGCCCATATGGATTCAGAAAAGGACCAAGATCGGAATATGGAATAGATTTTAAAACAAAAAAATGAGTTTGAAAAAATCTTATCTTAAACACTGCGAAGATAAGGACTTAGAAATAAACGAAAATCAAATAAAAATAGTCCAAAAATTAAGTGAATATTACAATCTTAACTTCAATCAGTCATTTATTAAAAAATTATTCAAAGATAAAAAAAATAAATTAGGCTTTTATTTAGTTGGCGATGTAGGTGTAGGTAAAACTATGATTTTAAATTTTTTTTTTGAAAGTTTAAAAGAAAAAAAATCAAGATTACACTTTAATGAGTTTATGGTTGAATTTCATGATTTTATATTTGAAAATAAAAAAAAAGGAAATGACAATGGGTTAGAAAAATTTGTTAAAAATTTAAGTGACAAAACAAAAATATTATATTTTGATGAATTTCAAGTAACAAATATTGTTGATGCTATGATCTTAGGTAAATTATTTGAAAGAATATTTAATGAAAATATAAAAGTTTTTTTTTCTTCAAATACAAATATTAAAGATTTATATAAAAATGGATTACAAAGAGATCAATTCATCCCTTTTTTAAATATTTTAAAAAACAATTGCTTCGAATTAGAACTTAATATTGAGGAAGATTATAGAGCTACAAAAAATACAAATTTAAGTAGATTTTTGTCACCTATTGATAATTCATCTAATTTTAAATTTAATAAATCTTTTAGAAAAGCTACAAAGAATAAAAAACAAACCACTAAGATATTAGATGTGAAGGGTCGCAAATTAGTATTTGATAACTTTTATGAAGGAGTTCTTAAGGTTTCTTTTGACGAAATTTGTAATAGAAATCTTGGATCTGAGGACTACATTAAAATTGCAAACGAAAGCGACTTTATTTTTATTGAAAATCTGCCTAACTTTAATGAAAGTATTTCTAACCAGCAACAAAGGTTTATTACTTTTGTCGATATTATTTATGAAAAAAAAATACCATTGATGATCAAATCAGAAGTTGAATTAAATTCACTCGAGTCCACTAATAGCATGAAAAAGCCTTTCAAAAGAACAGTTAGTCGATTGTATGAACTAACATCACAAAACTTTAATTAATGTATGAAACAAGAATTTTATAATCTAGAAATTAATACAAATGGTCAAAAACTGTACGAGTTTACTGATGAAACAATTAACTGGATTAATAATAATAACTTTAAAAATGGAATTATTAATCTAAGCATCCAACATACTAGTGCCTCACTAATTGTCCAAGAAAATGCTGACCCAGATGTACAAAAAGATTTAATTAATTATTTTGATAAATTGGTACCTATGGACAACAAGTTGTATATTCATACAACTGAGGGAAAAGATGATATGCCAGCCCATATCAAATCTGCATTAACCAATAATCAAATCTCCTTAAGTATAAAAGATAGTGAATTACTGCTAGGGACTTGGCAAGGTATATATTTGTTCGAACACAGGTTAGATACAACAACAAGAACTGTAATTCATCATTATATTGGAGACTAATTTTTTTTCTTAATTGATTGAAAGGCACTCAAAGCATCGGCCCTAGCTTTCTCATGAATAACAATTGGCATTGGATAGCTCGATCCTATAATAGTATTAATTGCTTCTTGATATTTTTTTTCCATTTCCCATGGTTTATGAATAAATTTTGGAGGAACTTTTGATAATTCAGGAACCCATTTTTTTACATAATCTCCTTGTTTATCAAATTTTTCACCCTGTAAAATAGGATTGAATATTCTAAAATAAGGAGCTGCATCAGCGCCACAACCAGCTACCCATTGCCATTGTGCAACATTGTTTGCTTCATTGAAATCAAGAAGACAATTTCTGAAATATTTTTCTCCTTCTTTCCAGTTAATTCTTAAATGCTTCACTAGAAAAGATCCAACGACCATTCTAATCCTATTATGCATCCATCCTGTTTCGTACAATTCTCTCATTCCAGCATCTACAATTGGGTAACCTGTCATTCCTTTTTTCCATGCATTTAAAAATTTAGAATTATTTACCCATGGAAACTTATCAAATTCTTTTCTTAAGTTTCCCTTTAGCATTTGTGGAAAATAATTTATGAGACTGTGCGAAAACTCTCTCCAACCAATTTCATTAGTATATTTTTTTATACTCACATTATTAGATTTTAGTTTTTTGCATTTTTGCCAAATATCTCCAACATTTATTTGTCCATTTCTAATATATGGAGAAAGTAACGACGTTCCTTTAATTGAAGGAAAATCACGGTCTACACCATAATTAAGTATGTTTTTTTGAACAAAATTATCTAAATATTCATGGGCCTTTTGCTCTGAAGGCTCCCAATATTTTTCAAATTTTTTGTACCAATCAGATTTGGGTAAAATATCCTCAGATTTTATTTGATTTTTAAATAATGTGTTTATCTTTTTACACTTCTTAACTTTGCTTATTTTATCAGGCAGTCTTTCCAAATAAAATTGCTCTGCATTTCTCCAAAAAGGACTGTAGACTTTAAAAGGTGTGCCATCATTTTTCGTAATTTTATTATATTCATTAAGCACATTTCCTTTAAAAAATTTAAAATCAATGTTCTTCTTTGAAAAATCAGTACCGATTTTTTTATCTTTTTCTAATTCATTAGGTTCATAAACTTTATTCCAATAAACAGATATTTTACTACTAGATTTTATTTTAGAAAAAAAATTTATTTCATCATCTTTAATTATTTCCAACCCGATATTTAATTTCTTTAAATCTGATTTAAAATTTTCTAAGGATTTACTTACCCACCACTTTTGAGCTTCTCTTTTATTATCAAAAATACTACTATTAAAAATAAATACTGCCGTAACTATATCATGCTTGTTTGAAGCATAAGTCAGCGCATCATTATTTTGTATTCGAAAATCATCTCTTATCCAAACGAGTGCTGTACTATCCATTTGACAACTGTTCTGATCCTTTTGACAGAAGTTCGTTATAAAGTTTTATGTCTGTATCACCTTCGCATCCAATTAATAAAACATTCGAGTTCATATCTAATTCAAGATCCTTTTTAATTTGTTCGTTATTACAACTAACATTTATACTTATTAGAGCAGGTGCTGCACATTCTCCTGCAACAATGTTGTCCTCACCAAAGTATCCCTTAGCTAACATCGCTACTGATAATGGTATGTCGTCATCAGGAATACTTAGACAATTATTTACTGAGTTTTTTAGAATTTGCCATGGGACTAATGATACATCCCCACATGACATTCCTCCCATAATGCTTTCTTTTTCTATTTCAACTCTAGTAAGTTTACCTTCATCAATACTCTTCAATACACAGTCTGCATTTTTTGGCTCAACAACAATAATTTTTGGAATTCTTTTAAAATATCTGGCAACACCTGCTATTACACCAGAGGCCATACCTCCTACACCTGCCTGAAGAAATATATGTGTTATATAATGATCAGTTTGTTTTGAGATTTCTTCTATCATCACTGAATATCCAGCCATGGTTAGTTTTGGAACTTTTTGATAATCTTCCCAGGCAACATCTTGTACAATTTCCCAGCCATTTTCCTTAGATTGCTTTATGCATTCATCTAAAGAATTTTCGTAATTTCCCTTTACTCTTGTCACCTCTGCTCCAAGTTTTCGCATCTCGTCAGCTCTTGTTTCACTAACAAATTCACTTATGAAAATTTTACATGCAATACCTAGTCTTTTTGCTCCCCAGGCAACTGATTTTCCATGATTTCCTGCTGTTGCTGTAGCAACAACTACATTCTTTCTTCCAGCTGAAACCTCCGCTACTGCATAAGCACCTCCGAGTGCTTTAAAAGACTTAAGTCCAAACCTTCTTGACTCATCTTTGTAAAAGATATTTTTAACATTAAGGTCTTTTGAAAGTTTATTTAAATTAAGTAGGGGGGTAGGTTCATAATTTTCCCAACTAGAAACAGTATTAAAGGCCTTATCAATAGTTTCTTTATTTAATACACTTAATATTTCTTCTCTACTAAATGAATAATTTTTATTTTTTATAAATGATGAAAATTTATTAATATGACTATAATCAATAGACATATTTTAACAATCCAAAGTATTAGATCTTTCCCACTTTGTAATAGGTTTTAATTTATCAAATTTTTCTTTTGATTTGAAACTTTCAATTTCAGATTTTTTTAATTTGATATAACTGGTTAAAACATTTTTTCCAAAAGCATTTTTCATGACTGTATTTAAATTTAACATTTCTAAGGAGTCTTCTAATGTATTTGGTAATTTTGGCAGGTTGGGATATTTTTTGTGATCAGTATACATATTACAGAATAATGGTTTTCCAGGATTAACTTTTTTTCTAATCCCATTTATACCCGCTGCTAAAACTCCTGCTTGTAGTAAATATGGATTTGCTGATCCATCCATTAATCTTAGTTCAAACCTTCCTGGATCTGGAACTCTAATCATGTGTGTTCGATTATTTCCTGTGTAAGAAATACTACTTGGCGACCATGTTGCACCAGATTTTGTCGGTGGTGCATTAATTCTTCTATAACTATTTAATGTTGGATTAAAAAATGCTGATAATGAACCTGCATTCTTGATTACTCCACCCAAAAAATTGTATGCTAATTTACTAAGCCCAAGTTTATCATTTTTATCTAAAAATTTATTTTTTTTCTTATCCCATAGAGAAATATGTGCATGACATCCATTACCTGTCAGTTGTTCAAATGGTTTAGGCATAAATGTTGCTCTCAATCCATGCTTTTCTGCTATAGACTTAACCATAAATTTAAAAAATGTATGTCTGTCTGCTGTAGTTAAGCAGTCAGTGTAGTCCCAATTCATTTCAAACTGGCCATTAGCATCTTCATGATCATTTTGATATGGGTTCCATCCCAATGTAATCATGCAATCGCATATCTCTTTTATTAAATCATATTGCCTCATTAAAGCTGATTGGTCGTAACAAGGTTTAGATTGAGTATCCCTTGAGTCTGCAATAGAACTACCATCAGGTGATGTAAGAAAATATTCACACTCTACACCCGATTTCATCGAGTAACCTTCATTTGATAGTGATTTTATTTGGTTTTTTAGCATCACTCTTGGTGATGCCTCAACAGGTTTGCCATTCATCCATAGGTCTGAAGCAAGCCAACCTACTTCTTTATTCCAAGGTAATTGAATCAAGCTATTTGGATCCGGTATAGCAAACATATCAGAGTCTGCTGGTGACATATCAAGCCACGCTGCAAATCCAGCAAATCCTGCACCATTTTTTTGCATCTCTTTTATTGCTTGTGCAGGTACTAATTTTGATCTTAATACACCAAACAAATCAACGAAACTTATTAAAAAATATTTAATTTTTTTAGAATTAGCAATTTTAGATAAATTTTTGGGCATTATAATTATACTACGAATTATTTATTAACTATCAATAACTATTTCTTTTTTATACCTGGTATCCAGCTAGTTCCTGCCAAAGGAACTCTAGCCATTGCTGCAGCCTCAACGGTTAATGCACATAAATCCTCTGGTTCTAAATTATGAAGACTGTTTTTACCACACGCTCGTGCAATAGTTTGTGCTTCTAGAGACATGACCTTTAAATAATTTGATAATTTTCTACCAGCTTTTTTTGGATCTAATCTTTTCATTAGCTCTGGTTTCTGAGTTGAAATTCCTGCAGGATCATTTCCCTCATGCCAGTCGTCGTACGCCCCAGCTTTACTTCCAAGTTTTTCATATTCTTTTTCCCATTTAGGATCATTATCACCAATTGCAATCATGGCTGCACTCCCAATGGATACTGCATCAGCTCCTAACGCAAGAGCTTTAGCTACATCCGCGCCATTTCTAATTCCACCTGAAATTATAAGCTGAACTTCTCTATGAGAATTTAAATCTTGCAAAGCATCTACGGCAGGTCTTATGCAGGCTAAAGTTGGTTGACCAACATTTTCAATAAATACTTCTTGTGTTGCTGCAGTTCCACCTTGCATACCATCTAGGACAACAACATCTGCTCCAGCTTTTACAGCTAATGCTGTATCATAATATGGTCTTGCTCCAGCAATTTTAATAAAAATAGGAACTTTCCATTTAGTAATTTCTCTTAATTCTAAAATTTTTATTTTTAAATCATCAGGACCGGTCCAATCAGGGTGACGACATGCAGATCTTTGATCAATACCTTTTGGCAAAGTTCTCATTTCTGCAACACGATCATCTATTTTTTGTCCAAGCAACATTCCACCACCACCTGGTTTTGCACCTTGTCCAATTACCACTTCAATTGCATCCGCTTTTCTTAAATCATTTGGGTTCATTCCATATCTTGAGGGCAAAAGTTGATAAACTAAATTTTTCGATTGACCTCTTTCTTCTGGTGTCATTCCTCCATCACCTGTTGTGGTAGATGTTCCGGCTGCACTTGCTCCTCTTCCTAATGCCTCTTTCGCTGGACCGGACAATGCTCCAAAACTCATACCAGCAATCGTAATTGGAATATCAAGCTCTAATGGTTTTTTTGCATATTTTGTGCCTAAAGTTACATTTGTAGTACATTTTTCCCTATATCCTTCCAAAGGATATCTAGACATTGAAGCACCTAAAAATAATAAATCATCAAAATGTGGAAGCTTTCTTTTCGAACCACCACCCCTAATATCATAAATTCCAGTTTCAGCAGCTCTCCTAATTTCAGAGTTAGTGTATTCATCAAAGGTCCAGGATTGACGAGGGAGAGTTTTATTTTTCATAATTAATAGTTAGATACATTATCAATATTAAAATTATAAAGTTTTCTTGCAGAACCATATCTTTTAAATTGTTCAGGTTTAATATTTGATCCAGCCTTTTTTAAAAGCTCTTTTAATTTTGTCTTATGTTTTTTACTCATTTTTTTTTCTTCACAATCTGCTCCTAAAGATTTTACTTTTCCTTTTACATATATGTCTGTTTCATACAAACTATCACCTAATGCTTCACCTGCATCACCACAAACAACCAAATTTCCAGATTGTGCCATAAATGCTGACATATGACCAACAGATCCTTTTACAATTATATCAATACCTTTCATAGATATTCCACATCTTGAACTTGCATCACCATCAATAATCAAAGTTCCGCCATGAGCAGTTGCACCTGCAGATTGTGATGCATTTCCTTTTACATGAACTTTTCCAGACATCATATTTTCTGCAACTCCAGTTCCCACATTTCCATCAACTATAATATTTGCATTTTGGTTCATACCTGCACAATAATACCCAACATGACCTTTAATGGTTACATCAATATTTTCTGTAAGACCTGCACAGACAGCATGATTACCTTCAGGGTTTGATATTACAAAGTCTCTTTTATTTTTTTTATGATCAATATTTTGAAGTTTTTCATTAACAGATCTCAATTTTAATTTCTTTAAATCAAGTATCATTATTTTCCCCAAGAATAAACGATACCTGGCTCAGGTTCAAAAATTTTTGCATTATTTACATTTGGTAAATGTGCCATTGCTTGAAACTCTGATGAAATTGCTACATAGTCTTTTGTTTCAGCAATAACAGCAGGCTTGCATGCAATCTCATCTCTTAGAACTGCAAAACCACTATGTGTTCCTGTAATAAAAGTATAAAATCCATCCAAATCGCTTAAGCCTTTATTTAATGTTTGTTTTAAATTTCTTTTTTTTAAACTATCTGAAATATAACCAGCAGCTACTTCTGTATCATTATCAGAACTAAATTTGGATCCATTTTTTTTTAATTTTCTTCTTAGATTATTATGATTAGATAAAGATCCGTTATGCACTAAACATTCATCTTCTCCTGTAGAGTAGGGATGTGATCCATCAGTTGTAATTGCACTTTCTGTAGCCATTCTTGTATGACCAATAGCATGTGTTCCGGAAAAATTATCTAAATTAAATTTTTTCACAACATTACTAGGACTTCCAACTTGTTTAAAAATTTCAATAGATTTTCCGTACCCAACTAGTGATATTGTCGAAAAATCTTCTAAAATAGGGAGAATTTTATTAGGTTTTTCAATAGATTTTAAAATTACGTGGTCTGAATTCTTTTCTACATTTGTAAGTTTTACTTTCTTTTTAATTTCATTTTTGAATTTTTCAAAACTCATATCATTTAAACAAATAGAATATTTATAAATTTTATTTTTATCACTTTTATAAATTGCAAAACCTGCACTGTCAGGACCCCTAGACTCCATACTGACTAACATTTTAGAAAGCATTCCTCCTAAAGATTTTTCAAATTTTTTAGATTTTAGATAAATTCCAACAATGCCACACATAAATAAGTTTTAAAGTAGTGATAATAATTGGTCTTTATAGTAAAGCACATTAATTATAACAATGATAATGATTGCGGCATAGACACCATATTTAGATTTAGGCCATGCTAATCTAGCCATTTTACTCGGTGTTTTGTTGAGATTTTTTTTATCTTCTTCCATACTTTGTAAAGGGCGCATCTAAATTTATGCGCCCTTATCGTTTTTTATTTATCCATCAGTAATATTACTCTTCCATGCATTTGAACTTGGTCTTTTTCTTGCAAGCTTAGAAAGTTTATCACTTTCTTGTTTTGAGCTTACAACTGTCCAACCTATCCAAATAACAGCAAGTATAAGAACTAATATACCTTCTGAGCCTACTCCAGGATAAATAGCACCCACAACTTCCTCTGCAGGTTTATTTAAGTGATCTATCCAATTAGATACTGTAGCCATATTATCCTCCTTTAAGTACTTGAAGAAGCAACAGTTTTTTCATCTTCTTTTGCTTCCTCCATTATTTGGTAATCTAATCCAGCTAACTCAACTTCCCTTGGAATTCTGAGTTTGCCAATACCATTTAACACTCTAGCTATAATGTAGCCTGGGATCATTCCAAGAACAAAGAACATGATTATTGCACCTATGAACATTCCTAAAGGATTTATTGCAGCATATGTAGTTCCATCCCACATAGCACCAACACTGTATCCTGAAGAAGGGTATCCATTTAATACAAAACCGCATATCACTAGCCCTGCAAATCCAGCATAACCATGAACTGCTACTGCTCCAACTGCATCATCAATTTTGAACCTACGTTCAACCCAGTAATGCATTTTGTAAGCTATAACGACACCAATCATTCCAATTATCAAAGATTGTATTGGATGATAAAGGTCATTTCCAGCAGATGCACAGATTATTCCAGCTAAACCACTTGAGTAAGTCCAGAAAGGATCACCCTTGGAAACAACATAACCCGCTAACAATCCTCCTGAGAGAGACATTAAAAAGTTCATTGTTATTCCGCTAAGTGTGGTTGGCGTTACATAAATTGTGGTTGCAGTAAAGTATGTGACACCTTCCATGCCATATTCAGGTCCAAGATCGTAAATTGGAATATTACAAGCAGCATAAAATCCCCAAAAACCTGTATAAATTAAGAATAATCCAACAGTTACTAACCAAGGATTTCTTGGTCCAATATTTCTAGGTTCACCACTTGATGAAAATTTTCCAATTCTTGGTCCCAAAACAGCAAGTACACCTAAAGCAAATCCACCAGCTACTGCGTGAATTACACCTGAGGCATAAGCATCATGGTAACCGAGTATCTTCAACATCCATCCGTCAAAGTGCCATCCCCACGCAGCATCTATACTCCAAAATACTGATCCAATTGCAATCGCAAGAATTCCAAAAGCAAAAGTAGTAATTCTTTCAATTACAGCACCAGATACAATGGATGCAGCTGTCCATGAGAATAGTAAAAATGCAGCCCAAAATACTCCACTAATATGATCTCCTAAGTTTACTGCCATCAATTCACTGTTTGGCAAATACCACTTAGAACTAAAAGCTGAGTCATCTGTAATTAACGCTGCGCTTTCATTCATTATTGATGGTGCAAGACCTGGCCCAGTTGGAAATGCCCAATAAATCCACCAACCAAATAAAAACCAAGTTACTGTTACCAAAGGAATCAGCATCGTGTTTTTCATTAATGTGTGTTGATGATGTTTGTATCGGGAAGCTCCAACTTCATACATACAGAATCCTACGTGTATAAGAAACATAAGCACTACTGTTATCCAATAGTAAAACTCTGTAAATATGGTTGTCAATGCACCGAGTTCGTCAGTCATTTAACCTCCAATTGTTTAAACAAATTATTTTAATATTATTATTTGGAGTTATCGGATCAATCTTAAAAACAACAATTAAATCAAAGAGAATTTATTACACTACAACTTCAGGTATATATGATTTGTTATTGATTCTAAAATTTTCTATATGCTTTTTTTAAATCTACCAAAGGGTGGTTTGGAGACATTTGAAATTTTACTAATAGTTCTCTTGCAATCATGTCTCTATCTTGTTGGTTATTAGGTAATTTAATTTTTTTTGGAATGGTTACCCAACCATTTGCATTTCTGTCAAAAACTGCAGGTCTATCTTCTTCATATCCCATGTGAACATCTTCTAACCAATTTAAATCATCCCATCCCATTGCTTCAATATATTTTTTTAGGAAAGGAGTTATTCTTGAATAGTCTGGCAATAAATTTACATCATACCTATAACCAATTGTTTGACCTATCATCTTTTCTCGAGCAGTCTCTTTCTTTTTACCTAACTGACCTTTAACTGCTTTTTTGCTCGATTTTTTACTTTTTTTCTTTGGCATAATTATATTTTATGAAAATCATCTACTCCAACTGTATGGTTTGTACCAGATAGAGGTACTTTTGCTAAGGCTGATGCTTCCATTGTTAAAGCAGCCATATCCTCTGGCTCTAGTGAATGAATATTAGTTTTACCGCATGCTCTAGCTAATAATTGAGCCTCAAGTGTCATAGTATGCAAGTAATTATACACTCTTAGAGCTGCCTCATCTGGGTTAAGTCTTTTTCTCAATTTAGGATCTTGAGTAGCAACACCAACTGGGCAACGTCCTGTATGACAGTGATAACAATGGCCTGCAGGTACTCCCATTTCTTTTTCAAAATCAGACTCTGGAATTTCTTTATTACAGTTTAGTGCAATCATAGCGCCCGTGCCTATAGCAATAGCATCTGCGCCAAGAGCTAGTGCTTTTGCCATGTCAGCTCCATCTCTAACACCACCTGCATAGATAAGAGTAACTTTTCCAGTTTTTCCAACATCATCTATTGCTCTTCTTGCTTCTCTAATTGCAGCTATCCCAGGTATACCTGTGTTTGCTGCTGCGATGTGTGGACCAGCACCTGTTGAGCCTTCCATACCATCTAAATAAATAGAGTCTGGATCACATTTTGCTGCCATACGAACATCATCATAAACTTTTGCTGCTCCAAGTTTTAATTGTATTGGAACTTTATTTTTTGTTAGCTCTCTTAGCTCTTGAACTTTTAAAGCTAAGTCATCTGGTCCTAGCCAATCAGGATGTCTTGCAGGAGATCTTTGATCAATACCTGCTGGTAATGATCTCATCTCTGCTACTTGGTCGGTAACTTTTTGACCCATCAAGTGACCACCCATTCCAACTTTTTGTCCTTGACCAATAAAAACTTCAATTCCATCAGCAAGTTGTGCATGATGAGGATTAAATCCATATCTTGATTGAATACATTGATAGTACCATTTTTCTGAATATCTTCTTTCATCAGGTATCATTCCACCTTCACCCGAACATGTTGCGCTACCTGCCATAGTTGCTCCTCTTGCAAGTGCTGTTTTAGCCTCATAAGATAAAGCTCCAAAACTCATACCTGTGATGTAAACTGGAATATCTAATTCCACTGGATTTTCACATCTTGGACCAATGATAGTTTTTGTTTCACACTTTTCTCTGTAACCTTCAATTACAAATCTTGTAAGGGTACCAGGTAAAAAAACTAAATCGTCAAATGTAGGAATTTTTTTCATTAGAGCCATTCCTCTCATTCGGTATCTTCCTAACTGAGCTTTTATATGAATGTCGTCGATTACTTCAGGCGTAAATATAGAATTATATCCTAATAAACTTTTATTTCTTTTTGAGAATTCACTTCCACCATTCCCGTTGGAATGACCATTTGATTTTCCGTTTTTTTTCTTTGCCATTAAATTGCTCCTTTTTTCTCAGTTGGTTCTAAAGCGTCGTAATTCCAGAGTTTTTTACCTGCAACTACTTTTGTCATCTTTGAAACATCAAAATTTTCGCCAATTTCAGCGACTTTAAGTTTTCTTTTGATCCAATCTATATCACTTTTTGTCATAGGTGACTCAATCGCATCACTTCCAAATGATCCAATTTTTCCACCAACATAAATGGTTCCATCGTACATTGAGTCTCCAAGGTTTATGCCGACATTACCTAAAATTATTATTCTTCCTCTTTGCATCATAAAGCCAGTGAACGCTCCAGCGTCACCACCAACAATAATTGTTCCACCTTTTTGATCAATTCCTGTTCTAGCACCAACACTTCCTTTACATATTAAATCTCCACCTCTAACAGCTGCACCAAAACATGACCCTGCATTTTTTTCTATTACTACTTTTCCTGCCATCATATTTTCTGCACATGACCATCCAACTCTTCCGTTAATTCTTACTGTTGGACCATCAATAGAACCAACACCAAAATAACCTAAACTTCCCTCAAAAATTAAATTTAATTTATTTAACACTCCAACTCCTAAACTGTGTTTTCCTTGTGGGTTTTTTATAACTATTGTTCCATAACCTTGACTCATTAGCTCATCAATTTTCTTGTTTGCCTCTTTGCAGTCTAGATCATTTACGTCAAGATCAATTCTTTTATTAAAATCTACATCATAAGTTCCCCAATAATAAAAGTTTTCTGCTTCATCTGGATTAAAAAATTTTTGTTGAGTTTTCCCTGTTAGGACTTCACTGTGAAGTCCCATTGATTGGGCTTTAGTTTTATTTTCGTTAGATTTTATATTTGCCATACTTTTACCTCTCCATCAAATGGATCGTAAGTGTCTATTTCGTGCGGAAGTATAGATCTTATAGCTATCTCTTCAGAACCCATAGCTACCAATTCATCTGACTCATAGAGAACTAATGGTTTAGCTGCCATTGTATCTTTCGCCATTCCTAAAGAATCTTTTGTTGCCACAAAATAAGTAAACACCCCATCTAATCCTGATAAACTGTCTTTCATACCTTCTTCTAAAGTTGCTCCATTTCTCATTTTTTCTGCCAAATAAACTGCAATTAGTTCAGAATCGCATTCAGACATAAATCTCATGCCTTTGTTCTCTAACACTCTTCTATTGTTCCAATAATTAGTTAATTGTCCATTGTGAACAACAGACACATCGCTGAAAGGATATCCCCAAAATGGGTGAGCAGATTTAATATCTACACCAGACTCTGTTGCCATTCTGGCATGACCTATTGCATGAGTTCCTGTTACTTTTCCTAGATCGTATCTATTTAATACTGCTTGTGCATCTCCCAAATCTTTAATTAATTCTAATGATTTACCAATTGATAAAATCTCAACACTCTCAATACTTTCGATTTTCTTGGAAAATTCCATCAAATCATCATCATATTTCATTTCATATCTATAAGAATATGGAGTTAATTTTTCTTCCTTAAGTACTTTTGCACCAAGATTTTTTAACATACTATCTACAAGTTCTTTTCTCTTATCGTAAACACTCTCATCCTCATTAACTGAAGAGCTACCTTCACCAACATTTTCTCCAACTTTGAATCTCATTATGAAGTTTTGACCATCGTTATCCGCATAAAGAGCGTAACCCGTTGAGTCAGGCCCTCTATGCTTCAAGGCTTGAAGCATTGCTTGCAATTCATTCCCTACATTTGAGGATTTTCCTCTATGAATAAGTCCAGCAATTCCGCACATTTTTTTCCTTTCCTAATTTACCTTATGGCAAGCAATCCAAGTATGTATCAAGATCCCATTGAGTTGTTGCTCCAAGAAATCTTTCCCACTCATCGTTTTTATACCAATGGAAAACTTTATACATTTCATCAGGCATTGCTGATTTGATTACTTCATCCTCAGCAAGTCTATTTAATGCTTCACCAAGACTTAGTGGTAATTTTTTAACATCTTTACCAGCTTTCTGAGCCTCATAAATATTTCTTGACTCTGGTTTAGCTGGCTTCATTTTTTTTGATATTCCTTCATCACAAGCTTTTAGTAAAGCTGCACCTAGTAAGTATGGGTTATGCATTGAGTCAACAGATCTATACTCAAACCTGCCAGGTGCTGAAACTCTTAATCCACAAGTTCTATTTTGATATCCCCAGTCAGCATATACTGGCGCCCAAAAACCCTGGTCCCATAACCTTCGATAAGAATTAACGGTAGATGATCCTAGAGCTGTTAAAGCTGGCAGATGTTTCATAATACCAGCAATTGATTGAAGTCCAATTTTTCCAGGCAACTGCATATCTTTTGTGTCTGGCATAAAAGTGTTTGTTCCGCCAGATACATAACTAAATACTTCTTCAACTCCTGGAAGTTTTTTATTTCCTAATTTGTTAACAGAAACTTTTCCACCTTTCCATAAAGACATATTAGTGTGACATCCACTCGCAGATACACCCATGAACGGTTTAGTCATAAAGCAAGCTATTAGATTGTGCTCTCTTGCAACTTGGGCACAAATTTGCCTATATGTTGATAATCTATCAGCATTTCTCAAAACATTATCATAAGTCCAATTAAGTTCTAGCTGTCCAGGAGCATCTTCATGATCTCCCTGTATCATGTCCAATCCCATAGCTTTTGAATATTCTATTACTTTCATAAAAACTGGTCTCAATGACTCGAATTGATCGATATGATAACAAAAAGGTTTAGAAAAACCTTTACCAGTTGGAGTTCCATCATCATTTTTAGTTAACCACATCATTTCTGGTTCAGTGCCAACTCTTAATTCTAGTCCATGTTTCTTTTTAAATTCATCACTAAAAATTCTTAAATTTCCTCTGCAATCAGAAGTTAAATGTCCACCTGGGTTTTTTCTCTCTTCTCTATTTCTAAAACACGTTACAAAAACTCTTCCAACTCTTTTGTCCCATGGTAATTGCACAAACGTTTCTGGGTCTGGTATTCCCACCAATTCCATGGCTTCTGGTCCATAACCAATGTAGTTATTGTGCCTGTCCAAAAATAAATTCGCTGTTGCTCCGTATACTAATTGAAAACCTTTTTCAGCAGTCCTTTCCCAATGGTCTGCAGGGATACCTTTACCTACTACTCTACCTGTTACCGAAATAAATTGGTAATATATGTATGTTATTCCTAATTCGTTAATTTTTTCTCTTACTTTTTTTACTAACTTTGCTCTACCTGGTTGATTTACATGTTTTTCTAGATCAGTCATTTTCCCCCTAAGAATTTTTAGAACAAAAAGTTAACTGAAAAAAAAACATCTGTCCACTTAGATAAATTAACTCCAAGGAAACGGACTGTTAGATGTTGGATGTAATTCACCTTTCGCGTATCGATTGAATCTAAACGGTTTTAATAATTCGCTCTCTGTACCTAAAATTTCTTTTGCTACTAACTCTCCAACTCCAATCATTTTATAACCATGGTTAGAGTCTGCTATCATATAAACGTTTTCTAAAAATCTATCGAAAATTGGAAAAGAATCTGGTGTCATACATCCAAGTCCGCCTGATGGTCCTTTTCTATATAAATCTGATTTTCCTTCAAATCTTTTTTGACAATGAGCTAAAGCTGAACACCACATATTATTGAAAGCTTCTGTAGTTTGATATTCAGGGGACTCTATTCCATACGGATCAACGTTTACTTGATCAAAATGTTTATCAACAACGTAAGGTGAAGTTCCACCTTGAACACCAAGACCGTCAATATCTGGTTTGTAATATATTCCCCAAATTTTATCTGTAATTAATTTTTTAGTTTTGTCTGAATATAAAGGAGCTGTTGAGTCCACATGTATTACAGGTGGCTGTTCACCATTGTCCATTTTTAAAAAATCTGGTTCTACACCAAGTACACCCTCTTGAAGCATCCAATATTTCCACATGTCCGTTTCGTGAATTCTACCATCTTTACCTTTAATATTTGCAGTTTTAGGAAGTTCTAACATATTCCAAAAATCCCTTGCCCAAGGACCTGCTCCAACGACAACTTGTTCACATTCTATTGTGCCTTTGTCTGTTTCAACTCCTGTAACAGCTTTGCTGTTACTTCCTCTTTTGAAACCAGTGACTTTAACACCTTTCATTACCTCAACACCATTTGACGTTGATTTATGTTCAAGTGCTTTAATTGAATCTTTATTAAAAGCATATCCACCTTTTTTTTCATGAAGAACAGAAGTTATACCTTGTGCTTGCCAATCACCAAACATACCTTTCATATATTTCATACAATCTTTTTCACCTTCTATAAATTCGGATTCGTAACCTATTGCTTTTTGTTGTTCGTAAATAGTTGCAACATCTGCATGCATTACTTCTGGTGAAATCTGTAAATAACCAACTGCATTATATTTAAATGCTTTAGGGTCGCTCTCCCAAACTGAAACTGAATGAGCCATTAATTCTCTCATTGCAGGCTGAAAATAATTATTTCTTACAACTCCACACGCAATACCACTTGCTCCAGCTGCAGTATCTTTTTTTTCTAATACTACAATGTCGCCTGGATTTTTATAAGTTTCAGAAAGCTTCCAAGCAGTACTAAGACCGTGAATTCCTCCTCCAACGATTACTACCTTAGCTTTTGTCGGTAATGACATATTAAAACATTATTTTTTGAAAAGAGTTAAATATATAATTTTTTTTATATATAAAATTTAGAAATAAAAACTTATAGAACTTAGGATTTGCCTATTGTTAAAAGCTCAAATTTTTAAGAGTAGATAAATAATCGTTAAATTCCGAGATAAACGAAGCACTTGGTTTTATATGTTTTTTTCTTTGATCTTGAGCGGTTTTTTCTAAATAAAAAAAACCTTTTTCACATGCCTCATTAATTATTAATGCAGATTTTGGTCTAGATGTTTTAAATAGTTTAGTTTTTAGCTCCTCTACTGATAAGTTCTGTTTTTGCTTAAATGCTGACATAACTAGAAGCATCATATGATAGTGAGAAGGTGATTTTCTAAAAAAATAGTTACTTGATGTGTGTGAAAGTTTCATTTGATCTTCCCAAAACTCTAACAAATCCTTAGTTGATTTAGCCATTAAGATCTTACTTTAGTTTTCTTTGGATCGTAATGAGGAAATCCGACAATTTTTGCAGGTATTCTTTTTTGATGTCCATCTATTTTTCCAATTTCAACATCATTACCTAATTCTGAGTGACCTACATCTATTCTGCATAATGCAATATTTTTATTTAATGTCGGAGAAATACATCCACTAGTTATAATTCCAACCTGAGATCTTCCAATATGAACGCAATCTCCATGATTTGCTATTTCTTTACCTATTAACTCTAGCCCTACTAGTTTTTTTTGAGGATTTTCTTTTCTCTTAATTAAATTTTCTCTTCCAATAAAATCCTCTGTTTTGGATTTTAAAGGAACTGAAAAACCAATTCCTGCTTCAAACGGATCTTGTTGTCCGTCAAATTCATTGCCAAATAAAATTAAACCAGCTTCAATTCTTAAAAGATCTAAAGCAGCAAAACCAGCTGGTATCAAACCTTCATCTTTTCCTGCTTCCATTACCTTATCCCAAACTGTAGTAGCATTACTTGGATGACACCAAATTTCAAAACCAAGTTCACCAGTGTAACCTGTTCTTGAAACAATTAATGGTATTCCATTTAATTCTTCCAATCGACAAATTGTAAATCTAAACCATTCCAATTCAGATATAGAGGGTTGGGTAGGGGGAGTAAAAATTATTTTTTCTAAAATTTTTCTACTTTTGGGACCTTGTAAAGATAAATTATTTATTTGGTCAGTAGAATTTTTGATATGAACTTTATAATTTTTTTTCTTAGCTTGTTCTTTAAGCCACTCACCTCCATATTCATCACCACAAATCCATCTAAAACCATGATCACTAAGTTTTAATAACGTTCCATCATCAAACATAGTTCCATTTTCATAACACATTGCTGAATAAACAATTTGACCAACTGAAAGTTTTTTTACATTTCGAGTTAATGTATAATTCATTAATTCTTCAGCATCTGGACCAAGAATTTCAAATTTCCTTAATGAAGATAAGTCAATTAGGACGGCGTCTTCTCTGCATGCATTGTATTCATTAATTACACCATGTTTTGTATAATCATTCGGTAACCAAAAACCTCTAGCATCGACAAAGTTTCTAGTTAATTTTGATGTTCTTTCATAAAAACCGGTATTTCTTGTAAGTTTATTTTCTGAATTTGTTTTCATTCTAAAACCATATGATTTAGTAAATTCTTTGCTTTTCTCATAAGTTCTAACAAAAATATCAGTAGGGTTCCATCCATTACAGCTATCAATATCACTAGGGCATGCAGTAGTTCCACATGTTAAATCTTTTAGAGCTTTAAAAATGACGTAATCACCAGGCCTTGCATAAGACTCATCAGATGTAACAGAATTTTGACCTCCCGAAGATGTATTAAAGAAAAGATTAATTGCATGCCAACCTTTTTTTTCTTCTACGCCATATTTTTTCATTGAGTCATTTAAATTGTCAGAGCAATTTGCATGACCAAAATATCCTGAGTCTTCGTAGTACTTTGAGGTACAAGCTAAATTAAATGTATCATGAATACCCACTGTATCTCTTACAACTTCTACCAATGGCTCATGATCAGTATCATAGAATTTTGAAAATAAACCAGGACCAGGGAAAGTATGTCCCATAAAGGTTCTAGTAGTTTGCCAATCAAGACCTCTTTCTATACCTTTTTCAAGTTTAGCAGTGTCGTATGCAACAAAATCTGAGCATTGTCTTCCCGTTGGTGTAATTATTTGAATATAGTCTCCAGCTTTAACTTGATATCCTGTTGCAGTTTTTCTATCTATATTAACTTCATAGTCAGGATCATAAATTGGATCAGGGATTATTGAAAATTCTTTTTCAGAATTTTTAATTTTAGCTCTTTTAACAAATACAGTTAGATCTGAAGGTGGATTTTGATCATGAACAAGCATATCGGCTCCTGGAGCAGCAAAGATGCAATAACAGTTATCCTTCGAATTTAGAATTATTTCTTCCCCTGCAGAAGTGTTTTTATCAAAAATTACTGATGAAGCAGCTTTCTCAATTTGTAAATTTCTTTTTTTTAATTGCAGCAAAGCTTGCAAAGAACTTTCTTCATTTTTCAAAAGTATTTTTTTTATTTCTGATGATTTTTTATTTTCTTTTAAATTTAAAATTCCTAATTCTGATTTTCCATGTTTATCAAAAATATTTATTTCGCAAATTTGATTTCCCTCATTATTAATAATTTTAATTTCATCTTCAGGAAATATTTGAATACCAGTAATTCCACCTGCATTGACCACATATCTTTCAACTCCAGGTGGTAATAAGTTTAAACCAGGTTCTTTAATACTTAAACTTGTTTGCATTTTTAAAAAATATTTAAAAATTATACAAAAGTATAAATAAATTTATATATAAATTTTATATATACATTTGTATCTATTTTGCTAGTTGACTGTAACTTTAATAGAGGAGATACTTTAATCACTTAATATTAAGGAAAGGGAAATAATGAAAAAAATAATATCTCTATTATCAGCTATGGTGATATCTCTTGTAAGTTTTGCAGGGATTTCAAACGCAGCAGATAGTAAAAAACCAATTGTTATCCCAACTCATAACTGGTCAAGCCAAATTGTAATGGCTTACGTAATTGGCGGAATTTTTGAAAGTATGGGGAACAATGTAAAATATGTAAATGCTGACTCTCAAGCAGTTTATGAGTCTATTAGAATTGGTGATGTAACTATATCTCATGAAGTATGGGAATCTGCATTCGGAAAATCATTCACAACTGCTTTAGATAAAGGTGGTTTATTAGATATGGGTGATCACGAAGCTAGAACTCTTGAGGATATGGGATATCCAAACTGGGTTGTAGAAAAAGGCTTATGCCCAGGTCTACCAGACTGGACTGCATTAAAAAATCCTGATTGTGCGAAAAATTTCACAACACCTGATTCACCAGATGGAAAAGGTAGAATGTTAGAAGGACCACAAACATGGCATGGAGATTTAATACCTCAAAGAGTTGATGCTCTAGGATTAGGAGATCTATGGTGGGTTAAATTTGCTGGAAGTGCAGATGCACTTTGGGCAGAGTTAGCTGCAGCTAAAAAAGAAGGAAGAGGAACTATCATATTTAACTGGACACCAAACTTTACAGATGGTGCTGGTTTTACGTTTATTGACTTCCCTCCATACACAGCTGGTTGTAGACCAGAAGATGGTGGAGATGGAAAATGTGGTTCTCCGGATGGTTATTTGAAAAAAGCTGCACATGAAGATTTTCCAAAAACTCATCCAGCAGCTGCAAAAATGTTCAAAAAATTATCATTCTCTACAAGTCAAATTGGAGCAATGGCAGCTTTAGTTGATGTCGATAAAATGACTCACGAAGATGCAGCAAAAAAATGGTTAGCTGACAATAAGAGTGTGTGGGAAGAATTTACACACGATCATTAAGGTTAATTTAATAAATTTAAGATCTCTCCCAATTTTATTGGGGGAGATTTTTTTTATCACCTCAAAAAAAATAATGGTAAAAGTATTTTATATAATATTGTTAAACTTTTTTATTCTCAATTTTACTTATGCAAAAGACATAAGTATTGATGAAAATCTTAATTTAGAGTTTATATGTGAGTTAGAAAAAAAAATTGTTAAGAATTCAGAGTATAATTATAAAACTTTTCTAGCAGAGGACCTAAATGTTAAAATTTTAGATTCATTTAAAATTTATTCAAATAAACCCAGCACATTAATGGTAAATGGATTATCAAAATTTTTCTCTCAAAATTCAAATTTTGATGTAAAAATAGTAAATAAAGACGTAGTTTTGTTTAAAGCCTTTAATAATGAGAAAACTTATTCAGAATCTGCAATAATTACAAGAAAATCAGGTGAATTAATTCACGAAATTACCAAAAATATAAATACAGAAAATTCAGAAAAAGATATTTCAATTTATATATGTAAGAATAAATCAAAAAATGCCTAATTTTTTTTTAAGAAATTTTGTGTAATATATTTCTATGAAAAAGCTTATATTTTTTATACTTTTTTCGTCATTAATTACTTCTATAGCATTAGCAAGAAGCACAGGATGTAAAGAGGGAAATTGTGAAAATGGTTATGGCAAGTGGATTTACACAGACAAAACTACCTATGAAGGTGAATGGGTTGCAACAAAAAAACATGGCCAAGGAACCGAAACATGGCCGAATGGATATATTTACAAAGGCGAATTTAAAGAGAGTCAGTGGAACGGTTTAGGAATTTTATTTTTTCCTGATGGTTCAACATATGAAGGTGAATGGGCCAATGGTTTTATGAACGGTAAAGGCACTTTTACTTGGTCAGATGGAAAACAAAAAACAGGTATTTGGAAAAATGGAAGTTTCCAAGAATAGTTTTAAAACTTTGTCAGAGCCAATCAAACAATTTGGTGGATTAATAAGTATAATTATTCTTATCTTTTTAACTTTTTTTATTTTAAATAATATTTTTGGCGAAGGTGATGAACTGGTTGCTAAAATGAAAATTGAAGAAGAAAGAATAGCTCAAGAAAGAAAACTTAATAAGCTAATTTCTAGTCTTCCCTCAGGAGTTTTGGTTTCGTTTGATGGTACCAACAACTTTAAATTATCTGATGAATTATATGAAGCTGTTTGCAAGGCAACTAAACTTATACCTCAACGTGCAATTATGGGCGCAAATTTTCTAAACTTTAGAGCTCATGAAATTTATACAATTAACGGAAATAAAATAGATGAAACATTTGTAAAATGGGACGATGAAAAAAATAAATGTTTTGCAGGTTTCGTAGTAAGTGGAAATAATGTTGGTGTAGATGAAACTGTAAAAGTAAGTGGAGAAGCTTTGAGTTTTTTAAGCACAGGTATTGATACAAGAGTTTATTTTATTAAAAATTTTTAAGGAGGAAATGTAACAAATTATAGAGATTTTATTTTATCTTAAATTCGTATAACCTTAATATTTTTTATGTCTGAACCAGTAATTAAATGCCAATCTGTTTATAAAATCTTTGGAGCAAACGCTGAAAGAATGCTTAAAGAAGCAAATGGTAATGTTGATGCAAAAACATTTCAAGAAAAAGGATGTATTGTAGGAGTTAACAATGCCTCTTTTGAAGTATCTAAAGGTGAAATGTTAGTTGTAATGGGTTTATCAGGATCAGGTAAGTCAACACTATTAAGGTGTATATCTAGATTAACAGACGCAACTGGTGGAAAAATTTTTATTGAAGGTCAAGACTTGCTTAATTTAAATAACAAGGAACTTATTGATTTAAGAAGAAATAAAATGGGAATGGTTTTTCAAAGTTTTGCGCTACTTCCACATAAAACAGTTTTAGAAAATATTGCTTTTCCTCTTCAAATTAAGGGTATTAAAACTGAAGATAGTATTAATAAAGCAATGGATATGGTCAAACTTGTTGGTCTCGATGGAAGAGAAAATTATTTTCCAAGAGAGTTATCTGGAGGACAACAACAAAGGGTAGGAATTGCAAGATCATTGGCAGTTGAGCCAGATATATGGTTCTTAGACGAACCTTTCTCTGCATTAGATCCACTTATAAGGAAAGAAATGCAAGATGAATTTTTAAGACTTCAAGAAAAATTACAAAAAACTATAATGTTTATTACTCATGATTTTGATGAAGCCTTAAAACTAGCTGATCGAATTGCAATTATGAAAGATGGAATAATTGAGCAATTAGATACACCCGCGAACATTGTTTTAAATCCAGCTACGGAATATGTAAGAAAATTTACAGAAGAAGTTCCAAGGGAAAAAGTTTTATTAATTAAAGATGTAATGGATGAAATAACCTCTGACGACATGGGTAATATAAAAGTTTCAAAAGACGAGATTATTGAAAATGTTGCTGAAAAAATATTAACACAAGAAAAAACATTAGCTGTTACAGATGGCAAAAATAATATTGTAGGTTCAATTAATCCTGCAAAAATTATTAATACAGTTTTTGGGGGAAGAAAAAATAATCATTAAATTATGGAATTACTTAAAAAATATCCTAAATTGTTTCAATGGTTATTTTTATTAGCTGTATTTTTTGCACTATGCTTTGCAATTGATGTTCCTGAAACTTACAAATTTATTAGAGGACAAGCAGAATTTGTAAAAGATCCTAATCAGAGTGCCTTCGTATTTCTAGGTAAAGAGGTTAGATATTACGCTTTTGACGTTTTCTGGAGATTGCCGCCATTACTTGGATGGCTTCCAATTTGGATAAATGACTCATTATTTTTTTTAATGAATGATTGGATGCCAATGGAATTTTGGAATGAAGATACGCAGGAATATAAAACACGACCTTTAGTTTTACAAATAACTAGAAACTTAACCGCATTTATGACTTTTCTAATAGAATTAATTAGAGAGATTTTATTAGGCGGTCTTGAAACAATTGTTGCTTTTACTAGTTGGGATTGGATTGATGCTAACCCTTGGGCAGAACTACCAGGCTTACCTTGGACTATTGTAGCAGCTGGATCATCAATACTTGCTTATAAGTTAGGAGGTAAAGGATTAGCAATATATGCACTTTTATCAATGACTTACATTTCAATATTTGGACAATGGAAACCGTCTATGCAAACACTTTCTTTTATATTAGTTGCAGCACCTCTTTCATTTATTTTTGGTTTAGGTTTGGGTGTTGCGGCATACAAAAGCAAAAGAGTAGAAAAAGCTTTATATCCAATACTTTTAGTTATGCAGACGATGCCCCAGTATGCGGTATTAGTTCCTGCATTAGTTCTTTTTGGGGTAGGAGACCATGCTGCAGTAATTATAACAATGATTGTTGCTGTGCCGCCAATGATACTATTAACTTTATTAGGTTTACGGGCTGTCCCCCCAGAGGTAATTGAAGCTGGTAGAATGAGTGGATGTAGTAACTGGCAACTAATGTCAAAAGTATTAATTCCAACAGCGAGAAGAGATATTTTAATAGGAGTTAACCAAGTTATAATGGTGTGTTTTTCTATGGCAGTTATCTCTGCATTTATAGGAGCAAAAGGTTTAGGTTTTAATTTATTATTAGCTCTAAATCAGTTGAATATTGGATTAGCATTAGAGGCAGGTCTTTGTATTAGTTTGATTGCAATTTTATTAGATAAGATGTCTCTAGCTTGGGCAAATAAACAGGTTGATTATTTTGGTAATTTAAATTTTTTTCAACGAAATAAAAATTCATTATTCTTTGGAGTTATAGTAATAGTAGGCATTCTATTAGCTTACTTTGGATCAATTTATTTTAAAGACGGGTATAATTATTTATTTGAAGTTCCGCATAATAAAGGAATATCAACAGCAGACTTTTGGAATAAAGGTGTTGACTGGATATTTGATACTTTCTTTGTATATATAAAAGCATTTAACACTTGGCTAATTGTTGATGTACTCCAACCGATGAGAGCTTTATATTTGAGAATGCCAGCCGTAGCCACATTAGTTCTAGTCGTTGGAGCTGGATATTTAATTGGTGGAGTTAGATCTGCTTTAGTTGTTTGTGGTTTAACTTTATTTATAGCTCTAAGCCCATGGTGGGATAGAGCTTTAGTAACCACATACATGGCAACATTTGGTGTACTAGTATCTTGCACAATTGGATTTACTGTTGGAACTTTATGTTTTCAAAATAAACATTCTACAAACTTTATGTTAAATGTTTGTGATATATTTCAAACTTTTCCATCTTTTGTATATTTAATTCCTGTGATGATGCTTTTTGGAATTACAGATACATCAGTTTTAATTGCTGTAATAGTTTATGCTACGATACCAGCAACAAGATACACAATTGAGGGTCTTAGAAGTGTTCCAGCTGGACTACATGATGCTGCAACGATGTCAGGTGTCACAAAGTTTCAAAGACTATTTAAGATAGAATTTCCATTAGCATTTCCACACATGATGTTAGGGCTTAATCAAACAATAGTTTTTGCATTATTTATGGTGATTATCGGGGCTTTTATTGGAACAGAGGATTTGGGTCAGTATATTTTAAAAGCTTTATCAGATAAAAAAGGCGCAGGTATTGGGTTAACACTTGGAATTTGTGTTGCATTTATTGGGCTAATTTTTGACAATTTAATTAGAACTTGGGTAGGACAAAGAAAAAAACATTTAGGTATAGACTAAAATTGTGAAAAAATTTCTTGTTGCTATCGACCAAGGTACAACATCGTCTAGAGCAATTCTCTTTGATTTAGATGGCAATATAAAATTTACATCTCAGTTTGAATTTAATCAATACTTTCCAAAAAATGGATGGGTAGAGCATAATCCAAATGAAATTTGGTTAACAACTCTTAAAGCTTTAAAAAAAGTAATTAAAAAAGCATCTCTACTAAAAGGAAAAATATTAAGTATTGGCATAACCAACCAGAGAGAGACAACTATTCTATGGAACAAGAAAACGGGTAAACCAGTATACAATGCAATCGTTTGGCAAGATAGAAGAACTCATGAGTACTGTGAAAAGCTTAAGCAAAAAAAATATGAAAATATTTTTAGAAGAAAAACTGGTTTATTTATTGATCCATATTTTTCAGCTACTAAAATTAAATGGATCTTAGAAAACGTAAAAATTTCGAAGAAACTTCAAAAATCTAATAATTTATTATTTGGCACTGTTGATACTTTCTTAATTTGGAAACTAACTAACGGACAACATCATTTAACAGAGGCAACAAATGCAAGTAGAACAATGTTGTTTAATATAAATAATAACACTTGGGACAATGAAATTTTAAAAAAGCTCAATATCTCAAAAAGTATTTTACCTGATGTAAAAAATTCAGCGGATAATTTTGGATCAACAAATAAAAAAATAATTGGATATGAAATTCCTATATCTGCAGTTTTGGGTGATCAACAAGCTGCAGCTGTAGGACAATCTTGTTTTAAAAAAGGCTCAATTAAAAGTACTTATGGCACAGGTGCTTTTGTAATAATGAATACTGGGTCAAAAAAAATTTTTTCAAAAAATAAATTACTAACCACAATTTGTTACAGATTAAACGGAAAAAATACTTTTGCTCTCGAAGGTTCGATTTTTATTGCTGGAGCAGGTGTTCAATGGTTAAGGGATAAGTTAAAATTAATTAATAATGCTTATGACACAGAACAAATTGCTAAATCAAAAAAAAATAATGAAGGTGTGTATGTTGTACCAGCTTTTAGTGGACTGGGAGCTCCATACTGGAGACCTGACGCAAGAGGAATTATAACTGGATTAACTAGAGATAGTGATTGGAAAACCTTAGTAAGAGCAGTTATAGAATCTGTGGCATACCAAAGCTATGATTTATTTAATGCCATGAGAAAAGATGGATTAAAACCAAATATAGTAAAAATTGATGGAGGAATGGTGGAAAACGACTGGTTTTCACAGTTTTTGGCAAATATTATTGATATTCAAACAGAAAGACCCAAAGTTTTGGAAACCACAGCACTTGGAGTTGCTTTATTTGCTGGATACCAAATAGGAATATATAAATCTTTACATCAAATAAAGAGAAAATGGAAAAAAGATAGAACCTTTAAACCTAAACTAAGTTCAACAATTAGAAAAAAACTATTGAATGGGTGGAAATTGTCAGTTGATAAAACCTTATTGTAAATTTTATTACTTTAAAAACGCATCCATAGAGTCATCCATCGCTGATGCCCAAGGTGTATGGTGAATAGGAGCTATGGATCCAGTCACAGGTGATGAAAAAGATTTATTTCTGTAAGTTGAAATATCATCCATTTTATGATGTTCCCAATCTTTGAAATGTTTTCTTATCAATTCAAAATCAATTTTTGGATAATCCGACATATCATGAAGCTCTTTAGTATACTCAGTTTGAAAATCAATCATTTGATCAGGATTTTCTAATTTTTCTTCCATAGAAACCCATTTAGAAATATCTTTTTCTATTTCATTATCATTTGGAATCTTAATTTTATTCATTATCACATCCCTTGCGAACCATGCTTGGCAATCAAACATATTAAAAGTATGAAATTGATCCTGCATACCTAGGTACATTAGCTTATGATTATCTTGCCAAATTACTCCTTTGTATAATTTTGGTGGATATAATCTGTTGTGAGTTTTGAGACTTAGTTTTTCGTTCAAAAATGGAAAATGATGCAGGTAGCCAGTGCATAATATAATTACATCTGCTTCTTGCTCTGTACCGTCTTTAAAAATTGCTTTGTTACCTTCTAATCTATCAAGATAGTAAACTTCTTTCATACCAGAAGGCCATTTAAAACCCATTGGATTATGTCTATAACCTATGGTTACACTTTTAGCTCCATATTTATTACACTGTAGTGCAACATCTTCAGCTGAATAACTGCTTCCAAGCACTATAACATTTTTATCTCTAAATTCTTCAGCATCTCTGAAATCATGAGAATGCATTATTCTTCCTGGAAAAGAACTCATACCCTTGTATTCAGGAATAAATGGAACTGAAAAATGTCCAGTTGAAACAATTACGTAATCAAACTTGTCAGACAAAATTTTATTGTTAGTTTTATCTTGATAGCTAACTTCAAATTTATCTGAATTGTAATTTACGCTCATTACACTTGTGCTAAATTTTATTTTGCTTTTAAGGTTTCCTTTACTTACTCTCCCAATTATATAATTGTATAATACTTCTCTAGGTGGAAAAGATGGAATAGGTTTTCCAAAATGCTCGTCAAAAGAATAATCTGCAAATTCCAAACATTCTTTTGGTCCATTTGACCATAAATATCTATACATACTGTTGGGCACAGGATCACCATATTGATCTGAACCAGTTCTCCAACTGTAGTTCCATAGTCCTCCCCAATCATCTTGTTTTTCAAAACATACGATTTCTGGAACCTTTTCTCCTTTTTGTTCAGCATGTTCAAAGGCTCTTAACATGGATAAACCACAAGGACCTGCACCGATTATTGCAATTTTATTCATATAAACTGTATAATTTTAAAAATTTATTTTATTAATAAAATCAAAAAAATAAAACTATTTTTTCTTTAAATTTACTTGTTATTAATGAATAGTTTATTTTTATTGAATTTACTTATGAAAAAAATTCTAATTATTGGAGGTGGAGCTATGGGGTCAGCATTCTCTGTTCCATGTATAGATAATAATCACAAAGTATTTATAACAGAGCCATACAGTCAAAGATTTATTAAAAATTTATCATCAAAAAATAAATTTCATTCAGGTTTAAAAATTAATCTTTCAAAAAAACTTATATTTAAAAAATATGCCAAAGAATTATTTCTTGAAAAATATGATCTTATTGTTGTTGCATTAAGTTTATCAGGTATCAATTTTATTGGTAAAGAATTAAATAATTATAAAGTAAAATCTCCAATTTTAATTCTTACAAAAGGTCTCAAATACGATAACAGAAATAAAAAAATTACGACTATTTCTCAAACTCTTTTAAAAAATAATCCTAAATTTAATGTATCAGTTTTGAAGGGACCTTGTTTAGCAAAAGAATTAGTGAGAAAAAGTCAAACGAGTGTAATTATAGCTAACAAAAACATTAAAACTGCAAAATTGTTAGGTAAAATGATTTCAACTAAATATTATTTAATAGAATACTCTAAAGATGTAATTGGCGTTGAAATATGTTCAGCAATAAAAAATATTTATTCCATGATAATTGGCTCTGGTTTAAGTTTCAATAAATCTTCAAATCTGTTTCAAAAATCACTATCAGAAATGAAATACATAACTAGACAGTTAAAAGGAAAAGAAGAAACAGTTTTAAGTCTAGCGGGAGTTGGAGATTTATATGTAAGTGCAGCGGGCGGAAGAAATAGCAAGATGGGAAACTATTTAGGACAAGGATTTACTTTTAAAAGTGCTAAAAAAAAGTTTATGGTAAATGATACTGTAGAAGGCGAACAACTTGTGAGAGAAATCGCGCCATTTATTTTAAAAAAATTTAATTCAAAAAAAATTCCTTTAATGTTCAGAATGATTAGAGCAATTCTAAAAAATAAAAAATTTACAATTTAAAATATATTATATTTATTGACTTTTTGAATAGAAAAGACTTTTTTAACTTATTGTCATTCATTTCTCTCGCTGATACATTTACTTTATTAATCAACGAAAAGAGGGGAAAATCAATGATTAAAAAAATAGTAATAACAGTTTGTACGCTTATATTTTTAATTTCAAATATTAGTTACGCAGACATCACTTTTTGGACTACTGAAGTTCAGCCAGCTAGAATGGCTAAACAAGAGGCAATGGCCAAAGATTTTGAGGCTAAAACTGGCATCAAAGTTGAAGTTATTCCTGTAGAAGAAAAAGATTTAGGAACAAGAGCAACAGCAGCAGCAGCAGCGGGTGATCTACCTGATGTAATCTATCATACGTTACAGTATGTATTACCTTGGGCAGAAGCTGGAATACTGGATGTTGATGCAAATAATGCTGTTGTAAAAGAACTTGGTAAAAAAACTTTTGCACCAGGTGCATTAAACATGGCTAAAAAAGGATCAAAAATAGCTGCAGTACCAGTTGATGGTTGGACGCAAATGGTCGTTTATAGAAAAGACTTATTTGAAAAAGCAGGTCTTGAGCCACCAACAAGTTACGAAAATATAACAAAAGCAGTTGAAGCACTTTCTGGAGATGGAATGTTTGGGTTTGTTGCTGCAACAAAAACTGACGAAAATTTTATGAGTCAGGTTTTAGAGCATGTTCTTTTAGCGAATGGAGTAAATGTTGTTAAAAAAGATGGGATAAGAAAACAAGGTAAAAAACTAAAAGCTTCTTTAGAGTTTTATAAAGTTATTGCAAACGCAAGTCCTCCAGGAGAATTATATTGGAAGCAATCAAGAGAACTTTACTTTGCAGGTAAAACTCCTATGATAATTTGGTCTCCATTTATTATGGATGAACTAGCTGGTTTAAGAGACTCAGCGCCTCCAACAATAAATAGCGACCCAACATCTAGTGAGTTAGCATCAAAGACTGGCTTTATTACAAATCTGAAAGGTCCTAATAATAATAAAGGGGCTGCTTGGGCTGATGTTAGATATTTTGGAATAACAGCTGATGCTGATACAGAAGAAGCAAGTGCATTTATCAAATATTCAATGGATGAAGGTTATACAAAGACACTTTCAATCGCACCAGAAGGTAAATTTCCTGTGAGAAGAGGAAACTCAAGCGATCCCGAGGCATTTACAAAAGCGTGGAGTAAATTGCCAGTTGGAGTTGATAGAAAAGCACCATTATCAGACTTATATTCAGAGGATGTTATAAATAATATCGTTGCTGGATTAGATAAGGCTCAAAGATGGGGTGTAAAAGAAGGTGAACTTTCAAGAGCTTCTAAAATTATTAATAACAAGTTTATTAATAGAATAACTAGACTTTATGTTGATGGACAGATTGATATTGATCAAGCAGTAGACATGATCAATCAAAAACTTTCTCAATTTTAATCTAGTAATTTAAATTTTAATAAAAAGCGGATAATATGTATTATCCGCTTTTTTTATGAGTGATACACTTTCAAAAATAGAAAAAAGAACTGCATATGTATTAATATTACCTGCAGTTTTCCTTGTTTTTTCAATTATTTTATTTCCAATATTTGCAAATGTTTGGATAAGTTTTAAAGAGGTTGGATTAAAGGATATCAGAATTCCTGAACCAAGAGCAAAAAAAATTGTAAAATCCATTAAAGATAATCCAGATCAATTAAAAGTTATTTATAAACTTAGAAATAGTTCATTAATTTTAGAAATAAGAGATGTTAAATTTCAAGATAAATTTCCTAAAAATATCAAACCTATAAATTTAGATGAAAGATGTAGTTTCAAATCAAATAAAATTTATTGTGAATTTGGAAATTGGAAAGCTAAATACAAGGAAAATTTTCAAATATTATTACAGAGCTCTGATGGCAAACAAATAAGTAAAAAAGAATTAAAAACTATTAAACCAAAATTAACAGGTAAATCAGACAATATTCTATTAAATACTAATTTTACATTAAAGAATTTTAAAAAGGTATTTTTTCAAAATGAATTTTTTGATTTATTATCAACTACTTTTTACTATACTTTTTTTGGCACTATCGGTTCAATTGTATTTGGAATACTCACAGCACAACTTGTGAACCAAAAGTTTTTTGGAAGAACATTTATGAGAAGTGTTTTACTATTTCCGTATGTAGGTCCTGTTGTTGCTCTAGCATATACATGGGAGTTATTACTAGATCCCTACAGTGGAACTTTAAACAATCTTCTTATGAATTTTCAAGTTATCCAGGAACCCTTAAATTTACTAGGTCAAAAATATTTAATTATAAATTTTTTTGGTTTTGACCTTAAATTAAGATTAGCGTTAACAACTGTAATAATTTTTGAAATTTGGAGATACTTCCCTTTAGCTTTCTTATTTATATTAGCTCGACTGCAAGCAGTACCTAAAGAATTATATGAAGCAGCTGAAGTGGACGGCGCTGGTCCTTTACAAAAATTTACTAATATCACTCTTCCTCAAATAACAGCTGTCATATCCATTCTCTTTATGATTAGGTTTATTTGGAACTTTAATAAATTTGAGGATATTTTTTTGTTAACAGGAGGTGCCTCTGGAACTAGAACCTTGCCAATAAATGTTTATGAGCAAGGATTTACTATTTCTGATATTGGTATGGGTTCAGCAGTATCAATTGTAATAGTTGCTTTGCTGCTATTATTTATGTTCGTTTACTTTAAATTAATAGGCAAGAGGGCCGATGAAAACTAAAAGTTTAATATACTACGCATTAATATCCTCTATATTTTTGTTTTCTTTGGTCTCTATTTGGAAAATTTTAGTAACGTTGCAAGGAGTTGAGTTAAAAAATTTTAATTTTGTAATAATTATTACTTCAGGTATCGCTATTAGTCTTTTAAATTTACTTATAGGAGAAAAGTTAAATAATTTAATAAAATCAACTTTTTTTGCACTTATATTTACTTTTGTTGATGGATACATCGTTCAGGTAATGCCCATTTGGTATAATATTGGAATATTTGCAATCTTGATATTTTTTTCATTTAAAATTAATAAGTATAATCAAAAATACTTAGCATCTGAGCATTCCTCACAAATAGTACTATTTGATTTTTTAACACTTTTTGGAATTGTATTATTCTCATTTGTTATTTTATTTCCATTTTATATGATGTTGATAACAAGCTTTAAATCTCAAGCTGCTTTGTTAATCAATCCTTTAGATTTTAGTATTAATTTTAACCAAGACTTTAAGGAATTATTTAAGTCATACTTTGTAATATTTGATACTTACAAATTTGGTAGATACATACTAATAAGTACATTTGTTTCGGTAGGTACAGTGATAGTTACTTTAGTATTTGCAATACCAGCTGCTTATGCAGTAGCAAGATTAAATTTCTTTGGAAAAAATTTTCTGTCGACTTCAATATTAATTATTTATATGTTTCCTGCCATTGTATTAGTTATTCCTTTATATACTGTCTTTAGTCAACTAGGCTTAAGAAACTCGGTAGGTGGTTTATTAATTGTTTATACAGCAACTACTTTGCCAGTTGCAATTTATATGTTACAAGGTTATTTTAAAAGTATTCCTAAAGAACTAGAAGAAGCAGCAATCATGGACAAATTAAATTGGTTTGGCATAATTATTAAAATAATTTTACCATTAAGTATACCCGCAATCTCTTCTGTTGCTTTATACGTCTTTATGATCGCGTGGAATGAGTTTTTATTTTCATTAATGTTCTTGGATAATCCAAACTCATTTACCTTATCAAGGGCAATACAATATCTTAGTGGTGATGCTGAAACACCAAGACAATACCTAATGGCTGGGTCAGTAGTTGTTACAATACCTGTTTTGTTAATTTTTGTATACTTTGAAAAATATTTAGTGAGTGGTCTTACTGCAGGAAGCGTAAAGGGTTAATGGAAGATTTTATCAAATCAGCTAAGAAAGTTTTATTAGGCAATAAAAAAAAAGGATACACATTACCAACCAATAACAAATTGTACCCAGCGCAATGGAATTGGGACTCAGGTTTCATTGCTTTAGGATATTCGCATTTTAAACTTAAATATGCTCTAGATGAAATAAAGACATTAATTAGAGGTCAATGGAAAGATGGAATGATACCTCACATTTTGTTTCACGATTTAAATACCAATTATTATCCAAACCATTCTGTTTGGTCTTGTGGAAATAAAATACATTCATCTGGTATTACTCAACCACCAATTCTTGCAATAATTTTAAAACTAATTTTAGATAAAAAAAGAATTAATAATAAAGATAAAGCTGAATTTAAAAAAATAGTTAAGGGATTATTAAAATACCACAAATGGTTTATTAAATTTAGAGATCCAAATAATTCTGGATTAGTCTCAATTTTACACCCCTGGGAGAGTGGTTACGATAATTCACCATTATGGGATGACCCTATGAGTAAAGTAAAAGTTCCAAAAAATCTAAAATACAAAAGGGGAGATAATAAAGTTGTAAATCCTGAATATAGGCCTTTAGATATTGACTATGATAGATACGTAACTATTAAAAATCATTTAAGAAAAAATAAATATAATCCAAAAAAACTTTATAAGGCATCCTTATTCAATGTGGTCGATGTTGGGTTTAATTCTATATTTTTACGAGCAAATAAAGACCTTCTTAAATTATTAAATACCTTCAATTTGAAAAGTGTTGAATTAGAATCTTACATATCAAAATCTGAAAATAATATTGTAAAATTATATAATCACAAAAAAAATATATTTTTCAACATTGATTTAAAAAATAAAAAAAAAATTAACATTCCATCAATTACTCATTATTTTATTTTATTTGCAGATTTGAAAGATAAAGTATTAAATAACAAAATTATTAAAAACTTAAAAAAACACAGTTCTAAAGAAAAATATTTATTATCAAGTGTAAAATCAAATCACGAAAAATTTGAAGAGAAAAGATATTGGAGAGGTCCAGTCTGGATTAATTGTAATTGGATAATATATCAAGGATTAAAAAATAAGAATATTGAATTTGCTAAACAAATAAAAAGAAAAACTATTAATTTAATTAAGCAAAAAGGGTTTAATGAATATTTTAGTTGCAAAACCGGTAAAGGGTTTGGTGCAACAAATTTTTCTTGGACTGCTGCATTATTTTTAGACTTAATACTTGAAAATAAAAATGACTAATTACAATTGGAATTACCCCACAACTGTTTGGGTAGGCAAAGATAGAGCTAATGATCTAGAAAAGGCTTGTGTTGAAATTAAAACTTTAAAACCATTATTAGTAACAGATAAAGACTTAATCAATTTAGAATTTATAAAAGATTTAGTAAATGATTTAGAAAAGAAATTTAAATTATCTACTTTTTATAATTTCTCAGGTAACCCAACAGGAGAGAATGTAGATGAAGGTGTTGAAGTTTTCAAAAAAAATAGTTGCGATAGTGTAGTAGCTATTGGAGGTGGAAGTGCATTAGACGTCGGTAAAGCCATAGCTTTTATGTCTGGACAATCAAGACCTATTTGGGATTTTGAGGATATTGGTGATTATTGGAAAAGGGCAGATGAAAAAAATATCTCTCCAATAATTGCAATTCCAACAACTGCTGGAACTGGTTCAGAAACTGGCAGAGCATCTGCAATAATCAATTCCAGAACTGGAATAAAAAAAATTATTTTCCACCCAAAATTTTTACCATCTATTGTAATATTAGACCCAGTTCTTACTAAAGATCTTTCTCCCCGTTTAACAGGAGCAACAGGAATGGATGCATTAGCTCACAATTTAGAGGCATTTTGTGCACCTGGCTTTCACCCAATGGCTGATGGAATAGCAATTGAGGGAATAAGATTGATAAAAAAATCTCTTTTAAAAGCTGTAAAGAATGGAAGTGATTTAGATGCTAGATCAGATTTGTTAGCAGCAGCAAGTATGGGATCTACTGCATTTCAAAAAGGCTTAGGAGCTATTCATTCACTAAGTCATCCACTTAATGCACAATTTAATCTCCATCACGGATTGTCTAATGCAATATTTATGCCATATGTTTTAAGTTTTAATAAAAAAAATATTGAAGAAAAAATTATTTCTATTTGTGATTACCTTAACTTAAGTAAAAGTTTTGATGCTTTTCTTGAATGGATATTAGAGCTAAGAAAACAATTAAATATCCCACACAAACTATCAGATGTAATAGAAACAAATAAAATGAACTTAGATGATTTATCAAAGATGGCTCTTGATGATCCATCAACATCTTCAAATCCAAAAAAATTGACTATAAACGATATGAGAGTTATGTATGAACATAGTATTTCAGGTAAATTATTTTGATGAAAAAAATATTAATAGTTGAGGGAAACTTAAGAGAAGAGAATCAGAGTTTTACCGATGGTGGGATTAAAACACATACAGAAAGTCTAAAAGATAGCATAGCCTATTTTACCGATAAAATTGAAATCGATGTTGTAAACCCCTCATCCGATAAAAATATTTCTGAAAAAGTAACAGACCTCGATAAATATGATGGACTAATATGGGGAGGAAGTAGTCTAAATATTTACAATGACACCATTGAAATAAGAAGACAGATCGAATTTATGAGAGAGTGTCAAAAAAAAATTAAAAAAATATTAGCTATCTGCTGGGGACTTCAGGTTGCTGTTACGGTAGCAGGAGGTCAAGTAAAAAGATGTACTAACGGATCTCACAGAGGTATAGCACTAAACATTGAAATAAATAATGAAGGATTACAACATCCAATATATAAAAATAAAGGTAAAATTTTTAATACACCCGCTTTTAATTTTGATGAAGTTGCAACATTGCCAAAAAATTCAAAATTGCTAGCCTCAAATCCTATAAATAAAGTTATGGGAGTAAATTTTCAGTCTGAAGTAAGTGATATATGGGGTATTCAATATCATCCTGAAATAACTTACGATAAAATGATAAGCCTTATACATTTTAGAAAAGAACGTCTTTTAAACAATAATGCTTTTGTTGACGAGCAAGAGATAAATAATCATGTAAGAATGATTGCGGAAGAAAATAAGATTACAAATAAAGATCTTAGAATGCGTGAACTTGAAAACTGGCTTAATTATCTTTTAAAATAGACCCTCTGTTTCACCTTTTTTATTAATACGAATTGAGTCCGCAGCTGGCACTTTTGGTAATCCTGGCATTGTCATTATTTCACCGCATACAACAACAATAAATTCTGCTCCTGATGATAGTCTTACTTCTCTTATTGGTAATACATGACCTGAAGGTGCTCCCTTTAGATTTGGGTCAGTGGAAAAACTATATTGAGTTTTTGCAATACAAATTGGTAATGATTGGTAACCTCTTTCTTCAAAAGCTTTTAATTGGTCTCTTATTTTAGTATCTGCAACTACTTCGCTTGCTCTATAAAGTTCCTTGGCAATTGTTTCTATTTTTTTAAATAATGAAGTTTTATCATCATATAAAAATTTAAAATCACTATCTTTTTCACATAGTTCAACTACATCATTTGCTAAATTAGTTGCACCTTCTCCACCTTTTTCCCAATGCTTTGATATAGAGGCTTTAATATCTTTTTGTTCACAAAATTGGGTAACTTCATCAATTTCTTTATCTGTATCTAAAACAAAGTGGTTTATAGCTACTGTTACAGGTAAACCAAATTTTTGAATATTTTCTATATGTCTTTCTAAGTTAACCAATCCTTTTTTAACTGCATCAACATTTTCATTTTTTAATTCATCTTTTTTAACTCCGCCATGCATCTTTAAAGCTCTTATAGTTGCAACAATCACAACACAACTTGGTTTTAATCCTGATTTTCTACATTTAATATCTAGAAATTTTTCTGCGCCTAGATCAGCACCAAATCCAGCTTCTGTTACTACATAATCTGAAAGTTTCAATGCTGTCTTAGTTGCTAAAACAGAATTACATCCATGAGCTATATTTGCAAATGGTCCACCATGAATTATTGCGGGATTGTTTTCCAAGGTTTGAGTAACATTTGGTCTAATAGCATCTTTTAATAATACAGTCATTGGACCATGTGCGTTTAAATCTTTTGCATATATCGGTTTTTTATCTCTAGTATAAGCAACAGTAATATTACCAATTCTATTTTCAAGATCATGCAAATCATTTGATAAACAAAAGATTGCCATTATTTCTGACGCAACAGTAATATCAAAACCATCTTCTCTTGGAAATCCATTCGCAACACCACCAAGATTAATATTTATAGATCTTAAAGCTCTATCATTCATGTCGAGAACTCTTTTCCAAACTATTCTTCTAACATCTATATTTAGTTTATTTCCCCAATATATGTGGTTATCTATTAATGCAGATAAAAGATTATGTGCAGATGTAATTGCATGAAAGTCTCCCGTGAAATGAAGATTTATTTGCTCCATAGGAACTACTTGAGCATAACCACCACCAGCAGCCCCACCTTTCATTCCAAAAGAAGGACCAAGACTTGGTTCTCTTAGACAAACAATAGATTTTTTACCTATTTTGTTTAATCCATCTGACAATCCTACAGAAGTTGTTGTCTTTCCTTCGCCTGCCGGAGTAGGTGTAATTGCTGTTACTAGTATTAATTTTCCATCTTTTTTGTCTTTAAATTTTTCTAAGTATTCAAGTTTGATTTTAGCTATATATCTGCTTATTGGACTATATGCCTCAGTTTTATCGGGTACTCCCACTCCATCCAAAATTTCTTGGATAGGTTTCATTTTTGCTTCTCTAGCTATTTCAATATCTGATTTTGGCATTTAGTTTAAAATTTATAATTGTTTAATGTGCAAAATGTCTATACTTTTTTGGTTTGATTTTAAACATCTAAAAAATATATATATAAAAAATAAGAAAAAATTTATGTTTAATTGGATAAAATTATAAAATGCAAAAATACTCAGTTTTCAGCCTAATTAAAAATGCATTCTCAGATCATCAGAATTGGGAAGTAGCATGGAAAGATCCAACTCCTAAAAAAGAATATGATGTGATTATCATAGGTGGAGGGGGTCATGGTTTAGCAACTGCATACTACTTAGCTAAGGAGCACAATATTACAAATGTAGCTATCATTGAAAAAGGCTGGATAGGTGGAGGTAATGTTGGAAGGAACACTACAATAATTAGATCAAACTATATGCATGATGACAACGCTTTGTTCAGTGAATTTGGTATGGATTTGTGGAGGAAGATGAGTCAGGATTTGAATTACAATGTAATGTTTTCTCCAAGAGGAATAATTAATCTTGCCCATTCAGATGCACAAATGAATGCGTACTCTAGAAGAGGAAATTCAATGCGATTAAATGGAATTGATGCAGTTTTATTAAACAGGGAAGAGGTTCAAAAAAGAATTCCAATGGCGGATTTTTCTGACAATGTGCGATTTCCAATTTTTGGAGGTTTGATGCAACCAAGTGCTGGGACTGCTAGACACGATGCTGTTGCTTGGGGATATGCAAGACAAGCAGACTCAATGGGTGTTGACATAATTCAAAATTGTGAAGTTACAGGATTTGATGTTACTAATGGTAAAATAGTTGGTATAAGAACTTCTAGAGGAGATATCAAAGCAAAAAAAGTTGGTTTGTGTGTTGCAGGTAGCACAAATATTTTAGCAGAAATGTTAAATATGACATTACCAATTGAAACTCATCTTCTTCAAGCATGTGTATCAGAACCTGTTAAACCTTTGCTTGACCATGTAGTTACATTTGGTGCAGGTCACTTTTATTGTAGTCAATCAGATAAAGGAGAGATGGTTATGGGTGGAGACTTGGACGGATACAATAGTTACTCACAAAGAGGAAACTTACCTACACTCCAACACGTATTGACTGAAGGTATTGCAATGTTTCCATTTCTAAGCAAATTGAAAATGCTTAGAACTTGGGGTGGAATTATGGATATGTCAATGGACGGTTCACCAATTATTGATAAAACACATATTGATGGCTTATACTTAAATTGTGGCTGGTGTTATGGTGGATTTAAAGCTACTCCTGCTTCAGGTTGGACTTTTGCACATACAATTGCACAAGATAGAGTTCATGAATTAAACGCAGGTTACAGTTTAAATAGATTTAATACTGGTGATTTAATTGATGAAAAAGGTCTTGGTACCAAAACTTGGATATCTTAAATGCTCTATATATTCTGTCCACATTGTGGATCAAGATCACAGAATGAGTTTGCTTATGGCGGAGATGCAACAGTAAAACGACCAGAGCTTAACAAGGAAATTAGTGACCAAGAGTGGAATAATTTTGTTTATTTAAGAAAAAGTCCTAGAGGAAAACACCTAGAGTTATGGCACCATATATCTGGCTGCAGACAATGGATTAAAGTTGAAAGAGATACTTCAACTCACGAAATTTTTAAAACCTATAAAGCAGATGAACTAACTGAATAATGTCACAAGATTTTAGATTAGATAACATTGGAATGGTAAATAGAAATAAAAAAATTTCTTTTACATTTAACGGTAAAAAATATTTTGGTTATGAAGGAGATACTATTGCTTCTGCTTTAATAGCAAATGGAGTGCATCTTGTTGGGAGAAGTTTTAAATACCATAGACCTAGAGGTTTCTTTGGAGTTGGTGTTGATGAACCTTATGCAATTTTACAATTAGAAAGAAATAATGAGAGAGATCCTAATATTAGAGCTACTGAACAGGAGATTTTTGAAGGTTTAGAGGTAAAAAGCGTAAACTGTTGGCCTAGTGTAAACTTTGATATTGGAGCAATTAATAATTTCTTAAAAATGTTTTTTCCAGCTGGGTTTTATTATAAAACTTTTATGTGGCCACCAAGTTTCTGGTACAAAATTTATGAACCTTTCATTAGAATGGCAGCAGGCTTTGGAGAGGCATCTATCAAACATGATAAAGAAAGATACGAGCATAAATATGAATATTGTGATTTATTAATCACAGGATCAGGACCTTCAGGTTTAGCCAGTGCATATGCAGCAGCAAATAATGGTGCGCGTGTAATTTTAGCTGAAGACAAACCAAGATATGGAGGTAGCTTGTTAACTAGTGATGTAAATATTGGTAATCAAACTGGTGCTGAATGGTCAGAGAAAATAATTACAGAGTTAAAGTCAATGTCAAATGTCATTGTAAAAAATAGATCACAAGTATTTGGTTATTATGATCATAATATGTTGGTAATGTCGGAACGAATAAGCGATCACTTGCCTAAAACCCAAAAATATTTACCTAAACAACGTTTGTGGTACATAAGAGCAAAAGAAGTTCTTATTTCATCAGGTTCAATTGAAAGACCACTAGTATTTGGTAACAATGATACTCCAGGTGTAATGTTATCTTCAGCAGCTAAAGAATACATGAAAGTCTATGGAGTTTTAGTTGGGAAAAAACCTTTGATATTTACTAATAATGACAGTGGATATGAAACCGCTATAGAGTTCAAAAAAAATGGTGTTAATCCATTAATTTTAGATACTAGAAAAGAACCATCTTCTGACATCATTACTGAAGCAAAAAATTTAGGAATTGAAATTAAATATTCTTATGTGGTAGTTGCTGCTAAAGGATACAAAAAAGTCAAATCAGCTGATATTGCAAAAATATCTGATAATAAAAAAGATTTATCAAATATAGAAAATATTGAATGTGATTGTATTTGTGTTTCAGGGTTTTGGACGCCATCAATTCACTTAGCATCACAATCTGGAAATAAATCTGAATTTAATGAGAAAATAGATGCATTCATTCCAAAAAAATCTAAACAGAAAGAAAACACTATTGGTTCAGCAAACGGTAAATTTACTTTAGAGGAAACTATTAATGAAGCATTTAATAAAGGATACGAAGTCTCAAACAAAATAACAGAAAATAATAATAAACTTTCTATTCCAACAGTAGTTGAAAAAAAATCTACAGAGCATGACAAGTTTTGGTGTGTTCCATTACCAAAAGGTAAATCATATAAAAGATTTTTAGATTTTCAAAACGATGTGGCTGTATCAGATATAGAGTTGGCATTAAGAGAGGGTTTTAGATCAATCGAACATGTAAAAAGATATACCACCCTTGGAATGGCAACAGATCAAGGAAAGACAAGTAATCTTAATGGTTTACAATTAGTGTCTGACATTGAAAATAAAGTTGTACCACAAGTTGGCCACACTACATTTAGGCCACCTTATACACCTGTTTCAATTGGAGCAATTGTGGGAAGAGAAGTTGGCAAACATTCTAAACCGACAAGAAAATCACCAATGCACGAGTGGCACGAAAAAAATAATGCAGTATTTGTTGATGCTGGAGTTTGGTTGAGACCAAGATACTACAAGCAAGGAAATGAAACATTATTTGAAGCTTCAAAAAGAGAAGCAAAAAATGTAAGAAAAAATGTAGGTGTATGTGATGTAACTACTTTAGGAAAAATAGATGTTAAAGGTCCCGATGCTGCAGAATTTTTAAATAGAGTTTATACTAATGCATGGCTTAAGCTACCAGTTGGTAAAGCAAGATATGGAGTGATGCTAAGAGAAGATGGAATTGTAATGGATGATGGAACAACAACAAGAATTTCTGAAAATCATTACCACATGACAACTACAACAGCGCAGGCAGCCAATGTACTATCTCATTTAGAATATTATTTGCAGCTAGTTTGGCCAGAATTAAATGTGAATGTAGTTTCAACAACAGAGCAGTGGGCTGGTGCTGCAATAGCAGGCCCAAATTCAAGAGCATTACTAATGAAATTATTTCCAAATACTGATGTATCTAATGAAGCTCTACCATTTATGGGTTACAAAGAGGCTGATTTATTTGGTATTCCTGCAAAGATTTATAGAATTTCATTTTCAGGAGAGCTTGCTTATGAAGTTAATGTGGAGTCAGACTATGGTAATTTCATGTGGGAAAAAATTATCGAAGTTGGTAAAGAATTTCAAATACAAGCATATGGAACTGAGGCCCTATCTACTTTAAGGATAGAAATGGGTCACGTTGCTGGCTCTGAGCTTGATGGGAGAACAATTCCTCATGATGCATCTCTTGAAGGTTTGGTAAGTAAGAAAAAAGACTTTATTGGTAAAAGATCTTTAAGCAGATCAGCTTTTACAAAACCAGATAGAGAAAAAATAGTAGGTGTTGTTCCATTAGACAAAACAACAAGTATTCCTGAGGGTTCATATATTGTTAAAGACCCTAAAGCAAAACTTCCAAACCCTAAATTAGGTCATGTCTCAGCATCATGTTGGAGTGTTGAGTATGATAATCCATTCTCACTTGCGATAATTAAAGACGGTAAAAATATGATAGGACAAAAGCTATTTGCTATGTCACCTTTAAAAAATAAAACTATTCCTGTGGAAATTGTTTCATCTCATTATGTTGATCCTGAAGGAAAGAGAGTAAGAGCATGACGGTGATTTCTGCATTACAAAATGTCCATATCGAGGGGTCATTTGGAAACTTTGAAAATAAATCAGAAAATGAATTATTAAAAATTAAAGAATTAAAAAATTTATTAATCGTTCAAATAGTTCAGTATAAAAATTCTTCAATTAAAATTGATGATATAAATTTTAACAATTTAAAATTTGTAAATCAGGCACAAAAAGTAGTTTCAAATGAAAATATAAGAGTTTTGTGGAATTCACCAAATAATTGGCTTTTAGTTTCTCACAAAAAAGAATTGTTAAAAGAAATTTACAGCACTTTTAATGAAAATGATTTTGCTGTTACAGACCTTTCTCATTCTAAAGCAACAATAGAATTAGAAGGACCATTCGTAAAAGAAGTTTTAAAAAAAGGATGTCCTTTTAATTTTAACATTTTAACAAAAAATATGAGTATTAACTCAGCTTATAATGGAATTTCTTTTATAGTTGATATGGTTGAAAATGAACCAGAAAAAGCAAGAATTTTTTCTCTAAGAAGTTTTGGGGAATCTCTATACCATTCTATCACTGATGCTTCTTTAGAATTTGGCTATAAGTGTAATTAGTGATTATTCCTCAGTTTTAAATCTAGATTTCTGAATAAATAAAACAAATAGTACTGGTATAATTAAGGTAATAATTGTAACTGTTATTAATAACAATCCTAGCTCAGAATAGTCTGCTGTAGTTAAAATTGCGTTTGTAACCTTATCTTTTACTTCTCTTGTAATTGTAAAAATTTCATTGAGATATTTTGTTAATAAAGCACTTGCTGACAAAGCTAAATTAGTGAATGAGGCAAAAACCGCAAAAAAAGTTGCTTTTAAATGTGAAGGAGCATTCTTAGCAATCCAAGCCAAAAGTGGAATCATAGATATTTGACCCAATGGAGATTCCAATGCTGTATTAATTATTGCTATAAATTTTGCATCAACAATTCCATTTGTTAACGAAGAAGTCCAGTTATGAAATCCATAATACATTCCAATACTTGGCAAAAATAATATTGATCCAGCAATTGATAAAATTACGATTATTTTAGCAATAGAATTTTTTGCCATAAATGGTCTAAGCATTATTATTCCAACTAATGTTAGGACAGATGCTAGTAAAGACAGTATTGAAAAAAATTGTTCATTAAATTGTAGTTCATCAATCTCAAACCAAGATAAGCCTGGGCCAGGTCCAGGCATGGCTCTAAATATAAAAATAATTATAGCAGTTCCAACTATAGTAAATCTTAACTTTTCAGGTAACTCTTTAATAAGTTTGTTCATAAGAAATAAAATGATTAACATAGAACCTAAAAAAACAATTTCTTGTGCAAAAGGTAATCCCAACGAACCGACACTCAATGTGAAAATTACAAAAATTAAACTACCACCAAGTATCCACCAATTAACTTTTGTTTGCTCATGATTAAAATTATCTTCCTCACCTGATAGACCTTGTCTAATTAAAATGTTTTTCTTTTTATTTTTTAAATAAGCAGCAAAAATAACACCTAAAATTGAAACCATTGGTATTATTAATGCATAAAGATATATCGAGCCGTATAATTGTATTTTTTCAGTCTGTTCAAGATCATCTACCCCCTTAAATAATATCACATTGGCAAGAGCAACCAATACTGTCCCACCTATAATTGCAAATCTTCCAAGTGTTTGCATCGTCGTATGCATAATTTTTACTTGATCTGCTGTAAATTTTTCTCCGTTCTCATTTATTAAAGGTACAGCTTCGACTGTCATTGCGTCAGCAACAACATCTTGAACTACATATCCAATAGGAGCTAAAAGAACACTTATTACAAACCAAGTTTCAACTTTTAAATAAGATGACATTTGTTCTGTATGAATTATTAGTCCGTACATTATTAATAAACTTACACCAATTAATGAGGCACCGACGTAAACCATGTAATTCTTCTTATTCCATATTAAATCTACCAAATGCCCTAGTGGCATTTTTAAAGCCCAAGGTATTCCTGCCCAGAAACCTAATCCTGCAAGAAATGCTGCAGATAAATTTAAGTAATCTTTTACAAAGAAAGTACCTACTATTCCTGTAAGTCCAGATATACCTGCTGCAACATAAATCATTAAAGGAGGTAAATAAGACAATTTAAATTGTCTACCTAAATCAAAAAGTGTTGAGTCTATAAATTGAATGATTTTGTCCATTTATTCTTAATCTAAAAGGTTTAATTTAATTAAACTATTATTTTTTGTTTCTTTGCACCACAATTCATAACTTTCGCACACTCTCCACAAATGATTTGTGGCTCTTTGTGATATTTCTAAGGGAAAATGACTTTTTGCATAGTACAAATCAGGAAATTTAATCAATTGTTTAATCATTGCTTCTTTTTGTAAATTCAAAAGCCTTAAAACCTCTTTAGAAATTTTTTCTCCTGAGGTCTCATCAACAAAATCGTTTTCTTTTAGTTTCTCAAACCATTCATCATGAAATTTACCACTACTTACTTTTTCATACAATTTTGAACCAATAAATCTTTCAATTGCATCTAAATTGGAAATATCAAGATTTTGTTTTTTAATTTGAAATATTTCTAAATAGATTGCCTCAGCAACATAAAGTATGTAGGGTTTTTTATTTTCTTCTCCCATAAAATTATAAATCTAAAGTGTAATAACAAGAATTAGGGTCCTCTTTATAGTGAGCAAATGGTTTACACTTACTAAATTTAAAATGTTCAAAAAGTTTTCTGGCAGGTAAAAAGAATTTTCCAGATCCTGTTTCAATACTAATCTTTTTTATACCTAATTTTTTCGCCTGAATTATTAAATGCGAGATTATTTTATTACCGATACCTCTATTTCTAAAATCATCAGATACTCTAATAGATTTAAATTCTCCATGATTTTGTCCAATAAACTTTAAGGCCCCACAACCAATTAAATGATTATTATTCCACAAGCTCCAAAATTTTATACTCGGATCTTTAAGCCCAGGGATATCTAAAACATGAGTGCTACCTTTAGAAGAAACAGATCTTAATTCAATAAAGTGTTTTATTAAAAGATGATTTACCTTTGGGTGGTCAAAGTTATTTTCTATTGATTTAATCATTAGCATGAACATATAATCTAAAAAAAAATTAAACCAATACGAAAAAATATGTGTGGAAGATACGTCATCACCAATGCTGTTTCAAAAACAAGTAAAATCGTTAAAACTGCAATTAAAGTAGAAGACTCAGAAAATTATAATGCACATCCTTACCAAAAACTTCCAGTTATTAAGAAGTATAACAATGGAAATACTCTTGAAAATTTAAAGTGGGGAATTGTACCTAGTTGGGCTAAAAAAAAAGACTTTAAACCACTAATAAATGCAAGATTAGAAACGATTGATGAAAAAGTCTCTTTTAAAAAGTTAATAAAGCTTCAACGATGTGTTGCTGTGGCCGATGGATTTTATGAATGGAAGAGAATAGAAAAAGAGAAGACGCCTTATTACTTTTTAAGAGAAGATAAAAAACTTATTTATATTGCTGCTATTTTTGAAGAAGATCAATTTTGTATGATTACTGAAGAAGCAAGTTCAAATGTAACAGAAATTCATCACAGACAGCCAGTTATCTTAAATGAAAGTGATGTTAATAAATATTTGAATATTGAAATTTCAGGTTCAAATTATTTAAAAGAATCACAAAAATCAAAACTTTCTTTTTATGAAATTTCTAAGGATGTAAATAAGCCAACAAATAACAATATTTCTTTAATACAACCTATATAAAATTATTTTTCAATTATTGTTAGATGTCCCATTTTCCTTTTTGCTTTCACTTGTTTTTTTAAATAATCATAAAAAAACTCATTCTCTTTAAAAGTTTTATTTCTATAAATTGTTATGTCATCACCAATTAGATTAATCATTTGAGCATTATATAATTTTTTTGTGTCAATTTTTTTTAAACCACAAACTGCTCTTATATGATTTTCAAATTGACTAACATTATGTGAGTTTATTGTTAGATGACCAGAATTATGAACTCTAGGTGCAATTTCATTAACATATAAGTTTTCATTTTTATCAATAAAAAACTCAACACATAAGGTTCCAATATAATCTAGTTCTTCAACAATTTGTTTTGCCCATTCATTAGATTTTACCTTTATTTTTTCTGAAATTTCAGCAGGAATTTTTGAATATTTCAAAATTTGATCCTCATGCACGTTCTCAATTGGTTCATATATTTCATATTTTTGATTTCCAAATCTACATATGACAATTGAAATTTCTTTTTTTAAATTAATAAACTTTTCTAAAATATATTCTTTAGTGAAATCAATGTCTTCATTTATGTCAATAAAACTATTTAATTTATATTGACCTTTACCATCATATCCAAGAGTAGTAGTTTTAAGTAACCCTGGCAAAAGATTTTCATTATCTTTTAATTCATCTTTATTTTTAATTAAAGCATAGTTAGTTGTTCTAATATTGTTTTTATTTAAAAAATCTTTTTCAGTTAATCTATTTTGGATTAAACTATTTATTTCTGGTTTGGGTAAAACACTCTTTAATTTATTTATTTCATTTAATATATCAAAAGGTATATTTTCAAATTCATAGGTAACTAAATCAACGCTGTTAACAAATTCTGTTATAATTTTTGAATCATTATACTTTCCATATATGAACTTATTTGAAAAATTTTTGGCAGGCGCATCTGGATCATCACTAAGTACTACAGTTTTTATATCTATCTTTTTAGCAGCTTCAGAAAGCATACTACCTAGCTGACCACCTCCAATTATTCCTAAAACTGGCTGGCTCATTTATTTAGGTTTTTTTTTAACAGAATTTGATTGTTCAGATCGCCACTTGTTGAGATTATTTTTAACACTCATATCAAAGGTAGAGATAATTGAAGCTGCATATAATGCGGCATTTATTGCTCCATCTGTACCTATTGCTACAGTTCCAACCGGTATACCTTTTGGCATTTGAGCTATTGACAGTAAACTATCTAGACCTTTTAATTTTCTACTTTCAATTGGCACTCCAATTACTGGAATTCTTGTTAGAGACGCAATCATTCCTGGCAAATGGGCTGATCCTCCTGCTCCAGCAATTATCACAGAAATATTATTTTTTTCAGCAGATTTTGCATATTTAAACATACGTTCTGGAGTTCTATGAGCTGAAACTATATTTGTTTCATAATTAATTTTAAGCAATTTAAGAATTTTTTCACAAAATTTCATGGTTGAGTAATCAGAATTACTTCCCATAACAATTGATACCTTGTGACTATATTTTTTGTTTTTCATGATATAAATTTGAATTAATTTAGATTAGCATATTCTATAAATTTAAACTAGTCGACAAATTATATTATACTTATATGGTTTTTAAATATGAACTATCGAATTGACAATCTTCAATATTGTAACTGGTCTAGAGATATTTTTCTAATCAATAGGGAAGCTGGATTAAATGCAGTACACGTTACTCTAGTATATCACGAAGATTATGACGAATTTTTGGAAAGGGTAAAAGAGTGGGATAGATTTTTTGAAGAAAATTCAGATCTAATATTCTTAGGAAAAACTTTTGAGGATATTACAAAAGCTCAATCAGATAATAAAACAGCAATTTTTTTTGGTTTCCAAAATTGTTCACCGATTGAGGATGACATCAATTTAATAGAGAAAGTTTATGAGCATGGTTGTAGATTTATGCAACTTACTTATAATAATCAATCTCTTCTAGCCACAGGATGTTATGAAAAAAATGATTCTGGAGTCACAAATTTTGGAAGAGAAGCAATTAAAGAGATGAACAGGGTAGGTATAGTTGTGGACATGTCCCATTCAGCAGAGAAAAGTACTTTGGATGCAATAGAAATAAGTGAAAAACCAATTGCAATTACTCATGCTAATCCTTCTTTCTGGCATCAAGCTTTAAGAAATAAATCAGATTTCTTGTTAAAGAAACTTTCTGAAAGTGGGGGTATCTTAGGTTTATCATTATATTCTCATCATTTAAAAGATGGAACAAATTGTAAATTAGAAAGCTTTTGTGAAATGGTTGCTAAAACTGCAGAAATAATGGGAGTAAAAAATATTGGTATTGGATCAGATCTTTGTTTGAACCAACCTGACAGTGTTGTTGAATGGATGAGAAATGGAACTTGGTCTAAAAGTACAAATTATGGAGAGGGAAGTGAAAAAAAACCTGGATTTCCAAAACAACCTGACTGGTTTTTGGATGCTAGAGGGTTTGATAATTTAGAAAGTGGATTAAAAAAAGTTGGTTTTAATAAGCAAGAAGTAGAAGGAATTTTAGGAAATAATTGGTTTAATTTTTATAAAGGAATTAATTAATGGAAATAAGATTAAGAGATCCAAAATTTTTGATGAAACTATCTAAATTGGGATCTTTTCATCAATCAAAATTATCATTTCTAAGATCTTTTTTATCTGAATTTAAAGATTGGAAATATAGCCGAGATTTATTTCAACTAAATGACAAAGGACATGGTAGAGCAGTTTATTCATTTACAAAAAACAAAAGAACATATTCTCTCATTTGTTTTGCTAACGAAATCAAAGATGACGAAAGATCAGATAGAGTAATAGCCACTAAGTGGGATGCCGCTTTTACCTTATTTGATGGAATTCCTTCAAAAGAAGACATAGATAGACTTAACAATAATGTTCCAAAACAAGAGGTAGGAAGACTTTCGTATAAGGAATTAACGTTATCAAGAGCTAACAAGTCAGTTAGAGTTTTTGACCATGTGGTTGAAAGTTTATCAAATGGAGAACAGCCTAATAAAGAAATTTTATCAAAGGTCGGGTATTTATATAGAACAACAGCAGTTTATGGATCAGGAAAATTTGGTTTAGCGGACAGGTTTAGAATTAAAAATAGAGAGGAAATCAGAGGACCTTTTAGATTAGAGATGATGCTAGTTTATCTCGTTAGACAATTTACATTTGATCAGGTTAATCATATTGCAAAAAATAAAAATCCAAAACTAGCAGTAGAATTAGATCCTGCAATTAGCAGAAACTTAGGAATAGGAAATTCCACTGGCCTTGGTATGGCTCCTTTTATTGTTAATCATCCTACTTTGTTGAATAATTGGATACATGCAAGAGAAACTGCTTTAAAACAAATAAGAGAAATAGAGCAAGTTTCAAAAAATGAGATTGATATTTTTTATAATTGCCTAATTAAATCTTTAAAGAATATAACCAGTTGGCATACTGATAGCGAATTTCAAAAAGAAAAAATCAAAGGTTTAATTGAAGATTTAAAAAAGTTTATAAAATTTATGAAAGAAGATTTTAAATTTAAAAATTCATACCAATTTAATCAAATTTACAACTGGTCAGATGAAAATTTAAATGATGAATGTATAGAATATATTGTATCTATGATGATGGAGCCATTTGATGACATAGTTAATCCATTGATAACCCAAATGAGTTCTGATGAGGAAGAGCATTTTAACATTCCTGTTTATAGAACTATTGAAGATTTAAGAAACATATTAGAAAATAAATATTCTGAAATACTTAAAATTGATTTTTTAAAAGACGAAAATAATCAAAACTTTTGGTTTATATCAAAAAATAAAGAAGAACCTAGAATAGGAGACAGATATATTGATGAGGGATCTGATTTAGAACAACCTTTGGCAATAGCAAGAGACATAAATAAACTTTATGAAGCTGTATTTACAAAAAAAAATAGTTCTAAAATTGGAAAATTCTTAAAAGATAATAATCATTTAAGACATGTTGTCAGAAGAGCATTTATTGCGGAAAAGTTTCCTTATTCAGAAATCCAAGACAATACAATTGGGTCCAAACTAGTTCCAATTGATATGTTAAGACTAAAATTATCATTTTTTGGAGCTATAAAGTTTGATCCTAGATCAGATAAATGGTTGCGTATTTGCATGTTCCAAGGAGCACCTTTGCCTTCAGAATTGGGAAATTTTGATGATAAATGGATTTATAAATCATAAATAAATGAGAAGCTTTAGTGAAATAGAAGTAACTACAAAAAAAGCATCTAAAGCTATTGGTTTTTCTTGGGGAGTATCAGAGGAGGTTGGAAAAAATATTCGATTATTAGAAATGTTTGGACTACCAGGTCTTAAAAATTTAAACCAATACTTTAAAATTTATAAAATTAGTAATTTTGAAAATATAGATGAAATATCGGCCTCAAATACTGCAAAGACTTTTTATTGTCCTATATTATCTGGATTAAATTTTTTTGATCAATCTTCATCAATATCTAAATTCAATGAAATTGAAATAAATAAGATTGCTTTTCCACTTATATTTTTATCATTTGTGAGCAGAACTTCAGAAATTATTGGTAAGAGAATTTTTTTAAAGATGGATGATAAAGAATTTTTATTTAATTTTAACGAGTCTATTTATTCGAACTATCTAACAGGAGACGTATTAGAAAAATCAGATAAAATTAACTTAAAATTTTTAGATAATAAGAATAGTTTTACCGAAGATGACTGGTCTGAAATTTATAATTTATCTCTAAAAACTTACGTCGATGAAAGTGATAAATCGAGGGAACGAACCGCAGGAGCTGGATTAACAGATAATGACTAAAGAATATGATGTAGAATTAAATAAAAATTTAGAAGCAGATTTAAATGATATTTGTGAAGAGTGTAAAAAAGAAGATGAAAGTGTAACTCAAAATTTATTCCTTACTGGTTTTAAAATATGCAAATCTTGCAGAACATCCAAAACTATTTTTCCTTTTTAGCTTATATTACTAATTGGAATTGAATTCATCCTATTAATTATGAATGTTATAGATAAAAAAGCTATTATTAGGAAAGATAAAAATACTATTCCAAATGATTTTAAATTTGATTTTAAATTCAAAATTTGTTTAGTTGATATTATAAGAGATGCAAAAATCCAAAATTGAGTAAGAAAAATAATTGGCAGTACTAAGTCAGGTGTAACTGCAAAAAACCTTATTAAACCTGGTGCATGTGCGTATCCCACAGCTATTAAAATTTTTTTAAAAGGAACTTTGCTCCCTTTATCTGGAAAAATTTTTACTCCAATTACAAAAATAAATATAGCCCAAACGAACCATGTTAAAAGAGCTGTTAAACCTGAGATACCAATTGATGTTCTCACAATTGAATTTGCCGCTACTGCTCCAGCCACACCATCAAGTATCATTACAAGACCAGCAAAATAGATTGCAGCCTCACCAAAGTATTTATTATCTCTGTATAAGCTTTTATCTAATTTTAAAGATTTAAAAAAAATTTCTAAAAATTGTGCGAACATTTTAATTAGAGAGGAGTTAAACTCCTCCCTTAAAGTTATTTAACCTTTTACAACTTCTCTTGTATTTGCGTTGTAAGATTCTTTAAATGGTATATCTACTATTACTGCATCAACAGGTTTACCTGGAGTTTCAGAATATTTCTCTGGCAAATGTACCTTAAACTTAGATCCTACTTTTCCTTTTGGAAATCCATTTGCGTTCAATGTTCCATCAAATGGCACATAGCCCATAGCGATGTTCTGTTTTTTTTCAGGATGATACCAAGGGGAAGTAATAAAGCCTATAGGTTCTCCACCACCCTCATCTGAAATTAGCCAAAAGTCAGGAGCATATTCCTCAATTGGTTTTCCACCTAATTCAAGACCAACTAATTGAAGTTTGTATGGTTTGTGACCTGCTTTTAAATCAGCTTTCATTTTTTCAAGAGCTTTCTTACCTACGTAATCTGCTTTCTTATTCCATTCTCCTTTTCCAGATAATGATACTTGATAACCTAAATTACATTGAAAAGGATTATGTTGATTGTCCATGTCTTGACCCCAAGAAAGAATTCCAGCTTGAATTCTTCTATGGTGCGCAGGGGCAATAACCATTAGGCTATGTTTTTTTCCTGCTTCAAGAACTGCATTCCACATATCTTCAGCATATAAAGTACATTCTCTTAAATAAATTTCGTACCCAGCTTCACCTGAAAATCCTGATTGAGATATCACACAACTTCTTCCACCGATTTTTGCCTCTGCTAAACCGTAGAATGGCATATTGTCAAAATCAACTTGATCTCCACATAAATCTTTCATTAATGCTTTTGACTTTGGCCCTTGAATTTGAACCGGACTTACATCTATTTCATCTATTTCTACATTAAATCTCTCATCAGAGTTTACCCCTTGTAAATAAAGTCCTATATCACTATCAGATAAACTGAACCAAAATTCGTCTTTTGATAATCTTAAAAGTATGGGATCATTTAATACGCCGCCATATGCATTGCAAAGAATTACATATCTTGCTCTCATTGGAGAGATTTTTGTAGCATCTCTTGTAATTACATAGTCTACAAATTTTTCTGCATCAGGACCCTTTACTCTAATTTGTCTTTCAACAGCAACATTCCACATTGTTACATGATTAACAATTGCATCATACTCGACCATTGCACCACCATCTTCAGGTTTTACATAGCCTCTTGGATGATAAATACGATTGTATACAGTTGCTCTCCAACAACCAGCTTGCATTGATAAATGCCAATATGGTGATTTTCTTACACGTGTTGAAATTAACATTTCAACTTTTGTTGGTCCGCTTTGTCTTAAATTATAAGGCACTTTTCTATCAGATTGATCTACTGATGTTACGTGTCTTAGCTTACTATAGTCAAATTCTTTAGACATAGTTATTCTCCTTCAACCACTTGTTTGTTTCCTTCAAGCCGCCGAATGTATAAATGTGAAAATAATCAGTATGCGATTTAACTTTCCCAATTAGATCATTAGGGTCTTTAGGTTTCAATAAATCTAATGCCTTAGTAAAATTAGATTTAAGAAAGTTAATGGAATTTTTTGCCCCTACAATATTTGCAAACTTTATTAAGCTTGAAATTTTCATTGGCCCAGTTATCCCAACATGAACTGGTATCGTTTGTTTAGAAATAAAATCAACGATAGGCTGAGCATCAAGTAACCATTGAGTAACTATATAATCAGCATAAGGCTTTTTATCTATCATAGCTTTTTCTAAATCTGAATCGGATATATCAGGACTCCCCTCAGGATGTCCAGCGATTCCGATCTTTATCCCATCAAAATATCCTGTTTCTAATATCTGATAGGAGCTATCAAATTTTCCAATTGGTTCCCGACTACCTCCAATAACTAGAACTTGTTTTACACCTAAATCTTTACATCTTAAAACATACTCTTTTAATTCACTTTCGCTATTAATTGATCTAGCTGGAAAATGAGGAACTGGGTTAAAACCTTTTTTTACCAAATCTCCAGACTTGTCAGCAGTTTCCTTATAATCACCTCCAGGTAGCATTGTGACATATACATCTTTCACACTTGGCAAAGTATCAAGATCAGTGTGAGGTCCAATTTCTAATGAAAAATTCATTAATTAATAATTATTTATTTTAAAATAACTGTCTAGATAAATATTAGATCAAAGTGTCAGGGTTACTTTTTCTGACCTCTGTGTTTTTGAATTCTTTGACCATACTGCTGTGTAACTCTGTCAAAGATGATTGCTAGAGCCACTATTGCTAAACCATTCATCATTCCAAGTGCTAGATATTGATTAGAAATAGCTTGCAAAATAGGCACTCCCAGACCTTTAACGCCTATCATTGATGCAATTACCACCATAGCTAAAGCCATCATAATTGTTTGGTTAATTCCAGCAAAAATTGTTGGTAACGACAATGGTATTTGTACAGATTTTAATTTTTGCATTGGAGTTGCACCAAAAGCCTCACTTGCCTCAAGTGTTTCTTTATCTACTTCTCTTATTCCAAGATTTGTCAGCCTTACTACCGGTGGTAAAGCATAAATACAAACTGCCAATAAACCAGGCACTTTTCCAATACCTAAAAGCATAATTATAGGTATAAGGTAAACGAAACTTGGAATAGTTTGCATCATATCCAAAACGGGTAAAATTGCTTTTTCTGCTCTGCTTGATTTAGACATTAACACACCAATTGGAATACCGACTACAATACAAACTAATGTTGAAACAGATATTATTGCAACAGTAGCCATACAGTTTTTCCACATTCCAAAATAACCAATAATCATAAAACAAACTATTGTACCTATTACCAGTTTAATACTTCTTGATCCAATCCATGCCAACAAAGCAAATACACCTATTACTAATGGCCAAGGACTATTGACTAATAATTTTTCCAACCAAATTAAAAAATGCAAAAGTGGATCAAAAAAACCTTCAATTCCATCTCCATAGGCTCTTGAAAATTCTTTAAAACTAGAGTCTATTCCTTTTTTAAGCTCTCTTAAAGCTGTTCGATCCATTACAGGAATTTTATTAAAGAAATCCATAATTTTACTCAACCAAACCCACTAAAGAGTGGGTTTGGCAATATTTTATTTTATTAAAGTGCTTTTTTTATTTTTGCAGCAGCTTCACTTGAAACCCACTTAGACCAAACATCTTCTTGGTTTGTTAGGAATTCAATTGCAGCATCAGCACCCTCTGCTTGGTTTTCACCCATCCAAACTAACATACCGTTCATTACTGGACCTGGATAAGTTCTTTTTTTGAAATAATCCATACCAGCACTTCCAGCTGTATTTTTGAAATTGTCAGTTACGATTGTGTAAACTTCAGATTTTGTCCATGAAGTTGCTTTAGGGTCTCCACATTCTTGTTCTGGTAAAACTATACATTTATCCCAGTTATCTTTTCCACCCCAAGCTCCCATGTCCACAGCTCTCATATCATATTTACCAATGATAGCTGTTGGTGACCAATAGTAACCAAACCAGTTTTCACCTCTTTCAGCAGCTTTAGCAATTGATCCATCTAATCCTGCAGCAGAACCTGTTTCAACAATAGCCCAACCTTTTGCTTCCATGTCAAAAGCTTTGTAAAGATTTCTATTACTTAGTTCACAGTTCCATCCTGGAGGACAAATATGAAACCCACCTTTTGATGGATCCTCTGGATGAGGAAATAGATCCGGTCTTGCCAAAATTGCTTCAGCAGTTGTAAGTTCAGGATGTTTTTCTAAAGTAGCAGGTAACACCCACCATCCTTCACCTAAACCAGTAATAGGTGCTTTATTAAGTGAGTGCATTTTTCCTTCATCAACTGCTTTATTTAAAGCAATGATTGCAGCGTTAGCCCAAAATTCTGGAGCAACATCTGGCTCACCTTTTTCTTGCATAGATGTAAATGTAGGCATTGTTGCACCTGGCACCAATTCAACAGAACATCCGTAACCTTCTTCTAATATGATTTTGTCAACTTCAGCCATGAAGTTTGCTGAAGCCCAGTTCATATTAGCGACAGTTATGTTCCCACAAGCTGCGTTGGCAACACTTCCAAAAGAAGTTAGTCCAAATATTACAGCAACAGATAGAAGTAATTTTTTGATTTTCATTATTTCTCCTAATTAATTAATTATAAATCATCAGAACATATAGATGGAAAAATTGCAAACTAGTTTCAACTTTGAGTTGTGTTAAAATTGTCTTTATACTCTCTTTATTTAGAAATAAATTATTAAATAAATATGAATAAAAATTTATTATCAAGATTAGATGAGGGTCCCGTAATATTCGCAGAGGGATATTTATTTGCGATGGAAAGGAGAGGATATCTTTCTGCAGGTCCATTTGTGCCAGAAGTAGTGCTAGAACATCCTGATGTAGTTACACAATTACATAGAGAATTTATTAGAGCTGGTTCAGATATTGTTCAAGCTTTCACCTATTATGGACATAGAGAGAAATTAAGAATTATTGGAAAAGAACATTTGCTAGAGCCCATGCAAAAAAATGCACTAAAAATTGCAAAGGATGCTGCAAAGGAATTTAAAGATTTAGACTTAATGGTGTGTGGAGATGTTGCGAATACAAATGTATTTGACCCTAAAGATAAAAACTCATTCAAAGAATGTCAAAAGATGTACGAAGAGCAAGTGCTTTGGGCAAAAGAGGCAGGAGTTGACTTTGTAGTTGCAGAAACGATTAATTGGGTAGATGAAATGAAAATTGCTTTAAAAGCAATTAAGGATGAAGGTATGATTGCCGTAGCCAATTATGCAATACCTCGAGGAGATTTGACAAGAGATGGTCACACAGCAGAAGATGCATGTAGAATAATTGAAGATCTTGGTGCTGATGTTGTTGGTTTGAATTGTTACAGAGGTCCAGAAATGACTATGAAACTTTTAAAAAAAATAAGAAAAAAAGTATCCTGTCATGTTGCTGGTCTTCCTGTTCCATATAGAACGACTGAAGAAGAACCTGGATTTTTGAATCAGACAGATCATGGATGTGATTGTATTCCTGGAGGAAATGCATTCCCCGTTGCTCTAGATAATTTGTATTGTAACAGATTTGAAATGGCTGAATTTGCAAAAGAATGTCTAAAAGAAAAAATAAATTTAATCGGTATTTGTTGTGGTGCTGAAGCTCATCATGTTAGAGAAATGGCTGTTGCAGTTGGTAAAAAACCAATTGCCATGAAGTACATGCCAGATATGACTAAACATTTTCACCATGGGACAGACAAGACATTGAAAGACGTCAATAAAGAAATAAAATACTAACATGCAAAATCATGCAAAAGTAGTCATCATAGGTGGCGGCGTAGTAGGCTGTTCCATTCTTTATCATTTATCAAAGTTTGGTTTAAAAGATTGTATTCTTCTTGAAAGAAATGAACTCACATCTGGATCCTCTTGGCATGCAGCTGGAAATGTACATGTGATTTCATCTGACCCAAATATTTCTAGAATGATGGCTTATACAATCGGATTGTACAAAGAAATTGAAAAAGAGTCTGGCCACTCAGTTGGATTCAAATCAAGTGGGGGATTTTATTTGGCTTCAAATGATGTTTGGGCGGATTATTTAAAAAGAGAGAGGTCTAAAGCAAGATATATGGGTCTTGACCAAGAGTTTGTTTCTTTAGAGGAAGTAAAAAAGAAAAATCCTTTAATTGATCCATCAAGATACCTTCTAGCATTGTGGGATCCAATTGATGGGGAAGTAGACCCATCAGGTGTGACTTATGCTTTTGCTAAAGCAGCAAAAGTTCATGGTGGAAAGTATTATACACATACAGTTGTAAAAGACACAAAACAAAAAGAGGATGGAAGTTGGGATGTGATAACTGACAAGGGCAATATAAAAGCTGAAATAGTTATTAACGCTGGAGGTTTATGGGCAAGAGAAGTTGGACAGCTTGCAGGAATTAATCTACCAGTTCAACCAATGGAGCATCACTACTTAATCACTGAAGCTATTCCAGAAATTGAAGCAATGGGTGATCAAAGAATTCCTATTGGAACTGATTTTGAAGGTAACATTTATTTTAGACAAGAAGGAAAAGGAATGCTTCTTGGAACTTATGAACCAAAATCAACACCATGGAAGGTTGAAGGAACACCTATGAATTTTGGTCATGAGTTATTAGAACCAAAACTAGATAATATTCAAGATAGATTAGCAATAGGTTTTGAAAGAATGCCAGCGTTAGAAAAGGCAGGAATTAAAAATATTGTAAATGGGCCTTTTACTTTTGGACCTGATGGATCACCATTAATTGGTCCTGTTCCCGGAATGAAAAATTATTGGGTAGCAGTGGGTGTAATGGCTGGTTTTTGTCAAGGAGGAGGAGTTGGAAAATGTATTGCTGAATGGATAATTGACGGAGAACCATCAATAGATGTTTGGGCAATGGATGTTGCAAGATTTGGAGATTATGCATCACCTCAATACGGAACAATTAAATCTTCTGAAAATTATGAACGAAGATTTATTATGACATTTCCAAATGAAACTTTACCAAAAGGAAGAAAACAAAAAACAACAGCTCTTTATGATCGGTTTGTAGAACAAGGAGCGGTTATGGGAGACAGCTTTGGTTTAGAAAATGTTTTGTGGTTTGCAAATGATAAAAAAGATGCATACGAAGAGCCAACTATAAAAAGATCTAGATCGCATAATTATGTCTCCAAAGAAGTTATTAATGTAAGAGAAAATGTTGGTTTTATTGAAGTTGCTAATTTTTCAAAACATCAATTTAAAGGAAAAGATGCAAGAAAATTTTTAGATCATATTATGGCAGGTAAGCTTCCAAATCCTGGAAGAATATCGTTATCTCCAATGTTATCTTATAGAGGAAAATTATGTGGCGATCTTACAGTTTCATGCCTTGATGAAAACGAATTTATGGTTTTTGGTTCAGGTGCAGCTCAAGAAATGCATAGACGTTGGTTTGAAAGCCATTTAGATAAATTTAATGTTGAATATAAAAATAGATCAGATGAATTTCATGGAATATCTATAGCAGGACCTAATTCGAGAAAAGTTTTAGAAAAAATAGTTAGAGACGATGTATCTAATGAAAAATTTAGATTTAGAGACTCAAGAAGAATGTTTGTTGGAGGTGTTCCAGCAATTATAAACCGAATTTCATTCACGGGTGAACTTGGTTATGAAATATATGTTGCGCCACATTTCCAAATTAAACTTTATGAGGAGTTAATGGAGGCGGGAAAAGAATTTGGTATTAAACCTTTTGGTGGAAGAGCTTTAATGTCTATGAGACTAGAGAAAAATTGGGGTGCGTGGACTTTAGACTATCGACCTGATTTTACTGCTAAAGAAACTGGATTAGAAAGTTTCATTAATTGGAACAAAGAATTTATTGGTAAAGAAAAAGCTAAACAAGACAATAGCTCGAATAGATTAGTTCCTTTAATAATTCAAACAAACGACATAGATGTCACAAACAATGAAGCAGTAATGAAGGGAGATAATAGCATTGGGTATATAACTTCAGGTGGATTTGCTCATTTTGTAAATAAAAGTGTTGCTTTTTCATATCTAGATCAAAAAAATTTATCATCTGAAGATGGAATACAAGTAGAAATTAATGGTGATTTATTCAATTGTTCAATTATCAAAGAACCACTTTATGATCCAAGTGGAGAAAAAATGAGAGGGTAATGGCCCAAAAAGATGTAGGTAACAAAGTTCCAATTTATAAACTAAAAGAAACAAAAGAGGTGATGGATTTTTATGACGAATGGGGTTTGGATAATAAATATGATAAAGATATGGTTGAATGGAATTATACTGGCCCAAAGGAAACAGCAGAAGTTTTCAATAAACATCAAAAAGAAAAAGATATTAATATTTATGATGCTGGATGTGGAACTGGATTGGTTGGTGTAGAATTGAAAAAGTATGGTTTCACTAATTTTTTTGGTGCCGATCTATCCCAAAAACTTTTAGATTTGGTTCCAAATAACCTTTATAAAAAATTAGATAAAGTAGATTTAAATAAACCAATCAAGGAAAAGGATGATCAATATGATGCTTTAATGTGTGTGGGCACATTTACTTTTGGACATGTAAAACCACCTGCATTAGATGAGTTTATTAGAATTACTAAAAATAAAGGTCTAATTTGTTTCACTATTAACGAGGGAATATATGAGGAATATGGATTTGATAAAAAAATCAAACAATTAAAAAATGAAAATAAATGGAAAGAAATAGAGTTTTTTAAATCTGATTATATTGCTAGTAAAGATGTAAATGCATGGCTTGGTCTATATGAAGTGACAAAATAAAATGTCAGCAATTTATAAAATTATAGATAAAAAAAAATTAGATATAGTTAAGAAACCAATTTCAAAAGCACATGGACTCCCCAACGAATGTTATACAAGTAAAGATTATACTTTAATAGAAAGAGAGAAAATATTTGAAAATAAATGGACTGTAATAGGAGTAGCAAGTTCTTTGCCAAATATCGGCGATGTAAAACCATTTAACTTGTTAGGACTGCCATTATTTTTAGTAAGGAATAAAAAAGATCAGATAAAAGTTTTTCATAACGTCTGTAGTCATAGAGGAGTAAAGCTAGTAAACAAAAAAGGCAATATTAGAAATGTTATCAGATGTCCTTATCATTCATGGTCATACACATCAGATGGAAAGCTAATTGCAACACCTCATATAGGTGGGATGAACCAACATAGTAGCCCAAAATTTAAAAAAAATAAAAACAATTTAAAAGAAATAAGATCATGTGTTTGGTTAGATTTAATTTTTATTAATATTAGTAACAACGAAATTCCATTTGAAAAATATATTAAACCCTTAAGTGATAGGTGGGCTAAATTTTGGAAAAAAAAAGATAGAAAATTAATTAATCATGCAAATGATTTTGGTTATTTTAAAATAAATGCAAAATGTAATTGGAAATTTGCAATTGAAAATTATTGTGAAAGTTATCATTTGCCATGGGTTCATCCAGGTTTAAATTCTTATTCAAAAATTGAAGATCACTATCATATTCAAGGATTACCAAACCGCTTTGCAGGCCAAGGCACAGTTGTTTACAATCCAAAATTTAAAGGTAAGAAAAAATTTCCTTGCTTTCCTAACTGGCCCAAAGAAAAAGAAAATATTGCAGAGTATGTAGCTTTGTTTCCCAATGTTATGTTAGGTATACATAAAGATCATTTCTACGCATATTGGTTAGAACCCATTAGTCATAAAAAAACTTTAGAGCACATGGAAATATATTATGTAGGTGAAAAAGCCGCAAAATCGTTAGAATTTAAATCATTAAGAAAACAAAATCATAAATTGTGGGAAGATATTCAAAAAGAAGATGTTAGTATAATTCAAAGAATGCAATTAGGCCGCAACTCACATGCATATAATGGTGGAAATTTTTCTCCTGATATGGATAATCCAACACATCAATTTCACAAGTGGGTGGCAACTCACATTGTGTAGAAAGTGCGAAATATATGTACAGACCTTTACCAGATGCATTAACAATAAAAAGTTCACCAATCGAAGGTTTGGGATTATTCGCAACCAAAGAAATTAAAGCTAATACTTTTATCGGAATTACTCACATAAGAGATGAGCAGTTTGAAAATAAATATATAAGAACTCCATTAGGTGGTTTTTATAATCATTCTGACAATCCTACAGTTCAAAGAATGGTATCAAATATTTTACCTACATTAAAATTTGGTGATCCAATTGATCCTACCCCAAAAGCAAAAAAATTTAACGAAAATGATGATAATTTAGAAAACATGTATTATAATTTAAGAGAGAAACCAGACGCAAAATATTTTTTTATGGTTTCAATAAAAGATTTGAAACCAGGAGATGAGCTTTGTGCAAATTATAATTTATACACCTATCCAAAAACAGGTGTTGGTGTACAGATGTTATAGGGATGAAGTTTAACAGAAAAATTCTTTCAGCAAACCAACCAATTAAGAAATATATTTCAAAAAAAAGATTAAGAGAAGATGAAATAGATTTTGACGAACTTAGATCTTATAGACTTGACAGATTAAGAAATGAATTAAAGAAAAATAATATAGAGGCATGTATTTTATTTGATCCAGTAAATGTAAGGTATGCATTAGATACTGTGAATATGAGTGTTTATAATATGCATAATCTTACAAGATATTGTTTTATCTCTGTTGATGGTCCAACAATATTATATGAATATTTTAACTGTGAAATATTATCTAAAGGTCTCAATTTAATAGATGAAATAAGACCAGCAATTACTTGGGATTATTTTAGCAATGGTGACCAATCAGAGTTGCAACTTAAAAAATGGGTCAATGAAGTAAATGATTTATCTAACTCTTATTTTAAAAGTAAAAAAATCGCAATTGATGTAATCAATGGTCCAGCCGTAAATGAGCTTAATAAAAAAGGAATTCAAGTTTTAGAAGCGAAAAAAATACTTGAACAGGCTAGAGTTATTAAATCGTCTGAAGAAATTAAATGCATGCGAGCAGCTTTAGATGTTGCTGATATTGGAATAATTAAAATGAGAGATTATTTGAAATCAGGAATTACTGAAGATGAGTTATGGTCGATTTTACATAAAACGAACATTGAAAATGGTGGAGAGTGGATAGAGTGTAGAATATTATCTTCAGGCTCTAGAACCAATCCTTGGATGCAAGAAAGTAGTAATAAGATTATTCAAGATGGTGAGATCGTATCCTTTGATACAGATATGGTAGGCCCTTATGGATATTGTGCAGATATTTCTAGAGCTTTTGTTTGTGGAAATAAATTTAATGAACATCAAAAAAAAATTTATTCAACAGCAGTTGAGCAGATTGACTATAATTCAAGATTAATTAAAGATGGAGTATCATTTAGAGAATTTACTGAAAAGGCATGGATACTTCCTGAAAAATATTACGGAAATAGATATTCAGTCATGCTTCATGGAATAGGTTTATGTGATGAGTGGCCAGCAATTAGATATCCGACTGATGGTGGAGAAAGAAGCGGTATATTTCAAAAAAATATGACAATTACTCTAGAAAGTTATATCGGCGAAGTTGGAGGTCATGAGGGAGTGAAATTAGAACAACAATATTTAGTTGGCGAAAATGGATTAGAATTAATGTCTCATCATCCTTTAGAACAAATTTAATGAAAATAGTTTTAATTATGGGTTTGCCTGGAGCTGGCAAAACAACATTGGCAGAAGAACTTGCTCCAAAACTGAATGCAAAAAGATTAAATGCTGACGAAGTTAGAAAAGAAGCAAATGATTGGGATTTTTCTGAGGAGGGTAGAAAAAGACAAGCTAAAAGAATGGCAGACTTTGCTTTAAAGCTGAAAAATCAAGGAAATTATGTTGTGGCAGATTTTATTTGCCCAACTCCAGAAGCAAGAAGTTTATTCCCTGCAGATTTTGTGATTTGGGTAGATACGATCAAAGAAGGAAGGTTTGACGATACTAATCAAATGTTTGTCAAACCAGAAAAATATGATTTTCATGTAACCACTCAAGATGCTAAGTTTTGGGCGGATAAAATAATAAAGGAGATATCATAATGAGTTATGAATGGGATAATAAAAAACCAACAGCACAAATGCTTGGAAGATGGCAACCTTTTCATGAGGGTCACTATACATTATTTAGAGAGATCATAAAAAAAACTGGTCAAGTGTGTATTCAAATAAGAGATGTACAAGGAGTTGATGACAATCCATTCGACTTTGAAACTGTAAAAAAAAATATTGAAGATAAATTAAATCCAGAGTTTGAAGGAAGATTTAAAATAATGATGGTCCCAAACATTACAAATATTTGTTACGGAAGAGGAGTAGGCTATAAAATTGAGGAAATAGTATTATCTGAAGAAATACAGAAAATTTCAGCCACAAAAATTAGAGCTAAAATGCGTGAAGACGGAGAATTAAAATAATTATAAACTTCAATATGAATGTAAAAACAAGAAAATTAGGTAAGGGAATTACAAATGTGGTAATTAATGATCCTAAAACCTACAATTCTCTATCATTTAAAACTTTAAGAGATCTTTTAAATACATTTATTCGGTTAGACAAAGATAATGATACTAGGGTAATAATATTAGAAGGTTCCGGTAAAGGTTTTAGCGCTGGTCATAATCTTAAAGAAGTAGGTGGAATAAAAAATAGGTCAAATCACCTTAAATTATTTAATCTTTGTTCAAAATTAATGATGAAAATTGTTGAAGGAAAGAAACCTGTTATTGCAAAAGTGCATGGTGCAGCGTATGCGGCCGGATGTCAGTTAGCTGCAAGTTGTGACCTTGCATACAGCACAACAACAGCTACATTTGCAACACCTGGAGTAAATATTGGATTGTTTTGCAGTACGCCAATGGTTGCTGTTAGTAGAAAGGTGACTAGAAAAATTATGATGAAGATGCTTTTAACTGGAGAGCCAATAAATGCTAAATATGCAAAAGATATTGGTTTAATTAATGATTGTTTTTCAAGTAAAAAACTTAATTCAGAAGTTCTAAAAATTGCAAAAACTATTTCTTCAAAATCAAATTTAACAATTAAAATCGGTAAACAAGCTTTCTACAAACAATTAGAAATGCCATTAGGAAATGCATATAAATTTACGAGTAAAATGATGACTTTAAATATGGCCTCACAAGATGCAAAAGAGGGAATATCAGCTTTTTTACAAAAAAGAAAACCTAACTGGAAAAATAAATAATAATTATTTTATATTTAAATTATGAATGACGATCAAATTAAATCCATTTTAAGAAAATCAAAAGTCATTGCAATGATTGGCGTAAGTTCTGAGAAAAAAGGGGAAGATAAAAAAAATCTTAAAAGAAAACCTGCAAACGTAGTCATGAAGTATATGCAAAACTTTGGTTATAAAGTGATACCTATAAATCCTTTTGCAGTAGGTGAAATTGTAAATGGTGAACCAATGGTTGAAAGTTTGGATAATGTTAAAGAAGAGATCGATATAGTTGATGTTTTTAGACCTTCAAATGAGGCAGAGGGTATTGCAAAAGAAGCAATTCAAAAAGGAACTAAAGTATTATGGTTACAGTATGGAATTCATAGCGATGAGGCTAAAGTGATTGCTGACAAAGAAAATATTGAATTTATTTCCAACAGATGCATAAAACAGGAATATCAAAAACTTTTTCAAAAATCTAATCCAGTTTTTCCAGTTCTTAAAGACTAATGAAAAAAGTATTTTTGGTTTATGGCCATTATAATGAAAAATCTTTCAATTCAGCAATCAAAGATGTTTTTATTAAATCGGCAGAGGAAAAAGGTCATTCAGTAGAATGTATAGACTTATATAAAGAAAAATTTAACCCAGTATATGCTGGTGAAAAAGCTGATGAAGTAGTTTTAGATCACAGAAAAAAAATAGATGAAACTGATTTAATTGTCCTTGTAGCACCTATTTGGAACTATAGAATGCCAGCAATATTAGAGGGTTGGATAGATAAAGTATTAGCGCCACCCTGGGCTTTTTCTTTTAAGAAACTTATCGGAAACCATGGTTACGCTGTAGGAAAACTAAAAAGTAAAAAAGCTATTATTTTCTGCACATATGGCTCTCCAAGATTTTCAATTACAGATTTTTTTTTAAATTTACCACTTAGAAGAATTAAAAAAGGTATTTTTAATAAGTGTGGTATTTATGACATTACCTATAAACGATATTTTGCTGTACCATTTGTTTCAAATGAAAAAAGAATTGAATTTTTGGAAGATGTTAAAAATACAGCCAGCAATTTATAGTATATTCTTTCTATTAATTTTTTCTTTAAATGAATTATCTGCTGAGATAAGAAAACCAAATCCAGAGATAAAGCCAAGAGAAGTTATTGAGATACAACTCAATGCTTTGATGAGGAACGATAGTCCTGAAAAAGACAGTGGTATTATTCAAACCTGGTTTTTTGCTCACCCAAATAATCAAAGAGTTACAGGACCTATTGAGAGATTTAAAAACATGATTAAGACCGATTCTTATTCGATGCTTTTAAATCATGAAAATTATGAAATTGTAGAAGTTTATAAATCAAAAGGTGTTTCGACATTTGAAGTTACCATTATGGACAAGGATAAAAAGTATTACAAATTCAAATGGCAAGTTGAAAAATATGAAATTGACGGATTTTTAAAAAATTGTTGGCTAACTACTGCTGTATCTCAACCAATGCCAATGGGTTCTTCTATTTAATGAAAAAACCAAGTTTTCCAGTAAGAATTGCAATACTAATGGCAATACTTTGCATTCCACCAATTGGCGCCACTCAGATAGGATGGTATTATTTTGGGCAAACTATGGGAGTAAATTTCGGTATGGCCGCAGGAGTGGTAAGTGTAATAACTGCCGCATATTTAATGTACCAAATGGGTTGGAGAGATGACGATGATGATGATTATGACTATTAGAATTATGTTTAGTTTATAAGAAAAATTTAGTAAAAATCGCATGATGAAATCAAAAGCAAAAGTTGTAGTAGTAGGTGGTGGAGTTGTTGGTGTTAGTGCTCTGTATCACTTAGCTAAAAAAGGTTGGTCAGATGTTGTTTTGATTGAAAGGAAAGAATTAACTTCAGGTTCAACGTGGCACGCAGCTGGATTACTTCCATTATTTAATATGAGCTACTCAGTTGGCCAATTACATAAATATGCTGTTAACCTTTATAAAAGTTTAGAAGAAGAAACAGGCAAAAACGTCGGGTTCAGTGTTGTTTCAAATATCAGATTAGCAGACAACAAAGATAGAATGGATGAGTATCATCAATACGCTGGAGTTGCAAAAACTATAGGAGTAGATGTAAAATTTCTAACACCAGACCAAGTAAAAGAAATTTGGCCTTTGTGTAATACAAATGATTTAATTGGAGCAATACAACATCCTGAAGATGGATATATTCAACCTGCTGATTTAACGCAAGCATTAGCTACGGGCGCAAGAAATAGAGGTGCTGAGATTTACAGAAATACAACGGTTGTTGCAATGAAACAAAATAAAGATGGATGGGTTGTTGAAACAGATAAGGGATCTATAGAATGTGAACACGTAATTTCATGTTCAGGAAATTTTGCTAGACAAACTGGTAAGATGGTTGGTTTAGATATTCCAGTAATACCAGTTGAACATCAATATATTGTAACAGAACCACATCCAGAAATTCAAAAAAGAAAAAAAGAAGGTCTTCCAGAAATGGGAGTTTTGAGAGATAGCGATAGCAGATGGTACATGAGAGAGGAAGCGGGTGGTTTAATTTTAGGACCGTATGAAGATGGTGCTCCTGCCTGTTATGTAGATGGTCCCTCAAAGGAATCTGAGTATGAACTTTTCCAAGAAGATCTAGATAGACTTGCACCTCATATTGAAGGAGCCATTCATAGAGTTCCAGCATTTGGAGAAGTAGGTGTTAAAAAAGTTTATAATGGTGCGATTTGTTATACGCCAGATGGAAATCCGATAGTTGGTCCAGCATGGGGATTAAAAAACTTTTGGATTAATGAAGGTCATAGTTTTGGCATCACTGCAGCTGGTGGAGCCGGATGGCAACTAGCCGAATGGATTGTTGATGGAGAACCTACAATAGACATGCTTGGTGTAGAACCACGAAGATACGGCGATTATTGTTCAAAATCTTATCTTAAAGAAAAAAATGAAGAAGCTTACAGTCATGTGTTTATAACCCACTTTCCAGATGAAGAAAGACCAGCCGCAAGACCTTTAAGAACAGCGCCATGTTATGACAGAATGAAAAATCTTGGTGCAGTTTTTGGACAAAAATTTGGATGGGAAAGACCAAACTTTTTTGCAACTGATGGCATGGAACAAAAGGATGATTGGTCATTTAGAAGATCTAATTGGTTCAAGGCAGTTGAAAAAGAGTGCAAAAATGTAAAAGAAAATGTTGGACTACTAGATATGACTGCATTTGCTAAGTGCAGAATTAAAGGACCTGGAGCAGAGGAATTTTTAGATAAGTTGGTAGCTAATAAACTACCAAAAAAAGTTGGTAGAATTAATTTGTGTCACGCATTGAATACAAAAGGTGGTGTTCATTCAGAATTTACAATTATGAGAGAGTCAGAAAATAGTTTTTATCTTGTTTCTGCCGGGGCTTATCAAAGATTGGATCACGATTGGATCTTTGGCTGGATGCCAAAAGATGGATCAGTTCAATTTGAGAACTTAACAAATAGCAAAGGTGTTCTTGTGGTATCGGGACCGAAAGCAAGAGAATTAATGCAAAGGGTGTCAAATGATGATTTTTCAAATGAAAATTTTAAATGGCTAAGCGCAAAACAAGTTGACGTTGGCTTTGCACCCGTTAATGCTATGAGAGTTAATTTTGTTGGAGAGCTAGGATGGGAACTTCATCATCCTATTGAATATCAAAATCATATTTTCGATAAACTTATGGATGCAGGTCAAGACTTAGGTTTAAAACCTTATGGTATTAGAGCAATGAACAGTTTAAGAGTTGAAAAATCCTACAAACTAGTTGGAACTGAATTATCAATTGAGTATTCACCTTACGAAAGTGGTTTAGATAGATTTATTCATCCAAACAAAGGAAGTTTTATTGGACTTGATGCTTTAAATAAATGGAGAGAAAAAGGCTTTGATAATAAGCTTGTTACTCTAGAGGTTCACGAAACTAGTGATGCGGATGTACTAGGAAACAACCCAATTTATGAAAATGGTAGTGTTGTAGGACGTGCAACTGGTGGTGATTTTGGATTTAGACTAGGAAAATCTATCGCACTAGGAATGGTTAAACCCGAGTTAGCAAATGTTGGACAAAAACTAAGGATTGATATACTTGGTAAAATGCATGAGGCAACAATTTTAGAAGAAAGTCCTTACGATGCAGAAAATAAATTATTGAGAGCTTAATGAAAATTTTAGTCGCTGTAAAAAGAGTTATTGATTATAACGTGCAAATTAGAGTTAAAGAGGACGGTAGCGGTGTAGTTACTGATAACGTTAAAATGTCAACTAACCCACCAGATGACAATGCTATTGAGGAAGCTGTAAAAATAAAAGAGTCAGGTAAAGCAACAGAAATAATAGCAGTTACTGTTGGTGAAGAAAAAGCTCAAGAGACAGTTAGAAAAGCTTTAGCAGTAGGAGCGGATAGAGGAATTCATGTAAAGGTTGATGGTATCATTGAACCTCTTGCTGTATCTAAAATATTAAAAAAAATTGTTGAAAAAGAAAATCCAGATTTAGTATTTATGGGTAAACAAGCAATTGACGATGACTGCAATCAAACAGGTCAAATGTTAGCGGCACATTTAAATTGGCCACAAGCAACTTTTGCTTCAAAAATTGAGGTAAACGATAAATCATTACAAGTAACTAGAGAGGTAGATGAAGGTCTAGAAACTATAGAAGTTAATACACCAGCTATTGTTACGTGTGATTTAAGATTAAATGAGCCAAGATATGCGTCACTGCCAAATATAATGAAAGCTAAAAAAAAACCTATTGAACAGATTAATGCGTCAGATCTAGGAGTTGATACAAACCCTAGAATAGAACATATTAAGATTGAAGAACCACCGAAAAGAAAAGCGGGTATAAAAGTTGCTAGTGTTGAGGAATTAGTGCAAAAATTAAAAAATGAGGCAAAGGTAATTTAATGTCAGTTTTATTAATAGCGGAGCATAACAACAAAGAAGTAAAACCATTTACTTTAAACGCGATTACAGCTGCGTCGCTAATAGATCAAGATCTTCATGTACTGTTAATTGGAAGTAAAGCAGATGATGTTGCAAAATCTTTATCTGAAGTTCCTTTAGTAAAAAAAGTTCTGCATATAGATCATGAAATTTATGAAAATTATATTGCTGAGAATTATACTGCAGCAATTTTAAAACACGCTGATAAATATTCACATATTATTTGCTCAGCAAATACATTTGGAAAAAACCTTATGCCACGAGTTGCAGCGTTGTTAGATATTTCACAAGTAAGCGATATTATAAAAGTAATTTCTCCTGATACTTTTTTAAGACCAATTTACGCTGGAAATGCATTTGCTACTGTTAAAAGTAATGACGAAAAAAAATGTGTTACTATTAGACCAACATCATTTGAAGCAGCTGAAACAACTGGTGGATCTGCAGAAATAGAAAAAATCGATGCAGCAGATCTAAGTGAGAATACTAAATTTATTAATAGAGAAGAAATTAAATCAGATAGACCTGAATTAGGCACTGCCAGAATAGTAATTTCTGGTGGTAGAGGCTTACAAAGTGGAGAAAATTTCAAACTGATAACTGATGTAGCGGATAAGTTAAACGCTGCAATAGGAGCGTCAAGAGCTGCGGTTGATGCTGGATATATTACAAACGAACATCAAGTGGGACAAACAGGAAAAGTTGTTGTTCCTGATCTATATATAGCAGTTGGAATTTCTGGAGCCATTCAACATTTAGCAGGAATGAAAGAAAGTAAAGTTATTGTTGCTATAAATAAAGATGGTGAAGCACCTATTTTTAGTGTCGCAGATTACGGCCTGGAAGCTGATTTATTCGAAGCACTTCCTCAATTCTTAGAGGAACTGAACAAATTAAACACTATACAAAAATAACAAATACTGTAGAAAATTACTATGTCCAGAGAAGTGATGGAATACGATGTTGTAATCGTAGGTGGCGGGCCATCGGGACTTTCAACTGCAATAAAATTAAAGCAGTTAAACCCAGATATTAATGTCTGCCTTTTAGAAAAAGCATCTGAAATAGGTGCACATATTTTATCAGGGAACGTGTTTGAAACACGAGCCTTAGATGAACTATTGCCAAATTGGAAAGATCTTAATCCACCAATTAAAACAAAAGTTAATAAAGAAAAGTTTTTATTTCTAGGTAAGACAAAAAAAATTAGTTGGCCAACTTGGTTATTGCCTAAAGTACAACAAAATCATAATAATTATATTATTAGTCTTGCTAATTTATGTAGATGGTTAGCAGAGCAAGCTGAAAGTCTTGGAGTTGAAATATTCCCTGGTTTCCCCGCAAGTGAAGTTTTATATAATGAAGATGGTTCTGTTAAAGGTGTAGCAACTCAAGATATGGGTTTAGATAAAGAAGGAAATAAAAAAGACGGTTATGAACCGGGAATGGAACTTCACGCAAAAGTTACAGTTTTTGCTGAAGGGTGCAGAGGACATTTAGGAAAAGAATTAATCAAAAAATTTGATTTAGATAAAGGAAAAGATCCACAACAGTATGGAATAGGATTTAAAGAAATTTGGGAGTTGAAAGAAGAAAATCATGAGGAAGGCTTAGTGATGCATACAGCTGGCTGGCCTTTAGATAATAGCACATACGGTGGAAGTTTTGTTTATCATGCTGAAAATAAACAGATATTTTTAGGATATGTCATCGGTCTTGATTATAAAAATC